>NZ_KK366001.1:0-192442 GCF_000686685.1 Curtobacterium sp. UNCCL17 | reverse complement strand
CCCCCCCCCCGTTCCTTCCCAGAACGCCCGCGATACCTGGCGTTTCCGGGCATACCGTGTCGGAACTTTCGACCAGGTACGCCCGATTCGACCAGGTACGCCCGGAACGACCCGGTACGCCCGACCCCGACCCCGTCCCCGCCCTACGGCGAGACGGACAGCACGATGAACGCGGCGAAGATCACCAGGTGCACCCCACCCTGCAGCCGAGTGGCACGACCGGGCAGCACGGTGAGCACCGCCGCGACGATCGTCAGCGCGAGCAACACGATCTGCGACGGCCCGAGCCCGAGCAGCAGCGTCCCCGGCATGAACAGCGACGCGACCGCGATCGAGGGGATCGTCAGACCGATCGACGCCATCGCGGACCCCATCGCCAGGTTCAGGCTCGTCTGGATCCGGTTCCGTGCGGCGGCCTTCGACGCGGCGATGCCCTCCGGCAGCAGGATGAGCAGCGCGATCACGACACCGACGAACGACGGCGGGAATCCGACGGCGGCGACCCCGGCCTCGATCGCGGGCGACTCCACCTTGGCGAGCCCGACCACGGCGACGAGCGCGACGACGAGCAGCCCGAGCGACACCATCGTGGTGCGTCCGGACGGGCGGGCGGCGTGGGCGTCCTCGGACTCGACGAGCACCCCGCCGGCACGGTTGACCGGCAGGAAGAAGTCGCGGTGCGCCACGGTCTGCGTGACGACGAACAGCCCGTAGAGCACCAGTGACGCGATCGCGACGAACACCAGCTGCGTCCCCGTGAAGGAGGCGTCGTCGGTGCCGGTGGTGAACGTCGGCAGCACCAGGGTCAGCACGGCGAGCGCGGCCACCGTCATGGTCGCGGCGCTCGCGCCCTCCTGGTTGAAGCGCACGGTGTTGTGCCGCAGGGTCCCGATCAGGATCGCGAGGCCGACCAGCCCGTTCATCGTGATCATCACCGCCGAGAACACCGTGTCGCGCGCCAGGGTCTCGGCCTGCGCACCGCCGGAGCTCGACAGCGAGATGATGAGCGCGACCTCGATGATCGTCACGGCGACGGCCAGCACGAGCGAGCCGAAGGGTTCCCCGACCCGGTGTGCGACGACCTCGGCGTGGTGGACGGCCGCCAGGACCGTGACGGCGAGCACGACGGCGACGACGACCACCACGGCGGTGCCGAGCCCGTAGCGGCCGTACGAGAACGCGAGCACGACGGCCGCCAGGATCGGCGTGGCCACCGGCCACACCTTGGGGAACCAGGAGGTCATCCGACCATTGTCTCAACCACGGGGCGCGTACACCGCCACTTCGGCTGCGGGGACGTCGATGCACACCGCGTCGCCGGGGGCGATCCCGAGCGCGGTCAGCCGCGCGAGCGTCAGGTCCGCCACCAGGTCACCGGCCCGCACCCGCACCAGTCCGTCGCGCGGCTCGAGCGATGAGACGGTGCGCGCGGCTCCGGCACCGTCCCGCGTCAGCACGGCGGCCGTCGGGTGGAAGGCGGCCAGGGCGGGCCGGCCGGGAGGCACGGCGTGCGTCCCGGACGCCAGCTCACCCCCGCCGTCGATCGCGATCCCACCCCCGGTGGCGGTCCCGCGCACCAGCGCGAGTCCGGAGAACGTCGCGGCGAACGCACTCGTCGGACGACCGAGCACGGCAGCGGGGGTGCCCTGCTCGACCACCCGGCCGCCCTCGAGCACCACGACGCGGTCGGCCAGGGCGACGACCTCGACCGGGTCGTGGGTGACGAGCACCGCGGGCCGGCCGGCGACGGCGGTCCGGAGTGCCGCGCGGACCTCGTCCTGCGCGCCGACGTCGAGCGCCGAGGTCGGTTCGTCGAGCAGCAGCACCGCCGGGTCGGTGGCGAGCGCCCGGGCGATCGCGACGCGCTGTGCCTGTCCGCCGGAGAGTGTCCCGGGGTCGCGGGTGGCCAGGTCGGCGACCCCGACGGCGTCGAGCGCGTCGCGGGCGAGCTGCCGGGCCGCGGCGCGACCGGCTCCGGCGGCTCGGGGCCCGAAGGCGACGTTCCCGACGACGTCGAGGAACGGGAACAGATCGGGCCGCTGTGCGACGAGTCCGGTCCGACGCCGGTGCGCGGGCATGGTGTGCCGTGGACTCGAGGCACGGACCCCGTCGAGTTCGATGAGGCCAGAGTCGATCGGCAGCAGCCCGGCCAGGGCCTCGAGCACCGTCGACTTGCCCGCACCGTTCGGCCCGATGACCGCCAGGCACTCCCCCGCTCGGACCTCGATCGCGACGTCGACGTCTCGCGGCCTGACGACGACGTGCGCCCGGACTCCCACCGCAGCCTCGGCCGTCACGCCAGGGCTCCGCGGGTCCGGAACGACGAGGCCCCGATGACGACGACCGCCACCACGACGAGCACGACCGCCAGCGCCACCGCGGTGTCCGGGTCGACCTCGCGCTGCAGGTAGACCTCGAGCGGCAGGGTCCGCGTGACCCCCTGCAGGCTGCCGGCGAAGGTCAGGGTGGCCCCGAACTCGCCGAGCGCCCGGGCGAAGCACAGCACGAGCCCGGACACGATCCCCGGCAGGACCCGCGGCGTCGTGACGGTCAGGAACGTCCGGGTCGGCCCGGCGCCCAGCGTCGCGGCGACCCGCTCGTACCGGTCACCCTCGACGCGGAGCGCCCCCTCGACCGAGGACACCAGGAACGGCATCGCGACGAAGGTCTGCGCGATGACCACCGCCGTCGTGGTGAACGCGATGTGCAGTCCGTGGTCGTCGAGGAACGCCCCGACCACCCCGAGCCGACCGAAGGCCGCGAGCAGGGCGAGACCACCGACCACCGGCGGCAGCACGAGCGGCAGGAGCACGACGGCCCGGGCGACGCCGACCCACCGCGACCGCGACCGCGCGAACAGCACGGCGAGCGGGTACCCGAGGACGAACGCGACGCCCGTGGCCGCGAGCGCCGTGCCGAGGCTGAGCCCGAGCGCGGTCAGTGACGCGGTGGAGGTCACGAGTCCGACGAACGACGACCAGTCCACCCGGCCGAGCATCGCGAGCACCGGCACGACGACGAACAGCCCGCCGAGCACCGCGGGCAGCGGGAGCCACCACGCGACCGGCGGCCGTCCGTCAGGGCGCGGAGCCACGGGTCAGGGCTTCCCGAAGCCCGCGTCGGAGAGCACGCGCTGCCCGGCCGCGGAGCGGACGTACTCCGAGAACGCCTGCGCGAGCTCCGGGTCCTGGGATTCCCGGAGCACGCCGATCGGGTACGTGTTGACGGCCTTGCTCGACTCGTCGAACGGGACCCCGTCCACCTTGCCACCGGCCCCCCGGACGTCCGTCACGTAGACGAGTCCGGCATCGGCCTGACCGGACTCGACCTTGCCGAGCACGTCGGTGACGGACTGCTCCTCGCTGACCGGCTCGAGGTCGACGCCCGATGCGGACTCGACCTTCGCCGTCGCGGCACCGCACGGCACCGGGGCGGCGCACGTGACGAGCTGGACACCCGGAGCCGTCAGGTCGTCGAGGCCGCCGATGCCCCGCGGGTTGCCCGGGGCGACCGCGATCTCGAGCGTGTTCGTGGCGAAGGCCCGCGGCGACCCGGTCACCAGGTCACCCGAGGTCAGCTTCGTCATGTTCGCCTGGTCCGCCGCGGCGAACACGTCGGCGGGGGCGCCGTTCTGGATCTGGGTGACGAGGTCGCTCGAGCCGGCGAACGAGAACCGGATCGAGGCGCCGGGGTGCGCGGTCTCGTACTGCTTGCCCAGGGTCGTGAAGGTCTGCTGCAGGGACGCGGCGGCGAAGACGGTGATCGAACCCGACACGTCGGCGTCCGCGCTCGACGACGGTGACGAGGACCCCGCGGGAGCGTCGGCGGTGGAACACGCCGACAGGCCGAGCGTCGCCAGGACGGCGAGGGGTACGAGCAACGAGCGGGAACGACGGGTCATCGGGGGTCCTCCTGGTGGGCGGGTGCCTCGACGGCGACCATCGTGGCCTTGACGGACGCCACCGCGACGGACCCGACCTCGAGCCTCAGGTCGCGGACGGCCTCGGCACTCATCAGGGACACCACACGGTGCGGACCGCACTGCAGTTCGACCTGCGCCATCACGGTGTCGACGACCAGGTCGGTGACGATCCCGACGAAGCGGTTGCGCGCCGAGCTCTTCACCGCGGACGCCGGGTCGGTCAGCTCCGAGCTGCGTTCCCGTGCGTAGGCGGCGACCTCGCGACCGTCGACCACGGCTCGCCCCGCGTCGTCCGTGGCACGGGTGAAGGTCCCGCCGTCGACGAGCCGACGAACGGTGTCGTCACTGATCCCGAGGAAGGCCGCAGCCTCCCGTACCCGCAGTTGCGTCATGATCCACCGATCCTATCCGCGGATGCGGCGGCAGGGGCGGTGGGGGTGACCAGGCTGGGTCAGGACCGGTGCTCGATCGACACGGGCAGGCCCTCGCGACGCCAGGCCTCGAAGCCGCCGTCGAGCACCGCCACGCGCCTCCCGGCCGGCTGCCGAGCCGCCCACGCGTCCGCGCGGGGTCCGCGTGCGCAGTAGACGACGACCTCGTCAGCGCCGGTGTCGTCGGTGACGGCACCGGCGACCACGCCGTCCGCGCGTTCCTCGGCGGTCCGGACGTCGACGACGACCAGCGGGTCCGACGGGTCCGCCACTCTGGCGGCCAGGGCGGACGGCGCGATGCGCGGCGCCGCGGAGGCACCGGCAGCAGGTGCCGGTCGACGCGAGGCGGGCCCCCGACGGACGGGGCTCTCGGTCCAGCGCCACCGGCGGGCGTCGACGGTCAGGACGCGTCCGAGCAGCGGGTCGCCCGTGCCGGTGACCATCGCGAAGACCTGTCCCGCCATCACGGCACCGACCGCGCCGCAGAGTGCGGGGACGACGCCGTCGAGGGCGCACGAGCCCTCGTCCGGCAGGGCGTCGGGGTGCAGGTCGTGGAAGTCGACGCCGTCGGACCCGGCGTCGCGGAAGACGCTGACCTGCCCGTCGTGACCGAGCACGGTGCCCCACACGAACGGCACGCCGGCCGCGGCGCAGGCATCCGAGATCGCTCGGGTGACCACGACCGAATCGGCGGCGTCCACCACGACGTCGTGTCCGGCGACCAGGTCCGGCGTGAACGACGCGACCACGGCGACCGCGTCGAGTTCGGGGTCGACGGCGACGGCTCGGGCGACCGCGACCCGTGCCTTCGGCGAGCCGACGTCCGCGGCGGTGAAGAGCGTCTGCCTGGCCAGGTTCGAGGCGTCGACCACGTCGGGGTCGACCACGGTGAGCCGACCGATCCCGGCGAGGTACGCGACCACCGGCGCCCCGAGCCCGCCGGCCCCGACGACGAGGACGCGTGATGTGGCCAGGCGTCGCAGCCCGGTGACCCCGACCTCGGCGAGCGCGGCGGTCCGCGAACCGAGCTGCGCCCGCCCCGGGGAGAGCGCGGCGGCGGGGGCGACAAGGGGTTCCATCCCGTCATTCTGGCCCGTCGCACCGAACTCCTGCATGTGAGAGTTCAGTGCCTGGACGCGGCGGATCCCCAGAGCAGATCGGTACGGTCGCGGGCGTGAGTTCCCCCCGCACCGGTACCGTCCCGGTCCGACGCACGACGTCGGACGGGTCGGTGCGCGCGCGCTCGCTGGGTCTCGCCGCGGCGGCCGTCCGGGCCCTCGCCCGGACCCCCGAGATCACCGTCGGTGCGCTCGGCGTCGTCGTCGCAGCGGCCTTCAGCTGGGTACCGTCGCTCTGGTACGACGAGGCCGCGACCGTCGCGAGTGCCCAGCGGAGCTGGCCGGCGCTGTGGGCCGAACTGCAGAACGTCGACGCCGTCCACGGGCTGTACTACGCCGTGATGCACGTCTGGTTCACGCTCGTCGGGTACTCGCCGTTCACGCTGCGGTTCCCGAGCGCCCTGGCCATCGGGGTCTCCGCCGGGCTCGTCGTCGCCCTCGGCCGTCGTCTCGGCGGCGTGCGGCTCGGCGTCGTCTCCGGGATCGTGTTCCTGGTCCTGCCCCGCGTCGCCTGGGCCGGCACCGAGGGGCGCCCGTACGCCACCGTCACGACCTTCGCCGTCGCGCTGACCCTCGCGGGGATCACCGCGGTCCGCCGCACCCGGATCCGGCACCACGCGACCCGGTGGTGGGTCGTCTACGGCATGCTCGCCGCGGTCGCCGTGCTGTTCAACGTCTACCTGGCCCTGGCCGTCGTCGCGCACGGGGTCGTGCTCCTCTGGACCGCCGTCGCCGACCGCGCCGCGCGGCGCGACGCCGTGCTCTCCGAGCGCAGCGGTCCGGTGGCCGCGCCGATCGTCGACCGAGCCGCGTTCGTGCGCTGGGGCGTCGCCGCCGTGGGCGCCGCACTCGTGGTGTCGCCGTTCATCGTGCTCGCCGCAGGGCAGGCCAAGCAGGTCGGCTGGATCACCGGCGTCGGGTGGGCCACCGTGCGCCAGGTCGTCGCGACCGCGTGGTTCGGTGCCGTCTGGCCGTACGCGGTGCTCGGGTGGGTCCTGATGATCGTCGGGGTCGTGCTCGCTGTGCGTGCCGCCCGACGCCCTGCCCCGGCCGCCCGCGACCTGCTGCGGATGCAGGCCGTCCGCGTCGCCGTCCCCCTGATGATCCTGCCCACCGCACTGCTCGTCGGCGCGACCACGGCCGGGGAGCACCTGTACACCCCGAAGTACGCCAGCCTGAGCCTGCCGTTCGTCGCACTGCTCATCGGCCTGGCGATCACGGCGATCCGACCCCGGCGGTGGCTGGCGCTCGCGGTCGTCGGGATGCTGCTCGTGTCGGCCCCGACGAGCACGATCGTCCGGCTGCCCCACGCCAAGCAGGACTCGCACTGGGCGAACGCCGCAGCGATCATCGAGCGCGAGCGGGACCGGCGCACCGACCGGAACGAGGGCGTGGTGTTCGGCAGCGTCTGGCGGCACCCCGGCACCACCGCGCAGGTCATCGCCGATTCCTACCCCGAAGCCTTCACCGGGATGCGCGACCTCGCCGTCGCCGAGACCGGGGCCGAACGCGGACAGCTCTGGAACGTCAACGGCGACGTGGCCACGACGGTGCCCGAGCGGATCTCCGGCATCGACACCGTGTGGTTCGTCGGCGGCAAGTCACGGAACATCCGCCCGCAGGTCACCGAGACGCTGGTGGCCGAGGGCTTCCACGTCGTGCGCTACTGGCACACCGGGACGGTCATCCTCTGGAAGTACAGCCGCTGACGGTGGCGGTCCAGCCGCCGACGGCTGTGCCGGGGCTTCGGGTCAGTGCACCACGCGCGCGCCGTGCACCGGACCGGTGGCCCGGAGTGCGACGAGGCCGGCGGCGCTGAGCTCGACCTGCAGTTCGAGCGCCGCATCACGGTCGCCCACCAGGAACGCCACCGTCGGTCCGCTGCCGGACACCAGGCCGGCCAGCGCACCGGACTTCTCACCGAGCTCCAGCGTCGCCGCGAGCCGGGGCTGCAGCCGCATGGCCGGTGCCTGCAGGTCGTTGTGGACGCAGTCGGCGAGCAGGTCGGGGTCACCCGCGCGCAGCGCCTGCAGCACGTTGGCCTCGACCACGGGGTGCGACGGCGCCGGGGAGATGTCGGCTCGGTAGCGCTCGCGGTGCTCGTCGAGCGCACGGTAGACGGCGGGGGTGCTCAGCCCGTCGTCGCTCAGGGCGAGGACCCAGTGGAACTCACCCTTGGCCAGCGCGGGGCTCAGCTCGTCACCGCGGCCGGTGCCCACGGCGGTGCCGCCGGCGAAGGCGAACGGCACGTCGGCGCCGAGCTGCGCGGCGAGCCGGAGCAGCTCCTCGCGACCGAGCGCGGTGCCCCAGAGCGTGTCGACGGCGAGCAGGGTCGCCGCGGCGTCCGCGGAGCCACCGCCCATGCCGCCGGCGACGGGCACCTGCTTGTCGATGGTCAGCCGCACCCCACCGCGGTGTCCGGCTGCGTCGGCCACGAGCCGGGCCGCACGGATGGCGAGGTTCGACTCGTCGACCGGCACGGTACTCGTGTCGATCGGCCCCGTGAAGGTGACCGAGAAGTCGTCGGCGGCCTCGGCGGTGACGTCCTCGTACAGGGACACCGCCTGGTACGCCGTGGCGACGTCGTGGTAGCCGTCGTCCTGCAGCGCCCCGACGGACAGGAACACGTTGATCTTGCCGGGGGCGCGCGTCCGCACGCGGGTCGGTGCGGCCAACGTGGTCATGCGCCCAACCTATCCCGCTGCGGCTGCCGTGAACCCCCGCGCCAGGTCCGCGGTGATGTCGTCGATGTGCTCGAGGCCGATCGACAGGCGGATCAGTCCGTCCCCCACCCCGGCGGCTGCCCGCTCGGCGGAGGTCATCTGCACGTGGGTGGTCGATGCCGGGTGCACGACGAGCGATCGGACGTCCCCGAGGTTCGAGACGTGGTCGAACAGCTCGAGCGCCGCCACGAACCGTCGGCCCGCGGCGACCCCGCCGGCCAGGTCGAACGACAGCACGGCCGACGGCCCCTTCGGCACGTAGCGCTGCTGCAGGTGGTGCCACGGCGAGTCCGGCAGGCCGGCGTAGTGCACGTGCTCGACCTGGTCGTGGGCGTCGAGCCAGCTCGCCACGGTGGCGGCGTTCGACACGTGCCGGTCCATGCGGAGCGACAGCGTCTGGATGCCCTGGAGCACCAGGAACGCGTTGAACGGTGCGATCGCGGGCCCGAGGTCGGCGGAGAGCTTCGAGCGGGTGCGCTGGATGAACGCCCGTTGCCCGAACTTCTCGGCGAAGTTCGTGTTCGCGAACCCGGACTGCTCGGTCGTGGCCAGCTGCGGGTAGGCGTCGCCGTGGGCCGCCCAGTCGAAGTTCCCGCTGTCGACGATGAGCCCGGCGATGGCGCTGCCGTGTCCGGCCAGGTACTTCGTCGCCGAGTGCACGACGATGTCGGCGCCGTGCTCGATCGGGCGGACCAGGTACGGCGTCGCGATGGTGTTGTCGACGATGAGCGGCACACCGGCCTCGTGCGCGACCCCGGCCACCCCGGCGAAGTCCAGGACGTCCCCGCGGGGGTTCGGGATGGACTCACCGAAGAACGCCTTCGTCTCCGGACGCACCGCCGCCGCCCACTCGGACAGGTCGGTCGGGTCCTGCACGAACGTGAAGGTGATGCCGAGGTCCCGCAGGGTCGAGGCGAACAGCGTGTAGGTCGCGCCGTACAGCGAGGCGCTCGACACCACGTGGTCACCGGCGCGTGCGACACCGAGCACGGCCAGCGACGTCGCCGCCTGCCCGGAGGCCAGCGCCAGCGCACCGATCCCGCCCTCGAGGTCGGCGATCCGGCGTTCGAGCGCTGCCGCCGACGGGTTGTTCACCCGCGTGTAGGTGTGGCCGGGAGCGTCGAGCATGAAGCGCGCGGCGGCGTCCTCGCCCGACGGGTAGACGTAGGCGGCGCTCTGCGCGATCGGCGGCACGTTCGCGCCCCAGCCAGGGTCGGCCTTGAAGCCGGCGCGGATCTGGCGGGTCTCGAACGCCCAGCCGTCCTCCGCGTTGGTCGGCGTGGCCCCCATCAGGACTGCGCCCCGACCGACTGCCGGACGAGCGGGATGACCTGCTCACCGAACCGGTCCATCTCCTCGAGCTGCGGCGAGAACTGCAGCAGGAGCGTGTCGACGCCGGCGTCCTCGAACTCCCGGATGCGGTCCGCCACCTGCGACGGCGTCCCCACGAAACCGGGGCGCAGGCCGCGGTTCGACACCGAGTAGTCCTCGAGCGAGGGCACGTGCTCGAGCTGCGACTTCGAGATGAAGTCCTGGTACGACTCGTACGCCTTGCCGTGCTGCACGTCGGTGATCCGGGCGAGCTCGGCCTGCGCCTCTTCCTCGGTCTCGCGCACGATGACGTACGCGGCCATGCCGAACGCCTCGAACGGCGGCAGGCCGGCGTCGATGCGGCGCTGCTTCATCTCGTCGATCTTCGCGCGGAGCTCCTCGACCGTGCCGCCGTGCGTGACGTAGGCGTCGGCGTACCCGGTGATGGCGGCCTTGCCGGCCTCGCTCTCCCCACCGGCGTAGATGCGCGGCGTCACGCGGGGCTTCGGCTCGAGGTGCGCGTTCTCGATGTCGTAGTACTCGCCCGAGAACGAGTACGGGGTCTCGCGCCACAGGCCCTTCATGACCTCGACGAACTCCGCGGTGCGCTTGTACCGGTCGTCGTGCTCCGAGAAGATCCCGCCGTACTGCTTCGCCTCTTCCGCCCACCAGGCGCTCACGACGTTGAAGGTGAACCGGCCGCACGAGATGTCGTCGATCGTCGCCGCCTGCTTCGCCGTCACCGCGGGCAGGTGGTACCCGGGACGCATCGCCGCCATGATCTCCAGGCGCTCGGTCGTCGCCGCGATGGCCGCCGCGAGCGACCACGCCTCGAGCGAGGGCGCCGCCGTGCCCTTGATGTCGTTGAGGTTGAGCTCCGGCACGAGCGTCAGGTCGAAGCCGATCCGCTCGGCGCGCTGCGCCAGGCGCTTCACGTAGTCGAAGGTGACCGGCATGTTCTCGTTGTCGACGTTGCGCAGCCAGCCGCCGAAGAGCGGGGTCCAGTATCCGAATCGCACGTTGGTTCCTTGGGGGTGTGGGAAAGGCGGACTGGAGGCCCGTGGCGGGCCCGCCACGGGCCTCCAGTCCGGTGGTTCTTGCGTTCTCAGGCCGTGAGCTGCGCCGCGTACTGCGTCTCCAGCAGACCACCGAGGTACTTCGCGATGGAGCGCGGGCCGGAGGCCGGCGCGGACTCCTCGACCGCGGGGTTGTAGTTCGTGTTCGTGTTGATGTCGTAGACGACGGTGCGGCCGTCCGTCGTCTCCATGAACTCGACGCCCGCGATGGTGATGCGCTGGTCGGCGAGGAACGTGCGGAGCTGCTGGACCAGCGGGTGCTCGGCGGTGATCTCGGTCCGCACGGCGAACGCCGGGGGCGCACCGGCGGTCTCGGTGCCGGGCACGTCGCAGACGGCGCCGGCGATGACCTGCGGCACCTCGCACGCGTCGGCGGGGCAGAGCTCGAAGCTGCCGGCGCTGGTGTCGACGCGGACCGCGTACACGAACTCGCCGCCGACGAACTCGACGCGGGTGATGAAGGGCTCGCGGGCCGTCAGGTACTCCTGCAGCAGGGTGATGCCGTCGACCGGCGCCTCGAACTCGGGGCTGTCGACGTAGGCGTCGAACTCGGCGAGCGAGTCGAACCGCCGGACGCCCAGGCCCTTGCCGCCCTGGTTGTGCTTCGTGATGAAGGGGACGTCCTGCCCGTCGGTGAAGGTGCGGGCGGCGTCCTTGAGCGTCGTCGTGCCGAACACGGCGGTCGTGCGCGGCACGTCGAACCCGGCCTGCTGCAGGAGACCGTGCTGGGCGACCTTCGACACCTCGAGCTCGAGCACGTGGCTACCGCCGACGACCTGGCGGCCGGCACGCTCGAGCCAGCCGAGGATCGCCCGGGTGTACTCCTTGCTGTGCTCGTGGCCGCGGGTGTGGGAGCTCGCGGACATGCGGCTCCAGTAGACGCCGGGTGCCGGCTCGGCCGCGAGGTCGATCTGCCCCTCGGTCAGCAGGATCTCCTCGACCGGGACGCCCTCGGCCTCGAAGGCGGCGGCGAGCGGGGGGAACCACTCGGGGTTCTCGTGGATGACGTACACGCGCGGAGTGCTCACGCCCCCACCCTAGGCACGGTATACCGCACGCGCCCAAGTGTGTGACGTGGCGTTGCTTCTCGGCCGGGGCGGGTCGCACGGGGCCCTGGTCGCTCGGTGCGAGGTTCCGTACTCGGTGCGACCTGCTCGCCGTCGCACCGAGTACGGAACCTCGCACCGTTCGGTGCCGGCGGTGGTCGACCTCGCACCGTGCGAGGTCGTCAGCCGGCGAAGGTCTGCTGTCCGACGACGCCGAGGAGCTCGAGCTTCTGCGCGTCTTCCGATCCTGGGGGCGCCGTGAACAGCAGCAGCGCCTGCGCCTGGTCGTCGGTGTGCAGCACCTGGCAGTCGACGGTGATGCGGCCGAGCTCCGGCTGCACGATCGTCTTGTTGTCCGACCAGCGCGTGGCCACCTCGTGCTTGGCCCAGAGGTCGCGGAACTCGGCGCTGCGCGTCTGCAGCTCGGCGATGAGTTCGGTCGCCCGGCGGTCGCCCGGGCCCGCGAGCCCGACGGCCGCCCGGAGCGACGCGACCACCACCCGCCCCAGCCGCTCGTGCTGCTCGGGCGCGTACTTCGCGAGCTCCTCACCCGTCACGAACCACCGCCACGCCTGGTACCGCCGGTTGCCGGGCAGGTCGACCGAGCTGCTGAGGAGCGCGGCCGCGAGCCGGTTCTCGACCAGGGTCTCGCCCAGGTGGCTGACGACGATCGCCGGGGTGTCCTCGAGCCGGTCGAGCACCCGCAGGATCGCCGGGTCGACGTGGTCGGCGCGGTGCATCCGGGTCGGGGCGTTCTGCCCGGCCAGGTGGAACAGGTGGTCGCGCTCGTCGAGGCTGCAGCGCAGTGCCCGGGCGATCGCCGCGATCATCTGCTCGGACGGCTGCGGTCCGCGTTGCTGCTCGAGTCGCGTGTAGTAGTCGACGGACATGCCGGCGAGGGCAGCGACCTCTTCGCGGCGGAGCCCCGGGGTCCGGCGTCTTGGCCCCTGCCCGAGACCGACGTCGTCGGGGCGCAGCAACTCACGGCGACGGCGGAGGAAGTCGGCGAGCGCGGCACGGTCCATGGGTCGATCATCGTCCGCTTCCGGCCCGGGTGCCAGGGATCGCCGATCCCCCGATGACCGCGCTCTGGTTGCGACCCTGTCCACGGAGCATCGTGGTGGTCATGGACATCACGAACTCCACCGTCTTCATCCCCGGCGCGACCTCGGGCATCGGTCTCGCGCTCGCTCAGCGCCTGCAGGCCGCCGGCAGCACCGTCGTCATCGGCGGCCGTCGCCAGGCCCTCCTCGACTCCCTCGCCGCCGAGCACGGCTTCGGCACCGTGCAGATCGACGTCGCCGACGCGTCGTCGATCGAGGCAGCTGCCACCTCGGTGCTCGAGGCCTACCCGTCGCTCGATGCCCTCATCACCATGTCGGGGATCATGCGCGACGAGGACCTCCGCGACCCCGGGCACATCCACGACGCCGTCGAGCTCGTCCAGACGAACCTGGTCGGCACGATCCGGCTCATCGACGCGTTCCTGCCGCACCTGCTCGCCCAGCCCTCGGCCACCCTGATGACCGTCACGTCCGGTCTCGCGTTCGTCCCGCTCACCGCGTCGCCGACGTACAGCGCGACGAAGGCCGGTGTGCACGCCTACACGCAGGCCCTCCGTCAGCAGCTCGTCGGGTCCTCGCTCGAGGTGCTCGAGCTCGCCCCGCCGGCCGTCATGACCGACCTGATGGGCGGCGCCGACTTCGGTGGGATGCCGCTCGACGCGTTCGCCGACGAGGTCATGGCGCTCATCGAGTCCGGCGCTGCCCCGGAGATCCTGGTGCAGAACGTGCACCCACTGCGCTTCGCCGAGCGGAACGGCAACCACCAGCAGATCCTCGAGATGATGGCGTCCCGCGAGCACTGAGTCGGGCGACGGCCCACGTTCGCACGGTGCGGGGTTCCGTGTTCGGTGCGAGGCAGTTCGGCTCGCACGGAACACGGAACCTCGCACCAGGCGTGGTGCGCCTCGCACGGTGCGAGGGGCACGTTGCCCTGTCGCGGCGTCAGAGGGTGGCGAGGAGCTGCTGCAGTTCGGCCTTCGCGTCGGGCATCCGCTCGGGGCCGGTGAGCCGTTCCCGCTGCACCGAGATGCGGACGGTGTCCGGCTTCGGACCGTCCTCGGTGTTGAGCAGCACGGATTCGCGGTCGTCGAAGGTCCAGCGGGCCGAGGGGCGCCTGCCGCCGCGGCGCTCGGACTTCGGCGTGGATCCGAGTGCCGCCGTGAACACCGGGACGATCCGATCGAGCACGGCCTCTCGTTCACCCGGGACCTGCCGTGAGGCCGACACCGCGAAGGTGCCGTCCGCACGCTGACCGGGGATGCGGAGCCCGCGGGCCTGTTCGTACCCGATGGTGATGCCCTGTGCCCACCACGGCTCGACGCCCTGACCGATCAACCAGGACGCGATCGCCGCGTGCCCGATGGTGGCTCCGTCCGCTCGGTCGATCAGGGCATGCCAGTCGTCGGGCTTCTTGCCCGTCGCTGCAAGGACGCGGTCCGGCGCCATCCCCTGTGCATGCGAGCGAACCGTTCCGTCGGTCATGCCGTCATCGTAGGCTGCAGGACCCCGCCAGCACCGCTCACTGTCGGGAGCTGGCCCGCAGGCGACGCGCCAGCTGCGCACCCTTCGCGTCGATGATCAGCGGGAGACGCTCCTTGTCCACGACGCCGAACGCAGGATCGACCGTCACGAAACCGTCCACCTTCGACGAGATGGCGGTGGCGACGTGCACGGCACCCGAGGCTGTCAGGCCGAACTCCTCGATCAGCCCTGGGACTCCATCGCTGACGTCATCGATCCCGACCCAGTGCAGTTGCGTCGACCGCAGCAGGTCTCGCCATGCGGCCACATGGCGACGTGCAGCCTGCAGTCCCTTGTGGCGGGCAGATTCGAAGAGCTCGAACTCGGTGAACGCGCTGTACAGGATCCGCGTGTCGGCCAGGTCGAGGTGATCCCAGAACGCTGACGCCCCGACGTGCTGCGGCTCCGCACGGTGCAGCACGCATTCGATGAAACTCGTCTCGACGAGCACGACATCCGGCCTGCTGGTGCATCCGTCGAACTCCAGTACCCGATGCTCGTCGAACTCACCGGATCTGAGTCGCTCGAACACGATCAGCGTGCCTGGCGGATGCGCGCGATGGGTTCGGCTCGGCAGTCCGGATCGATCGACTCGATCGCACGCCGTCGGCGCTCGCGGCGTTCTTCGAACGTGCCTTCAGGTCGCGGCGTCCGAGCGAACAGCGCTTGCCGCTCGGCGTCGGTGAAGATCCTCGGCCCCGGCGGCCGACCAGGATCCGCGCTGAGCAGGGCACGCCGACGACCCGCTGTGAGCTGTTCCTCGGTCGGGCCGCGGCGGATCGGTCGGCGTGGTTCGGTCGGCTGCATGGTGTCCCCTCGGTCGATGCGATCAACCGTAGGAGCATCGAACGGACTTCACGAAACATTCCGTATTTCGCTGGAGCCAGGCGCGAGGAGGACTACTCCGCAGCCGCCAGGACCGTCCGCCCGAGCCGCACGAAGTCGTCCACACCGATCGCCTCGCCCCGGGCGGTCGGGTCGATACCCGCCGCGGTCAGGACCTCGGACGCGTGCGCACTGCCGACGAGCACCCCGGACAGGCTCTGCCGCAGCATCTTGCGTCGCTGCTGGAACGCCGCATCAACGAGCGTGAACACCCGCGATCGCAGGAGCTCGTCCCCCGGGGGCTCGTGCCGGTCGAACGCCACCAGGACGCTGTCGACGTTCGGCACCGGCCAGAAGACCTGACGGCTGACCAACCCGGCGGTGCTCCACGAGCCGTACCAGGCGGCCTTGACGCTCGGCGACCCGTAGACCTTGCTGCCGGGGCCCGCGGCGAGCCGGTACCCGACCTCGGCCTGCACCATCACGAGCGACCGCTCGATCGACGGGAAGGTCGCGAGCAGGTGCAGCAGCACGGGCACGGAGATGTTGTAGGGCAGGTTCGCGACGAGGTGCGTCGGCTCGACGTCGAGGTCCGTGGCGGCGACGGTCATGGCGTCCTGCTGCACGACCGTCAGTCTGGCGTCCGGCTGCATCGACGACACCGTCGACGGGAGCTTGGCGGCCAGGCGCTTGTCGATCTCGACCGCGGTGACGGGCGCGCCGGTCTCGGTGAGCCCGAGCGTCAACGACCCGAGCCCCGGGCCGATCTCGAGCACCTGAGCCGATGGGGTCACGCCGGCAACCGACACGATCCGCCGCACGGTGTTGGCGTCGTGCACGAAGTTCTGGCCGAGCTTCTTCGTCGGGGTGACGTCGAGTTCGGCCGCGAGCTCCCGGATCTCCGCCGGGCCGAGCAGTGCGCCCACGACTACTCGTCCACCGTCACGGGCTCGGCGTCCCACGCGCCGTAGACGAGCTCGGTGTTCGAGGCGATCTGGGCCGCGAGCATCGAGGCGTCCGTGCCGAGCGTCTCCGCCATCGACCGCAGGGTGAGCGGGATGAGGTACGGCGCGTTCGGCCGGCCACGGAACGGGGTGGGCGTCAGGAACGGCGCGTCCGTCTCGATCATGATCAGGTGCCGCGGGGCCACGACCAGCGCTTCACGCAGCAGTGCGGCGTTCTTGAACGTCACGGTGCCGGCGAACGACATGTACCAGCCGCGCTCGGCGCAGAGCCGGGCGAGGTCCGGGCCGCCGGAGAAGCAGTGCAAGACGGTCCGCTCCGGGGCACCCACGCGGTCGAGGACCTCGACCACGGCGTCGTGCGCGTCACGGTCGTGGATCGTCAGCGCGAGGTCGTGCTCCTTCGCGATGCGGATGTGCTCCTCGAACGAACGGACCTGGGCGTCGCGGCCGTCCTCGCCGGTGCGGAAGAAGTCGAGACCGGTCTCACCGATCGCCCGGACCCGCGGCAGCGCGGCGAGCCGTTCGATGCCGGCGAGGTGCTCGTCGAGCAGCCCCTGTTCCTGCAGCACGGGCGCTTCGTTCGGGTGCAGCGCGACGGCCGCCAGGACCCGGGGCTCCCGAGCGGCGATCGACGCGGACCACTCCGAGGTGGCGAGGTCCGTGCCGACCTGCACGACACCGCGCACGCCGACGCTCGAGGCACGGTCGAGGTGCTCGCGGTACTCGAGCGGGCCGTCACCCCCGTCGCCGACACCGTCGGCGATCTCCATGTGGGTGTGGTTGTCGTACACCGGCACGACGAGCGCCTGCGGCAGCGGCGGGTACGTCAGGTCGCGCTTCGAGCCACCGGCCCCTCCGTCCCCGCGGGACCGGACGTGCGACTCGGCGTCGGTCACGCGGAGACCTGCTCGATCCGGGGGAACAGCCCGCTCTCGAGCGGCACCACGTGCGACGCACCCTGCCACTCGAACGCGCGGTCGACCCGCTGCTCGGCGACGGACCCGCCGGCACCGATCGAGGCCCAGAGCTTCTCGGTCGCCTTCGGCATGACCGGGGACAGCAGGACGGTGACGGTGCCGAGGCCGCGGAGCGCGGTGGTCAGGACCGTGCCGAGGCGCTCGCGGTTGGCGTCGTCCTTCGCCAGGGCCCACGGCGCCTGCTCGGTGATGTACCCGTTCAGGGCGTCGACGAGCTCCCACACGATGGCGATCGCCTCGTGCGGGGCGAAGGCCGCGATGGCGGCGTCGGCTCGCTCGGTGGCCGAGACGGCCAGGGCGTCGATCGCCTGGTCGGACTCGGTCAGAGCGCCGCGCTCCGGGACCTCGCCGTCGCAGTACTTCTGCAGCATGGCGACCAGGCGTGACGCCAGGTTGCCGTAGCCGTTCGCGAGCTCGGCCTGGTAGCGCGCCGAGATGTCTTCCCAGCTGAAGTTGCCGTCCTGCCCGAAAGTGATGGCACGCAGGAAGTAGTAGCGGAAGGCATCGGACCCGAACGTGTCGGTGATCTCCGACGGAGCGATGCCGGTCAGCTTCGACTTGGACATCTTCTCGCCGCCGACGAGCAGCCAGCCGTGGCCGAAGACGCGCTCCGGCACCGGCAGCCCGGCGGCCATGAGCATCGCCGGCCAGATGACGGCGTGGAACCGGGCGATGTCCTTGCCGACGATGTGCACGCTCGGCCAGAGGCGCCGGAACGCCTCGTCGTCGTCGGTGCCGTAGCCGAGCGCCGTGACGTAGTTGAGCAGGGCGTCGAACCACACGTACAGCACGTGGTCGCTGTCCCACGGGATCTTGATGCCCCAGTCGAAGCTGGAACGCGAGATCGACAGGTCGCGGAGCCCCTGCTTGACGAACGAGATGATCTCGTTGCGGACGCTCTCGGGCTGGATGAACAGCGGGTTCGACTCGTACAGGTCGAGCAGGCGCTGCTCGAAGTCGGACATCCGGAAGAAGTAGTTGCGCTCGGCCAGCACCTCGACCGGGATCGAGTGGATCGCGCAGACCTGCTGGCCCTCGTACGCACCGGTGCCGGCGACCAGGTCGCTCGGCTGCTTGTACTCCTCGCAGCCCACGCAGTAGAAGCCCTCGAACTCGCCGGCGTAGATGAAGCCGTCGTCGTAGAGCTTCTGCAGGAACGCCGTCACGCCGCGCTCGTGGCGTTCGTCGGTGGTGCGGATGAAGTCGTCGTTCGCGACGTCGACCGTGTCGAGCAGTGGCTTCCAGGCGTCGTTGACCAGCCGGTCGGCCCATTCCTTGGGCGAGACGTCGTTCGCCGAGGCGGTGCGCAGGATCTTCTGCCCGTGCTCGTCGGTGCCGGTGAGCAGCCAGGTGTCGTCGCCGCGCTGCCGGTGCCAGCGCGCGAGGAAGTCCGCGGCGACCTCGGTGTAGGCGTGCCCGATGTGGGGCACGTCGTTCACGTAGAAGATCGGCGTGGTGATGCTGAACGAGGACCCGGCGGACATGCGGACCATCCTACGGGCGCACGGAACCCCGATGACGCGTGCGGCGGTGGACTGTGGAGAACCGGGTCCGGGAGGCCCGTGACGGGCCCGCCCCGCGCCTCCAGACCGGCGGACGCGAACGTGACGGGCCCCGTTCAGCGCGCCGCGAGCGCCCCTTCGTACAGGTCGCGCTTCGACAGCCCGGTCGCGTCCGCGACCGCCGCGGCGGCCTCCTTCATGCGCATGCCGGCGGCCACCCGCTCGAGCACCAGGCGCACCCCGTCGTCGAGCGTGGCTTCTTCCGTGGCCTCTGCCGCGCCGGCGACGACGATGCAGATCTCGCCCCGCACACCCTCGGACGCCCACGTGACGAGTTCGTCCAGCGGCCCGCGACGGACCTCTTCGTACAGCTTCGTGAGCTCGCGGCAGACCGCGGCGCGGCGGTCGCCCCCGAACCCGACGGCCATGTCCGCCAGGGTCTCGGCCAGCCGGTGCGGCGACTCGAAGAACACCATCGTCCGCTGCTCCCCCGCCAGCGCCTGGAACGCCCGGCGGCGCTCCCCGGCCTTGCGGGTCGGGAACCCCTCGAACGTGAAGCGATCGGTGGGCAGCCCGGACACGGCGAGCGCCATGAGCACGGCCGACGGCCCGGGCAGGGCGGTGACGGTGACCCCGGCGGCCGCGGCGGCCTCGACGAGCGGGAAACCCGGGTCGCTGATCGCGGGCATGCCGGCGTCGGTGAGGACGACGACGTCCTCGTCGCGGGCGAGCTCGACGACCTCGGACGCCTTCGCCCGTTCGTTGTGCTCGTGCAGGGCGATGAGCCGCGGACGGTTCTCGATGCCCAGGGCGCGCATCAGGTGGATGGCGGTCCTGGTGTCCTCGGCCGCGACGACCGTGGCGTTGGAGAGGGTCTCGACGAGACGGCGCGAGGCGTCCCCGAGGTTGCCGATGGGCGTTGCTGCGAGGACGATCACGCACCCATTGTCCCCGCACCCCCGTCGCAGCGGGGACATACGGTCGATCCGTAGGATGCTCAGCGATGACCAGCGAGCTGACCGACGACCGCACGGCCGTGCCCGACGGGCCGGTCGGCTCGCGCCTGGACGACTGGTGGGGGCGGGTGCTCTCCACGTCGCAGCGGGTCGCCGTGTGGCGGTGGACGGGTCCGCTCGCGGTGACGCTCCTCGCCGCCGTGCTGCGGCTGGTGAACCTCGGCACCCCCCACTCGCTCGTGTTCGACGAGACGTACTACGTCAAGGACGGCTGGTCGATCGTGCACCTCGGGTACGAGGGCACCTGGCCCGCGAACCCGAGCGGTGACACCGCCCCGACGACCGACGACCGGTTCGTGCGCGGTGAGACGGACATCTTCACGAGCGCCGCGGAGTTCATCGCGCACCCGCCGCTCGGCAAGTACCTCATCGGCCTCGGGATGCTGCTGTTCGGGGCGGACAACTCGTTCGGCTGGCGTTTCACGGTGGCCGTGCTCGGCATCGCGACGGTGTTCCTGACCGCGGTGATCGCCCGGTCGCTGTTCCGTTCGACGATGATCGGCACGCTCGCCGGCTTCCTGCTCGCGATCGACGGGCAGGCGATCGTGATGTCGCGGGTGACGCTCCTCGACGGGATCCTGACCTTCTTCGTCATCCTCGGGTTCGGGGCGCTGCTGCTCGACCGTCGGCAGGGTCAACGGCGGCTCGACGAGTGGGTCGCCGCCCGTACCGCCGCCGATCGGACCACCCTGTGGGGGCCGGTGTTCTGGTGGCGACCGTGGTTGTTCGCGATGGGCCTGGCCCTGGGGCTGGCAGCGGCGACGAAGTGGTCGGGGGTGTACTTCCTGGCGTTCTTCGCCGTGTACTCCGTGCTCAGCGACATGATGATGCGCCGCCGTGCCGGGGTCGAGTTCTGGTCGTCGAGCGCGCTGCTGCAGCAGGCACCGGTGTCGTTCCTGCTGACCGTGCCGATCGCCGCGGTGACCTATGTGGCGTCGTGGACCGGCTGGTTCGTGTCGAAGGACGGATGGGACCGCAACTGGCTGTCCTCGGGCGGCGAACGCTGGACCGGGCTGCTCGCCTGGGTGCCGGACAGCCTGCAGAACTGGTGGCACTACCAGTCGGAGATCTACGCCTTCAACATCGGGCTGCACACCCCGCACTCGTACCAGGCGAACCCGCTGCTCTGGCTCGTGATGCAGCGCCCCACGTCGATGTTCTACGTCGGCACGGACGCCGGACAGGACGGCTGTTGGGCGAACCGCTGCGGCGAGGCGATCACCGGCATCGCGAACCCGTTCATCTGGTACGCCTCGGTCATCGCCACGGTGGCGCTGCTCGTGCTCTGGATCCTGCGTCGGAAGTGCGAGTACGGCTTCGTCCTGCTCGGCGTCGCGGCGGGGTACCTGCCCTGGCTGATGTACGTCGACCGGACGGTGTTCCAGTTCTACACGATCGCGTTCGAGCCCTACATGGTGATGGCGCTGGCCGCCGCGATCGGGTTGGTGCTCGGCAGGCGGAGCGACGAACGGTCACGCCGGTCGCGGGCGATCCTGTGGGTCGGCGTGTACCTGGGCGTCGTCGTGCTGGCCTCGGTCTACTGGTACCCGATGTGGACGGCGATGCAGGTGCCGTGGGACTTCGTCCGGTCGCACTACTGGGTCCCCAGCTGGCTGTAGCCGGTCTGGCCGCGCACGTCGCGCTGGGCGCTCTGGTGGCGACCACGTCCGGACTGGAGGCCCGTGGCGGCGCCGCCACGGGCCTCCGATCCGGCGGTGGTCAGGACTGCGCGTGCAGCGCGCGCTCGATCGACTCGCGGTCCAGCGGGTCGCCGAGCATCGGCGCGGTGTCGTCCGTGCCCGGCAGGACGCCCTGGATCAGGAGTTCCGCGTAGCGGCGCCAGGCGTCCGGGTCGTGTTCGCGGGTGGCGTCGGCGACCGCACCGACCATCGCGGTGAGCATCGGCAGGTCCCGGTAGTCGAAGCCGGGGCGGACGACACCGGCGGTCTCGGCACGGCCGATGATCGCGGCGACCTGGCGTTCGAGCCGGTCGCGCTCCTGCACGATGGACGGACGGGCCTTGCCGGCGCGGACGATGGCGTCGGCGAGGGCTCGGTCGCGTGCACGGAACGCGAAGACGCCCATCAGGTACACCCGGAGCGCCTCACGCGGGTCGGACACGTCGGCGGCGCGCGCTGCGGCGTCGTTCATGGCCTCGAACTTGGTGGCGAGCAGCGCCTCGATCAGGGAGTCCTTGTCGGCGAACCGTCGGTAGACGGTGCCGACCCCGACGCCGGCCTCGTGCGCGATGTCGTTCAACGTGACGGAGAGCCCGCGCTCCGCGAAGCACTTGCGCGCCGTCTGCAGGATCAGCTCGCGGTTGCGCGCAGCGTCGGCGCGCAGCGGTCGCTCGAGGTCGGACACGGAGTCGGTGGTGCTCACGATCCGACCGTAGTTGCACTTTCTGGGAACAAGTGGATGCCCTCCTTCCGTTTCGGTCTACACTGACCACAAACGGATGCCTCGCATCCGGTTTCGTCACCACCACATCTCGGGAGTGCCCGACGGCGCGCACCTCCACCCCACCCTCCAACCTTCTCGAAGGAGGCTGCCGTGACGGCAGAACACACCGTGCCGACCCCCACCGGGACCGCACCCACGACTCCGGGCACCACCCCCGCCAAGAGCAACCACCGCTGGATCGCCCTGGCGGTCATCGCCCTCGCACAGCTGATGGTCGTGCTCGACGCGACCATCGTGAACATCGCCCTGCCCTCGGCTCAGGCCGACCTGGACTTCGGCACCGACCAGCGACAGTGGATCGTCACCGCGTACTCGCTGGCGTTCGGCTCGCTGCTGCTGCTCGGCGGTCGTCTCGGCGACCTGTTCGGCCGCAAGAACACCTTCATCATCGGGCTGGTCGGCTTCGCCGTCGCCTCGGTGCTCGGCGGCCTGGCCGACTCGTTCGGCCTGCTCGTCGCGGCCCGTGCGCTGCAGGGCGTCTTCGGCGCACTGCTCGCCCCGTCCGCACTCGGCATGCTGACCACCACGTTCCGCGACCCCAAGGAACGCGGTCGCGCGTTCGGCATCTTCGGGTCCATCGCCGGCTCGGGTGCGGCCATCGGCCTGCTGCTCGGCGGCGTGCTGACCGAGTACGCCTCGTGGCGCTGGTGCCTCTACGTCAACGTCGTCTTCGCCGTGCTCGGCGTGATCGGCGCCCTCGTCTTCATGGAGAAGCCGCCGAAGGTCGAGCGTCCGCGCATCGACGTCCTCGGGGTCATCACCATCACGCTCGGGCTCGTCGGCGTCGTCTACGGCTTCTCGAACGCCGAGACGAACGGCTGGGACTCCCCCGTCACGATCGCCATGCTCGCCGGCGGTGTCGTGCTGATCGCCGCGTTCGTGTTCATCGAGACCCGCGTCGCCCACCCGCTGCTGCCCCTGCGCGTCGTGCTCGACCGTGACCGCGGCGGCTCGTTCATCGCGATCGGTCTGGTCGCGATCGGCATGTTCGGTATCTTCCTGTTCCTGACCTACTACCTGGAGCAGACCCTCGGCTTCAGCTCGCTGCAGACCGGTCTCGCGTTCCTGCCGATGCCGCTGTCGATCATGATCTCGGCGACGCAGATCGGTGGCCGCCTGCTGCCGCGCGTCGGGCCGAAGGTGCTCATCTTCGCCGGCGGCCTGGTCGCAGCGACCGGGCTCCTCCTGCTGCTCCGCACCGACCTGGACAGCTCCTACGCGGGCACCGTCCTGCCGGCGCTGATCGTGATCGGCCTCGGCATGGGCACGATCTTCTCGTCCGCGATGAACACCGCGACGACCGGGGTCGCCCGGGCCGATGCCGGTGTGGCCTCGGCGACGGTGAACACCATGCAGCAGATCGGTGGCTCGATCGGCACGGCGCTGCTGTCGACGATCTTCGCCGACGTGGTGTCGAACAGCCTGTCCGGGCTGACCGCCGCCCCGACCAAGCTGCAGCAGGCCCAGGCCACGCTCGACGGCTACCACGTGGCGTTCGGCATCTCGGCCGGCGTGCTCGTGCTCGTCGCCCTGGCCGGCGGACTGCTCATCAACCGGCAGTCGGTGCGGGTCGAGCGGCTTGCACGTGCCGGGTCCGCCACGACCGGGAGCATCCCCGCCGCGGCGCACTGACGCTGGCGGTTCGCTCCGCACCTTCGGCCCGTTCCGGTTCTGCCGGGGCGGGCCGTCGTGCGTGCCGGGGGGGCGTCGGCGGGGCGGGGGTGCCGACGCCGAACGACATCGTCGACGTCGTACGACGACGACGACATCGTCGCTCCGTGCACGCGCCGACAGTTGCACACGCGCGGATGCGACGGAGTCGATGTCGTACGACGACGACACCGTCGTTCCGCGTCAGCAGCGCCACCCCGCCCGCACCCCGCCCCATCCCCGGTTGCGCCGTGTGTCCACGACTCTGGCCCACGTCAGGGGTGCGGTTTATGGTGTGCGGCATGGCCCCCGTCCTGACCTCACCACTCGTGTCGACGCAGTGGCTCGCAGACCACCTCGGTGCTGACGAGCTCGTCGTGCTCGACGCCTCGGTGCACACGGTCGGGGCCGGGTTCGACACCACCTGGCTCCCCGGGAGGGACGCCCACGAGCAGCGCGGCCACGTGCCCGGTGCCCGCTTCGCCGACCTGATCGACGACTTCTCCGCCGCCGACGCCGACGTCCCGTTCACCCGCCCCGGCGCCGAGCGCTTCGAGGTCGCCGCGGCGCAGCTCGGCGTGACGAACACCTCGACCGTCGTGGTCTACGACGACAGCGTCGGTGAGTGGTCGGCACGCCTGTGGTGGATCTTCCGATCGTTCGGCTTCGACTCGGTCGCGGTGCTCGACGGTGGCTTCACGAAGTGGCGCGACGAGGGCCGCCCGGTCCGCGTGGGCGCACTCCGCACCCCCGCGGCACCGTCCGACCCCGATGCCGGCGCGTTCCTGGCCGGCGAGGAACGTGCGCTCTGGGCCGACCACGACCGTGTCACCCGAGCGGTCTCCGGCGAAGAGCCGGCGTCCCTGGTGTTCGCAGCGCCCTGGGCCGCCCTCGGCGACGACCACCCGCCGATCGTGCCGGGCAGCACCCCGATCACGGCGGACACCCTGGTGGACCCCGAGACGAACGCGTACCTGCGCGGTGCCGAACTCGAGCGGGCCTTCGCCGCGGTGATCGGTGCCGACGAGATCGTCACGTACTGCGGGGTGGGCAGCGCCGCGTGCGTCGACGCCCTCGCCCTGACGGTGCTCGGGCACGACCGGGTGAAGGTCTACGACGGTTCGCTCGCCGACTGGTGGCGGCACGAGCAGCTCGCCTCCTGACGGAACCGATCGCGGAACGACGACAGCGGACCGACGGCCCCGCCGCACTACCGTTGCACCATGAGCACCAGACGCGCGGTCATCCTCGGTGGCACCGGCGGGATCGGCTCGGCCGTCGCACGTGCGCTCCTCGACGCCTCCGGCCGCGGCGGCGACGACTGGCAGGTGGACGTCCTCGCACGCCGAGGCGGCCCCGCAGCGGGCGCGCTGACCGCTTCCGGCGCCACGTTCACGTCCGGCGACCGCCGCGACCGTTCCGTCCTGCGCGACCTGCTCCGCCCCGGAGCCGACCTGCTCGTCGACACCGTCGGTGCGACGCGCGACGACGCCCAGCACCTCCTGCCGTTCCTCGACGACGTCGGCTCGACGGTCTTCGTCTCGTCGAAGGCCGTCTACGCCGACGAGCAGGGTCGGCACGCGAACTCGCTCGACAAGCCGGTGTTCGGCGGCGCGGTCACCGAGATCCAGCCCACGGTCGCCGCCGGGGACGGCGACCCGACGAGTCGTGACGGGTACGGCGCCGCGAAGGTGGCGGCCGAACAGGTCCTGCTCGACCACGGCGCCCCGGTCACCGTGCTCCGCCCGTCGAAGGTGTACGGCGTCGGCATCGGCCGCCCGCGGGAGTGGTTCGTCGTCCGCCGTGTGCTCGACGGCCGGGAGCGCATCCTGCTCGCCGACCACGGCCGCGGCATCGACCACACGACGGCGGCGAGCGGCATCGGTTCGCTCGTCCGCCTCGTGGCGGACGCACCGGACCGCCGGATCCTCAACGTCGCGGACGCCGCTGCCCCGACCGTGCTCGAGATCGTCCGCACGATCGCCGGACACCTGGACCACCGGTTCGACGAGGTCCTGCTCGACGAGGACGCGCCCGCCTTCGTGGGCGGCACGCCCTGGTCGTCGCCGTCGCCGTTCGTCCTCGACACCACGGCAGCACGAGCCCTGGGTTGGGAACCTCCGGAGTTCCGGACCGCCGTCGCCCCGGAGCTGGCATGGCTCGTCGAGACCGCCCACGCCACCCCTGCCGACGGCGACGTCCCGTGGGCCGACGACCCGTTCTGGGAGCACATGTTCGACTACGGCCCCGAGGACGCCGCACTCGCGCTCCTCTCCCTCAACCTGGGCTGACACGGTGCTCCGATCCGAGGTCCTGTTCATCGGCGGACGTTCCGGCGTGGGCAAGTCCACGGCGGCCGAGGCACTGCACGACCTGCTCGTCGCGGCGGACGTCCGGCACGCGGTGATCGAGGGCGACGTGCTCGACCTCGCCCACCCGGCCCCGCACGTCGAACACCCCGAGGCGCACCTGGCCGAACGGAACCTGGCCACGATCTGGGCCGGCTACCGGGCGATCGGTCACCACCGGCTCGTCTACACGAACACCGTGTCCGTGCTCGAGCACGAGCGCCTCGCTGCGGCGATGGGCGATGATCCGCTGGTGCGCGTCGTCCTGCTCCGCGCATCCGACGGCGCGACCGCCGACCGGCTCGCACGACGAGCGGGTGGTGCGGTCCCGCAGGCGCAGCTCGCGCACAGCACGCGGACGGCCGGGAGGCTCGACTCGGCCACGGCGGACACCGTCACCCGGGTGGACACCGATGGCCAGAGCCCTGCCCAGGTGGCCGCACGGCTCGCGTCGATCACGGGGTGGCTCGACCGCTGATCTCCCCGCTCGGCCTGTGCAGAGCGGGCGTCCCGTCCACAGATGTCCCCGGGCGGTGGTCCGCCCAGTCGCGGGCGGGCACGCTGGAGCCATGAACGACAACCGCCTCGGCACCTCGGTCAGCCCGTACCTGCGTCTGCACGCCGACAACCCCGTCGACTGGCGCGAGTGGGGTCCCGAGGCGTTCGCCGAAGCGCGCGAGCGCGGGGTCCCGGTGCTGGTGTCCGTCGGGTACGCCACGTGCCACTGGTGCCACGTCATGGCGCGCGAGAGCTTCGCCGACCCGGAGATCGGCGAGCTGCTCCGGCGGGACTTCGTGTCGGTGAAGGTCGACCGCGAAGAACGGCCGGACGTCGACGCGAGCCTGATGGCCTCGGCGAGTGCGTTCACACAACAGCTCGGCTGGCCGCTGACGACGTTCCTGACGCCCGACGGCCATGTCTTCTTCGCGGGGACGTACTTCCCACCAACTCCGGTCGGGCAGGTCCCGGCGTTCCGGCAGATCCTGGCCGCGGTGCTCGACGCCTGGACCGAGCGTCGGCACGAGGTCGACGCGAACGCCTCGGCCATCGCGACGGCGATCCGGCAGGGCGCCGTGGCGGACGCGACCGCCCGCTCGGGCGAGGGCGGTGCCGGAGCCGACCCGGGCCTCCCGTCCGTCGACGCCATCCGGGCCGTCACGGACCAGCTGTCCCAGGCAGAGGACACCACCTACGGCGGTTTCGGCGGCGCGCCGAAGTTCCCGAGCACACCGCTGCTCGAGTTCCTCGCCGACGCGGCGGCCGACGGCGACGCCGAGGCCGACGGGCTGCTCGACCGGTCGTTGCACGCGATCCGCGCGTCCGAGCTGACCGACGCCGACGGCGGCGTCTTCCGGTACGCCACCAAACGCGACTGGAGCGTGCCGCACTACGAACGGATGCTCTACGACAACGCGGGGCTGCTCGCAGTCGCGGGGGCCGATCAGGCCCGCGGCATCGCCGACTTCCTCCGGGACACCCTGCGCCGTGCCGACGGGGCGTTCGTCGCCGCGCAGGACAGCGAGTCGACCATCGACGGCCGGCGGGTCGAGGGCGAGTGGTACCGCCGACCGGTCGCCGAGCGCGCCCAGCTCGACCCGCCACCGCTGGACGACCAGGTCCTCACGGGCTGGAACGGCCTGGCGATCCGGGGGCTCGCGATCGCCGGCGCACGGCACGGAGACCCGGAACTCGTCGCGCTCGCGCGGGGAGCGGCGGACGCGGTCCTCGCCGCCCACGTGCAGGACGGCCACGTGACGGTGCGGTCGAGCACACCGCGCGGGGCGTCCTCTGCTCCGGCCACCGTCGAGGACGTCGGACTGCTCGCCGAAGGGTTGCTCGAACTGGCCCTGGTGACGGGCGAGGTCTCCTACGCGGCCGTCGCACGCTCGCTGGTCGACGACGGCCTGGCCGAGCGCTTCGACGTCGACCCGGTGCTCGCCGCCGCGGGGACGGCCACGGGCGAACAGCCGCAGACCGCGATGCGGTCCGGCACCGTGGCGCTGGCGTCGGCCGCCGCGACGCTCGGGGCGCTGACGGGCGACGGGGCGCTGCGGGTCGCCGCGGCACGACTCGTCGCCGACCGCGCCCGCACCGGGACGGAGCGACCCCTCGGTCACGCGGACGCCCTCGGTGTCGCCCTCGCCCTGCAACGGCCGTCGCGAGAGATCGTCGTCGTCACGAGCGGCACCGACGACCCGATGCGGGCCGTGGCACACCGTGCTCGGCGCCCCGGGACGGTCGTCGCCACCACCACGCCGGAGCAGGCACGCGACTGGGCCGAGGCCGGGTTCTCGTTGTTCGAGGGTCGCGACGTGCTCGACCCTGCCGCGTACGTCTGCCACGACCGGGTGTGCGAACTGCCGTCCCGGTCGGCGGACGCCCTGGCCCAGCAGATCGCCTGACGAACCAGCCGCTCGGCGCGCCTGTATCCTGGAATGCTCATGTATTCTCCGCTGCCCGTCATCACGTACCCGCCCGAACTGCCGGTCTCGCAGCGGCGGGACGACATCGCGGCCGCCATCCGTGACAACCAGGTGGTCATCGTCGCCGGGGCCACCGGTTCGGGCAAGACCACGCAGCTGCCGAAGATCTGCCTCGAGCTCGGTCGTGAGCACATCGGGCACACCCAGCCCCGCCGGATCGCGGCGCGGACCATCGCCGAGCGCGTGGCGGAAGAACTGGGCGGCGGGGAGCTCGGCGGGCTCGTCGGCTACCAGGTCCGGTTCACCGACAAGGTCAGCTCCGAGACCCGCGTGAAGCTGATGACCGACGGCATCCTGCTGAACGAGATCCACTTCGACCGCGACCTGAAGCGGTACGACACGATCATCATCGACGAGGCGCACGAGCGGTCCCTGACGATCGACTTCCTGCTGGGCTACCTGAAGCGACTGCTCCCCCGTCGCCCCGACCTGAAGCTCATCATCACGAGTGCGACGATCGACCCGGAGTCGTTCTCGAAGCACTTCGACGACGCCCCCATCATCGAGGTGTCCGGCCGCACCTACCCGGTCGAGATCCGGTACCGCCCCCTCGTCGCCGAAGACCAGGACGACGACGCCGACGACGAGTCGGACTCCCGCACCGGTGACAGCGGCAACGCAGCCGACGACCGCGACACCCTGCAGGGCATCACCGACGCCCTCGACGAGCTGGCGCAGGAGGACCCGGGCGACGTGCTCGTCTTCCTGTCCGGCGAGAACGAGATCCGCGACGCGCAGGACGCGATCGAGGGCAAGCGCTACCCGGGCACCGAGGTCCTGCCGCTGTACGGCCGCCTGTCCGCCGCCGACCAGCACCGGGTCTTCGAGCGCCGGCACACCCCGGGCATCCGCCGTCGTGTCGTCCTCGCCACGAACGTCGCCGAGACCTCACTGACCGTGCCCGGCATCAAGTACGTGATCGACACCGGGACGGCACGCATCTCCCGGTACTCCCCGCGGGCCAAGGTGCAGCGCCTGCCGATTGAGGCGATCTCGCAGGCCAGCGCCAGCCAGCGTTCCGGTCGAGCGGGCCGCACGAGTGCCGGCATCGCGATCCGGCTCTACTCCGAGGACGACTTCGGCCGACGCCCCGAGTACACCGACCCCGAGATCCTCCGCACGAACCTCGCCGCGGTGATCCTGCAGATGATCTCGCTCGGCTTCGGGGACATCGAGTCGTTCCCGTTCCTGCAGCCGCCGGACAGCCGGGGCGTGAAGGACGGCCTCGACCTGCTCCGCGAGCTCCGTGCCGTCGACAAGGACGGCCGCATCACGAAGTCCGGGCGACAGCTGACCCGGCTGCCGATCGATCCCCGGCTCGGTCGGATGGTGCTCGAGGCCGGACGGCAGGGCGTCGGACGCGAGGTCATCGCGATCGTCAGCGCCCTGAGCATCCAGGACCCCCGCGAGCGCCCGCTCGAGAAGCGCGCGCACGCCGACCAGCTGCACGCCCGCTTCGCCGACCCGACGAGCGACTTCCTGACCCTGCTGAACCTCTGGAACCACATCGAGGACCAGCAGGAGGAACTCTCGTCGAGCGCGTTCCGCCGGCTGTGCAAGGCCGAGTTCCTGAACTACCCGCGCATCCGCGAGTGGCAGGACCTGTACCGGCAGCTCTCCCGTGCCGCGAAGCAGGTCGACGTCCGAGTCGGGCAGTCCCGCTCCGACGACGGCGACGCCGTGCACCGTGCGCTGCTCGCCGGACTCCTCAGCCAGATCGGGTTGCGGGACCGCGAGAAGCGCGATTACCTCGGCTCCCGGAACACCCGGTTCGTGGTGTTCCCGGGCAGCGTGCTCGCGAAGAAGCAGCCCGACGCCGTGATGGCCGCCGAGCTCGTCGAGACCAGCCGGCTGTTCGCCCGGACCGTCGGCCGGATCGACCCCGCCTGGGTGGAGCCGCTCGCCGGTGACCTGCTCAAGCGCACCTACGGCGAGCCGCACTGGGAGAAGAAGCAGGGCGCGGTCGTCGCCTACGAGCGAGTGACCCTGTTCGGGGTCCCGATCGTGCAGCGCCGACGCGTGCAGTACTCGCGGATCGACCCGGAACACTCCCGTGAACTCTTCATCCGGCACGCCCTGGTCGAGGGCGAGTGGGAATCGCAGCAGGCCTTCGACCGCGCCAACCGGAAGCTCCGCAAGGAACTCGAGCAGCTCGAGGAACGCACCCGCCGCCGGGACATCCTGCTCGACGACGAGAACGTCTACGAGTTCTACGACGCCCGGATCCCGGCCGACGTCGCCACGACCCGCGACTTCGAGGGGTGGTGGCGGACCACTCGCCGCGAGCAGCCGGACCTGCTCACGATGCGCCGGTCCGACCTGCTGGACGAATCAGCGGCCGAGGCCGCCGAGGACGACGTCGAGTACCCCACCCAGTGGCGGAGCGGCGACCAGCGTCTCGCCATCCAGTACCGCTTCGAGCCCGGCGCACAGGACGACGGGGTCAGCGTGCAGGTCCCCCTCGCGCTCCTGCCGCGGATGCGTGAAGAGGGCTTCGATTGGCAGGTGCGCGGCCTCCGCAAGGAACTCGTCACCGCGCTCATCAAGTCGCTGCCGAAGCAGATCCGCAAGAACGTCGTGCCCGCTGCCGACTGGGCCGAGAAGATCGTCGCCGAGCTGCCCGACGACGCCCCGACCGAGCCGACGGAGTCGTTCCGCGCCACCCTCGCCAAGGCGATCCAGCGCATGACCTACGTGCCGGTCTCCGAGTCCGACTTCGACCTGTCCCGTGTCCCCGCGCACCTGCTGCCGACGTGGGCCGTGGTCGACGAGCGTGGTCGCCGGGTCGAGACCGGCAAGGACCTGTCGGCCCTGCAGACCAAGCTCAAGGACCGGACCCAGCAGAGCGTCGCCTCCGCCACGGCGAAGGGCGCGGGACGGACCGGAGGCGCGGCTCGCGTCGCCTCCGCCGGCGCCGGTCGCCCGCTGGAACAGTCCGGACTCACCGCCTGGCCCGACCAGGACCTGCCGCAGACCCTCGACACCAAGCAGGCCGGCGGCGTCATCCGCGCGTACCCGTCCCTGGTCGAGGAAGGCACCGGTCCGAAGGCGACCGTCGGCGTGCAGCTGCTCGCCACCCCGTCCGACCGCGTCGTCCGGATGCCCGCCGGGGTCCGCCGTCTGGTGATGCACGCGGTGCCGTCGCCCGTGTCGTACATCCAGTCGCACCTGACCGCGCAGGAGAAGCTCGCGCTCGCCGCCAGCCCCTACCCGTCGACCGCCGCGCTGTTCGACGACGTGCTGGCCGCCGTGGTCGACGCCGGCATCCGTCGGGCCCACCCGGACGGCCTCGTCTTCACGAAGGCCGAGTTCGAGTCGGTCCGCGATGCCGTGTCGGCCTCCGTCGTCGACACGATGTTCACCGCGGTGTCCGAGGTCGCGGCCGTCCTGGCCGCACAGCGCTCCGCCGAACGAGCACTGAAGCAGGCGAACTCGATGTCGCTGCTCGCCGCCCTCAGCGACATGCGGCAGCAGATGGAGCGCCTGGTGTTCCCGGGGTTCGTCGCCGTCGCGGGGCTCGGCCGACTGCGCCGCATCCGCGTGTACCTGCAGGGCATCGAGGCGCGCGTGCAGAAGCTGCTGCAGAACCCCGGACGCGACGCGACCTGGATGCGCGAGGTGACCGTGGCGACCGACCGCTACACCGATGCCGGCGGCACCTTCCCGCCCGCGGTCGGGGCGCACCCGGAACTCGTGCACGCTCGGTGGATGCTCGAAGAGTTCCGGCTCAGCCTGTTCGCGCAGGAACTCGGGACCGCCGAGACCGTCTCGTTGCAGCGGATCACGAAGGCGCTGACCGCCGCACGCTGATGGGTCTACCGTGTCGGCCATGATCGGCACACTCGACGTCGTCGTCCTGGACTGCCCGGACACCCGCGCCCTCGCCCGCTTCTACGCCGAGCTGCTCGGCGGGGAGATCGTCGGCTTCGACGAGGACTGGGCGGAGCTCGCCCTCCCGTTCACCGACCACCGTCCGATCCTGGCGTTCCAGCAGGTCCAGGACTACCGGGCGCCGGAGTGGCCCGGGCAGGCGGTGCCGCAGCAGAGCCACCTCGACGTGAAGGTCGACGACCTGGACGACGGCGAGGCCGCGGTGCTCGCGATCGGTGCGACGGCGACGGGGTCGGGCACGGAGACGTTCCGCGTCTACCTCGACCCCGCGGGGCACCCGTTCTGCCTCATCCGGCCGTCGGACTGACCGGTTCGGTCGCCAGACCCTCGACCACGGTCACGTTCGGCAGCGCGGTGAGTGCGGCGCCGGGCAGGAACAGCTTGGCGGCGCGACGACCGGCACCGATGACCACCTCGGGGGCGCCGAGGACGCGCGCGTCGATGTAGAGCGGCCACGAGGACGGCAGCCCGATCGGGGTGATGCCGCCGTACTCCATGCCGGTCAGTTCGACCGCTTCGTCCATCGGGGCGAAGCTCGCCTTGCGGACGTCGAGCAGCTGCTTCACGACGCGGTTGACGTCGAGTTTGGTCGATGCAAGGACGACGCAGGCGGCGTAGCGGACCTCGTCGCCGCGCTTCCCCGCGACGACGATGCAGTTGGCGCCGCCGGCCAGCGGGTAGCCGTACGCCTCCGAGAACGCGGCGGTGTCGGCCAGGTCGGCGTCGATCGGGGCTCCCTCGATCTTCATGACGACCTCGGTCGGCAACGCGACCAGGGCTTCGGCGACGGGGATCGCGAGGAATCCGGTGGCGACCAGGGCGGGAACACGTTCGAGCGTCGGCATGGCTCCACCGTAGGGAAGCGATCCCGCACGAGGGTGGAGCCATGACCGAACTCCGGGCGATCGACGTCGACCAGTGGCCCCGCCGGGAGCACTTCGAGCACTACCGGCACCGCGTGCCGTGCGCGTACGAGGTGACCGTCGAACTCGACGTCACGGCCTTCGTCGAGCGCGTCCGAGCGACCGGCCGTCGGACCTACGCGTCACAGCTCTGGGCGATCGCGACCGTGGTGAACCGGCACGACGAGTTCCGGATGCAGCTGCTCGACGACGGCTCCCCCGCCGTGTGGGACCGTGTCCACCCGATGTTCACCGTGTTCCACCCGGACACCGAGACGTTCTCCGCCCTGGTCGTGCCGTACGACGACGACTTCGGCACCTTCCACGACGCCGCGGTGTCGACGATGACGGAGTACCGGGACGACACCCGGATGTTCCCGCAGGACGACCGGCCCGGCAACGTCTTCGACGTCTCGACCCTGCCGGGAGCGTCGTTCACCGGCTTCTCGTTGCAGGTGCGCGACGGCTGGGACCACCTGCTGCCGATCATCACGCTCGGCGGGTACCGGACCACTGGTGACCGGACGCTGCTGCCGCTGGCGCTGCACGTCGACCACGCCGCTGCCGACGGCTTCCACGCGACCCGACTGCTGCGTGAGCTCGAGGAGCTCTTCGCCGCCCCTGGCTGGCTCGGCTGACCGTGCCCCTCGTCCCACCGCATCTCCTACGCTGACCCCATGACGTCGCAGTCGGAGACCCCCGCCCGCAAACGCATCGGGCTCGTCGGCGCCGGCGGCATCTCCGTCGCCCACCTGCCCGGGCTGCTCCGCCTGGGCGACGTGGTGGTGCACGCTCGCGAGGGCGCCCACGAACTCGTTGCCGCGTTCACCGACACCGCCCGGGCCGAGGGCAGCACTCTCACCGTCGCCGACAGCCTCGACGAGCTCCTCGCCGGGGTCGACGTCGTCGACGTGGTGGTCCCGACGCACGCCCACGCCGAGGTCGCCCGTGCGGCGATCGCGGCCGGCAAGGACGTCGTCTCCGAGAAACCCCTGGCCCGGACCGACGCGGACGCGGCGGACCTGGCGGCGCGCGCTGCGGACGCAGGCGTGCAGCTCTACCCGGCCCAGGTGGTGCGCTGGTTCCCCGCGTACGCGCGCCTGCACGAAGCCGCGACCACGGGCCTCCTGGGCGACCTGGCGGTGTTGCGGTTCTCGCGGTCCGGCGCCTTCCCCACCCACGTTCCCTGGTTCGGCGACCGCGCGCTGTCGGGCGGGATCGTGATGGACCAGATGATCCACGACCTCGACATCGCACGCTGGGTGGCGGGCGAGGTGACCCGGGTGTCGGCGGTGAGCGTCCGCGCGGGTTCCGAGGCGGAGCCGGTCGAGGCGGCGCACGTCCTGCTCACGCACGAGTCGGGTGCGATCAGCCACGTCGCCGGGCTGTGGGGGCCGCAGCACCTCGCCTTCACGACCGAGTACTCGGTGACGGGGACGCTCGGCAGCCTGTCGCACTCGTCCCGGGCCGAGGAGGACACCCGCAGTGACCTCGCGGCGCCGGCCTCCGTGGACGGTTTCCTGCCGACGGTCGACCCGGCGGACGACCCGTACGCGCTGGAGCTCGCCGACTTCCTCGCCGCGTTCGACGGTGGTGCACCGCCCCGGGTGACCGTGGACGACGGCGTCGCTGCGGTGCGGATCGCGAACGCGGCGATCGCCTCGATCGAGTCCGGCCAGCCGGTGGAGGTGTCGCGGTGACGCTCCGGGTCGGGGTGCTCTCCTTCGCCCACACGCACGCCATCAGCTACCTCGGTGCCCTGGCGGCGATGCCCGACGTCGAGGTGCGCGGCACGGATCCGGACGGCACCTCGACGGGGACGGAACTCGGCGACCTGCGCGGGGCCGAACTGGCACGCGCGCTCGGCGTCGGGTACGCGGACTCCGTCGACGAGCTGCTCGCCTGGGGTCCGGACTCGGTGATCGTCACGAGCGAGAACGCCCGGCACCGCGAGCACGTCGAGCTCGCGGCGGCAGCGGGGGCACACGTGCTCTGCGAGAAGCCGCTCGCGACCTCGTGGCAGGACGGCCTCGCCATCCGCGATGCGGTGGACCGCGCCGGGGTGCTGCTCATGATGGCGTTCCCGGTGCGCTTCGCCTCGGCGTTCGACCGGCTGCGCGCGACGCGGGACTCGGGCGCACTCGGCACGGTGTTCTCGGTGCGCGGCGCGAACAACGGCATGCTGCCCCTCGCCCGGGACTGGTTCACCGACGTCCGGTCGAGCGGAGGCGGCGCCCTCGTCGACCACGTCGTGCACGTCGCCGACCTGATCGACGGGCTGACCGGCGCGGCGCCGGTGTCCGTCACCGCCGTCGCCAACCGGGTGCTGCACGCCGACCGCGCGAACGCCGAGACCGCGGGCCTGGTGACCATCACGTACGACGACGGCACGATCGCGGCGATCGACTGCTCGTGGAGCCGACCGGACACGTCACCGGTGTGGGGCGGGCTGACGCTCGACGTCGCCGGGACCGGTGGCACGGTGTCGGTGGACTTCTTCGGGGCGGCCGCTCGCGGGCTCGACGCGGTCGGGGGCCGGCCGATCGAACTCCGGTACGGACCCGACCACGACCTGCCGATGCTCCGGACGTTCCTGGCAGCCGTGGCATCGGGCGAGCAGCCGCAGCCGGACGTCGGGGTCGGGCTGCGGACGCTGTCCATCGTGCTCGCGGCGCAGGAGTCGGTGCGGACAGGCAGGACGGTGGCGGTCACCCCGGCGTGATGCGGGAGCGCCGCAGCGCGAGTCCGATGTGACCGTCCAGGTCGACGTCGCGCAGCCGCGGCCTCGTCCGCGTGCTCGTCCGCGTCTTCGTCTTCGTCGTCGTCTTCGTCGTCGTCTTCGGAGGCGAGGCGGATTCGCGTCGTGCCGTCCCCGGCGGTATGTTCGGGGCGCGCGGTAGGGACCGCGCATCGTGAGGCAAGGGGTAGCTCGTGACGGTCGCGCCGGCGCGCGCAGCGCGACACGCTCCTGTCGCGCGCCACCGTGCTCGTCACAACGCTCGCCGTCCGGGTGGTGCGGCCGACACCAGGAAGCTGCGACTCGAGATCCAGGCCGTCCGTGCCATCGCCATCGGGGCGGTGGTGCTCTACCACCTGTTCCCCGAGGTGCTGCCCGGTGGCTACGTCGGCGTCGACGTCTTCTTCGTGATCTCGGGCTTCCTCATCACCGCGCACATCGCGAAACCGCTGGCCACCGGCCGGTTCAGCTTCCGGGCCTTCTACGCTCGACGTGCCTGGCGACTCCTGCCGGCGTCGATGGCGACGCTCTTCGTGACCGTGATCCTGACCGCGGTGTTCGTCCCCCGGACGCTCTGGAAGGACTTCACCGAGCAGATCATCGCCAGCGCGCTCTACGTCGAGAACTGGGCGCTCGCGGGCAACGCCGTCGACTACTCCGCCCTGGCGTCCGACGCGAGCATCGTGCAGCACTTCTGGTCGCTGTCGACCGAGGAGCAGTTCTACGCCGTCTGGCCGCTCGTCCTCTGGTTCTGTGCCTTCGTGCGGTACCGGCGCCGACGCCGGAACGGTGTGTCCCTCGCTCCGGCGATCGCCGTCGCGCTCGGCATCGTGTTCGTGCTGTCGTTGGCGTACTCGATCTGGGCGACGGCGCACACCCCGGCGTCCTACTTCCTCACCACGACCAGGGCGTGGGAGTTCGCCGCGGGCGGCCTGCTCTGGCTCGGCCTGCAGCGCGTCCGGATCCCCGCGGCGCTGGCGGCAGCGATGAGCTGGACCGGCCTCGTCCTGGTCGCGACGACCGCGCTCCGGTTCGACGCGTCGACGCCGTTCCCGAGCTGGACGGCGCTCATCCCCATCATCGGGGTCTCGCTCGTCATCGCGGGCGGGATGCCCGAGCCCGCGTGGAGCCCGGCGTTCCTGTACCGGCTGCGACCCGTGCAGTGGCTCGGGGACGTGTCGTACTCGCTCTACCTCTGGCACTGGCCGCTGCTGATCGTGATGCCCTTCGTGATCGGGACCCCCACGGGCGAAGCGACCCCGCTCTGGGCGAAGGGCATCGTGCTCGTCGTCGCGCTCGTCCTCGCCCACTTCTCGCGCCGGTTGATCGAGCAGCCCGTGATCGCGTTCTCCAGCGAGCGCATGCGTGCGCGGCACCCGCGGCACCGCGGCGTCCTGGTGCTCGCGATCGCCGGCATGCTCGTCGTCGCCGTGCCCGCCGCCAGCATGTACTGGTCGGTGGTGCGGGAGGAGACCGCGGGCGCCGCCACCGGGGTCACCGTCACCGCGGACGGCACGCTGACCAGCCGAGCCTGTCACGGTGCCGCAGCGATGCAGCCCGGGGCGGACTGCCCGCAGGTGGACGCGGCCGACATCACGCCCAGCCCGGTGCAGGCGGGGTCCGACGCGTTCGCCGACCAGTCCGGCGCCGGGTGCCAGGTCGCGGGCGACGACACCACGGTCCGGGGCTGCGAGGTCGGCGACCCAGACGGCACCGTGCGGCTGGCGATCGTCGGCGACTCCCACGCCGCCAACTACGTGCCGTCCCTCGAGCTCATCGCGAAGGCGAAGCACTGGAGCCTCACCACCTACCTGCACTCCGGCTGCCCGATGACCCGAGCACTCGTGACCCCGTCGTGCAACACCTGGAAGGCCGACACCCTCGAGCGGCTGCAGCAGGAGCGGTACGACGTCGTGTTCGTCGCCGCGATGTCCCGCACGCCGTGGCCGCACGGCATCATCCGGCACGCCGACGAGATGACGCCCCAGGTCCGCGACGACGCGGCAGGCCAGTACGCGAAGACCTGGGTGCGCCTGCAGCAGGCCGGGTCGAGCATCGTGGCCCTGCGCGACAACCCCGACCCGGGCATCGGCGGCGTGTCCGACGTGCCGAGCTGCGTCGAACAGCACGGCGACGGCGCCGCCTGCGACGTCTCCGAGGCCGACGCGCTGATCGACGACCCGGTTGCGCAGGCCGCGCGGACCACGCCGGGCGTCACGCTGATCGACTCCACGGCGATGTTCTGCGCCGACGGCACCTGCCCCTCGGTCATCGGCGGCGTCGTCGTCTACCGACAGGTGCAACACGTCACGCAGACCTACGCACGATCCATGGCGCCGTTCCTGGAGCCGAAGGTGACCGCTGCGGTCGAGGCCGCCGTCGCCGGCTGAGTTAGCCGCAACGGCCGCGACGGCCGCGACGGCCTCAGCGGCCAGCCGGGTACCGCCGGGTACCGCCGGGTACCGCCGGGTACCGCCCGGGTACCGCCCGGCAGCGCCCGGCAGCGCCCGCGCTACGCTCGTCCCGATGCGCGCAACCGTGCGGGACGTGGCCGCCCTCGCCGGGGTGTCCCCGAAGACCGTCTCCAACGTCGTCAACGGCGGCGTGGTCGTGCGCCCGGAGACCCGCGAACGCGTCGAGCGCGCGGTCGCCGAGCTCGACTACGTGCCGAACCTGTCCGCCCGCGGGCTCCGGAACGGTCGCTCCGGAGCGATCGCGCTGACACTGCCGGAGATGGGCAGCGCCTACTCCGCCGAACTCGCGCAGTCCTTCGTGGAACTCGCCCGCGAACGCGGCTGGGTCGTGCAGCTCGAGCAGACGGGCAACGACCCGGCCCGCGAACGCGAACTGGTCTCCCGTGCCCGCGCACACCTGGTGGACGGGCTGATCCTCAACCCGGTGTCGCTCAGCGCGAGCGTCCTGGCCTCGACCGAGGGACTGCCGCCGACCGTCGTCATCGGCGAGGTCGAGCCCGAGCACGTCGACCAGGTGCACGTCGACAGCCGTGCGGCGGCCGAGCAGGTCACCGAACACCTCATCGCCCACGGGCACCGGCGCATCGCGATCGTCGGGGCGTCGCCCGAGGGTGCGGCGACGGCGACCAGCGAGCTCCGCGAACGCGGGTACGCCGCCGCGATCGCCGCCGCCGGCATCACGCCCGACCCGTCGCTCCGTGTCCCGCTGCCGGCGTGGACCACGAGTTCCACGGCGACGACCTTCGCGGCCTGGCTCGACGAGCACCCCCTGCCCGACGCCGTCTTCGCGTTCACCGACTCGATCGCGTTCGGGGTGCTGCACGTGCTCGCCGCCCGCGGTGTCCGGGTGCCGGACCAGGTCAGCGTCATCGGGTTCGACGACGTCGACGGCGCCGCGTACGCGATCCCGTCGCTCAGCACGGTGTCGTTCGACCGTCGGGCGTTCGCAACGGCTGCGCTCGACCTGCTGACCCGTCGGATCGCTGACCGCGGTGCCGCGCCGGAGACCGTCGTCGTGCCGCACCGGATCGTCGAGCGCGCGAGCGTCGCCGACCGCCCGCGCTGACCGACACGGCCGCCGCCGTCGCCGCCGTTTCGCGCTGACCGACACTTCACGCCGTCGTGCGCCCGTGGCGTGTCGCTCAGCGCGAAAGACCGCCGGACCCGGAGCCGGAACCGGAGCCGCCGCCCCCACCCGGGTCCGCCGCCGCCAGCACCGCCGACCGCGTCCGCGCATCGCCGAGGATCCGGAAGTGCCCACCCACCGGCAACCGCACGTTCGTCGCGCCCTGGAGCTCGCTGCCCTCGGGGATGAGCGTGTCGAACACCCCGTACACCGAGGTGATCCGCGCGTTCGCGTCGAGTTCCCGTGCCAGCCCCGCCAGCACCGGGTCGGCCGCCCGGAACGCCCGCAGGTGCGGCACCGGCGCGAGCCGCGCGTAGACCGAGCCCGCGAAGGGCGTCGACACCGCGACCATCCGGTCGATCCGCTCGTGCTGGTCGAGCTGCGTCATCGCGTACTTGCCGATCAGCCCGCCCTTGCTGTGTGCGAGCACGAGCACGTTCCGCAGGTCCTGTTCCTCCAGGGTCGCGATCACCTCGCGCGCGGAGTCGGGCACGGGCCGCAGGTTGTGCCGCAGGACGGGCAGCACGTGCACCGGGTGCCCCCGGTCGTGGAGCGCGTCCATCAGCGGCCGCATGAAGTGCCAGGTCTCGTAGACGCCGGGCACCACGACGACGGGCTGCCCGGCGCCGGTCCGGTAATCGTCCGCGGTGGTCGGGCCGAGGCTCCGGACCTGCCACCTGGCGGCGTACCCCCAGTCGAGTGCGGCCCACCACGCGCGTCGCACCAGCGGGACACGGCCTGGAGGCCCGGATCGCGCCGTCCGCGCCGCCTCCGTCCCCGACGTGGCCGGCCGGGTCATCGCAGCCCCTCCAGGCGCTCGGCGTTGCGGAACGTCTCGAGGAGGCGCGCGAAGGCGTCCGGCTGCCGTTCCTGCACGTGGTGCGGGCCGGCCAGTTCCACGAAGGTGCCGTTCGGCGCAGCGGCCGCGACCCGAACCGACCAGTCGTGCCGCGCGATCGGGTCCTGGGTGCCGCGGACGACGAGGACGGGCTGCGTCACCTCGGCGATCCTCTGCTCGGTCGGGTAGCGGAGCATCGGTCCGAGCTCTCGCGTGTACTGCCGCATGCTCCGCAGGTAGTCGGTGACCAGGACGCCGTTCATCCGGACCCCCTCGACGAACCCGTCGCGGCCCAGGTCGAGCGCCTGCAGCGGGAGCGATCGCCGCCCGGAGTCGATGACCGGACCGACGAGCACGATCGCCGCGACGGTCTCCGGGTGGCGCCGGGCGGACTCGACCACGACCTGGGCACCCATCGACTGCCCGACGAGCACCAGGTCGCCGTCGACCAGGTGGCGGACGGCCCGCACGACGACGTCGCCGAGCTCCTCGATCGACAGCCGCCGACCGGCCGCGGGCAGCCAGCCGAACCCCGGCAGGTCGACGCTGATCGTGCGGTGCTCGGCGGCGACGGCGCGCTGCGACCGGGCGAAGGACCGGTGCGACATCCCGATGCCGTGGACGAACACGACGGTGGGGTCGGTGTCGTCGCGGACCGGTTGCCGCGACGCCATCGCGTGCAGGCGCACGGGCAACCCGTCGATCCGGACGGTCTCCACAGCAGCGCGCACGAGCCGAGGCTACGCGGCGGTTCGCAGCACCGGGTCAGCCTCGTCATCGGCTGCACACAGCCGCGCCGTGTGCACTCCTGGCATGAGCGACACCACTCCCACCAACGGCCACGAACCGGACGGCTCCGACCCGGCGAACCGGGCGACGACGCCGACCGGCTGGGGCGCCGCCCCGACCCCGACCTCCACGCTCGACGCACCCGCGCCGCAACAGCAGCAGCAGCAGCAGCAGCAGCAGCAGCCGTACCGCGCGGACGCCGGCGCCACGACCCCGGGCGCCTGGGACTCCACCGCCCCGAACGGCACCACCCCCTGGTACGGAGCCGCAGCCGGCGCCGCGAGCCCGACCGACCGCCGCAGCGCAGGCCCGAAGCCCCCGTGGTTCTGGCCGCTCCTCGCCGCGATCGTCGGGCTTGCCGCGCTGCTCGTCGGCGGAGGCGTCGGGTTCGCCATCGGCCACGCGATCGGTGCGGACCGGACACAGTCGACGACGCAGGTGCCCGGCACGAACCGGTTCCCGGGCAACGGCACCGGCCAGGCCCCCGGGTACGGCACCGGGAGCTGACCGGCGGGTACGATCCGTCCCATGCGGAAGACCACTGCCGGTCTGTTCACGTCGGTCGACGGCGTCGTGCAGGACCCCTACGAGTTCCAGTACGACAGCTTCGACGACGAGCTCGGTGCAGCGATGGGTGCCTTCATGGCCCGGACCGACACCGTGCTGCTCGGCCGGAACAGCTACCTGGAGTGGTCCGAGTGGTGGCCAGCCCACCCGGAGGACCCCTTCGGGCAGTGGATCAACCCGATCGAGAAGCACGTGGCCTCCACCACGCTCGGCGACGACCTGACCTGGCAGAACAGCACGCGGATCCCCGGCGACGTCCCCGCGTTCGTGCGCGACCTGCAGCAGCGCGATGGTGCGGACATCGCCGTGTGCGGCAGTGTCACGCTCGTCCGCAGCCTGCTGTTCGCCGGGGTCCTCGACGAACTGCAGCTCATGATCCACCCGGCGATCGCCGGCCGTGGCCGGCGACTGTTCGAACCGACCGATCCGCCCACGCGCCTGCGTCTGGTCGACAGCACCGTGACGAGCAAGGGGAACGTGCTGAACACCTACGGTCGGTTCGACGCCTGACGGACGCACCACGGGCCTCCCGGCCCCACCCGTCATGCGCCCCGGCAAACCGCGCGTACCCTCGATGGTGACCATCCGCACCCGAGGAACACCGGAGCAAGCATGACCCAGGACACCCGCCCGCACGTCGTCATCGTCGGCGGTGGATTCGCCGGTGTGGCCGCCATGCGCGAGCTCGCCGATGCGCCGGTCCGGGTGACCCTGGTCGACCGCCACGTCTACAACATGTTCCAGCCCCTGATGTACCAGGTGGCGACGGGCGGCCTGAACGCCGGCGACGTGACGTACTTCCTGCGCTCGCTCCGGGCCCGCCAGTCGAACGCCGAGTTCCGACACGGCCTGCTCACCGGCATCCGCACCGACGAGAGCATCGCCGAGATGTCCGACGGCGAGCACCTGCACTACGACTACCTGATCCTCGCCAACGGCGTGAACACGAGCTACTTCGGCACTCCCGGTGCGTACGAGTACGCGTACTCGATGTACTCCCGCTCGCAGGCACTCCGCATCCGCGACGAGCTGTTCACCCGGCTGGAAGAAGCGGCGGCGAACCAGGGCCCCGACGAGATCCGCATCGTGATCGTCGGTGGCGGTGCGACCGGCGTCGAGATGGCCGGCGCGCTCGCCGAGCTCCGCGACCAGGCGCTCGTCGGCGCGTACCCGGAGATCGAACGCGGCAACATCTCGATCACGCTCGTGCACCGCAGCGGCGAGCTGCTCAAGCCGTTCGCCCCGCGCCTGCGCCGCTACGCCGCCAAGGTGCTGCGCAAGCGCGGTGTCGTGCTGCGGCTGAACACCGGCGTCTCCGAGGTCAAGCGCGACGGCGTGATGACCGCGGACGGCGAGTTCATCCCCGCCTCGCAGGTGATCTGGGCGACCGGTGTCGCCGCCCACAAGGAGGTCTCCGGCTGGGGCCTGCCGCAGACCCACGGTGGCCGCATCCAGGTGAACGACGACCTGAGCGTGAAGGGCGCCGAGCGGATCTTCTCCGCCGGCGACATCGCGGCGCAGGACGACGCCCTCGCCCAGCTCGCCCAGCCCGCGCTGCAGGGCGGACGACACTCGGCGCGGCAGATCGTGCGCCTGCTCGAGGGCAAGGCCACCGAGCGCTTCAAGTACTTCGACAAGGGCACCATGGCGACGATCGGCACGAACGCCGCGGTCGCCCAGCTGCGCGGCGGGATCACGATGGTCGGCCCGATCGCCTGGCTGGCCTGGGTGTTCGTGCACATCACGAGCCTGCTCGGCGCCGGCAACCGGATGTCGACCCTGACGCACTTCTTCGTCCGCTACGTGTGGTTCATGCGGAAGCGCTCGATCCCGATCGTCGGCGACGTGCGCCCGGTGCGCCCGAACGGCGACCGCGAGCCGGACCCCTGGCAGCTGCAGAAGGCCGAGTAGCCGTGCGCGTTTCCACTTGGTGAGCAGGAACGGTCGGGTCCGCACGTCGGACCCGACCGTTCCTGCTCACGGTGTGCGTGCGGTGGACGCGGGGCGCGACGGCCTGGAGGCGCGGTGCGGGCCGACACGGGCCTCCCGGCCGGTGCGTGGTACGCGGGGCTGGCGCCGACGCGCGGCCAGGACCGTGGGGCCGGCCGACGCGGAACGACGATGTCGCTGTCGCACGACGTCGACATGGTCGCTGCGCGCGCTTCGCAACATTGCGCGCGTGCAACGAACGACGATGTCGATGTCGTGCGACGTCGACACTGTCGTTCGACGTCGGCGCTGACGAGCCTGGTGCACCCCGCTCGTTGAGACTCCTCTTACCCGCGAGGAGGACCCTGGTCGGCGACACGCAACCGAGCAGCGCGGGGAGGGACCATGGCAACGACCACGCTGACCCACGCGCCGACGCAGGCGCAGCCACAGCACCGCACGGCCACCCCGGCGCACTCCGAGGCCGGGTCGCCGCAGGCTCCACCACCTCCGCTGACGCACCGCGCACCCGCGCTCGACGGGCTCCGGACCCTCGCCATCCTGGTCGTCGTCCTGTACCACCTGCACGTGCCGCAGTTCGAGGGCGGCTTCATCGGCGTGACGGTGTTCTTCGTGCTGTCGGGCTTCCTCATCACGACGCTGCTGCTCGGCGAACGGCGTCGCACCGGACGGGTGCGCCTCGGCTCGTTCTGGGTGAAGCGGCTGCTCCGCCTCTACCCGGCACTGCTCGCGCTCATCGTCGTCGGGCTGCTGCTCTGGAACTGGGTCGGTGACTACAAGGGCGCCTCGCTGTCGTCCGGCGAAGCGGCGTTCATCGCGCTGACCTACACGGGCAACCTGTTCCGCGCCTTCTGGGACACCTCGCAGGGCGTCTTCGCGCACACGTGGAGCCTGTCGATGGAGGAGCAGTTCTACCTGGTCTGGCCGCCGGTGCTGGTCCTGCTCGCCGCGCTCCGGGTCCGCCGTCGCTGGCTCCTGGCGGGGCTCGGGGTCCTGGTCGTCGGAGCGTCGGCGGCGTCGTGGGCGAGCTACCGCAGCCCGAGCGGCGGTGCCACGCCCGACGTCTACTTCTCGCCCGTGCTCGGGGTCGTGCCGCTCGCGATCGGCTGCGCACTCGCCCTGCTGCTCGACGACGAACGGGTGCGCGTGCGGGCCGCCGGGGTCCTCGGGCACGTGGCGACCTGGCTCGGTCTCGTGCTGCTGCTCGGGGTGCTGCTCCGGATCGACGACGACTGGACGCAGCACGCGTCGACGTTCGGCATCGTGCTGCCGCTGACCGGGCTGATCGCGGCGGTGACGATCGGCGGGCTGGTCTCGGTCCGCTCCCCCGTGTCCGCCGCCCTGGCCTGGACGCCGGTGTCGTGGTTCGGCCGCCGGGTCTCGTACTCGGCGTACCTCTGGCACCCGCTGGTGATCGCGCTGCTCGGCACCTTCGCGATCGGCCCCTGGGGCACGGTCGGCCTGGTCGGCGCGGTGGTGATCGTGTCGATCGGCGCCGCCTACGCCGTCGAGGTCCCCGTCGAGCGGTTCCGCGCGCGGGTCCGAGCGGGTCGCAGTGCCGCAGCGCCCGCAGCGCCGCCGCACGCGCACGCGCCCGCGCCCGCGCAGCGCATCGAGTGAGCAGAAGACGTCGAGTACGGCCCCCTGACCCGACGCCTTCTGCTCACTGAACGCGGCGGCGAACGGTCACCGTAGGCTCGCGGACGTGCCCATCGAACGCGTCGACGTCCTCGTCGTCGGCGGCGGCCCCGTCGGACTGTTCCTGGCGGCACTCCTCGCGGTGCGGGGCGTCGACGTCCGGGTGTGGGAACGCCGGGCCGAGCCGCCGACCGGTTCGCGGGCCATCGGCATCCACCCGCCGTCCCTCGACGCGTTCGCCGCGATCGGCCTGGACACCGCGGTGCTCGCCGAGGCGTCGCTGGTGCACGCCGGCGTGGCCCGCAGCCGAGGCCGGACCCTCGGCACCCTGCGCTTCGACCGCGCGTCGCCGACGCACCCGTACGTGGCCACCCTCGACCAGCACCGCACCGAGTCCCTGCTCCGGGACCGGCTCCGGGCCAGCGCACCGAGCACCCTGCGGACCGGCACCACCCTGACCGCACTGTCCCGGCACACCGACCACGTCGACGCCACCGGGACCGGACCGGACGGCGACACCGTGACGGTCCGTGCGGCCTTCGTCGTCGGAGCCGACGGTGCCCGGAGCGCCGTCCGCGACCTGCTCGGCATCGGCACGACCGGGCGCGAGTACCCGGACCGCTACGTGATGGGTGACTTCGCCGATCCCGAGGCCCCGTCGGCTCGGTCCTCCGCGCTGGTCGACGTCGGCCCGGACGGCGTCGTCGAGTCCTTCCCGCTGCCGGGTGCGCGGCGCCGGTACGTCGCCCTGGTGCCGGACGACGAAGCGTTCGCCTCGGCCGAGGGCAGCTGGACGGGCACGCCGGACCCCGCGGTCGTCACACGCCTGGCCGCACTCGTCGCGGCGCGCACCGGCGTCGTGCCGGACCCCGCGACCTGCTCGATGACCAGCGGCTTCCGGGTGCGCCGCCGCGCCGCCGACCGGGTGGGCGTCGGCCGGGTCGTGCTCGTGGGCGATGCCGCCCACGAGATCAGTCCGATCGGCGGGCAGGGCATGAACCTCGGGTGGCTCGACGTCGCCGAACTGGCGCCCCTGCTGGTGGGTGCCGTCCGCACCGGCGTCCCCGGTCCGTGGCCGGGCTACGCCGCCCGCCGCCAGGCGGCCGCCCGACGCGCGGCACGGCAGGCCGAGGTGAACATGGCACTGGGCCGTCCGCTCGGCCCCGTCACGGCGACCGGCCGGGAGGCGCTGCTCCGGACCGCCCTGTCCCTGCCGACCGCGCACGGCCTGGCCCGGCTCTACGCGATGCGCTGGGCCTGACGGCTTGCGTCCGGCGCGCAGACGCGCAGACGCGTGTCTGCGCGGAGGCGCAGCGTGTTCCGCGTCGTCAGGCGACGAGTCGCGCGCCCGCGAAGCCGAGCTCGATCACGAGCACGAGGGACGACGCGATGACCAGCCGGAACAGGGTGCGTGATGCCCGTCCCGCGAGCACCAACCGGACGCCGACGACGGCGAGCACGGCCACCACGACGGCACCGAGGACCGCGAGCACGACGCCGAGACCCCGGACGGGGTCGTCGCCGAGCACCTGTCCGCCGAGCACCAGCGCGGCCGCGACGACGAGCGAGGCGAACGCGACGATCCCCGCGCCACGGAGCCCGAGCCGGTGCGGGAAGCCCCGTACCCCGGTGGCGGCGTCGTCGACCAGGTCGGGCAGCACGTTGGTGCAGTGGATCGCGATGCCGAAGACGGCCCCCGTGGCGATCGCCCACCACGCCGGCCACTGCCCCTCGGGCCCGGCCGCGACGGACACGACGGGCAGCAGCCCGAAGGCGACGACGAACGGCGCCACCGACCACACCGAACGCTTCAGCCCGGCGTCGTAGGCCCACCCGGCGGCGACCAGCACGAGGTGCGCGAGGGCGGCGACCGGCCCGAGGAACAGCGAGAGCACCACGGCGATCCCGGCGGTGGCGTACGCGGCGGCACGGACGGTGCCGACGGCGATGAGTCCGCGGGCCACGGGCTTGTCGCTCCGCCCGACGGCTCGGTCGCGGTCCGCGTCGATCCAGTCGTTCGCGAGCCCGATGGACAGCTGCCCGGCGACGACCGTCAGCGCCACCAGCACCACGAGCCACACGGGGTGCCCGACGGCTGCGGCGATCACCGCGGCGAGGACGGTCACGGTGACCGTGGGGCCGGGGTGCGACGACGCGAACAGCAGACGCGCGGTCGACGGGGTACGGCTGGCGGTCACCCGGTCAGCGTACGGATCGCGCCTGCGCGGTCGTGGCAGGGGTCACGGGACGGCCGTCACCTCGACGCCGAACCGGTCGACGAGCTCGCGCTTGAGCACCTTGCCGCTCGGACCGAGCGGCAACGCCTCGAGGACGTGCACCACGCGCGGGTACTTGTACGCGGCGATCTCGGCGGCGACGAAGTCGACCAGGACCTGCGGCTCGACGGACGCGCCGGCGTGCAGGACCACCGCGGCCTCGACCTCCTGACCGTGCACGGCGTGCGGCACGCCGAACACCGCGGCCATCGCGACGTCGGGGTGGGTGGCGAGCACTTCCTCGACCTGCCGCGGGTACACGTTGTAGCCGTTGCGGATGATCATGTCCTTGGTCCGGTCGACGATCGTCAGGTACCCGTCCTCGTCCTTCGTGCCGAGGTCACCGGTGCGGAACCACCCGTCGACGATGGCCTCGGCGGTGTCCTCCGGCCGGTCGAGGTACCCGTTCATCAGGTTGTGGCCGCGGATCACGAGCTCCCCGATCTCGCCGTGCGGCAGCATGACGATCGCGTCGCGGACCTCGGGGTCGGCGATCTCGACGTCGATGCCCCACACCGCGGTGCCGATGGTGCCGGGTCGCGGCGGTTGCCCGACGTGGTTGAAGGTGGCGACCGGCGAGGTCTCGGTCAGCCCGTACCCCTCGTGGATCGGCGCGTCGAAGACCTGCTGGAACCGCTCGAGCACCGCGAGCGGCAGCGAGGCCCCGCCGGAGATCGCGTACCGGAGCGTCGGACGGGCCTCGGACCGGGTCGCGGCGTCGAGCAGCGCCATGTACATCGTCGGGACGCCCATGAAGATGCCGCAGCCGTGCTCGACCATCGCGGCGAGCGCCGTGTCACCGTCGAACTTCGGCAGCATGACGAGCGTCGCGCCGGTCCGGAACCCGGTGTTCATCGTGCAGGTCTGCCCGAACGTGTGGAACAGCGGCAGGGCGCCGAGCAGGACGTCCCCGCGGTGCATGTCGAACGTGGTCATCAGGTTGGTGTTGACCTGTTCGAGCAGCGAGAAGTGCGACCCTTCGGCACCCTTGGGCTGGCCGGTGGTGCCGCTCGTGTACAGGATCGTGGCGGTGTCGAACGGGTGCCGCGGCACGTAGGTGTCGAGCGGTTCGCTCTGCGCGGCCAGGGCCTCGAGCCGGTCCGGGCCGGCCGCGGACCCGTCGTCGGTCGTCGCCGGTGCGAGCACGGTCACGACGTCGACCCCGGCGAGCTCGGCTCCGGCGGCGCCCTCGCCGAGCAGCGGGGCGGCACAGACGAGCAGCGTCGCGCCGCTGTCGCGCAGGACGTACTCGATCTCGCGGCGCTTCAGCAGCGCGTGCACGGGCACGGCCACCGCGCCGAGGGCCAGGGTGGCGTAGTAGACGCGGGGGAAGTCCGCGACGTTCGGCACGAGCATCGCCACCTTCGACCCCTCGGTCACGCCCCGCGCGCGGAGCGCCCCGGCGTAGGCCAGGGTCTGCGCCCACAGCTCGGCGTAGGTCGTGCGGACGTCGCCCACGATGACGGCGACGTCGTCCGGGTAGCGTGCCGCCGACTCGGCGAGGATGGCTGCGACGGACGCGGTCGCGCGGGTGGTGTGGGTGTCGTGCATGCCGGTCTCCGTCTTCGTCGACGACCTCGTCGTCGTCACCGCCGATCCTACGGCTCGACCCGGTGGACCGGTCAGGCAGGCTCGACCCGGCGGACCGGTCAGGCAGGCTCGACCCGGGGACCGGTCAGGCGGCGGACGCCGCAGGTTCCCGCCGACGGAGGAGCACCCCGGACGCCAGGGCGATCCCGAGCAGGACGACGAGTCCGCCGACGGGCTCGTTCCACCGCACCCGCTCCCCCAGCACGAGCACACCGAGCGCCACCCCGACCACCGGCGTCAGGTACGTGACGGTGGAGGCGCGGCCGGCGCCCCACGCCTGCACGAGCCGGGTGTTCCAGGCGTAGGCCAGCCCCGTGCCGACGCAACCGAGCGCGATCATCGCGGCCACGATCCTCCCGTCCAGCTGTACCGGACCGGTCGCGATGACGGGCGCGACCAGCAGGAGCATCCCGGAGGCCAGCGTCAGCTGGACCGTCGCCAGCGTGACGGGGTCGTACGCGCTCGCCACGGCCACCCGGCGCAGGTAGGCGAGCCCGATGCCGTAGGACGCCGTCATGCCGAGCAGCGCGACCTGCCCCGGCACGCTCGCCAGGACCTCCGGGTCGGTCAGGACGTCCCACGGGCCGACCAGCACGAGCACCCCGACGATGCCGAGCACGATCCCGAGCACCTGCCGTCCGCGCAGCCGTTCGGACGGCACGAGCACCGCGAGCGCGGCCAGCGTCATGATCGGCGTCGTCGCGTTGTAGATGCTCGCGAGCCCGGACGGCACCGTCTGCTCGGCCCACGCCATCAGTGACGACGGCACCGCGTTGAGGAACACCGCGACGACCGCCAGGTGCGCCCAGGTCCGCGGCTCCCGGGGCCACCGGCGGCGGGAGGCCAGGAGCACCACGACGAGCGTCACCCCGCCGAGCACGGTCCGCACGGTGGCGACCTGCTGCGGGGCGAGTCCGTCGAGGCCGATCTTCGCGAAGAGGAAGCTCGAGCCCCAGGTCAGTGCGACGAGGGCGTAGAGGAGGGCGTTCACGTGGCCTAGTGTCGGACCAGCGAGTGACATGCGGCAAACGCATGGGGCTCATGCCGACATGAGGAGGGCGCATGACCGTCTCGGTCCAGCAACTGCGCGCGTTCGTCGCCACGCTCGACGCCGGGTCCTTCACCGCGGCGGCCACCGTCCTGGGCGTCGGGCAGTCCGCGGTGTCCCACGCCGTCGCCGGGCTCGAACGCGAGGTCGGCGGCCTCGTGGTGCGCCGCGGCACGGTCGCCGCCGCCACACCGCTGGGCGACCGTCTGCTGGCCCACGCCCGCAGCGTGCTCGCCTCGGTCGAAGCCCTGGAGGCGGTGGTCCGGCCCGCCACGGCGCGCGGCACCGTGCGCCTCGCCGCCGTCCCCACCGTCTGCCAGGGCCTGCTGCCGCGGCTCCGCGAGCTGTGGGCCGTGACCCTGCCGGACGTCGACGTGCAGGTCTACGAGGGCGACGACGACGAGATGCCGGAGTGGCTCGAGGCCGGCACCGTCGACGCCGCCGTGCTCGTCGACCCGTCGCCGGCACCCGCGGGTGGCGTGGTCGTGGCGCGGGACGAGATGGCCGCCGTGATCCGCCGCGACCATCCCCTCGCCGAACTGCCCGCGCTCACCCTCGACGACCTGCACGAGGACGGCCTGGTGGCGGGCGGCGGCGGCTGCGAGTACCAGATCCAGAAGCTGCACGAGCTCGACGGCCGCCCGTTCCGGTACGCCCACCGGGTGCGGGAGATGAGCACGATGTTCGGGATGATCCAGCGGGGCGAGGGCGTCTCGATCGTGCCGACCCTGGGCCGCGGGATGCTGCCGCCCGACCTCGTGATGATCCCGATGGCCCGGCGACTCGAACGGACCCTGGTGCTGAGCGGGCCGTCGTCCCGTGCGTGGCACCCGTTGGCGCGGGCCCTGGTGGACGCGGTCTGAGACGGACGGTCCCCTGGTCAGGCAGCTCCGGCAGCTCGGGCAGCTCCGACCTTCGGCGGATCCGCTCGTCCCGACGGCTCCCTAGGCTCGGGGCATGACCTCGACCGCGCTCCCCGCCGTGCCGCTCGGGCAGCGTGTGTGGTCCCAGACCTGGCGGGTCGCCGTCGCGGCCCTGACCGGGCTGCTCACCGCGGGGCTCGTGTGGCCGTCGATGGACACCCGCGGGTGGAGCGACCTGCACGTCGGCGCACTGATCCTCGGCGACGCGGCAGCCGGTCTGGTCGCCCTCGTCCTCCTGCCGTTCCGGCACCGGGCACCGCTGGTGATCACCGTCGTCATCGGTGCTCTCAGCTCGGTGTCGACGCTGGCCGTCGGTGCAGCCGGACTCTCCCTCGTGTCACTCGCCACCCGGCGTCGAGCCGTGGAACTCGCCGTCGCCGGCGCGGTGCTGCTCGGCGCCACACTGCTCTACGACGTCGTCCTGGCACCGCCCGCCGACGACATGCCGCTCTGGCAGATCATGCTCGTGGGCCTCGTCGGCATCGCCCTGCTCGTCGCGATCGGCATCGGGATCGGGCAGCGCCGGGCGCTCCTGCTGTCCCTGCGCGAGCGCGCGGCCCTGCTCGAACGCGACCAGCAGCTGCGCGAGGACCGTGCCCGCGAGCAGGAGCGCGCCCACATCGCCCGCGAGATGCACGACGTCCTGGGCCACCGGCTGTCCCTGGTCGCGCTGCACGCCGGTGCGCTCGAGTACCGCGGCCCGGGGCTCACCCCCGACGAGACCGCCGCAGCGGCCGGGGTCGTGCGGGCCGAGGCGCACTCCGCGCTCACCGACCTGCGCGACGTCCTCGGGGTGTTGCGCGACCCCGCGGCGAACGGCGGCGACGAGGTGACCGGCACCGCGCCTCCGCAGCCGACGCTCGTCGACCTGCCCGGCCTGCTCGACCAAGCGCGTTCCGGCGGTGCGACCGTCCGGGCGCGCGTCGACACCGACGGCACGGCGGTACCGACGGCCGTGGGGCGACACGCCTACCGGATCGTGCAGGAGTCGCTGACGAACGCCCGCAGGCACGCCCCCGGAGAGCTCGTCGACGTCGTCGTCGAGACCGTCCCCGGCCCGGCGATCCGGGTGGTGGTGTCGAACACGATGGCCGACGGACCCGCGCCCGCGGACGCCTCCGGGCACACCGCCGGGCACGGCCTGCGCGGGCTCGCCGAACGCGCCCGTCTCGTCGGCGGGAGCTTCCGCGCCGGCAGCGACGACGGACGCGTGCACGTGGTCGAGGCGGTGCTGCCGTGGACCGCGTGACCGCTCCCGTCCGCGTCGTCCTGGTCGACGACGACCAGCTCGTGCGCGTCGGGCTCCGCATGCTGCTCAGCGGCGACGACGGGCTGGTGGTGGTGGGCGAAGCGGGCGACGGGCTCGAGGCCGAGGGCGTCATCGCGTCGACCGCGCCCGACGTCGTGCTCATGGACATCCGGATGCCCCGGTGCGACGGGCTCGTCGCCACCGAACGCGAACTGCGCCGACGACCCGACCTGGCCGTCCTGGTGCTGACCACCTTCGAGGGGGACGACCTCGTGCTCGGAGCACTGCAGGCCGGCGCCCGTGGGTTCCTGCTGAAGGACACCCCGCCGCACGAACTCGTGCAGGCCGTGCGGACCGTCGCGGCCGGGCGCTCGATCCTGTCCCCGTCCGTGCTCGACCGGGTCATCGCGTTCGCGGCCGGGCCTCGGGCCGGCGCCGCTCCGGACGGAGCCGAGGAGCGCCGGCTGCTCGCCCTGCTGACCGAGCGGGAGCGGGAGGTCGCGCTCGCCGTGGCGAACGGGGCGTCCAACGCGCAGATCGCCGCCGACCTGTACGTGGGCCTGGCCACCGTGAAGACGCACGTCGGGCACGTGTACGAGAAGTTCGGCGTCGAGAACCGGGTGCAGCTGGCTCTCGTCGTGCACGCGGCCCGGCGGGGAGAGCCGAGCGCGTGACCGGGCGCCGGGTGACCGGGGCGCCGGGTGACCGGGGCGCCGGGTCGCCGGATCGCCGGGGCGCCGGGTGACCGTCGGCTGAACGGTCGACGGTGCCCCCTCGGCAGGATGGACCGATGGCCGAGACGCACGTGAAGACGTTCACCACCGCGGACGAAGCGGCAGCCGAAGCCGCCGGACTCTCCTGGCTCGCCGAGGCCGAGGACACCGGAGGCACCCGCATCGCTCGCGTGCTTGGGCGTCCGGGCCCGACCGTGCTCGACCTCGAGCTGATCTCCGACGGCTCCCCCACCGCCGCCCAGGCCGAGCGGTTCGGCCGCTCCCTCGCGCACACGCACGCCGCCGGCGCCGACCACTGGGGCGCGCCGCCCACCGGGTGGACCCGCGGTGCGGCGCTGCGGATGGGCCGCTCGCGCACGCCGTTCGTCGCGGCCGATCGGGCACCGACGACCTGGGGCGAGTTCTTCGCCGAGTACCGCATCCGTGACTTCGTCCGCCGCATCGTCGACGCCGGCGGGTTCGACCACGCCGAGGCCGCCGTGTTCGAACGGGTCGCCTCGCGCGTGCAGGACGGCACGCTCGGGTCGCCGCAGCCCGCGCTCGTCGGGGACGGACCCGCGCGCCTGCACGGCGACCTGTGGGCCGGCAACGTCCTCTGGCCGACGGACTCGTCCGAACCGACCGGCGCCGTGCTCATCGACCCGATCGCCCACGGCGGGCACGCGGAGACCGACCTGGCACTGCTCGGGCTGTTCGGGCTGCCCCGGCTCGAGACGGTGCTCGCCGCCTACGACCGGGAGTCACGGCTGGCCGACGGCTGGCAGGAGCGCGTCGAGCTCCACCAGCTCGCGCCGCTGCTGCTGCACGTGTTCCTGTTCGGCGGCTCGTACACCGGGGCCGCACTCCGAGCAGCCCAGCGGTACGCCTGACCCCTCGCACCGTGCGAGGGGCGCCGCACGAACGGTGCGAGGTTCCACACTCCGTGCGACCCCGCGTGCCTCGCACCGAGTGCGGAACCTCGCACCACGGCAGACCGCACCCTCGCACCGTGCGAGGGGGCGCACCGAGCGTCCTTAGCCCGCACACAGCCGGCGCAGTGCAGCAGTCGGGGAACGCCCCGGATGCTCATCGACATGACCACGTACCCGATGCCCGTGACCGACCGACGCGACCCCGCGCGCAGTGCCGCGCGGGATCGGCGCCGCCCGCCCCTCGCCCGGCTGTTCCTCGGCGAGCGCGAGGACGCCCGCTGGCTCCGACCGGCGTTCTGGGCGCTCCTGGCCGTGACCGCCGTGGTGTACCTGTGGGACCTCAGCGTCTCCGGGTACGCCAACAGCTTCTACGCCGCCGCCGTGCAGGCCGGCACGAAGTCGTGGGAGGCGTTCTTCTTCGGCTCCCTCGACTCGTCGAACTTCATCACGGTCGACAAACCGCCCGCCTCGCTGTGGGTGATGGTGCTGTCGGCCCGACTGTTCGGCTTCTCGAGCTTCAGCCTGCTGCTCCCCCAGGCACTGATGGCCGTCGGTTCCGTCGCCCTGGTCTGGGGCACGGTCCGCCGCACCCTGGCCCGACTCGGCGCCACCACCGCGAACGTCGGCGCCCTGCTCGCGGGCTTCGTCGTCGCAGCGACCCCGGCGGCGGCGCTGATGTTCCGCTTCGACAACCCGGACGCCCTGCTCGTCCTGCTGATGACCGCCGGGGCGTACTGCACGGTGCGGGCACTGCCGAGGGGCAGCTGGAAGTGGATCGCGCTCGCCGGGGTCGCCCTCGGCTTCGCGTTCCTGACGAAGATGCTCCAGGGGCTGCTCGTCCTGCCCGCCTTCGGCCTCGTCTACCTGTTCGCCGCCCGCACCGGATGGGGCCGGCGTGTGGTCGGTCTGCTCGTCGCCGCCGGCTCCCTCGTGGTGGCCGCCGGCTGGTGGGTCGTCGCCGTGTGGCTCTGGCCCGCCGAGTCCCGTCCGTACATCGGCGGCTCGACGAACAACACCGTCCTCGACCTGGTGTTCGGCTACAACGGCCTCGGCCGGATCTTCGGGGGTTCGGGCAACGGCGGCGGAGGCGGCGGCACGACCGGCGGCACCGCCGGAGGCTCGTTCGGCGGCTCGACGGGCCTGAACCGCCTGTTCTCGTCCGAGATGGGTCTCGAGATCTCGTGGCTCCTGCCCGCGGCGCTCATCGCCCTGGTCGTCGGGCTGTTCGTCGTCGGGCGTCGGCACCTGGCCGATCCCGCACGCGCCGGGCTGGTCCTGTGGGGCGGCTGGCTCCTGGTCACCGGCCTCGTGTTCTCGTACATGTCCGGCACGATCCACCCGTACTACACGGTCGCCCTCGCCCCGGCCATCGCCGGACTCGTCGGCACCGGTGGCGCCCTGCTCTGGCACGCACGAGCCCGCTTCGTCGGCCGCCTCGGCCTCGCTGCGATGATCGGCGTGACGGCGTTCTGGGGCTGGTGCCTCCTCAACGAGAACCCGACCTGGCTGCCGTGGCTGCGCTGGGTGATGCTCGCCGGGGGGCTGCTGTCCGCGGCTCTGATCGTCATCGGCAGCGTGCCGTCGCTGCGCAGGCTCGTCACGGTCGGTGTCCTCGCCGGCACCCTGTTCGGGCTGTCCGGCACCACCGCCTACGCCCTCGCCACGACGACCGTCGCGCACTCCGGTTCGATCCCGAGCGTCGGTCCGGCGGGCAGCAGCTCCGGCGGGACGGGCGGCGGCGGCACCGGTGGCTTCCCGGGAGGCACGGGCGGACCGGGTGGGTCGGCCTCCGGCTCCGACGACGGCGGCTCCGACAGCACGTCGGACACCCAGCAGGGTCCCGGCGGGACCCCGCCGGAGGGCGCGTCCGGCGAGGCGCCGGAGATGCCCGGCACGGCACCGGGCAGTGGCCAGGACGGCACGGACGACGCGACCTCCGAGGACGGGTCGGGGACGGGCCTCCAGGCCGGGGGTGGTGGCGAGGGCGCGTCGACCTCGTCCGCCCTGCAAGAGCTGCTCGAGGCATCCGACGCGAAGTGGGCGGCCGCGGTGAACGGATCGCAGTCGGCCGCCCAGCTCGAACTCGACACCGACACCGCCGTGATGGCGATCGGGGGATGGTCGAGCGACCCGGCACCGACGCTCGCGCAGTTCAAGGCGTACGTCGCCGACGGCGACATCGGGTACTACGTGTCGTCCGGCTCCGGCGGTGGCATGGGCGGCGGCTCGTCGACCGCGTCGGCGATCCAGGAGTGGGTCGCGGCGAACTACGAGTCGACGACCGTCGGCGGCCAGACCGTCTACGACCTGAGCAGTACGAAGTGACCGGCGACGGGGGCGCGGTGGATAGGCTCCGGGACATGCCCGGCCCCCCGCTGCAGCGCACCGACGGCTCCCCCGTCCGCGCCCTCGTCGTCGACGACGAGCACGCCCTGGCCGAGGCCGTCGCCCTGGCGTTCGAGGGCGACGGCTGGGCCGTGCGGTCCGTGCACCGCGGGCGCGACGTGCTGTTCGCGGCCCGGGAGTTCCAGCCCGACGTGATCGTGCTCGACGTGATGCTGCCGGACATCGACGGGTTCGAGGTGCTCGAACGGCTCCGCGACGCCCGCGACGGCGTGCGGGTGCTGTTCCTCACCGCACGCGACGCCCCCGAGGACCGGCTCGCCGGGCTGACCGGCGGCGGCGACGACTACCTGACCAAGCCCTTCGGCATCGAGGAGCTGCTCGTCCGTGCCCGGATCCTGGCGCGCACCTCGACCCGGGTCGCCGCGGCCGGGGCGAGCGCCGACGTCGTGGTCGGGGACCTCCGGCTCGACGAGGACGCCCGCTCGGTCAGCCGTGCCGGGGACCCGATCGAGCTCACGCCGACCGAGTACGAGCTGCTGCGGCACCTGGCCCGGAACGCCAACCGGGTGCTGTCCCGCGAGCAGCTGCTGGCGAGCGTCTGGGGCATGGACTTCGGCACCTCGTCGAACCTGGTGGACATGTACGTGTCGTACCTGCGGAAGAAGCTCGACGCCGGACGTGAGCCGATGCTGCAGACCGTCCGGGGGGCGGGGTACGTGCTCCGGCCGGCGACGTGAGCCGCCCCGGGCGCACCGGGCGTGTGCCGTCGTTGCGCTGGCGGATCGTGGCGGCCGTGGCCCTGCTGCTCGTGGCGACGAACGTCGTCGTGGGGGCGGTGACCGTCGTCGCGTTCCGGGGGTACCTGGTCGACCGGCTCGACGCGGAGCTGTCGACGGCGGCGATGCGGACCGTCGGCGGACGGGACGGGGCGGAACCGCCGCCGGGGGCTTCCGGGCCGCCGCCGGGGTCGTCCTCGTCCTCGTCCTCGTCTTCGTCCTCGTCTTCGTCTTCGTCTTCGTCTTCGTCTTCGTCGGACGATCTACCGGATCCCGACAACGCCTTCATCGGTGCGCCGGGGCAGTCTGCGGGCACCGTCATCGCCATCGTCCGTGACGGCGACGTGGTGCTCGGTGGCTACACCGACGGGGACGGTGACCAGCGCCGCCTGACCGCGGCGCAGCAGCGGACGCTCGCAGCGGTCCAGACCGGCCGTGACCCCGTGACGGTCGAACTCGGCGCACTCGGCGACTACCGTGTGCAGTCGGTCGGCGACGACGGCGACGTGTTCGTCACCGCGCTCCCCCTCGGTGACCTCGACGCCGCGATCGCCCGACTGCTGCTCGTCATCGGGGTCGTCACGGTGCTCGGGCTCGCCGTCGCCGCGTGGGCCCTCACGGTGCTCGTCCGCCGGTCGCTCCGGCCGCTCGAACGGGTCGCCGCGGTCGCGTCCGGTGTGACCGCACTCGACCTGGAACGCGGCGACCCGGACATCCCCGTCCGCGTCGCCGACTCCGACCTGCGCGCGAACCGCGAGGTCGCGCAGGTCGGCAATGCGCTGAACCGGCTGCTCGGTCACGTCGCCCGGGCGCTCACCGTCCGTCGCGACGCCGAGGCCGGCATGCGGACGTTCGTCGCCGACGCCTCGCACGAGCTGCGGACCCCGATCGCCACCGTCCGGGCGTACGCCGAGCTGTCGGAGCGGACCTCCGACCTGGACGCCGTGCACCGCAACGTCGACCGGATCGGACGCGAGGCCGTCCGGATGGGCGACCTCGTCGACGAGCTGCTGCTGCTCGCACGGCTCGACGCCTCGGCCCTGGCGTCGGGGGCGCCTGCGTCGCAGGTCGTCCGCGAGCCGGTCGACCTGACGTCGCTCGTGGTCGAGGCCACCATGGACGCCCGCGCGACGGCGCCGTACCACCGGTGGACGCTGCAGATCGTGGACGACCAGCCGGTGCTCGTGGCCGGTGACGAGGTGCAGCTCCGACGGGTGGTCACGAACCTGTTGACCAACGCCCGGACGCACACGCCGCCCGGGACTGCCGTCGTGGTGTCGTTGCAGTCGGTGCCCGGGTCGGGGTCGGCGTCCGCGTCCGCGCCTGCGTCGGGGTCTGCGTCTGCGTCTGCGTCTGCGTCTGCGTCTGCGTCTGCGTCTGATGGTGCCGTCGTCCGCTTCGTCGTGGCGAACGACGGGCCGCCGATCCCCGCCGAGTCCCTGCCGACGCTGTTCGACCGGTTCACCCGGGGCGAGGCCTCGCGCTCACGGGAGCACGGCACGAGCGGACTCGGGCTGGCGATCGTGCGGGCCGTGGTCGTGGCGCACGGCGGCGGGGTGCGGGTCGCGTCCGAGCCCGGGCGGACCGCGTTCACCGTGGACCTGCCGGCCTCGGCCGACGGCGGGTCGACGGAGGTCACTGCGGGCGCTGGGGAAGCTTCGTGAGCAGAAGACGTCGGGTGCCGCGACCGCACTCGACTTCTCCTGCTCACCGAGTGCCGCCCGGGCCGCCCGGGTCGCATACTGGTCGGAGAACGCCGGACGAGGAGGCCCCGTGACGAACGCGTACGACAAGCTCCCGGGCCGCCCGGACCCCACCGACCTGGTGGTCGAGGTCCCGGCGTTCGAGGACGACCGCCCCCAGCCGGAACCCGCTCCGCCCGCCGCGGCGCCGGAGCTCGTGGCCGCGACCGAGTTCGCGCGGTCCTCGCACGCACCGCCCACGATCCGCCGGACGCAGATGCGGGCGGGAGCCTGGATCGCGGGCGTCCCGATCGCGGCGCTCGTGGTCGTCGCGATCGTGCAGATCCTGCTGCCCCGCTGACCGGGAGCGCCACTGGGCGGGGCGCTCGGACGCGTTCCCACGCGCTGTGCGACACCTCACGCACAGCCGACCGCGTGAGGTGTCGCTGAGCACGAAACCCGGGCATCGTCCGGATCGTCAGACGATCGACCAACGTCGAGCCGCTTCGCGTGCATCCGCATCGCAGCGCACGCAGGCTGGGTCCTGTCCGAGCAAGACGACCCGAACGGGTCACCACTGCAGAGATGGGAAACACGATCATGAACTCGTTCAAGCGCAAGTCCGTGAAGCTCCTCGCCGGCACCGCCCTCGGTGGCGCCGTCATCGCCGGGGCGTTCGTCGCAGCCCCCGCGCAGGCCGCCGAGCCCGCGCCGCCCAGCACCTCGTCGTCCGTCGGCGGCAACGTCAACGTCAACCTCGACCCGGTGGCGATCGTCAACGCGATCAAGGACGCCGTCAACGACCAGAGCGATCGTGGCGGTGCCGTGCAGGCGGCGCTCGACGTCGGCTACTGGAACGCCGGCAACCCCGACCGCCTCACCGTCGCGGTGGTCAACAAGAACCAGGACATCACCGTCGAGGGCGACGTCGCGGACGCCCAGTCGATCGACATCAAGGGTGGCAACTACGTCATCTACTGGTTCAAGGGCCCCGGCAAGGTCACCAACAACGGTGACGGCGGCTGGCTGAACTGGGGTGTGTTCGGCAACATCGAGCGCATCGACAACGTCATCCACGTCAACGGCGGCTGACTCCCCCGTTCGTCGGCGGCGCCCCCTGGGACCTCGGTCTCCGGGGGCGTCGCCGTGTGCTGTCAGACTCAGGGAGCGTCGTCGTCCGCGCGCGCCGCTTCGATCGCCGACGGCCGGTTGCGTGCAGCCAGCCTGAAGTCCCTCCGAGACCGGATCCAGCCCCGGACGAAGGCGACCGACACCAGCGCCGTCCGGTTCGGCGCGTTCCACGACTTCATCAGCCGGCCGAGGTGCCAGGCGACGGCCTGTCGGCTGTAGGCGGTCTCCTTGGCGATGGCGTCGTTCGAGAGCCCGCGGGCGGCGAGCGCCAGCATCCGTTCCTCGGTCTCGTCCAGGCCGGGCGCCGATGCCACCAGGTCGATGTCGTCGGTGCCGAGTGCGGTCGTCGGGTCCGCCGACGCCCCTCCGCGGTGCTGTGCCCAGGCTTCCGCCCAGCACGAGCCGAGTTCGTGCGCCACGAGTGATGCCCGGCTCATCGCGAGCATCGTCCGGCCGGCGTGGTCGATCGTCGTCGCGTGCTCGCGGGTGGCCGTGTGCATGACGAGGGCGAAGACACGGATCGCGGGCAGGGCGCCGCGGAGCACGACCGAGACGTCGACCTGCGGGTCGTCGGCGCTGGCGGCTGCGACCTCGCGGAGCCGGACCAGGCACTCCGGGTCGAGTGGTTCCCCACGTTCGACCGCGCGCAGTGCCGCGGGGAGCACGAGCGGGACGATCTGCTCGTACCGACGCCGGAGCCAGTCGTGCCCGTCGGGTCGGATGCCGTGCAACGGTGGCGCGAGCAGCAGCTCCGTGAACTCCGGACACCGCTCGTCGAGCGCCAGCCCCAGCCGCTCCCCGGGGAGCAGCACGGCCGTCCGTCGTGCGTCGTCGCGCTCGGTCGTCATCGTGCGTCGAACGTATCCGGACAACAGGTGTCGTGTCCGCTGCGTTCACGTGGTGTTCGTTCTTACCCGGGCCACAGCGCCCTGCCTCGGCCCCCGTAGCCCCGCTGCCGAGCATGAGCGGCATGACGGAGACGAACCAGCCCCTCGACATCGACATCGTCGTCCCCTGCTACAACGAGCAGGACACACTCGCCGCCCACGTCCGACGGCTCCACACCTTCTGCCGGACGTCGTTGCACCACTCGTGGCGGATCACGATCGCGGACAACGCCTCGACCGACGACACCGCCCGGATCGCTGACGACCTCGCCGCGATGCTCCCCGGCGTGCACGCGGTGCACCTGCCCGAGAAGGGCCGGGGCCGCGCGCTCAAGGAGGTCTGGGCGGCATCGCCGGCGACCGTGCTCGTCTACGTGGACGAGGACCTGTCCACCGACCTCGCCGCGCTCGAACCCCTCGTGGCGCCCCTGCTGTCGGGGCACTCGGACCTGGCGATCGGCACCCGGCTGGCAGGCTCGTCCCGCGTGGTGCGCGGCAGCAAGCGGGAGTTCATCTCGCGCTCGTACAACCTGCTGCTCCGGACGACGATGGGGGTGTCGTTCTCGGATGCGCAGTGCGGGTTCAAGGCGGTCACGAAGGCCGCCGCCGACCACCTGCTGCCGTTGTGCGAGGACGACGCCTGGTTCTTCGACACCGAGCTGCTCGTGCTGGCCGAGCACGCGGGACTCCGCATCCACGAGATCCCCGTCGACTGGGTCGACGACGTCAACTCCTCGGTGCACATCGCGTCGACCGCGACCGAGGACCTGAAGGGCATGTGGCGGGTGTCGAGGAACGTCGCCACCGGGCGGGTGCCGATCAGCACGGTCTACGCGGCGATCGGTCGGCGGCCGTTCACCCCACCGAGCGTGGGGTTCCTGGGGCAGGTCCTGCGGTTCGGGGCGATCGGGGTGCTCTCGACCCTGGCGTTCGCTGCCCTGTACGCCCTGTTCCGGCCTGCGATCGGCGCCCAGACCGCGGACTTCCTCGCGCTGCTGGTCACGGCGATCGGCAACACCGCACTGAACCGGCGGTTCACGTTCGGGGTGCGGGGCCGTGCGGGAGCGGGTCGGCACCACGTGCAGGGCCTGGTCGTGTTCGGCATCGCCTGGGCGATCACGTCGGGATCGCTGGTGGTGCTGCACGCGTCGGTACCGGGCGCTTCGCACGGTGCGGAGATCGCGGTGCTCACGGCGGCCAACCTGGTGGCGACGGGCGTGCGGTTCGTGTTGTTCAAGGCGTGGGTGTTCCGTGGTCGCCGACGCCCTGAGCTCATCCGCCCCGGCACCACCCCGGCTGCCGACGCCAGCACGGCGGTCACCGAACCGATCGCGACCCCCGAGCGCACCGGCGACCGCGCTGCCTGACACCGCGAGCAGCACGGCACCTGCCCGCCGCACCGCCCATCCGGTGCGAGGTCGTCCGCTCCGTGCGGCGCTGCGACCTCGCACCGAGTGATCGACCTCGCACCAGCCGGAGACCCCCGCGCCGCGCCCCACACCACCCGTGTTGCACGGTCGGTATACCAAGCCGTAGCATCGCCCTACCGCACCACCACCCCACAGGGCCCGACTGCCACCATCGGTCTGCCCGCGGCGAGCGCTCCATCGATGCAGCCCGCGCCGTCCGCTGCCGGCAACGCCCCACTGGACCCGCACGTGAACCCCACCTCTTTCGGTCTCTACGACCCTGCCCGCGAATCGAGCGATTGCGGCGTCGGTTTCATCACCCGTCTCGACGGGACGCCGAGCCACGACGTCATCCGCAAGGGCGACGAAGCGCTGTGCTCCATCCCGCACCGCGGCGGCAAGTCCGCCGAGGGTGTCGGTGACGGCGCCGGCGTCAGCATCGACCTGTCGGTGGAGTTCTTCAGCGCCATCACCGGCGAGCAGCTGCGCGCCGGGCACTTCGGCGTCGCGAACTGCTTCGTGCCGAGCAGCGACGGAGCCGACGGCACCGACGAGCGCGCCCGCGCCGAGCAGACCGTCACGGACGCCATCACGGCCGAGGGCTTCGAACTGCTGCTGGTCCGTGACGTCCCGGTGGACCACTCCGTCGCGCGCCCCGAGGCCGAGCAGTACCAGCTGCCGATCGTGCAGTGGGTCTTCCGCGCTCCGTCCGACTGGGACCGCACCGAGGTCGACGCCGCCGCGAACCGCGCCCTGCTCGCCATCGAGGCGGTCTCCTACGCCCAGGCAGCCGCCGAGCGCGCCGAGCACGCCGCCCTGTACCCGCTGTCGCTCAGCGCCCGGACCCAGATCCTGAAGGGCCGGCTGAACTCCGGCGAGGTGATCGGCTACTTCACCGACCTGCGCGACCCCCGGCACTCGGTGCGGACGCTGTACTTCCACACCCGGTTCTCGACGAACACCGAGCCGCACCCGACGATGGCGCAGCCGTTCCGCCTGATGGCGCACAACGGCGAGCTGAACACCGACCGCAAGAACCGGCTGTCGGACGAGGCGCTCGCGCGGGCCCGCACCCGGAGCATCGTGCGTCCGCCCGGGCAGTCGGACTCGAGCCGACTCGACCAGACCCTGCAGAGCCGCGTGTTCGACGACGGGCTCGAGATCATCGAGGCCGTGGTCTCGCTCATGCCGCCGGCGTGGGAGAACGACCGCACCCTGACCCCGGACGTCCGGGACATGCTCGAGTACTTCTCGCTGTACGAGGAGAAGAACGACGGTCCCGCCGCCGTGATCTTCAGCGACGGCGACGTCGTCGGCGCCCGCCTGGACCGCTTGGGCCTGCGCCCGCTGCGCACCGTCGAGACGGCCGAGTACCTGATGGTGTCGTCCGAGGCCGGCCAGGTCGGGTTCGACGCCGACGAGGTCGTGCACCGCGGCCGCATCGAGGCCGGCGGCATGCTCGTCGTCGACCACCGCACCGGCACCCGCATGCGCACGGGCGAGGTGCTGCACATGCTCGCAGCCCGCCGTGACTACGGCACCCTGCTCGACGCCGCCCGCGTGAACCTGGACGACGTGCCCGCTCCGGACTACGAGCGCACGACGTCCACCCTGGGCTACGACGGCGACCTGTCGCTCGCGGGCCGGTACGTGGCGTACTCGCTGAACCAGGAGAGCTTCCGGTTCATGCTCGACCCGATGCTGCAGAACGGGTCGGAGCGCATCTCGGCGATGGGCTACGGCAACGCGATCAACGCCCTGAGCGACACCGAGGGCGGCATGGCGAAGTACTTCTCGCAGCGCTTCGCCCAGGTGACGAACCCGCCGCTCGACTCGATCCGCGAGGCCGACGGGATGTCGATGCGCGTGGCACTCGGCGCGAAGCCGGACGGCACGGGCACCACGGGGCGTCAGCTGGTCGTGCAGTCGCCGATCCTCGGGCACCTCGACATGGTGCGGCTGCGCGAGCAGGACATCGTGCCGCTCGAGCGCTTCGACATGCTCTACGTGCCGGTGCCCGCCGACGAGCAGGCCAACGCCGACGCGATGCGCGGCGCGCTGGACGCGCTGTGCGACGCGATCGAGGCGTTCGCGGCGCGCGGTGGCGGGATCGCGGTCGTGACCGACCGCGAGGTGTCGTCGACCCATGCGCCGCTCCCCGTGATCCTGGCCGTGGCCGCCGTCAACCAGCGGCTCATCGAGACCGGTCTGCGCCTGCGGGTGTCCGTCGTCGCGGAGAGCGGTCAGCTGCCATCGTCACACCACGTCGCGACCGCGCTGGGCTTCGGTGCCGCCGCTGTGTACAGCTTGAGCGCTCGGCTGCGTGCGGAGGAGAAGTACCCCGCCGCACCCGCACCCGCCGGCGAGCTGACCGCGACCGACCTGGCGCTCAAGCAGTTCCGCAAGGCCGCCGAGAAGGCCCTGGCGAAGACCATGGGCCGCGTCGGCCTGTGCACCGCCGAGAGCTACATCGGTGGCGAGTTCTTCGAGCCGAACTACCTCGACACCGGCGACGACGTGCTCGCGCGGATCTTCCCGCACATGCAGGCACCGGTCGGCGGCGTCGGCTTCGCGCGCATCGCCCAGGCGGCGACGGACTGGCACGAGCGTGCCCGCTCGGTGGCGTCCGAGGGCCAGGTCCCGCTGCTCGGGCTGTTCAAGGAACGCTCCGACGGCGCCGGCCACTCGTTCGGCGTCGCGAGCGTCCGCGGGTTCGGCGGCATGACCGAGGAGCGCCCGGCCTTCGAACGCTCCGGCGACTCCGACGCGCTGCGCCTGCTCACGCTCGGCCAGCTCGACGACTCGTTCGGCATCACCCACGCCGCGTACCGGAACACCGGGTACGACCGGCTGAGCGACGCCGAGATCGATGCGCACCGCATCACGCCGGGCTACGTCACGTTCCTGCAGACGACCCACGACGAGCGGTCCCGTCGCCCCGCCGCGCTCCGCGACGTGCTCGCGCTGCCCGCGGACGTCACCGGGATCGACACGGCCGAGGACTTCGCGCGCGAGCTCGGCCGCTTCTCGACGAGCGGCAACGCCAGCGTCACCGTGCGCGGGCTCTCCGGCTCGCGTCCGTCGGACGACCAGGACCTGCCGGGAGGCACGGAGCGGTTCCGCCTGGAGCTCACGTCGACGGGGACCACGGGTGCACTGCGCCACGCGGCCCTGGCGGACGGCCTCGCGCTGCTCCACCCCGGACAGATCGACGTCGACGCCGTCGACGACACCGGGGTGACGCTCCGCGCCACCGGTGCGGCCGTCGCCCTGCTCGCACTGCTGCAGAGCGCCCCGGCGAGCGTCGAGCTCGACGAGGTGCAGCCGGCCCACGAGATCACCCGGACCCTGGCGTCCGGCGCGATGAGCCACGGCGCGCTCGTCGCCACTGCCCACGAGGCCGTCGCGCACGGCACGAACATGGTCGGCGGCATGTCGAACAGCGGTGAGGGCGGCGAGCACCACTCCCGCTACGGCACCATCCGCGGCTCGCGCATCAAGCAGTTCGCCTCGGGCCGGTTCGGCATCTGGGCCGGCTACCTCGCCGACCCCATGCTCGAGGAGCTCGAGATCAAGATCGGCCAGGGCGCGAAGCCCGGCGAGGGTGGCCAGCTGCCCGCACCCAAGGTCACGGTGGACATCGCTGCGGCCCGGGGTGGCACGCCCGGCGTCGAGCTGATCTCGCCGCCGCCGCACCACGACACGTACTCGATCGAGGACCTCGCGCAGCTCATCCACGACTGCAAGGCCGCCCGCGTCCGGGTGATCGTGAAGCTCGTCTCGTCCGAGGGCATCGGCACCATCGCGGTCGGCGTCGCGAAGGCCGGCGCCGACGTGATCAACGTCGCGGGCAACACCGGCGGCACCGGCGCCGCGGCCGTCACCAGCCTGAAGTACGCCGGCCGCTCCGCGGAGATCGGCGTCGCCGAGGTGCACCAGGCCCTGGTCGCGAACGGCCTGCGCCAGAAGGTCACGCTCCGCTGCTCGGGTGCGCACCAGACCGGCAGCGACGTCGTCACGAGCGCCCTGCTCGGCGGCGACAGCTTCGAGTTCGGCACGACCGCGCTCATGATGCTCGGCTGCGTGATGGCGAAGAACTGCAACGTGAAGTGCCCGGCGGGCCTGACCACGAACGCCGAGGCGTTCGAGGGCGACCCCCGCGCGCTCGCCCAGTACCTGCTCAACATCGCCCACGACGTGCGGCAGATCCTGGCCCGTCTCGGCCTGCGCTCCCTGCGCGAGGCCCGCGGCCGGACCGACCTGCTGCAGCTCCTGGACCACCCGGCGAGCGTCGGCCGGCTCGACGCCCGAGCCCTGCTCGCCCAGGTGCCCGAGAAGGTCGTCGCGGACCCGGAGTACCTGGAGAAGGACTTCCACACCGACGACGCCCTGCTCGAGCGCGTCCGCACCGCCCTCGTCGACCACGCGCAGGAGCACGTGCTCGTGCACGGCGTGCTGCTCGGCAACGCCGACAAGTCGATCGGTGGCCAGCTCGGCATCGACCTCGAGCGTCTGCTCAACCACGAGCTCCGCGCAGAGGACGTGCGGGGCCTGCCCGCCGTGACGACGGACGACCGCGGACGCCGCCGGCTGGTGGACGGCGCGGTCACGATCCGCACGCAGGGCTCGGCCGGGCAGTCCTACGGCGTCTTCAACAACGACGGCGTCGTGCTCGAGCACACCGGCACCGCGAACGACGGTGTCGGCAAGAGCCAGAGCGGCGGACGGATCATCGTCCGCGCCCCCGGTGGCGGCAGCGCCGCACAGGGCGGCAACGTGCTGGTCGGCAACTTCGCGCTGTTCGGGGCCACCGGCGGCCGCACCTTCGTCGAGGGCGAGGCCGGCGACCGGTTCGCCGTCCGCAACTCCGGCGCGACCGCCGTCGTCGAGGGCCTCGGCGACTTCGGCTGCGAGTACATGACCGGCGGCGCCGTGTTCAACCTCCGCGCGTTCGGCAAGGGCCTCGGCAACGGCATGTCCGGCGGGTTCCTGTACCAGTACGACCCCTCCGGCCAGGTCGCCGAGCGTGCCAGCACGGACTCGCTCCTGGTGTTCCCGGTCACCGACACCGAGCGCGGTGCGTTCCACGAGGCCGCCGCCCGCCTGCTGCTCGAGTGGCACCTCGAGGCGACGGGTTCGGCCCTGGCCGAGCGGCTGCTCGCCGAGTGGGACACCGCCCGTGCGCACGTGTACGTCGGCATGCCACGTGCCCTGCTGCTCACGCAGGACGCCGGCGAGATCCTCGCGGCGGCGACCCGGCCCGAGCTCCTCGACGAGCTCGCGACCTCGATCGCCACCGACAAGCTCCGCGCGTTCAAGCTCGACTACCGCGACCAGCGCACGGTGCTCGACGGCCGCGCCCCGGCGCTCGGCGACCAGGGCGAGGACATGTTCTCGCTGCTGTCGTCGTACACGGTGCTCGGGGTCGCCCAGGACGTCGCCCTCGAGCGCATCCCGGGTGCGCTCGGCGCCGCCGACCCGCGGGTCGCCGAGGCCGTCAAGAACCTCGTGCTCACCGAGGACTTCTCCGTCAAGCAGCGCGTCGTGAAGTACCTGCGCGGCACGCTCGACCGGTTCGCCGACGACCAGCTCGCCACGCTCATCGCGATCAAGCGGCTCGACGACTACAAGCGCGCGCTCACGCAGCGGAACAACCGCAGCATGGACGCGCCGGGCACCACGGGGTGGATCATGCACCAGAACGCCAAGAACGACGGCCGCGTCCGCGAGGCCCGCTTCGACGAGCTGCTCGCCACCGCGGCGCTCGAGGACATCGCCCGCCGGGCACCGCAGGCGCCGACCGAGGCGGTGACCGCGTGAGCCTGCTCCCCCCGACCGGGTCGCTGATCCCCGTCGACGCACCGTTCTCGGCCGCCCAGGAGTCCTGGCTCGCCGGGTTCATCGCGGGCATCGCCGCCGCCGGCAAGAAGGTCGCGGCCAGCGCGCCCACGACGACGATCGACGTGCTCTTCGGCACCCAGACCGGCAACGCCGAGTTCCTGGCCGACGAGCTCGTCGCCGGCGCGAAGGCCCGCGGACTCGGCGGTCGTGCCAGTGCGCTCGACGCCGTCACCCCCGAGCAGCTCGCCGAGATGTCGCACGTGCTCGTCGTCACCTCGACCTACGGCGAGGGCGAGATGCCCGACAACGCCGGGCTGTTCTGGGACGCGATCCAGGCGAGCACCGTGCCGCGGCTCGAGGGGCTGCAGTACGCCGTCCTAGGTCTCGGCGACACGAGCTACGACGAGTTCTGCCAGGCCGGCAAGCTCCTCGACACCCGGTTCGAGCAGCTCGGCGCGACCAGGATCCACGACCGCGTCGACTGCGACGTCGACTTCGAGGACCCGGCCGCGCTGTGGACCGCGGCGGTCCTCGACCGCCTCGCCGCCGAGGCCGGCGCGACGGCCGCACCCGGCGCGACCACGGGCGGTGGTGCCGGCGACGGTGCCGGCGCGACCGGCGGGGCGGGCGCGAGCCGTGCCTCCCGGCCGGGGTCGCAGTGGAACAAGCGCAACCCGTACCCGTCGCGCCTGGTCGAGAACCGGCTGCTCTCCTCGCTGCGCAGCGCGAAGGAGATCCGGCACTACGAGTTCGACCTCGGCGACTCGGGCATCGAGTACGCGGCCGGCGACGCCCTGGCGGTCGTGCCGGTCAACGACGAGGTCTTCGTGGCGGACCTGCTCGAGCAGGTCGGCGCGAACGGCGGCGAGGCGTTCGACGGCCGGCCGATCACCGAGGTCCTGCGGACCGACCGTGAGATCCGGACGCCCTCGAAGGACCTCATCGCCGACCTGGTGCAGCGCGCGCCGTCGAGCGAGCTCGCGGCCGTCGTGGCGCACGGCGACAAGCACGAGCTGGACCGTTGGCTCTGGGGACGCGACGTCCTCGACCTGCTCCGCGACGCCGGCCCGGCCGCCCCGGGACTCGACGAGCTGCTGCCGAACCTGCGGCCGCTGCAGGCGCGGCAGTACTCGATCTCCTCGAGCCCGCTGGCCCACCCGGACCGCATCCACCTGACCATCGCGTCGGTGCGCTACGGCGACCCGCACCGGATGTACGCGGGTGTCGCGTCGACGTTCCTGGCCGACCGGGTCGACCCGGACGGCACCGTCGACGTCTACCTGCAGCCGAACGCGTCGTTCGGGGTGCCGGCGGACGAGTCGGCCCCGATGATCATGATCGGCCCGGGCACGGGTGTCGCGCCGTTCCGCGGGTTCCTGCACGAGCGCGCGGTGTCCGGAGCGACGGGGCGCAATTGGCTGTTCTTCGGCGACCAGCACCGGGACACCGACTTCGTGTACCGGGACGAGCTCACCGAGCTGCAGGAACAGGGCGTGCTCGACCGTCTCGACCTGGCGTTCTCGCGCGACCAGGCCGAGAAGGTCTACGTGCAGACGCGGATGCTCGAGCGCTCGGCGGAACTGTTCGCCTGGCTCGAGGACGGCGGCCACGTGTACGTCTGCGGCGACGCCTCACGCATGGCCAAGGACGTCGAGGCCGCGCTGCTCCAGGTCATCCGGACCGGACGCGGGCGCGGCGAGGACGACGCGCAGGCGTACCTGGCCGACATGCGTCGCGCGAAGCGGTACGTGCGCGACGTCTACTGAGCCGCACACGGACGTGACGGCGGATCCGCATCCAGACGTGATGAGTCCGCCCCGGCCACGGAACCCGAATCCGATGGCCGGGGCGGTCCCGGAGGAGCGCCGGTCGATGGGACCGACCGGTGAGCCCTGCAGCGTGACGCGCGGCTCCCGACGCACAGCGTCGGTCGTCCGAGCATCGAGTCCCCTGATCCCGGATTCGACTCGACCGCTCGTCTCGGCCACCGGTGGTTCGCCGGTGCCGGGCTCGCAGTCCGTCACGGTGCTGTTCGGGTCCCCCTCCTGCCGCGGACTCTGTCAGCACCGGAGCCCTGGCAGACCGGCGCGGGGGACGACAGCCGACCGCGGTACGCAAACCGTACGACATCGGACATTACGAGCGGAACCCGTTGACCGGGATCAGCGCACTGTGCTAACACCCCGGGATCATCTCGCGGTGCTCCCGCTCGGTGTCCCCGAGGCGTCGTCCGCGTCGCCGGCTGCCACCGCCCGCGACCACGCCGAGTCGGCCGCCGTGCTGGTGTCCGCCGGTTCCGGCGTCAGCACGAGGCCCGACCCCGAGGTGGCCGAGGCGTAGAGGTCCTCGAGCCAGCTGCGGTTGATCGACGGCACCCGGCTGCCGGTGAACTTGAAGTGCAGGCTCACGTTGGGGTGCAGCCAGATCGTGCTGCGACCGTTGCCGTGGACGACGTCGTCCTTCCACGAGAACGCGAAGCGGTGGTCACGCCGGAGCATGTTGACGATGACGATCTGCAGGTGCGTGAGCGCGCGGTCGTCGATCCGCAGGTCGAGCGGTCTTCCGTCGTAGATGAGCTGCCCCATGGCTCCTTCTACTCCTGCGCTCCGGTGTGCGCGAGACCGGACGCCCAGGTGGTGATGGTGCGGTCGAACCAGACGGCGTCGACGTTGCGCTCCCAGGCGTGCTCGGCCGGCTCGCTGACCGCCAGTGTCACCGTGCCGGGGTGGGCGTCGGCGAACTCCTGACTGGCCGAGAACGGCACCGTGGTGTCGCCGGTGGAGTGGATGAGCAGGGTCGGTGGCAGCTGCCGGGGTGCGCGCAGCCAGGACAGCGCGCGCACGTCGACCGGCGAGCGCAGCCCAACCATCCGGCAGAGGACCGGGGTCGCCATCGCCCCGAGGGCAGCGCCCACCACAGGGCCGGGCAGCCCCGCGCGACGGGCCTGGGACCGGACGGTGACGGCCCAGTCCAGTGCCGGGGCGACGAGCACGATCCCGGCCAGGCGGTCACGGTGCGCCGAGCGGGCGAGGAGCTCGTGCGTGATCGTCGCGCCCATCGACCACCCCACGATGACGAGCCGTTCGGCGCCGTTCGCGACGGCGTGGTCGAGCGCCACTTCGACGTCGGCCCACTCGCGCGCGCCGAGGTGCGAGGCCCGGCCTTCCCACGGTGCTTCGCCGTCGCCGCGGAACGACGGGACGATCGAGGTCCAGCCCAGTTCGAGCGCGGCGGGGACGGTCCGGAGCGCGGTGACCCGGGTCGTCCGGATCCCGTGCACGTGGACGGCCCAGGTCCGGGCGGCCACGGGGTCGGCGCCCCGGGCAGCTGCGCGGTCGGGGTCCGCGCCGCGTTCGGCCGCGCGGTCCGGGCGCGCAGCGCCGTCCGGACCCGGACGCACCACCCACGCGGGTGCCGGCCCCACCGGCGTCGGCAGCGACACCTCCGACCAGTCGACGTCCATCGCCGCTGGGTCCGGGTGCACGTGTCCGCTCCACCGCACCCGCGACGACACCGCGCCGGTCGTCCGCACCACGGCGCGGCGCACGAACCCGGCGGCTTCGTCGACCTCGAGCACCGGCCCGACGGTGGTGTGCCCCGGGCCGTCGTGCCACAGCCCGTACTCCCCCGGCCGCACGGTGTCGTCGGTGATCGGCATCAGGACGGAGTCCGCGTCGGACTCGATCACGGGCGTCCACCGATCGCCACCGGGCAGCACGATCCTGCCGACGACCTTCCGCAGGACGACCAGGACCGCCAGGGACACCGCCGCCAGCACCACGAGCGCTCCGAGCACCCACCACACGATCGTCACGCCGTCATCCTCCGAGGCTCCGGGTCAGGGTCCGTTCCGCCGACCGCACCTGCGCGAGTTCGGCGTCGTCGAGGGTCCGTCCCTGCACCTCGGCGTCGCGGATCGCGATGACCAGGTCGTAGGTCCGGGCCTGCGGGTCCCCCGGCCGCTCGACCGCCCGCACCGCGTGCCGACGGGCGATGCGGCGCAGGCGTCGGTGGTGCCCGCGGTGGCGCAGGTCACGGCCCCACCGCCGGAACGTCAGCGAGGCCATCGCCACGACGATGAGCACGATGCCGAGGTAGAACGGCGGGTCGAAGGCCAGGCGCAGGCCGTCCCGCACCCCGGCCGGGAAGAGCCCGAAGTGGTCGGCGGTGAGCGAGGCGACCTCGTCGAGACTCGCTACGACGACCAGCGCGAGCCCGACGCGGAACACCACGAGCGCCACCGGGTTCTGCAGCACGCCGCGGCGCAGTGTCGTCGCGGCGATCAGTCCCACGCCCACCATGTACGCGGTCGCGTAGAGCCACATCGGGGTCTGCTCGATCTCGCGCACGATGAAGTGGAAGTCGGTCCCGCCACGCTCCTCGACCAGCAGGAACGGCACCGTGAAGGCCACGACCACGACGAGCAGCGCCACCGGCCTGGCGAGCACCGGGCGCTCCGGCAGGTCGTCCGTGCTCGCGCGGAGCATCAGCCAGAAGGCGACGGTCGCGCAGACGTTCTGCACCAGGTTGATGAGGTTCGAGCCGCCCAGGGCACCGTCGAGCACCGGCTGCGGCACGACGCTGCCGAGGGTCAGGAGCCCGAGCGCCCCGACGCCGGTGGCACCCCAGGCCGCCCGGCCACGGGGGTTCCGCAGCACGTACGGCGTGCGGGCGAGGAAGATCAGCGCCGCGAACCAGAAGGCCGCGGCGTGCAGGACGGCCATCAGCCGTAGGCCCGCTCGTCCGCGCCCGTGGCCCCGGCGAGCAGGACCGTCGCGAGCTCGTAGGCGAACCGTTCGGCGAAGTGCTCGTCGTCGTCGGAGATGCTCACGAGCCCGGAGTCGGCGTCGAGCGCTCGACGGCAGACGTGGCCCCCGGCGGCGAACTCGGCCACGGACGACGGGGTGGGGGTGCCGACGTCGCCGTGCACCAGGTGCCCGAGCTCGTGCAGCACGCAGTGCATGCGGTAGAGCGGCGGTGCGTCGGCCGGCACGAGTACCAGGTTCTCGTGCTCGAACTGCGACACGAGCGCGGTGAGCGGACCCCAGCTCGGGCCGTCGACGTCGACGACGCGCGTGGGTTTGCCGACCATCCGACCGACGCCGGTCACCACGTCGGACAGCTGCGGCGCACGGGGCAGGGTGGCGACGAGGGCACGGACGGCACCGGACGCACCCAGCTGCTCCGCCATCGCCCCTCCGATCTCCGCGGCAAGACTACCGGCAGGTCCCCCTTGTGGACGAGACCGCCCGGACGTAACCTACAACCAAATGGTTGTACGAATCGAACTGTCCGACGCCGAGGTCGACCGGGTGTTCCACGCACTGGCCGACGCGACCCGTCGTGACATCGTCCGGCGCACGCTCGTCGGGTCGTCGTCCGTGAGCGAGCTCGCGGACGCCTACTCGATGTCGTTCGCCGCCGTCCAGAAGCACGTCGCCGTCCTCGAAGGAGCCGGACTCGTGAGCAAGGAGGCCCGCGGCCGCACCCGCATCGTGCGCGCCGAACCGGAGCAGCTCGACCGGGTCCGTGATCTCCTCGACGCCTACGGCCGCCTCTGGCAGAGCCGGATGGACCGCCTGGGCGACCTGCTCGACGGCGACGCGTCCGGACACCCAGCACCAGACGACACCCGACGACACCAGGAGCGATGATGCCCACCACGTCCGTCCACACCGATCCCGACACCCTCTCGATGACCCTCGTCGCCGAGTTCCCCGTCCCCGTCGAACGCCTCTGGGCCGCCTTCGCCGACCCACGCCAGCTCGAGCGGTTCTGGGGACCGCCCGGGTTCCCCGCGACGTTCACGACGTTCGACCTGCGCCCCGGCGGCCATGCCGACTACCGGATGACGTCCCCGCAGGGCGAGCGGTTCCACGCCGTCTGGCAGGTCACCGAGGTCGACGAGCCCCGCCGCATCGTCTTCCGTGACCTGTTCACCGACCCCCAGGGCACCGTCGACGAGTCACTCCCCGCGGGCGAGACCGTGTTGTCGTTCGGCCCGGCCGACGACGGCTCGCGGGTCACCGTGGTGTCCTCGTTCGCCTCGGCCGCCGACCTCGACGCGATGCTCCAGATGGGCATGCTCGAGGGCTACCAGCAGGCGTTCGGCCAGCTCGACCGGGTGCTCGCCGACCTGCGCGAGTGGGCGCTGGGTGCGGGCACCGAGACCGAGGTCCTCGACGACACCCACGTCCGGATCACCCGGGCGTTCGCGGCGCCGCGGCACCTGCTCTGGCGGGCGCACACCGAGCCCGACCTGGTGCGCCGGTGGCTGCTCGGCCCCGACGGGTGGGAGATGACGGTGTACGAGAACGACCTGACCCCGGGCGGCGCGTTCCGGCAGGCCTGGGCGCCGATGGGTGACACCGAGGGCGAGCCCTTCGGGTTCGAGGGCGAGAACCTCGTCGTCGAACCCGAACGCCGGATGGTGTCGACCGAGCGCATGACCGGGGCGCCCTTCCCGCCGAACACGAACGACCTGCAGTTCGACGAGGACGACGGCGTCACGCTCATGACGCTGCTCGTCACCTACCCGGACCGGGAACAGCGGGACATGATCCTCGCGACCGGCATGACGGAGGGCATGGAGGCCAGCTACCGGCGGCTGGAGCGCGAGGTCCTGTCCGCAGCGTGACCAGCAGACGGACGGGAGGCCCGTGGCGGCGCCGCCACGGGCCTCCCGTCCGTCCGGTGTCCGGTCTAGGACTCCTCGTAGTGCCGCGCGCCACCGCGCACGCCCGCGAAGCGGAACGGCGCGGTCGTGACGCGCGGACGCTCGACGTCCTCGCTGGTGGCGGCACCCGCTGCGTGCAGCGCGCGGTACGCGTCGACCGTCAGCGGGACCCGGGCCTCGAGCAGCGACCGCACACGACCCGCACGACGGTGCTCGCGGTAGTCGGGCCGGACGATGCCGGTGATGAGCTCACCGACGCTGCCCGAGCCGTAGCTGAACAGGCCGAGCCGCTCCCCCGCCAGGTCGTCGTCCAGGTCGAGCAGCGCTGCGAGCCCGATCCAGAGCGACGCCGTGTAGGTGTTGCCGGTCTGCCGGTTGTAGGTGAACCCGATCGCCAGGTCGGCCTCGTCGAACGGTGCGCCGACATGCTGCGTGAGCTTGCGGTGCGCCTTGATCGCCATCTTGGTGAAGGGCTGGTGGTGCACGAACCGGGCGATGTCGTCGTACGCCGGGCCGCCCTGTTCCGCCAGGTCGTCCCAGGCGCCGACGAAGGCGTTGACGTACGCGCTCACCGAGAGCCGACCGTCGACCAGTGCGGTGGAGCGGTCGTTCGGCCGCCAGAAGTCGTCGACGTCCGCGGTGTAGACGCCCGCCGCCGGCTCGATCTCGATCAGGTCGGGGTCGGCGGACACCAGGATCGCGGCGGCACCGGCACCCTGGGTCGGCTCGGCCGGGGTGTCGACGTCGTACCGGGCGACGTCGGCGGCGATGACGAGCACCCGCTCGTGCGGGGCGCGGGCGACGATGCCGAGTGCGAGCTGCACCGCGGCCATCCCGCCGTAGCAGGCCTGCTTCAGCTCGACCACGCGGACGGCCTTCGGCAGCCCGAGCAGGCCGTGCACGTATACGCCGGCGGCCTTCGACTGGTCGACGCCGGACTCGGTGGCGAACAGCACCGTGCGGATGCCCTCGACGCCGTGCCGGTCGATGAGCTCCTTCGCCGCCGCGGCGCCCATCGTGACGATGTCCTCGTCGGGCGCGGGCACGCTGAAGGCGTCCTGCCCGATGCCGACGTGGTACTTCGCCGGGTCGACGCCGAGCCGCTCGGCCAGGTCGTCGAGCTCGAGCACGTGGTGCCCGGTCGCGATCGCGATGTCGTGGATGCCGACGCCGGTCATGCCGCACCCCCTGCGGGCTTCGCGCCGCGGCGTTCCATGGCGACGTGGGCGGCCATCAGCTCACCCGGGTTGGTCTGTGCGGCGAGGAGCGAGAGCTCCCCGCACAGGACGGTCGCGGCGCACAGGGCGGCGAGGCGGCGGGCGTTCCCGCCCGGCTCGCGGTCCTCGCGGCAGCCGAGGCGCACCAGGGCGTCCTCGACGACGGGCAGGTCCCCGCCCTTGCCGTTGCCGACCGTACCGACGATCAGGTGCGGCAGCGAGGTCGCGAAGTACAGGTCGCCGTCGCGGTCCTCGGCGCTCGTGATGCCCTGCGAACCCTCGACGATGTTGGCGGCGTCCTGCCCGGTGGCCAGGTAGAAGCCGAGCAGCATGTTCGCGTAGTGCGCGTTCGCCGAGCGGATGGCCCCGGCGATCGTCGACCCGATCAGGTTCTTCGCGATGTTGAGCTCGACGATGCGCGCGGTGCTCGACCGCAGGCGCTTCTCGACGACCTCGCCCGGGATCACGATCTCGGCGATGGTGTTGCGGCCGCGGCCACGGATGCCGTTCACCGCGGTGGCCTTCTTGTCGGTGCAGAAGTTGCCCGACACCGAGACGTACCGCAGGCCCGGCTGCCAGTCCAGGATCGCCGGCAGCAGCTTGTCCGCCGCCTGCGTGACCATGTTGTGGCCGGAGGCGTCGCCGGTGGTGAACGCGAAGCGCAGGAACAGCAGGTCCCCGACGATCTCCGGGTGCACCTCGATGAGCTTGGCGAACCGGCTCTGTCCGGACACGATCGCGGCGAGCTCGTCCTGGCGCGCGAGGATCTGGCCCGCGGCGACGTGGGCTGCTGCGGCGCTGTCGGCACGGACCACGACGGACCGGGTCATGCGCTCGTCGACGACGGTCGCGACGATGCCGTCCTCGACCATGCGCGAGATGCGGGCGCCGCGGCCGACAGACGGCCAGAGCGGCGACTCGTAGGTGGCGAGGGGGACCTCGTGCTCCCCCTGCACGGCGTTGCCGCTGACGCGGATCGGGCCGACCCACTTGGTGGGGATCGGTGTGAGCAGGTCACTCATCGAGGGCTCCTTCTGGTGCTCGCACCGCGACGCTGAGGTGTCTGATGTCGTGCGCCTCCCAGGCGCGGTGGATGCCGGCGGGGTCGGTGTCCGCCGGGACGAGCGCGATGCCGCAGTCGCCGCCGCCGGCCCCGGACGGCTTCGCCGCCCCGCCCGCGGCCTCGACGACGTCGCACAGGGTCGCGAGACGCTCGGTCTCGATCTGCGACCCGACGGATGCACCGAGGCGCTGCAGCAGCCCGCGGGCGCGTCGGAGGGCACCGAGCGTGCGCTCGGCGTCGCCGGTCTGGAGGCCCGTGGTCAGGTCGTCGACGGCGCTGCGGCTCTCGTCGAGGAACGCCTGGTACCCGCCGTTGCGGTGCCGACGCACCACGTCGACGAGCTTCGTGGTGGACGCGGGCGAGCCGGTCCAGCCGACGAGCAGCCGCAGGTTCTCGGGGGCGGGCAGCCGCTGGACGTCGAAGCCGTCCCAGGCGTCGGCGTCCGTCAGGATCGCGGACACGGCGTGGTCGCCGAGCATCGCGGCGAGGCGCTCGCGGTCGGGGGCGCTGTAGCGCAGCCAGCCGCCGAACGTGCTCGCGGCGAGGTCGCCACCGGAGGCCCGGGGGTTCACCCGGATGGTGGCGAGCAGGGCGACCTGGAAACGCTGACGCTGCGTCAGGCCGATGCCGTAGAAGCGGTCGAGGGCGCCGACCGTGGCGACGGTGACGGCGGCCGAGGACCCGAGCCCGAACTTCCGGCCGCTGGCGTCGTCCAGTTGGCTCTCGATGCGCAGTTCGTGGAACCGCGGGGCGATGCCGTGCTCGGCGCGGAGCTTCTCGACCAGGTCGATCGTGGCCATCACGTAGTCGTACGGGTGGTGCTCACGGTCGAGCGCCAGGCCGTCCTCGGCACGGGTCCACGTGAGCGGCAGGTGTCCGTACTCCTCGGAGTGCACGCTGCCCGCGCCGTGGCCCTCGCGCACCTTCGCCGTGATGGCGCGGTCGAGGGCGATCAGGACGGACGGCTGGCCCGGCTCGACGACGGCGTACTCGCCGGCGACGAACAGCTTGCCGTGTGCACGGAACTCGATCACTGCGCGGACTCCTTCTGGTCGGGATTGCTCCCGATCTCTTCGGAGCGGAGCACCCGCGCGGCAGGTCCGGTGCCGGACTCGATGACGTCCCCCAGCGACGCGAGCGCCCCGGCGACCGCCGCCCGGTCCTGCGGCTTCGTGAGCACGACGACGTTCGGGCCCGCGTCGGCCGTGGCGTAGGCCTCGGTGCCGCCGGCGCGCAGCTCGGCGACGGCGTCGAACACGGCGACGCTGCGGGCGTTGAGGTAGCGGATCGGCGGGAACGCGCCCTCGATCGTCGCGTGCATGCGGAGCGCGTTGCTCTCGGTGATCTCGCCGATGCGGGTGAAGTCGCCAGCCGCGCAGGCCGTGAGCATGTCGCCGACGGTCTCGGTCGTCGAGGTCACCCAGGCCGGGTAGAACGGCGACGTCGCGATGGTGCGGCGCATGGCCTCACGCGACCCGATCGGCTTCGGGCCGGCGTCGATCGTGACCACGACCATCGCCATCGGCGGGGCCGGGATCGGCTCGGCGAAGGAGCCCTGGTCGTCACCCGCGTGCCAGACGGCGACACCGCCGGGGATCGAACGCGTGGCCGAGCCGGAACCGCGACGTGCCAGACGCGACAGGTCGCGCGGCGACAGGTCGAGGCCGTAGGCCGCGGCGGCCGCGGTCGCCAGTGCGGCGAAGCCGGACGCGCTCGAGGCCAGCCCGGCACCGGTCGGGACCGTGTTCTCGGACACCACCGACGCCCGCTCGGACGACCCCGCGAGTTCGCGCACCAGGTCGAGGAACTGCTGCACGCGCACCAGCGCACCGTCGTCGACGACGTGACCGTTCAGCGTGAACGCGTCACGCGCCTCCCGTCCGCCGTCCACCTTGACGGTGGTCGTCGTCGGGAACACGTCGAGCCCCATCGAGACGCTGCCCGTGGCGGGCAGCGCGAGCTGCGCGTCCGCCTTCCCCCAGTACTTGACGAGGGCGATGTTGGGGTGCGCGACGGCGGTGGCTGTCAGCAAGCGCGGGCTCCGATCGTGGTGGTCCAGGTGGCTGCGGCCCCTGCGCCGCGGAGTGCGGCCGCGATGCGGTCCGCGTGGTCGTCGTCCGTGGCGAGCGCGAGGACGCACCCGCCCCGCCCGCCGCCGGTGAGCTTCGCGCCGAGGGCGTCCGCAGCGCGTGCGGCGTCGACGAGCCGGTCCAGGTCGTCACTCGACACGTCGAGTGTGCTGAGCAGGTCGTGCGCGGCGTCCATGGTGGCACCCAGAGCCTGGGCATCGCCGTCCTCGAGTGTCCCCCGTGCCCGCCGGGCGAGCGCGCCGATCCGGTCGATCACGGCGCCGACACCGACCGGATCCTGGTCGTGGCGGGCGCGGACGGCCGAGACAGCCTCGCGGGTGTGCCCGGGGACGCCGGTGTCCGCGACGACGAAGGTGAACCGGGCGCCGAGCGTGACGGGTTCGATCCGGCCGCCCTCGAACCAGACCGGCGCGGACGCGACGACGCCCCGGGCGTCGAGGCCGGACGGTCGGCCGTGGGCGACGCGCTCGCACTCCTGGATGAGCTCGTGGTGGGTCTCGGCGTCGAGGGTCTCGCCCAGGGCATCGGCGACGGCGGCGGTCACGGCGGCGGCGACCGCGGCGCTCGAGCCCATGCCGCGGGCGGTCGGGACCTCGCTGTCGACCCGGACGTGGAAGTGGCGGTCGGTGACCCCGAAGTGGCGCAGGGTCGCGGTGACGGCGGTGACGGTCGGCATCACGGCCGCGGGTGCGAGGTCGAGGGGGCCGGTGTGCACGGTCGACTGCAGGCTGTGACCGGGCTGCTCGGCGTCGTCGGCGACCGGGGTGACCGTCGCCACGACCCGCGCGTCGAGGACCGGCAGGACGAGAGCGGGTGCGCCGTAGACCACGGCGTGCTCACCGATCAGGATCGTCTTGCCGTGGGACGACGCCGATCCGTTGCCGGGGGTCGTGGTGTTGTCGAGGTCGCTGCTGGTCATCGTGGGTCACGTCAGCCTAACCGTCCGGGCCGTCGGCGTGTTCGTCAGCTGGGCATCCGCTGCATCGAGTTGTGCACAACTGGGTTGCGTGACAGTGTTGACGCATGCCCGTGACCGACGAGATGGTGTGCTTCTCCCTCTACGCGGCGTCCCGCGCCACCACGCAGGCGTACCGCACGATGCTCGAACCCTGGGGCCTGACGTACCCGCAGTACCTGGTGCTCGTGACCCTGTGGGTCGAGGGCGACCAGACCGTCTCCGGCCTCGGCGAACACCTGCAGCTCGACTCCGGCACCCTCTCGCCACTGCTCCGCCGCATGGAGCAGAGCGACCTGGTCCGCCGCGAGCGCCGCAGCACCGACGAGCGCGTCGTCACGGTGACCGTCGGTGACCGCGGCCGCGAACTGCGGTCCGAGCTGAGCGGCATCCCCGCGCGGATCGCCGCAGGCATGGGCCTGGCCGACGAACGTGCCGCCGCCGAGCTCATCGCGACGCTGCACCGGCTGACCGAGACGATGCACGCGGCGGCCGACCCCGCTGGCGCCGTTTCGCGCTGAGCGACACCTCACGCCCCCGTGCGCCCGTGAACTGTCGCTGAGCGCGAGAGCACGCCGCACACCCCCGAACTTCACGATCCGCCCCACAAGGAAGGAACACCATGGAAGCCCTCTACACCGCCGAGGCCCTGGCCACCGGCGAAGGCCGCAACGGCCACGTCGCCACGAGCGACGGCACGGTCGAGTTCGACCTCGCCATCCCCAAGGAGATGGGTGGCTCCGGCAACGGCGCCAACCCCGAGCAGCTCTTCGCCGCCGGCTACGCCGCCTGCTTCCACTCCGCACTGCAGGGCGTCGCCCGCAGCCAGAAGGTGAAGATCACCGACTCGTCCGTCGGCGGTCGCGTGTCGATCGGCCCGAACGGCAACGGTGGCTACCAGCTCGCCGTCATGCTCGAGGTCGTCATCCCCGGCCTGGAGCACGACCAGGCCCAGGCCCTCGCCGACGCAGCCCACCAGGTCTGCCCGTACTCGAACGCGACCCGCGGCAACATCGACGTCACCATCGTCGTCTCGGAGGACTGACCCATGAGCACCACCACCCCCACCACCATGCGCGCCGTCGTCCACGAGACGTTCGCCGAGCCCGCCGACGTCCTCGAGGTGCAGGAGCGCCCCGTGCCGACGCCCGGCGCCGGCGAGGTCCTCGTCCGCACGGTCCTCTCCCCCATCCACAACCACGACCTGTGGACCGTCCGCGGCACCTACGGCTTCAAGCCGGAGCTCCCCGCCGCCTCGGGCACCGAAGCACTCGGCGTCGTCGAGGCCCTCGGCGAGGGCGTCACGAACCTGCAGGTCGGCCAGCGCGTCGCCGGCGGTGCCTTCGGCGTCTGGGCCGAGTACTACACCGCCAACGCCGCCGGGCTCGTCCCGGTGCCGGATGCGATGACCGACGAGGCCGCCGCCCAGCTCGTCTCGATGCCGTTCAGCGCCATCAGCCTGCTGCACTCGCTCGACCTGCACGAGGGCGACTGGATCATCCAGAACGCCGCCAACGGTGCGGTCGGTCGCATGGTCGCCCAGCTCGGTGCCGCCCGCGGCATCAACGTGATCGGACTCGTCCGTCGCGCCGCCGGTGTCGACGAGCTCCGCGAGCAGGGCATCGAGCGCATCGTCGCCACCGACGCCGACGACTGGCAGGACCAGGTCGCCGCGATCACCGGTGGCGCCCCGATCATCGCCGGCGTCGAGTCGGTCGGTGGCAAGGCCGCCGGCGACATCGCCTCAGTGCTGGGCGAGAACGCCACCCTCGTCGTCTTCGGCGCGATGGCGTCGCCGACGCTCGAGATCCCGTCGGGCAAGGTCATCTTCGGCCAGCTCACCGTGAAGGGCTTCTGGGGCTCCGTCGTCAGCAAGACGATGCCGCGCGAGACGAAGGGGCAGCTGTTCGGTGAGCTCATCACCCGCGTGCTCGACGGCTCGCTGACGCTCCCCGTCGCCGAGACCTTCGCTTTCGAGCAGGTCCGCGACGCCGTGCGCGCCAGCGACACCGCGGGCCGCGTCGGCAAGGTGCTCCTGCGCCCGTAGCGCGACCACAGAACAGGCGGGAGGCCCGGTGCCAGCTGGCACCGGGCCTCCCGCCTGTTCGCTGGTCCGTCACATGGCTTGCTTGATGCCCCGACGCACCAGCCACACGTTCACGGGGTACGAGCAGACGAAGCCGGCCACCATCGCCAGCTGCATCGCCACCCAGAACTCCGGCGAGAAGACGCTCGCGCGCCCGCCGACGAGTGCCGGGAACACGACGAGCTGCCACACCGCCATCAATCCGTACATGCCCACCTGCCACGCGATGATCGACAGCGTGTCGGCCTTGAGTGCGGCGACGAGCCCGGCCCGGACGCCGAGGCCCCGCATCGGCGCGATGGCGAAGTACTGGAACACGATGCCGAGCACGAACGCGATGACGAAGTCGACGATCCACCCGGCGATCATCCGGTCCTGGTAGAGCGCGCCCAGGCCGACCGCCACCCCGAGCGCCGGGAACGCCGCGAGCCCGAACTCGCCGATCAGGTCACCGAGGGCGCAGCCGGCCCCGCAGTGGCTCGTGTCGATCGCTGTGCCCGCCCACCGTCCGTGGCCGGGCGCCGTCGCCCGCCCACGACGCAGGTAGAAGACGAGCCACACGACGCTGCCGAAGAGCATCGTGAGCGGCCACACGAACGCCATGACGCGCATCTGCGGCGGCCGACGCACCACGTCGACCGCCACGAACACGGCACAGCCCACGGCGACCACGAGCAGTGCGGAGCACACCACGTTCAGGGCGGCCGGGAAGTCCTGCAGCACCAGTTCCGTCACGCCTCCATGCAACCAACCGGGCGACGACGGTGGATCCAGTGAGCAGAAGACGTCGGGTGCCCTGGGGCGACCCGACGTCTCCTGCGCACTCGGTGCAGCGCGGTGCGGACTAGCGGCGCGACGCCTTCACGGGGACGGTGAAGATGTTGCCGGTGGTGACGCCCTCTTCGACCTCTTCGAGGGTGCGACCGCGGCTCTCCGGCACGAACTTCCAGATGAAGAGCAGCGCCAGCAGTCCGACGACCCCGAACCCGAAGAAGGTCCCGGTGATGCCGGTCGCTGCGACGATCGTCGGGAAGTACAGCCCGAGGAACGCGTTCGCGATCCAGAGGCAGAAGACCGAGATGCCCATGCCGAGCGCACGGATCTGGGTCGGGAAGATCTCGGACAGCACGACCCAGACCGCGATGTTGAGGAAGGTCTGCATCGAGCCGACGAACGCGACGACCAGGAACAGGATGACCCACGGGCGGGCCGGGTTGCCCTCGGGCAGCGCCACGGACGCGATGCCGATGAGGAAGTGGCAGATCGTCGTCAGCGTGAACCCGAGGATCAGCGTCGTGCGGCGGTTGATCTTCTCCATGTTGTACAGCGCGATGACGCCACCGATCACGGCGATCACGCCGGGGGCGATGTTCGCGATGAGGGCTGCCGACGCCTGGAACCCGGACTCGATGAGCACGGTCTGGCCGTAGTACATGATCGAGTTGATGCCGGTGAGCTGCTGCGCGACGCCGAGCCCGGCACCGATGAGCACGATGCGGATGAGCCACTTGTTCCCGCGCAGCGTGTGCCAACCACTGACGCGCTCGACCTTCGCTTCGAGGTCGTTGCTCCGCTTGATGTCGTCGAGCTCGGCACGGGCCCGATCGGTGGTCCGGACCTGCTCGAGGACCGAGAGCGCCTCGTCGTAGCGGTCCTTCGACGCGAGCCACCGCGGCGACTCCGGCACCCGGAGCATCCCGACGAACAGCGCGATCGCGGGGAGCGCACAGACGGCCAGCATGACGCGCCACACGCCGTTGCCCTCACCCCACACGTTGCCGATGATCGCGTTGACCACGAACGCGGCGAGCTGACCGATCACGATCATGAGCTCGTTGCGGCCGGACAGCGACCCGCGGATCTCGTACGGCGCGAGTTCGGCGAGGAACACCGGCACCACCGTGGATGCACCACCCACCGCGAGGCCGAGGAGCACACGACCGACGACGATGACCTCGAACGTCGGCGCGAACACGCAGATCAGCGTGCCGACGAAGAACGTGACGGCGAGCAGGATGATGGTCTTGCGACGACCCCAACCGTCTGCGATGCGGCCGCCGAGCATGGCGCCGATCGCGGCGCCGAAGAGCAGCGAGCTGGTGACCACGCCCTCGGTGAAGTTCGTGAGACCGAGCTCGGCCTTCATCGGGTTCAGCGCACCGTTGATGACACCGGTGTCGTACCCGAAGAGCAACCCACCGAACGTGGCGACGAGGGCCAGCACGCCGAGTCGTCGGCGGTGCGGCCCGGTCCCCAACGGGGGCAGTGCGACAGTCGGGGCTGTCGGTTTGATGTCGACCATTCGGTGACTCCTTCGTCGGTGATCGCGCGTCAGTGCGTGGACCGATCGTAACCCGATTCCATGTCCTGTCAATTGGACATTCTGTCGTCAGGTCGTTTGGATCGGTCCACAGAAGGCCTGATGAGGACGGGAGCGGTCCAATCTGCGGATCAGGTTCAGCGCTCGTCGTCGACGGGGCCCTCGCCCAGGACGTCCCCCAACGAGGCCATGTCGGCACCGTGGTCGGTGTAGCGGCGCACGGTCCGTCGGGCGGCAGCACTCGCTGCGCCGGACAGGGCAGGGTTGCGTCGGGCGGCGTCGGCGACGCGTCCGGCGTGCCCCGCGGTGGAGAGCAGCACGTTCGCGAGCGCTCGGGCGTCACCGCGCTCGGGGACCCCGGTCACGGTCCAGGCCGTGCGGACCTGGGCGTCGGGGGTGACGCCACGACGGGTGCCCATCCGGTGCCAGTCCGACAGCACGCCCTCGGTGCGTGAGGCCGCGCGGTCCGCCTCGCCTGCGCGTCGGCGTGCGGCGTCGCGGGCGTCGGACTCGGCGTCCGCACCCTCGACCGTGTCGTACCGGTCGGTGAGCCCGTCAGCCCGTCGTCGGACGCTGTCGGCCCGTTCACGCGCTGCGGCGTCGTCACCACCGGCCGCTGCGATGCGGGCGGCGTGCGCGGCGGCAGCCGCGGCGAGGATCTCCGAACGCTCCATGCCCTCGACCGTAGCCGCTCCGACCGACACCGGCGGACCGTCCGGCGCGGTGACGGGGCGCGGCGGCAGGCGGCAGGCGGCGTTTCGCGCTGAGCAACACCTCACGGGCCAGCGCGCGCGTGCGGTGTCGCTGACCGCGAAACCGGCCCGGCGTCCGCCCCGCGGCCAGCGCACGCACACAAACGGACGGGAGGCCCGTGGCGGATCCGCCACGGGCCTCCCGTCCGTCAGGTGGGGGCGTGCGCTACTTCCGCAGCTCCAGGTACTTCGCGATGAGCGCCTTGGTCGACGGGTCCTGCGCGTCGAGCGCGGCCTGGTCGCCCTCGACGGCCGGCGTGACCTGCAGCGCCAGCTGCTTGCCGAGCTCCACACCCCACTGGTCGAACGAGTCGATGCCCCAGATCGTGCCCTCGGTGAACACGATGTGCTCGTACAGGGCGATGAGCTGGCCGAGGACGCTCGGGGTGAGCTCCGGCGCGATGATCGACGTGGTCGGCTTGTTGCCGGGGAACGTGCGCGCCGCGACGATGCCTTCGTCGGTGGTGCCCTCGGCGCGGACCTCGTCGGCGCTCTTGCCGAACGCGAGCGCCTTGGTCTGCGCGAAGAAGTTCGCCAGGAACAGCGTGTGCACGTCGGTGCCGGGCGCGACACCCTTGCCGTCTCCGGTCTCGTCCTTCAGCGGACGGGCCGGGTTGGCGACCGTGATGAAGTCGGCCGGGATCAGGCGGGTGCCCTGGTGGATCAGCTGGTAGAACGCGTGCTGGCCGTTCGTGCCGGGCTCACCCCAGAAGACCTCGCCGGTCTCGGTGGCGACGGGCGAGCCGTCCCAACGCACGCGCTTGCCGTTCGACTCCATCGTGAGCTGCTGCAGGTACGCGGCGAAGCGGTGCAGGTACTGCGTGTACGGCAGGACCGCGTGGCTCTGCGCACCGAGGAAGTTCGTGTACCAGACGTTGAGCAGGCCCATCAGGACGGGGACGTTCTGCTCGAGCGGCGTGGTGCGGACGTGCTCGTCGATGGCGTGGAAGCCGGCGAGGAACTGCTCCCAGTTCTCCTTGCCGATGGCGATCACGACGCTCGTGCCGATGGCCGAGTCGACCGAGTAGCGGCCGCCCACCCAGTCCCAGAAGCCGAAGGCGTTCTCGGGGTCGATGCCGAACGCCTCGACCTTGTCGAGCGCGGTGGAGACGGCGACGAAGTGCTTGGCGACGGCGTTCTTCTTCTCGTCGTCGGCCGCGTCGGTCAGCCCGAGCTTCTCCCACAGCCACTGGCGGGCGAGGCGCGCGTTCGTCAGGGTCTCGAGCGTGCCGAAGGTCTTCGACGCGACGATGAAGAGCGTGGTCTCGGGGTCCAGGTCCGCGGTCTTCTCGTAGATGTCCGCCGGGTCGATGTTCGAGACGAAGCGTGCCTCGAGGCCGGGCTGGACGTAGGGCTTGAGTGCCTCGTAGACCATGACCGGGCCGAGGTCGGAGCCACCGATGCCGATGTTGACGACGGTCTCGATGCGCTTGCCGGTGACACCGGTCCAGGCGCCGCTGCGGACCTGCTCGGCGAAGCCGTAGACCTTGTCGAGCGTGGCGTGCACGTCGGCGTCGACGTCCTGGCCGTCGACGGTCAGGGGTGCCGCCGGCACGAGGCCCTCGGTCGCCTTCGGGCGGCGGAGCGCGGTGTGCAGCACGGCGCGGTCCTCGGTGACGTTGATGTGCTCACCGGCGAGCATCGCCTGGAAGCGTTCGGCGACGCCGGTGTCCTTCGCGACCTGCAGCAGCGCGGCGAGGATCTCGTCGGTCACCAGGCCCTTGGACAGGTCGACGGTCAGGTCGGCCGCCTGGAAGGTGTACTGCTCGGCACGACCGGGGTCGCTGTCGAACCACCCTCGCAGGTCCGGGGTGAAGTCGGCAGCGATGCTGTCGAGCTTCTTCCAGCCTTCGGTCGATGTGGGGTCGACGGGAGCGGATTCGGTCACTTCGGTCCTCCTGGGGATCACGTTCAAGACGTACAGCCCGCGGGTCACGCAGCGCTGCGTCGCGGACCGTCTTCGAGCGTAGTGCGCTCCGGCAGGTGGTGCGCACAGTCGGCCGGGAGGCGCGGCTCGCGTTCGCTGCGCGCGTCACGCCTCCCGGCCGGTCGCGTTCACGGCTGCGGCCGGCTCGCCGGGTTCACGGCTGCGGCCGGCTCGCCGGGTTCACGGCTGCGCCGCGAAGCGACGCAGCCGCAGGCTGTTCGTCACGACGAAGACCGACGAGAACGCCATCGCCGCACCCGCGAGCACCGGGTTGAGCAGCCCCGCCATCGCGAGCGGGATCGCCGCGACGTTGTACGCGAATGCCCAGAACAGGTTGCCCTTGATGACGCCGAGCGTCGCGCGCGACAACCGGATGGCGTCGGCGACCACGGTGAGCCGGCCGCTCACCACCGTGATGTCGCTCGCCGCGATGGCCGCATCGGTGCCGGCCCCCATGGCGATGCCGAGGTCGGCCGCGGCCAGCGCCGCTGCGTCGTTCACGCCGTCGCCGACCATCGCGACGCTCCGCCCCTCGGACTGCAGTCGGCGGACGGTCTCGAGCTTCGACGCCGGGGTCGCGCGAGCGTGCACCTCGTCGATGCCGACCCGGGCGGCGACCGCAAGTGCGGCACCGTCGTTGTCGCCGGTGAGCAGCACCGGGTGCAGGCCGAGGGCCCGGAAGCGGGCGATCGCGTCAGCGGCCTCGGGCTTCACCGTGTCGCCGACGACGACCACGCCGAGGGCCGTGCCGTTCCGGGCGACGACGACCGCCGTGCCCCCGTCGGCCTCGGCGCGCTCGACGGCGTCGGACAGCACCGGGGGCAGGGTGATCGACCACGAGTCGGCGAGCCAGCGGGTCGTGCCGACCAGGACGACGTCGCCGTCCACGACGGCCTGCACACCGGCGCCGGCGGTCGCGGTGAACTGCTCGGTCTCGGGCAGGTCGACGCCTCGGGCACGGGCCGCGGTGGTGACGGCACGGGCGACGGGGTGTTCCGAGCCGTCCTCGACCGCGGCGGCGAGCCGGAGCACGGTGTCCTCGGTCTCGTCGACAGCGGTGACCGACCGCAGGGTCATCGATCCCGTAGTGACGGTGCCGGTCTTGTCGAGCACGACGGTGTCGACGCCGCGGGTGCGCTCGAGCACCTGCGGACCGCCGATCAGGATGCCGAGCTGGGAGCCTCGGCCGGTCCCGACCAGCAGGGCGGTGGGCGTGGCGAGCCCGAGGGCGCACGGGCAGGCGATGATCAGGGTGGCGACGGCCGCGGTGAAGGCCGCGGTGACCGAACCGCCGAACACGAGCCAGCCGACGAAGGCCAGCACGGCGAGCGCGATGACGATCGGCACGAAGACCCCCGACACGCGGTCGGCCAGGCGCTGCACCTCGGCCTTGCCGGTCTGGGCGTCCTCGACCAGGCGACCCATCCGGGCGAGCTCGGTGTCGGCGCCGACGCGGGTGATCGCGACGACGAGCCGGCCGCCGACGTTGATCGTCGCGCCGGTGACCCGGTCGTCCGGGCCGACCTCGACCGGCACGGACTCACCGGTGAGCATGCTGAGGTCGACGGCCGAGGAGCCGTCCTGCACCAGGCCGTCACTCGGGATCCGTTCGCCGGGTCGCACCACGACGACGTCGCCCACCACGAGGGACGAGGCGGGCACGCGGTGTTCGCCGCCGTCACGCAGGACGGTGGCGTCCTTCGCACCGAGTTCGAGCAGTGCCCGGAGCGCGGCGCCGGACTGCGTCTTCGCGCGGGCCTCCATGTACCGGCCGGCGAGGATGAACACCGTCACGGCCGTCGCGACCTCGAGGTACAGGTCGGCGGCCTCGGGGTCAGTGGCGAACCACGAGAACGTCATGTGCATGCCGGTCGTGCCGGCGTCGCCGAAGAACAGGGCGTACAGCGACCACCCGAAGGCAGCGAGGACGCCGACGCTCACCAGGGTGTCCATGGTGGCGGCACCGTGCCGGGCGTTGACCCACGCGGCACGGTGGAACGGGAGCGCGCCCCAGACCGCGACGGGCGCGGCGAGCGTCAGGGCGAGCCACTGCCAGTTCGGGAACTGCAGGGCCGGCACCATCGAGAGCACCACGACGGGCACCGCGAGCACGGCGGACACGACCAGGCGCCGGCGCAGCGGGCCGGTCGGGTCCTCGTCCACCGCGGGGCCGGCGTCAGCAGCGGCGGGCGGGGCCGGCACCGTGGCGCCGTACCCGGCCGACTCCACCGCGGCGATGAGCGCCTCGGGGTCGGCGGTACCGTCCGCGGCGACCTGCACCTGCGCCTTCTCGGTGGCGTAGTTGACCGTGGCGGTGACCCCGGGCAGCTTGCCGAGCTTCCGCTCGATGCGGTTCGCGCACGAGGCGCAGGTCATCCCGGTGATGTCGAGTTCGACGGTGCGGTCGGTCACGAGCGCACGACCTCGTACCCCGCCTCGGCGACGGCGGCGCGGAGCGCGTCCGCGTCGACGGGTGCCGCGGAGCTGACGGTGACCTCGGACGACCCGCCGGGGACGAGTCGGACGTCGACGCCCGACACCCCGTCGACCTCGGTGAGTTCCTCGGTGACGCTCATCACGCAGTGGTCGCAGGTCATGCCCTCGACGAGCAGCGTTTCGGTGGTCATGGTGTCTCCTTCTCGGTGGTGGTCGTCAGGGTCAGGAGCGGACGAGCCGGGCGATCGCCTGGCTGGCCTCGCGCACCTTCTCGTCGGCGGCGTCCCCGCCCTCGGCGACGGCCTCGGCGACGCAGTGCGCCAGGTGGTCCTCGAGCAGCGACAGCGCGACGCGTTCGAGCGCCCGGTTCGCCGCCGAGATCTGGGTCAGGACGTCGATGCAGTACGTCTCGTCCTCGACCATCCGCGCGATGCCGCGCACCTGCCCCTCGGCGCGACGGAGTCGCTTGAGCAGGTCGTCCTTGTCGCCGATGTACCCGACGTGTTCGTGCATGTCCGCCTCCACCGTTCTCAATACGGTACCCCCCTAGGGTATTCCGATCCCGTCCGAGCGCAACCGGTGGCATGATCGGCGCATGGACCCCTCGACGACGAATGGATTCCGCCGGCTGCGGTTCTCCGACGGCGAGGGATCCGACTACTCCGAGATCTTCGAGGCCGAGTACGGCGGCTCGGACTTCGCCTCCGAGACCTTCGCCACCGACGACACGCGGTACGAGTACACGGTCGTGGGCGACGACGACCTGTCGCTGCGCACCATGCGTGCCGAGGGCGGCCGGCGGGGCGGGGTCATCGGCGTGCGGGACGACCACGTGGTGTTCTGGCTGACCAAGGGCCGGCTCGAGATGCACTTCGCCGACCGCACCCGCGTCGTCGAGCCGGGCAGCCCGTACATCGCCTCGGCGTCCGAGGCCTACCGGTTCGAGTCCGACGGCACGGTCTACAACGGCGTGCACGTGTCCGACCGGTTCCTGCGGAGCGTCGGCCGTGACCTCGGCTACCGCCTGCCCGACGGCCCACTGCTGTTCGACCAGCAGGACGAGGTCGTCGCCCGGCGCGAACCGCTGCGGCACCTGATCCGTGAACTCGGGCCGGCCCTGGTCGACGACCGCGTGCTCGGACCGATGCGGACCGCCCTGAACCGCCGGCTGGCCGTCGTCATCCTCGACACGTTCCCCATCCGGAACCGCGGTGACGACGTGCCCGTGGCGAACCGGCTCCGTGACGCGATCCGGTTCATCGAGCTGCACGCCGCCGAACGCCCCACGGTCCCCACGATCGCCGCCGCGTGCGGACTGAGCCAGCGCGGACTGCAGGACGTCTTCGCCCGGACGCTCGACACCACTCCGCACCGCTTCCTGCGCGACCACCGCCTGGACCGTGTGCGCGAGGAGCTGCTCCGCGCGGACCGGGGTGGCCCGGTCGCCCCGGCGGACTGTCCGCTCGTGTCCTCCGGCATCGCCGCGATCGCCCGTCGCTGGGGCTTCACCAACCCGGGCCGGTTCGCCGAGACCTACCGCGACCGGTTCGGTGAGGACCCGGCCGTGACGAAGCGCGCGTCGCTGGCTGCGCAGCCGGAGGCCGGCAAGGCGTCGTGGCGTGTCCGCCGTGCGGTGTCGTACATCCAACAGCACCTCGACGACCCGCTCACGCTCGACGACATCGCGGCTGCCGCAGGGGTGCTCCCCCGACGCCTGCAGCAGCTCTTCCGCGAGGAGCGCGGCGAGTCGCCGATGGCCTGCGTGCGCGCCATGCGGGCCGCTGCAGAACGCAACGACGCGGCCGGAAACGGCTGAAAAGCCCGACTGAACAGGCCGGGGGTACACGCAGATCCGCGGATTTCCGGGGATGCCTGGACACCACCCGAATCCGAGAAGTCGTGTGTGACGAATCTCTTCCACAGCCCGTCTCATCCGTGAACAGCAACCGCTGGGAACGCCCGGCGGGTCAACGGAAGGAACGAACATGGCTGACACCATCACCCCCACCCCGGCCACCACGGCGACCCGTGCCACCTCGCACGCCGGCACCAGCGGCGTCACCGGCAAGACCGTCATCGACGACACCGTCGTGTCGAAGGTCGCCGGCATCGCCGCCCGCGAGGTCAACGGCGTGCACTCCCTCGGCAACGGCGCAGCCCGTGCCATCGGCGCCCTCCGCGACGCCATCGGCCAGCGCGACTTCGGCCAGGGCGTCAAGGTCGAGGTCGGCGAGAAGCAGGTCGCCGCGGACATCGTGATCGTCGCCGAGTACCCGGTGTCGCTCCAGCAGGTCGCCGACGGCGTCCGTTCCGGTGTCGCCCGTGCCCTCGAGCAGATCGTCGGCATGGAGGTCGCCGAGGTCAACGTGACCGTCCAGGACGTCTACATCCCGGGCGACGACGACGACAACGACGACGAGAAGAAGGAAGCCCGAGTCGCATGAGCAACACGCTGATCGGCGCCCTCATCGGCGCAGTCCTCGCCGTCGTGGCACTGCAGTTCGGGTTCTGGGGCTTCGTGCTCGTGATCGTGTTCGGTGCGATCGGGGCCCTCGTGGCCGCCCTCGCCACCGGTCGCATCGACCGCGGTGCCCTGACCGACGTGCTGACCGGACGCCGGAGCTCCCGGTGAACGCCGGCCCGGACGTCCCGGGCCGCGTCGAGATCACCGCACGCGCGCTCACCTCGCTGGCGCGGGCCGTCGCAGCCGAAGGGCTCGGCGCCCCCGCCAAGCGGGTGCGCGTCGGACTCGGCGACGCGTCGGGAGCACTGTCGCTCGACATCACCGGGCCGATCGCCGCGAGCGACGACATCGTCTCCGGGTCGATCCGGATCGCGGAGCAGGTCAAGGGCCGCGTGAGCGACCTGACCGGACGCCGCGTCGGCAGTGCCCACATCGAACTCACCGGGATCGTGCGCGAGCACGAGTCCCGTGCCCGCTAGGAGGCCATCATGAGCAACGGTTCCGTCGAACGACGCATCCGTCGTCGGAGCGTGCACCGCTCCCGCTCCACAGCAGTGGCGGTGGCACTCGTGGTGCTCGCCCTGGTGGCCGCCTGGATCGGCACCGAGGCGGTGCTCAGCGCCATCGGACGCCCGCCGCTCGTCGCCGACCCCCAGACCGTGGTCGACACGGCGCTCCGTCCGGACGCCGCGTTCGTCACCATCGTCGAGGTCATCGCGGGTGTGCTCGTCGTCCTCGGCGTCGTGCTGGTCGTCCTGGCGCTCAAGCCCGGCCGCCAGCACCGATCGGTCGTCGAACACGAGCGCGGAGCGGTCGTCATCGACGCCCGCATCGTCGCCTCCACCGCGGCGAACGCTGCAGGCATGGCGGCCGGTGTCCCCGAGGGGAACGCCTCCGCCACCGCCCGTGGCCGTTCCACCGAGGTCCGGATCGTCCCCGTCACCGGTGTGCCGGTCGACGAGGCGAGCGTCCGTGCCGCCGTCGTGGAGCGTCTGAGCGGCCTCGACGAGCGATTCGGCCGACGCGTCCGCGTCCGGGTCGAGGAGAAGGGAACCCTCGCATGACCAAGAGCAACCGGACCCTCAACCGGATCATCCTGTTCGTCCTCGGCCTCGTCGCCGTGGTCGTCGGGATCGCGATGGGCGCGGGTGTGCTGCCCGCCGTCCAGGACGCCGTCAAGCCGTACGTCGACCTCCCCCGCAGCCTTGACGTGCCCGCGTCCGCGCTGTGGATCGTCGCCGGGGCCGCGGTCCTCGTGATCGTCCTGTCGCTCGTGTGGGTGTTCACCCGCGGTGGTGGCGGCACGTCCGTCGCCGTGCGGGAGCACTCGGGCGACGACGCCGTCACGATCAACGTCGCACTCGTCCGGGACGTCCTCGAGCACGAACTCGCGGGTGTCCGCGACGTGGTCGGCTCCCGTGTCGACACCTACCTCGTCCGCCGGCAGCGCGCCGCACGGATCCGTGTCGCGGTCCGCCGCGGCGGGGACGCCGTCACCGTGCTCGACGCCGTCGACCGAGCCGTCGCGGTCCTCGACCGCACCCTCGGCCGTCCGGTCCCGGTGCTCGTGCACCTGACCGGCGGTACCCGCTCCGCGCTCGCGAAGTCGACCCGCGTCCACTGACACCCGTCAGCCGGACGTACCCCGGGCCTCCCGGCCCACCACCACACCACCGGGCGCACCGCCCACTCACGAAAGGACCCGTCATGGGACTCGACGACAAGATCAAGAACGCCGCCCAGGACCTCGCCGGCAAGGCGAAGGAAGCCGTCGGCAACCTGACCAGCGACGACTCCAAGGTCGCCGAAGGCAAGAAGGACCAGGCCGCCGCGAGCGCGAAGCAGACCGGCGAGGACGTCAAGGACGTCTTCAAGAAGTAGGTCGCACGAACCGTGTCGGGGCACTCGCGCAGTCGGGTGCCCCGATGCGTTCCGGCGGAACCCGAACGAGGAGAGAACCATGCAGCACGACCCGAACGCGCACACGCAGGTCACCGAGGTGGCACTGCCCGCGGAGCTCACGGAGCCGTTGCCCGACGACGCGAGCACCGTCACGATCGTCGCCCGGACGGCAGCGGAGACCGCACTCGGCGTACCCGGCGTGCACCACCTCGGCGGGATCGCCGCCCGTGCAGCCGACCAGCTCCGCAAGCAGCTCGGCCGGAGCGCCGGCGCCGCCGGCGTGCAGGTCGACGAGGACGACGGCGCGCTCGGTGTGCAGGTCTCCATCGTCGTCAGCTACCCGGAGCCGGTGCTGCACGTCGCCGACGAGGTGCGGAAGCAGGTGACCGCCGCGACGCGGCAGCTGTCCGAGCTCCCGACGAGCGTGGACGTCCGCGTCCTCGACGTGCACGGTCCGTTCGACGACGAGCAGTCGCCGCTCGGCCGCGCGACCGAGGTCGCGACCGACGCCGTCGAGCAGGCTGCCGAGACCACGGCGGACGCGACCAAGCGTGCTGCCGCAGCGACCGCCGACGTGACGAAGCGCGCAGCGGACGCCACCGCCGATGCCTCGAAGCGCGCTGCCGACGCCACCGCCGAGACCACGAAGCGCGTCGTCGAGAGCGCCACCGACACCACCGAGGACGTGCGTGACGCCGCCGCCGAGTCGCTCGCACGGGCGTCGGAGCAGGCCGCCGACGCCGCGGCCGACGCAGCCGACGCCGCTGAGGACGCCGCATCCGCTGCCGCCGATTCCGCCGACGCGGCCGAGACCGCTGCGGCCGAGACCGACGCAGCACGGCACCGCCGAGAGCAGCCGTGACCACCGCCTGGTCCGGGAACCGCCGGGCGAAGCTCCGTCGCCCCCGGCCACGCGGCGTCTGGATCGCCTCGGGCATCGGCGTGGTCCTGGTCCTCGGCACCGCACTGGGGGCGTTCCTGCCCCTCGTCGGGTTCCTCGGCGGCGTCACGGCGACCACCTCGGGACTCGTGCCGTTCCCGTTCGTGCGGGTGGCACTGATCACGATCGCGGGGTCGTTGGTCGTCCTCGCGCTGCTCGTCCTCGCCTTCACCCGACGGCACACCGCGACCGCAGCCTCGGCCGTCGTGCTCGCCGTCCTCGTGGCCGTCGCCGTCACGATCGTCCCGGTCGTCCTCGTCGCCGTCGGGTCCGCCGACCGCGCCGGTGACGTCTGGCCGATCGTCGCCGACCTCTGGCAACGCTTCACCGGCTGACGCGCCGACACCGCTGACGCCTCCGGAGCATCACACATGGATCACGACACGGACGACTCGCGTCGTGATCCGTGTCAGGTTCGGCCTCTTCACGACATTGTCGTAGTGAAGGGAGCACCGTGGACAACACCGCAGAAGACGACGCCGGCCTCGCACGGCGCCTCGCCTCGGGGGACAGAGCAGCACTCGCGACGGCGTTCGACCGGTTCGCGCCGACGCTGACCCGCTACGCCTGGGCGATCGCGGGGAGCAAGCAGGACGTCGAAGAGCTGGTCCAGGACACGTTCCTGACGCTCTGGCAGCGAGCCGACGGCCTGCAGCTCCCGACCGGCACACTCCTGCCGTGGCTGCTGGTGGTGTGCCGCAACCACGCCAAGAACCTGGGACGGCGCAACCAGAAGCACGCCGGCGACGAGCTCCCCTTCGACCTCGCCGCCCCCGCTGACACCACCGAGGCATCCGAGCAGCTCCGCTGGGTCCGCGCCGAGATCGCCGCGCTGCCGGAGGCCGACCGCCGGATCTGCGAACTCTGCCTGCTACAGGGGTACTCCTACGCCGAAGCCGCACAACTGCTCGGCCTCAGCGTCGGGGCGGTCACCCAGCGGGTCTCCCGGTCCCGCCGACGACTCAGGAAGGCGGTGACGCACGATGAACACTGAGCCTCCCCAGGGAGACGACCTGCAGCGCATGCTCGTCTCGATGAAGCAGAACGTCCTCGAGCGTGCCACCCCTCGCCCGAAGCGACGAGGCCGCCGTGCAGGCATCGCGATCGGTGTCGTCGGGGTGCTGCTGCTCGGTGCTGCGGGCGGCGGGGTCGCGCTCGGCCTCATCCCGACGTCGATCACCACCGCCCCCGCCCCCACCGCGACGACGACACCCGAGCCGTCGCCGACCGAGACCTCGTCCGGGGCCCCGGTCGTGGGCGGCCCGACGCCCACGGCGAACCCGACCCCGACCCCGACGCCGACGTCGACCCGGGCGCCGTACTCGCTGTCGGACCCGGACACGTGGACGATCTCCGGCAGCGAGGTCGGGCCGATCGCGCTCGGCGGGGAGTACGCCGCCGAGACGGACGACCTGGACGGGATCTACACGCCCGCGCCCTGCCTCAACCCGAACGTCACCTTCTGGCGGTCGCAGGATTTCCCGGAACTGACGGTGGTCCGGGCGGACGACGGCACGGTGCAGAGTCTCGCCATCGGAACCGGCGCCCCGGACGCTCCGGGCAACGGCCCCACGACGGCGGCGGGGCTCGGGGTCGGCAGCACGCTCGCCGAGTTGCGGGCGGCGTACCCCGACCTCCACTACACGGAGCCGGGCAACGACGACGCCCAGCCGTCGGACTCGCCCTACGGCGGCTGGACGACGACGATCGACGGCGTGTACGTCAGCTTCCGGGGCCCGTCGCTCGGCTCCGGCGACCGGGCGGACTCGGTGTGGGTGAGCAAGGTCGATCAGTCGCCGCCGACGGAGTTCTGCGGGTGACGTCGCCGGACCGGAGGCGCGGATCACGCGAGCCGATCGGCTCGCGTGATCCGCGCCTCCGGTCCGCTACCCTCGCGACGTGAAGCGTCTCTCCCCCGGCCAGCGCTGGGTCATCGGTCTCGGCGCGTTCGCGCTCGTCTGCCTCGTCGTCGGCATCATCGCCATCGCCGTCGGGATCGGCAACGGCGCAGCCACCTGCGTCGACGCCGAGGACGACGGGTTGCAGTACGCGTGCCCCGGTGACACCAGCAGCATCCTGTGGGGCAGCGTCCTCGCCGTCGTCGGGCTGCTCCACCTCGGACTCGCCGGGCTCGCGGGTGCACTCGTCTGGACCTCGACACCGACGATCGCTCCGAAGCCGGTCCGACGACCCGAGCACCTGCCCGGCCAGACCCATCGGGTGTTCTCCTACGGCACGCTCCAGCAGCCCCTCGTGCAGGAGTCACTGTTCGGCGAGCACGTCCCGACCACCCCGGACTCCCTGCCCGGCTGGCGGCTCGACCGGGTGACGATCACCGACCCGGACGTCATCCGGACGAGCGGCTCGGACCAGCACCCGATCCTGCGCCGCGGTGCTCCTGACGACGTCGTCGAAGGGGTGGCCCTGGCTCTCGGGTACGAGTGGCAGCTCCGCGCGGTCGACGGGTACGAGGTCGCCGACTACCAGCGCGTGCGGGTCACACTCGCCTCGGGTCGGACGGCCTGGGTCTACGTCGCCGCCGACGAAGCCTGAACCACTGCCGCTGCCCCTGCCTCTGTCGCCGCCGCCAGTCGCTCGAGTCCCTCGTCGATCGACACCGACGGGGTCCACCCGAGCTCCTGCCGGGTCCGCCGCTGGTCGAACCAGTGCGCGGTCGACAGCTGCTCGGCCAGGAACCGGGTCATCGGCGGTTCGTCCTCGCCCGGTCGGACGCGCCAGACGGCCTCGACCACGGACCCCGCTGCCCGGGCGACAGCAGCCGGCACGTGCCACTGCGGGGGCCGGACGCCGGACGCCGTGCAGATGCCGGCGAGCAGATCGGCGACGGGTCGGGGCTCACCGTTCGTGACCACGTAGGCGTTGCCGTGCACACCGTCGTCCGTGATGCGTTCGAGTGCCGCGACCATGGCCGTCGCGGCGTTGTCGACGTAGAGCGTGTCGATGAGCGCAGCGCCGGAGTCGAGCAGCGGGAGCCGTCCGGCTCGGGCCCGCTCGACGATCCGTCCGACGAGCTGCGTGTCCCCCGGACCCCACACCAGGTGCGGCCGGACGGCCACGACGGCGAAGTCCGGGGCGTCGGCACCGAGTGCCAGCAGCTCCGCCGCGGCCTTGGTGCGGGCGTAGTCACCACGCGCACGGGACGGTTCGGCCGGACCGGCGTCGGCCCCGACGAGCGACGAACCGGTGTGCGCGACCGACGGCGACGACACGAAGACGAAGCGCCCGACGCCGGCGGCACGGGCGGCCCCCAGCAGTGAGCGGGTTCCCTCGACGTTGACCCGGGCGAAGTCGGCCGGGTCGCCGGCGAGCGACACCTTCGCGGCCAGGTGCACGACCGCCTCGACCCCGTCGACCGCGCAGGCGATCGCAGCGTCGTCCGTCATCGTCCCGGCGACGTCCTGCACGCCCGACACCCCGGAGGGACGGCGCTGGAAGGTCCGGACCTCGTACCCGGCGTCCCGCACGGCTGCGGCGGTGGCCTGCCCGAGGAACCCGCTGGCCCCGGTGACCAGGACCTTCACGGGCGCACCTTCCGGCCGCCGTCTCGAACCGCGGCGGGTCGGAGATTCGTGCTCACCGACACCTCACGCACCCGACGGCCCGTGAGGTGTCGCTGAGCGCGCGAGAACGCGCCGAACGCGCCGAACGCGCCGCTCACGGGCGCACCATCCGGCCGCCGGACAGCACCGAGCCGGCCCAGCGGGACAGCCGGGTGCGGTCGACCTTGGAGTTGTGCCGGATGTCCGTCGGCAGCACGGGCACGACGAGCACCGCCGCGAGTGGCACTCCGGCGGCGGCACGGACCGCTGCGGCGAGCGACGGCGACGCCAGCCCGGGCCGGCGCACGGCAGGGTCGGTCTCGACGACGGCCACCACCTGCTGGGTGCCGATCGGCCCGATGCCCGCGACCCCGGCACGTCCGACACCGTCGACGCCCTCCATCCGCTGCTCCGGCCCCACCGGCGTGACGACCCCGTCCGGGGTGGTCAGCACGTGCTGCAGCCGGCCCTCGACCCAGATCCGTCCCGCGCCGTCCAGGTGCCCGACGTCCCCGGTGCGGTGCCCGCGCGGGTCGTCGACGCCGAGGCGCGAGACCCGGTCGGTGCGCCAGAGCCGGTCGTAGTGGTCGCGCACGTGTGGTGCCGCGACGACGATCTCGCCGGTGATCCCGGGCTCGTCCGTCAGGGCTCCGGTCGAGCGCCCGGAACCGTCGAGCGGTGCGATGCGGACGCGGACGTTCGCTGCCGGCACCCCGACGCAGATCCCCTCGTCACCGGACCGGCCGGCGGCACGGACCCCGTCCAGGTCGACGTCCGTCATGAGGAGCCCCTCGGTCATGCCGTAGGGGGTGTGGGCGCTGGCGTTCGGCATCAGCTCGGTCGCCGCGGTGAGCAGCGCAGCCGAGACGGGAGCCCCGGCCGACAGGAACAGCCGCACGCCCCGCAGCGCCTGGCGGTCGGCGTCGGTGAGTTCCGACGCGGTCGCGACGACGTTCGCCAGGGCCGCCGGCGACAGGAACACCACGGTGGCGTCAGCCGCGGCGACCGAGGCCGCGACCGCCTTCGCCGTCAGGGTGCGCGGCGCGGTGACGTCCATGTCGGGCGCGACCGACCGTGCCCCGAGGGCCGGGCCGAGCAGCGCGAACGGTGCGAACCCGGCGACGAGGCCGGTGCCGACACCGACGTCGTACTGGGTGGCCAGGGCGTCCCGGACGGCACTGAGCTGGCCGTGCGTGTACACGACGCCCTTCGCCGGCCCGGTCGATCCCGAGGTGAAGAGCACGGCCGCGGGCGCGTCCGGCGACGGGGCCGTCGGCAGCGCGGTGCCGTGCGCGAGACGGCGGGCTCCGCGGCGGGCGACGTCGACGAGCGTGTGCTCCACCCGCAGCGCCTTCCGGGCCGGCGCGGGCAACGAGACCGTCGCGATGCGTCGCCCCGGCCAGCCGAGGGCACGCGCGGCACCGAGCCCGGGCAGCGCGCCGATGATCCAGTCCGGTCGGGCTCCGCGGACGGCCCGGGTCAGGCCGCCGAGTCCGAGTCCGGCGTCCGCGACGACGACGACCGCCCCGATCCGCACGCAGGCGTACAGGACGGCGGTCAGGTCGGCACCGGGGGTCACCAGGAGCGAGACACGGTCGCCGCTCCGGACGCCCAGGTCGTCGAGTCCTGCGGCGATCTCGTCGACCCGTCGGGCGAGCAGCCGCCACGTGATCGTGCGGGGGCCACCGGCGGCGGCCATCTCGACCAGCGCGGGTTCGTCGCTCTCGCGCAGTTCGTCGAGCCGCGCCCAGAGCGGCGGGGTCGCCTGTGCGGACTGGCCCGGGTCCACGGCGTCGGGCTGGAGGCCCGTGGGGGCCTGGGCGGGACGGCCACGGTCCGGCAGGCGGTCACCGAGCCAGTCGAACACCGCGCCCGCCACGTCGGCGTCATCCGGCAGCAGGTGCCCGGCGCCCTCGAACCGGTGGACGTCGGCGTGCGGCGCGCGTTCGGTCAGGTCGTCCAGGTAGCGCTCGAGGAACACCGGGTCGCGCGGACCCCAGAGCAGGAGCACCGGCACGTCGAGCGCGGCGACCCCGGCGGCGATGCGGTCGAGTTCGGGTGCGCTCCGGTGCCGGGCGTCGACGGGGATGTCCGCGACGAACCCGCCGATGCCACCGCGTCGGGCGGCACCGCGGTAGGGCGCCCGGTAGCCGTCGGCGACGGCCCGCTCGAGCTTCGGGTGCGCGATGGCCAGGGTGGTCTCGAGGAACGCCGGGGTCACGACCGTAGCGCGGCCGAGCACCCCCGGACCGAGGGCGAGCCGCAACGGTGCGGGGATCGGGGCGTCGTCGGGCTGGTGCACGGCGGTGTTGCACGTCATCGCGGCGGCCAGGACGTCCGGGTGGTCGACCGCCCAACCGAGCGACACCACACCGCCCCAGTCGTGGCCGAGGGTGACGACCGGTCCGGTCAGCCCGAGTTCGTCGGTCAGGGCTCCGAGGTCCGCGACGCGCTGCGCCAGTCCGCGCTCGACGCCGGTGCGCTCCGAGAAGCCCATGTCGAGCTGGTCGACCGCGACCACACGCCAGGCCGGGCCGCCGGCCTGCGCGACCTCGAGCGAGGTGCGGAGCACCGACCGCCACAGGTACGACCACGTCGGGTTGCCGTGCACGCAGAGGATTGTGCCGACCGGTTCCACGCCGAGCGCGGCCAGAGACCCAGCCGTGTCGAGGAGGTGCCAGGTGCGCGCGGCGCGATCCGTGCCTCCCGTCCGATCTCCGGCCCACGCGGGGACCGTGACCAGACGCGACCAGGCCGGGTCGAGGCCGGGCAGGGAGGGCGGCTGCGTCGCAGGAGCCGTGCTCGCGGCGACGCGGGGCAGCCGGGACCTCACCAGTGGAGTTCCATCATCGCCGTGTTGATGCCGGAACCGACGCCGCCCAGGAACACGCGGTCACCGCGACGGATGCCGCCGGAAGCGACCTCGTCGGCCAGGGTAATCGGGATCGACGCGGGGCCGACGTTGCCGAACCGCTGGTACGTGGTGGGGACCTTGTCGCGCGGGATGCCGATCGCCTCGACGAAGGCGTTGGTGTGCACGTCGGAGACCTGGTGCAGCACGTAGCGGTCCATGTCGGCCCAGTCGAAGTGGGCTCGTGCCTCGGTCCAGGCGGCGACGACGAGCTCCATGCCGCCCTTGAGCAGCATCTTCGCGTCCGTGAACATGCCGTCGACGCTGCCGACGCACAGGTCGTACCACTGGGTCGCCGCGCGGGTGACGCCGCCGACGATCCGGTGGCCTTCGGGGTGCAGGTCCGCCGGGCCGAGCACGGCCGCCGCGGCACCGGACCCGAGGGTCAGGCTGGCGAACTCGCTCATGAAGTCCTTGCGGTTCCGGCCGCCCTGGTTCAGACGGTCGATGGTGTTGAGCTGCACCTGGTCGGCGTCCTCGCCGTCGACGACGAGCGCGTACTTGATCTGCCCGGAGTCGATCATGCCCGCGGCGACGCTCATGGCGTTGACGAACCCCAGGCAGGCGTTCGCGATGTCGAAGTTGATGGCGGACGACGGCAGCCCGAGGCCGTGGTGCAGGCGGACGGCCACCGACGGTTCGAGGTGCGGGCGCGTCACCGAGGTGTTGATGAGCAGCCCGATCTCGTCCGGGCGGACACCGGCTTCGGCCATGGCACGACGGCCGGCGTCGATCGCAGCGTCCTGGAAGGTCTGACCCTCGCCCCAGTTGCGACGCTCGATGACCCCGGCGACGCGTTCGAGCAGCCCCATCGGCAGACGCAGCCGACGGAGGACCCCGCGGAGCTTGGCCTCGATGTCGGCCGAGGTCGTCACACGCTCCGCAGTGGTGGTCGCAACGGAGAGCAGCGAGACGTTCCGGTGCTTCGCCGTGGCGTTGCCGGGCTGCTCCGGTTCACTGCTCGATGCCTGGTCGACCGGCCGTTCCGTCATGATCGTCACCGACACATACTTCCGCATCTGGCCTGTGTGCGCGATCCGGATGCGCTGGACGGCCCTGAATCCGGGCAATGCATTGCATGTGAAATACATATTGCATACGATGGCTACCGACCCCTTCGATCGGAGCCCCGAATGCCCCCGCTCAGCAAGTCCACCTCTGCCGCAGCCCTCCTGCTGGCCTTCGCGCCGTTGGCGGTGCCGGACATGGCCGCCGCGACGACCGTCACGACGGCACCCGCGCCGACCGAGGAGCGAGCCGACGAGTCCGTGGAGCCGGAGGCGCCGGGCGAGGGCGAGGCACCTGTCGACAATGGTTCGCCCGTCGAACCCGAGGCCCCCGCGGACACCGCGCCCCCGGTCGACGCCGACCCCGCCACGGAGCCGGAGCCGGCCCCGGCGCCGAGCACCGCGCCCGCCCCGACCCCCACGCCCGAGGCACAGCCCACGACCGACGAGGTCACGCCGAACGAGACGCCGATCAACGTCTACGTCATCGGCGACCAGGACACGACCGGCCAGCCGGGACAGCGGTTTGAGACGTCGATCTTCAACGTCAAGAACGCGAGTGGCTTCACGATCCCGAGCCGCTCGCTCGACTTCCACTGGACCATCACCGGCCCCGCGACCTTCACACGCGGACGACCGCCGTTCAGCGTGGCGAACTCGGGCACGGCGAACGTCGCGAACTGCACGTTCACGTCTCCCACGCAGACCGACTGCCTCGGAGCGAATCCCCAGCCGCTCAACACCGGTGGAGCGAACTTCAACCACATCCGGGTGCCGATCACCGTCGACGCTTCGGCGCTGCCGGGCGACGTCGTCACGGTGCACGGCTCGTTCGCCCCGAACGCCGCCACCAACTACGTCAACACGAACGAGCAGACGACATCAACGTGGAAGGTCACCATCCCGCTGACCTCCGCCGTCATCGACGAGCCGACCGCAGCAGTCGGACCGAAGCCGACCATCACCGGCCAGGGCGTCCCCGGCGGCACCGTCGACGTCACCGTCGGTGACCGGGCTCCGGTGAACGTCCCCGTCGGCGACGACGGCACCTGGTCGCTCCCCGTCACAGAGGCGCTGTCAGACGGGTCGGTCACCGTCACCGCCGTGCAGCACCGCAACGGCTTCACCGCCGAACCCACCACGGCGACCCTCGACGTCGACGCCACCGCCCCCGACGTCCCGATCGTCGACGACCCCGGCACCCTCGCCGACCCGACCGGACCCATCACGGGGACCGCCGAGCCGGGCTCCATCGTCATCGTCCGTGACGAGGCCGGCAACGAACTCGGCCGCGACCGCGCGAACGAGGACGGTGACTTCTCCGTCCGTCTCGACGCACCGCTGCCCGAGGGCGCGACCGACCTCGTGGTCGTCGCCGCCGACGCGGTCGGCAACGAGTCCGGCCCGGCGACCGCGACCGCTGTCGTCCCGGACACCACCGCGCCCGATGCTCCGATCGTCGAGCGCCAGGACCTCGCGACCCCGACCGGTCCGGTGGTCGGCACCGCCGAGCGCGGCTCCATCGTCATCATCCGTGACCAGGACGGCAACGAGATCGGCCGGGGCGAAGCGAACGACGACGGCGACTTCTCGGTCGATCTGGACGAGCCGCTGACCGAGGGCGACCACGGCCTGGAGGTCGTCGCACAGGACGACGCCGGCAACGAGTCGGCTCCCTCGCCCGTGACCGTCACCGCGCCCGACGTCACCGCACCCGATGCGCCGATCAGCACGACCCCCGAGTTCCTCGCCGACGGCACCGGCCCCTTCACCGGGTCGGCCGAACCCGGTTCGACGGTGATCGTGCGTGACGCCGACGGCAACGAACTCGGCCGTGCCGAGGCCCGCGACGACGGGCAGTTCACCATCGTGCTCGACGAGCCGCTCGACGACGGCGCGCACGACCTCGAGCTCGTCGCGCAGGACGAGGCCGGCAACGTCTCGTCCCCGACGCCGGTCACGGTGGACGTGGACGACGACGCTCCGAACGCACCGATCGTCTCCGGTCCGACCGACCTGGCTGACGGCAAGGGCCCGATCACCGGGACCGCCGAGCCGGGCTCCACGGTCATCGTCCGTGACGAGGACGGCAACCAGATCGGCCGCGGTGAGGCCAACGACGACGGCGACTTCTCCATCGAGTTGGACGAGCCCCTCAACGACGGCGAGCACAACCTCGAACTGATCGCACAGGACGACGCCGGCAACATCTCGACCCCCACCCCGATCACCGTCGATGTCGACACCGAAGCACCCGACGCACCCGTCGTCACCAGCCCGTCCGACCTGAGCGACGGCAAGGGACCGATCACGGGTACCGCGGAGCCGGGCTCGATCGTGATCATCCGCGACGAGGAGGGCAACGAGCTCGGCCGCGGTGAGGCCAACGACGACGGCGACTTCTCCATCGAGCTGGACGAACCGCTGACCGACGGCGAGCACAAGCTCGAACTCGTCGCCCAGGACAAGGCCGGCAACACCTCGGAGGAAACGAAGACCACGGTCGACGTCGACACCGAAGCACCCACGGCACCGGTCGTCACCAGCCCCAGCGACCTCGACAACGGCAAGGGCCCCATCACCGGGACCGCCGAACCCGGCTCGACCGTGATCATCCGCGACGAGGACGGCAACGAACTCGGCCGCGGCGAAGCCAACGACGACGGCGACTTCTCGATCGAGCTCGACGAGCCCCTCGACGACGGCGAGCACAAGCTCGAGCTGATCGCCCAGGACGACGCCGGCAACAACTCCGAGGAGACGAAGACCACCGTCGACGTCGACACGAAGGCACCGACCGCACCGGTCGTCACCAGCCCGTCCGACCTGAGCGACGGCAAGGGCCCCATCACAGGGACCGCCGAGCCTGGCTCCACCGTGATCATCCGCGATGAAGACGGCAACGAGATCGGCCGCGGCGAAGCCAACGACGACGGCGACTTCTCCATCGTCCTCGACGAACCCCTCGACGACGGCGAGCACAAGCTCGAACTCATCGCTGCAGACAAGGCCGGCAACGAATCTGGCCCGACCGACACGACGGTCGACGTCGACACCGAAGCCCCCACGACCCCGGTCGTCACCAGCCCCAGCGACCTTGCTGACGGGACCGGCCCCATCAGTGGAACCGCCGAGCCTGGCTCCACCGTGATCATCCGCGATGAAGACGGCAACGAGATCGGCCGCGGCGAAGCCAACGACGACGGCGACTTCTCCATCGAGCTCGATGAGCCCCTTGATGACGGCGAGCACAAGCTCGAACTGGTCGCGCAGGACAAGGCCGGTAATACCTCCGAAGAGACGAAGACCACGGTCGACGTCGACACCGAAGCACCCACGGCACCGGTCGTCACCAGCCCGTCCGACCTCACCGATGGCAAGGGACCCATCACCGGCACCGCCGAGCCGGGATCCACCGTGATCATCCGCGACGAGGACGGCAACGAGATCGGGCGTGGCGAAGCCAACGACGACGGCGACTTCTCCATCGAGCTGGACGAGCCCCTCGACGACGGCGAGCACAAGCTGGAACTCGTCGCCCAGGACGACGCCGGCAACGAGTCCAACCCGACCGACACCACGGTCGACGTCGACACCGAAGCACCCACGGCACCGGTCGTCACCAGCCCGTCCGACCTCGCTGACGGCAAGGGCCCCATCACGGGGACCGCTGAGCCTGGTGCCACGGTGATCATCCGTGACGAGGACGGCAACGAGATCGGGCGTGGTGAGGCCAACGACGACGGCGACTTCTCCATCGCCCTCGACGAACCGCTCACCGACGGCGACCACAAGCTCGAACTGGTCGCGCAGGACAAGGCCGGCAACGCCTCCGAGAAGACGAATACCACGGTCGACGTCGACACCGAAGCACCCACGGCACCGGTCGTCACCAGCCCGTCCGACCTCGCCGATGGCAAGGGACCCATCACGGGGACCGCTGAGCCTGGTGCCACGGTGATCATCCGTGACGAGGACGGCAACGAGATCGGGCGTGGTGAGGCCAACGACGACGTCGACTTCTCCATCGCCCTCGACGAACCGCTCACCGACGGCGACCACAAGCTCGAACTGGTCGCGCAGGACAAGGCCGGCAACAGCTCCGAAGAGACGAAGACCACCGTCGACGTCGACACGAAGGCCCCGACCGCACCCGTCGTGACCAGCCCCTCTGACCTCGCTGACGGCAAGGGCCCGATCACCGGAACCGCGGAGCCCGGCTCGACGGTCATCATCCGCGACGAGGACGGCAACGAGATCGGGCGTGGTGAGGCCAACGACGACGGCGACTTCTCGATCGAACTCGACGAGCCACTCAATGACGGCGAGCACAAACTCGGACTCGTCGCCGAAGACAAGGCCGGCAACGAGTCCAACCCGACCGACACCACGGTCGACGTCGACACCAAGGCACCGACCGCGCCCGTCGTCACCAGCCCGTCCGACCTCGCTGACGGCAAGGGCCCGATCACCGGAACCGCGGAGCCCGGCTCGACCGTGATCATCCGCGACGAGGACGGCAGCGAACTCGGCCGCGGCGAAGCCAACGACGACGGCGACTTCTCCATCGAACTCGATGAGCCCCTCGACGACGGCGAGCACAAGCTCGAACTGATCGCCCAGGACGACGCCGGCAACAACTCCGAAGAGACGAAGACCACCGTCGACGTCGACACGAAGGCACCGGCCGCACCGGTCGTGACCAGCCCCTCTGACCTCGCTGCCGGTGAGGGCCCCATCACCGGCACCGCCGAGCCGGGATCCACCGTGATCATCCGCGATGAAGACGGCAACGAACTCGGCCGCGGCGAAGCCAACGACGACGGCGACTTCAGCATCGAGCTGGACGAACCGCTGACCGATGGCGAGCACAAGCTGGAACTCGTCGCCCAGGACGACGCCGGCAACGCCTCCGAGGAGACGAAGACCACCGTCGACGTCGACACGAAGGCACCGACCGCACCCGTCGTCACCAGCCCGTCCGACCTCACCGACGGCAAGGGCCCCATCACCGGCACCGCCGAGCCCGGCTCCACGGTCATCATCCGCGACGAGGACGGCAACGAACTCGGCCGCGGCGAAGCCAATGACGACGGCGACTTCTCCATCGAACTCGACGAACCCCTCGACGACGGCGAGCACAAGCTCGAGCTGATCGCCCAGGACGACGCCGGCAACGAGTCCAACCCGACCGACACCACGGTCGACGTCGACACCGAGGCCCCGGCGGCACCCGTCCTCGAGGCGTTCGACGACATCGTCGACGGCACCGGCATCGTCCGGGGCTCCGCCGAGCCCGGCTCGACGGTCGTCATCCGCGACGCCGACGGCCGCGAGATCGGCCGTGGGACAGCGGACTCCAACGGGCGGTTCGCCTTCCGGACGACGGTTCCCCTGGAGCCGGGAGCGCACCTGCTGTCGGTCGTCGCCGTGGACCGCTTCGGTCACGTCTCACCGGGCTCGAGCATGCTCGTCACGCTCGTCCCCGAGAGCGAAGGCGATGACGATGGCGATGCCGAGAACGACCACGGGGCCGGAACGGGAATCGCGTTCCCGGTGATCGTGACCCCGGGCACGGGCACGCAGCTCGGCACGACCGACGATCGCACCGCACCCGCTCCGGAGACCGACGGAGCCAGCCCCACCGGCGCCGCCACCACCAACCGTGAGCTCGCCTTCACCGGCGTCGAGCTCGGCGGCTGGCTCGCCGCCGCGCTGACCGCGCTCGGGCTCGGCGCCGTCCTGCGCCTGCTCGCGCGCCGACGCCAAGGCGACGTGCGCGGCGACTGAGCCCCGGACTGCGGACTGGAGGCCCGGATCACGTACCCGACGAGGGGACGCGATCCGGGCCTCCCGGCTGTCACGGCGCTGCAGCGCCCGAGCGCTCAGCCCTCGGTCTGCAACGGCTCCTTCGGCAGCTTCCGCACCTTCGCGCGCCGCTTGCGGCGCTCCGGGATCATCGACCGCATCTCCTCGAGCTTGCCGAAGCAGAGCAGGCGGTCCCCCGGCTCGAGGGCGACGCCACTGCGCGGGTTCGGGATGACGTTCGAGCCGCGGTGCAGCGTGAGGACCGTGATGTCACGGTCCCAGAGCCCGGACTCCTTGATCGTCTTGCCGACCAGGTCGGCGTTGGTGTGCACGAGGAGCTCGGCGACGCCGTAGCCGGTCGAGACGGACAGCCGCTGGCGGACGTCGATCTCGGGGAACGCGACCTGGTTCGCGATGAAGTCGACGATCGCACCGGCGATGTCGAGGCCGGTGGCGCGCTCGACGCCCTCGAGTCCTGGCGAGGAGTTGACCTCCATCACGAGCGGCCCGTCGTTGCCCTCGAGCATGTCGACGCCGGCGACCTTGAGGCCCATGATCTGCGCCGACCGCACGGCCACGGCCTCGTACTCGGGCGAGAGCGTGACCTTCTCGACGGTGCCGCCGCGGTGCACGTTGGAGCGGAACTCGTCGCCCGAAGCGGTCCGGCGCATCGCCGCCACGACCCGGTCACCGACGACGAGGGCCCGGATGTCACGACCGCGGCTCTCCGCGATGAACCGCTGGATCAGGACGTTCTGCTTGGTGGAGTGCAGCGTCTCGACGATCGACTCGGCCACCTTCGCCTCGGGTGCAAGGATCACACCGATGCCCTGCGTGCCCTCGAGGAGCTTGATGACGACGGGCGCGCCACCGACCCGTTCGATCGCCCCGCGCACGTCGTTGCGGCCGGCCACGAAGGTCGTCGCCGGCATGCCGATGTCGTGCCGCGACAGGATCTGGTTCGCCCGGAGCTTGTCGCGCGAGTTCGTGATGCCGTTCGCCGTGTTCGGCGTGTAGACGTCCATCTGCTCGAACTGCCGCACCACGGCGGTGCCGTAGTAGGTGATCGAGTTGCCGATGCGCGGCAGCACGGCGTCGTAGTCGCTCAGCAGCTTGCCGCGGTAGAGCAGGTCCGGGTCGTCGCCGGACAGGTCGATCGCGAAGCGCAGGGTGTTGAGCACCTTGACCTCGTGACCGCGGTCGAGTGCCGCTGCGCGGAGGCGCTGGGTCGAGTACGCCTGGGGCGCGCGCGACAGGATGGCGAGTTTCATCGAGGGGTTCTCCGCTGGGTCGGATCGACGGCGACGCTCCATCAAAGCATGCGGACGTGGCCACGGAGCATGCGACAGGATGGGCACATGGCCCGAGCTCCGAAGTCCTCCGACAGCGGGCTCGTCGTCGCCGGGTGGCGGGAGTGGGCGGGACTGCCGGACCTCGGCGTGCCGTGGATCAAGGTGAAGCTCGACACCGGCGCACGGAGCTCCGCGTTGCACGCCTTCGACCTCGAGGAACTGCCCGGCGAGCGGGTCCGGTTCTCGCTGCACCCCTGGCAGGACACCGATGCCGACGCCTCGACCATCGAGTGCGACGTGCACGACCGCCGCATCGTCCGCAGCTCGACCGGGCACACCCAGGAGCGCATCGTCGTCCGCACGCGGATCGCGTTGGCCGGGCAGGTCGTCGAGTCCGAGGTCACCTTGAGCAACCGGGACCAGATGGGGTTCCGGATGCTCGTCGGTCGCGAGGCGCTCCGGCAGGGCTTCCTCGTCGATCCTGCACGGTCCTTCATGGCCGGGCGGGCTCCGAAGGAGATCCGGCGCCGCAACCGCGGTCGCGCCTGAGCGCGCCTGGTCACGCGGCACGGGCCGTCGCGGTGACCGGCCGACGGCCTGGAGGCGCGGTGCGGGGCCGCCACGGGCCTCCCGTCCGCCTCGACGCGCGGCCAGGGCGCGGGCCCGGTCAGTGACCGAGGTGGCGGCCGAGGAAGGCGAGCTGCTGCGGCGCCAGGCGGCGCCAGTAGCCGTGCGTGTGGGCGCCGGGTGCGAAGCCGCCGGCCGGAGGCGTGTCGAAGCCGTCGACGTAGGTGTGCACCGCCGGCGCGAACCCGTCACCGTTGCCGCAGTCGACGCGGATGGCGACACCGTCCAGGGCGCGCTGCCGCCCGAGCACGGTGTTCGCGCGGAAGTCCGCGGCATCGTCGAAGGCGCCGCGGGCGGTGTCGTCGGCCGACTTCCAGAGCGCGGGGCTGATGGCCGAGACGGCCCGGACGCGCGAGGCGCCGAGGACTCCGCCGAGCCGGAGGGCGCCGAAGCCACCCATCGAGTAGCCGGTCAGGGCGAGGCGGTCCGTGTCGAAGCCGCGGCGGGCGATCAGGGGCAGGAACTCGTCGACGACCATCGCGGCGGGGTCGTCCCCGTCGGCTCGTGGGTGCCAGTAGCGGTTGCCGCCGTCGATCGAGGCGATCGCGAACGGTGCTCCTCCGTCGGCGACGTGCGCCGCGAGGAACCGGTCGTAGCCCAGGCTCCGCCCGAAGAACGAGGTGTGGTCGTCGCCGTAGCCGTGCAGGGCAATCGCCACGGGCAAGGGGGTGTCGGATGCCGGGGCCGCGATCGTCCACCCGACGGTGCGGCCGTTCCGAGCGGTCGAGACGAAGGTGCCGGAGGCGGTGGGGACCGCCTCGACGTCGGGGACCGTGCCGTCGGTGCCGTCCAGACCGAGGACCCGGTACAGGGTCGAGCGTCCGGGCAGCAGGCCGAGGTTGATCCCCTCGGCCACGGCTCCCGCGGCGACGACGCCCGTGCCACCGATCAGCAGGGAGCGGCGGGTGATCGTGGCAGCACGCGATCGGGTCATGGGGTGGGCGCCGTTCCGTCTGGGGTGTGTTCCCGGATGAGGGACGCGGCGACGGACCGTGCCGTCGTCGTGTCGAGCGCGGGGTCGCGCAACCGCATCGCAAGGTAACCGGAGACGATGAGCAGCAGCTGGTCGGCGAGGACCTCGGCACCGGGACCGACCACCGGCACCGCCCGTGCCACGAGCCGCCGGCGCAGGGTGGTGGTCTCGAGGTCCAGGACCTGCCGGACCTCGGCGGGGGCGTCGGCGTACTCGGCGGCGGTGCCGAGGAAGGCGCACCAGCGGGAGCCCGTGGGCGTCGAGCGGTAGTCGTCGAGGGCGTCGAACACCGCCAGGAGTCGGCCCAGGTCGTCCCGTTCGGCGGCGACCGCACGGTCCCAGGTGGCGATCCAGTCCTCGTGGCGACGGGTGAGGGCCGCGGCGACCAGGGACTCCTTGCTCGCGTAGCCGCGGTACAGGGTGGCCGTCGAGACCCCGGCCCGTTCGAGGACCGCGTCGATCGGGGTGGCGGCGATGCCCTGTGAGAAGAAGAGCTGCTCGGCGGCGTCGAGCAGCCGTTGCTCGGTCCCTGGGCGCATCACCATGAGAGCACCCTAGGCTCTGAAAAGTGAAACGATCGTTTTCGTTACGACATCGACTGCTCCTGGTGAGCGGACTCGGCCTGATCGCCGCCACCTACGGCCTGGTGCGCCTGGCGTACGGGCTGTTCCTGCCCGACGTGCAGCGGGACCTGGGGCTCCGGGCAGACGCCGCCGGGTGGGTCTCGTCGGGCGCCTCGGCGCTGTACTGCGTCGGTGCGGTGGCCGGGTTCCTGCTCGCCGCACGGATGCCCCGCGTGCTCGTCTCGGTCGCGACCCTGGTGGCGGGGGCCGGTGCGATCGCCATGGCGACGGCCGGCGGGTCGCCGGCGTTCGGTGTCAGCGCCGTGGTCGCGTCGGCGGGCGCCGGACTCGCATCACCCGCCCTCGTGCGGATCGTCGCGGCGCAGGTGCCCCAGGGGCTGCAGGGCCGCGCGCAGGCGATCGTGAACGCCGGCACCGGCCCCGGGCTCGTGGGCGCCGGCGTGCTCGCACTCGTGCTGCTGCCCGACTGGCGGACGGCCTGGGCGGCGTCCGGGGTGTTCACCCTGGCCGTCGGAGCCCTGCTGCTCGTGGCGTCCAACGGCGGGGCTGCCGCGTCCCGGTCGCCACTGCCCGGTGCTCCGTGGTTCGCGGCACACAGAGGGGTCCTCGTGCTGGCGCTGCTGTTCGGGGCCGGGTCCGCCGTCGTCTGGACCTACGGACGTTCGGCGCTGGTGGAGGCCGGCGCGTCGGTCGTCGTCTCGGTGTCGGCCTGGATCGCGCTCGGGATCGGCGGAGCGGCCGTCGTGGTCACCGCTCGTTGGACGAACGGACTGCGCGCCCGGACGCTCTGGGCGGTCACGGCGGGGTCGGTCGCCGTCGCCGTCGTGGTGCTGGGGGCAGCGCCGCAGTCGACGGTCGCGGCACTGCTGGCGTGTGCCGTGTTCGGCTGGGGCTACACGGCGGCGACCGGGGCGCTGATCGCGTGGACGACCGAGATCGATGCCGAGCGGTCGTCGGCGGGCACGTCGATGCTGTTCGTCGCACTCGTGCTCGGGCAGGCCGTCGGTGCGGCGGCTGCCGGAGCGCTCGTCGGTGCGACCGGGTTCGTCGCGACGTTCGCGGTCGGGGCGGTCGTGACCGCGGCGAGCGCCGTCCCCGCGGTGCTCCGTCGGCCGGGTGGGGTCCGTGCCGTCAGAGCAGCGGGCGGAGCTCGATCTTCCGGTTGCACGCCTGCGACGCCTGGTGCGCCACCCGGGCCGCCGTCTCGGCGTCCGGGAGGTCCATGACCCAGAACCCGGCGACGTACTCGTCGGGGTCGGGCCGGTTCGTCGTGTCGGCCGTCGTGTCGGCCGTGCCTTCGCGGGCGTCGACCACGGTGGCGTCGGCCGGTGCGGAGACCCCGGCGGCGAACACGATCGCGTCGGCCATCCGTTCGTTGAAGGCATCGACCGCGGCGGCTTCGGCGTCGGTCGCGGAGTACGTGTTGCCGACGGCGGCGGCCTGACCGTCGTCGATGACGTTGACGAGGAACTGCATGGCGTCTCCCCTGCTCGTTGGCGGCAGGCTACTCCTGGTCGAGCGCACCCAGTAGCGTTTCCTGCATGGGGACGACGGCGGAGTGGTCGCGACTGCCGGTGGGGCGGCACGAGTACCGGCAGGACACGGTGCTCGCCGTGGTGCTGGCCGGCGGGCTCGCCGTCACGACCTTCCTGTACGGGTCGGCCGGTACGTACGGTGACGACCAGGCCGAGTGGTGGGTCTCCGCGCTGATGATCGTCGCGAACGCGGCCCCGATCGCGTTCCGCCGACGGTTCCCGATGTCGGTGGCCCTGGTGTCGGCGGTGGCGTTCGCCGCGACGCAGCTGCTCCAGGTGCCCGAGGTCTTCCTCGTCAACTTCACGCTCTTCATCGCGCTGTACACGGTGGGTGCGTGGTGTTCCGACCGGGTGCGGGCCGAAGCGGTGCGCTGGGTCGTCATCGGTGGCATGTTCGCGTGGCTGTTCGTCGCGATCTCGTTCGGGTGGGCGTCACCGAACACCCTGCCGAACGACACGGACTCCCCCGTGGCGCCCTACGTCGCGATCTCGCTGCTCAACATCGTCATCAACGTGATCTACTTCGGCGCCGCCTGGTACGCCGGCAACCGGGCCTGGGCCGCTGCGGTCGCACGACACGAGCTCGCGGAACGCACCGCCGAACTCGCCGCCGAGCGGGAGCGGTCCGCGGCACAGGCCGTCACGATCGAGCGGGTGCGGATCGCCCGCGAGCTGCACGACGTCGTCGCCCACCACGTCTCGCTGATGGGCGTTCAGGCGGGTGCTGCACGACGCGTGATCGACCGCGACCCCGCCCAGGCCACCGCCTCACTCGGGGTGGTCGAGGAGAGCGCCCGCACCGCGGTGGAGGAACTCCGGCGGATGCTCGGCACCCTGCGCTCCGACGACGACGCTGACGGCCTGGGGGCGGCCGGTGGCGACGGCCCGAGCACCGAGGGCATCACCCGGATCGCCGAGCTGGCCCAGTCCGCCCGGGTGGCGGGCCACCCCGCCGAGTACGTCGTCGTGGGTGACGAGCGCCCGGTGCCGCCGACGGTGGCCGCGGTGGCGTACCGGATCGTGCAGGAAGCGGTGACGAACATCCTCAAGCACGCCGGCCCGACCGCCCGCGCCGACGTCCGACTGCGGTACCTGGACGACGGCGTCGAGGTGGAGGTCACGGACGACGGGCTCGGTGCCCGTGCAGCCCGGAGCACCTCCGGGAGCGGCCTCGGACACGTCGGGATGCGGGAACGCGTCGCCGCCGTGGACGGACGGATCGAGATCGGGCCACGAGCCCGAGGAGGCTACCTGGTGCGGGCATGGCTGCCGACGACGTGAACGGGACGACCGACCTGACGATCGTGCTGGCCGACGACCAGGAGCTCGTCCGCGCCGGGTTCCGCGTGATCCTGGAGTCCGAGCCCGGGTTCCGGGTCGTGGGCGAAGCCGCGGACGGCGCCGGGGCGGTCGAGGCTGTGCAGGAACTCCGTCCGGACGTCGTCTGCCTCGACGTGCAGATGCCGGGCGTCGACGGGCTCGAGGCCGCGCGACGGATCGCGGCGCTGCCGCACCCGCCGGCGGTGCTCATCCTCACCACGTTCGACAGCGACGACGCACTGTTCCAGGCGCTCGAGGCGGGGGCGAGCGGGTTCCTGTTGAAGAACGCCTCCCCCGAGCGGCTGATCGACGCTGTGCGGACCGTCGCAGCCGGGGACGCCCTGCTCGCGCCGGACGTCACACGGCGGGTGATCAGCCGGGCGACGGCGTCGGCTGCGGCCCAGCCCTCGGCGACCACCACGACCGCGACACCTGCCACGACGGGCGAGGACGCGCTCGCCGCCGCCGGGCTCACCGAGCGGGAGACCGAGGTGCTGCGACTCCTCGCCCGAGGCCTGAGCAACGCGGAGATCGCCGCCGAGCTCTACGTCGGCGACGCCACCGTGAAGACCCACGTGTCGAACGTGCTGCAGAAACTCGCACTGCGCGACCGGATCCAGGCCGTCGTCTGGGCGTTCGAGCACGGCGTCGCCGGCTGACCGAGCCGGGCCGACGCGCGTTCCTCCCCCGCGGGGTGGAGCCGACCGCCCACCCAAGTCCCGCCTGGCGGCGGAGGCGGGGCGTGCCTCCCGGCCAATAGCGTCGGACGCAGCGACGACCAGCGTCGCGACGAAGGGGAACGACATGCTCACCATCGAAGGGGTGACCAAGCACTTCGGTGACCGCCGGGTGCTCGACGACGTGGGGTTCACGGTCGGCAGCGGCCGCCTCACCGGCTTCGTCGGCGGCAACGGTGCCGGCAAGACCACCACCATGCGCATCATGCTCGGCGTGCTCCAGGCCGACGCCGGCTCGGTCTCGATCGACGGCACCGCTGTCCGCCCCGCCGACCGCCGCCGCTTCGGCTACATGCCCGAGGAACGCGGCCTGTACCCGAAGATGCCGGTGGCCGAGCAGATCACCTACCTGGCCCGGTTGCACGGCGTCGACAAGCGGGCGGCGACGACCCGCACCGGCGAGCTGCTCGAACGCCTCGAACTCACCGCACACGCCGGTGACCCCGTCGAGAAGCTCTCGCTCGGCAACCAGCAGCGCGTGCAGATCGCCGCGGCGCTGGCACACGACCCCGAGGTGCTCGTGCTCGACGAGCCGTTCTCGGGCCTCGACCCGATGGCCGTCGACACCGTGCTCGGCGTCCTGCGCGAGACCGCGGCCCGGGGCGTCCCGGTGCTGTTCTCGAGCCACCAGCTCGACGTCGTCGAGCGCCTCTGCGACGACGTCGTCGTCATCGCCGGTGGCACGATCCGCGCCGCCGGCCCGCAGGAGGAGCTCCGCAAGCAGGCCGGGCCTGCCGCCTGGGAGCTGCTGGTCGACGGGGACGTCGCCTGGCTCCGCGACGAGCCGGGTGTGGCCGTGCGGGAGTTCGACGGCGGGTACGCGGTCTTCGAGGCCGACGCCGCCACCGCCCAGCGTGTCCTGCAGCGTGCCGTCCAGCACGGCACCGTCGGGTCGTTCTCGCCGCGGGTGCCGCGGCTCAGCGAGGTCTTCCGGGAGGTCGTCCGATGAACAACTCCTTCGTGCAGGCTGTGCGGCTCGTCTCCGCACGTGAGATCCAGGCACGCATCCGCAGCAAGGCCTTCGTGGTCTCGGCGCTCATCCTGATCGGCATGGTCGTCGCGTCGATCGTCGTCGGCGGGATCGTGAGCAAGGCCACCGCCGACGACACCACCCCGGTCGCGGTCGTCGACGGCGTCTCGCTGCCGACCACCGGTGGGCTCGACGTCACGGAGTCGGCATCGGTCGCCGACGCCGAACGGCTCGTGACCAAGGGCGACGTCGACGCGGCGATCGTGCCGTCGGACGACCCGCTCGGCTACAAGGTCGTCGGACTCGACGAGGCCCCGTCCGAGGTCGTCTCGGCGTTGAGCGTCACCCCGCGCATCGAGTTGCTCGATCCGGACGCGCTGCCGGGTGGCCTGGTGTACCTCATCGCCATCGCGTTCGGCGTCGTGTACTTCGCGTCGGCGGTGACGTTCGGCCAGTCGATTGCGCAGAGCGTCGTCGAGGAGAAGTCGACACGGGTGGTCGAGATCCTGATGTCCGCGATCCCGGCCCGGGCGCTGCTCGCCGGCAAGGTGCTCGGCAACAGCATCATGGCCTTCGCGCAGATCGTCGCGGTGGCCGTCGCCGCCATCGTCACGTTGGCGGTGACCGGCCAGGACAACATGTTCGCGATGCTCGGCCCGAGCATCCTGTGGTTCATCGGCTTCTTCGCGATCGGGTTCGTGCTCCTCGCGTCGCTGTTCGCCGCGGCGGCCGTGCTGGTGTCACGCCAGGAGGACGTCGGCAGCGTCACCACCCCGGTGATGATGCTCGTGATGATCCCGTACTTCCTGATCATCGTCGCGTACGACAACCCGACGATCCTCGGCATCATGTCGTACGTGCCGTTCAGCGCCCCGATCGGCATGCCCATGCGGATCTTCCTGGGGACCGCCGAGTGGTGGGAGCCGATCCTGTCGCTCGTCATCGTCGCCGCTTCGGTCGTCGCGGTCGTGGTCATCGGCGCCCGCGTCTACGAGAACGCGCTGCTCCGCACCGGCAGTCGCGTGAAGCTGTCCGAGGCGCTGCGCGGCTGACGCCGGCAGATCCGTCAGGTACGGCCAGGAGGCCCGCCCACGGTGAGCAGATCAGCTCACATTGGGCGGGCCTTCTTCAGAGCAGACCGAAGGCCGCCTGCATGCCCAGGCTCGTCCCCGCCACCAGGACCCACAGCGCGATGCCGAGCAGCATCGGCCGGAACCCGGCACGGCGGAGCGCCGCGAAGTCCGTCGAGCAGCCGATCGCGGCGAGCGCCACCGTGATGAGGAACGAGGCGGCCGTCGCGAACCCCGGCGCCACGGACGCGGGCAGGACCCCGACGGTCCGGAGCAGCACCACCACGAGGAACCCGATCAGGAACCACGGCACCAACCGGAACACCCGGAACCCGCGACCCGGCCCCGAGGCGGGGGCGAGCTGCTCGCGGGAGGCGCGGCGGGCCTCCAGTCCGGCCAGCCCGATGACGATCGGGATGATCATCAGGGTGCGCACCAGCTTCACGACGACCGCGGTGTCGGTCGCCTGGCGGCCGTAGACGGTCGCGGTGGCGACGACGGACGACGTGTCGTTCACGGCGGTCCCCGCGAAGACGCCGAAGGCGTGCTGGCTGAGGCCCAGAGCGTGCCCGAGCAGCGGGAAGGCGAAGACAGCGGCGATGTTGCAGAGGAAGATCGTGGACATCGCGTAGGCGACGTCCGCACTGACCGCGCCGATGACGGGTGTCACGGCGGCGATCGCCGACGCACCGCAGATGCCGGTCCCGACGCCGATCAGGGTGCGGAGTGCCCCCGAGACCCGGAGCAGTCGGCCGATCCCCCACGCGGCCACCAGGCAGACGACGAGCGTCGCGAGCATCACCGGCAGGGTCTCACCGCCGATGCGCAGGACCTCGCCGATGGACAGCTGCGCGCCGAGCAGGACGACCGCGAACTGCAGGACCCGGCTGGACGAGAACTTCACGCCGGGAGCCAGCGCGGCGAGTGTGCCACCGGTGCGACGCCGGACGATCCACCCCACGACGGCACCGATCAGGACGGCGGGGACGGGACCGCCGACCACCGGGACGACCCGGCCGACGAGGGTGGCGACGATGCCGATCACCACGGCGAGGGCGACACCGGGTGCGGCGACACGGACGGACTGCATGGGAACAGCATGTCGCGCCCGCGGCCGATCGGTGGCCGCGACGGGCAGGATGGCACGGTGGAGTACTCCGGGGAACGGTGGGTGCAACGGCTGCGCGACGGGGAGATGCCGAAGCGGGGGCCGGTGCTGCTCGCGGCGGTCGTCACCACGGCGGTGGGGGTCGCCGCGCTCGTCGCCGAGTTCGTGTTCCCGGACTTCCTGCGCGGCATCGACAGTGCCCGGACGCAGGGGTCGTTCGTGCTGTGGCCGATCGTGGTCACGGGGTTCGGGCTGCTGCTGGCCGTGTCGACGCTGTCCGCCGGGCGAGGCGACCGCCGGACGCTCACGCGCATCGGAGCGGGCCGGGCACCTCGGTTCCACCTGCCCGTGCTGACGTCCGGCCTGCGCACCTCCGACGACTTCCCGAAGCCCCGCCCGGAGGTCTGGACCGTCGACGAGTTCGGCCTGCACGCGTGGGCACCGTCACGGGACGCGCCGGTGTTCGACCTGCCGTGGGCGCGCATCCGGCGGTTCTCCGTCGCGACGAGGGAGTCCCGCGGCCAGCGTGCCGACTTCGGCGTCTGGATCAGCACGACCGACGGTGACGACGTGGTCGTGCAGCCGCGGTCTGCCCTCGGACGCGGGTTCGAGGCCGGACCGGACAAGCTCGGCTCCCTCGTGCGGGTCCTCCGCACGCTGCAGCGGGAACTCGGTGTGGCTTCCGCGCCAGCTGACCGTCACTGAGCGGGTGGGGTGTCGCCCGTCATCTCGACCCGGCCGGTCTCGTCGTTCCAGGTGAAGGTTGCGGTGGTGCGGCCCGAGGGCGCTGCGTTCGGCTCGCCAGCCTTGGCGAACCTGTAGGTCACCGTGACGGCTCGGTCGCTCTGTCGTTCGACGGTCGGCTCGAACGCGTACTGCTGGGCAGTGGCCGTGCCGAGGTACTGGCCTTCGTGGAACAGCAGGATCGCGTACGGCGATCCTGCTGTGCCGAACTCGGGCGCGACCACGGACCAGGACAGCGGCGCGCAGGCGTCGTAGCCGGAGTAGTCGGCGTTCGCAGCGTCCCACTTCGCATCCTCGAGTCCGGCGGGCAGCGGCAGGGCCGCGATGCCCTCGGCAGCAGCCGCGGCGCCGTTCGACGGGCCACATGTCGGGGTCGGAGTAGGCGACGGCGTCGGCTCGCTCGCGGCGTCGGACGGCGGGGCGGTGACGGTCTCGGTCACGGTCGGGGTCGCCGCACCACCGTCCGCTCCGTCTGCCCCGGAACACCCCGTCAGCAGCGCGGCCAGGGTCGCGGCGGTCAGGATCAGGGCGGTTCTCGTCAGGCGCATCCCTCCACGCTGCCTGCGCCGACGACCGCACGCCCGCATCGTTACCGGGCCGTGTCCCGCACGACGCTCCTGAAGGAAGCCTGTCGACGTGCCGGGAGTCCGGCTCCCGCCCGCGTGCTGCGACACTGCTCCCATGCGGGGGAAGCACCAGGACACGATCGAGGTCGCCGATGAACGGATCGACGGACCACACGGGCCGGTCCCCATCAGGCGCTACCGGCCCCTGGACCGGAGCGGCGGCTCGGGAGCCCCGACCCTGGTCTGGGTGCACGGCGGCGGGTTCTTCCGGGGCGACCTCGAGCTGCCCGAGTCCGATGCCGCCGCACGGGCACTCGCCGAGCGCGGCCTGCCGGTCGTGACCGTGGACTATCGCCTCGGACCGCTGCCCGGACTGCCCTGGCTCGGCCGGGGTGGACCACGTGGGCGACGACGGGCACCCCACGCGCGGGACGAGATCGTCACTGTCCTCCACCACCTGCACGACAAGGCACCGTCCGGCCTGCTGCTCGGCGGGGCGAGCGCCGGTGCGTGCCTGGCGGCGTCCGCTGTCGCGACCGCCCCGCCACTGGCCGGCCTCGTGCTGACCTACGGGTTCTTCCACGCCCGGCTCCCCCGTGACCGGACGGTGCAGCGACTCGTCCGAGGACACCGGCGTCTCACGCACGCGCCGCTCCTGCTCGACCTGAGCAACCGGGCGTACGCGGGTGGCCACCCCACGGCGGTCTACCCGGCGTCCGACGACCTCGGCAGGTTCCCCCGAACCCTGGTGATCGACGCCGAGCGGGACGTGATGCGCGCCTCGGGCGAACGCTTCGCGGACGAGCTCGAGGCCGCGGGCAGCGAGGTCGAACGACACGTCCTGCCGGACAGCCGTCACGCGTTCCTCAACCGAGCCGGCACGCGGGACTTCGACGACGCGATCGAACACATCGCGGAGTGGGCCACCGGGACCGCCATCCACTGAACGCTCATCCGCCTGCGAACGGCGGACATCCGGGAACGGCACGCCCATCGCGGACGTACTCTGGAAACGGAAGCAACGGCGGTTCCGAATCCCCTTCGCCACGCTCCCTGCCGTGGCGCCTCACCACCGTGACGAAGAGTTCCATCGTGACCGAACACCTCATCGAGTACGTCGCCCGCGACCGCACGGGCATCACCGCCGTCGTGACACCGACCGGTGTCATCGACGTGGACACCGTGATCCAGCACATCCGCGCCGGCCACGCGGGGTACTACGTGGCTGCCGACTCGTGGAAGCGCACGCCGGTCCGGAGCATGTCCTTCATCGGCGGGACCTACCTGTTCGCGAACTGGGACGGGTCGAAGCGGAACATGCTGCACGACCTGGCGTTCCGCTCACCGACCCGCTCGATCGAGACGCCCCACGAGCCGGAGTCGCGGTTCTCGCGGTTCCTCGACGCGCTGTTCGGCAGGCGCTCACCGCAGCTCTGACCCGCGGCAACCCGTCCGTGACACCATGGCAGGGCTACGAGAGGCGCCAGCAGAAGGGGGAGGACATGCTCGCACGAGAGGTGGCGGACAAGCGGTTCCGGCCGACCAAGTTCCGCGAGGGGTACGACCAGAGCGAGGTCGACGCGTTCCTCGACCGGATCCAGACCACCCTGGCCGGGTACGAGCAGCGACGCCCCGTCGACCCGCTCACACCGGAGCAGGTCGCAGCGGTCCGGTTCCAGCCGACGAAGTTCCGCGAGGGGTACGACCAGGGGCAGGTCGACGACTTCCTCGACGAGGTCGTCGTCGCACTGCGCCAGCACGGCGCCCGCTGAAGCGGTCACCTGCGGTGCAGGTGACCGCCTGGAGGCGCGGCGTGCGTTGCGGACGCAGGTCGCGCCTCCAGGCGGTCGCGTCGGTCACCGGACCGACTTGATGGGCAGGATCACGAGGGCACCGAGGATGACGGCGACGCCGGCACCCCAGAGCATGAGCGTGTAGTTCTGGCCGCCTCCGATGCCGAGCAGGAACAGACCGACGGCGGGGGCGAGCGACTGCGGCAGGGCGTTCGCGATGTTGATGACACCGAGGTCCTTGCCGGGGCGCTCCGGGTCGGGCAGCACGTCGACGATCAGGGCGGTGTCGATGGCGGCGTAGATGCCGAAGGCGAAACCGAGGACGATCTCGGCGAAGTAGAACCCGCCGACGCTGTCGACGTGGGCCAGGATCACCAGGCCGACGGCGGTCATGGCCGTCGAACCCCAGACGAAGACCTTGCGACGCTGGATCCGGTCGGACACCCAGCCGGAGACGGCCGCACTGACGAGCAGGGCGATCGTGTACAGGAGCACACCGAACGCCACGGCGCCGACCGCTTCGGCCTGCGGGAGTCCGATGCGGTCCTGCATGTAGAGGAGTCGGTACGTCGTGAACATGAACGTGCCGAAGGTGATGAGGAAGCGGCCCCACCAGGCGAGCCCGAAGTCGCGGTGCTTGATCGGGTTCGTCCAGAACGAGCTGATCAGGTTGATCCAGCTGAAGGACTTGACCGGCGTCGTCGGCAGGTCGTCACGGGCGACGAACGAGTAGACGAGGACCGCGATGATCGCCAGGACGCCCGGTGCGATGAACAGGACCGGCAGGTTGCCGACCAGGTACACGGCCAGGTAGAGCCCGGCCAGGATCGCGATGTTCTGCGCCAGGGCGATGACGCTCGACGCCTTGCCGCGCTGGAACTCCGGCACGTTGTCGGCGAAGCTCGCCGTGAGCGTGGACAGGACGGCGTTGGCGGAGACCTGCGCCAGCACCCAGGCCAGGGTGAGCTGGAGCACGTCGGGCGAGAACGCGAGCCAGGCGAGGGAACCGACGAAGACGACGACACCGCCGACCATCCAGGGGCGGCGACGGCCCCACCGCGTGCGGGTGCGGTCGGAGAGCGCGCCGAACAGGGGGTTGGCGAACAGGGCGCCGAGCGCGCCGAACGGCAGGACCGAGCCGACGACGGTCTCGGGGCTCGTCGGGTTCAGCTCCGTCGCCTTGATCGACATGCTCACGAAGACGGGCGTGAGCAGGGCGACGAACAGGCCGAACTGGGCGAAGCTGAGGCCCCAGAGGTACCCGCGTCCCACCCGGACGGTGCTGACGGACTGCGTGATGCCCTCGACCGAGAACGCTCGGGACGCCGCGGCGTCCGTGGCGGTGGCTCCGGCGGCTGCGGTGACCGCTGGGGACGCGGTCCCGGCGATGCCCCGCGTGGGTTCTTCCTTCGACGTCGGTGTCGACATGACTCCTCCTTGAGTCACAGGGGGCTTCGGCGCCCGCTGAATCCCTAGTGCTGCTAGGTGATCGGGACTGTAGCACCGGAAACCTCGTGCCGGAAGGTTTTGTGACGCATGTTTCGTCGGGGGCGGACGGATGCGTGGCGACGCAGAACGACACCGCCGTTGTCGGAGGACAACGACGGTGTCGTTCTGCATCGACCCGCAGGCCGGAAAGGAGCCCCTAGTGCTCGCCGTCCTCTTCCGGGTTGAAGTGCGAGTCGTCACCCGTGTGGCCCGCGGCCAGGCCGTCGGGGTTGTTCGGGATGGTGTTGTCGTCGCCGAGGCCGCCCGGCTTCTCGGTGCCCTCGGAGTCGTTCTTCGGGGCGTCCTGCGTGTTGTCACTGTCGGTCATGAGCTGCTCCAGTGCAGAGATCGATCCGGCAGCACTGCCGCCGGTGGTACTGAGGACTCGGACAGTACGTGGCGCACCTCGGAAACCGCCGTCCACCCGGAGGCAACGGATGACAGGGACCGGGACGATCGGTAGATTGTTCAACAACCCGCGAGGACAGGGAGCGCCCGTGACCACGATCGACCTGAACAGCGACCTGGGCGAGGGCTTCGGCGCCTGGGCCATGGGCGACGACGCCGCGATGCTCGACGTCGTCTCGAGCGCCAACGTCGCGTGCGGGTTCCACGCCGGCGACCCGACGATCATGCTCACCACCGCCCGCGCCGCCGCCGAGCGTGGTGTGGCGGTCGGGGCACACGTGGCCTACCGCGACCTGATCGGGTTCGGCCGCCGACCCGTGCACGTCACCCCCGACGAGCTGTACGCCGACGTCGTCCACCAGCTCGGCGCGATGGCCGCCACGGCGCACGTCGCCGGTACGGCCGTCACCTACGTCAAGCCGCACGGCGCCCTGTACAACACCGCCTGCGCCGACCCGGTGCAGGCCGAGGCCGTCGTCCGCGCCGTGGCCGACGTCGACCCGTCCCTCGCGGTGCTCGCGCTGCCGGGGTCGGAGCTGCTGCTGGCGGCCGAGCGGCACGGGCTCCGGGCGGTGAGCGAGTCCTTCGCCGACCGCGCCTACGAACCCGACGGCTCGCTGGTGTCACGGAAGCAGCCGGGGTCGGTGCTGCACGACCCGGACGAGGTCGCAGCCCGGGTGCTCCGCATGGTCACCGACGGCGTCGCGACCGCCGTCGACGGGTCCGAGATCGCCGTGCGTGCCGACTCGGTCTGCGTCCACGGCGACTCCCCGGACGCGGTCGCGATGGCCCGTGCCATCCGAGCGCTGCTGACCGAGCACGGCGTGACGATCGCGCCCTTCGCACCGTGACTGGTCCGGAGATCCGCTCCGCGGGCGGCACCGCACTCCTCGCCACGTTCGACTCCCTCGCCGACGTCGTCGCCTTCCGCGCCGGACTCGCGCAGGCCGCCTTGCCGGGGCTGACCGAGGTCGTCTCCGGCGCCCGGACACTGCTGCTCCGGTTCGACCCGACCACGACGGACGCCGGGCGGCTCCGCACCGAGCTCACGCAGGTCAGCCCGGTCAGCCCGGTCAGCCCGGTCAGCCCGGTCAGCCCGGTCAGCGCCACGCTCGAAGCGCACGACGCCGACCCGCTCGTCATCCCCGTCACCTACGACGGCGAGGACCTCGACACCGTCACCGAGCTGACCGGCATGCGGCGGGACGAACTCGTGGCGTGGCACACCGGGCAGCTCTGGACGAGCGCGTTCTGCGGCTTCGCACCCGGCTTCAGCTACCTCACCGGCAGTGATCGACCGCTCGACCTGCCCCGCCGCAGCACCGCCCGCACGGCCGTCCCGAGCGGGGCCGTCGCGGTGGCCGGCGAGTTCAGCGCCGTCTACCCGAGGACCTCCCCCGGCGGCTGGCAGCTCATCGGCCGCACCGACGTCCCGATGTGGTCGCTGGACCGTACGCCCCCGGCGCTCGCCCCCGCCGGCACGCTCGTCCGCTTCGTCGTGGCGGGTGCGGCATGACCGCGCTGACCGTCGTGCAGGTCGGCTACGGCGCGACCACGCAGGACCTCGGGCGCCCGGGCTTCAGCGACATGGGCCTCGGCGCGGCCGGAGCCGCCGACCGCGGGTCCGCGGCGCTCGCCAACCGGCTGGTCGGCAACCGTCCCGACGCGGCCGTCCTGGAGGCCCTGCTCGGTTCCGTCACGCTGCGCGCCGACGCGTACGTGGTCGCGGCCACCACCGGCGCGGCCTGCCCCGTCGAGGTCGAGCGGGCGGACGGGTCGGTCCGCGGGGCGGCGTCACACGAGGTGCTGCTGCTGGCTCCGGGCGACACGCTCCGGGTCGGCACCGCGACCGTCGGTCTGCGCGCCTACGTCGCGGTCCTCGGTGGCTTCGCGGTCGACCCGGTGCTCGGCAGTCGCTCGTGGGACTCCCTCGCGCGCCTCGGTCCGCCGCCGCTGTCCGCCGGTGACGTCCTGCCCGTCGGTGACGCCCGGGTGTCGTGGCCGATCGTCGACGCGGTGCCGCAGCCCGACCTCCGGTGGCCCGACGAGCCGGTCGTGCTCGACGTTGTGCCCGGACCGCGCGACGACTGGTTCACCCCGGACTGGCGCTCGACCCTGACCGGTCAGGACTTCTCCGTCAGTGCGGACAGCGACCGCGTGGGGGTCCGCACCACGGCCGAGACGCCGCTCGTCCGCTCCGTGGCACGCGAGCTGCCGAGCGAGGGCGTGGAGACCGGTTCACTGCAGGTGCCGCCCGAGGGGTTCCCCGTGCTGTTCCTCGCCGACCACCCGGTGACCGGCGGCTACCCGGTCGTCGCGGTCCTGACACCGTCGTCGATCGACCTCGCTGCGCAACTCCGTCCGGGCGATCCGCTCCGGTTCCGCATCGTCGACTGACCGACCCGGAACAAGCGCAGGGGGTCAGGGGTTGGCTTGGACACCGCTGACGAAAGGTTCCCCATGTCGATGACCGTCCTGCTCGAGGTCCAGTTCCAGAGCGATGCCCCCGACGACGCACTCCGGGGTGCGATCCGCGACACGCTCGAACAGACCGCGTCGTTCCACGGCCTGGAGTCGCTCGAGGTCCTGGTCGACGACGAGGACCCGGCGCGCATGGTCGTCGTCGAGTCGTGGACGACCGCCGAGGACCACGACACCTACGTGGCCTGGCGCGCGACGCCGGAGGGCGCTCCGGCGATGGCACCGTTCCTCGCCGCCACTCCGGTCACCCGCACCTTCGCGCGGACCCTCCCGCTCGACTGAGCGGACACTGACACCGAAGCTGACGCCAACGCCGGTGCTGACGCCGCAGCACGACGGCGGCGCGATCGCTCAGATCGTGTCGTCGTCGGTGTCGAGCGGCACCGGTCGGTCGTCGTCCGGGAGCAGTTCGTCGTCCGCGTCGTCGACCACCGGCAGGTCGTCGGGGTCGAGCACGGTCGGCTCCGGTTCGTAGTCGGTCTCCTGCGCCTCGCGGAAGTCGTCGAGGGTCTCGTCGTCCTTCGGATCGCTCATGGGCCCGAAGGTACCTCCGGATCCTCGACGTGTCCGGCGACGACCAGCGCTCCCGACGAACGATCAGCGGGCGGCGTGCTCCCGGGCCTCCATCGCGTCCCAGGCGAAGCTCGCCAGCCAGTGGGTGGAGTAGTACTCCTCGCCCACGCTCGCCGCGAGCCCGGAGGCCAGCAGCCGATCGGCCGCGTCGTCGAGCAGGTCCGCGATCCCGGTGCCGGAGTCGTCCGAACCGTCGGCGCGGAGTGCGTCCGTGATGCGCCGGGCCGAGCCCGCCCGCGACAGGTCGAGCCCGAACAGGTGCACCTGCTGCGGGTCGTTCTCGTCACGGACCACCGTCGACCGCAGGATCGCGTCGCCCGGCTGCACCGCGGCGAAGAAGCCGCGCGCCCACGTGGTGAACTCCGGGGCGGGCAGCACCGCCCGCATCAGGTCGGCTTCGGCGAGGCCCGCGGACAGGAAGTCGTGCCCGCTCCGCTCCCAGGCGAACGGCCACCCGGCGTCCGCGCCGAACCAGTCCTTCGCAGCCCCCTCGACCGCTGCCGCCAGGGCCGGACGGTCGAGTGACCGGGCGGCCTCGAGCACGAGCAGCAGCCCGAACGCCGAGTTCGAGTGCACGCCGTGCCGGACCGGGTGCGCGGCGCCGTCGATCCACCGGACGACCAGGTCTTCGAGGACGTCGACGACGGGCGCGAAGCCCGGCGCCAGTGCCCGGACCGCGGGCGCCTCGGACGCCGTCACCTCGGCGGCGAGCCGCGCGAGCCAGGCCCAGCCGTAGGGGCGCTCGTAGTGCGGCGTCCCACGCAGGTAGGCCGCCTCGGTCGCCAGGTGATCCGTCGTGAGGTGCGCCTGCAGGATCGAGGTGAGCCGGGCCTCCAGGTCGGTGGGCAGGCCGTGCGCGACCAGGCGCGCCGCGAGCCAGTGCATGTGCACCGACGAGTGCCAGTCGTACGACGTGGCGAAGGCGGGGTGGAGCTCGACGGGCAGTGCCCGGTCGTCCGGCCCGGACGTCGCGTGGTGCGCGGCGTAGGGGTACTCGCGGGTCGTGTTGTCCGCGGCGACGGCCGCGAAGCGGTCGGCCCACGCGGCCCGGGTCAGGTCGATCGGGGCGGCATCAGAATGCGACAAGGTACATGACTCCCATGTTGACGACGAGCAGGATGGCGGCGGTGGGGATCTGCGCCTTGATCGGGCCGTACTTGTCCCGCATCTCGAGCAGGGCGGCCGGCACCAGGTTGAAGTTCGCGGCCATCGGGGTGACGAGCGTGCCGCAGAAGCCGGCGAGCATGCCGATCGCGAAGATCGCGGCGGGGTTGCCGTCGAAGCCCTGCACCAGAACGGGCCAGCCGATCGCGGCCGTCATGATCGGGAAGGCGGCGAACGCGTTGCCCATGATGATCGTGAACAGGGCCATGCCCAGGCAGTAGATGACCACGGCGGCGAGCAGCGAGCCGTCGGGCAGGACCGACTTGATGATCGTGCCGACGGCGTCACCGACCCCGGCCTGGGTGAAGACGATGCCGAGCGTCGAGAGCATCTGCGGCAGCAGCGCCGCCCAGCCGATCGCCTGCAGCAGGCGACCGCCCTCGCGGATCGGGGTGGCGATCTTCGGCGGGCGCAGGACGAACACGGCCACGACCACGGCGAGCACCGAACCGATGCCCAGACCGGTCAGGGTCGCACTGCCCTCGGCGAGGAGCGGTTCGCCACCGAACGAGACGAGGGGGCCGAGCGTCGCGACCAGCACGGCGACCACCGGCACCACGAGGGCCGGGATGAAGAGCCGGTTGCCGTACTTCGTCGCGAACGCGGCGCGCTCGTCCGGGCTGGTGGTGGCGAGCACACTCGTGCTGCCGCTGCCGGCGTTCGTGATCTTCTGCGTCACGCCGGTGGGTTCGGCGGGGCCGGTCTCGGCACCCGTGCCCGCGCCGGGGATGCTCGCGACCCGGGTGCGGCTCGTCGTGCCGGTGAATCCGAGTCCGGCGAGCGCGACCATCACGAGGACGGCGATCCCGAGCGTCCAGGCCGGCACGGTGCCGGCGGCGACGAAGGTGCCGTAGAAGAACGACAGCCCGAGGATGCCCCAGAACGCCGCGTTGCCCAGGCGCTTCGCGTGCGCGGTGTCGGTGACGATCAGGACGGCGACGGCGATGAAGAACGCGCCGATGAGCCAGTAGAGCCATTCGCTGGTGATCACGCTGCTGCCCCCAGGGTCGGGGCGTCAGCACGGGCGTCCGCCGCCATCTTGTCGAGTCGGCGGTCGAACAGCAGCAGGCGTCCGCCGTGCACGATGAGCGCCGCGATGCCCGTCGGGATCGCCCACAGGGCCAGGTCGATCGGTTCGAGCGACAGCCCGTAGGTCGAGTCGACGAACGTCGTGATGAGCAGGATCGAGCCGACCGCGACGAAGACGTCCTCGCCGAAGAACACACCGACGGTGTCCGACGACGCCGAGTAGCCCTTGATCTTCTCGCGCATGCGGTCGTCGATCCGCCCGTACTTCTTGGTCGCCGCGCCCTCGGCCATCGGGTACACCAGCGGGCGCACCGTCTGCGCCGGCCCACCGATGCTCGTCAGGCCGACCGCAGCGGTGACCTGCCGGATCACCAGGTAGCCGGCGAGCAGGCGACCGGTCGTGAGCTTGTCGAGCTTCGCGATCAGGCGCTTCGCCTGGTCCTGCAGGCCGTAGCGCTCGATCAGACCGATGACGGGCAGGACGAGCGCGAAGGTCGTGACGGACCGGCTCGAGGCGAACCCGTTGCCGAACGCGTCGAGGATGCCGACGGGACCGATCCCGCCGATGGCCGCGGTCACGATGCCCGCGACCGTGACGACGAGGAGCGCGTTGATGCGCAACGCGAAGCCGACGATGACGACGGCGACGCCGATGAGGACGAACATGCGGGACAGTCTGGACCGCATTGTTCAACAATCGCAAGAGCCGGTTCCGCTCTGTAACACGCCCTTCACAAACGCCACCCGTGCCAGGATCGGTGCCATGACCCGAACCGTCGGCGGCGCTGACTCCACGGCCACGCGGTTGCGCACCATGATCGCGTCGGGTGGGTTCTCCCCCGGGGCGCAGCTGTCCGAGGAGCGGTTGAGCGACCAGCTCGGGGTCTCACGGAACACCCTGCGCGAGGCCTTCCGGCTGCTCGCCCGCGACCGTCTGGTCGAGCACGTGTTCAACCGCGGGGTCTTCGTCCGCCGGCTCTCCGCCGCCGACGTCACCGATCTCTACGCGGCTCGGCGGGTACTCGAGGAGGCAGCCGTCCGCGCCTGCACCCCCGACGCACCGGCACTCGCCGAGGCCGCCGCAGCGGTCGCCGACGCCCGGGCAGCAGCGTCCGCGGGCGACTGGGGTGCGGTCGGGACCGCCGACATCCGGTTCCACGCCGAGCTCGTGCGCGCGGTGCCGAGCGAGCGGATCCACGCCCTGATGGACGGCCTGCTCGCCGAGATGCGGCTCGCCTTCCTGACCACCGCGGACCCGGCCTCGTTCCACGCCGACTTCGTCGAACGCAACGACGCGATCGTGTCCGCGTTGCGCGGTGGCGACCAGGACGCCGCCTCGGCGCTGCTCGCCGACTACCTCGACGACGCGGAGCGGACGCTGCGGGTCGCCGCCGACGCAGCCGACTGAGGGGCGGCCAGGAGGCCCGGTGCGGCCCCGTCCCGCACGCTCGGTCCCAGCGCCCTCACGCTGGTGCTCGCGGACCCTTCGGTCAGGACTTCCCGCCGAGCAGGGCGGCGACCGCGTCCACCACGACCTGGCGACGCCGCGGCGGCGTCACGGCCTGCACCAGCGGCTCGTACTCCGGAGCGGTCGCGCTCCAGAACGCCGCGGTGTGCAGCACGAGCCCGAGCAGCACCGCCGGACGGAACGCCCGCGGCAGGACCCCGGCACGCTGGGCGTGCTCGACCTCGGCCACCGCGTCGGCGTAGCTCGTCGCGACGGACTCGAGCGGGACGTCGGCGCGCTCGAGCCGGTGCCACGTCGCGAGCCGCTGGGCCCAGGGGCGACGGACGTACGAGTCGTGCACCCGACCGGCCCATGCGGCGAGGTCGGCCGTGTCGAGCGGGGCCTCGGCGAACGTCTCGGTCACGGTGTCGGCGACGAGCGCGTCGAACAGCCCCTCCTTGCTGCCGAAGTAGTGGAAGACCTGCGCCTTGTTGCTCGACGCTGCTGCACCGATCCGTTCGACCCTGCCGGCGGCCAGTCCGACCGCGGCGAACTCGTCCCGCGCAGCGAGCAGGAGCCGGGCGCGCATCGCGTCAGCGGCTGGGGGCGTGAATCGGGCCATGGCCACCACCGTACCGATCACACGGCAGCCGAGCCGTCGATGCGGACCAGCGCGCGCAGCAGCCCTGCCCCGAGGCCAGTCGACAGCACTCCCCGGTCCCTTCCGGAGATCCCAGCCACGCGGAGCGACGGTTCCCTGCGCGGCTCGCGTGGATGCCCGCGCGAGCGCCGTGACGACGCACGATTCCACCGGAGATGGGCAACTTTGCGTCCCCCGAACTTCCCTAGGCTCGAGACGATCCGGTAACGCGCACCACTCGTCCGCAGATCCGCGGCCGACCCCAATGACGGGAGGTTCGACATGTCCCAGTTCGTCCAGAAGATCTCGCAGGACGCCATCGTCGGAGAGCCCGAGGTCGTCGAGGACCACCTGTCGGTGCGCGAGATCGCCGCCCACCCCGCCTGGCTCCGGCTCAAGCGTGCAGTCGTCGCCCTGCAGGCCCTGCAGACGCGGGACGGCTCCGTCCCCGAACCGTCCGACCACGCCGCTGCCGCCGGTCACGTCGCGGTGATCGTGCCGGCCGTCGCCGAGCTCGCACCGCACTTCCCGCACGACGCCGCGTTCCTGCAGGTGCTGCAGCACGACTTCGCTCGCTGGCAGGAGCAGGGCTTCGGTGTCCCCGACTTCCTCGACTCCCTCACCGCGTTCCAGCCGCAGCAGCACCGCGTCGACGGGCTCGGCCACCTGGTCGTGTTCCCGATGGTCACGCAGAACGGCAGCACCTCGCGGTTCGTCGAGGCGGTCCTGGTCGAGGTCATCTGGCCGGAGTTCATCGCCGAGCTCGAGGCTGGCGACCACGGCAACGCGTTGTTCGTCGCGCTGCGGTTCGTCGACTTCACCCCGGGGTACGACACGAACTCGGCGGTGCTGTTCCCCGAGACCGTCGCGATGCGCACGGTCCCCGCCTTCACGTGGGGCGCGATCTTCCAGGACCGCGAGGCCGCCCGCTACCGCCGGGTCGTCCGTGCCGCCGCCGACGTCACCAAGCTCGAGCTGCCGGCCGAGGCCGCTGCGATGCTCGACGACCAGCAGCTGACCGAGCGGGTCTTCGTGATGTGGGACATCATCCACGACCGTTCGCACATGCGCGGGGACCTGCCCTTCGACCCGTTCATGATCAAGCAGCGGATGCCGTTCTTCCTCTACTCGCTCGAGGAGCTCCGCTGCGACCTGACCGCGTTCCGCGAGTCGGTGCGTCTGGAACGCGAGCTGTCCGCCGGACCCGACGCGGGCCTCCAGGACGCGCAGCGCGCCATCCGCGACCACGCGCGCCTGGTGCAGTACGCGGTCGTCTTCGACCGCATCTTCCGCTTCGCGATCACCGGCAGCCGCGTCCGCAACTACGACGGACTCGGCGGCCAGCTGCTGTTCGCCTGGATGCACCAGCACGGCGTCCTGCACTGGACCGACACGCAGCTGACGATCGACTGGCCCGAGGTGCCGGACGTGATCATCGCCCTGAGTGACGAGATCAACGAGCTCTACCGGCGCTCGATCGACCGGCCGAAGTCGGCGCACTGGCTCGCCGCGTACGAGATGCTGACCCGCACGCTGACGCCGCACCCGGCGTCGAAGTGGGCGCGTGGGCTGCCCGACGAGACGCTCGCCGGACCGCCGCGCGGCTACACCGACGCGGTGCTCGACGACGAGTTCCCGCTGTCGATGTTCTACGAAGCCCTCGACAAGAAGATGGCGACCGTCATCGCGTCCACCGCCGGCATCACCGGCACCACGGACGCCGAGCTCGTCGGCGAGGCCGCCGCGTGACCGACGGCTCGGTGGCCGGTCGCCTGGTGCTGATCGCCGGTGCGACCAGTGCCAGCGGCGCGGCCGTCGCGCGCGCACTCACCGCCGCCGGTGCGTCCGTCGTCGCGGTCGGCACCAGACCCGACGCCCTGGAGGCCCTGCGCGCGTCCGTCCCGGGCGTCACGACCCGCACGTGCGACCTGTCGGACCTCGGTGCGGTCACCGCGTTGGCCGACGACGTCCACGCGGACGCCGGCCGCGTCGACGGACTGGTCCACCTGGTCGGCGGGTGGCGCGGCGGTGGCAGCATCGTCGGCCAGTCCGACGCGGACTGGGACTTCTTCGACCGCGCCTTCCGGACCCTGCGGAACACGACCCGGGTCTTCCACGACGACCTGGTGGCGTCCCCTGCCGGACGGCTCGCGTTCGTGTCGTCCACCGCGGTCGACTCCCCCACCGCCGGCGCCGCGAACTACGCGGCGGCGAAGGCCGCGTCCGACGCCTGGGTCCGGGCCGTCGCGCAGGGGTTCCGGAAGGAGGCGCCGGAGACCGCCGCAGCCGCAGTGTTCGTCGTCGGCGCGCTGTCCGGCCTCGAAGCGCGGCTCGGCGCCGAGGTCGTCCGGCTCTGGGACACCCCATCGGCCGACGTCAACGGTGCCCGCATCCCGCTCACGGCGCCTGATCCCTCGAACCTAGGATGAACGAGTGACCCTCCGACTGCACGACCTGGACCTGCGGGGCTTCGCCTCGGACAACTACGCCGGCGTCCACCCCGAGATCCTCGCCGCCATCGCCGCGGCCAACGACGGCCACCAGATCGCCTACGGCGAGGACGTCTACACCGCACGTCTCAACGAGGTGATCCGCGAGCACTTCGGGTCGCAGGCCGAGGCGTTCCCGGTCTTCAACGGCACCGGCGCGAACGTCGTCGGCCTGCAGTCGATGCTGCCGCGGTGGGGAGCGGTCGTGTGCACTGCGACCGCGCACATCCACACCGACGAAGCCGGTGCGCCCGAGCGCGTCGCCGGCATCAAGCTCCTGCCGGTCGAGGCGCCCGACGGCAAGCTGACGCCCGAGCTCATCGACCGCGAGGCCTGGGGCTGGGGCGACGAGCACCGCGCCCAGCCGCTCGTCGTGTCGATCACGCAGACCACCGAGCTCGGCACCGCCTACACGGTGGACGAGGTCCGGACGATCGCCGACCACGTCCACTCGCTCGGCATGAAACTGCACATGGACGGCGCCCGCATCTCGAACGCCGCGGCGTCCCTCGGGGTGCCCCTGCGCGACTTCACCACCGACGCCGGTGTCGACGTGCTGAGCTTCGGCGGCACGAAGAACGGCATGCTCTACGGCGAGGCGATCGTCGTGCTGAACCCGTCGGCGTCCGAAGGGTTGCACTACCTGCGCAAGATGAACATGCAGCTCTCGTCGAAGATGCGGTTCGTCTCCGCCCAGCTCATCGCCCTGCTCAGCGACGACCTGTACCTGCGCTCCGCGGGGCACGCCAACGCCATGGCCGCCCGACTGCGCGGTGCACTGGAGGCCGGCATCGCCGACGGCACCATCCGCGGTGTCGGCTTCAGCCAGCAGACCCAGGCGAACGGCGTCTTCGCGACCCTGCCCGCCGGGGTGGCCGACCGGCTGCGGAAGCACTTCCGGTTCTACGACTGGGACGCCAGCCGCAACGAGGTGCGGTGGATGTGCGCGTACGACACCTCGGAGCAGGACATCGACGACTTCGTCGCGGCCCTGACGCGGGAGCTCGACGCCGCCTGAGCTGGTCGGGCCCGGCCCGGTCGGGCGCGCGCCGAGTCGGCACCGGCGGTCGGTTCAGCCGAACGGGATGACCCGCACGACGATCGCCACCACGAGCATCGCCATCGCGACCACGGCGGCCCGCCACAGCACCTTCCGGTGGTGGTCGCCGAGGTTCACGTTGGCCAGCGACACCAGCAGCAGGATCGCGGGGACGAGCGGGCTCTGCATGTGCACCGGCTGCCCGACGACCGAGGCCCGCGCCATCTCGGCCGGCGTGATCCCGTACGCCGCGGCGCTCTCGGACAGCACCGGCAGGATCCCGAAGTAGAACGCGTCGTTGCTCATGAAGAACGTCAGCGGCACGCTCAGCACACCGGTGATGCCCGCCAGGTACGGGCCCATCGAGTCCGGGATCACCGCGACGAGCCAGTCGGCCATCGCCGCGACCATCCCGGTGCCGTCGAGCACCCCGATCAGCACCCCGGCGGCGAACACCATCGACACGACACCGACGATGCTGGGGGCGTGCGCGACGATCTGCGCGGTCTGCTGCTTGAGCTGCGGGAAGTTCACGAGCAGGGCGATCGCCGTGCCGATCATGAACACGAAGTGCAGCGGCAGGAGCCCCAGCACGAGCGCCACCATCACCGCGACCGTCAGCGCCAGGTTGAACCAGATCCGCTTCGGCCGCAGGGTCGGACGGTTCGGGTCGAGCATCGTCTCGGCCATCGTGCCGGTCCCCGTGCTGTCGTCCCCCGGCCCGGTGCCGTCCACGCCCTCGCCGTCCGCACGCCGGCCGTCGGCCTTCCCACCGCGCAGTCCGAGCGCGACCGTGGGGCTCGTGAACATCCCGCCGCCGGTCCCGCCGACCGCCGCGAGCACCCGTGACCCCGCTCGGGCGTTCGCCCGCTCCGGCACCCGCGCGCCCCGAGAGGCCTCGGTGAACTCGATGAGCCCGAGGCGCTTGCGCTCCCGCAGGCCCATCGTCCACGCGAACGTGAAGCACAGCAGCAGCCCCACCACGAGCGACGGCACGAGGGGCACGAAGATGTCCGTCGGGTCGATCTTCAGCGCGGCGGCGGCACGGGCGGTGGGACCGCCCCACGGCACGATGTTGAGCGTGCCGTTCGTCAGACCCGCCACACACGTCATCACGACCGGGCTCATGCCGAGCTTCAGGTAGATCGGCAGCATCGCCGCCGTGACCACGATGAACGTCGTCGAGCCGTCCCCGTCGAGCGAGACCGCACCGGCCAGCAGAGCCGTGCCGAGCACGATCTTCGCCGGGTCGTTGCCGGTCACCCGCAGGATGAACCGGACGAGCGGGTCGAACAGGCCGACGTCGATCATCAGCCCGAAGTACATGATCGCGAACATCAGGAGCGCGGCCGTCGGCGCCAGGGTGCCGATCGCCTCGGTCACCATGTCGCCGAGTCCCAGACCCGCCCCGGCGAACAGTCCGAACACGGTCGGCACGATGATCAGCGCGAGCATGGGCGACATGCGCTTGGTCATGATCAGGACCATGAAGGTCAGGACCATCGCGTACCCGAGGATGACGAGCATCAGGACTCCTTCGTCCGTGTCTGGCAGTCCGGGCACGCTACGACCCGGCCTGGAGGCGCGGCGCGCTTCTGCACATTGGCGCACCATCGCGCGTTGACCGCTTTCTGCGCATTGTGCGCAGGCAGGTCGGCTCGCCCTCCGTACGCTGGGGTCGTGACCGACGACCGTTCACGGCGCCCCAGGCTCCGCTTCGCCACCGAGGTGCTCGTGCTGCAGCTCGCCGTGGTGGTCGCCGTCGTCGCGCTGACCAGTGCCGTGTTCGTCCGGATCGAGGTGACCCGGCTCGAGCGGGCCGCCGAGGGGACCGCCCTCGCGATCGCACAGAGCGTCGCCGCGCAGTCCGACGTCCGGGCAGCGGTCGCCCGGCTCAGCGTCGACGGCACCGACCTCGACCCCGCGGTCCTCGCCGACGGGCCCGTCCAGCGTGCGGCACTCGCGGCCCAGCGTCGGACCGGGGCACTCTTCGTCGTGGTCACCGACGACCGGGGCATCCGCCTGGCCCACCCCGACACCGACCGGATCGGCGAGATGGTGAGCACCTCCCCCGACGCCGCACTCGCCGGCCGCGAGACCGTGTCCTGGGCGCGCGGCACCCTCGGTGAGTCGGCGCGGGCGAAGGTGCCCGTCTCCGCGCCCGCAGCCGGCGGGGCGGAGTCGAGCCGGGCCTCCCGGCAGTCCGCCGTCGTCGGTGAGGTGAGCGTCGGGTTCAACCGGGCACGCGTCTACGACACCCTGGTCGAGGACAGCATGCCGGTGATCGGTGCCGGGCTGGCGGCGGTCCTGCTCGCGGTGATCGCCTCGGTACTGATCCGGCGGCGACTGGTGCGGCTGACGCTCGGGCTGCAGCCGGAGGAGCTCGTGACGCTCGTGCAGAACCAGCAGGCCGTGCTGGGCGGCGTCGGTGAAGGCGTCATCGCGATCGGCCCGTCGGGGGTCGTCACCGTCTGCAACCCCGAAGCCGTGCGACTGCTCGGACTGGCCGACCCGGTCGGCCGTCCGGCGGCCTCCCTCGACCTGCCCGCGCCGCTCGGGTCGATGCTCGCCGCGTCCACCGCGGCTCCGGCGAGCGCCACGATCGTCGCCGGGCACCGGGTGCTGCTCGTCGACGTCCGCACGGTGTTCCGCGACGGACGCGACCTGGGCCGGGTCGCCGTCCTGCGCGACCGCACCGACGTCGAGGCCCTGACCCGACGGCTCGACGCCGTCGGGGCGATGAGCACGGCGCTCCGCGCGCAACGCCACGAGTTCGCGAACCGGCTGCACGCGATCTCGGGGCTGCTCGACATCGGCGAGACGACGCGGGCACGCGCCTACCTGGCGGACGTGCAGGAGCGCGGGCCGCTGCGCTACCCGGTGCAGCACGCCGACCGGTTGACCGAGCCGTACCTGCAGGCGTTCCTCGGGGCGAAGGGCGTCGAGGCCGCCGAGCGCGGGGTGCTGCTGCGGATCGGGGCGGAGACGCTCGTGCAGGGGACGATCACCGAACCGGGCGACGTGACGACCGTGCTCGGCAACCTGGTCGACAACGCGGTGTCGGCGGCCCTCACCGGGGACGAGCAGTCGAGGGACGGCGGATCCCCGTGGGTGGAGGTCGAGGTGCTCGACGACGGCGCGACGCTGCACCTGTCGGTGATGGACTCCGGGCCGGGGGTGCCGGACGATGCCGCGGACTCGCTGTTCGTCCGCGGGCCGGCGGCGGCTCCTGCGTCGAAGGACGTCTCGCAGGTGCACGGGCTCGGGATCGGGCTGCCGTTGTCGCGGGAGATCGCCCGACGGCACGGTGGCGACGTGTGGCTCGCCTCCCCCGGCGGTGCCGACCACGGCGCGGTCTTCTGCGCCCGACTGGAAGGAGTGGTGTCGTGAGTTCCGTCTTCACCGTGCTGGTGGTCGACGACGACTTCCACGTCGCCGACCTGCACCGGCGGCAGGTCGACGAGGTACCGGGGTTCCGGGCGCTCGAACCCGTCGGGACCCTCGCGGCCGCCCGCGCCGCGCTGTCGAGCGGGACCGTGGACCTGGTGCTCGTCGACGTGTACCTGCCCGACGGCAGCGGGCTCGACCTGCTGCGGTCGATCGACGCCGACGCCGACGCCTTCGTGCTGAGTGCAGCTTCGGACTCGGGCACCGTTCGGCGGGCGATGCGCAGCGGGGCACTCGCCTACCTGATCAAGCCGTTCGCGGCCGGGGTGCTGGCCGAGCGGCTGCAGGCGTACGCACGGTCGCGGAACGTGCTCGACGAGCGGTCGACCCTCGATCAAGAGGCCGTCGAGCGGGCGTTCCGGATCCTGCACGCCGGCGACAGCGGTGGGGCGTCGCCGTCCCGGGCGGCCACGGCGGCGCTGGTGCTCGAGCAGCTCGTCGCCGGTGAGGAACGATCCGCCGCGGAGGTGGCTGCGGCGATCGGGGTGTCGCGGGCGACGGCGCAGCGGTACCTGGCGCAGCTCACGGCGGACGGGACGGTGGCGATGCAGTTGCGGTACGGGGCTGCGGGGCGGCCGGAGCACCGGTACGTGCGGCGGTAGCGGGCCCTGCCGGCGCGGGGCCTCATCGGCAGGAACGGACTCGTGGGCATCCGCACCCGGGCGACCATGCGCAGTGACGAGAACTGGATCCTCGGCCACCGAGCAGCGGTCGTCCCGACGAGCATCGCCGGCGGCGCGACGGTGGTCGTGAGCCTGGTCTACATCGCACTCGGACGCGCCGACGACGTTCCCGCGTTCGTCGCGTGCGCCGCGATCCTCGTCGGTGGAGCCCTCTGGGGCGTGGAGGCCGCACGACGCGCGACCAGGTGACGGACGGGAGGCGCGGGGCGGGGCCGCACCGGGCCTCCAGTCCGTCAGGTGGTCACGCGACGATCTGCACCTGCGTGGGCACGTCGGCGACGGCGAACGCCGTGGACGCGCCACGCACGTCGACGCGGTAGTCGCCACGGAAGCCGCGGATCTGCACCCGACCGCGGTCGTCGGTGCGCAGCACCGTCGGGCCGAGCCACCACTCCTCCTTGACCAGGTGGCGGAGGGCCTCGTAGGACGACTTGGGGGTGCCGTCGGCGCGGACGAGTCCGATCGGGGCGCCGAGCCAGGCGCCCGCGTCGGTGATGCCCCAGTAGGTGATCGCCTCGACGGAGGGGTGCCCCACGAGGCTCCGGTAGTGCCGCTCGATGTCGTCGGCCTGGCGCGCCTCGCCCTCGGGCGTCGACGGCCACGAGGCCACCTGGTGGTCGTTGAGGTCGACGATGTGCGCGGGCATGAGGTCACCGGAGACGAGCGAGGTCTCGGTCAGGTGCAGCGGCAGGCCGTAGCGGGCGAACCGGTCGACCATCGCGAGCATCGTGTCCTCGCCCCAGTAGCCCTGGTGCATGTGGGTCTGCAGCCCGATGGCGTCGATCTGCACGCCAGCCTCGAGCACGCCCTCGATCAGGCACTCGTACGCACTCGACAGGTCGAAGTCGTTGAGCAGCAGGGTGGCGTGTGGATTGGCGGCGCGGGCCTCCTCGAAGGCCATCCGGATCATCGGGATGCGGCCCTTGGCCCGAGCGAGCGGGGTGATCGCGTTGTCGCCGTTGTCGAACACCGGCATGATGACGACCTCGTTGATGGCGTCCCAGGTGTCGATCGTGCCGGCGAAGGCGGAGACCTCGCGGCGGATGCGCTCCCGTAGGAGCCGCTCGACCTCGTCCAGCGGCAGCCCGAGCAGCCACTCGGGTTGCACGGTGTGCCAGACGAGCGGGTGGCCCTTCAGGGCGACACCGCGGTCGCGGAACCACTGCGCCGTGGTCAGGAGCCTGGCGGTGTCCGGAGCTCCGCGCTCGGGCTCGAAGCGGCCCCAGTAGAACGGGAGCGTCGCGGTGTTGAAGACGTCGGTGTAGAGGTCGGCGAGGTGCTCGGTGCCTGCTTCCTCCTGCGCTCCGGCGTTGGCTTCGCCGGTCGCTTCGCCGTTGGCTACACCGGTCGCTTCGCCGTTGGCGAGTCCGATGAAGTCGAAGCCGATGTTGCCGAAGGCGAAGGCATGGCGGGTCTGCTCGACGGTGATGTCGGCATCGCGGATGGGATTGCCTTCGGCATCGACGATCGTCAGGGTCGTCTCGCCGAAGCGGTGCTCTGTTGCGTGCGTCATCGCGCGTCCTCCGACATCGTCGTCCGGGATTTGTTGTGCGCGCAAACATAGCAGCGGAGGGCGTGGGCGTCACGCCGTAGGTTGATGGTGTGAACTCGCAGAAGCACTGCGCTCGACGCACCTCACGGTGGACGCCGGTGCTCGTCTGCGTGTTCGGAGCCACGCTTGCGCGGGACGCTGGCCAGATGCTCCTTGGCCAAGGGTCAGACTCACCAGAGCCCGGACTTCTGATGCTGACCACAGGGGCGATGAGCAGGGCCGACGGAATCCCGTGATCGATCCGGAGCGTGCACACTCACCCTTCTTCCGGGCCCCCGACGGCCGCGTGTACGTCGATCGCGATGGCCACGCTGCCGACACCGCGTCTCGGTGGCGCCGACTCCACGATCCCGCTGGCGTACGCCGTCAGACCCGGCTCGCAACAGCATCCGTCATGGCGGCCTTTGCGATCGGGTACATGGCAGGCGGCGCGTTCGGCTTCGTGGTCGCGCCGCCGCTGCTGCCCGGAGACGAGCCAGTCGTTGCCCGACTCATCGGCGTGGTCCTCGGCGGAGGCGTCGTCGCCGTCCCCGCGATGCTCTTCGCCTTCTTCCGCAGCGCCGCCCCCGACCGGCGAGTGATCCCAGTACCGGACGAGGTGCTGCAGCATGCGCCGCCGACTGCGTCGAGTTCCGACATCTGGCGGTGGTCGGTAGCGGTCATCGACGAGGCCGCGGAGCGCCGGACGATCGGGTACGAGACGAACGTCGAGCGCCCGACGGACGTCGCTCGTGCGGATCGCGCGACCGCTCGGTACGGCGAGGTGTACTGCGCGTACCTCACGGCTGCTGCCGAGCTCGGGTTGCGGCCGAGGGAGCCTGTCATCGACCTACCGCCCGCTTCTTCCGACTGACCACACGGACAGCGTGCCCTTCGAGCAGGACACGGTCATCTCGGACATGCAGCAGCCGGAGGATTGCGCACGAGCTGTGGTCGAGCGGAGGTCCGTTGATGAGCCCCTGATCAGCTGGTCGAGCCGCTCCCGGTCATCTCTCCGTAATCGCCGTCGGCACATTGCGATTCAGCGTCGATGCTGTAGCCCCCCACTGTGGAAGCGAGGAAGTCGATCGTCTCGATCGGACCACCGCGGCCCCGGACCCCGAGATCAGGATCGTCGCCGCCGCTCCGATACCGCTCGGTCGTGATGCCGAGGCTCTTCCACAACGCCTCGACTTTCCGGAGATCGTCCCTCGGGTCGGCCGCGCCCTCGCGCTGCTTCACGTACACCCAAGTGACTCCACCACTGTCGTCCGCACGCCCCGAGCCGTCAGATCCGGGGCACAGGCCGACTCGCGGTCCACTGATGACCTTCCGAGGGCCGCCGTCCACGGCACGAGCAGTTTCATCGACGAGATCCACCACGGTGCGCTTGGCTGCATCGGGCTTCACGGTGTGGTTGGTCGAGGGACTTTCCATCGGTTTTCCTCCTGCGCATGCTGTCAGCAGAGACATCGTCACGATCGCGGCCACCGCCGCACCCGACCAACGCGCCGCGGGTCGTCCCAGCGCCGCGCTCCTTGCAATCGTGGAACCGTTCATTCGTTGGTCACCAGGCTTCCTCGTGATCGTCCGGTCGGGTCACCTTGTCACCCCGACCGGCGATGGACGGTGTGTTCGACGTGTTCGGCTGCGAACCCGCACCCTTTGGTCCTGCTGGGGAGCGCGGAGTCCCGCGAACGGGAGGATGCGGTGGGATGCCGATCTCCGGAACACTTGCCACCACATGCGCACACCGTTCCTGCACGCCCGCCGCGACCTTCGACGCAGCACGCTGGTCATCGGCGTCGCCGTCGTGGCCCTCGTGTCACTCACGGCCTGTTCTGATCACCCGACACCGGAGGAGAACGACAAGGCGTACTCCCGCTGGATGCAGCGCGTGCAGGACCGATGGGCAGGACAGCCCGGCGAGCTGGGCAGCGGTGCCGGCACGAACGACTCGTCCAGCCGGCTCTCCTTCGGCGATGACGGGGCCGGGGACCGTGCGCGGATCCGCGTCTCGGTCACATGCCAGGGCGGCGGAACCGTGCAGATGGCCGTGTGGGCAGGACGCATCGGTGCGAACGGGTCGGAGACGGGCAAGCGACGCGCGTCACGCTCCGTCCACTGCGGACACGACGAGGACCTGTACGTGGTCACGTCGAGCGCGGCGATCACGATCGGCCCGACCGCCGGAGACGGCACCGTCGGCTGGTACGCGGCGGCCTACGGCGATCTCGCTGCGCGCACGCGCTGAGCGAGCACCGCAACAGCGGAGCAGCGAGCGCAGCGCTTCCCGCCAAGAGCGCTGGCCGATCCTGCGACCGGGCCGGTTTCCGGCCACACCACACGGCGGCCTGGAGGCGCGGAGCGGCGCCGCCACGCGCCTCCAGGCCGTCTCCCAGTCGCGTCGAGGGCACCTGCGACCCGCCCCTGGGGTGGTGGGATGCGATCGCTCACGAAGCTCGATGACTGGAGCAGGTTCGACGTCGAGGCCGTCTTCACCCTGGCCGACGACCACCGCGACGGCGGATCTGCCGGTGGGTCGCGGTGCGCCTCCGGCGTGGTCCGGACACGAAACACGTGATCCGCCTGCGGTAGAAAGGTGACGCCGTCGCGCCGGCGAACGACGCGCATTGCCGAGGGAGAACGTCGTGGTGCGTCAGCAGGGGAACGTGGGTCCCGGATCGTCTGCCAGACGCACGCTTGCGGTCGGTCTGGCGATCGCCCTGTCGGCCGCAGCTCTGGTCGGCATCCGTGCAACGGCAGGATCAGCGGACACCGCAGTCTCGGCGGTGACGGTCACGAAGGTCACCGCGTCCACCACCGGCACCGCTGTGCGCACCACCCTGAAGGTCAAGAACACCGCCTCGGTGCGGAAGGCGGCTTCCTCCGCGTGGCTGTACCTGTCCGCCGGCACCGAGAAGTACACGCTCGGCCGGGTCGCGGTGAAGGCACTCGCCGCTGGTTCGAGCACCTCGGTCACCGCAGTCCGCGGGACACCTTCCCGTGCCGCAGCCGGCAAGTACTCCGTCCTCGCCTGCGCCGGTGCGTACTCCGCGAAGCAGTGCCGCACGTCGACCGCGACCGTCACCACCAAGCCCACGAAGGGCGCGCGTCCGGAGACGGGCGTGATGCTCGACGTCGCTCGCGCCTACTACCCCGTGGCGTTGATCAAGCGGTACATCGACCTCGTCGCCGACGACGGCGGGCGTTTCCTGCACCTGCACCTCACCGATGACCAGAACGTCAGGATCGAGAGCACGGTCCTCGGCCAGACCCCCGCGAACGCGGATCTCGACCACGGCGTCTACACCAGCCGCGTGACCCATCGCCCGTTCCTGAGTGCCGCGCAGGCACGCACGATCTCCGAGTACGGGGCGGAGCGAGGCGTCGCGATCGTGCCGGAGATCGACACTCCCGGACACATGGCCGCCGCGTTCGCCCTGCTCGAGGCGCAGCACGGCACGAAGTGGGTCGACCGCATCCGTTCGGGCGAGAACGAGCTCGACACGTCGGCGCCCGAGAGTCTCGTGCTGGCGAAGAAGCTGTACGCAGAGGTGCAGCGGACCTTCCCTTCCAGCCGAACCGTGCACATCGGCGGCGACGAATGGGGCGACGACGTCACCGCCGCACATCGCGTCGCCTGGATGAACGAGATGGCGGCCACGCTCGGCAACCGCGAGGTCTGGGCCTGGAACGACGGGATCGATCGGGTTGCGGTCGGGCGACTCGATCCGCGCATCCACGTCACGTACTGGAGCTTCGACGGCGACACCGAGGACGCAGCGGAGCGGCGCGAACGCCGAGCGCGGCGGGCGAGTGCGGTCGACCTGCAGCAGGCCGGGATCGACCAGCTCAACTACAACTCGTACTACCTCTACGAGGTGCCGACCGACCTCGACCCGGCCGACAGCGATTACACGGTCGCCGATCTCCGCGAGAACTGGTCGCTCCGGGCGTGGGACGGCGACTCCGGTTCGCTTCTCGCGGCTCCGATGTCGGGCGCCGCCGTCGCGATCTGGGGTGAGGACCTGGAGGATCCGCCTGCTGACGCGCTCCTGCGGTGGAGCGCGCCGCACGTGACGGCGATGATCGAGACCGCAGCCTCCTGACGGACGCATGTCGTGCCTCCAGGCCGATCGCGGGAACCGCCGGAACCGCCGGATCCGCCGCCTGCCTACCCGAGCGGCTCGACGCCGTAACTGCTGACCACCGCGCGCAACTCGTCCAGGTACGTCTGCGCCTGCACGGTGAGGGGAACCGAAGCGTGCGCGATCCAGCCGATCTCGATGCGTTCGTCGACGTCGAGTGGGATGGCGACGATCTCGGGGTCGAGGTCGTCGCTGATGAGCCCGGTCGAGATCGTGTAGCCACCGAGGCCGATCATGAGGTTGAAGATCGTCGCCCGGTCCGACACACGGATCTCCCGCTTGCTCGACATCGTCGACAGGATCTCCTCGGCCAGGTAGAAGGAGTTGTTCGCACCCTGGTCGAACGTGAGCCGCGGCAGGTCCGCGAGGTCCTCGAGGGTCGCACGCTCCCGTGACGCGAGCGGGTTCCGCTTCGCCACGAAGATGTGCGGCTGTGCGACGAACAGCGGTGTGAACACGACGCCGGCGTCCCGCAGCAGCTTGCCGAGCACCTGCTTGTTGAAGTCGTTGCGGTAGAGGATGCCCACCTCGCTGCGCAGGGTGCGGACGTCCTCGATGATGTCCCACGTGCGCGTCTCTCGCAGCGAGAACTCGTACTCGTCCGCAGCCGCCGCCTCGACCATCCGGACGAAGGCCTCCACCGCGAACGAGTAGTGCTGCGCGGACACCCCGAGCAGCCGACGCGACCGCTGGCCGCCGACGTACCGCTGCTCGAGCAGCGAGACCTGCTCGACGACCTGTCGGGCGTACCCGAGGAACTCGACGCCGTCGACGGTGAGCACGACCCCCCTGGCCGAGCGGGTGAACAGCGGGCGCCCGATCCGCGTCTCCAGGTCCTTCATCGCCGCGGACATCGTCGGCTGGGACACGTAGAGCAGATCGGCCGCTGCGCTGATCGAGCCCTCCGTCGCCACCTCGATGAAGTACCGGAGTTGCTGCAGGGTGATGTCGTTCGAGACCCGGGCCATAGGCCGAGGCTATACCGGTGCATAGCGTCTCGGTATTACCTGATGGCTCGCCATTCCCGCCATGATCGACTCATCCTTCCCACCGCGCCCACGGGCCGCTCGACGAACAGATTGCCGACCATGGCGAACGACCTCACCTTCAGCATCACCCGGACCCGGTTCGACGAGGACTACTCCCCCGCCGACAGCTCCCGGCTGACCACGAACTTCGCCAACCTGGCGCGCGGCGAGCACCGTCAGCAGAATCTCCGCGCTGCGCTGGCGATGATCGACGGGCGCGCGAACGAGCTGGCCGCGGCGCACGACCGCTACCGTCTGCAGCTCGACATCGTCTCGGTGGCACTGGAGTTCTCAGACAGCGGGTCGGACGCGGAGTTCCCGCTGCTCGAGATGCTCGACGTCACGATCCTCGACCAGCACACCGGCGAGCGCCACCAGGGGATCCTCGGCAACAACTTCTCGTCGTACCTGCGCGACTACGACTTCTCGGTGCTGCTGCCGTCATCGCCGGGCTTGCCGTCTGACTTCGGGGCGCTGCACGGGGCGCTCTTCCAGCGCTTCCTGGAGTCATCCGCGTTCCACTCGAGTTTCAGTGCCGAGCCCGTCGTCTGCATCAGCGTCTCGACGAGCCAGACCTACCGCCGGAACGGGTACGTCCACCCGGTCCTCGGCGCCGAGTACGAGCACGAGCACTCCTCGCTCACTGACGACTACTTCGGCCGGATGGGCATGCGGGTCCGGTACTTCCAGCCCGCCGGAGCGGCTGCCCCGCTCGCGTTCTACACGCGCGGCGACCTGACCGGCGACTACACGGACCTCCAGCTCATCGGCACGATCGCCACCATGGAGACCTTCCAGAAGATCTACCGCCCGGAGGTCTACGCCGCGAACACCCCGGCCGGCAGCACCTACCGCCCCACCCTCGACCACACCGACTTCACGCCCACCCCGGTGACCTACGACCGCGAGGAGCGCAGCCGCCTCGGGATCACGCAGGGCCGGTGGACCGAGGAGCACCTGGTGCGGCCGCACCACGCACTCCTCGCCCGGTGGGCTGACCCCGCCCTCGCGCGCTGACTTCCTCTGCCCTTCGACTGACTGGACCGTCACACCCATGCGTTCTCTCCTCCCCACCTCGATCGTCGGCAGCCTGCCGAAGCCGTCCTGGCTCGCCGAGCCCGAGCGACTCTGGTCCCCCTGGCTGCTCGAGGGTGCCGCCCTGACCGAGGGCAAGCAGGACGCCCTGCGCTCCGCCGTGCACGAGCAGGAGCGCCGCGGCATCGACATCGTCAGCGACGGCGAGCAGACCCGCCAGCACTTCGTCACGACGTTCATCGAGCACCTGGACGGCGTCGACCTCGACCGCAAGGAGACCGTCCGCATCCGCGACCGGTACGACGCGGCCGTCCCGACCGTCGTCGGTGCCGTGAGCCGTCGGAAGCCGGTCTTCGGCGAGGACGCCGCGTTCCTGCGGGCTCAGACCGACCGGCCGATCAAGTGGGCGCTCCCCGGCCCGATGACCATGATCGACACCCTCTCGGATCAGCACTACAAGAGCCGCGAGAAGCTGGCGTGGGAGTTCGCCACGATCCTCAACCAAGAGGCACGCGAACTGCAGGACGCCGGCGTCGACATCATCCAGTTCGACGAGCCCGCCTTCACGGTCTTCCACGACGAGGTGCAGGACTGGGGCGTGGCCGCACTCGAACGCGCGGCCGAGGGCCTGCACGCTGAGACCGCCGTGCACATCTGTTACGGCTACGGCATCGAGGCGAACAACAAGTGGAAGGAGACCCTCGGCGCCGAGTGGCGGCAGTACGAGCAGTCCTTCCCACTGCTGCAGCAGTCCTCGATCGACATCGTGTCGCTCGAGTGCATGCACTCGCACGTTCCCCTCGCGCTCGTCGAGCTGATCCGCGGCAAGAAGGTCATGCTCGGGGCGATCGACGTCGCGACCGAGACCGTGGAGACCCCGGAGGAGGTCGCGGAGGTGCTGCGTCGGGCGCTCGAGTTCGTCGATGCAGACAAGCTCATCCCGAGTTCCAACTGCGGGATGGCTCCCCTGGCGCGGGGTGCGGCGCTGGACAAGCTCGGCGCGCTGTCGGCTGGTGCGGACATCGTGCGGGCCGAGCTCGTCGGCACGGCGGCCCCGTCGGCCCACTGATCACCGCGAGACACCACGGCGGCTCTCTTCCGGAAGGAGGAGGGCCGCCGTTCGTGTTGCGTCCGCCGCGTGGGCGGCTCTCGATCCGGCCTGGAGGCGCGGCTTCCGTCCGGTCGACAGGGCGCGTTGGTACTGGTGTCGCGACCAGAACCCGAACCCGAACCCGAACCCGAACAGCGTTAGCGGGGTTCTGCGAGCGCCGCATTTCCAATCGGTCGATATGTTGCGGTTTAAACTTCACATCATGTACGTTCATACCCGTGCGCGGAGGGGCCGCGCGAGAAGGGGCTTCGATGTCGAAGTTCATGATTACGGCTGCGGCCGTGATGGTCACCGTTTCCGCTGCAACCACAGTGCCGGCGCTACCGGCCCACGCAACGTCACCGACAACGCAGCATCAGGTCGCTGCCGAGCGGGCTGCGCTCTCTGACCGCAACGTGATCGAGCTGTTCACGGGCCAGGGGCGGATCATCGCCGAGCACCCGGAGCTTGCAAAGTACGTACCAAGCGGCGAGCAGAAGCTGACAGCTGCGCAGATCTCAGCCGTCACGGAGGAGTACCAGAACGCCTACCCGCAGTTTCACGACAACATCACCGTCCCGCTGCAGAGCGGCGACCCGTACCGAGTGCTCGACGCGCTGCACGCGTTCGAAACCGCAACCGAACGCATCGCAACCTCGGAGCCCGCCACCATCACCGGCGAGGGCAAGTGCGCCCTGCTGGTCGCCGTCGCTGTCGCTGCAACGCTGTGGTTGGGCGTCCTTGTCTGGGTTGCGGGCCGATCCGGCTCCGCCCTGACCGAGGAACAGTTCGCGGCCGAGCTGGCGGCTGCTTTGCCGTCGAGCAACTGACAAGAACCTCGAGAGGAAAAACCTTCGATGTCGAAGATCATGATCGCGGCTGCGGCCGTGATGGTCACCGTTTCCGCTGCAACCACAGTGCCGGCTGCGCCGGTCCAGGCAGCAACACCGACGACGCAACACCCCACCGCCGAACGGGCTCCGCTTTCTGACCGGAACGTGATCGAGCTCTTCACCGGGCAGGGGCGGATCATCGCCGAGCACCCGGAGCTTGCAAAGTACGTACCAAGCGGCGAGCAGAAGCTGACAGCTGCGCAGATCTCAGCCGTCACGGAGGAGTACCAGAACGCCTACCCGCAGTTTCACGACAACATCACCGTCCCGCTGCAGAGCGGCGACCCGTACCGAGTGCTCGACGCGCTGCACGCGTTCGAAACCGCAACCGAACGCATCGCAACCTCGGAGCCCGCCACGATCACCGGTGATGGCAAGTGCCTGGTGGTCGTCGCAGTCGGTGTCCTGGTCTGGGCGGCTGTTTCCGTCTCGGTGAAGTTCTGGGGGCCGAAGTCAGCAGACCGTGACTCCGGCGCGCTCTTTGCTGCGGAGCTGACTCGCGCCCTGGGCTGATGGGTCCGAAACGAGCGCTTTGGCCATTTGCGACAACGGCCGTACTGCTGATGAGTTGGACGGCACTGAGCATTGTGGAGTCGTTGTCTCCACACGCCATGTCGAGTCGCGATCCTGCCGCGGTGAAGGTGCGAGATGCCGTGCTGGCGGTTGCGCCGCAGCGCTGGGAGTTCTTCACCGCATCTTCTCGGGGCCGGCAGTACATCGCGTACCGCACCCAGACAGGCAAATCGGCGCTGTCGTTGCCGCAAGGGAAAGCATCGAACATGTTCGGCGTCTCCCGCGCGCAGCGTGCGCAGGGCCCTGAGCTAGCAGCGCTGCATCAGCAGGTGGCGAACTGGACGAAATGCGTGGACAAGTCTGCCTCGCAGAAGTGCATTCGACGAGCAACTGAGGAGCAACCGCAGGTCCTGAAGAATGAGGCGAAGCGGAAGACTCTCTGCGGGGACCTTCTCCTCGCTCAGGAGAAGGCGACTCCGTTCGAGTTTCGCAGCTTCGATCTCCCGAACTTCCGGGTACTGCAGGCTGCACGGGTGGAGGTGTCGTGCAACTGATCTTCGCTGAGGTGAGCGGGCCACGGCTCCGGCGCACCCTCCGCGGGTTTGACCTTCAGACGCTCCACTTCAGCGGCTTTCGCGGGACGCTCGTGCTGGCTCAGCTCACGATCCTCGTGGCAACGCCGTACGACGCGTTGATGCAGACCTTGGTGGGGAGCGGAGCCGGTCCGGTCTGTGATGGGCTGCGAAACGCGTCGACGTACTGCCTTGGACGATCCTTGCCCGATGCGCTCGTCACATCCGCCATGGTCATGATCCTCATCGGGGTTGCGGCTGGGGTTGCGCCGACCGTGATGGCGATCCTGCACGCGTGGGTTGCGTTCTCGATCGCTGGGTCGATCTCGCTCCCCGACGGGGGCGACCAAGCGGCCGCGGTGTGCACCCTGCTCCTTGTCGCCGTCAGTTTCGCCGACCGACGTCGCTGGCGGCTCGGTCCGCCGCAGACCGTCGCGAACTGGCGCCGACAAGTGGCGCTCGCAGGTCTCATGGTCATGCGAGTCCAGGTCACTGCGATCTACTTCAACGCCGCGATCGCCAAGCTGTTTGCACCCGAATGGGTCAACGGCACAGCCGAGTACTACGTCCTTCGGGACCCGTTCTTCGGGGCGAGCGGACCGCTTGCTCCTGTCCTACAAGCTGCAACAACGCTGCCCGCTGTGACGGTGGGCGCGACCTGGGGTGCGGTGGTAGCGGAGATCGCGATCGGTGTGCTGATTCTGTGTGGCCCGCGAAGTCGGTCGATCGCCTTGGTCCTGTGCGTGGTGCTGCACGGGGCGATCATCATCACGATGGGGCTCTGGAGCTTCGGGCTGATCATGATTGCGATCGTCGGCATCGCCGCGATGCCGTACACGCCGCATGAGCAGACGCACCAGTTCTGGTCCCGCCTCGGCAGACGGCACCACGCCACCGTGAACAGCCCTAGCGTGAATGGCGCTGGCGTCCGGTGAGCGCACAGCACGTGCGTAGCGCGTCTCTTGGCTCGCTCGCCGCGGCCGCCCCCGTCTTCATCGAGATCGCAGTCACGAGTGTGTGGTGGAACCGACTCCCTGATCGGATCGCTACGACCTTCGGTCCGGACGGCAGTCCAGACGGATACGGGACCCCGTTGGGGACGGTAAGCCTTCTCGCTGCCGTGCAGACCCTCTTTCTTGTCGCTGCGGTCGGATCTGCCTTCGCTCGAGATCGGCGGAAAGGTCGGATCGCCTGCGCGGTCACCGCTGGATTCATCGCCGCTGTGGCGATCAGCTGGCTGATCATCGCGGGAGTCGCGGCCTCGACCGTGCCACCAGAAGCGTGGTGGGCAATCCTGGCGGGCCCGGCGTGGGCAGTCGTTCCGTACTGGCTGCTACGACTCGACAAGGAAGCACCATGAGGGAGATCAGGGCGCGAAAGACCGAGAGGGAGACCGCAGCTGGGAGGTCGCGGGGCACCCTATGGGGTGCGGTCAGCGTGTTCGCGTGCCTGGCCTACGGTGCGGCGTGGGTGTTGCTCTGGCCAGCAATCCAGGCAAGCGCGGACCTCTCGGACCCCGTCGGGAACCCCGGTGCGTACATCGCGACCGTGGCGATGATGTTCACACCGGGTCTCGCAGCACTGCTGGTCGCGGTCACGCTCCAACGTCGCCGTGGAAGAGCGATCCTGGTTGAGCTTGGGCTGACGGGATTCTTCACGCGTCAAGGCTGGCGCTTCGCTCTCGCCGGCATCACCGGAGCTGTTGTGCTCATCTCCGGCAGCTGGGGCCTCGGGATGCTGTTCGGGTGGGTGCAGCTCGACCCCGAGCAATCTGTGGCGAAAGAACTCATCGTTCGTGTCACGGGCGAGCAACCGCCGATGCCGATGGCGCTCCTGGCGCTGCTGCAGCTGCTGAACCTCCCGATCGGGATTGCCATCACCGCGATCGCTGCGATCGGCGAAGAAGTCGGTTGGCGCGGCTGGCTCCTCCCGAAACTGCTGCCGCTCGGCACTGGATGGGCGCTGTGCGTGAGCGGCGCGATCTGGGGTCTCTGGCACGCTCCCGCGATCCTGCTCGGCCTGAACTACGAGGAACGCAATCCCCTCGGGATCATCATGATGATGATCGGCTGTGTCGGCGCGGGCGTGCTGATCGGCTGGCTCCGGCTTGCGAGTGCATCGCTTCTGCCCTGCGTGCTCACCCACGCGGCACTCAACACCTTCGCCTCGTACCAGTCCGTGCTCTTCCCACCATTCGACCAACGCCTTGTCGGGCCACTCGCCATCACCGGATGGATCGTCATGGCGCTCTTGATCGTGGCGTGCGTGTTGCGGGCAACTCGACTTCGCCAGCGAAACTCCTCGCAACTGGGAAGCCCCAAGGTCCGCAACACGGAGCTGTCCCCGTAGCCGGGCGAACGTCGGAGGAACCGACCGGACCGCCGCTGCCTCGGACCCCGAGGATCGGCTCCTCACCGCCGGCCTGGAGGACGGCGTCTGCGAAGCGTCAGACTCGAGGGCGTTGACTACCCCCATGATCACCAAGGGCATCATCCACCAGGTCGAGAGTGCGACTGTCCGGGATCGCAACGGCGTTTCAGTCGGCAGGGTCGTGCAGGTGTTCCCCTCCGACGAGGACGGCAGCGCCGCCTACGTCAGTGTCACGACGGGATTGCTCGGGCGTCAGCAGACGCTCGTCCCGGCCGACGACGCCACGTTCGACGGCACGGATGTGCACGTCGGCTACACGAAGGACGCGATCAAGGGCGCGCCGTCCCTCGGAGCCGGACGCACCTTGTCCCCCGCCGAGGCGAACGCCGTCCGCAAACACTTCGGGCTGTCCCGCACCGGCGCTGCAACCGGGGACATGGGCGACCCACACGAGAACCTCGACCAGGCCGGAACAGGTCTTGCCGGCGCAGACGACACCGAGGGCGCAGGGACGACCCCGCCGGCCTGAGCGTCACCGGAGTGAACGACGCCGAAACCGAGGCTTTCGCCCACGCCCAGCCAGGCAGTGGCCGGTCCTCTGGCTGGTGTGTGCTCCCTCGTTGATGCGCGCTCCTCTGAGCGTGGCCGACGCGGGTTTCTCGGAGGAGCATGCCTGTCTTCGTCGGAGGGGCTCCGCGGCCACCGCACACGCGCAGCACCGCGAAAGGGCTGCTGCGAACCCCCACCTCATCGCAGCGTGGTCACGTGTCATGGGAAGTCACCCTCCGACACACATCGACACAACCCTTCTCGGGGGCGTTCGTCGATGCCACAGTCTCGCCATTGCGCACATCTGGTCGGGCCGTCCGCCGACACCGGACGAATCGACACCGCACGACGCCACACCACGCGACAGGTAGCAGCCCAGACCACGAAGGAGTCCTCGTGACCATCAGCAACCAGACCGCCGACCGCACGATCGACGAGGGCGCCGACGATGAACTCCTCGCCCGTTTCCGTCCGATCTTCGACCGCATCGCTGCCGGCGCCTCTGAGCGCGAACGCGACCACCGCCTCCCGTTCGAGGAGATCCGCGAACTCGCCGCCGCCGGATTCGGCGCCGTCCGCGTCCCCGTCGCCCACGGCGGAGCCGGGGCGACCCTGCCCCAGCTGTTCCGCCTGCTGACCGAACTCGCCGCCGCTGACAGCAACATCCCCCAGGCGCTCCGCGGCCACTTCGCACTGGTGGAGGACCGCTTGGTCGCACGGACCGGGGAACGCGAGGCGTGGCTGGACCGCTTCGGCCGCGGTGAGATCGCCGGCAACTCGTGGACCGAGGTCGGATCGGTGCAGGTGGGCGATGTGATCACGAAGGTGACCCCGCAGCCGGACGGGACGTTCCGGATCACCGGGCAGAAGTACTACTCGACCGGCAGCATCTTCGCCGACTGGATCGACACCTACGCCGAACGCACGGACACCGGCGAGCGGGTCATCGCGATCGTCGACGCGCACCAGCCCGGGGTCACCCACACCGACGACTGGGACGGGTTCGGGCAGCGCACCACCGGGTCCGGCACCAGCACCTTCGACGACGCCATCGTGCAGGCCGACGCGGTGATCCCCTTCGACGAGCGGTTCAAGTACCAGACGGCGTTCTACCAGGGCGTGCTGTTGAGCGTCCTCGCCGGGTCCGTCCTCGCAGCCGAACGGGAGATCGCGCGCGAGGTCCGCAACCGCACCCGCGTCTTCTCACACGGCAACGCCGACACGTTCGCGGCAGACCCGCAGATCCTCCAGGTCGTCGGCGAGGTGTCGGCGGCCGGGTTCGCCGCCACGGCGATCGTCGACCGGGCCGCCGCGGCCCTGCAGGGCGCGTACGAGGGAGCCGGGCTCGACATAGCCGAAGACGAGCGCCGCAACGACCGCGCCGAACTCGCGACCGCGCAGGCCCAGGTGGCGCTGACCACCCTGGCGACGACGGCGACCTCGCACCTGTTCGACGCGCTCGCGGCGTCCGGGGTGAGCACGACGAAGAACCTCGACCGGCACTGGCGGAACGCTCGCACCGCCGGCAGCCACAACCCGTGGGTGTTCAAGGCCCGGATCATCGGTGACCACGCCGTCAACGGTGCCGAACCGCCCCGCGTCTGGGCGATCGGTGCGTCCCGCACCTCGTGACGCCTGTCGAAGCCGAGACGGCTTCCTCGTGACCGCTGCTGCGATGTGCATGCCCCACAGCCCGCCCACCGTGCGCGTACAGTCCCTGACAACGCACGGCTGGCCGACGATCGGGGAACACGATGCGACTGATCACGGGGACGACGCTGGCCGTTGCGCTGGCAGCAGGCGCGCTGATCGGCCTCGCGCCACCAGCGACTGCGGCCGGATCCGGAACGATCACCGTGCAGCTCGCAACGCCGGCCGGCACCGCGATCCGGCTGGCGGACGTCGAAATCGCAGCGATCGGCACCGACGTCGTCGTCGGGAACGCCACCACCGACGATGACGGCGCCGCCACGTTCACCGGTATCCCCGCACCGGACACCGTCACGGTGACGACGCGGCAACTCCCGCCGCACGGAACGGAGACCTACGCCCCCGGACTCCGCTCGGGCATCGCCGTCCGTGGCGGTTCCACAGTCGCGGTCACCGTGCCGCTCGTGATCGGCGCCACCGTGCAGGGCGGCGTGGTCGGCCCCACTGGACCCGCCGCTGGGCGCCTGATGTACGCCTGGAACGAGGACACCTCGCAGGCGTTCCGGACGGCCTCGGACAGCGCGGGCCAGTACCGGTTCGTCGGGTTGAGCACCGGGAAGTACCGCATCGAGGCCTACGCCAGTGGAACGGCGTCGCCCGCCGTCTGGAAGACCCGGGTGTACCAGCAGCGAGGAACGCTCCCGGCTTCCCGAGTCACCTTGTCACGGCACTACGCACACAGCGACTACGACCTGGTCGTCTACGCGGCCTCGGCGTCCCGCAGCCCGTCGGTGCAACTGAGCGGCGCGACCGTCACGGTGACGAACGCGACGACCGGTGCGTCGTTCTCGACCCGGTTCTCGACGCTGCTCGACAGCGAGCAGACGGCGCAGTTCCAGATCCCCTCCGGGCAGTACGTGGTGGAGCTCCGGACCGTCGCGACGACCACAACGACCGCGCAGGTGCTGTGGCTCGGACGTCCGGGCGGCGCGTACCGGTACGTGACCGACCGAGCGCAGGCCGTGCCGGTGAAGGTCGTGTTCGGCGGTGGCAACTTCTGGGGCGGCGCCCTCGGGTGATCCGGCCCCAGCACCATCCCCAGCCCAGGGCTGGCCGGACGCGGTTGGCTGCGTGACTGCACGCGGTCACGTGAGCAGCAACGGACAGGAGGCGCGGTGCCAGCTGACACCGCGCCTCCCGTCCGGAAGGCCGTCGCGGACACGCGACGGTGGCGTCGCCACCTTCTACATGTCGGCGATGAGACGGAGCATTTAGCCGTCGGGGACCGTCTGGCGTTGGACGTAGTGCATGAACACCGGCGCAGCCTGGTCGGCCGTGAACAGCTCGGCAGGATGCCGAGGCTCGTGCGCCGCATGCACGTCGATGGTCTCCGTGAGCGGTTCGGTGAGGTCGTGGTCACGGCCGACGATGGAGAAGCGGTACTCCCCGTCGTCCTCGCGACGGCGCAGCTCCACGCTCATCTTCTCGGCTGTACCACCGGCCTGCAGGTACGAACCTCCGTACTGCTCCTCAGCCTTGTCGGGGTTGAACATCCAGTCAGCGTCGTCGGGACACCACCAGATCCTCTGACCGAGGTGATCTTGATGCGTTGTCAACCGCAAGTCGGCCACATCGGCGACGGTGCCCTTCAACTGAGAACGCCCCGCCAGCCGAAGCCAGCGGGGCGTCCCCACGAGTCAGACCAGGATCAGAAGTCCCAGTCCTCGTCCTCAGTGTTCACGGCCTTGCCGATGACGTACGACGAGCCGGACCCCGAGAAGAAGTCGTGGTTCTCGTCAGCGTTGGGCGACAGGGCGGAAAGGATGGCCGGGTTCACGTCCGTGATGTTCTTCGGGAACATCGGCTCGTAGCCCAGGTTCATCAGCGCCTTGTTGGCGTTGTAGTGCAGGAACTTCTTGACGTCCTCGGTCAGACCGACCTCGTCGTAGAGGTCCTGCGTGTACTGCACCTCGTTCTCGTACATCTCGAACAGCAGCGAGAACGTGTAGTCCTTGAGCTCGTCGCGCTCGGCCTGCGTGAGGGTCTCGAGGCCCTTCTGGTACTTGTACCCGATGTAGTACCCGTGGACGGCTTCGTCACGGATGATCAGGCGGATCAGGTCGGCGGTGTTCGTGAGCTTCGCGCGCGACGACCAGTGCATCGGCAGGTAGAAGCCCGAGTAGAACAGGAACGACTCGAGCAGCGTCGAGGCGACCTTGCGCTTCAGCGGGTTGTCGCCCTGGTAGTAGTCCATCACGATGGACGCCTTCTTCTGCAGGTTCGGGTTCTCCTCGGACCAGCGGAAGGCCTCGTCGATCTCGCGCGTCGACGCGAGGGTCGAGAAGATCGACGAGTAGGACTTGGCGTGCACCGACTCCATGAACGCGATGTTCGTGTAGACGGCTTCCTCGTGCGGGGTGATCGCGTCGGGGATGAGCGACACGGCGCCGACGGTGCCCTGGATGGTGTCGAGCAGGGTGAGACCGGTGAACACACGCATGGTCAGGGTCTGCTCGGCCGGCGTCAGCGTGTTCCACGACTGCACGTCGTTCGACAGCGGCACCTTCTCGGGCAGCCAGAAGTTGTTGACGAGACGGTTCCAGACCTCGACGTCCTTGTCGTCTTGGATCCGGTTCCAGTTGATGGCCTGGACCCGATCAATGAGCTTCAGCTTCTCGACCAACGTGTGTTCCTTACAGAGATGGTGACTAAGTGACGGACTGGAGGCGCGGTGCGGGTTGGCACCGCGCCTCCAGGGAGCAGAGCGGCAGCTCTACAGCATGCAGCTGACGCAGCCCTCGACCTCCGTGCCCTCCAGCGCGAGCTGGCGGAGACGGATGTAGTAGATCGTCTTGATGCCCTTGCGCCATGCGTAGATCTGCGCCTTGTTGATGTCACGCGTGGTGGCGGTGTCCTTGAAGAACAGCGTCAGGGACAGGCCCTGGTCCACGTGCTGCGTCGCCGCGGCGTACGTGTCGATGATCTTCTCGGCACCGATCTCGTACGCGTCCTGGTAGTAGTCCAGGTTCTCGTTCGTCATGAACGGCGCCGGGTAGTAGACGCGGCCGAGCTTGCCTTCCTTGCGGATCTCGATCTTCGACGCGATCGGGTGGATCGACGACGTCGAGTGGTTGATGTACGAGATCGAACCGGTGGGCGGGACGGCCTGCAGGTTCTGGTTGTAGATGCCGTGCTCCTGGACGGACGCCTTCAGCGCCTTCCAGTCGTCCTGCGTCGGGATCGTGATGTTCGCGTTGTCGAAGAGCGAGGCAACACGAGCGGTCGCGGGGGTCCACGTCTGGTCGGTGTACTTGTCGAAGAACTCACCCGACGCGTACTTCGAGTCGCGGAAGCCGTCGAAGGTCTCGCCGGTCTCGATCGCGATCTCGTTCGACGCACGAAGGGCGTGGAACAGCACCGTGTAGAAGTAGATGTTCGTGAAGTCGATGCCCTCTTCGGAGCCGTAGTAGACGCGCTCACGAGCGAGGTAGCCGTGCAGGTTCATCTGGCCGAGGCCGATGGCGTGCGACTTGTCGTTGCCGTCCTCGACGGATCGCACCGAGGTGATGTGCGACATCTGCGAGACCGAGGTCAGGCCTCGGATGGCGGTCTCGATGGTCTTGCCGAAGTCGGGCGAGTCCATCGTCAGCGCGATGTTCAGCGAGCCGAGGTTGCAGGAGATGTCCTTGCCGATCTCCTTGTAGGACAGGTCCTCGTTGAAGGTCGTCGGGGTGTTGACCTGCAGGATCTCCGAGCACAGGTTGGACATGTTGATCCGACCCTTGATCGGGTTGGCCTTGTTCACCGTGTCCTCGAACACGATGTACGGGTAGCCCGACTCGAACTGGATCTCGGCGATGGTCGTGAAGAAGTCACGCGCCTTGATCTTCGTCTTCTTGATGCGCGAGTCGTCGACCATCGCGCGGTAGTTCTCGGAGATCGGGACGTCGCCGAAGGGGACGCCGTAGACCTTCTCGACGTCGTACGGCGAGAACAGGTACATGTCCTCGTTGTTCTTCGCGAGCTCGAACGTGATGTCCGGCACGACGACGCCGAGGGACAGCGTCTTGATGCGGATCTTCTCGTCGGCGTTCTCGCGCTTGGTGTCGAGGAACTTCATGATGTCCGGGTGGTGGGCGCTGAGGTAGACCGCGCCGGCACCCTGACGCGCACCGAGCTGGTTCGCGTAGGAGAAGGAGTCTTCCAGCAGCTTCATCACGGGGATGATGCCCGAGGACTGGTTCTCGATCTGCTTGATCGGGGCACCGGCCTCGCGGATGTTGGAGAGGAGCAGGGCGACGCCGCCGCCGCGCTTCGAGAGCTGCAGCGAGGAGTTGATGCCGCGCGAGATCGACTCCATGTTGTCCTCGATGCGGAGCAGGAAGCAGGAGACGAGCTCGCCGCGCTGTGCCTTCGCCGTGTTGAGGAACGTGGGGGTCGCGGGCTGGAAGCGGCCGGCGACGATCTCTTCGACCAGGTCGATGGCGAGCTGCTCGTTGCCCTGGGCAAGGCCGAGGGCGGTCATGACGACGCGGTCCTCGAAGCGCTCGAGGTAGCGCTTGCCGTCGAACGTCTTGAGCGTGTAGCTCGTGTAGTACTTGAACGCGCCGAGGAACGTCTGGAACCGGAACTTCTTCGAGTACGCCAGGTCGTTGAGTCGCTGGATGAAGTCCAGCGAGTACATGTCGATCGTGGCTTTTTCGTAGTACTCGTTCTCGACCAGGTAGTCGAGCCGCTCCTTCAGGTTGTGGAAGAAGACGGTGTTCTGGTTGACGTGCTGCAGGAAGAACTGCTTGGCGGCCTCACGATCCTTGTCGAACTGGATGTTCCCGTCCGCGTCGTAGAGGTTGAGCATCGCGTTGAGGGAGTGGTAGTCCATCCCCGTCTGCGGCGACGTCAGATCGACGTCTGCAACTGCTGCGTCCAAAATGCATCCAATCCTGAGTTGACCGCCGACACGTCGTCAGGGGTCCCGAAGAGTTCAAACCTGTACAGAAGGGGGACGTTGCACTTCTGCGCGATGACGTCCCCTGCGAGGCCGTACGCCTCGCCGAAGTTCGTGTTGCCACCCACCACCACGCCGCGGATGAGCGAGCGGTTGTGGGCGTCGTTGAGGAACTTGATGACCTGCTTGGGGACTGCACCCTCGCCGTTGCCGCCACCGTAGGTGGGCAGGACCAGGACGTAGGGCTCGTCGACGTGCAGGAACGGTTCGCTCGGGTAGAGCGGGATCCGGTCCGCGTCGCGGCCGAGCTTCTCGACGAAGCGCGCGGTGTACCCGGACACGCTCGAGAAGTAGACCAATCGGCTCATGGTGCGCTCCTCTGGAGAAGGTGCGGAACAGGCGGACCGGGGGTGTCCTGCGGGCGATCGCCGGGCCTCCTGAACGGGACCGGGGTGACCGTCCGCAGGACGGAAGGCGACTACGCCAGTTCGGCGCTGAGGGTCGCGATCTTGTCGGGGCGGAAGCCCGACCAGTGGTCGTCGTCCGTGACGACGACGGGGGCCTGCATGTAGCCGAGGCTCTTGACGTGCTCGAGCGCTGCTTCGTCCGTGGAGACGTCGTGCACTTCGTACTCGATGCCCTTGTTGTCGAGGGCCCGGTACGTCGCGGTGCACTGGACGCAGGACGGCTTGGTGTAGACGGTGACGGCCATGTTCTCCCCTGGTTCCTACTGGTTTCTGCTGTGCTGTGGAGGTGGTGCTGATGTCTGTCCGCAGTCGTGTCCGGGAGGGGCCGCTGCGATGCCTCCACACTACATCTAGTGGCTAGCCGCAGCACCGACCACAAGAGGAAGTGTTACAGCCATGTAGTTCTCCACAACGTCCTCCACAGTCTGTGGATTCCCGGGAGGCCCGAGTTTCCGCCAGTCTGCGGCCGACCACCGACACTTCCCCACACCCGTGGACAGTCCCGATCCACAAGTGTGGAATCAGCGCATCGGCGTGTCGCGAACCGCCCCTCCCCAGGACGGGGGACAGCCCCGTCCGGCCGGTCCGTACACTCGTCTCGTGAGTACGTACGGGCCCCTCCTGAAGACCCCTGGCGTGGGTCGTGTCATCGCCGCACAGCTCACCGCGCGGTTCCCGTTCGGCATGCTGTCGCTGGCCTACCTGCTGCACGTCGAGCACGTGTTCGGCTCCTACGGCGCGGCCGGTCTGGTGCTGGCGACGACGAGCATCGGGCAGGCGCTGGCCGGCCCCCTGACGAGCCGGTGGATGGGCAGCTGGGGCATGCGCCCCGTCCTCATCCTGACGAGCATCGTCGCGCTGATCAGCATGGTGGTCATCGCGTTCGTGGTCATGCCGCTCTGGGGCTACGTGGTGGTCGGGTTCCTCGGCGGCCTGGCGGTCCCGCCCGTGCAGCCGGCGGTGCGCACCATCTACCCGAAGATGGTGACGTCGGCGCAGCTCACACCCCTCTTCTCACTCGACGCCAGCGCGCAGGAGCTCATCTGGGTCGCCGGCCCGGTCATCACCACCTTCGTCGCCACCCAGGTCGGCACGGTCGAGGCGATCGTCGTCGCGATGGTCTTCCTGGTCGTTGGCGGCGCGTGGTTCATCGCCTCCCCCGAGCTCGGTCGAGTCCGCATCCCCCGCTCCAAGCGCGCCTTCGGTGTCGTGCTGAAGCGCCCCGCGGTCGTCGTCGCCACCCTGACCGGTCTGCTCCTCATCGGCGCGTGCGCCGCGGTCGAGGCGAGTGTCACGAGCGTCTTCGGCGAGGGCAGCCCGAACGCCGGCATCGTCCTCGCGGTGTTCGCGGTCGGTTCGCTCGTCGGCGGCCTGGCGTTCGGCCACCGCCCGATCTCCCGCAACACCCTGTGGACGCGCATGTCCGTCGTCTTCGTCGGCCTCACCCTGGCCCTCGGCGGCACCGGCTTCTGGTGGCTCTGCCTCGCCCTGGTCATCGCGGGTGTGGGCATCGCGCCGGCCCTCGCGGTGATGTTCGGTTCGGTCTCCGCCACCGTCAAGTTCTCCGACACGGCCGAGGCCTACGGCTGGATGGGCACCGGCCAGCTGATCGGTGCCGCCGGCGGTTCGGCGATCGCCGGCTTCCTGATCGACGGCAGCGGCCCCGTCGGCGGCTTCACCGTCGGCGCCGTGATGGCCGGCCTGGGCGTGCTGCTCCCCCTGGCGATGCGCAGCTGGTTGCCCGACCTGCGCGGCCGCGACGCCAGCCCCCTCCCCGACACCGAGCCGGTGCACCTGCCGACCTGAGCGTGCGGCGCGGGCGGTTTCGGGCATACCTGGTCGAAACGGGCGTACCTGGTCGGGAGTTCTGACCAGGTACGCCCGTTTCCACTTGCCATCGCGGCCGGTACGGGAAGGAACGTGCGTCCGGCGCGCCGGTCGCGTTCTCCACAGATGGCCTGGAGGCCCGACACACGCCCGCCAGGCACCGGCAGGATGGGTGCATGGTCACCTCAGTCCCCCTGCGCGACGGCCGCGCGATCCCCGCGATCGGCTTCGGCGTCTACAAGGTCGACGATGCCGAAGCGGAGACGGCGGTCGGTCTCGCGCTCGACGCCGGCTACCGGCACGTCGACACCGCCGAGATGTACGGCAACGAGACCGGCGTCGGCAGGGCGATCCGGGCCTCCGCGCTCGATCGCGACGACGTCTTCGTGACGACCAAGGTGTGGAACGACCACCAGGGGCGCGACGCGACCCTGCGGGCGTTCGACGGCAGCCTCGAGCGGCTGGGGCTCGACGCCGTCGACCTCTACCTGATCCACTGGCCGGCCGCCGCGAACGGCCGCTACGTCGAGACCTGGCGGGCGCTGGTGGAACTGCGCGAGTCGGGGCGGGCGCGGAGCATCGGTGTCTCGAACTTCCAGGTGCCGCACCTGCAGCGACTCATCGACGAGACCGGCGAGGTACCGGCGCTGAACCAGGTCGAACGGCACCCGTGGCTGCCGCAGCGCGAACTCATCGCGTTCCACGAGCAGCACGACATCGTGACCGGGGCGTGGTCGCCGCTCGGCCGCGGGCGACTGATCGACGAGCCGGTGCTGACCGGCATCGCGGACACGCACGGTGTGAGCGTGGCGCAGGTGCTCGTGCGGTGGAACGTGCAGCAGGGCGTGGTGGTGCTGCCGAAGTCGGTCACGCCGTCGCGGATCCGGTCGAACCTCGACGTCGACGGCTTCGAGCTCACCGCCGACGAGCTCGCGGCGATCGGGACGCTCGAGTCCGGGCAGCGGACGGGCTCCCACCCGGACTCGGTGTCGTAGCCGAGCTAGCCCCGGCGGTCCTCCTCGGACTGCCACGGCAGGTGCAGGTCACCCGGTTCGGGCTCCACGTCGCCGGCGTCGTCCGCGCCGCCCGTCCCGGGGGCCGCGATGACCTTGGACGGGTCGATGCCGTCCTCACGCAGGTCGGCGTCGTCGCGCTGCTTCGTCTGGGATGCGTCCATCTCACGCTCGCTCGAGGGGCTGTACGACGTGTCCGCCGCTCGCTGCTCGCGGCCACTGACCCCGTCGACGTCGTCGCTGTGAGCGGCGTCGCGGAGCGCGTCGTTCCGTGCTCGGTCGTCCGACGGCTCGGGGCCGGGGGCGTTCGGGATGCTGTCGCTCATGGTGTTTCCTCCTGCAGCGGACGGTAGTCCCCGGCCCCGTGTAACGAGTCTGGCTCGGTCCGCTCCCCGCACTCGATGAGGCCCCTGGCCCCCGCTACGCTGCCGACGAGGGGGAACGATGGGACGAACACGGACCGCGACGACCGCGGTGATCGGCTCCGCACTGGTGGGGCTGCTGCTCACGGGGTGCACGGCGTTCGGTGGCGACGATGCGATCCCGACACCGACGCGACAGGCGGCCGAGCGCACGGCGGAACCCGCGCCGGACCCGACGCCGGCGGCCGATCCGGCCAAGGTGGAGCAGGCGCTGCCCACCGGCACCGTGGCGGCCGAGACCGACGTCGTCTCGCCGAGCGGTGACACGAGCATCCACGTCCGCGTTGTGGCGAACGACCGCGGCACCTTCGACGCCCAGCTCTCCGGTTACCGGACGACCAATCCGCAGCCGATGCGTCTGGAGTTCCGGCACCGGCCCGCGAAGCCGCTCGACGGCGCGGACGGCGCGGTGCGCGAAACGGTCGAGTGGGACGCCGCGGTTGCTCCTCCGACCTCGTTCACGATGGGTCAGGCGGGTCCACGCCCCGACTACCTGCGCAGTGTCGTCCTCGTGCCCGCAACGGTGGCCGACGAGGACTCGTCGGCGCGCCCGTGGGCCGGATCAGTGCTCGCCGCCGCTGACCTCACGTGGAGGATCCCGAACCCCTACCCCGACCTCCGGGTCACCGTCGGCGAGGACCGACCGGGCGCCTACGGCATCGTCACCGACGTCGACGGCCGACCGGCGAACTACCTGGTCGCGCACGGCGACGAGCTCTCGACCGTCGCGGAGCGGTTCGGCGTCACGCCGGCGCAGGTGCAGTGGATGAACCCCTACACGGAGCAGCGCGACGACGACTGGCTGCTCGAGGGCAGCACGCTCAACCTCGACCCCGCTCGGCGTTGAGACGAGGGGTCGGTCCGGTCCGTTACGGTTGACCAGCACTCGGCACCACCAGGAGGTCCCATCGTGACGATCGTCGCCGCCGCAGACGGCTCAGCCCTCGGCAACCCCGGCCCCGCCGGCTGGGCCTGGTACGTCGACGACGACCGGTGGGCGGCCGGTGGCTGGCCCCGTGCGACGAACAACATCGGCGAGCTCACCGCCGTCCTGCAGCTGCTCCGCGCCACGAAGGACACCGGCGAGCCGCTGCACATCCTGTGCGACAGCCAGTACGCCATCAAGGCCTGCACCGAGTGGCTCGCCGGCTGGAAGCGCAAGGGCTGGCGGAAGGCCGACGGCAAGCCGGTCCTCAACGTCGAGATCATCAAGGAACTCGACGCGGAACTGCAGGGTCGCAAGGTCACGTTCGAGTGGGTCCGCGGCCACGTCGGTCACGAGATGAACGAGGCCGCCGACGTGCGTGCCCGCGGTGCCGCCACCGCGTTCCAGAACGGCACCGACGTACCGCACGGTCCCGGCTGGCCAGGCGCCGAGGTCCCCGAGCCGTCTGCGCTGCCCGACGCGACCCCGCCCGCGACCCTCTTCTGACCCTTCCGCAAGCAGCCCACCCGGTTATATACTCCTCTGTATAACGGAGGTGATCGGCATGGCAGTGACGACGATCGATCTTGATCCACGCGTGCTCGATGATGCGAAGCAGCTGACCGGCGCCCGCTCCAACCGCGAGGTCGTGCAGAGAGCACTCGAAACCCTCATCGCGGTGCGGCGACAGCCGGCCGCCGTCGAACGCATCATCGCGCGAGACTTCAGCACCGACCCTTCCGCGGCTGACGAGCTCCATCCCTGATGGCGACGTACATCGTCGACAACTCCGTCTGGTGGAAGGCGCACCGTTCCGCGGGGATCGCACGACGCCTTCGCGAGATCGCAACGCAGGACTTGATCATGACGTGCCCACCTCAGGTCCTCGAGTACTGCCATTCAGCACGCACCGGGCCCGACCACCAGGGACACCGCGATGACATGGACGCCTTCCTCGAAGCATCAGAACACCCGGACGTCCAGGATGTGACGAGCATCCAGAACGCTCTCTGGAACAACGGCCACGTCCGCGGAGCAGGACCGATCGACGTCCACATCGCTGCCTATGCCGTGCGCAACGGGGCAACCGTCCTCAGCTCGGATCGCGACTACGACCACATCGCCGACGCGGTCGCCGATTTCCGGCACGAGTACCTGCCGGAGCACTGACCGCGGGTCAGTAGGTCCCGTCGCGCCGGTCCTGGCGGGTGATCTGCTCCCCCGACGCCGGGTCGACGCCCGAGCGCGTGGTGGTCGTGGTGCGGCGACCGCCGAAGGCCACGGCGAGGCTGATGATGAGCAGCACGACACCGGCTGCCATCAGGATGTAGCCGATCAGGCGGAGGTCGATACCGGCGAGCTGGATGTTCAGCGCGAAGGCGACGATCGCGCCGATGACGATCAGGGCGATGCTGGATCCGATGCGCATGACGCAGTCCTCTCGGGTGGGGGTGGTGCCGGAGACGGTACACGTCCGACAACCCCAGCGCCGATCAGTCGACGTCCACCTCGGCCCACCCGTCGAACCGTCCGATCTCGGTGACCCGCACGACGGCCTCGCCGACCTCGTCCGAGGCGTCCAGGTCGATCGTCGCCGAGAACCCGAAGTCCTTGTCGCCCTCGGGATCGGCGAAGATCTGCCGCGCCTTCCAGACCCGGGGTGATGCGGTGGCACCGCTCTCGTCGAGCACCAGGTACTGCATCGATCGCGCGTCGGCATCGGTGCCGATGCTGTCGTGCTCCTCGTAGTACTCCTCGAGCACGTTGTCCCACGCCGACCGGTCGAAGCCGACGGTCGCGTCGAGTTCCCCGAGTCCGTCGATGTCGTCGGCCGCGGCGAGCAGCACCCGCTGGAACAGGGCGTTGCGCACGAGCACCCGGAACGCCCGCGGGTTGCCGGTGAGTCGTGCGGGCTGCGGCGGCGCGATCTCCTCGTGCTCCTCGGAGGCCAGCAGGACGTCGCCGTTGAGCAGCGCCTCCCACTCGTCGACGAGCGAGGAGTCGGTCTGCCGCACGACCTCGCCCAGCCACTCGATCAGGTCGTCGAGCTCCTGGGTCCGCTGTTCCTCGGCGATGGTCTGCCGCATGGTCCGGTACGCGTCGGACAGGTAGCGGAGCACGAGCCCCTCGGAGCGGGTGAGCTGGTAGAAGCGCACGAAGTCACCGAAGGTCATCGCGCGTTCGTACATGTCACGGACGACGGCCTTCGGGGACAGCTGGAAGTCGAGCACCCAGGGCTGTTCGGCGGCGTACGCCTCGTAGGCGGCGGTCAGCAGCTCGTCGAGCGGCTTCGGCCAGGTGACCTCCTCGAGCAGTTCCATCCGCTCCTCGTACTCGATCCCCTCCTGCTTCATCCGGGCGACGGCCTCGCCACGCTCCTTGAACTGCTGCTGCGACAGGATCGCCCGCGGGTCGTCGAGCGTGGCCTCCACGACCGACACCATGTCCAGCGCGTAGGTGGGAGAAGCAGGGTCGAGCAACTCGAACGCGGCGAGCGCGAACGGCGACAGCGGCTGGTTGAGCGCGAAGTTCGGCGCGATGTCGACGGTGAGGCGGTAGGCGCCGTCGACCTTCTCGATCACCCGCGCGTTGATGAGGGTCCGGGCGATGACGAGTGCCCGCCGGGCCATCGCGAGCTGCCGGGAGCGCGGTTCGTGGTTGTCGTAGACCAGCGACCGGACGTCCGCGAAGGCGTCCCCGCCACGGGCGACGACGGACAGCACCATCGCGTGCGTGATCCGCATGCGCGAGACCATCGGCTCCGGCTCGGCCGCGATCAGCCGCTCGAACGACGCCTGACCCCAGGACACGAAGCCCTCGGGCGCCTTCTTCCGCTTGATCTTGTTCTTCTTCTTCGGGTCGTCGCCGGCCTTGGCGACGGCGCGGGCGTTCTCGATGTCGTGCTCGGGTGCCTCGGCGACGACGTCACCCTCGGTGTCGTAGCCGGCACGTCCGGCGCGGCCGGCGATCTGGTGGAACTCCCGCGCGGACAGCTGGCGCATCTTCGTGCCGTCGAACTTCGTCAGCCCCGTGAACAGGACGGACCGGATCGGCACGTTGATCCCGACGCCCAGGGTGTCGGTGCCGCAGATGACGGGCAGCAGGCCGCGCTGGGCGAGCTGCTCGACGAGTCGTCGGTACTTCGGCAGCATGCCGGCGTGGTGCACGCCGATGCCGGCCCGGATCAGGCGCGACAGGGTCTGTCCGAACCCGGCGCTGAAGCGGAAGCCGGCGATGGCGTCGGCGATCTGGTCGCGGCGTTCGCGCGAGGCGACCTTCGCCGACATCAGCGACTGCGCCCGTTCGAGTGCGGCGGCCTGGGCGAAGTGCACGATGTAGATCGGCGCCTTGCCCTCCTCGAGGAGCCGTTCCACCGTCTCCTGCACGGGCGTCATCACGTACTGGTACTCGAGCGGCACGGGTCGCGAGACACCGGTCACGCGGGCGGTGGGCCGACCGGTCCGGCGGGACAGGTCGTCGGCGATGGTGGTGACGTCGCCGAGGGTCGCGGACATGAGCAGGAACTGCGCCCGCTCGAGCACGAGCAGCGGCACCTGCCACGCCCAGCCTCGGTCGGGGTCGCCGTAGAAGTGGAACTCGTCCATCACGACGACGTCCACGTCGGCGTCCGGCCCCTGCCGCAGGGCGAGGTTCGCAAGGATCTCGGCGGTGCAGCAGACGATCGGGGCGTCGGCGTTGACGCTCGAGTCACCGGTGACCATGCCGACGTTCTGCGCACCGAACAGCTCGACGAGCTGGAAGAACTTCTCGGACACCAGCGCCTTGATCGGTGCCGTGTAGTAGCTCCGCTTGCCCTCGGCGAGCGCGGCGAAGTGCGCGCCGGCCGCGACGAGCGACTTCCCGGTGCCCGTCGGCGTGCTCAGCACGACGTTCGCGCCGGACACGAGCTCGATGACCGCTTCGTCCTGCGCCGGGTACAGCGGCCGGCCGCCCTCGGCGGCCCAGGCCGCGAAGGCCTCGTAGACCTCGTCGGGGTCGACGACGCCGTCCACCGCCGCCGGGATCGCGGCGACGAGCGGGGGCACGGTGGTGACGTCGGTCATGTACACATCCTCCCAGGTGCGCATGGGGCGGACGGGAGGCCCGTGGCGGTGCCGCCACGGGCCTCCCGTCCGCCCCGTCGCCGACTCAGGCGCATTTCGATACGTGCGCATAGACTCGCGACATGCGCGAACTCGGCTTCCTCTCCTTCGTCCCGAACCACGGCGGCACCGACGGCGCCGCCGGCGCCCTGGAGGACGGCCTGCGCCTGTTCGAGACCGCCGAGTCGCTCGGCTACGGGACGGGCTGGGTGCGCGGACGGCACTTCGAGCCGTACCTGACGAGCCCGATGACCTTCTTCGCGGCCGCCGCCCAACGCACCAGCACCATCGCGTTCGGCACCGCCGTGCTCGGCATGCGCTACGAGGACCCGGTGCGCCTGGCCGAGGACGCCAGCACGGTCGACCTGCTCAGCGGTGGCCGGGTACAGCTCGGCATCAGCACGGGCATCGCCGGGTACGGCCCGATCCTCGACCCGGTGTTCGGCACGGTCGACCGCAGCTTCCGCGACGAGGCCGAGGCCCGCGCCGCACGGCTGCTCGAGGTGCTGCAGGGTGAGCCCCTGGGCAGTGCCGGCAAGGGCTACGAGAGCATCCCCGCCGGGGCCGACCTGACCCTGCAGCCGCTCAGCCCGGGCCTGCGCGACCGAGTGTGGTGGGGCGGCGGCAGCATGGGCACGGCGGTCCGCACGGCCGAGAAGGGCCTCCTGTTGCACTGCTCGACCCTGAACACCGAGGACACCGGCGCCCCGTTCGCCCAGGCGCAGGCCGACCAGATCGTCGCCTACCGCGAGCGGTTCGCCGAGCTGCACCCGCAGCGCGAGTCCAAGGTCGCCGTGGGCCGGATCGTGGTGCCGCTCCTCGACGACCACGACCGCGCCGTGCACGAGGAGTTCCTGACCGGGTACGCCTCCGGGATGGACGACGAGGGCCGGCCGCTCTCGGGTACCCCGCCGTTCCGGTTCAGCAAGGTCGTGTCCGGCGAACCGGCGGCCATCGTCGACGCCCTGCTCGCCGACCCGGCGGTCACCGCCACCGACGAACTGGTCATCACCCTGCCGGCGAACGGCGACCGTGCGGCACACGAGCGGATCCTGCGCATCGTGGCCGAGGAGATCGCCCCGGCACTGCGGGCCTGAGGGCCGGCACTGCGGGCCTGAGGGCCGGCGCCGCTGGCCCGACCACCTGCGGTCCCGCCGCCGCACCGCCACCGAGAGTCAAGGGCATCCGGCGGGGCTCTGATCGAGTTGGTGAGGCCCGAGAGCCCGGCCGGATGACCATCTCGTCCCTGATCCGCACGAGATGGTGCACCCATCGTTCCACCTACCGAGCGGTTTGTCACACCGTTCCGCGCACCCGGGACGTAAGAAGTTGACCAAGTGTCACTCGTTTTTCCGAACCGGGACGAAGTGCGGCAACCGGTTCACCGCTGCGCATCGGGGCCGGAACGACGAATGCGTCCCCGCGCGGACGCGGGGACGCATTCTGGGACGCACCGGGGAGGCCAGGGCAACAACGGCCGGATCAGGAGACCGAGTCGCTCACCCAGCGACCCCGTAGTCGGTGCGTGCGCGGACGGTAACCAGCCGACTCGCGCACATAGATGTTACTGAACGGAGTTGGGAGCTGCGCGGAAACCGGACGACTCGGTCACTCCAGTTCGAGGGACGCGGTTCCGGCGTCGTCGGAGACCGAGGCGCCGACGTGCAACGTGAAGGTCCCCGACTCGTACTGCCACGAGCCGTCCCAGTGGGCGAAGGCTCGCGCCGGGACCTCGATCGAGACCTCCGTCGAGGCGCCCGCGGCGAGCCGGACCGGGGCGAACCCGACCAGCCAGCGCACCGGGCGGTCGACCGCAGACTCCGCACGGGACGCGTAGACCTGTACGACGTGCTTGCCGGCGCGGTCGCCCGTGTTCGCGACGGTCGCCGTGACGATGACGGCGTCGCCCTCGCGCACGGTCGGGGTCGCGGAGACGCCCTCGATCGACCACGTGGTGTAGCCGAGGCCGTGGCCGAACGGGTACGCCGGCTCCGTGCCGGCCCGCAGCCAGGCCCGGTAACCGACGTGGACACCCTCGTCGTAGGCGACCTTCCCGTCGACCGGGGTGACGTCGAGCACCGGGACGTCGGCCATCGCGACTGGCCACGTGGTGGGCAGGCGGCCGCCGGGCTCCTGCGCCCCCGTCAGCACGTCGGCCAGGGCGTTGCCGTACTCCTGCCCGCCGAACCAGCTCAGCAGCACCGCGGCGACGTCGTTCCGCCAGGGCATCTCGACCGGCGACCCGGCGTTCACGACGACGACCGTGTTCGGGTTCGCCGCGGCGACCGCGCGCACCAGGTCGTCCTGGCGGCCGGGCAGTGCCAGCGAGGAGCGGTCGTAGCCCTCGGACTCGACCTTGGAGTTCGTGCCGACCACGACGACGGCGACGTCCGCACCACGGGCGGCGTCCACCGCGGCCTCGATGAGCACGGCGGGGTCGTCGTCCGACGGCTCGGTGCCGAACTGGTACGCCAGCACCCCGCCGAGCGTCTCGTCCTGCACGATGTCGTACTCGATGCGGATCGCGACCTGCTGGCCGGCCGTCACCTCGACCGGCACCGACCGCGCCGGCGGGTTGAGGAACGCGGCACCGAGCTGGTCGCCCTCGAACGGCACGTCCTCGTCGAGCAGCAGTTCGCCGTCGATCCACATGCGTGACCGCCCGGCCGCGCCGATGCCGAACCGCACGGTCCCGGTCGACTCGGCCGTGTAGGTGGTGGTGATGTCGAGCCGGTCGGCTTCGCGGGTCGGGGCGTCGCCGCCGAACCAGAACAGTGCCGTCGCGCGGCGGTCCTCGACGAACAGCTCCTCGCCGTCCTTGACGAAGGCGACCCGGGCTCCGGGCTCCCCGGTGCCGGGGTTCGTGATGGTGGACAGCGGGAACTCCGCGATGCCCTCCTGCACGACGGCGCCGATCGCGTAGTCCACGCTCGCGCCGGGGAACGCCGAACGGATGCCGTCCAGCGGTGACACGACCTGCGACGGCACGACCGTGGCCGAGCCACCGCCCTGCGTGCGGGCCTGGTCGGCGTTGTGCCCGATCACCGCGATGCGCGACACGGCGGGGGCGTCGAGCGGCAGGACACCGGTGTTGCGGACCAGGACCGTGCCCTCGGCCTCGGCCTCGCGCACGAACGCGATGCCGTCCTCGACGTGCACGGGCGACGCGGCGACGGGCTCGAAGCCCTCGAGCGCGCCGACGCGGGCGGCCAGGGTCAGGATCCGGCGGACCTTGCGGTCGATCGCCGCCATCGGCACCTCGCCGGACTGCACGGCGGCGAGCAGCGGGCCCTCGCTCCACCACGGGTTCGGCCCGGGCATCGCGACGTCCTGCGACGCCTTCGCCGAGTCCACCGAACGCACCCCGGTCCAGTCGGACACGACGATGCCGTCGAAGCCCCACTCCGAGTTGAGCGGGGTCTCGAGCAGGTCGTTCTCCGACGCCGTCACGCCGTTGATCGCGTTGTACGACGACATGATCGCCCAGGCGTGCGCCTCGGTCACGGCCTTCTCGAACGCCAGCAGGTACAGCTCGCGCAGGGCACGGTCCGACACTTCGGTCGACGCGGTGAAGCGGTCGGTCTCGTAGTCGTTCGCGATGTAGTGCTTCGGGGTCGCGGCGACACCGTTCTCCTGCACGCCGTCGACGTACGACGCGGCCAGGTCACCGGTGAGCACCGGGTCCTCGCTGAACGCCTCGAAGTGCCGGCCACCGAGCGGCGACCGGTGCAGGTTGATGGTCGGGCCGAGCACGACGTCGACGCCCTTCCGGCGGGCCTCCACCGCGGCGGCGGCGCCGTAGCGCTTCGCGATCGCGCGGTCCCACGAGGCGCTCAGCGCGGTCGCCGACGGCAGGTTCAGGGACGGGTCGCGCTCGTCCCACACCTCGCCGCGCACGCCCGAGGGGCCGTCCGACATCAGGATCCGGCGCAGCCCGATCTTCTCGATGGGCCAGGTGGTCCAGAAGTCACGTCCGGTGAGCAGCTGCACCTTCTCGTCGGTGGTCAGCTGGCCGAGGAGCGCATCGATGCGCTCGGTCAGCGGCGTCGACGGACTGGAGGCGGTGCTCGCGTCGTTCACGGTGGTCACGGTGGTCGGTCCTCTCGTTCAGGGCCGCGGGGCGCCGCCTGGACGGCCGGGGCCTCGTCGCCCACACCCACCATCCACCGGGTTCGCCGCCCGCGCTGGCAGCTCCTGCACCGTACCACCGAAAACCAACCGTTGCTTGGTTTCTCCGGGTCTCCTGCGGGCGGTACAGTCTGGCCATGGCACGACGGGGTTCGTACGCAAAGGGCATCGCGAAGCGCGAGGAGATCCTCACGGTCGCGCTGGACCTCGTGGCGTCGCAGGGCTTCCGGCGGACGAGCATCAAGGACATCGCCGACGCCGTGGAGCTGACCCAGGCCGGCCTGCTGCACTACTTCGACTCGAAGGACGAACTCTGGGTCGAGATCCTCCGCCGCCGCGACGAGCTCGACCTCGCGCACGACTGGCAGGCCGCGGACCCGGCAGCCCTGCTCGCCGCGATCGTGCGGCACAACGCCGAGGTCCCGGGTCTGGTGCAGATGTTCGTCAACCTGTCCGCCGCGGCCGCCACCGACGCCGAGCACCCGGCGCACGAGTACTTCCGCGAGCGCTACGACCGCAGCCGCCGCGACCTGTCCGCCGACTTCCGGGCCATGCAGCAGGACGGCCGGCTGCGCACCGACATCGACCCCGACGAACTGACCAGCGTCCTGCTCGCGGTGTCGGACGGCATGCAGATCCAGTGGCTCTTCGACCCCACCCGTGACATGGCCGAGCACGTCGAACTCGTCGCCCGCCTCGCGATCGCCCAGGTCACTCCCACCGCCTGACCACCACCCCCGACGCTCCGGGGTACGGACAGGGCCTGGTCGCGTCAGGCACGGCGGGGCAGGATGGTCGGTGCCCGCCAGGGCGTGTTCCGACGACGATGTGGAGTGACGCGATGACGCGTGTAGTGGTGACCGGTGGCAGCGGCAAGCTCGGACGAGCGGTGGTGCGCGACCTCGATGCGCACGGGTACGACGTGGTCCTGCTCGACCGTGTCCCCTCGCCCGACAAGCCCGAGCGAGTCCCGTTCGTGCGGATCGACCTGACCGACCACGGCCAGGTCCTGAACGCGCTGCTCGGCATCGACGACCGGTACGACCACGTCGACGCCGTCGTGCACCTCGCCGCGGTGCCGGCCCCGGGGCAGGTCCCCGACGTGGCCCTCATCACGAACAACGTGACCTCGTCGATCAACGTCTTCCACGCCGCACGTGCCGCGAAGATCAAGAACGTCGTGTGGGCGTCGAGCGAGACCCTGCTCGGCATCCCGATGGGCGAGCACCACCCGCCCTACCTGCCGGTCGACGAGGAGTTCGCGGTCCGCCCGCAGTCGTCGTACTCCCTCGGCAAGGCGGTCGAGGAGGAGATGGCCCGCCACTTTACCCGCTGGGACCCGGGACTGAAGATGATCGGCCTGCGCTTCTCGAACGTGATGGACGAGACCGACTACCCGGCGTTCCCGTGGGACGCCACCCCCGAGGCGAAGACCTTCAACCTGTGGTCGTACATCGACTCCCGCGACGGGGCCCAGGCTGTCCGCCGGGCACTCGAGGCCGACCTCACCGGGTTCGAGGCGTTCGTCATCGCGAGCCCCGACACGGTGATGGACACCCCGACGATCGAGCTCGTCGAACGCTTCGTACCGGACATCGAGCGCCGCGCGGACATCGACGGCGTCAGCTCGCTGCTGTCCTCGGAGAAGGCCCGCGAACTCCTCGGCTACACGCCCGAGCACAGCTGGCGCGACCACCGCGCCTGATCGTCAGGCGGCGGGGACGAGCAGCCCGTCGAGCACCAGGTCGCGCGCCGCCGGCAGCAGGTCGGCGGCGAGCGCCTGCGCGTCCACGCCGGTGATCTGCGCGAGCGCGCCGATGATCGCGGCAACGGACAGGTCGCCGTCGCACGCACCCACGAACGCCGCGAGTGCGGTGTCCGCGTCCACCCGGCGCCCGAGCCCGCCGCCCTGCACCAGGGTCATCACGGTGGGATCGTCGTTGCCCGGCCAGTAGTACCGTTCCTCGGTGACGTCACCGGCCACCGACAGGTGAGCGGCGGCGAGCGCGGCATCGTCGTGCGCGGCGAGCCAGGCGGCCGCGTCGAGGACGCGGGCGACCGTCGCGCCGAGGCCCGCGGGGTTGGAGCCGAGCGTCTCGGGAACGCGCTCGAACCGGCGGAGGCCGGACGGGCCTCCTGGCAGGGGTCGACGCACCACGACGTAGCCGAAGCCGACGCCGGTGACGCGACGGTCCGCGAAGTCGTCGAGCCAGGCGCTCATGAGGGTGTCGAACTCGGCCGTGCCGGGCTTCGTCCCGCCGTCGCGGATCCAGGTCTCGGCGTAGGACGTCGGGTCCTGCCGCTCGCGCTCGATCACCCACACGTCGAGGTCGGTGTCGGCGAACCAGGCGCGCACGCGGTCCAGGCCGTCGACGCCCCAGTGGTACTCCCAGTTGCCGAGGAGCTGAGCGGTGCCACCGGGCTCCAGGTGGGCATCGAGGCCGCGCAGCACCGTCTCGACCAGGGCGTCGCCGACCATGCCGCCGTCGCGGTACTCGTACGACGGGACGCCCTCGCGACGGGGTGTGATGACGAAGGGCGGGTTCGAGACGATCCGGTCGAAGCGCTCCCCCGCGACCGGCTCGAACAGCGAGCCGAACCGGAAGTCGATGCCGTCGATGCCGTTGAGCCGGGCGTTGAACCGGGCGATGTCGAGGGCACGGCGCGAGATGTCGGTGGCGACCACCTGGTCGGCGAAGCGCCGCGCGTGCATGGCCTGGATGCCGCACCCGGTGCCGAGGTCGAGCACACGCTCGACCGGGACGGGCACCTGCAGGCCGCTCAGCGTCGTGGTGGCGCCGCCGATGCCGAGGACGTGCTCCTCGCTGATGGCGTGCCCGAGGGCGAGCTCGCCGAGGTCGGAGACGATCCACCAGCTGCCGGCGCCGAGGTCGTCGACGAAGGCGTAGGGGCGCAGGTCGACGGTGGGGTGCACGAGCGCGTCGGCGCTGTCGCCTTCGCTGCGCAGCAGGCCCGCGGCGATGACGGCGCCCAGCCCGGCGGTCGGGAACGCCGGGGCGGCCTCGGCCCGCGCCACCGGCATGCCGAGCACGAACAGCGTGGCCAGGGTGCCGAGCGGCGTGGTCTCGCGGGCGGCGAGCGCGCGGAGCGCGGCGACCCGCGAACCGCGGTGCAGCGATGCGGCGGCCTCGGCACCCCACAGGGAGTCGAGCCGGTCGACGGTGAAGCCGGCCGCCGTCAGGTCCGCGGCGAGCGCCGTGGTGACGGCGAGGTCCGCGACGATCGACGGAAGCGTGTGCACAGTGTCCACGCCGGCGCTCCCGCCGGCGCTCACGAGGCGATCCCCTCACGCAGCAGCGCCGCTGGGACCTGCCAGTCGAGCACCAGGTCGAGGAGCCCGGGGAACCGCTGCTGCACGTCCTCGACGCGGACGCGGCTGACGCGGGTCAGGCCCTCCAGGTGCTGCTCGAGCAGGCCGGCCTCGCGCAGGACCCGGAAGTGGTGGGTCAGCGTGGACTTCGGCCGGTCGATGCCGACCCAGCCGCAGCTGCGCTCACCCCCGGCCGCGTCGACCAGGTAGCGGTGCAGGATCGCGAGCCGGATCGGATCACTCAGGGCGTCCATCACGACCGGGAGGTCCATCTCGGCCGCGGACGGCTGCGGCAGCCGTTCAGGAGCATCGACGTGCGCGGGCATGGACGGGACGCTACCACCGTTCGGCTTGCTGTACGACTTGCGTCGTACTGTTCGAGTGCGGTACGAATGCAGTCGTACTGCACGGAGATGGAAAGGGGTGCGCATGCACCAGTCAGCTCGTTCGGTCGCCGGGTTCTGGATCCTGGCGGCGATGCTCCTGGTCTCGGTCGCGTCGTCGGCCGTACCGTCGCCCATCTACCCGGTCTACGCAGCCGAGTGGCACCTCACCCCGCTCATGCTCACCGGCGTCTTCGCCATCTACGTCGCCGGCCTGCTGGCGAGTCTGCTCGTCGCGGGTCGCCTGTCCGACCACGTCGGCCGCAAGCCCGTGCTGGTCGTCGGCGGCCTGGGTGTCGCGCTGTCGCTCGGCCTGTTCGCGATGGCGGACGGGGTCGTCGCGCTCATCGTCGACCGGATCGTGCAGGGTGTCTCGGTCGGGCTGCTCATCGGGGCCCTCGGTGCGGCCCTCATCGACAACTCCCTCGAACGCCACCCCACCATGGCCGGCGTGCTGAACGGCGTCATCCCGCCGATCGCCCTGGCCACCGGCGCGATGTCGAGCGGCGCGCTGGTCCAGTGGGGTCCGGCGCCGGAGCAGCTCGTCTACCTGCTGTTCGGCGCGCTCCTCGTGCTGCTGGTGCTCGCGCTGTTCGTCGTCCCCGAGCAGGTGCAGCGTCGCCCCGGCGCACTCCGCTCCCTGCGCCCGACGATCAGCGTGCCGCGGTCCTCACGTCGGCTGTTCCGCGGTGTCGCCGGCTCGCTCGTCGCCAGCTGGGCCCTCGGCGGCATGTTCCTGTCGCTCGTCCCCTCGGCGCTCGGCACGGTGTTCGGCATCACCAACCACTTCGCCGCCGGTGCGCTCATCGCCGTGGTCACCGGCGTCGGCGCCCTGACCGGCCTGGCGATCCAGCGGATGGACACCCGTCGCGCGGTCCTGCTCGGACTCGTCGCGCTCGTGCTCGGCCCGATCGTCACCGTGTCGTTCGTGTTCGCACACTCCCTGCCGGGCGTGGTCGTCGGCAGCGCGATCGCCGGTGTCGGCTTCGGTGCCGGGTTCCAGGCGCCGCTCCGGATGCTGCTCGCCACCGCCGCCCCGACCCACCGCGCCGGACTGCTCTCCACGATCTACGTCGTCAGCTACCTGGCGTTCGGGGTGCCCTCGGTCATCGGAGGCCTGCTCGAGCCGTCGGTCGGTCTCGTCCCGGTCATCGCCGGGTACGGCGGGTTCATCGTGCTCGCCGCGGTCGTCGCCCTCGTGCTGCAACTGTCGTCGACGGACGCCGTCGAGGTCGAGGAGCACGCCGCCGAGGTCATCGAGCGCACCGCGACCGGCTCGATCCGGGTCGCCTCCGCCGACTAGTGCCGCGGCGCTAGTGGCCCGGTCGTGCCGAGTTCGCACCGCGAGCGCGCGCACGCACCCTGACCGTCCGCGCCGCACCGGTGTGCGCAGCGTCGACATCGGCCTTGCCCCGGTCTGCGGCATCGCGCAGGCGCTTCGGCCCGTGCCGCTTGGCCCAGTCCCAGAAGCGGTGCAGCTGTGCCCGGAGCCACGTGATGATCCGGTGGAAGAAGTGGAACTCGCTCGCGAGCACCGTCAGGCCGATGAACACCACGAGCCACCCCGGACCCGGCAACGGCACCAGGATCAGCCCGACGATGACGACCAGCCCGCCCACCAGACCGACCAGCACCTTGTAGAGCAGGTGCACGTGCGGCCGCGCGTGGATCCAGGCGCGCAGGCGGTGGAACCACTGGAAGCGCTGGCGCGGCGTGCCGTCGGCCCGGGCATCGCCGGGTCGGTCGTTCGGGTCGCCGTTCATGCCGAAAACGTAGGGCGCGCGGCTGGGAATCAGCGGCGCACGGGGTGGACGCTGGGTGCGCATGCCGGGAGGCGCGTGGCGGGGACAGCCCGCGCCTCCAGGCCGTCAGCTGGTCGCCGCTACTGCGCCGCTCGCGCGACCGAGGTCCCTTGCAGGGCGTCGTACCAGTCGTTGCTCCAGATGAGCATCGTCTCGACCAGCGCGTCGAGGTCGTCGATGGCGGTGAGCTCGGTCTTCGGGCCGATTGACCAGTCGGTGTAGCCCCTCGCCAGGTGGGTGCGCCCCGAGAGGTGGCGTTTCGCGAGCGGCAGCTTGTGCTTGCCGAGACCCTTCCGACCGTTGCCCGCCGACCCCCGGCTCACCGCGATCCGTCCCGAGTTCTTGGACAGGACCTGGTCATCCAGGACCTCAAGCGCCCGGACCCACGCCGGCGCCTGCTCAGGGCCTTTCGGATCGGGGAAGTCAGCCTCGTCGAGGTGGTTCACCGAGATCCCGACAAACCCCTCGAACTGCGTGTCCTCCAGGTACGGCGGCATCCCGCGCCCCGGTACCTGGATCTGCCCGCGAATCCACTTCGCATCCTTGCCGTCGTGCAGCGGCCGCTCGAAGACGATCGACGGCATGCCGCCGTCCCCGCGCTGCACCCGCACCTTCCAGCCAGGCATGCGCGCGCCGAGCTCGAGGCCGTGCAGCCGAGCCTCGACCGTCGTCTTCAGCAGGCGCCCCTCCCCCTCAATGTCGTCCTTGACCAGCCGAGGGGCGTCGAAGCACGCGAGGACCTGGTCCCAGTCGATCACGCTGACGCGCTCGTGGTCGATGACCGAGCGAGCGAGCGACTCCTTGCGCGGCACCAGCACGAACAGCACGCCGGTGTCGCCGAGTGCTTCGAGCTGGGCGTCCACCTGCCGCTCGGTCAGCTCGTGGTCGAGCTTTGCCTCGATGCCCACCAAGCCACTGTCGAAGGTCAGTTGCACGTCGAGACGCACGGTCCCCCACTCGGTCTCAACGTCCTTGTGCGGCACCTCGCACTCGACTTTCTCGAACGAACCGAGCTGCTTGCCGCTCACTCGCTCGAGGAGCTGGACGAAGCGCTCGTGATCGTGTCGGATCTCGGCGCCGAGGGCACGGGTCGCCATCGGCTCCGTGCGGTAGATGGTGGTCTGCGTCATGGCGTCATGATCGCGGGACGCGAGCCGCGCGGAAGGGCGCGACGCGCGGTTGGAGGCAAATTTATAAAGAAATCTCACCTCCGGTGGAATCGTCGTGTTTCACGCGTGCGCGACGCACGTCGCCGCCCACGGGACGGCGGCCAGACGTGCCCCCGGGATCGGCTCGCCACCGACCGTGCACCGACCGTAGGTGCCGTCGTCGAGTCGTACGAGCGCTGCGTCCACCTGGCGGATCCGCAGCTGGGCGCCGTCGCGGACCGCACCGAGCGAGCCGCGTTCCCAGGCCAGGGTCGCGCCCTCCGGGTCGTGCTCGTCGTCGGAGTTCGCATCCTGCCGGGCGTCGCTGACGTCGCGCATGCTCCGCTCGACCTCGGCGAGCAGCCGGACGTTGCGGACGCGTTCGGCCTCGAGCGCGGGGCGGGGGTCATCCATCCCGGACACGGTAGTCGCGGCGGAATGGCCCCGCCTCCGAATGCGTTCGCATGGACATGACGAAGATCGGGTTCCTGTCGTTCGGACACTGGCGTGACGTGCCGGGGTCGAAGGTGCGCAGCGGGCGGGAGGCCCTGGTGCAGGCGATCGACCTCGCGGTCGCAGCCGAGGAAGCCGGCGTCGACGGCGCCTACTTCCGCGTCCACCACTTCGCCCCGCAGCAGGCCGCACCGTTCCCGCTGCTCTCCGCCATCGCCGCGAAGACCAGCCGGATCGAGATCGGCACCGGCGTCATCGACATGCGCTACGAGAACCCGCTCTACATGGCGGAGGAAGCCGCGGCCACCGACCTGATCTCCGGCGGGCGACTGCAGCTCGGTGTCTCGCGGGGATCACCCGAGACCGCCCTCGCCGGCTACCAGCAGTTCGGCTACGTGCCCGACGTTGCTGACGAGAACGGCGGCGACATGGCCCGTGCGCACACGAACGTGTTCCGCCGCGCGATCGCCGGCGAGCCGATGGCCAACGCCAACCCGCAGATGACCGGTTCGGCCGGGTCGTTGCCGATCTCCCCGCTGTCCGACTCGCTCGGCGACCGCATCTGGTGGGGCGCCGGCACCCGCGCCACCGCGGAGTGGACCGCCGAGCAGGGCATGAACCTGATGTCCTCGACCCTGCTGACCGAGGACACCGGTGTGCCGTTCGACCAGCTGCAGGCCGAGCAGATCGAGCGCTTCCGCCGGGTGTGGTCCGAGTCGGGCTGGGACCGCGAACCGCGCGTCTCGGTCTCGCGGAGCATCATCCCGATCATCGACGACGAGTCGCGCCACTACTTCGGCGTGCGCGCCCAGGTCGAGGGGCAGGACCAGGTCGGGCACCTCGACGGCGGGCTGGCCCGGTTCGGCCGGTCTTACATCGGTGAGCCCGAACAGCTCGTCGCAGAGCTCGCGGCCGATCAGGCCGTCCGGGCTGCCGACACCGTGCTCGTCACCGTGCCGAACCAGCTCGGCGTGGACTTCAACGCTCGCCTGCTCGCCGCCGTGAAGGACGTGTTCACCGAGGTCGACGCGGAGCCGGTCCCCGCCTGACGCCGGATCGGTCTCGATCTCGATCTCGGGCTCGGGCTCGGGCTCGGTCTCAGCCGTTCGGCCAGAGCAGCCGGAACCGCTCGCACACGACCGGCATGTCCGGCGCGAACCCGCGCGGGTTCTCCGAGTGTGCGCGCCAGAACGCCTCGTGCACCCTCCGCCAGTGCTCGAGCGTCCGGTCCCCTTCGCCCTCGGCCCAGGCGTGGTCCGCGCCGACCTGGTCGAACGGCACCACCCGGACCACCGTCGTCTCGATGACGGCACGGGGAGCACCCGAGCCGTCGGTCACGATGCTCAACTCGTCGGCTGCCGGCAGCGGGTCACCGGTCGCCTCGTAGTCCCAGAGCGACGACGCCGTGCCGACCTTGACCCCGTCGAGCACGAGCTGCAGGAGCGCGTCCGCCTGCTCCGGGGTCGCGCCGAAGGACCACGCCTCCGGCACCGCCGTCGGGAGACTCGGACGCTCGCGGCGTCGCGCGGTCCAGAAGTCGTCGAGCGTCGAGGGCACGCCCCGACCGTAGTGCACCGGGCAGGTCCCCCCTTGTGCTGACACCCGGCTGGGGACTGGGGCGAGGCCGACCGCGCTCCTAGGCTCGGGAGCGTCGATCCACCCCGCACCTCGAGGAGCAACCGTGACGCTGCCGGCCGCAGGCTGGTTCCCGGACCCGCAGGACGCCCGTCGTCTGCGCTGGTGGGACGGTCGCACCTGGGGCGCTGCCACGCGGGTCCCCGCGGCCGCTGCAGAACCGGTCACGCCGATCGTCGTCGCGCCAGTGGGGCCGTCGTTCTCGGTGCAGACCGCCGCGATCCGGACGGACGCGTGGGCATCGGGCACCGCCCGCGACCGTCGACTCTGCGTGTTCACGGTGCTCGCGGTGCTGCTCGCCGTGGTCTCGGTCGTCGCGAACCCCTGGGGCCTGGCGGGGCTGCTCGGCGTGGTGTGCGGCGTCATCGGCATCGTCCGTCCCGAGGCTGTCGGCGGCTGGGCGGTCCTGGCGCGGAGCGCTTCGGCGAGCGCCCTCGTCGTCGCGGTGACGACGACCGTCATCGCCGCGTCGGCCCAGTTCCACCTGTTCTGAGCAGCGGGAGCCGCCCGCCGCTGTCCGCGGCGCTTCGTGAGCAGAAATGGTCGGGTGCGACGGCGCGACCCGCCCATTTCTGCTCACGAAACGCGCCCGTCGCGCACCCGCACGGCCCATGCACCCGCACGACGGGCGCGGGCCCGCCTACCGCCGCGCCCGCGGGTGTGCCGTCTGGTAGACGTCACGCAGCATGTCCGCCGTGACCATCGTGTAGATCTGCGTCGTGGCGACACTCGCGTGCCCGAGCAACTCCTGCACCACGCGCACATCGGCACCGCCATCGAGCAGGTGCGTCGCGAACGAGTGCCGGAACGTGTGCGGTGACACGTGCGCCTCCAGGTCGGCGGCAGCAGCGGCGGCCTGGATCACGAGCCAGGCGCTCTGCCGCGACAACCGCGCTCCACGGGCACCGAGGAACAATGCCGGCGTCGACGGCCCGCGCGCCGCGAACACCGGCCGTGCGCGCACCAGGTAGGCGTCGATCGCGGCCCGGGCGAAGCTGCCGAGCGGCACGATCCGCTGCTTGTTGCCCTTCCCGGTGACCTTCACGACGGAGAGCTCGCCGTCGGCGTCCGACAGCGTCGTCACATCGTCGACCGACAGTCCCACCGCCTCGGAGATCCGCGCACCGGTGGCGTAGAGCAGCTCGAGCAGGGCCTTGTCCCGCAGCTGGACGGGGTCGTCGGCGTCGACGGACACCGCCCCGAGCAGCCGTTCCATGTCCTCGACGGGGATCGCCTTCGGCAGCCGCATCGGGGCCTTCGGCGGCCGGACGGCGGTGCCGGGGTCGAGCGGCAGCCAGCCCTCACCCGCGGCGAAGGCGGTGAACGAGCGCACCGAACTGAGCATCCGCGCGATCGACCGCGGTGCGAGCGGACCTTCCGGTCGGGTGGCCAGGTGTGTCACGAACCCCGAGACGTCCGCCCGTGCCAACCGTGCCACGTCCAGCAGCGCCGAGGACCCCCCGGCCCGGTCCGCACCGTCCGACTCGACGACCGGAGCGTCCGCCAACCACGACGTGAACACGGCGAGGTCCCGCCGGTACGCGGACAACGTGTGCTGCGAGAGTCCCCGCTCGATCGCGACGTGCCGCAGGTACGTCTCCGCGGCACGGTCGAGGGGCATCACCTCAGCAGGCTAACCGGCGCGGGGCCACCCGCCCGTCAGTGCAACGCCTCGTCCGGCGCGCCCACGCGGAACCCGGTGAACGTCACGGTCAGCCCGGCCCGCGTCGGCCCGGCGCACAGCAGCCCCGCGGACACGACGGCGTCCGGGTCGAGGTACGCGACCCGCACCAAGCGGGACTCGTCACCCTCGGCCCACGCCCGGATCGTCACGGCGTCGCCATCGCGGCTCGCGCGGACGGTCACCACCCGGCCCGCCCACTCCGGCACGGGCGACACCGACCAGTCCGAGAACCCACGCGTCACCACGGCGCCGAGCTGCGGGGCTCCGTCCGAGAACTCCACGCCGGCCTTGATCCAGGTCTGTTCGTCGACACGCAGGAACACCCCGGCCTGGTCGAACTGCTCGGTGTAGTCGAGCACGAACGACGCCTCGACCGAGAACGGACCGTCGGTCGGCTGCAGCAGCGCGTGCTCGGAGTCGTGCACGAAGCCGTACGAGGTGGTCCGCCAGGCGTCACTGCCCTCGACCGCGGTGACGCGGAACACGTCGCCGTCCAACTGGGCGGCCTCCGGCTCGTGCGTCCACGTCCCCGTGGCGACCAGCTCGCGCAGACCGTCGCCCGCGGACCCGCTCACTTGCCGCGCTGTTCGATGGCCTCGACGGCGAGCGTCGCGACGACGAGGGCCGAGTTGTTGAGCCGACCGTCCAGGATCCCCTCGAGGAGCTCCGCCCGCGGGACCCAGCGGGTCACGATGTCGGCCTCTTCGGCCTCGCGCTCGAAGGCGGACTCGGTCGACCGGACACCGCGCGCCCGGTAGATCTGGATGAACTCGTCGCTGCCACCCGAGGACGTGTTGTAGCGGACCAGGGGCTCCCACGTGTCGGCCTCGAGGTCGGCCTCCTCGCCCAGCTCGCGCTTCGCGGCCGTCAGGTGGTCCTCGCCCTCCATGTCGAGCAGACCGGCGGGCAGCTCCCAGTCGCGCAGCCGCACCGGGTGTCGGTACTGCTGGATGACCAGGACGCGGCCCTCGTCGTCCTCGGCGTACACGGCGACGGCGCCCGTGTGGTCGATGTACTCGCGGACCATCGAGTCGCCGTTGTACGCGACGGTGTCGCGGCGCACGTCCCAGACGGCGCCCTCGTACACGACGGTGGATTCGGTGACCTCGAAGGAGGCGGACTCGTCAGCGATCGGTGCGTCTGTCACGTCTCCATCCAAGCACGCGCCCCTGACGCGGCGACAGACGGACGGGAGGCGCGGTGCCAGCTGGCACCGCGCCTCCCGTCCGATCGTGGAGACCGGCGCTTACGCGACCTGCTCCTCGGTCTGCGGGTCGAACAGGCTGGACGCCTCGTGGCGCTCGATCGCGGCCGCGACGAGCCCCGCGAACAGCGGGTGCGCATCGGTCGGACGCGAGCGGAGCTCCGGGTGCGCCTGCGTTGCGATGTAGAACGGGTGCACGTCGCGCGGGAGCTCGACGTACTCCACCAGCGTGCCGTCGGGCGACGTGCCCGAGAAGACGAGGCCGGCGTCCGCGATCTGCTCGCGGTACTTGTTGTTCACCTCGTAGCGGTGACGGTGCCGCTCGGAGGCCTCCGGCGCTCCGTACAGCTCCGCCGCCAGCGAGCCTTCGGTGAACGACGCCGGGTACAGGCCCAGGCGCATCGTGCCGCCCAGGTCGCCGCCGGCGATGATCTCGACCTGCTCCGCCATCGTCGCGATGACCGGGGTCGAGGTCTCCGGGTCGAACTCGGTGCTCGACGCGTCGGTCAGACCGACCTCGTGGCGGGCGTACTCGATGACCATGCACTGCAGGCCGAGGCACAGGCCGAGCGTCGGGATGCCCTGCTCACGCGCGAACTTGAGCGCGCCGAGCTTCCCCTCGATGCCGCGCACGCCGAACCCACCGGGGATGCAGATGCCGTCGACGTCGCCGAGCTGCTTCGCCGCGCCCTCGGGCGTGGTGCAGTCGTCGGACACGACCCACTTCAGCGTCACCTTGGCGTCGTGCGCGAAGCCGCCGGCACGGAGCGCCTCGGTGACGGACAGGTAGGCGTCCGGCAGGTCGATGTACTTGCCGACCAGGGCGATCGTGACGGCCTTCTTCGGCTCGTGCACGGCCTTCAGCACCGGGGTCCACGCGGTCCAGTCGACCGGACCGGCGTCGAGCCTGAGCGCATCGACGATGACCTGGTCGAGGCCCTGGTTGTTCAGCAGCGTCGGCAGGTCGTAGATCGAGGGGACGTCAACGGCGTTCACCACGGCGTCCTCGTCGACGTCGCACATCAGCGCGATCTTGCGCTTGTTCGACTCCGACACCGGACGGTCCGACCGCAGCACGAGCGCGTCGGGCTGGATGCCGATCGAGCGGAGCGCGGCGACGGAGTGTTGCGTCGGCTTGGTCTTCTGCTCACCCGAGGCGTTCATGAACGGCACCAGCGAGACGTGCACGAAGAACACGTTGTTGCGGCCCAGCTCGTGCCGCACCTGTCGGGCGGACTCGATGAACGGCTGCGACTCGATGTCGCCGACGGTGCCACCGACCTCGGTGATGATGACGTCGGGCTGGGGGTCGTTCTGCGCCTGCTCGCGCATCCGGCGCTTGATCTCGTCGGTGATGTGCGGGATGACCTGCACCGTGTCGCCGAGGTACTCGCCGCGACGCTCCTTGGCGATCACCGTCGAGTACACCTGACCGGTCGTGACGTTCGCGGCCTGCGACAGGTTGATGTCGAGGAAGCGCTCGTAGTGCCCGATGTCGAGGTCCGTCTCCGCACCGTCGTCGGTCACGAAGACCTCGCCGTGCTGGAACGGGTTCATGGTGCCCGGGTCCACGTTGAGGTACGGGTCGAGCTTCTGCATGACGACCTTGAGGCCGCGAGCCGTGAGCAGGTTGCCGAGGCTGGCCGCCGTCAGGCCCTTGCCGAGAGACGAGACGACCCCGCCGGTCACGAAGATCTGCTTCGTCACCTTCGGGGTCGAGTTCGAAGAATTGGTACCGCCGCTGAGAGTGTCCGCCACGGGATTCCATCGTACGTCAGAACTGCCGGGAGGCGCGACCTCGGTTCGCCGTGGGCGTTGCGCGGGTGGGTGGCCGGGTCCTCGGGCCGTGGCCGGGTTCGGGTCCGGGTCCGGTACCCGCCTGCTTGGTCGTCAGGCCCGCTGGCCGGCCACGTCGAGCAGCTCGCGTGCGTGCTCGATGCCGCTGGCGCTGTCACCGAGTCCGGAGAGCAGCCGTGCCATCTCCTGCAACCGGTCCTCGCCCTCGAGCCGGCGCACGCTCGACGAGGTGACGGCCCCGCTGGCGTCCTTCACGACGTTGAGGTGGTTGTTCGCGAACGCCGCGACCTGGGCCAGGTGCGTGACGACGATGACCTGCGTGCGCTCGGCGAGCTTCGCCAGCCGTCGGCCGATCTCGATCGCCGCCGCCCCACCGACACCCGCGTCGACCTCGTCGAACACGAACGTCGGCACCGTGGTGCTGCCGGCCATGACGACCTCGATCGCGAGCATCACGCGGGACAGCTCACCGCCGGACGCCCCCTTGCCGATCGGCCGGGGGTCGGTGCCGGAATGCGGCTGGAGCAGGATCGTCACCTGGTCACGGCCGTGTCGGCGGTACTCGCCGGCGTCGGTGACCTCGACCACCAGCGTCGCACCACCCATCGCGAGGGTCTTCAGCTCAGCGGTCACGCGCTTCGCCAGGTCGGCCGCAGCCTTGGTGCGCGCCGTGGTGAGCGCGGCGGCGGCGGTCTCGAGCGCCTGCTCGTCCTGCTCGACCGACTGCTGCAACGCCGCGATCCGGTCGTCGTCGCCGTCGAGCTCGAGCAGCCGGTCGCTCGCGCGCTGTCCGTAGGCGATGACGTCGTCCACCGTCTCGCCGTACTTGCGGGTGAGGCCGGCCAGCAGGGCACGGCGTTCGTTGATGAGTTCGAGGTCGTGCCCGGCCTCGGGTTCCAGGGAACCGAGGTAGCTCGAGATGCTCGCCGAGGCCTCGGCCGCCTGGATCCCGAGTTCCGTGAGCTGCTCGAGCACCGGCTGCAGAGCACTGTCCGACGACACCACGCGCTCCACGGCACGGCGTGCGGACTCGACCAGGCCGACGACGTCGGAGACGCCGTCGAGGGACTCGCTGGACAACGCCTCGTGCGCCAGGGCCGCGGACAACCGGAGCTCCTCGAGGTTCCCCAGCCGCTCGGCGCGCTCGGCCAGCTCGACGTCCTCGCCGGGCTGCGGGTCGGCGGCCTCGATCTCGTCCGAGGCCGCCCGGATCCGCTCGGCCTCGGCCACCCGGTCGTCCCGGTCGCGGACCAGGACCTCGAGTTCACCGGCGTGCCGCTGCCAGGCGTCGTACGCGGCGATGTACCGGGCGAGGGCCTTCTCGAGCGAGGCTCCCCCGAACCCGTCGAGGGCAGCGCGCTGCGCCGTGGCCGAGGTCAGGCGGATCTGGTCCGACTGCCCGTGCACGGTGACGAGCTGGTCGGCGAGCTCGCCGAGCACCGCCACGGGCGCACTGCGACCGCCCACCGTGGCACGGCTGCGCCCCTCGGCGGAGACCGTGCGGGTGAGGATGAGTTCGCCGTCCTCCACGGTGCCGCCGGCGTCCTCGACGCGTTCGGCGACGGCGTCCTGCTCCGGGACGTGCCAGCGACCTTCGACGACGGCGCTCGACGCACCGCGGCGCACCGAACCGGCATCGGCCCGCGCACCGAGTAGCAGCCCGAGCGCCGTGACGATCATGGTCTTGCCCGCACCGGTCTCCCCGGTGACGACGGTGAAGCCCGGCCCGAGTTCGAGCGTGGTCTCACCGATGACACCGAGGTCGCGGATCGCGATCTCCTCGATCATCGGTCGTCCTCCGTGCTCATCGGTCGTCCTCCGTGCTCATCGGTCGTCCTCCGTGCTCATCGGTCGTCTCGTCGCTCTGGGGGCCGCGCCACCCGGCGACGGGCAGCTGGAACTTCGCGACCAGGCGGTCGGTGAACGGAGCGTCCTTGAGGCGGGCGACACGCACCGGGTCGGGCGAACGCCGCACCTCGACACGGGCGCCCGGAGGCAGGTCGTGGGTCCGTCGGCCGTCGCACCAGAGCACACCGACGCCGCTCGTGCGCCGCAGGACCTCGATCGCGAGCGTGCAGTCCGGCCCGACGACGATCGGACGGGCGAACAGGGCGTGGGCGCTCAGCGGCACCATGAGCAACGCGTCGACGTCCGGCCACACGATGGGGCCACCGCCGGAGAACGAGTACGCCGTGGAGCCGGTCGGGGTCGACACGACCACGCCGTCGCAGCCGAAGGACGACAGCGGGCGGCCGTCGACCTCGGTCACGACCTCGAGCATCCGCTCCCGCGAGGCCTTCTCGATCGTGGCCTCGTTCAGCGCCCAGCTCGAGTAGACGATCTGGTTGCCGACGACCACATCGACCTGCAGGGTGACGCGTTCCTCGACGTTGTACTCGCCGGACAGCGCGCGCTCGACCGTCTCGGACAGGCCGTCACGCTCGCTCTCGGCCAGGAACCCGACGTGCCCGAGGTTCACCCCGATGAGCGGAGCGCCGGTGTTCCGGACGAGTTCCGCCGCGCGGAGGATCGTGCCGTCGCCACCGAGCACGATGACGATCTCGAGCTGGTTCGGCTGGACGTCGACGCCGAGGATGTCGACCTTGCCGACCGACGCTTCGGCACGACGGATGTCCGCGTACTCGTCGAAGGGCATGACGGGCGTGAGACCGGCCGCGTGCAGGAGGTCGCAGACCTCGACAGCAGCGTCGATCGAGTCACGGCGACCCGTGTGGGACACGAGCAGGATGTGCCGTTCGTCACTCATGAAGACCCTTCCGTGAGTTCGGTCGCCCGGACTCTCCATTCTGTCGGATTGCCCCCGACACCGCGCTGGAAGCGGGCCAGGTACTCGTGGTTGCCGTGCGTCCCGACGATCGGGGACGCAGCGAGCCCACTGGTGCCGAGGCCCAGGTCCCACGCCGCCCACAGCACGTTCATGAGCGCGTCGTTCCGGAGTCCGGCGTCGTGCACGATGCCCTCGCGCACACCGCCACGACCCACTTCGAACTGGGGCTTCACCAGGAGCACGAACTCGTCCGCGGGGACGGCTTCGGCCAGCGCCGGCAGCACGAGTCGGAGGGAGATGAAGGACAGGTCCCCCACCACCAGGCTCGTCTCGGCGGCGGCGGCGTCGAGCGCCAGGTAGTCGGCGCGCGTGAGGTTCCGCGCGTTCGTCCCCTCGACCACGGCGACGCGTTCGTCGAGTGCGATGGTGGGGTGCAGCTGCCCGTGGCCCACGTCCAGCGCGATGACACGGCGCGCGCCGCGCGCGAGCAGCACCTGGGTGAACCCACCGGTGCTCGCACCCACGTCGAGCACGACCCGGGCGGCGGGGTCGACCTCGAACGCGTCGAGCGCGCCGACGAGCTTCCGGGCCGCACGCGAGACCCATTCGTCCGCGGCGTCGACCTCGATGTCCGCATCGGGTGCCATCGGCGTCGACGGTTTCAGGACGGCACGGCCGCCCACGAGCACCCGGCCGTCCTGGATCAGCTTGCTGGCGACGGTGCGCGACCGTGCGAGCCCGCGTGCGGCGAGGAGGGCGTCGAGGCGGACCGGGGTCGCGTCGTGCACGGCTCCGTCCGGCTCAGGCACTCGCGGAGCCGCCGCTCTCGAGCCGCGTCCGCAGCTCGTCGTGCAGGGCGGAGAAGGCGTCGGCACGGTCAGCGAGCGGCAGGGCCTCGGCCTCGGCTGTGCGCGCGGCGAAGGCGTCCTGCTGCTCGGGATCGGCGGACGGCTGCTCGGGGTTCGGCACGTCCGACACGCTACTCGCCGCCGTACAGCTGCGGGTCCACGTCGAGGCCGTAGATGGCCAACCCGGACTCCCAGATGAGCGTCGAGCCGGCACGGAGCCGATCGATGTCCGTCCCGGCATCGAGCACCCGGACGACGTGCCCGCGCATGGCCACCGTCGAGGTACCGACGGTCACGTACCGGGTGCCGTCCTCGTCCTCGCGCCGCGCCGTCTCCGGGTAGGGCTGGGACAGCCCCCGGAGGTCTTCGAGCACGTAGGTGGGACGCGAGCGCTGGTCGGCCGCGAGCACCTGCTTCGCCTTGTCGATGCCGGTGAGCACGAGCACGCTCGGGATACCGGCGTCGTTCGCGCCCTTGATGTCGGTGTCCAACCGGTCCCCGATGAACAGGGTCCGACCGCCACCGAAGCGCTCGACGGCCGTGTCGAAGATCGGCCGCTCGGGCTTGCCGGCGACCACGGGCATCCGGCCGACCGCCTGGTGCACGGCGGACACGAGTGTGCCGTTGCCGGGTGCGATGCCCCGCTCGACCGGGATCGACCAGTCCATGTTCGTGGCCACCCACGGCACGTCCGGGTCCGCCAGTGCGAACGAGGCCTCGGCCAGTTCCTTCCAACCGAGGTCCGGCGAGAAGCCCTGGATGACCGCGGCCGGGGAGTCCTCGGCACTCGAGGTGACCGTGAACCCGGCTGCCTCGACGATGCTCGACAGGCCGAGCCCGCCGGTGACCAGGACGGTCGACCCGGCCGGCACCAGGGTCGCGAGCAGCTGGACGCCGGCCTGCGACGAGGTGACGACGTCACCCTCGGACGCCTCGAGCCCGTAGCGCTCGAGGTGCTCTGCGACGTCGATCGGGCGGCGCGATGCGTTGTTGGTGATGTAGCCGACCCGCGCCGTGAGCGAGGCCCGGGTCAGGGCCTCGACCGCGTGCGGTATGGCGTTGCGGCCGCGGTAGACGACGCCGTCGAGGTCGGTGAGGACCACGTCGACGCCGTCGGTCAAGGCCGCCGACTGCTCAGTCGGCTGCGGAGCCGTCGACGTCGCGGGGGTTGTCGTCGTCGATCTCGCCGGGCTCGTCGGCTGCGGAGGTGTCGTCGTCGAGGTCGTCGAGGGCGGGTTCGTCATCGAGGTCGTCGTCGAGGTCGTCGGCGGATTCGTCGTCGCCGTCGAGTTCGTCGGTCGCGACGTCGTCGGCTCCGAGGTCATCGGCGTCGTCGTCTCCGGCGTCTCCGTGTTCTTCGACTTCGAGCGTTTCCTCGACCACATCAACTGTCTCCCAAGCGTTGTCGTCCGCGATTTCGGCGAGGGCCGCTGCCGCGCGGTCCACACGGGCCCACCACTCGTCGGCCTCGTCCTGTCGACCGAGCTCCTCGAGCGTGGCCGCGTAAGCACTGTAGAGCGCCGGGGACCACGTGTAGGCGGTGGACGGGTCGAGCTGTGGAATCTCCAGCTCACCGAGGGCGGCTGTGGGGTTCCCGAGGTCGAGACGAGCGCCGGACATGGCGATCGCGAGCTCGACCTGCACCGGGGTGTCGAGGGCCGAGCGCTCGACCGAGCGACCGAGCTCCAGTGCCCGCTCCGGACGGCCCAGGCCACGCTCGCAGTCCACCATCATCGGGAGCTGGTCGTTGCGACCGGAGATTCGACGGTAGGTGCGGAGCTCCCGGAGCGCGGTGGCGAAGTCGCCGAGGCGGTACGCGGTGATCGCGGCCGTCTCCCGGACGACACCGACACGACCGGCACGACGAGCAGCGCTCAGGGCGTGCTGGTTGGCCGTCTCGGGGTCGTCGTCGACGAAGAGCGCAGCTGCCACGAGGTGACGCGCAACCCAGTCGGCGTTGTCCTTGCTGAGGGTCTTCAGCTCCATCCGGGCCGCAGGGTCGAGGTCGCGCGCCTGGATCTCCTCGGGGATCTCGGGGTCGTCGTGGCGCGGACGGATCGACTTCGTGCCGTAGGGGTCGCGGTCTTCCCAGTCGTCGCGCGCGGCCTCACCGAAACGGGCGCCGGCGTGACGGCTGCCGTCACCGAAACGACGACGGTCCTCACCGCCGTCGCGGGCCGGGCGGTCTGACGAACCGCCGCGGAACGGACGGTCGGACGAACCACCACGGGCCGGACGATCGGAGGATCCACCGCGGTACGGGCGGTCCCCGTCACGAGCGGGACGGTCCGAGCCACCGCGGTACGGGCGGTCGCCATCTCGGGCGGGACGGTCCGAGCCACCGCGGTACGGGCGGTCGCCATCTCGAGCGGGACGATCCGAACCACCACGGTACGGACGGTCGCCATCTCGGGCGGGACGGTCCGAGGAGCCGCCACGGTACGGACGGTCACCGTCCCGAGCCGGGCGGTCAGAGCCACCACGGAATGAACGGTCGCCATCACGCCGCGGACGGTCCGACGAACCGCCACGGTACGGGCGGTCGCCATCACGAGCGGGACGGTCCGACGATCCGCCACGGTACGGACGGTCGCCGTCACGAGCGGGACGGTCCGAACCACCGCGGTACGGGCGGTCGCCATCACGGCGCGGACGGTCCGAGCCGCCCTGGAACGGGCGGTCACCGTCACGACGCGGACGATCGGAGCTCCCGCCACGGAACGGACGGTCACCGTCACGAGCCGGACGGTCGGAGCCACCACGGAACGGACGATCGCCATCGCGCCGCGGACGATCGGCACCGCGCGGACCATCGCCGCGCGGCGGCCGGCCGGAGTCACCACGGTCGCCCTGCCACGACGGACGGTCGTTCCGGTCGCCGGAACGGAACGGACGGTCGCCGTCGCGACGCGGAGCGCTGTCCCGTCGAGGCGCGCCGTCACGGAACGGACGGTCTCCACCCTGCGGACGATCGCGACGGTCGCCTTCGCGGCGCTCGAATTCGCGAGGACCGGACGACCAACGACCATCACTCTGGCCGTCCCGACGCGGAGCGCCGTCGCGACGCGGGAACCGGTCGCCGTCCCGCCGGGGTCGATCTCCGCGGTCCCCGTCGTTCCGCCGCTGATCGTCGTCGTTCGCCACCGTTGCTCCTCATCGCGTGCCCGGTGCAGTGCCTCGGGCGTTCGTCCGCTGTGTCGTTGTGTTGGGTGCCGCGTCGGTCACCCGACGTCGGCCTCCAGTCCATCACGAACCAGAGCCGGCGTCGAGCGAACGGCGGCGAAAACAGAAATGGCCACCGGCCCCGACCGAGAACGAGGGTTTCCCCTGCGAATTCTCGATGGAGGGCCGATGGCCACATCTTTCATACGTTAAGTCCGGCGGCGTCCTACTCTCCCACAAGGTCCCCCTTGCAGTACCATCGGCGCTGAGAGGCTTAGCTTCCGGGTTCGGAATGTGACCGGGCGTTTCCCTCTCGCTATGACCACCGGAACACTCTCGACCAGATCATGCATTTGGTCTCAAAGCTGTCCCAGCTACCATCTTCGGTGAAGAAGACAGAGCGGTGTATTCAGTTTCGATTCCCGATCGTCTGTCGGGAACCACAAAGTGGACGCGAGCCCGTGCAACAAGTGCACGGAAATCAGTGTGTTATCAAGTCTTCGGCTTATTAGTACCGG
>NZ_KK366000.1:602971-1047958 GCF_000686685.1 Curtobacterium sp. UNCCL17 | reverse complement strand
ACCTTGTGGGAGAGTAGGACGCCGCCGGACTTAACGTAGAAGAACCAGGGAACCCCTGACCATTCATGGTCAGGGGTTTTCTGCGTTCACGGCCCATCCACAGGGCAGGTGGGAGGGACAGGTGCCGCGGTAGGGTTGACGGGTCATGACTGCGCCATTCACCACCGCCTCCGGCTCCGACATCCGCGTCCGCTTCTGCCCGAGCCCGACGGGGACTCCGCACGTGGGGCTCATCCGTACGGCGCTCTTCAACTGGGCGTACGCCCGCCACACCGGCGGCAAGCTCGTGTTCCGCATCGAGGACACCGACGCCGCCCGCGACAGCGAGGAGTCGTACGCGCAGATCCTCGACGCGCTCCGCTGGCTCCGGCTCGACTGGGACGAAGGGGTGGACGCCGGCGGCGAGCACGGACCGTACCGGCAGTCCGAGCGAACCGCGATCTACGACGACGTGATCGCGAAGCTCAAGGAATCCGGCCACGTCTACGAGTCCTTCGTCACGCCGGACGAGATGGAAGCCCGCAACAAGGCCGCCGGTCGTGACCCCAAGCAGGGGTACGACAACCACGAGCGTGACCTGACCGATGCCGAGCGCCAGGCCTTCCGCGACGAGGGCCGCGAGCCGGCACTCCGGCTGCGGGTCCCCGACCGTGACCTGAGCTTCGACGACCTGGTGCGCGGTGAGATCACCTTCAAGCAGGGCACGTTCCCCGACTTCGTGGTGGTCCGCCCGAACGGCAAGCCGCTGTACACGTTCACGAACCCGGTGGACGACGCCCTGATGGGCATCACCCACGTGCTCCGGGGTGAGGACCTGCTGTCGTCGACGCCACGGCAGATCGCCCTGTACGAGGCCCTGTACGAGATCGGTCTCGCGCCCTCCATCCCCGTGTTCGGGCACCTGCCGTACGTGATGGGGGAGGGCAACAAGAAGCTCTCGAAGCGTGACCCCGAGTCGAACCTGTTCCACCACCGTGCCGCCGGCATGATCCCGGAGGGGCTCGTCAACTACCTGGCGCTGCTCGGCTGGTCGATCGGCCCGGACCGCGACGTGTTCTCGATCGACGAGATGGTCGCGGCGTTCGACGTCACCGACGTGAACCCGAACCCGGCCCGCTTCGACCACAAGAAGGCCGAGGCGATCAACGGGGACCACATCCGTCTGCTGGCGCCGGAGGACTTCCGGTCGCGCCTGCTGCCGTACCTGTCGGAGTTCATCAGTGACCCGGCGACCCCGGAGCAGTTCGAGGTCCTGACGAAGGCGGCTCCGCTCGTGCAGGAGCGCATGCAGCTGCTCGGCGAGGCACCGGCGATGCTCGGGTTCCTGTTCACCTCCGACGCCGACCTGGTGGTCGAGGACGACGCCCTGGCCTCGCTCAAGGGCGACACGGCGACGGTCCTGGCGGCGAGCACCGCGGCACTCGAGGGCGTCCAGGACTGGACCACCGAGGCCGTCGAGGGCGCGCTCCGTGCAGCCCTCATCGACGAGCTCGGCCTGAAGCCCCGCGTCGCCTTCGGCCCGCTGCGCGTGGCGGTGTCCGGACGTCGGATCAGTCCGCCGCTGTTCGAGTCGATGGAGATCCTGGGCAAGGAGTCCACCCTGACCCGGCTCCGCGCCCTCGCGGCGCGCTGACCGACCGTGAGCAGCACGGCGCACACCGTCCCGGTCGTGCACGACGTGGCGATCATCGGCGCTGGTCCGGCCGGGCTGAGCGCTGCGCTCAACCTGGTCCGTGCGAAGCGCACCGTGCTGCTCGTCGACGCGAACCGCCCCCGGAACGCCGCGACGCTCCGGTCGCACGGGTTCCTGACGCGCGATGGCATCTCGCCGCTCGAGCTCCGGAAGCTCGGGCGGACCGAGGTCGAGGGGTACCCGGAGGCGACGGTCGTCCAGTCCGTCGTCGACCTGGTGGCCCCGGACGTCGACACGGACACCTGGCGGGTGCACGGCTCGTGGCGGGGCACCGAGCACGAGGCCCGCGCCCGGACGGTCGTCGTGGCGACGGGGTTGCGTGAGGAGTTCCCGGCGCTGCCGATGCTCCGCGCGTTCTACGGCACCGCGGTGCACAGCTGCGTCGAGTGTGATGCGTACGACAAGGCCGGGCAGCCGCTCGCGTTCATCTGCGAGACCGACGACGTGGTCGACCGGGCGCTGCTCATCGCCTCCTGGACCGACGACCTGATCGTCTACACGAACGGGGTGGCGCCGCTCGACGACGCCGGCCGCGCTCGGCTGGCGTCGGCGGGGGTCGTCGTGGACGAGCGGGTCGTCGAGGACCTCGAGGGCGATCGCTCCGGGATGACCGGCGTCCGGCTCGCCGACGGCCACGTCGAGCCGCGGACCGGTGGGTTCGTCCGACCGGTGTGGCACGCCGACCTCGACTGGCTGCGCACCAGCGCCACCACGAGTACGAGCGCCACGAGCGGGAACACGGCCGCGAACGGCGACACGCCCGGAGCGCTCGAGGGGCTCCAGCGCGACACGCAGGGACTCCTCGTGGTCGACCGGGTGGGCCGGACGTCCGTCCCGGGGCTCTACGCCGTGGGAGACGTCACGCCTCCCGGGCCGGAGCAGCTCATCGTCGCCGCCGGACACGGAGCCGCGACCGCCGCCGCCGTGCACCGAGACCTGGTGGGTGGTCTTGCAGACCTCCGGGATGCTGTACAGTAGTTGATCGTGCCCCGGGTGACCGGGCCAGAAGGCCGACAGGCCTTTTGGGGTATGGTGTAATTGGCAACACAGCGGTTTCTGGTACCGTCGTTCTTGGTTCGAGTCCAGGTACCCCAGCACTCGATGAACAGCCCCCGGGATCTCCCGGGGGCTGTTCTCGTTCCAGGCTGTTCTCGTTCGCGGCCGCGCTGGTTCCGAGCGTCCTCATCGGGGATGCACGGCACATCCACGGTCACGCCACGGCTGATCCGGAGGTTGCGCGGAACCGCACGATCCCCGAGCCGGCGCGAGCCGCCGTGCGGAAGGCGCCCACGGCGGTGGTCCGGTCGTTCCGGAGTCGTACCGTCCGTGGCGGGCGCAGGCCACGCCTCCAGGCCGGTTGCGGTTCCCCGCACCGGACTCTCGACTGCTCGCGGGCGGGGGGAGCGCGGACCTACGGTCGGAAGACCGTCGCGGGAGTCGTGGCGGTCCGCTGCTGAGCACCCGAGGTGTCATCGTGACCTCCGTCGACCCGCTGACGACCGTCGATCCCTGGAACCACCCCGCAGCCGTGCCCGCGGCGGCCGACCACTCCGTGCTGGACCGCTGGGACCGCGTGGTGGCACTCCGGGGCGACGCCGCCGCGCTCGCGGGCGACGGCCGCCCGTACACCTACGCCGAAGCGGACCGGGCCTCGCGCGCGCTGGCCGCAGCCCTGGCCGTGACGCTCCGACCCGACGACCACAGCGGCGCCGGCGTCGGCGACACCCCGGGCGGGGCGTCGAAGCCGGTCGGGCTGATGGCGGGGCAGTCGACCGAGGCCGTGATCGGCATCCTCGCGCTGGTGCGTGCCGGACGGACCGTGGTGGTGCTCGACGACCACCTGCCCGCAGCACGCCTGGCGCACGTGGCCCGGCTCGCCGGCGTCGACGAGATCGTGGCAGACACCGAGCGTGCGGCGCTGGCCGCTGCCGTCGTCGCGGAGCGGGACGGCCGGGTGCACGCACTCGGCGAACTGCTGGACGCGGGCGAACCGCTGGACGCGGGCGAACCGCTGGACGCGGGCGAACCGCTGGACGCGGGCGGTCCCGGCGCGGCCCCGTCGGGAGACACCGTCGGCGTGCGCCCGGGCGGGCGGGACCCCTTCGCCATCGTCTTCACCTCCGGCTCGACCGGCATGCCGAAGGGCGTCGTCCTGACGCACCGGCAGCAGATCGCCGATGCCGAACAGGACGCGGTCGCGCTCGGACTCGGCCCCGGCGACCGGCTCGGTGTCGTCCTGCCGCTGTCCTTCGCCGCCGGGCTCCTGTTCTCGTTCGACACGTTGCTCTGCGGCGGCACCATCGTGCTGCTCGAGCCGCGTGAACTCGGTGTCGAGCGGCTGCTCGGGCGGTTCCGGGACGACGACGTGAACGTGCTCGTCTGCACCCCGCACCTGCTGCGGTCGATCATCGGGTCGCAGAGCGCCCCCGGGTCGCACGGGACCGCAGCCGGGACCGCACCGGTGCTCGGCGGGCTGCGCTTCCTGATGACCACGGGCGAGTCCGTCACCGGCGCCGACCTCGCCGCGGCTCGACCCCACCTGGACCCGGACACACTGCTCCTGAACGCCTTCGGCTCGAGCGAGACCGCGTGCGTCGCCTACTGCCCGGTGGCCCCGGGCGAGCCGGTGCCCGAGGGCGTCGTGCCCGCCGGGTGGCCGTTGCCCGGCAAGACGGTCCTCGTGCTCCGTGAGGACGGCAGCCCTGCCGACCCAGGGGAGACCGGCGAGCTCGTCGTGGTCTCCGACGCCCTGACCGCGGGCTACTGGGGCGCGCCGGAGAAGACCGCCGAACGGGCCGGACACACCGGCGAAGCCGAGGCCGTCGCCGGCATCCCCGTCGGGACCCCGAGCTGGCGGCAGGGCGACCTGGCACGCGTCGACCCCGACGGGCGGCTCGTGCTGCTCGGCCGATCCGACGACGCCGTGAAGGTCCGCGGCTACCTGGTCGAGCCGAGTGAGGTCGAGGCGGCGCTCCGCGCGGTCCCCGAGGTGCACGACGCGGTCGTGACGGCACAGGTCGACCCCGGTTCCGTCACCCGGCTCGTCGCCTACGTGGTCGGTCGCCCGGGGCACCGCACCCCGGCACCGGGCGCGCTCCGCCGGGCGCTCCGTGAGCGGCTGCCCGAGTACATGGTGCCGGCGTCGATCGTGCCGATGACCGAACTGCCGCGGAACGAGCGTGGCAAGGTCGACCGGGCCGAACTCCCCGGGGCGCCGAGCGTCGAGACCGAGATGGTCGAGGGCGAGTACGACCAGTGGGAGCTCGTCGTGGGGCAGATCTGGGCCGAGGTGCTCGGGCTCCGGGGCGTGCACCTGGACGAGGACTTCTCCGCGCTCGGCGGCGACTCGCTGTCCGCTGAGGAGATGCTCGCCGTCGTGCAGGACCGGCTCGGCGTCGACCTGCGCTCCTCGGACGTGCTCGAGCACCCGACGCTCCGCGCCTTCGCCCGACGGGTGCGGAGCGGGACGAGCGCGCTGCCGAGCCACCCCGACGTCGTGAAGGTGTCCGAGGCACGCGAGGGCGGCCGTCCGCCGGTGTTCTGCTTCGCCGGTGGCGGTGCCCTGGCGCTGACGTTCCTGCCGCTCTCGCGGCACCTGCCCGCGCACGACCTGTACGCGTTCCAGCAGCACGCCCTCGAGCGCCGCGGGATGCCGGACTGGAACATCGAGCGGAGCGCCCGCCGCTACCTCGCCCTGATGCGCATCGTGCAGCCCCGCGGCCCGTACCTGCTCGTCGGGCACTCGCTCGGCGGCCTCGTCGCGCTCGAGATCGCCCGGCTCCTGACCGAGAGCGGGGAGCAGGTGGAGCACGTCGTCCTGCTCGACACCTACCTGCCCCGCACGAAGTCCGAACAGGCCCGCCTGCACTTCGGCCGGATGGAGCCGCGCGACCAACCGAACACCGCCGTCCGGGCCGTGCAGCGGGGGCTCGACCGCGCCGTCAGGCGGGTGCTGCCCGCGGGCGTGCCGTACGGAGCGCTGTTCGCCAAGCGGCTCCGTGCGTACACGGCCGGCGTGCTGCGACACGGTGGGCAGAAGGACTTCGACGCGTTCTTCGACCAGGCCGAGATCGTCACCAGACGCCACCACCCGACGCCGTTCCACGGGAGGGCCACCTACGTCCTCGCCGACGCCAACCCCGACGCCGCCGGGTGGTCCGCCCTGCTGCGCGGGCCCACCGAGATGGTGCGGATCGCGAGCGAGCACACGTCGCTGCTGCGGGAACCGCACGTCGCCGAGCTGGCGGTCGCGCTGCGGGCCGCCTTCGAGACGGCGGACGTACCGCAGGTCTGAGACCGGCCCACGACCGGACGGGAGGCGCGGTGCCGGCTGGCACACCTCCCTCGCAGGCTCGGTCAGCGCGCCCCGCGCAACGCTTCGCGTTGCCGCTCTGCGGGGCGCGCCCGTCCGCTCGTCCTGCGTCCACCACCCGTCGGCCGCCGCGCCGGAGGGCCAACCTGCACGAGGGTTGCGGGTTTCCGTATCCGCACCCGGGTGTCCGCAAGGGACCGCACCGCGCATTGACCCTCCCGCTGGCCACGGCGATGGTTGGAACCGCGGGGGAGAGTACCCACTCACCCGCGGCAAGCAGGCGGCGTCGTACCCGCGTCCCGCTGCTCGACCGACGACGGTCACCGTCGTCGATGCGTCATCCGAGGACGCGCCGCTCGTCTCGACGAGCCACCACCCGACAGCAACCCTGACCCGACAGGACCGCGCCATGCCCGCACGTACCGTTCGCCCTGCAGACCCGAGGGTCTCCGTCGTCATCCCGGCACGGAACGAGGCCCGCAACCTCGAGATCATCCTCCCGAAGCTCCCGCCCGTGTACGAGGTGATCCTGGTCGACGGCAACTCCGTCGACGACACCATCGCCGCCGCCCAGCGCGTGATGCCCGACATCCGCGTCGTGCACCAGACCCGCAAGGGCAAGGGCAACGCCCTGGCCTGCGGCTTCGAGGCCGTCACCGGCGACATCGTCGTCATGTTCGACGCCGACTGCTCCGCGGACCCCGACGAGATCCCGCGGTTCGTCCAGGCACTCATCGACGGCGCCGACGTCGCGAAGGGCACCCGGTACTCGCTCGGCGGTGGCAGCGACGACATCACGATCGTCCGGAACATGGGCAACCGCGGCCTGAACATGCTCTGCAACATCATCCTCGGCACCCGCTACAGCGATCTCTGCTACGGCTACAACGCCTTCTGGGCGGACGTCCTGCCGGAGATCGGTCTGCTGTCGTCCGAGCTGCCGAAGCCGGCCGACGGTTCGATGCTGTGGGGCGACGGGTTCGAGATCGAGACCGTCCTGACCTGCCGCTGGTCGGCCGCCGAGCTCGCGATCACCGAGGTGCCGAGCCACGAGAAGCTCCGGGTGCACGGCTCCAGCAACCTCAACGCCGTGACCGACGGCATCCGCGTGCTGAAGTCGATCATGCACGAGCGTCGTCGTGCCGCCATCGGCCGTGCCGAGGTCCGTCGCGCGGCGATGAGCGTCGTCCCGCCGGCCGAGCAGCTCGCCGCGCCGGCTGCTGCTCCTGTCGCTGCTGCGCCCGTCGCTGCGTCGCCGGTCGCTGCGTCCGTCGCGACCCCCGTCGCCGCGTCCGCCGTTGCCGGGGCGTCCGTCGTCGCCGGGGCGTCCGTCGTCGCGTCCGTCGTCGCCCTCGAGGAGGACGTCGCGTGACGACCGTCGCGGTCGTCATCTGCGCCTACACCCAGCAGCGCTGGGGTGACCTGCAGGACAGCGTCGAGTCGGCCAAGCGCCAGCCCGAGGGCCCCGAGGTCGTCGTCGTCATCGACCACGAGCCCGAGCTCCTGGCCCGCGCCGCCGCGCGCTGGCCGGAACTCCGGGTCGTCCCGAACACCGAGGACCGCGGACTCTCCGGGGCCCGCAACACCGGTGTCGCCCTGACCGACGCCGACGTCGTCGCGTTCCTGGACGACGACGCCACCGCGGACCCCGACTGGCTCGGGCACATGCTCACCGCGCTCGAGGACCCCGACGTCGTCGGTGTCGGCGGTCGTGCCACGCCGTCCTGGCCGACCGCGACCGGCCCCGGCCCGTACGCCGACGAACTGCTCTGGATCGTCGGGTGCTCGTACCGCGGGCTGCCCGAGGCCCCGGGCGACGTCCGCAACGTCATCGGGTCGAGCATGGCGTTCCGCCGCGACGCGATCCTGCTCGCCGGCGGTTTCCGCTCCGGCATCGGCCGCGTCGGCAACCAGCCGCTCGGCTGCGAGGAGACCGAACTCTGCATCCGCATCGCCCAGGCCCGTCCCGGCGCGCGGATCCGGCACGAACCGCGCTCGAACGTCTCGCACCGGGTCTCCCCGGACCGTGTGACGATGCGCTACCTTCGCCGGCGCAGCTACTACGAGGGCATCTCGAAGGCCGTGCTGAGCCGTCGGGTCGGCACCGGTGACTCGCTCGCCAGCGAGTCGACCTACCTGACCCGCGTGATCCCGGGCGCCGTGCTGCGCGAACTGCGTCACGTCGGTCGTGGCGGAGGCCTGCGGGCGTACGCGATCGCGCTCTCCGTCGTCTCGACGGTCGCGGGCTACGCCGTCGGCCGGGTCCTCGGCACCGTCGTCGTGCGGACCCCGCCCGCACCCGCCCCGCTCCCGCAGCCGGTGGGCACACCGTGACCCGCGCGACCCTGGCGATGGTCCTCTCGCCGGTCGTGACCGGGCCGCTCGTCCCCACCTGGGACGGCGCGCTCTGGGTCGGCGAGGTCGACCGTGCCGACGTGCACGCGTCGAGCCACCGGGACGTCATCGCCCTGCAGGGATCGGCCGGGTACGGGCGTGCACGACTGCTCGTGCGCGACCACGGCGAGCCGCTCGGCTTCGTCGAGGCCGAGATCACCGAACGCCGCCGCATCGGCGGCACCATCGACGTCCGTGCGCTGCAGCGCGCGATCCGGCCCATGCCGGCACCCGAGCGTCGGCCGGCAGCAGGTCTGGTGCTGCCGTCCGTCACCGTGGTGCTCTGCACGGACGGTGCCGCCGGCACGACCATGCGGTCGGTGCTCGCGAACGGGCACCCTGACTTCGACGTCGTCGTCGTCTCGCACGGCGCCGACGACGACGGTGTGGCGACCGTCGACATCGGCGGACGCCGCGTCACCACCATCGCCGCGCCCGACGGCGGCCTCGCCGCCGCGCGGAACGCCGGCCTGCTCGTCGCGACCGGCGACGTCGTCGCGTTCGTGGACGAGGGCGCCGTCGTCGACGGCAGCTGGATCGCCGCGATCGCCCGTGCCTTCGCGGCCGACCCGGACGTGGCCTGCGTCACCGGGCTCGTGCCGAGTGCCGAGCTCCGGACGCCGGCGCAGCGCTGGCACGACGACCGCACCCCCGGTGGGCGGACCGTCCGCCGCCGGGTGTTCCGGCTCGACGACCCGGTCGACGACCTCCCGCTGCACCCCTTCGCCGCCTCGGCCTACGGCACCGGCGCGAACCTCGCCGTGCACCGCGCGACCGCGCTCCGGATCGGTGGGTTCGACACCGCCTTCGGCCCCGGCACCCGCGTCGGCGGCGGCGACGACCTCGACCTCTTCACACGACTGCTGTTCGCCGGATCCGCGATCGCCGTCGAACCGGCCGCGATCGCGTGGCAGCGATCGGCGGACGACGTCGCGTCGCTCCGCGCCGCCGCTGCCGCGCACGGCCACGGACTCGGAGCCTGGATGACCAAGAACGCACTCGACCGCGACACGCTGACCGCCTCGGTGGACGCGGCACCGGAGGCCATCAGCGCCTTCGCGCGCCTCGGCCTCGAGCAGGGCGACGACGCTGCCGACGCTGCTCCGGCGAACGGCCACGGGACGGGCACCGCGCGCGACGCGGACACCGTCGACGCCGTCGACGCGGAGTTCGCGGCGACGAAGCGTCGGTTGCGTCGCGTCGAGCGGCGCTCCGTGCTCACCGCTCCGGTCCTGGCGCTCCGGGAACGCATGGGCGGCGCGGGGACGATCGACCGCACGGCGCACGGCCGCCACGAGCTGCAGCGCGGCCTCGACACCGCGGGGCCGGCGCGACCGACCCCCGGTGGCGCGATGGGGCCGGCGGCGCGACTCGGTGCCGCCGCGATCGTCGTGCTGACGCTCGTGCTGGCCGCCGTCGGCAGCGTCGTCGAGCTGCCCACGCTGCGGGCGAGCGCCGTCGCGGTCTTCCTGTTCGCCCTGCTCGGGGTCGCCCCGATGCTGCTCGTCCGTCCGATGTCCCTCGCACGGTTCGCCGTCCTCGCCGTCACCGGGTCGCTCGTCGGCACGATCGCCATCGGGTACACCATGGCGACCTTCCACATCTGGGCGCCGGCGGTCCCCTTCGTCGGTGTCGTCGTGCTCACCGCGGCGGCGCTCGCCGTCTCGGTACCCCGTGACGTGGCGGAGCTCCGTCGCGCCGGACTCGTGCACCGTGCGACCGCTCGGCCCCGGTGGAGCACGACCGCCACCGTGACGGCGCTCTCGCTCGGCGGGCTCGTCGTCGTGGTCGTCGCCGCGCTCACCCACATGGGCGACCCGGTGCCCGCCGGCCTGTTCGGCTCGCTCGGCCCGGGCCTGGTCGTCGGCCTGGTGCTCGTCGTCGCCGCCGCGGTCATCGCCCTGGTGCGCGGCCGCGCACTCGCCGTGCCCGTCGTCGTGCTCGGCGGTGTCGTGCAGCTCGCCCAGGCGATCACGTACGGCGTGCCGACCGTGACCGCCGCCGCCCGGCACATCGGTGTCGTCGAGTACATCCGCCAGTTCGGTGGGACCAACCCGTCGGCCGACATCTTCCAGACCTGGTCCGGCCTGTTCGCCGGCGCTGCCTGGGTCGCCGATGTCGGGGGCATCGTCAACACGATCCTCATCGCCGCGTGGGTGCCGGTCCTGCTCGCGTTCAGCACGACCATCGCGGTCGGGGTCCTGGCGGCGCACTGGCTGCCCGGCGCCCGTCGGCCGTGGATCGCAGCGCTGCTGACCGCGATGACCGGTTCGCTCAACACCACGTACTTCTCGCCGCAGTCGACCGGCATCCTGATGTCGATCGTGATCCTCGTGCTCGCCACCGGACCGCTGCGCGACGCCGCCGTCACCACCGCCGACGGCTCGGTCGCCGCCAAGCCGCGGGCACGGCGGGTGGGGCTCTCGCGGATCATCGCGATCACCCTCATCGGCATCGTGCTCGCCGTGACGCACCAGATCTCGCCGTACCTGACGGTCGCCGCACTCGTCACGCTCATCGTCTTCCGGATGCTCCGCCCCTGGTGGCTGCCCGTCGTCGTGCTCGTGCCGGCGGTGGTCTTCGCCGCGCTGAACGGTGACATCCTCGGACGGTTCCTGTCGCTCGCGGCGGTCGGACGCGTGCTCGACAACGTGCAGCCGCCCGCGCACGACATGACCGTCCTGCCGAAGCCGCTCGTCACGCGCCTGGCGTTCGACATCCCGGCAGCCGCGCTCGTGGTGCTCGGGCTCATCGCCCTGGTGACCGTGCTGATGCGGCGCGACCGGACGCACTGGGCGCTGCTCGCCACCGCCGCGAGCCCGATCTCGCTGCTCGTCGCCACGAACTACGGCCAGGAAGGCGTCTTCCGCGTCGTGCTCTTCGCGACGCCGTGGATCGCGATCCTGGCGGCGGCGCTCCCGATGCCCGCCGGTCGGTTCGCCCCGGTCGGGGCGGTCCTGCAGCGGGGGATGCGCCCGTCCGCCGTGCGGTTCGCGGTCGCCGGAGCAGCGGTGGCGGCGCTCGTCGCGATCGGTGCGTTCGGGCAGACCTCGCTCGACTGGAACCGCGTCATGACCCGGAGCCAGTCCGCGGCGACGCAGTACTACGACCGCACGGCACCCGCGGGCTCCGTGATGCTGCTCACCGGTTCGGCCAACGCCGTCCCGAGCAACACCGGCGCACGGTACTTCGACGTGGGCTACCTGTCCCGCGAAGCACTCGGCCCGTACCCGGACCCGACCGGCGGCTACGACGCCGAGGCCGACCTGTCGAACGTGACGCGGGAACTGGTCGTGAACTGGTCGGCCACCGGCTACTACGCCCTGGTCGCGGAGCCCTTCGGCGCCTACGACGCGCGGTACGGCTACCAGAGCGATGCCGACTACCAGGAGCTCGCCGCCGCCATGGCGTCCTCGCCCTACTGGAAGCGGGTCTGGTCGTCGGGGACGACCGCGATGTACGAACTGACGACGGAGGGCCTGCGCCATGCAACCGACTGAACCGACCTCCGACAGACCGCGACGGACGCGACGGGCCACCGTCGCGTCCGTCGCGGGCGTGGTCGCCACGGTGCTCGCCGTGCTGGTCGCGCCGAACCTCGCGGTCCAGCCCGCCGTGGCCGCGGCCGCGGACTGCAGCGCCGGGCGGGTGCTCAACGTCGTCGCCCACCCCGACGACGACCTGCTCTTCCAGGGCACGGACCTGCGGAAGGACATCGACGCGGGGCGCTGCGTGCGCTCGGTGATCGTCACCGCCGGTGACGCCGGCAAGCCCGACTGGTACTGGCAGGAACGCCAGGTCGGGCTGATGGCCGCCTACGCGAGCATGGCCGGCGTCGACCCGGCGTCGACGACCGGCTCCACGACGGTCGCCGGACGGACCCTGCTCACCGAGACCCTCACTGCCGACCCGCGGATCAGCCTGGTCTTCATGGACCTGCCGGACGGCAACGTCGAGGGCAACGGCTTCTGGGCGAACGGGTACGAGAGCCTCCAGCGCCTGTACACGGGCGACATGGACACCCTGCACACCGTCGCCGACGCCCCGCACAGCGCCACGTACACGCTCGCGCAGCTCCGGGCGACGCTGCAGGGGATCGTGCAGGACTTCGCACCGAGGGACATCCACACCCTCGACCACGAGGGCGAGTACGGCGACGGGGACCACAGCGACCACCACACGGTCGCGTACCTGACCGACCAGGTGCAGCGGCAGTACACCGGCGCGCACGGCTTCACCGGGTACATGGGGTACCCGATCGCCGACCGTCCGGCGAACCTGACGACGGCCCAGACCCAGGCGAAGGCCGACGCGTTCTTCACCTACGCCGCCCACGACAGTGAGACCTGCGCGTCGTACCAGGCCTGCTCGGCGCGACCGGAGACCTCGTGGCTCAGCCGGCAGTACACCGCCGGCTCGCCGGTGCCGACGAACCCCACCGACCCCACGGACCCGACCCCCACCCACACGGACGTGACGGGTTCGGCGTCGGTGACGGCGAGTGCGGAGAACCCGGCTGACGGTCAGACGGCCGTGAAGGCGGTCGACGGTGTGGTGAGCGGGTACCCGGATGCGCCGACGGCGGAGTGGGTCGCGCCGTCTGGTCGTGTGGGGACGTGGATCCAGCTCGGGTGGGCGAAGGCGACGGCGTTGGACGCGGTCGACCTCGCTGATCGGCCGAACTCGGTGGACCAGGTGCTGGGCGGGACGTTGACGTTCTCGGACGGCTCGAGTGTGCAGGTGCCGGCGTTGAGCAACGGTGGTGCGGTGCAGCGGATCACGTTCGCGGCGCGCAGTGTCACGTGGGTGCGGTTCACGGTGACCTCGGTCAGTGGCGGGACGCAGAACGTGGGCCTTGCCGAGATCCGCGCGCTGGCCCCGGCGAGCAGCGGCGGCACGACGCCGACCCCGACGCCGACGCCGACGCCGACCCCGACGCCGACCCCGACCCCGACCCCGACCCCGACCCCGACCCCGACCCCGACCCCGACGCCCACGCCCGCTCCGGGCCTGCGGGACGTCACCGGCTCGGCCACCCCGACGGCGATCGCCGACAACCCGGCCGACGGCCAGACCGTTGCGAAGGCCGTCGACGGCGTGGTGTCCGGCCACCCGGTCGACCACACCGCCGAGTGGGCCGTGCCCTGGGGACGGACCGGCATCTGGATCCAGCTCGACTGGGCTGCCCCGGTCGCGCTCCAGCGCATCGTCCTGCACGACCGTCCGAACAGCGACGACCAGATCACGAGCGGCACGCTGACGTTCTCGGACGGCAGCCAGGTCGCCGTGGGTGAGCTCCCGAACGACGGCAGCGCCCGGACGGTGGACTTCACCGCCCGGAACGTCACCTGGGTGCGGTTCACCACCACCGGGGTGTCGAACAGCACGATCAACGTCGGTCTCTCGGAGGTCCGCGCATGGGCAGCTGGATGACCGCGGACGAGGACGGCCCCCGCCCCGTCGCCCAGCAGTCGGCCGCCGCGCACGGCGCAGCACCCGCGCACGGCCTCGGCGCCTCCCGCCACCGCACCCCGCTCCGGACACGGGGACGACGGGTCGCGATCGTGGCCGCGGCCCTGGTGGTCGCGGTCGGTGCCGTCGCCGCGGCGACCACCGGCACGACGTCCGTCGGCCCCGGCCCCAGCGGGGTCGCGATGCCGACCGGCGACGGTGACGGCTGGAAGCGGGTGTTCTCCGAGGACTTCGACGACACCACCCCGTCGGGCGGGTTCGAGGCGGCCTACGACGACCGGTTCACCGTCTACCACGGCTTCGCGGACACCGCGGGGACCGGTCGGTACCAGGCGTCCACGCTGAGCGCCCACGACGGGATGCTCGACATGCACCTGCGCACGACGAAGGCGGGCACCCCGCTCGCCGGCGGGGTCGTCCCGCTCGTCGACGGACGATGGGGTGGTCAGACCTCCGGGCGCTACAGCATCCGGATGAAGAGCGACGAGGTCGACGGGTACGGGGTGGCGGTGCTGCTCTGGAGCGACGAGAACGTCTGGGCGCACGGCGAGATCGACTTCCCCGAGGGCGCGCTCGGTGCGCCCGCCTGGCTGAACGTGCACTGCCTGGTCGACCCCGCCGAGAAGTGCGTCCACCACGAGACCGAAGCGTCGCTGGCCGACTGGCACACGTACACGATCGAGTGGACGCCCTCGCGGATGTCGTTCCTGGTCGACGACGAGGTCGTCGGGAGCACCACGCAGGACATCCCCGTGGAACGCATGCACCTGGTCGTGCAGACGGGATCCCTCGAGGGCCTGCCGCCCCGGGACGCCGCCGGGTCGTTGCTGGTCGACTGGATGACGATCGACGTGCCTGCCCGCGGCGAGAGCCCCCGGGCCACGCTGCCGTCCACGGGCCCCGCCGCCGGCTGACGGCGCCGAGCCCGGCGCGGTCAGAGCGAGCCCGGCGCGGTCAGCGCCGAGCGTGTGCCAGCAGCGCCAGCAGCAGCGCTCGCACGTGCGGCTCGCGCCCGTAGCGGTCACGGACCCACGCGCGGCACCGTGCGGCGAGGGACGGGTCGAGCTCGGCGTCGTCGAGGGTGTCGAGCAGCTTCTCCGCCAGTGCGTCGGGGTCGGCCGGGTCGACGGTGTACCGCGCCCAGTCGCCCGACAGGATCTCCCCGGTGCCGCCCGATGCGGCGGCGACGACGGGACGGCCGGCGGACATCGCCTCGACCACGACCCGCCCGAAGCCCTCGGGCTCGATGGACGGCGCCACCACGACGTCGGCGGCGTGCAGGAGCGGGACGACGTCGTCCCGCTCGGGGAGCACGAGCACGGAACCGGCGGGGAGCGCGTCGATCGCGGCGTGCACGGCGTCGGCCTCTTCCGGGTAGAGCGCACCGGCCAGCACGAGGAGCGGCGCGGGCGCCGCGTGACCGGCCACGGGGGGAGTGGTCACCGGCACGCGTGCCGCAGCGGCCGTGCGGACGCGACCCCATGCCTCCAGGAGGGCGAGCACGCCCTTCGACCGGGTGAGCCGACCGTAGTACAGCACCGTCGGGGTGTCCTCGGGGATGCCGAGTGCCGCGCGGGCGTCGTGCACCGATGCCGGGGTGGCGGCCGGGAACGCGTCGGTGTCGACACCGTTCGGCACGATCGTGATGCGGTCCGTCGGCACGCCGGACTCCGCCCAGGCGCGCGCCATCGCGTGCGAGACGGCGAAGTAGCGGGTGCGGCCGCCGGCGATCGGACCGAGCCGCCGGTAGTTCGGCGCGTGGTGCAGGTGCACCGCGAGCGGGACTCCGGAGACGAGCGACGCGACCCGGCCGAACGGCAGGTACTCGGGCCGGTTCAACCAGAGGACGTCGAGGTGCGATCGTCGGATCCGCAGCCCCTCGCGGGCGAACCGCCAGGCGTCGCGGAGCGCGGTCGTGATCCCGAACCGGTAGTCGGTGGCCTCCACCAGCTCCACGCCCATCGCCTCGTAGGGCGGTGGGCCCTCGGCGGCGCGCGGGGACTGGGCGTTCCGGTGCCAGACCTCGACCTCGTGGCCGGCGGCGACGAGCTCGCGGGTGTCCTCGAGCACACAGCGTTCGAGTCCGCCGGTGATGGCGAGTCCGGTCACCAGGACGCCGACGCGGAGTCGTCGTGTGCCGTCGTGTGCAGTCTGTCGCGCTCTCACGAGACACCACCCCTTGCGGTCTTCAGTCGGCGGAGGAACCAGGGGAGGCAGGCGACCACCCCGGCGATGCGGACCCAGTTCCAGAGGACGTCCTGCGGCAGGAGCAGGGACGCAGCGGCCACGACGAGCGCGGCGAGGGTCGTCAGGACGATCCGGGCACCCGGTCCGCGCCACTCACGGCGGTCGGGCAGGGCCAGCAGCTGCATGGCGGCCAGGATCGCGTAGGCGACGACGGTGGCCAGGCCCGCGCCGGCGATGCCGAGCACGGGCACGAGCACGAGGTTCGCGCCGATGTTCACGGCGCCGGCGATCGCGGCGATCACCCCGACGGCGACACCGCGGCGTTCGACCAGGAGCAGGCGTCCGGTCGCACCGCTGGCGACGACGGGGAACGCGGTGATCGCGACGACGAAGACGACGACCGAGAGCTCCTGCACGCGGTACGACGCCGGGGCGAGGATCGGCAGCGCGACCGGTGACACCAGGGTCACGGCGAGCAGGACCGGTCCGAGCATCTTGTACAGCTCGTCGCGGGAGTGCATCGCGAGCTGCCGGCGGGCGACCGGGTCGCGGAGGGCGGCGAAGTGCGGCGCCCACGCCTGGTTGGTGAAGGTCAGGAGCAGGATGACGGCCGAGCCGACGACGTAGGCGATCTGGTAGCGGGCCACCTCGTCCGGGCCGAGCAGCCGCTGGACGACGATCCGGTCGCCGGCGTTCAGCACGAAGTACGACAGGTTGCCGAGGGCGATCGGCACGCCCAGGCGGAACGCCCGGGCGGTGGTCTTGCGGTCGAACAGGCCGGCGAGACGCGGACGGGTCGCCGCGATGCCGATGACCATCGCCACGCCCTGGGCGACGACGCCGCCCCACGCGTAGGTGGTCGCGTCGGCCTGCACCCAGGTGAGGAGCCCGAGGCCGATGACCGAGCCGCCGATCGAGGACAGCAGGCTCGTGACCGCGAAGACCCGGATGCGGTCCTGGGCGACGAGCAGCGCGAGGGAGATCTGCACGATGGCGGCGGGGCCGGTCCAGAGCACCGCGACGAGGAGCAGCGGGTGGTTGCCGACGAAGCCGGCGGCGTCCGCCCAGACCGGGATCGTGGTGAGCGCCGCGACGGTGACGATGATCGCGGTGACCATGCCGACGGCGAGCAGGCCGCGCGCCCGGCGGTCGTCGCCGTCCTCGGCCCGCTGCAGCACCGACGCCTGGTCGATGCCGAGCACGGCCAGCACGACGAGCGCCTGGTACAGGGCGATGGCCGAGGCGAGGACGCCGAACTCGGCCGGCGGCATGAGGTGTGCGAGCACCGGGGAGATGAGCGACGAGACGACGAGCTGCATCGACCAGACGACGACGTACAGCAGGCCGCGGCCGAACAGGACGGAGGCGCCCTTCCGCACGGCGACCGACCCGGTGTCGAGCGACTCGGGCACGGGTGCGGTGGCTTCCGGGGCGATGGGTTCCCGGGCGATGGGCGCGGGCGCCTCGGCCTCGCGCGCTGCGCGGGCCTCACGGCGGGTCTGCGGGGGGAAGCTCACGGCGCGACCACCGCTGCCGCATCCTGCCGTGCTGACGCCGACGCCGACGGCGTCGCCGCGCCCTGGCGCAGCCCGAAGGCTGCGTCCACGACGTCGAGCAGGTCACCGCTCCGGTCGGTCGAGAACTTCCGTGCGAACAGGTGCTGCACCTCGACGTCCGCGTCCGTCCGGCGCTCGAGCAGCTGCCCCGCGTCGGCGACGGTCAACCACGGCGGGCTCTTCCGCGCGGTGCCGTCCCACCCGATCCACCAGAGCGGCTGGGAGACGTGCTCGTCGGCGAACCCCGGTGTCAGCGACGGCGAGTTGAGCACCGACGGCACGAAGGTCTCGTCGGCGACCCAGGTGCGCTGCCAGAACCGGACCAGGTCGGGGCGCTGGTCGACGGTGTCCACGACGGCGGCGGCGTGCCGGCGGGCGAGGACCTTGAGCTGTGAGCCCCCGGCGAAGGAGACGTTCGCCGGCACGCGGCGGGGGACCGGCAGCCGGAGCATGTGCTTCCGCCAGGCCCAGTGCCGGAACCGGATGCGGGAGATGCCGCCGTCACGGCCCCACGGTGCGAACGGCAGCGGGTTGACCGAGATGAACGACTCCTCGCGGTGCGCCTCGAGCAGGGCCGTGATCTCGGCGGGGTTCGCGAGCGGGTAGTCGCTGCCGGTCAGCACGGCCACGTGCGAGGCGTCGGTCTCGGCCAGGGCAGCCCGGTAGCCGGACACCTCGGCGGCGACGTTCTCCCAGCGCGCCCAGCCGGTCCGGATCCGGGGGAGCAGCCGGACACGATCAGGCAGTCCGTCGGTCATGGCGCGGAACACCGTCTCGGGGGTGCGCGCGTCGCAGTGCAGGAACACCGGGAACGGGTCGAGCGCCTCGACGAGTCGGCGCACGTGTGCCGGGTCCTCGTGGGCGAGGACGATGCACGCGGGGACCGCGGGGGAGATGGCCATGGACGCGACGCTAACCGCGCCGTTCCGGGGCCGACAAGGCGACCCGTGCCCGTCTGCGGGGAAGCGGCGGTTTCCCGCACCGCCCCCGATCGATCAGTGCCCGGAAGGCCTGATCAGCGCTTCTTGCGGAACTTCTGGCAGTCGCAGAGGGCGCAGTCCGTGCCCGGACGGTAGTGCTCGTGGGCGTCCTGCACGTGGCCGCAGACGCAGGTCACGGAGTCGACCACGAAGACGCTCTGTTCCGAGGGGAGCACGGCGCCGAGCTCGTCGGTGGGGCCCATCGACATGCGTCCTCCTCGTGCCCGGCGTGCTGCCGCCGAGTCGTCCTCACGATCCTACCGTCCGGGGGCGTGTGCTGGCGGCAAACCGCAAGTCGGACGACCGTCGCCGCAACCGCGGGCGGCCGCCGTTGACCCTGCAGCAGCCCCACCGGAGCATCGGACCATGACCGACCAGCAGGCCACCACCACCCGCGTGCTCACGCTCACGCCCGCGATGCCATCCCCGGACGTGCCCGCCTGGGCCGGCGCGGCCTGGGTCGGCGCCGTCGACCGACAGGAGGCGCTCGCCGCGTCCGCCGTCGGACTCGCCGGCGCCACCGGCTTCCGCCGCGCCCGCCTGCTCGTCCGCGACGGACGCGAGATCGCCGGGTTCGTCGACGTCAGCGTCGACGCGGACGGCGGCGTGGACCCGGCCGAGCTGGGACCGGCCCTGCGCGCCCTGCGCACCACGGGCCTCCCGGCCGCCCCCGCGGGGCCGCCGGTCGGACGCGTCTCCGTCGTCATCGGGACCCGCGACCGGCCCGAGGACCTGCGCCGCTGCGTGCGCTCGGTGCTCGCGTCCGAGCACGACGACTTCGAGGTGCTGGTCGTCGACAACGCGCCCACCACCACCGCGACCCGCGACGTGGTCACGTCGCTCGCGGACCCGCGCCTGCGGTACGTCCTGGAGGCCCGACCCGGCGTCTCGCGCGCACGGAACGCCGGACTCGCCCTCGCGTCCGGGGCCGTGGTCGCCTTCGTCGACGACGACGTGGTCGTCGACCGGCACTGGCTCGCAGCGCTCGCCGACGCGTACGCCCGCGACGTTGACGTCGTCTGCGTGACCGGCCTCGTGCCCAGCGGCGAACTCCGGACCCCCACGCAGCGGTACTTCGACGAGCGCGTGACCTGGGCGCGCAACACCGACCGCCGGGTGTTCCGCACGTCGGCGCCGCCGGCGGACCTGCCGCTGTTCCCGTTCTCCGTCGGCGCGTTCGGCACCGGTGCCAACATGTCGCTCCGCCGTTCGGCCGCGCTCGACCTGGGCGGGTTCGACGTCGCACTCGGCCCGGGCACCCTGGCCCGCGCCGGCGAGGACCCCGACCTGTTCACCCGGGTGCTGTTCTCCGGCGGTGCGCTCGCGGTGGAGCCCTCGGCGGTCGTCTGGCACAAGCACCGGCCGGACCGTGCGGCGCTGCGCTCGCAGGCGCTCGGCTACGGGACCGGTCTCGGTGCGTGGGTCGCGAAGCTCATGCTGCGACCGCGCACCGCACTGGCCGTGCTCCGTCGGGCGGTCGGGGCGCTGCGGCAGCTCGGGGCGCTCGGACAGGGCGCCGGCGCGGATGCGGACCAGGTGTCCGCCGCGGTGGACGCCGTCGGGGGGTGGCCCGTCGACGACGCGTTCCGCGAGGCGACGGCCGGCCTCAAGCGCGTCGAACTGGTGGCGGCGCTGGGCGGACCGTGGCGCTACGTCGTCGGGCGGTCGCGGCGCGGGTGACCGCGGCGCGGGCGACCGCGGCGCAGGTGGCCGCGCTTCGCGTGCACGGCACGCACCGCGTGCACGGCACGCACCACGTGCACTGTTCTCCACCGCACGCATCGGAACGGACGGGAGGCCCGTGGCGACGCTGCCACGGGCCTCCCGTCCGTTCCGGTGCGGACGTCTCCTGCACGCCGCCTACGGGCGGAAGCGGCCCTCCTCGACCTCGCGCCAGAACCGACGGCTGCGGAAGTACGCCGCCGGGCCAGCCGGGAAGCCGCGGAACTCGTGGTAGGCCAGCGAGCGCGGGATCCGGGTCGTGGAGGCCTCGGTGATGCTCTCGGCCGCGGCGTCACGCCGGCCGGCCAGTCGTGACACGAGCTGCTTCAGCTTGATCTTGCCGGCGCGGGGCATCAGCCGCGCGAGCACGATCGCGTGCCGGCGGTCCTTCGCGATGAGCTCGCACATCAGCGCCGTGAACCCGACGCCGTTCGAGTGGAGCTGCCCGTGCAGCCCGGCGAGGTCCTGCCGGTGCCGGTGGTGCACGACCGCGCGGGGTTCGAAGCCGATCCGGCCACCGCTCCACAGGATGTCGATGAAGATCGCCAGGTCCTCGCCACCGCGGGCGGGCACACCGGCACCGAGCACGGGGTCGAACCCGCCGACGGCGTCGAACGCCGACCGTCGGACGGCCCAGTTCGCGCCGGCGCCGTAGCCGCCGATGCCGTACACGGCGAAGTGCTTCTGCACCGAGCCGTCGGGGCGGACGGCCCGGGCCTGCGCGTGACGCATGACCCCGGGGACGTCGTCCGGCACGATGGTCACCGGCTGGAAGGTGCGCTCGCCGCTGAAGCCGCCGTAGTACGCCTCGTACCAGATCTGCGCGGGGGTCTCGAGCTCGACGGGCAGGATCATCCCGGTGACCGCGGCGACCTCGGGCTCGCGGACGAAGCGCGTGCCGATGGACCGGAGCCACTGTGCGTCCACCCGGACGTCGTCGTCGGTGAACGCGATGATCTCGCCGTGCGCCGCGGCGACTCCGGCGTTGCGACCGGCGGAGCAGCCCGGACGGCGTTCGGTGACCAGCCGGACGTCGCGGCCCTCGAGCAGCCCGGGCAGGGCGTCGACCTCGGGCAGCTTCACACGGTTGTCGACGAGGATGACCTCGTACCGCGGGTAGTCGAGGTGCTCGAGGAAGTCGAGCAGCTTCCGGATGTCCTCGACCCGGGTGACGATGGTCGACACGACGATCGAGATGAGCGGGAGGTCGAGGTCGGGGATGGGGGTCTGGGTCGCACCGGAGGTCCGTGCGAGGCCGTCCACCAGGGGCGCCATCGCGCGGGCGGCGTCGGCCGGGTCCGCGGTGAGCAGCACGTCGAGGGTGGTGACGGGGAAGCCGTCGCGGTAACCGACGACGAGCGCGGAGGAACCCGACTCGTCGGCGACCAGGCGCGGCAGCGGAGCGTCGAGGTCGACGCTGACGACCCGACGGGGGCCGGGCACGGTGACGGAGGAGTGCAGGGTCATGGTCGGGACGCTACGACCGCCCGCGGTGTCCGGACAACGGACCGGACCAGCAGTGGCGGGGTTCGTGCGGGGTTCCGCAGCGCGGTGCGTGTGCCCCCGACGGGGGTGAGCGCTCACCCAGGAAGCCACGGGAACCTCATGGGTCACGCTCAGGTCACGGAACCGATGCAACCGGTTGCGCTCCCGCTGGACCGGGCGTAGCTTCCTCCACCAGCAGGCAGCGGCGCTTGCTCCAGGGCAGTGTCGTCGAACCCGGTCGATGCCCCCTGGTGATCTCAACGAGGAGACAACGCTGTGAAGACAACACGCTCAAGGGTGCGGTTCGCATCCGTTGCCGGGGTCGCCGTCATCGGCCTCGTGCTCACCGGCTGCTCGAGCGGGAGCTCCGGCGCCGGCTCGGACGACGCCAAGAGCGGCCAGGACAGCCGCGGACCCATCACCTACGTGCAGGGCAAGGACAACTCGAACGTCGTCCGCCCGCTCATCGCGAAGTGGAACAAGGCCCACAAGGACGAGAAGGTCACCTTCAAGGAGCAGTCCGACCAGGCCGACCAGCAGCACGACGACCTCGTGCAGCACTTCCAGGCGAAGGACGCGAACTACGACGTCGTCGACGTTGATGTCGTCTGGACCGCCGAGTTCGCCGCGAAGAGCTGGCTGACGCCGCTGACCGGCGACATGAAGATCGACACCTCGAAGCTCCTGCCGTCGACGGTGAAGACCGCGACCTACAACGACACCCTCTACGCCGCGCCGCAGACCTCGGACGGCGCGCTGCTCTACTACCGCAAGGACCTCGTCAAGACGCCTCCGACCACGTGGAAGGAGATGATGGCCGACTGCAAGATCGCGAAGGACGCCGGCATCGGCTGCTACGCCGGGCAGTTCGCGAAGTACGAGGGTCTGACGGTGAACGCCTCCGAGGCGATCAACGGCTCCGGTGGTTCGGTGCTCAGCAAGAGCGGTGACCCGGACGTCGACACCTCGGACGCCAAGGCCGGCCTGCAGAACCTGGTCGACGCGTTCGAGGACGGGAACATCCCGGCCGAGGCGATCACCTACCAGGAGGAGCAGGGCCGCACCGCGTTCGAAGCCGGCAAGCTGCTGTTCCTGCGCAACTGGCCGTACGTCTACAACCTGGCGAAGACCGACGGTTCGAGCAAGGTCAAGGACACGTTCGGCATCGCGCCGATCCCCGGTGCCGACGGCGTCGGTGCCTCCACGCTCGGTGGGCACAACGCGGCGATCAGCGTGTACTCGAAGCACAAGGCGACGGCGCACGACTTCCTCGAGTTCCTCATCTCGAACGACACGCAGAAGTTCTTCGCGACGCAGGGGTCGCTCGCCCCGGTCGTCGGTGACCTCTACACCGACTCCGAGCTGACGGCGAAGCTGCCCTACCTGCCGACGCTGCTCAAGTCGATCGAGTCGGCGGAGCCGCGCCCGGTCACGCCGTTCTACCCGGCGGTGACGAAGGCGATCCAGGACAACACCTACGCGGCGCTCAAGGGATCGAAGTCGGTCGACGAAGCCATGAAGGACATGCAGGACGCCCTGAAGTCGGCGACCAGCAGCTGACACACAGCGGCTCACGCCGCATCGGACGGGAGGCCCGTGGCGGGTCCGCCACGGGCCTCCCGTCCGCCCCGTACTTGCGTTCCGACACCCCCGGCAAGGAGGCCGACACGTGTCAGCAGCAACCGAGATCCCCGCAGCCATCCCCAACCCGACGGGCATGGAACCGAAGCGCCGACGGCGCAAGGGCGGACTCAACGCCGAGCACGGCCGGTGGGCCGTGTACCTCATCGGCCCGACGATCCTGCTCCTCGCGATCGTCATCGGCTACCCGGTCGTCAGTGCGATCATCCAGTCGTTCCAGCTCGACCAGGGCCTCGACAAGGCCACCGGCCTGTTCGTGCAGGGCGGGTTCGCCGGCATCACGAACTACGCGCACTGGCTCGGTCAGCAGTGCGGCAACGTCACGTGCCCGCCCGGCAGCCTCGGTTCCCAGTTCTGGGTGTCGATGGGCAACACGTTCTTCTTCACCGTCGTCACCGTGCTCGCCGAGACGGTCATCGGCGTGTGGATGGCCATCATCATGAACCGCAACTTCAAGGGCCGCGCCCTCGTCCGTGCCGCGATCCTGGTGCCGTGGGCGATCCCGACGGCCGTCACCGCGAAGCTCTGGTACTTCATCTTCGACGCGAACGGCGTGCTGAACCACGTCCTCGGGCAGCAGATCCTGTGGACGAGCGGCGAGTGGGCGTCCCGGTGGGCGGTCATCATCGCCGACACCTGGAAGACCACGCCGTTCATGGCGCTGCTCATCCTGGCGGGGCTGCAGCTGATCCCGGAGGAGGTCTACGAGGCAGGCAAGATGGACGGCGCCTCGACGTTCCAGCGCTTCGTGCTCATCACCCTGCCGCTCATCAAGCCCGCGCTGATGGTCGCGATCCTGTTCCGCGTGCTCGACGCGCTGCGCATGTACGACCTGCCCGCGATCCTCACCGGCGGTGGCGGTGGTTCCGGCAACGCCACCACGACCCTGTCGATCCTGGTCGTCGAACAGATCCGGCAGGGCTTCAACTCCGCGTCAGCGCTGTCGACCATCACCTTCCTGGTGATCTTCATCGTGGCGTTCGTCTTCGTCCGGTTCCTCGGCGCCAACGTCGTGCAGACGCAGGCCGCCCAGCAGAAGGGTGAACTCAAGTGACCCTCGCAGCAGACCGCCCCCGGTCCTCCGCAGCAGCACGCGACCGCGCCGTCGACCGCACCGAGGTGCGCGTGCGCCGCGACACCGGGCCGCGCATCCGCACGGCCGTGCAGGCGATCGTCATCGCCGTGTGGTGCCTCCTGCCGTTCTACTGGATGGTGGTGACGAGCTTCCGCGACGTCGGGTTCACGTTCGACGCCACCCCGTGGCCGACGCACGTCACGCTCGACAACTACGCGACGGCGTTCTCCACGTCGCTCGGCAACCACCTCGGTCGGGCACTCGCCAACAGCCTGCTCATCGGTGGGGTCGTGACGATCATCGCCCTGCTCGTCGGCACCACGGCGGCGTACGCCCTCGCCCGGCTCGAGTTCCGCGGCAAGTCGCTCATCGCCGGCGCGATCCTGGCCGCGTCGATGTTCCCCGGCGTCGCCCTCATCTCGCCGCTGTTCCAGCTGTTCACCGACATCGGGTGGATGGGGTCGTACCAGGCGCTCATCCTGCCGAGCATCTCGTTCGTGCTGCCGCTGACCGTGTACACGCTCGCGTCGTTCTTCCGCGAGATGCCGTGGGACCTGGAAGAAGCAGCCCGCATCGACGGGTGCACCCGGGTGCAGGCGTTCCGGCGGATCATCCTGCCGCTCGCGGCGCCCGCGGTGTTCACCACGGCGATCCTGGCGTTCATCTCGAGCTGGAACGAGTACCTCATCTCGTCGCAGCTGTCGAGCGACGCGACCCAGCCGGTGACCGTGGCGATCGCCTCGTTCGCCGGGTCGCAGCCGCACCAGGAGCCCTACACGGCGGTGATGGCCGCCGGCACGATCGTCACGATCCCGCTCGTGGTCCTCGTCCTGATCTTCCAGCGGCGCATCGTGGCGGGGCTCACCGCCGGCGGCGTGAAGGGCTGACGGCCATGGCGCAGCGCGGACCCACCCGTCCCACCGCCCGCATCGAGGAGTCGATCGGCTTCGTCGGGATGTTCGGCGTCCTGTTCCTCGGCGTGACGGTGTTCTGCGAGCTCACCGGGCGACCGGCGCTCGGCTGGGCGCTCACCCTGCTCGTGTGCGTGCTCGGCGTCGTCGCCCTGGACCGGTGGCGGGTCGCCGTCCTCCGCCGGAGCGCACCGCAGGACGGCACGGGTGCGTCCGTACCCCGGGGCGTCGGTGCTGCGCCCGCGGTGGCCCCGGTGCACACGTCGGTCACCGACCCCACCGGTCGCAGGCCTCGACCCGGCGCGGACGGACGGGTGCACCAGCACGCCGGCTGGGACGAGGTCGCTCCGGCTGCACGACGGCAGGCGCGCACCGCACGGGTACCGGAACGCCGGGCGGACCGCGGCGTGCCCGCGGTGGCGGCCCGACGCCGTGGACCCGACGCACCGGCGGACGTGACGCACGGCGCGGACGGCTGACGGGCCTCCCGGGTCGCACCGATGGGGATCCAGGAGATCGCGACCGTCACGGGGCTGTCGAAGTCCACGGTGTCGCGGGCGCTCCGCGGCATGTCGAACGTGGCCGACACCACGATCGAGCAGGTGCAGCGGGTCGCCGACGAACTCGGGTACGTCCCGAGCTCGGCGGCGGCCGGCCTCGCCACCGGTCGTCAGCGCGCCGTCGGGGTGGTCGTGCCCGTCATCGACCGCTGGTTCTACGTCAAGGCGCTCGGCGGTGTCGACGCGGAGCTCCGCCAGGCCGGGTACGACCTGGTCCTCTACAACCTCGGCGGCCCGGGCGGCGACCGCGACCGGGCGTTCCGACGCTCGATGCTGCGGCACCGCGTCGACGGCCTCGTCCTGCTCTCCCTGGTGCTCGACGCCACCGAACGGGCCGAACTCGAACTCAGCCGGCACCCCATCGTCGTCATCGGCGGCCCGGCACCGGGCTTGCGGAACGTGGGCGTCGACGACCGCGAGGTCACCCGGATCGCGGTCGAGCACCTGCACGGCCTCGGCCACCGGCGCATCGCCTACGTCGGCGGGCAGGACGAGGCCGGCATGAACGTCGCCGTGCCGCACCTGCGGCGGGACGGGTTCCTCGACGCGGTGCGGTCGTCGGGACAGGTCGTACCGGAACGGTGGTCGCTCGACGGCCGGTTCTCGTTCGCCGGCGGGGCCGCCGCCGGGGCCGTGCTGTTCGCCGAGCCCGCGTCGGTGCGACCGACGGCGGTGCTCTGCGCCTCGGACGAGATGGCCCTCGGCGTCCTGCTCGCCGCACGCCGAGCCGGACTCGCGGTACCGGAGGACGTCTCCGTGATGGGGGTCGACGGCCACGAGTACGGCGCCACCGTCGGACTCACCACCGTCGCGCAGGACCCGGTGGCGCAGGGACGGACCGCTGCCCGTGCGGTGCTCGCCGAGGTTGACGGCGGTGTCGCCGGCCCGATCGCGGCGGCACCCGCGCACCTGGTCGTCCGCGCGACCACGGGGCCCCGCCCGCACGGTGCCGCGTAGGGTCGCCCGCATGGAGGTCACCAAACTCGAACACGCCTGCCAGATCATCACCGAGGGGGACGCCCGCCTGGTCCTCGACCCGGGGAACTTCACCCGACCGGTCGACGTGACCGGGGTCGTCGCCGTCGTCGTCACGCACGAGCACCCGGACCACGTCACCCCCGAGCAGGTCCGGCGCATCCTCGACGCCAATCCCCGTGCGGTCGTCATCGGGCCGGAGGGGGTCCGCGCGGCGCTCGCCGAGGCGGGTGTCACCGTCGGCGTCGTCACGGACGGCGACCACCGGACGATCGGGCCCTTCGCGCTCACCTTCCACGGCACGCGGCACCAGCTGATCCACGCCTCGGTGCCGATCGTCGACAACACCGGCGTGCTCGTGGACGGCCGGCTGTTCCACCCGGGCGACTCCTACACGGACCCGGGCGTCCCGGTCGAGGTCCTCGCGGCACCCGTCGGGGCGCCGTGGCTCAAGGTCGCCGAGATGATGGACTACGTCGCCGCGATCGCGCCGTCCCGCGCGTACCCGATCCACGAGGCCACCCTCTCCGAGGTCGGGCTCGGCATGCACACGGGGCGGCTCCGCGAGGCCGTCGAGCCAGCCGGGTCGCTCGTCGTGCTGCGTCCAGGGGAGTCGCTCACGCTCTAGGGCTGCGCTGCGCGGCCTGGAGGCCCGTGGCGGCGCCGCCACGCGCCTCCTGTCCGCATCGTGTGCAGGAATGGTCGGGTCCGTGCGCCCGAGGCGACCGTCTCTGCTCACGAAGCGCGGCGCAGTCGCGCCGCGACCAGGCGGTCGAGCGTCAGGGCGTCCCACGGAGCGTGCCGCTCGGCGTCGTTGTCGAAGTACACGTAGACGTCACGGCCGGCCTCGGCGTGCTCGAGGACCGTCGTCGCCCACCCGCCGAGCGCCCGGGGCGAGTACCCGTCGTGGTAGGTCCGGGGTGCACCGTGCAACCGGAGGTACGCGAGCGGTGCCCCGGTGTCCGCCCGGAAGCGGGGGAAGTCGCCGGCGTGCGAGTCGACGAGGGCGACGCGGTGCCGTCGGAGCACGTCGAGGTGCTCGTCGCCGAAGCCGGCTGCCCGGACCTCGAGCGCGTGGTGGATCGGCCTCGCCGGTTCCTCCGGCTCCACGAGTCCGTCCGGTTCGGCGGGGACCTTGTCGTCGTGGTGGCGTGCGTGCTCGGCGGCCGCACCGTGCGTCCGGGGGAGCACCCCGAGGAACGCGTCGAGCACCTCCGGCGTCGGCAGCAGGCGCTCGGGCAGCTGCCAGAGCACGGGCCCGAGGGTGTCCCCGAGCTCCAGCGGACCCGAGGCGAAGAAGTTCGCCAGCGCGGTCTCGACGTTCCGCAGCCGCAGCATGTGCGTGACGTACCGGCCGCCCTTGACCGCGAACCGGAACGGCTGCCCGCCCGAGGCCGCACGCCACGCCCGGTACCGCGCCGGACGCTGCAGCGAGTAGAAGGATCCGTTCAGCTCCACCGTCGGGAACCGCGACGCCACGTGCTCGAGCCACCGCCGCTTCGCGAGGCCCTCGGGGTAGAAGTCCCCACGCCAGCCGTCGTACTGCCACCCGGACAGGCCGATCCGGACCGTGGCCGAGGGGCTGCCGCCGACGTGTCGAGGCGCTGCGATCGCGTCGTGGTCCGCCGTCATCGATCCACCGTATGCCCGCTCCGACATGGCGGCACACCCGGGCGACACGCCCCGTTTTGGTACGGATGCGAGCCTTGTGCAATACTTGTCGAGTTGTCGGAACGGCCCCATCGTATAGCGGCCTAGTACGCTGCCCTCTCACGGCGGTAACGCGGGTTCGAATCCCGCTGGGGTCACCACAGGTGACATGCTCCGAGTCCGACAACAGCCGCGGCCCCATCGTATAGCGGCCTAGTACGCTGCCCTCTCACGGCGGTAACGCGGGTTCGAATCCCGCTGGGGTCACCAGCACGCAAACCCCCGTCCAGCTCCGGCTCGGCGGGGGTTTCGTCGTCTCGGCTAGCCTGGATCGTCCCCGTCACCCGGGGAACGATCGCCTCGCGACGGGAGCACGATGCACGCCGAACGCCCACCGCACCTGCGCTGGAGGCTCGTCGCACTCGTCGCCCTCGGCGGCGCGATCGGGACGGCCGTCCGCGCACTCCTCGCCGCGGCGTTCCCCGCGCACGACGGGATCAGCTGGACCATCCTCGTGATCAACGTCGTCGGGGCGTTCTGCCTCGGGTTCCTGCTCGACGCGCTCGCACGCCGCGGCCCGGACGTCGGTCGTCGTCGCACGGTCCGGCTGTTCGTCGGCACCGGCGTCCTCGGCGGTTTCACGACCTACAGCACGCTCGCCGACGACACCGCGCAGCTGCTCGACCTCGGCCGCTGGACGGCGGGCAGCGGGTACGCCCTGCTGTCGGTCGTGCTCGGACTCGTCGCGGTCGTCCTCGGTCTGTGGGTCGCCGCGGCCACCCGGCCCCGCACCCGCCCCGAACCGCTGCAGGACGCCCGATGAGCCCGGTCGAACTGGTCCTGGTCGCCGTCGGCGGGGGAGCCGGCGCCGCCCTGCGCTTCGTGCTCGACGGCGTCGTCAAGGGCCGCCTCGCCGGTTCCCGGTTCGCCGGGTTCCCGGTCGGGACCCTGCTCATCAACGTGTCCGGATCGCTCGTGCTCGGGGTCCTGACGGGCCTCGGGCAGGCCGGCGCCGTCCCCGCCTCGACGGTCGCTGTGCTCGGGACGGGCATGATGGGTGGGTACACGACGTTCTCGACGGCGAGCGTCGAGACCGTACAGCTCCTCCGATCCGGCAAGACCCGGCTCGCCGTCCTGAACGGCCTCGGGATGCTCGTCGTCTCGGTCGGCGCAGCTGCGCTCGGCCTCTGGATCGGAAGGAACTCATGACCTCGGAACGCCCCGGCGAACTCGTCCTCGTCCGTCACGGAGAGACGGAGTGGTCGAAGAGCGGGCAGCACACCGGCCGCACCGACATCCCGCTCACCGACAACGGTGTCGAGCAGGCGAAGCGCGCGGGCCGGTACCTCGGGGACCGGTCGTTCGCGCTGGCGCTGTCGAGCCCGCTGCAGCGCGCCCGCGACACCGCGCACCTGATCGGCGTCGAGCCGGAGCTCGACGAGGACCTGTACGAGTGGGACTACGGCGCGTACGAGGGTCTCACCACCCCGCAGATCAAGGTGCTGCGCCACGGGCCGTGGGACCTCTGGACGGACGGGGTCCCCGCCGGCGACACCCCCGGTGAGAACGCCGCCGAGGTCCGCGTCCGCGTCGAACGCATCCTGAACCGTGCCCGACCGGTGCTCGCCGAGGGCCACGACGCCGTGTTCATCGCCCACGGCCACGTGCTGCGGGCACTCGGTGCCGCGTGGATCCGGCTCGCGCCGCAGGACGGCGCCGTGCTGAAGCTCGGCACCGCCTCGGTCAGCATCCTCGGCTACGAGCACGGCCGCCCCGTCATCGACGCCTGGAACATCCAGCCGCGCGACTGACGCGGGGGTGGGGCCGGCGGGCTCGCGTCAGCGACGGACGCGGTGGTCGCGACCACGGACGGACGGGAGGCCCGTGGCGGCGCCGCCACGGGCCTCCCGTCCGCCGTCCACGCCCGTTCCTTCCCCTGTCACGCGCGATGGCAGGCGGAATCGGGCGTTCCTGGTCGAAAGGAACGACCAGGTACGCCCGGTTCGACCCGGTACGCCCGGTTCGACCGGCCGCGTCAGACGGTCCGGATCGCGCTCGTCGCACCCAGGGCACGGCCACGCCGGCGCTCGATCGCACGCCCGACGAGCAGCAGCCCCACGCTGACCACGGCACCGAGCACGGTCTGCGCGATGCGGTCGAGCGCCAGCAGCTGGGGTGCCTCGGGCAGGCTCAACCACGACACCGCCAGGGCGAGCGGGGTGAGGAACAGCAGGCACACGGCGTAGTTCCGGGCGACGAAGATCTCGGCGAAGAACTGTCCGACGACGGCCAGCACGACGATCCACCACGCCGACGGCTCGAGCAGCAGGATGCCGACCGCGATGACCGTGCCGCCGATCGTGCCGACCACACGCTGCCCGGCGCGGACCACGGTGTGCCGCTGGCGGATCGCCGGCAGGGTCGAGACCACCGCGATGACCGCCCAGTAGGGGTGTCCGAGCCCGGGGATCGACTCCGCGACGGCACCGGCGACGAGTGACCCGACGACGTTGAGCGCGACGGTCTCCCACAGCGCCGGGGTCCCGAGGATCGCGAGCGACCGGTGCTTGCGGTCGGCCAGCGGGCGGAACCGGTGCGGGGCGTGCGGGTGGAACACCCGACGGAGGACCGCACCGGACATCGCGACGAGCCAGGCCCAGACCACCGAGCAGACGATGATCGTCGTGACGAGCGGGACGTCCGCCGGGCGCATCGGCACGAGTGCGGACACGACGAACGCGAACACCGGGAAGATCGGCTGCGCGGGGATCGCCCGGAGCGTGGAGAGGGTGCAGACCGCGACCACCAGGACGACGACGAGACCCACGGCCTGCAGCCAGAGCGGCGACCCGACGAGCCCGACCCCGATGCCGGCGAACATGCAGAGCGCCTGCAGTGCACCAGCGACACCGGTGGTGACGGCACGCTGCCGGTAGGGCTCGGTCGCACCGAAGATGGCGGTGAACCCGGCGAACATGGCGAAGGCTGCGTACCCCGGCATGCCGAGGGCGATGAGCAGCGCGAGCGGTGCGCCACCGGCGATCGCGGCGCGTGCCGCGCCCTCGAGGTTGATGGTCCGGGTCGAGTGCGCAGGTGTCGTCATGTCGTCACCATCTTCCCACCGCGACGGGTGTCGGGAGTCGCCACGGGCCTCCAGGCTGTGCCGCCACCGGGTGACGGACCCGCGACGGGCGGGGTGCCGCGCGTTGGTATACCAATGGTAGAGTCGCCTGATCGGGCCGCGGTCGCGGCGCAACGACGAGGACGAGGAGGGCTGAGCTCATGGGAAAGACGCTCGCCGAGAAGGTGTGGGACGACCACGTCGTGGTCAAGGGCGAGGACGGCAACCCCGACCTCCTCTACATCGACCTCCACCTCGTGCACGAGGTGACGAGTCCGCAGGCGTTCGACGGTCTGCGGCAGGCCGGGCGACCGGTGCGTCGCCTCGACCTGACGATCGCGACCGAGGACCACAACACCCCGACGCTCGCCATCGACCGCCCCATCGCGGACCCGACGAGCCGGATCCAGATCGAGACCCTCCGTCGCAACTGCGAGGAGTTCGGCGTCCGGCTGCACTCCCTGGGCGACAAGGAGCAGGGCATCGTCCACGTGGTCGGCCCGCAGCTCGGCCTGACCATGCCCGGCATCACCGTCGTCTGCGGCGACTCGCACACCAGCACCCACGGGGCCTTCGGCGCGATGGCGTTCGGTATCGGCACGTCCGAGGTCGAGCACGTCCTCGCCACGCAGACCCTGCCGCTCAAGCCCTTCAAGACGATGGCGATCACGGTCGAGGGCACGCTGCGCCCGGGGGTGACGGCGAAGGACATCATCCTCGCCGTGATCGCGAAGATCGGCACCGGCGGCGGACAGGGCTACGTGCTCGAGTACCGCGGCTCCGCGATCCGCGCCCTCTCGATGGAGGGCCGCATGACGATCTGCAACATGTCGATCGAGGCCGGTGCCCGCGCCGGCATGGTCGCCCCCGACCAGACCACCTACGACTACGTGCAGGGCCGCGACCACGCGCCCACCGGGCAGGACTGGGACGACGCCGTCGCGTACTGGGAGACGCTCGCCACCGACGACGACGCCGTCTTCGACGCCGAGGTGTTCATCGACGCGGACGATCTCGAGCCCTTCGTCACCTGGGGCACGAACCCCGGCCAGGGCGTCTCGCTGTCCGAGAGCGTGCCGGACCCGGCCGCCTACAGCGACCCCAACGACCAGGCCGCCGCCCGCCGCGCCCTGGAGTACATGGACATCACCGCCGGCACCCCGATGAAGGACATCGCCGTCGACGCGGTCTTCATGGGGTCCTGCACGAACTCGCGCATCGAGGACCTGCGGGCCTTCGCGTCGATCATCAAGGGCCGCACCAAGGCCGAAGGCGTCCGGGTCATGGTCGTGCCCGGCTCCGCGCGGGTCCGGCTCGAAGCCGAAGCCGAGGGGCTCGACAAGGTGTTCACCGAGTTCGGTGCCGAGTGGCGGTTCGCCGGCTGCTCGATGTGCCTGGGGATGAACCCGGACCAGCTGGCACCGGGGGAGCGCTGCGCGAGCACCTCGAACCGCAACTTCGAGGGTCGCCAGGGCAAGGGTGGCCGCACGCACCTGGTGTCGCCGCTCGTCGCCGCGGCCACCGCGGTGCGCGGCACGCTGTCCAGCCCGTGGGACCTGGAGACCGACGACGAGATCGCGGCGGCGACGTCCGCCACCGCCACCGAGGGGACCTTCTGATGGACAAGATCACCACCGTCTCCGGCATCGCCGCGCCGCTCAAGCGGTCGAACGTCGACACCGACCAGATCATCCCCGCGGTCTACCTGAAGCGCGTCACCAAGACCGGCTTCGAGGACGCCCTGTTCGCCGGGTGGCGGCAGGACCCCGACTTCGTGCTGAACCAGGAGCGCTACCAGGGCGCCCGTGTGCTCGTCGCCGGCCCCGACTTCGGCACCGGCTCGTCCCGCGAGCACGCCGTCTGGGCGCTCCGTGACTTCGGCTTCACGGTGGTCGTCTCGCCCCGTTTCGCGGACATCTTCAAGGGCAACGCCGGCAAGCAGGGCCTGGTCACGGCGATCGTGACCGAACCGGAGGTCGAGCGCCTGTGGGCCGCCATCGAGGCGAACCCGGGCATCGAGGCGACGGTCGACCTCGCGACGCAGCGCGTGTCGCTGGGGGATGTGGACGTCCCCTTCGAGATCGACGCTTACACTCGTTGGCGGTTGATGGAAGGGCTCGACGACATCGGGCTCACCCTCCGTGACGAGACCTCGATCACGGAGTTCGAATCCCGCCGCTCCAGTTGGCGGCCGAAGACATTGCCGGTGAAGTAGTGAACTCTCTCGTACAGGACGCAGCGGCCGCAGGGGCGCGCGTGGGCCTCAAGTCGGACGAGATCGTCATCCGCGGGGGCAAGCCGCTCGTGGGACGCATCGAGGTCCGTGGGGCGAAGAACCTCGCGACCAAGGCCATGGTGGCGTCGCTGCTCGGTGACACCCCGTCGATCCTCCGTGACGTGCCGGACATCTCCGACGTCAAGGTGGTCCGCGGGCTGCTCGAGGTGCACGGCGTGCGCATCACCGATCCTGCACGAGGCGAACTCATCCTCGACCCGTCGCGGGTCGAGTCGGCGCACTTCGCCGAGATCGACGCGCACGCCGGGTCGAGCCGCATCCCGATCCTGTTCTGCGGCCCGCTGCTGCACAAGCTCGGCGAGGCGTTCATCCCCGACCTCGGCGGCTGCCGCATCGGCGACCGTCCGATCGACTTCCACCTCGACGCCCTCCGCGCCATGGGCGCGGTCGTCGACAAGCAGGTCAACGGCATCCACCTGACGGCCCCGGACGGACTGAAGGGCGCCTCGATCGAGCTGCCGTACCCGAGCGTCGGCGCCACCGAGCAGGTCCTGCTCTCGGCGACCCTCGCCAAGGGCGTCACGGAGCTGCGGAACGCCGCGATCGAGCCCGAGATCATGGACCTCATCGCGATCCTGCAGAAGATGGGCGCCATCGTCTCGGTCGAGCCGAACCGCGTCATCTTCATCGAGGGCGTCGAGTCGCTCCGGGGCTACACGCACCGCGCGATCAACGACCGCAACGAGGCCGCGAGCTGGGCCTCCGCCGCGCTCGCCACCAACGGCGACATCTTCGTCGAGGGCGCGAACCAGCAGGAGCTCATGACGTTCCTCAACGTCTTCCGCAAGGTCGGCGGCGGGTTCGACATCCAGGAGGACGGCATCCGGTTCTACCGCGAGCTGGACACCCTGAAGCCCGTCGTCATCGAGACTGACGTGCACCCCGGCTTCATGACGGACTGGCAGCAGCCGCTCGTCGTCGCGCTGACCCAGGCCGAGGGCCAGAGCATCGTGCACGAGACCGTCTACGAGAACCGCTTCGGCTTCACCGACGCGCTGAACGAGATGGGTGCCGACATCGTCGTGCACAAGGAGGGGCTGCCCGGCCACGACCGCCGCGTCGCCCGCCGCCCGTTCGAGCAGGCCGCCGTCATCACCGGTCCGACGAAGCTGCACGCCGCCAACGTCCGCGTCCCCGACCTGCGTGGCGGGTTCAGCCACCTCATCGCGGCGCTGACCGCCGAAGGCGAGTCGCACATCACCAACGTCGGCATCATCAGCCGCGGCTACGAGCACTTCATCCCGAAGCTGCGCAAGCTCGGCGCCGACTTCGACTTCGCTGGGTAGGCACAGTGCCGGCAGAAGCGAGAGGCGACGGTCTGGAGGCCCGTGGCGGCTCCGACGCGCAGGTCACGACCGGCCTCCCCGTGCGTGGGCGCCGGTGGCGCCGCGGTGAGCTGAACACCGCGTTCCGGATCGTCGCGTCGATCGTCATCCCGACGTTCCGGTTCTCGGCGCGCTACCACTGGCACGGCCCGAACCGCCTGCCGGCGGAGGGTGCGTTCGTGCTCGCGCCGAACCACTTCACGAACATCGACCCCCTGGTCGTGGGCACCGCCGTGTACATCTCGAAGCGGGCACCGCGGTTCCTGGCGAAGGCGTCGCTGTTCAAGGTCCCCGTGGTCGGCAATCTCATGTCCGGCATGGGACAGATCCCGGTCGAACGCTCCGGCCGGACGCGCCTGAGCGACCCGCTCGGGGGCGGCCGGTCCCTGGTCGAGCAGGGTGGGGCGATCATCGTCTACCCCGAGGGCACGCTCACCCGCGACCCCGACCTGTGGCCGATGCGCGGCAAGACGGGCGCGGTGCGGATCGCGCTCGAGAACGACGTGCCGCTCATCCCGATGGCCCACTGGGGCACGCAGAACATCATGGCCAGGTACGGCAAGAAGCTCCGGCTGTTCCCGCCGTCCCGCGTCGACGTGATCATCGGTGACCCGGTCGACCTGTCGGCGTACCGCGGTCGGCAGATCGACCAGCAGATGCTCGGCGAGGCCACCGAACTCGTCATGCGCGAGATCACCGCGCTGCTCGAGGTGCTCCGTGGCGAACGGGCACCCGCGACCCGCTGGGACCCGGCGGCGAACAACCAGAAGGAGACCGGCCGGTTTGAGTGACCTCCGACCCCACGACGACCGACCCGACCCCGCCGCCGCGGCTCCGGGGGCCTTCGACACCGCCGCGATCCGGGTGGTCATGCAGTCGACCGACAAGCCCCGGGTGGCCGTGATCGGTGCCGGCAGCTGGGGCACCACGTTCGCGAAGGTGCTGGCCGAGGGTGGTGCGTCCACCGTGGTGTGGGCCCGACGCCCCGAGGTCGCCCGCGAGATCACCGAGACCAAGCGCAACTCGGACTACCTGCCCGGCATCAACCTGCCGCGCACCCTGACCGCGTCGACGTCCCTCGAGCGCGTGCTCGACGGCGCCTCGCAGGTGTACGTCTCGGTGCCCTCGCAGACCCTGCGCTCGAACCTCGCCGCGATCCGCGAGCTGCTGCCCGCGGACGTGCCGGTCGTCAGTCTGATGAAGGGCGTCGAGAAGAGCACGGGACTGCGGATGAGCGAGGTCCTGCTGCAGGGCCTCGGCATCGACCAGGACCGCATCGCGGTGGCCAGCGGCCCGAACCTGGCGCTCGAGATCGCCCGTCGGCAGCCGACCGCCGCCGTGGTGTCGTCGTCGTCGCTGGAGACCGCCACCGACGTCGCCGCCGTCGCGACGAACCCGTACTTCCGGTCGTTCATCAACACCGACGTCATCGGCACCGAGTTCGGCGGCGTGCTGAAGAACCTCATCGCCGTCGCGATCGGCATCGTCGACGGGGTCGGCTACGGCGAGAACACCAAGGCCTCGATCATCACGCGCGGCCTCGCCGAGATGACCGACTTCGCGGTGTCGCTCGGCGCGCAGTCGTCGACGCTGTCCGGGCTCGCGGGCCTCGGCGACCTCATCGCCACGTGCCAGTCGCCGCTGTCGCGGAACAACACCGCCGGGCGGTTGCTCGGCCAGGGCTACCGGTTCGACGAGGTCGTCCGCCAGATGAACCAGACGGCGGAGGGGCTTGCCTCGGTCGCCCCGATCCTCGAGCTGGCCGCGGCGAACGGCGTCGACATGCCCATCGTCAGCCAGGTCGGCGAGGTCCTCGCCGGTAGGCTCGATCCGCGCAACATCGCGCCGCACCTCACCGAGACCGACGAGCCGCAGGGCGAGTGACCGGTCCCGCACCGAGTCACGAAGGGACTCCCGTGCCCACGATCCCCGAGGGAACCCCCATGCCCAGGACCACCGTCGCCGTGCTCTTCGGCGGTCGCTCGAGCGAGCACGAGATCAGCTGCGTGACCGCCGGCGGCATCATGGACGTCGTCGACCGGGCCGAGTACGACCTCGTGCCGATCGGGATCACCCAGGACGGTGCCTTCACGCTGCAGTCGGACGACCCGGCGCAGTGGACCATCCGCGACGGCGCGCTGCCGACGGTGCCCGACAACGGCACGCGGATCGCCTTCCCGACCTCGCCGGCCACCAACGAACTCGTCGTGTCCCACCCCGACGGCACGGTCACCGCGATCCCGGTCGACGTGGTGTTCCCGATCCTGCACGGCCCCTTCGGCGAGGACGGCACGATCCAGGGCCTGCTCGAGATCGCCGGGCTGCCGTACGTCGGCGACGGCGTGCTCGCGAGCGCACTGGCGATGGACAAGCACGTCGCGAAGGCCGTGCTCGAGCACGCCGGGCTGCGGGTCGCACCGTGGACCACCGTGCTCCGCCGGCAGTGGGCGGCCGACCCGGTGGACGTCGCCGAGACGATCGCCGCGCACGGCTGGCCGCTGTTCGTCAAGCCGGCCCGCGCGGGGTCGAGCATGGGTGTCTCGCGCGTCGACGAGCCCTCGCAGCTGGGTGCCGCCATGGACCTGGCGTTCGAGCACGACTCCAAGGTGATCGTCGAGCCCCGTGTGGTCGGCCGCGAGGTCGAGGTCGCCGTGCTCGAGGGTCGTGACGGTGTGCCGCGCACGAGCCTGCCGGGCGAGATCGTCGTGGCCGAGGACGGCTTCTACGACTTCGCCTCGAAGTACCTGGGCGGTGACGAGTCGCTGCTCTGCCCGGCCCCGCTGACCGACGACCAGACCGACGAGATCCGCTCCATCGGTGCCCGCGCGTTCGAGGCCATCGGTGGTTCGGGGCTCGCCCGTGTCGACTGCTTCCTGACCGACGACGGCTTCGTCGTGAACGAGGTCAACACGATGCCGGGCTTCACGCCGCTGTCGATGTACCCGCGCTGCTGGGCGGCGTCGGGGGTGTCGTACGGTGAGCTCATCACCGAGCTCATCGAGCTGGGTCGCTCGGCCGTCCGCTGACCAGGCCGTGCTGGCCCCGTCGGCGCGCGAGCGTCAGGCGGGCGTCAGCCCTGCACGTCGTCCGGGTCGAGGCACTGGTTGAGTTGGCGCTGCCCGTCCGCTGGGTCAGCCCTGCACGTCGTCGGGGTCGAGGCACTCGTGGCCGTCCTTCGGCAGCGACGACACGGCGTCGGACAGCTCCTGCACGACCGTCGACGTGGTCTTCGTCGAGTCGACCACGACCTGCACCGCCGGTGACCGACCGAACGTCGTGAAGACGACCTGGTCGCCCCGGTCGTCGCGGATCCAGTCGACGCCGCCCTGTGAGAAGCACGGCAGGTCGGACACGGTGGGGACGGCGACACCGCAGTGGTAGATCGCCACCTCGGGGTCGCCCCAGGCAGCGGTCGCCTGCGCGTTCGTGTTCCGCAGGTCGAACTTCGAGTCCACGGTCGCGGGCAACCGGACCTGCACGGCGGCGCACGCCGCTGCGTTGGCCGACGGGGCTGCGGACATCGACACGGCGTTCGTGCACCCGGTCAGCCCGGCGGCGAGGGTGATCACGGCCCCCACGATCGCGAGGGTGCGAGGGGTGCGGCGCGCGGTGTCCATCGTCGTCCAGGCTACCGTTCTCGTGTGGATGCGACGGACGACGCCTGGGCCGGACCGACGGTGGGGGAGCTCGGCGAACTCGTCGTCCTCGACCGGATCACGAGTCGCCTGCCCGCGGGAACGCCGATCGTCGGCCCCGGAGACGACTGCGCGGTCGTGGCCGCCCCCGACGGCCGCTTCGTCGTGACGACGGACATGATGGTGCACGGTCCGGATTTCCGGTGGGCGTGGTCGTCGCCGACGGACATCGGCTGGAAGGCGGCCGCCACGAACCTCTCCGACGTCGCCGCGATGGGTGCCGTGCCGAGCGGCCTCGTGATCGCGCTCGCCGCACCGCAGGACACCCCCGTGGCCGTCCTCGAGGGCATCGCCGACGGCTTCCGACTCGCCGTCGACGCACTCGCGCCGGGGTGCGGGGTCGTCGGGGGAGACCTCTCCACCTCGGCGACGTTCACGGTGGCCGTCACCGCCTTCGGCGACCTGCTGGGCCGCGCGCCCGTGCTGCGGTCGGGTGCGACCGTCGGTGACGTGCTCGCGGTGTCCGGCGAGCTCGGACGTGCCGCCCGTGGGCTGTCCCGGCTGTTCCGCGACGGCGTCGACGGCCGGGGCGAGCCGGACCGTGCCGCGACGGTCGCGAGCGGCGCGGACGTCGACCCCGACGTCGGACGCCAGCGCCGCCCGGTGCCCCCGATCGCCGACGGGCCGCTCGCAGCCGGGGCCGGGGCCACCGCGATGCTCGACCTGTCCGACGGCCTGGCGATCGACGCCGGTCGGCTCGCCCGTGCCAGCCGGGTGACGCTCGAACTCGATGCCGCCACCGACCTCGACGAGGTCGCGCTGCACGGTGGCGAGGACCACGGACTGCTCGCCACGTTCCCGGCCGACGCGGTCCTGCCCGGGGGCTTCCGGCGCATCGGTGTCGTGCGGGAGCGCGGCGACGCGGACCTGCTGCGCGCCGGTGCCGCGGTGCCGACGACCGGCTGGGACCCCTACGCCGACTGGGACGGCGTCGCCGGCTGACCCTGCTGATCCGCTTGCCCCCGCTGCCTCAGCCGGCGGCGACGGCCTCCCACGCGACGGTCTCGCCGTAGCTGCGCTTGCTGAACGGCGCGAGCCCCGCCGGCCAGGTGGGCTCGGGGGAGCGCTTGCTCCGCTCCACCACGACGACGGCATCCGGCGTCAGCTTCGGCGCCAGGGCCTCGAGCACCTCGGCGAGCTCGTGCTCGGTGACGTCGTAGGGCGGGTCGATGAACACCAGGTCGAAGGTGCGGACGGTCCCGCGCAGGTACCCGAGCACCGGCTGCGGCTGCACGTCGATCCGGACGCCAGGCACCCGCTGCTGCACCGCCTTCGCGTTCGCCCGGCAGGCCTGCGCGGCGGCGGATGCCCGGTCGACCAGGACCACCTCGGCCGCACCGCGGGACGCTGCCTCGAGCCCGAGCGCGCCCGTCCCCGCGTACAGGTCGGCCACCGACGTGGCCTCGACGAGCCCCCGTGCCTCGAGCGACGAGAACAGCGCCTCGCGCACGCGGTCGCTCGTCGGGCGGGTGCCGGACTTCGGCACCCGGAGCGTCAGGGAGCCGGCGGCGCCGGCGATGATGCGGGTCATGCAGCCACCGTATCGGCCCGGCGGGTCCGGTCCGGTCTTCTCCACAGGCCGCTCGGGAGGCGCGGGTGGGGTCGGTCGTGCCCGGTACCGTTGGAGAGTGGTCACCTCCGGAACCCCCGCTGCGCCGGCCGCGCCCGACCTCGGTCCGGCGCCGCTCGACGCGCGGCTCGCGAACGTGCTCGGCGGTCGGACGGCGACCGCGATCGAGAAGGCCTTCGGCTACCGCACGGTGGGGGAGTTCCTCGAGCACGCGCCCCGCCGCTACGCCGAGCGTGGTGCACTGACGGCCCTCGACTCGCTCGCGATCGGCGAACCCGTCACCATCGTGGCCGAGGTCGTCGACGTCCGTGAACGCACCATGCGCGCGCGCCGCGGCTCGATCCTCGAAGCGAAGATCGGCGACGGCAAGGGCCTGCTCACCCTCACGTTCTTCAACCAGGGGTGGCGCACGAAGGACCTCGTCCCCGGCGCCCGGGGCATCTTCTCCGGCAAGGTCAGCGACTACCGGGGTGCCCGGCAGCTCGCCCACCCCGACTACGAGCTGTTCGACCCCGACGACCCCCGCGCCACGGCCGAGCCCGGTTCCGACGAAGCGATCCGGTGGTCGCGCCAGCCGATCCCGATCTACCCGGCGACGGCCTCGCTCACGTCGTGGCAGATCGCGAAGTCCATCGGGATCGTCCTCGACACCCTGCCGGACCTGCCCGACCCGGTGCCGGCGTCCGCGCGGTCCCGGCTCGACCTCGTGCCGTTCCGCCGCGCGCTCGAGCTGCTGCACCGTCCCGAGAAGGTCGCGGACTTCAAGCGCGCGCAGGACGCCCTGCGCTACCGCGAGGCGTTCGTGCTGCAGACCGCCCTGGTGCAGCGCCGGATCGCGGCCCGTCGCACCGCGGCCACCCCGCGCGTGGCCGCCCCGGGTGGCATCCTCGAGCGCTTCGACGCCACCCTGCCGTTCACGTTGACGGACGACCAGCGGGCCGTCGGTGCCGACATCGACCAGGACCTCGCCCACACCTGGCCCATGCACCGGCTGATCCAGGGCGAGGTCGGGTCCGGCAAGACCCTCGTGGCGATCCGGGCGATGCTCACGGTGGCCGAGTCCGGCGGCCAGTCCGCGCTCATCGCCCCGACCGAGGTGCTGGCGGCCCAGCACCTGCGCTCCATCGTGAAGTTCCTCGGGCCGGACCTGGCCGCCGAGCTCCGACCGGTGATCCTGACCGGGTCGCAGTCCACCGACGAACGTCGCCGGGCCCTGCTCGCCGCGGCGTCGGGCAGCTCACGGCTGGTCGTCGGCACCCACGCGCTCCTGGGGGACCGGGTGGACTTCGCCGAGCTGGGGCTCGTGGTGGTCGACGAGCAGCACCGCTTCGGTGTCGAGCAGCGCGAGGCCCTCCGCACCAAGGGCACGACCCCTCCGCACGTGCTCGTGCTCACCGCGACGCCGATCCCGCGCACCGTCGCGATGACGGTGTTCGGCGACCTCGACGTCTCGACCATCACGGGCATGCCGTCGGGGCGCGCCGGTGTCGAGACCTTCACGGTCCCGCTGGCGGAGCACCCCGGGTGGGAACCCCGGATCTGGTCCCGCATGGCCGAAGAACTGGCCAAGGGTCGCCAGGCGTTCGTCGTCTGCCCGGCCATCGACGACGCCCACACCGAGGACGACGGCGAGCCGGAGCCGGCCGAGGGCGAGGACGACACCCCGAAGCGTGCCCCGGCGACCGTGCTCGCCACCGCCGAGCGGATGCGCACCATGCCCGTGCTCGACGGGCGCTCGATCGCGGTCCTGCACGGCCGGATGACCGCCGACGAGAAGGACCGCGTGATGACGTCCTTCGCCGCCGGCGACCTCGACGTGGTCGTGGCGACGACCGTGATCGAGGTCGGCGTCGACGTCCCGAACGCGGCGATGATGGCCGTCCTCGACGCCGACCGGTTCGGGGTCTCGCAGCTCCACCAGCTCCGCGGCCGCATCGGTCGTGGGCAGTGGGCCGGGGTCTGCCTGCTGGTCACCTCGGCCGAGCTCGAGACCACCTCGCGCGAGCGCGTCGACGCGGTGGCCGCCTCGGACGACGGGTTCGAGCTCGCCCGGGTCGACCTCGAGCTCCGACGCGAGGGCGACGTCCTGGGCGAACGGCAGTCCGGTGGGCGGTCCTCGCTCAACCTGCTCCGGGTGGTCGAGCACGCCGACCTCATCGTCGACGCGCGCGAAGAGGCCGAGCGCGTGCTCGAACCCGATCCCGAGCTCGAGGGGTCCCCGGCCCTCCGTGACGCCCTCGCCCGGCGCCTCGACGAGTCCGACGCGGCGTTCCTCGGCAAGAACTGACCCCGGAGCACGACGGCCGCGCGGTATCGTCGCTGCCATGGCGCAGATCGCGGTGGTCCCCGGTTCCTTCGACCCCGTCACCCTCGGGCACCTCGACGTCATCGGCCGCGCGGCCGGGCTCTTCGACGAGGTGCACGTCCTCGTGGTGCACAACCCCGACAAGAAGCCGGCGATGTTCGAGGCGGTCGACCGGGTGCGGCTCATCCGCGACTCGCTGGTCGAGGTCGGAGCGCCGTCCACGGTCACGGTGGGCGAGTGGACGTCCGGCCTGCTGGTGGACTACTGCCGCCAGGTCGGGGCCAAGGTCCTGGTGAAGGGCGTGCGGTCCGGCGAGGACGTCGCCTACGAAACCCCGATGGCCATCATGAACCGCCACCTGGCCGACGTCGAGACGGTGTTCCTGCTGCCCGAGGCGTCGCGGGCGCACGTGTCGAGCTCGCTGATCCGGCAGGTGTCGTCGCTCGGCGGAGACGTCACGCCCTACGTGCCGAAGACGGTCGCCGACGCGCTCGCGGCCCGCTGAGCGCGCCTGCACAGCCCGGCCGGCACGCGCACGGCGCCCACCGCGTCCGGACACGCCTGTCGCCACCTCGACTCTCGGCCCCGATCGCGCTAGGCTTGTCGATCGTGTCTTCCCCCGTGAACAGCCCCTACGCCCTGCGCGTGCGCGACCTCGCGCACCGGCCGGGTGAGATGCGCGAGCACTCGCTCGACATCGAGGTGCCCGACGCGATGGGGGCCGGTCTGATCGGCGTCCGACAGGGATCCGAACTGCACATCGACGTCAAGCTCGAAGGCCTGCACGAGGGCGTCCTCGTGTCCGGACACGCTTCGGCCGACGCCACGGGGGAGTGCTCGCGCTGCCTCATCGACATCAGCGAACCGATCGAGGTCGATTTCGCCGAGCTGTTCGCGTATGATGCCTCGGAGGATTTCGACTTCTTCGTTCGCGATGACCACGTGGACACCGAACAGGTCGTTCGAGATGCGGTGGTGCTGTCGCTGCCGTTCCAGCCGGTCTGCCGACCGGACTGCCCAGGACTCGACCCGGTGACGGGCGAGCGTCTGGCCGACCTCGGCGAGCAGCCCGCTCGTCAGGTGCTGGATCCCCGCTGGGCAGCGCTCAGCGCGATCGAGCTCGACGACAGCACCGACGGTGACACCACCGCACCGAAGACCACCGAGGGCGAGGAGCGGGCCGAGACCGAGTAGGTCCCGACACCGCCAGCCCCCGTACCGACCACCGACCAACCGAAAGAGATTCACCATGGCCGTTCCCAAGCGCAAGCAGTCCCGTGCGAACACGCACGCCCGTCGTTCGCAGTGGAAGGCCACGCCGATCCAGCTCGTGAAGACGATCGAGAACGGTCAGGTCACCTACAGCCTCCCGCACCGCGCGAAGGTCGTCGAGGACTCGGCCGGCACGCCCCTGTACATGGAGTACAAGGGCCGCAAGGTCGCCGACGTCTGATCGGACCGAACGCATGACGACAACGTCCGGCGCTGCGGGGTCTCGCCCCGCGGGGCCGGACGTCGTTCGTCTGCAGGGCATCCTCGGGGCCGACATCGACCTCGAGTTGCTCCAGCTCGCCCTGACGCACCGCTCCTACGCCTACGAGCACGGGGGCATCAAGCACAACGAGCGCCTCGAGTTCCTCGGGGACTCGATCCTCGGCCAGGCCGTGACCGTGAAGCTCTACCGGTCGTTCCCCGACCTCGACGAGGGTGACCTCGCCAAGCGACGGGCGAGCCTGGTGTCGACCGTGGCGCTGGCCGAGATCGCCCGGATGATCGGGCTCGGCCGCTACCTGCGCCTCGGCAAGGGCGAGGAACAGACCGGCGGGCGCGACAAGTCGTCGATCCTGGCCGACACCGTCGAAGCCGTCATCGGCGCGACCTACCTGTCGGCCGGCCCCGACCCGGCCACCGAGCTCGTGCTCCGCCTGGTCGAACCGCTCATGATCGACCCGGACCGCTTCGGCGCCGCGATGGACCCGAAGACGAGCCTGCAGGAGCTCGCCTCGAGTCGTTCCCTCGGCAACCCGGCGTACCGCGTCACCGAGACCGGCCCGGACCACGACAAGACCTTCATGGCGACGGTCGTCCTGCAGGGCGAGGACATCGCCACCGGCACCGGGTCGAGCAAGAAGGCCGCCGAGATGGCCGCCGCGCTCGACGCCTGGACCCGGCTGTCCGGCCGAGCGGCCTGACCGCGTGCCCGAACTCCCCGAGGTCGAGGTCGTCCGCGCCGGCCTCGAACCCGCCGTCAGCGGCGCGCGGGTCCTGCACGTCGACGTGGTCGACGACCGTGCCCTCACCCGGCACGACGGCCCCGCCGAGGACTTCGCCGACCGACTGACCGGTCGCACGATCGCCGCTGCCGTCCGACGGGGCAAGTTCCTCTGGATGCCGCTGCAGCCCGAGCACGACGGGGACCGCCCCGAGGCACTCGTCGCCCACCTCGGCATGAGCGGGCAGATCCTGCTCGGCCGTGGTCGACCGGCGGCCAAGCACCGTCGGATCCTCATCGACGTACAGCCCTCGGGCACCGACCGCGCAGGTGTGGCGGAGCCCCCGGTGGAACTCGAGTTCGTCGACCAGCGCACGTTCGGCTCGATGGCGATCGACGCGATGGTGCCGACGATCGACGGTGCTCCAGCCGGGTTCGGCGGGCAGGTCGACGCGATCGACCCCGATGCCGTGTGGCGTCGGTGGGTGCCCGGGCAGGTGTCGCACATCGCCCGTGACCCGCTCGACCCCGCCTTCGACGACGACCGGTTCACCGCGATGGCACGGAAGCGTTCGAGCGGCATCAAGCGGGTGCTGCTCGACCAGGGCGTCGTGAGCGGCATCGGCAACATCTACGCCGACGAGTCGCTCTGGGCCGCGAAGCTGCACTACGACCGCGCCGCCGACCGCCTCACCCGTGCCGACCTGCGTCGGCTGCTCGACGAGGTCCGCGCCATCCTGCGCCGGGCGCTCGAGGACGGCGGCACGAGCTTCGACGCCCAGTACGTCAACGTCAACGGGCAGTCCGGGTACTTCTCGCAGCGCCTGAACGTCTACGGGCAGCAGGGGAAGCCGTGTCCACGCTGCGGTACGACGATCGTGCGCGAGGCCTTCATGAACCGGTCGAGCCACATCTGCCCCGTGTGCCAACCCCGTCCCCGCGCCCGCACGCGTTAGCCTGACGCCAACCAGAGCATCCGGAGACCGCATGTACTTGAAGAGCCTGACCATCAAGGGGTTCAAGTCCTTCGCGCAGCCGACGACGTTCGCGTTCGAGCCGGGCGTGACGTGCATCGTCGGCCCGAACGGCTCCGGCAAGTCGAACGTGGTGGACGCCCTGGCCTGGGTGATGGGGGAGCAGGGGGCGAAGACCCTGCGCGGCGGCAAGATGGAGGACGTCATCTTCGCCGGCACCTCGACCCGCGGTCCGCTCGGTCGTGCCCAGGTGCTGCTGACCATCGACAACAGCGACGGCCTGCTGCCGATCGAGTACTCCGAGGTGACGATCGCGCGCACGCTGTTCCGCAACGGTGGCAGCGAGTACGCCATCAACGGCGAGAACTGCCGGCTGCTCGACGTGCAGGAGCTGCTGAGCGACACCGGCCTCGGCCGTGAGATGCACGTGATCGTCGGGCAGGGGCAGCTCGACAAGGTGCTGCACGCCACCCCCGAGGACCGCCGCGGCTTCATCGAGGAGGCCGCGGGGATCCTGAAGCACCGTCGCCGCAAGGAGAAGACCCTCCGCAAGCTCGACGCGATGCAGACGAACCTGACCCGCCTGTCCGACCTGGCCGGTGAGATCCGGCGGCAGCTCAAGCCCCTCGGGCGGCAGGCCGAGGTGGCACGCAAGGCCCAGTCGGTGGCCGCGGTCTTCCGCGACGCCAAGGCCCGCATCCTCGCCGACGACGTGGTGCGCCTGCGCCGCGAGCTGCACGACCACCAGGAGGTCGAGGCGGGCCGCAAGTCCGAGCGCATCGTCCTGACCGAGCGGCTCGACCAGACCCGGGCGCGCCAGCAGCACGTCGAGCAGAGCATGGTCGGGGACGACGTCGACCGCGCCCGCACCGTCGTGCACCGGCTCGAGAGCGTGCAGGAGCGCCTCCGCGGCTTGTCGAGCCTGGCGAACCAGCGCCTGATGTTCCTCGCGCAGCAGGCCGACGCACCGCAGCAGGGCCCGACCGTCACCCAGGAGCAGGTCGCCGGGGTCCGAGCCGAGGCCGACCGCCTCGCCGCCCGCGCCGACGAGATGCAGGGCGGTTCGGCGACGACCGCCCGCGCGGTGCAGGACGCCCGCGCCTCGCTGGACGCCCTGGACGAACGCATCGCGGCCCAGGCTGCCCGCGTCTCGCAGCACGACCTCGAGGCGCAGCGGCTCGCCAGCGCCGTCGACGTCGCCCGGTCGAAGCGCGGTTCCGCCGTCGCCGACCGCGAGCGGCGGGAGCGGGCTCTGGCCGAGGCGGGGGAGCGTGCCGAGCGTGCCGCGGCGGCCCTCGCCGAACTCGGTGTCGACCCGTCCGAGGGGGTCGACGAGACCGCGCTCGCGCAGACCCTCGAGCAGGCGCGCGCCGAGCTCGAACGGGCCCAGACCACGCGCGACGAGCAGCGCGACCGGCTCCACGCCCTCGAACGCGAGCGGGACGCCCTCGACGCCCGGGTCACCGCGCTCGGCATGTCGATCGAGGTCCGCGACGGTTCGCAGGCACTGATCGACGCCGGTCGCGCGGGCATCGTCGGTCGCCTGGCCGACAGTCTGACGGTGTCGCCCGGGTTCGAGGCCGCGATCGCCACCGCGCTCGAGGGACTCGCCGACGCCGTCCTCGCCGACGACCGCGGTGCGGCACTCGACGCCGTCGACCACGCCCGCGCTGCCGACCTCGGCCGGATCGACGTCGTCGTCGCGGACGCCGCGTCCGTCCCAGCGGCCCTGCCCGAGACCCTGCCGGTCGGCGTCCGCCGTGCCACGGACCTGGTGCAGGGACCGCCGGCGCTCGCGTCGATCCTGCGGGACAGGCTGGTCGCGGAGACCGACGACCTCGACCTGGAGGCCGTGCTCACGGCCGCCCCGCACGCCACGGTGGTCACGCGGTCCGGCGACCTCGTCCGTGCGGTCCGCGTGACCGGCGGCGGGGAGCGCGTGACCTCGCGCATCGAGCTCGTCGCGGAGCGCGACGACGCCGTGACGCGACGCGACGCGATCGCGACCGACGCCGAGGACGCGGCCACGGGCCTCCAGGCCGCGCGCAGCGCCGTCGAGGACGCACGCCGCCGTGCGGACGAGGCCGACGCAACCTCCCGCGCCTACACGCGGGCGAAGGCCGAGTACGACCGCACGAGTGCGTCGACGCGGGCGAAGGCGGAGAACGCCGCGGCCGAGGTCGAGCGGCTGCGTGCCGCGCTGGCCGAGACCGACGGCGCCGTCGAGACCGCGGATGCGGTGCTGGCCGAGGCCGAGTCGGCGCACCGTGCCTTCACCGACCAGGAGCGCCCCGTGGTCGACGCGTCCGAGCGTCCCGCGCTGCAGGACGCGCTCGAGGCCGCACGTGCCGCCGAGGTCGAGCAGCGGATCCAGGTGGAGACCGTGCGCGAGCGTGTGCGCGCCGAACGCAACCGCGCCGACCAGCTCGACCGCCAGCTCGAGGCCGAGCGCGCCGCCGCCGAGGAGGCCGCGCGGCTCGCCGTCATCCGCCGTGGCCAGATCCGGACCGCCGAAGCCGTCCTCGCCGACCTGCCCGGGGTGCTCGGAGCGGTCGACCGCTCGCTGGCCGAAGCGCGGGTGCAGCTGGCGACGGAGGAAGCCGAGCGGTCGAAGCGCAACACCGAGCTGCAGACGATCCGCAACGAGGAGCGCGAGCTCCGGGACCGCCTGCAGACCATCACCGACGGCGTGCACTCGCTCGAGATGGAGATCTACGAGAAGAAGCTGCACGTGTCCGGCGTCCTCGACCGGGCGCAGAGCGAGCTCGGGCTGTCCGAGGCCGTGCTGGTGGCCGAGTACGGGCCGCACGTGCCGGTGCCCGTCGACGTGCTCGTGGACCCGCGGGTGCGCGCGCGGAAGCACCGCGAGGCGGAGCGCGCGGCTGCGGCCGCCGCCGCCGAGGCCGCGGGCGTGACCGAGCCGGAGGAAGCAGCGGCAGAAGCGGGTCCCGACACCGACGACTTGGCCCTCGTCGACGCGGAGTCCACCCTGCCCGGCGGCCCGGCGCTGCCCGAGTTCGACACGACCGACGAGATCGACCCCGCCGACGTCGAGACCGTGCCCTACGTCCGTGCCGAGCAGGAGCGCCGGCTCAAGGCCGCGGAGCGCGACCTCGGACAGCTCGGCAAGGTGAACCCGCTCGCGCTCGAGGAGTTCCAGGCGCTCGAGCAGCGGCACGCGTTCCTCGCCGAGCAGCTCGAGGACCTGCAGAAGACCCGGACGGACCTGCTGACGATCATCGACGAGCTCGACACGAAGATGCAGACGATCTTCGAGTCCGCGTTCAACGACACCAAGGAAGCGTTCGACGTCATCTTCCCGATCCTGTTCCCGGGCGGCTCGGGGTCCATCAACCTGACCGACCCGACCGACCTGCTCGGCACCGGGATCGACGTGCAGGTGAAGCCCGCCGGCAAGAAGATCGACCGCCTGACCCTGCTGTCCGGCGGCGAGCGGTCCCTGGCGGCGGTGGCGCTCCTCGTCGCGATCTTCACCGCGCGGCCCTCGCCGTTCTACATCATGGACGAGGTCGAGGCGGCACTCGACGACGCCAACCTGGGCCGCCTGCTGACCGTGTTCGAGCGTCTGCGCGAGTCGTCCCAGCTCATCGTCATCACGCACCAGAAGCGGACGATGGAGATCGCCGACGCCCTGTACGGGGTGTCGATGCGGCAGGACGGCGTCTCGGCGGTCGTCGGGCAGCGGGTGCAGAAGCGCGAGCCGGCGGACGCGGTCGCCTAGGCGTCCTGGTCGCGACCGGACGGCAGACAGGAGGCGCGGTGCCAGCTGGCACCGCGCCTCCTGTTTGTCAGGTGCGTCCGGACAGGACGCCGGGTCGCTACGCGCGACCGCGGATCGTCCGGAGCAGCCAGCCGATGACCGCCAGCAGGATGAGCACGATGCCCACCCAGAGCAGGAACTTCAGCGCACCGACGAAGATGCCGCTGAAGAGCAGGACGAGGCCGACGATGATCGCGATGATCAGCAGTGCGGGCATGAGGGTCTCCTATCCCTGGAACGAGACCGAGCAGATGCCCGGACCGTCAGGGACGCTACTCCTCGGCGTGCCGACGCGTTCGCTCAGCCGACGAGGTTCTGCACGAAGACGTGCGGCGTGAAGCCCGTCAGGTCGTTGATGCCCTCGCCCTGCCCGATGAGCTTGATCGGGATGCCGGTCTTCTCCTGCACGCTCAGCACGAAGCCGGCCTTGGCCGAGCCGTCGAGCTTGGTGATGACGAGGCCGGTCACGCCGGCACCCTCGATGAAGGCCTGGGCCTGTGCGAGGCCGTTCTGGCCCGTCGTCGCGTCGAGGACGAGCAGGACCTCGCTGATCTCGGTCTGCTTCTCGACCACGCGCTTGATCTTGGTGAGCTCGTCCATCAGGCCGGCCTTGGTGTGCAGACGCCCGGCGGTGTCGATGACGACGATCTCGGTCTGGTCGCGGATCGCCTTCTCGACGGTCTGGTACGCCACCGACGCCGGGTCCTGCCCGGGCTGCGACGGACGGACGACGTCGACCCCGGCGCGCTGGGCCCAGGTGGCGACCTGCTCGACCGCCGCGGCGCGGAACGTGTCCGCCGCCCCGACGAGCACCGTGCGGTCGTAGGTCTTCAGGAACTTGGCGAACTTGCCGATCGTCGTGGTCTTGCCGACGCCGTTCACCCCGACGACGAGCACCACGGCGGGCCGCGCGCTGAGCTTCAGAGTGGTGTCGAGCTTGGAGAGCCGTTCCTCGAGGACCTCGCGGAGCATGCGCTGCAGGTCGGCGGGGTCGGTCGTGCCGTAGCGGTCGACGCGGGCGTGCAGGTCCTCGATGATCTCCTCGGAGATGTCGGGCCCGAAGTCGGCGCCGATGAGGGCGGTCTCCAGGTCCTCCCACGTGGTCTCGTCGATCGTCTTGCGCTGGAAGAGGCCGCGCAGCCGTGAGGACAGTGACCAGGAACTCGCCATGCTCCCAGCTTAGAGCGCGGCACATGTCCGCTGTGCCCGGTATGATCGGGAACACGAAGGGGAGTATTCCCTCTCGGTGACCCCGTCAGTACGGTCCGGAACGATCCGGCCCCGGGGCGCCGGTCGTGCGACACCGGTTCCGGTGCCGTGCGACGGAAGAGACCTTCAGGCCTCGGCGTACCCGCACATCAGCGGCGCGCCCTACCTGAAGGAAACCGTGGACGTCCCACTCTTCGTCTGGCTCATCACGATCGCCGGCATCCTCGCGCTGCTGGTGTTCGACTTCTACTCGCACGTGCGCACGCCGCACGTGCCCCACATCCGCGAATCCGCGTTCTGGTCCGCCTTCTACATCGGCCTGGCGATCCTGTTCGGCATCGGGATCCTGGTGTTCGGCGGCGGGCAGGCCGGTGGTGAGTACTTCGCCGGCTGGCTGACCGAGAAGGCGTTGTCGGTCGACAACCTCTTCGTCTTCCTCATCATCATGTCGAGCTTCGCCGTGCCGAAGGAGTTCCAGCAGAAGGTCCTGCTGGTCGGCGTCGCGATCGCGCTCGTCGCCCGTGGCGTCTTCATCGCCCTCGGCGTCACGATCATCGAGAACTTCTCGTGGGTCTTCTACCTGTTCGGTGCGCTGCTGTTCTGGCTCGCCTGGTCGCAGGCCCGCAGCGGCAACGACCACGGCAGCGAGGGCGAATCCCGGCTCATCCGGATCCTCAAGCGCATCATCCCGACCTCGGACCACTACGACGGCGACCGCCTGACCACCCGTGTCGACGGCAAGCGGCTGTTCACCCCGATGCTGCTCGTCATGGTCGCCATCGGCCTGACCGACGTGCTCTTCGCGCTCGACTCGATCCCCGCGATCTTCGGGCTGACGCAGGACGCCTTCATCGTGTTCACGGCGAACGCGTTCTCGCTGCTCGGCCTCCGGCAGCTGTACTTCCTGATCGCCGGCCTGCTGGAGCGCCTCATCTACCTGGGCCAGGGCCTGGCCGTCATCCTGGCGTTCATCGGTGTGAAGCTCGTCTTCCACGCCATGCACGTCAACGAGCTGCCCTTCATCAACGGCGGCGAGCACATCGAGTGGGCGCCGGAGATCCCGATCTGGTTCTCGCTGGGCTTCATCGTGCTGACGATCGCGGTCGCCACGACCGCGTCGCTGGTGGTCTCGAAGCGCCGCCAGGAGCGCGGGCTCACCCCGACCGGCCAGCCGAAGGAGTCGGTCGAGGCCGACGCGAAGTAGCCGTCACCACCTGACGGACAGGAGGCGCGGTGCCAGCTGGCACCGCGCCTCCCGTCTGTCCGGGCGTCGTCCGGATGCGCCGAGTTTCGGCCTGAGCGACAGTTCACGTGCTCCGCAGCACGTGACGTGTCGCACAGCGCGAAACGCCGGCCGCGCCGCGTACGCCGCGCGAGCCGCGCGCGCGTCAGACGGCCTGGCGGCCAGGGGCCGCGTCGAGCAGGTGGGCCAGGTGCTCGGGGACCGAGCCGCCGCGGGCCAGCGTCGCCCGCGCCCACAGCCGGCCCGCCCGGTACGACGACCGGACCAGCGGTCCGGCGAGCACCCCGGCGAAGCCCATCTGTTCGGCGATCTCACGGAGCTCGACGAACTCCGCAGGGCTGACCCAGCGCGCGACCGGCAGGTGCCGGGGCGACGGGCGGAGGTACTGCGTCAGCGTGATGATGTCCGTACCCGCGTCGTACAGGCGCTGCAGGGCGTCCTCGATCTCGACGCGCTCCTCGCCCATGCCGAGGATCAGGTTCGACTTCGTGACCAGTCCGGCGTCGCGGCCCTGGGTGATGACGTCGAGGGACCGTTCGAACGTGAACGCCGGCCGGATCCGCTTGAAGATCCGCGGGACGGTCTCGACGTTGTGGGCGAAGACCTCGGGGCGGGCGTCGAACACCCGGCCGAGCTGGTCCGGTCGCCCGTTGAAGTCCGGCACCAGGATCTCGACGCCGGTGCCGGGGGAGTGCTCGTGGATCGCGCGGATGGTCTCGGCGTAGAGCCAGGAACCGCCGTCGGGCAGGTCGTCGCGTGCGACGCCGGTCACGGTCGCGTACCGCAGGCCCATCTCCGCCACGGAGTCCGCGACCCGGCGGGGCTCGTCGCGGTCGAGCGGTTCCGGCTTGCCGGTGTCGATCTGGCAGAAGTCGCAGCGACGGGTGCACTGCGAGCCGCCGATGAGGAAGGTGGCCTCGCGGTCCTCCCAGCACTCGAAGATGTTCGGGCAGCCGGCCTCCTGGCAGACGGTGTGCAGCTGCTTCTCGCGCACCAGGCTCGACAGCTCGCGGAACTCGGGGCCCTGCGTGGCACGGGTCTTGATCCACGCGGGCTTCGTCTCGATCGGGGTCTCGGCGTTCCGGGCCTCGACCCGGAGCATGCGGCGGCCTTCGGGGGCGAGGGTCATACGAGGGTCTCCTGTCGGGCGGGCGCGGTGCTGGTGCTCGTGCTCGTGCTCGTGCTGGTGCTCGTGCCGGTGCCGGTGCCGGTGCCGGTGCTGGTGCTGGGGGCCGTCGTGCTGATCCGGCGGCCGCTGTGCATGCCGTCGACGGCCTGTCGGACGCGGTCCGCGACCAGGGGTGCGAGGTCGTCGACGGTCACGTGGGCACGACCTGCGTGCGCCGCCGCGGCGCTCAGCGTCGTGACCCCGGCGTCCGCGATGCCGCACGGGACGATCGCGGCGTAGGCGTCGAGGGCGTTGTCGCAGTTGATCGCGATGCCGTGACTCGTCACGCCCTCGGCGACGTGCAGGCCGATCGCGCCGACCTTGGCGGCGGGGGAGCCGTCCGTGCCCGGCACCCAGGCGCCGCTGCGACCCGCGACCCGTTCGGCGTGCACGCCGACGGCAGCGGCGGCGTCGATGACGACCTGCTCCAGGTCGCGCACCCAGGCGACGACGTCGAGGGGTTCGGCGAGCCGGACGATCGGGTAGGCGACCAGCTGCCCCGGGCCGTGCCAGGTGATGCGTCCGCCACGGTCGGTGTCGACGACCGGGGCGCCGTTCGTCGGCAGGTCGGACGGTTCGGTGCGGCGTCCGGCGGTGTACACGGACGGGTGCTCGCACAGCACGAGGGCCCCGGGGGAACGGCCGGCGACGACGTCGGCGTGCAGGTCCCGCTGCAGGGCGAGGCCGTCCGAGTAGTCGAGCAGGCCGTGGTGGCGGACGATCTCGAGTTCCGGCATGCGGCGAGCGTACGACAGTTTCTGGACGGCGTCCAACAACCTGGTGCTTGACCTCAACAATGGTTGAGATGGTCCGATGAGGGCATGGACATCCGACAGGTACAGCTCGCCACCCGCTCGCTCGCCGACACCGCCCGGTTCTGGGAACGACTGGGGTGCTCGGTCGAGATCGTCGACGCCACGGTGCGCATCGTGGTGGGGTCGACGCTCCTCGTGTTCCGCGAACTGCCGGAGATGACCGGAGCCCTGCACCTGGCGATCACGATCCCCACGGGGACCTTCGACGCGGCCAAGGCCCGGATCGCCGGACTGACGACGGTGCTCGGTACCGACGACCAGGACGAGTTCGAGGGGCCGCCGAACTGGAACTCGCGGTCGGTCTACTTCGAGGGGCCCGACCAGCAGCTCCTCGAGCTCATCGAGCGGCGGGACCTGGAGTCGGGCGCCCGGGGTAGCGGCGTCGGCGACGGTACCGGCACCGACTCCGACGCCGGCGTCCCGCTCGTCTCCGTCAGCGAGGTCGGCGTCCCCGTCCCCGACGTCCTCGGCGCCGTCGAATCCCTGCGACGCGCCGGTCTCGAGCCGTACGCCAACCCGCCGGGGGAGTCCTTCGCGGCGGTCGGTGACGTGGACGGTCTCGTGATCCTGGTGTCGCCCGACCGGCGCTGGTTCCCGACCGGTGACCGGAGTCCGTCGAGCGCGCCGGTGGTCATCGACGTGGGGCTCGACGCACCGGTCGGACTGACCGAGGGTGTCCTCCTGCGGTGAACGGGCCGGTGCCGTCGGCGGGAGCCTTGTAGAATCGACGGATCATGGCGCAATTCGGTTCACTCTCCGATCGGCTGACCGAGACCTTCCGCAATCTGCGGAGCAAGGGTCGGCTGACTCCGTCCGACGTCGACGGCACCGTCCGCGAGATCCGGCGGGCGCTCCTCGACGCCGACGTCGCGCTCGAGGTCGTCAAGGCGTTCACCGCATCGGTGCGCGAGCGTGCCCTCTCCGACGAGGTCAACCGCGCGCTCAACCCGGCGCAGCAGGTCGTCCAGATCGTCAACGAGGAACTCGTCGGCATCCTGGGTGGGCAGCAGCGACGGCTCGAGTTCGCGAAGAAGCCGCCGACGGTCATCATGCTCGCGGGTCTGCAGGGCGCCGGAAAGACCACCCTCGCGGGCAAGCTCGGCAAGTGGCTCAAGAAGGACGGCCACACCCCGATGCTCGTCGCGGCGGACCTCCAGCGTCCGAACGCCGTGCAGCAGCTGCAGGTCGTCGGCGAGCAGGCCGGCGTGCACGTGTTCGCTCCCGAGCCCGGCAACGGTGTCGGCGACCCGGTCAAGGTCGCCAAGAACGCCATCAAGGCCGCCATCGACCAGCAGTACGACACCGTCATCGTCGACACCGCCGGTCGACTCGGTGTCGATGCCGAGCTGATGAAGCAGGCCGCGAACATCCGCAAGGCCGTCGACCCGGACGAGGTCCTGTTCGTCATCGACGCGATGATCGGTCAGGACGCCGTCAACACGGCCCGTGCGTTCCAGGAAGGCGTCGACTTCACCGGTGTCGTGCTCTCGAAGCTCGACGGTGACGCCCGCGGTGGTGCCGCCCTGTCGGTGGCCAGCGTGACCGGCCGTCCGATCATGTTCGCGTCGACGGGTGAGTCGCTCGACGACTTCGAGCCGTTCCACCCGGACCGCATGGCAAGCCGCATCCTCGACCTCGGCGACATCCTGTCCCTCATCGAGCAGGCGCAGGGCGCCTTCGACGAGGAAGAGGCGCGCAAGGTCGCGGACAAGATCGCGACCGACAACTTCACGCTGAACGACTTCCTGCAGCAGATGCAGCAGCTCCGCAAGGCCGGCTCCATCAAGGGCATGCTCGGCATGCTCCCGGGAGCCAAGGGCATGCGCGAGGCGCTCGACAACTTCGACGAGCGCGAGATCGTCCGCACCGAGGCGATCATCCAGTCGATGACGCCCCAGGAGCGCGAGCTCCCGAAGCTCCTCAACGGTTCGCGTCGTCTGCGCATCGCGCGCGGTGCCGGATCGACCGTCACCGAGGTCAACGCGCTGGTGAACCGCTTCGAGCAGGCCGCCAAGATGATGAAGACCGTCGCCCGCGGTGGCGTGCCGCAGATGCCGGGCATGGGTCCGATCCCGGGCATGCACGGCGGCAAGAAGCAGCAGCAGGGCGGCAAGAAGAAGTCGAAGGTGGGCAACCCTGCCAAGCGCGCGGCCTTGGCTGCCGGCGCGGCGGCTGCGCCGCAGCAGGCCCCGCAGGGGTCCGGCCTCGGCCTCGGGGGCGCCAAGGGCGGCAAGGCACCGACCGAGGAAGAGCTCGCGTCGCTGCAGAAGTTCCTGGGTCGCTGACGCGGGTCGCGATCGCGACTACCTGACGGACGGGAGGCCCGGTGCCAGCTGGCACCGGGCCTCCCGTCCGTCGTCCGGTCGCGGCTAGAGCGCGTCGCGGAACTCGGTGACCAGGTGGCGGACCACGGCGCGCAGGTCGCCGCCGTTCTCCTGCGCGACCTGCAGCTGCCGCTGGTACGAGGCGCCGCGCTCGATCATCGTGTCGAGGTGGTGCAGCTCGTCGAGGCAGCCGAGCCGTTCGGCGATCGGGTCGAGCCGCTGCACCAGGTCGTGCACCTCGTCGGTCACGAGCCGCTCGTCGCCGGCGACGTTCGTGATGATCTCGGCCTCCATGCCGTAGCGGGCCGCGCGCCACTTGTTCTCGCGGATGAACCACGGCTGCATGGTGGGCAGGGTCTCACCGGCGTCGAGCCGGTCCGAGCAGGCGGTGACCAGGCACTGCACGAGCGCGGTGACGGCGCCGACCTCGTGCAGGGTCGAGATGCCGTCGGAGACCCGGTTCTCGAGGGTGCCCCAGCCCGGCGACGGTCGGATGTCCCAGCGCAGGTCCTTCACGCCGTCGATGACGCCGGTGTGGGTGAGGTCGCCGACGACCTCTTCGAAGTTCGCCCAGGCGCCGAGCTGCGGCGGGAGCCCGCCGGTCGGGAGCTGCTGGAACATCAGGGCGCGGTTCGAGGCGTACCCGGTGTCGGTGCCGCCCCAGAACGGGCTCGACGCGGTGAAGGCCTGCAGGTGCGGGACGTAGGCGAGCATCGCGTTCATGATCGGGACCGCCTTGTCGCGGTCGTCGATGCCGACGTGCACGTGCACGCCCCAGATGAGCATCTGGCGTCCCCACCAGCGGGTGCGGTCGATCAGCGTCGTGTAGTGCTCGCTGTCCGGGGTGATCTCCTGCTGGTCCCACACCGCGAACGGGTGCGTGCCCGAGCACATCACCTGGGCGTCGAGCGGTTCGGCGGCGTCGATGACCTCGCCGATGATGCCGGACAGCTCGCTCGTCGCAGCCCCCACGCGGTCGTGGACGCTCGAGACGACCTCGACCGTGTTGGTCAGCAGCTCCTCGGTGACGCGGTCGTGGTCGCCGAGCCGCTCGTGCACGGCGGCGATGACGGCGGGGGCGCGGGGAGCGAGGTCGCCGGTCGCCCGGTCGACCAGGGGGAGTTCCCACTCGACGCCGATGGTCGACGGGCGGGACTCGGTGAAGCGGATGTCCATGCCGTCCATCCTGCCCGGGTCCTTGTCGGACACGCACAACGAAGCGTTGTCCCGATCGTGCGGATCGTCCTGCAACTAGTTCCACTCCGGGCGTACCGTTGAAATGTTCCTACAGGGAAGAGGTACGCATGCAGTTGGTGGTGCGCGGGACGAACGCCCCGCTCGTCGGAGAACTCGACATCCCGGTCTCGAAGTACCACGCGCACCGCGCGCTGGTGCTCGCGTCGCTGGCGAAGGGGACGAGTGTCGTCTCCGGGGTCAGCGCGACGCGACAGGTGGAGTGGACCGTGGGCACGCTCCGCGCGCTCGGCGTCGACGTCAAGCGTCGCGGGAACGCGTACCACGTGACCGGGCTGGGCGGCCGGTACCAGGCGACCGACGTCGTGGACCACGGCTCGCGCGGTGCCGATGGACTGCTCAACATGGGGTCCTCGGGCACCACGCTCTACTTCATGACCGGACTCGCCTCGCTGGCCGACCGTCCGATGACCCTGTCGGGCATGAAGTACTTCCAGCGCCGCCCGATCAAGGCGCTGCTCACCTCGCTGACGCAGATGGGGGTGGAGCTCGAGGCGACGAACGACTGTCCGCCCGTCACCGTGCAGCCGAGGCGTCCGCGCGGCGGCGACGTGACGATCGCCGGCACCCTGTCGCAGTGGGTCTCCGGGCTGCTGCTGGTGGCCCCGTTCGCCGAGCACGAGACCCGGATCCACATCACCGGCGGGCGGCTCAACGAGCAGCCCTACGTCGAGCTCACCGTGCGGATGATGCGGCAGTTCGGCCTGACGGTCGAGGTCTCCGACGACTGGCTCGAGTACCGGATCCCGGCGGGCCAGCAGGCCACCCCGCACGACTACGTCATCCCGCCCGACATCGGCTCCGCAGCGTTCGGCATCGCGGCGGCCGGCACCCGCGAGTCGAACGTGCTGCTGCGCGGCATGACGGCCACGACGACGGCCGAGACGGACCACCCGGAGAGCGAGTTCCTGGACCTCGCGACCGCGATGGGTGTTCCGATGCGGATCGACGAGGAGACCGGCTTCGTCCGGATCGAGCACGACGGGTCCCCGCTCCGCCCGCTGGACGTCGACTGCCGTCCGATCCCGGACCTGCTGCCCGTGCTGTCGACGATGGCCACCTTCGCCGAGGGCACGAGCCGACTGTGGAACGTGGCGCACATCCGGCTGAAGGAGTCCGACCGCGTGGCGGCGATGCTCCAGCTGAACCGGATGGGCGGCCGTGCCGAGCAGGGCGCGGACGAGCTGCGGGTCACCGGCGTCGGCGCGGCCGGGTTGCACGGTGCGCCGATGTCCTCGTTCAACGACCACCGTGTGCTGATGTCCCTCGCGGTCGCGGCGTCGAGTGCCGACGGGGTGTCGGGCCTGACCTACCCGCGTGCCTACCGGATCTCCTACCCGACGTTCCTCGAGGCGATGAACTCCGTCGGGCTCGACATGTCCGTCGGTGACCGGCTCGCAGCCCAGGTGGCGCGGGACGACCGGATCGACGCCGCCGAGGCCGACGGGGTCCGCACGCACCTCGGCACGCCCCTCGAGACGTCTGCGGCGCCCGAGCCGACCGACCAGCCGGTCGCGCAGCCCGCCGCCCCGCAGCCCGCCACCGCACAGCCCACCGCCCCGCAGCCCGCCGTCGCCGTGCCCGAGCTCGCCGGCGTCGACGCCGACCCGCTCGTCCTGAGCGAGCGGGTCCGCGCCCTGTCGCAGACCGACCCCGACGGCCTCGCCGTGATCGAGGTCGGCGGTGCGACCCCAGCGAACACCACGTGGAAGGAGCTGCAGGACGAGGCCGACCGGGTCTCCGCCCTGCTGCTCGAACTCGGCGTGCGCACGGGTGAATCCGTCGCGATGCAGCTGCCCAACTGGCGCGAGTTCGTGTCGATCACCCTCGGTGCGATCCAGATCGGCGCCGTCGCCACCCCGATCATGCCGGTGTTCGGTCCCCGCGAGACCACGATGACGCTGGCGCGATCGAAGGCCCGCGTGGTCTTCCTGCCGAACGTGTTCCGGAAGCGCCGCCCCGCACTCGAACTCCTCGACGTCATCGACGAGGCCACCGCGCAGGACCGTCGCCTGTCGCTCGAGCACGTCATCGTGCTCCGCGCCGAGGCCCGCGGGCAGGGGGACACCCCGACGAACCAGCCGCCGCTGCCCGCTGACGCCCTGGAGCGCGTCGTGGCGAGCGACTGGCACTGGCGCTACTTCGAGAACGCCCTCGCCGCCGTGCACGTCGACGTCGACGAGATCGCGTCGCACGCTCCCGGGCCGGACGACGTCTGCCAGCTGCTCTTCACCTCCGGCACCACGGGGGAGCCGAAGGGCGTGCAGCACCCGCACCGCACGCTCGGACTCGCGACCGCCATGCACGTGGCGCAGTCCGGGCTGACCAGCGCCGACCGCATCTACATCCCGTCGCCGCTCGCTCACCAGACCGGGTTCCTGTACGGCATGCTGCTGGCGTTCCGGCTCGGTGCCCCGCAGGTCATCCAGCCGGTGTGGGACGGCCGGGTCGCGCTCGAGCAGGCGTTCGGCGTCGCCCGGGCGTCCTTCGTGCAGTGCGCGACGCCGTTCCTGACCGACCTCGTCGACCTGGTCGAGGCCGGTGCACCGCAGCCGGAGTCGCTCCGGATCTTCGTGCCGACGGGCGCCGCGGTGCCCCGTGCACTGGCCCAGCGAGCGAGCACGGTGCTCGGCAGCGCCATCCTCGGCGCCTTCGGGACGAGCGAGACGTGTCTCGGGGCCCTGTCCAGCCCCAGCGACGACCCCGCCGACGCCTACGGCCACGACGGCCGGCCGCTGCCGGGCATCTCGATCCGCATCGTCGACGACGCGGGGATCGAGCTGCCCGCCGGGACCGAGGGCAACTTCGAGCTGCACTCGCCGACGATGTTCGCGGGCTACCTCGACCGCCCGGACCTGACCGACGACGTGTTCACGGCGGACGGCTGGTACCGCACGGGTGACCTGGCGAAGGTCGACGAGAAGGGCTTCCTGTCGATCACCGGGCGTGTGAAGGACGTCATCAACCGCGGCGGCGAGAAGATCCCCGTCGTCGAGATCGAGAACCTGCTGTACCAGCACCCCCTGGTCACGGACGTCGCGATCGTGGCGATGCCGGATGAGCGGCTCGGTGAGCGTGCGTGCGCCTGGGTCGTGAACGCCCGCGCGGACGAGCCGCTCGACTTCGCCGGGATGCAGCAGTACCTCGACACGGCCGGCGTGAGCAAGTACTACTGGCCTGAACGACTCGAGTACACCACCGAGCTGCCGCGCAACGCGGTCGGCAAGGTCCAGAAGAACATCCTGCGCGAGCAGGCGGCCGCGCTCGTCGCGACGAAGGAGAACGAGACACGATGACGATCGTCGAGCAGACGAGCACGGGCTTCGACGAAGCCGCCTTCCAGCAGCTCAAGGCCGAGGTCACCGAGTGGGTCCGCGGCCCCGGCGAGGCGTGGGCGGACGAGATCGAGCGCACGGGCCGGGTCGCCCCCGAGCTGTTCCAGGAGCTCAAGGAGAACGGGTGGCTCAGCCTCGCGGCCCCGGCGGAGCTCGGCGGACGGGCGATCCCCTTCTCGCGCTACCTCGAGATCATGGAGGTCGTCTCCCGCTCGCACGCCTCCATCCGCATGCTCGTGCACGTCATCAACGGCACCTGGCGCGCGATGGCCCCCTACGCGACGTCGGAGCAGATCGAGCAGGTCGTCAAGCCGTCCGTCGCGGGCGACACGCTCGTCGCGTTCACCCTGACCGAGGCCACCGCGGGCACCGGAGCGGACATCCGCACGACGGTCCGGCGCGAGGGCGACACCTACGTGATGAACGGCGAGAAGCACCTCATCACCTTCGGGGTCAAGGCCGACCACTGGCTCATCGCCGCTCGGATGGAGGGCACCACCGGCCAGGACGGCACGGTCGCGTTCCTGATGCCGAACAGCGGGCTGCCGGGTGCCGAGGTGATCGACGACTCCGACACCATGGGCATCCGCGGCACCGACCACGCGATCCTGCGGTTCACCGAGACCCCGATCCCGGCCAGCGCCCGCCTGGGCGAGGAAGGCCAGGGCCTCGAGGTCGCGCTCGGCGGCTTCCTGCTGCCGAGCCGGGTGTCCGTCGCGATGAGCGCCGTCGGTCTCGCCGAGCGGGCGAACGAGCTCGCCGTCGAGTACGCCAACAAGCGCGAGACGTTCGGCAAGCGGCTCTCCAGCCGGCAGGCGATCCAGTTCTACCTGGCCGAGAACTACGCCGACATCGCCGCCGCCCGCGCCCTGGTGCTCGAGGCCGCTCGCGCCTACGAAGAGGACCGCCCCGACGCCGGCACACTCTCCAGCGCCTCGAAGATGGTCGCCGTCGACATGCTCGCCCGGGTCACCGACAAGGCCCTGCAGGTGCACGGCGGGCAGGGCTACTGGAAGCGCAACGCCATCGAGCGCGTCTACCGCGACGCACGCGCGCAGCGCTTCGAAGAGGGCACCAACGAGATCCAGAAGCTGATCGTCGGCCGCGCCGTCGTGACCGGCCAGGCCGGGTTCTAGACCGCAACCCAGTACCGGACGGGAGGCGCGGTGCGGGCCCGCCCCGCGCCTCCCGTCCGTCTCCCACCACCGTCAGCAAAGGACTGCAGTGACCGACAGCACCAACGCACCCATCGCGCTCAGCTCGCCCATCGCACTGATCACCGGCGCTTCGCGCGGCATCGGCCGCCTGCTCGCGCAGAAGCTCGGCCAGCGCGGCGTCACCGTCGTGGTGACGTACAAGGGCAACGCCGACCTGGCCGAGGAGTCCCTGGCCGACGTCAGGGCGGCCGGCGGCGACGGCATCACGGCGCAGGTCGACATCGAGCAGCCGGAGTCGATCGACGCCCTGTTCGACCTGGTGCGCGACACCTACGGACGCCTCGACATGTTCGTCGCGAACGCCGCGGCCAGCGCGTTCAAGCCCGTCGCCGACCTCAAGCTGCACCACCTCGACCGCAGCTACGCCACGAACGCCCGCTCGTTCGTGCTCGGCGCCCAGCGCGCGGCGGAACTGATGGACCGGGGTGGCCGCATCGTCGTCGTGACGTCGTACGGATCGCTCCGGGCGTTCCCGACCTACGCCGCACTCGGTGCCGCCAAGGCCATGAGCGAGGCGTACATGAAGTACATGGCGGTGGAGTTCGGTCCGCGCCAGATCACGGTCAACGCGGTGAACGGCGGCCTCATCGACACCGACTCGCTCGAGTACTTCTACACGAAGGTCCCCGGCCAGGCGCCGATGGACACCGTGCTCGAGAAGCTCCCGCTGCAGCGTCCCGGGACGGCCGACGACATGGCCGACGCCGTCGACTTCCTGCTGTCGGACAAGGCCGGGTACATCACCGGGCAGGTGCTCTCGGTGGACGGCGGTCTGACGGTCATCGCCCCGCCCTACTGGTCGGACACGACATCGCCCCTCCGCGACGCGGTGCTGCCGGCCGACGTTCCGGGCGCGGACACCGCAGAATAGGCGCATGAGCAGCGTCGCTTCCGCCCCCGTCGTGCCGGAGTCCCTCCGGACCGTCGCGTCACCCTGGACCCTCGGCCCCCTGCACCTGGCGAACCGGGTGGTGATGGGGTCGATGCACACCGGGCTCGAGGTGCACGACGACGGCGGAGCCGGCATGGCCGCCTTCTACCGCGAACGTGCGGCCGGCGGGGCGGCGTGCATCATCACCGGCGGCATCGCCGTGAACGACGAGGCCCGCGGCGGTCCGGACTTCGCGGTGTTCGGCGTCGGGGGAGCCGACGAGCGGTTCCGGGTGGCGGTCGACGCCGTGCACGACGAGGGCGGGACGATCCTCGCGCAGCTGTTCCACGCCGGGCGGTACGCGCTCGCGTCGGGCATGGTCGACCGGCACGGCGACCCGCAGCGCGTCGTGGCGCCCTCGGCCCTGCCGTGGGCGGCCGCCCGCGGTGTGGTGCCGACCGAGCTGACGTCGGCCGAGGTCGAGCGGACCATCGAGGACTTCGCCACAGCGGCCCGCACCGCCCGCGCGATCGGGTTCGACGGCGTCGAGATCATGGCGTCCGAGGGGTACCTGATCAACCAGTTCCAGTCGCCGCTGACCAACCTGCGCGACGACGAGTGGGGCGGGGATGCGGAACGGCGTCGGCGCTTCGCGGTCGAGGTCGTCCGGGCCGTGCGCGCCGCGGTGCCCGAGCTCGCCGTGACGATCCGGCTGTCCGGCGCGGACCTGATGCCCGGCTCGTCGACCGACGACGAGGTCGACGCGCTCGTGCACGACCTGCTGCCGCTCGGGCTCGACGGCATCTCGGTCGGCATCGGCTGGCACGAGTCCCGCACCCCGACCGTGCAGGCCTCGGTGCCGCACGGGGCCTGGCTGGCGTACGCGGCACGGATCGCCGCGGTGGTGCGCTCGTCCGCCTACCCGGACGTCCGCGTGATCGCCTCGAACCGGATGACGGACCTGCGCGACGGTGAAGCCGTGCTCAGCGACAAACTGATCGACGCCGTCGCCCTCGCCCGGCCGTTCCTCGCCGACCCCGCCATCGTGTCGCGCTCGCTCGCGGGCGGGTTCGCCCTGGTGAACACCTGCATCGGCTGCAACCAGGCGTGCCTCGACCGCTCGATCATCGGCGCACCGGTGTCCTGCCTCGTGAACCCCCGTGCCGCCCGCGAGGTGGCCTTCCCCGCCCGGCCGACCGCGGACCCGAAGCGCGTCGACGTCGTCGGTGGCGGACCGGCCGGGCTCGCCGCCGCGGTGGACGCCGCCCGACGGGGCCACGACGTCACCGTCTGGGAGGCCTCCGACCGCCTCGGCGGCCAGTTCGGCCTCGCCGCACTCGTCCCGGGGAAGGAGGACTACGCCGCCACGGTGCGGTCTGCCCGTGCCGAGCTCGCGGAGCGGGGCGCCACGATCCACCTCGGACGCCCGGCCACGGCTCGGGACCTCGTCGACAGCGACGCCGTCGTGCTCGCGGCCGGGGTGGTCCCCCGGAGCGTCGACGTCCCCGGCCGCGACCTGCCGCACGTGCTGTCCTACGAGCAGGCCCTGCGGAACGGCGTACCCGAGGGCACCGTCGCGATCATCGGCGGCGGTGGCATCGGCGTGGACACCGCGGCGTTCCTGACCGAGTCACCCGACGAGGTCGTCCGGGCCGCCGAGTTCGCGGCCCGCTGGGACCTCGACGTGTCCGAGGAGCTCGTCGGCGACGTGCCGCAGCGGCTCCCCGCGGCACGGCGCACCACCCGACCGGGGTCGCAGGTGACGGTGCTCCGGCGTTCGGGCAAGTTCGGCCAGGGGATCGGCATCACCTCGCGGTGGGTCGCGCTCGGCCGGCTGCGGGACGCCGGGGTGCAGATGGTCGGCGGCGTGCAGGAGTACCTGCGCATCGAACCCGGGGTGCTCTGGATCCGCGACGAGCACGGGGACGAGGTCGGCGTGCCGGCGGACACCGTCGTGGTCTGCGCCGGGCAGGAGCGCGCGACCGACGCCGAGGGCGACGCGCCTGACGGACTCGCCACGGGCCTCCAGGCCGCCGGCGTGCCGTACGCCGTCGTCGGCGGCGCGCGCGACGCACGGAGCGTGGACGCGGTCCGGGCGACGTCCGAGGCCCTCGAAGCGGTGCGACGCCTCGCGCCGTAGCGAGTCGGCTCGCATCACGGCCGGGAATCTGCAAGAATGAACGGTCGAATCGCCGCAGCTCGACCCTCTATCCAGCTGTGAGCGATCTCTCTCGAGCTTTCGCCGTGTGTGCCCCCACGCCCGCGGTTCCAGTTCAACCACAACGAAAGCAAACAGGAGCAATTGTGGCTGTCAAGATCCGTCTGAAGCGTCTCGGTAAGATCCGTGCGCCCTACTACCGCATCGTCGTCGCCGACTCGCGCACCAAGCGCGATGGTCGTGTCCTCGAGGAGATCGGTCAGTACCACCCGACCGAGGAGCCCTCGGTCATCAAGATCGAGTCCGAGCGTGCGCTCTACTGGCTCGGCGTCGGCGCGCAGCCGACCGAGCAGGTCGCGGCCCTCCTCAAGCTGACCGGCGACTGGGCCAAGTTCAAGGGCGAGAAGGACACCGAGTCCAAGGTCAAGGTCGCCGAGCCGAAGCCGGCCTTCCAGGTCGACTCCTCGAAGAAGGCCGTGCTCAAGCCGAAGTCAGAGAAGACGGCTCCCGCCGCCAAGGCCGACGACGCCGAGACCGCCGACGAGACGACCGAGGCGTAGTCCTTGCTCGAATCCGCGCTGACGCACCTCGTCAAGGGGATCGTCGATCACCCTGACGACGTGCGCGTCGCCAGCTCCACCTCCCCACGCGGCGAGGTCCTCGAGGTGCGCGTGCACCCCGAGGACCTCGGCCGCGTGATCGGTCGCGCCGGGCGCACCGCCAAGGCGCTCCGCACCCTCGTCACGGCCCTGGCCGACGGCAAGCGCGTGCGGGTCGACGTGGTGGACACCGATTCCTAGGGAGACGACCCAGCTCCGGGTGGGTCGAATCACGAAGGCGCACGGGCTCAAGGGCGGCATCAAGCTCGAGCTCTACACCGACGACCCGGATCGTCGGTTCACCCCGGGCGCCACCTTCACGCTCCAGGTCCCCGACGACTCACCGTGGTCGGGCAAGACCCTCGAGCTGGACGAACTCCGCTGGTACAACGGTCACCCCGTCGCGTTCTTCGCCGGGATCGACGACCGCACCGCAGCCGAGTCCCTGGCGCGCATCATCCTCTGGGTCGAGCAGGACGCCGACGCCGAGACCGGTGAGGACGACGCCTGGTACGACCACCAGCTCGTCGGGCTCAAGGTCCTGCGTGACGGCGTCGAGGTCGGCACGGTCGCCCGTGTGGACCACATGCCCGCCCAGGACCTGCTCGCGATCGACACGCCGTCCCGCGGCGAGGTCCTCGTGCCGTTCGTCTCGGCCATCGTGCCGGCGGTCGACATCGCGGCCGGCACCGTCACGGTCACGCCGCCGCAGGGGCTGTTCGAGGACCCCGAGGACACCTCGCGCCCCGAGACGGTCACGGACTAGTCCCCGTGCGGATCGACATCGTCACGATCTTCCCGGAGTTCTTCTCCGTGCTCGACGTGTCCCTGCTCGGCAAGGCCCGCTCCGGCGGACTGCTCGACCTGCACGTGCACGACCTGCGGTCGTGGACCACCGACCGGCACCGCACCGTCGACGACACGCCGTACGGCGGTGGCGCCGGCATGGTGATGAAGCCGGAGCCGTGGGCGCAGGCGCTCGAGGCGCTCTTCCGGCCCGACGGTTCGTCGACCCTGGTGGTCCCGACGCCGGCCGGCACGCCCTTCACGCAGTCGATCGCGCGGTCACTCGCGTCGACGTCGGAGCACCTCGTGTTCGCCTGCGGGCGGTACGAGGGCATCGACGCCCGCGTCTTCGAGTGGGCGTCGTCGCGCGCCACCGTCGTCGAGCTCTCGCTCGGCGACTACGTGCTGAACGGCGGCGAGGTCGCCGCGATGGCGATGATCGAGGCCGTCGGCCGACTCGTCCCCGGCGTCGTCGGCAATCCCGAGTCGCTGGTCGAGGAGTCCCACGAGGACGGTCTGCTCGAGTACCCCTCGTACACCAAGCCCGCGTCGTGGCGCGGCCTCGACGTCCCCGACGTCCTGCTCAGCGGGCACCACGCCCGCGTCGGTGCCTGGCGGCACGAGCAGCAGCTGGAGCGGACGCGGCGCGTCCGTCCGGACCTGCTGCCGCCTGCCTGACCGGCTGGCGCGCTTGCCTGCTGGACGATTTTCGGGCTGAGCGACACTCCTCGCGGTTCGTTCGGCGTGGACTGTCGCTGGGCACGAAACCCGGCCCCGCCGGGTCTGCCTGGAGGCACGGGGGCGGGCCCGCACCGTGCCTCCAGTCCGTCAGACGGTCGGGTCGGCGCGCTGGGCGCGACGCAGGGTCAGGACCTCGGGCCCGGCCTCGGTGACCGCGACCGTGTGCTCGACGTGCGCGGCACGTGAGCCGTCGACGCTGCGCAGGGTCCAGCCGTCGTCGTCCTGGTAGAGCTCGTCGGTCGTCTGCATGAGCCACGGCTCGATCGCGACGACCAGTCCCGGCCGGAGCTTCAGGCCGCGACCCGGACGGCCGTCGTTCGGCACGTGCGGGTCCCCGTGCATGGTGCGACCGACGCCGTGCCCGCCGAACTGCAGGTTCACGTCGTGACCGGCCTCGTGTGCGACGTGACCGATGGCGTGCGAGACGTCGCCGAGCTTGTTGCCGGGAGCCGCCTGGGCGATGCCGGCGGCGAGTGCTCGCTCGACCGTGGCGATCAGGGCCTGGTCCTCGTCGCGCGGCGTGCCGACCTGGACGCTGACTGCGGAGTCCGCGACCCAGCCGTCCACGCTCGCGGCGAAGTCCAGGCTCACCAGGTCGCCGTCCTGCAGGGTGCGGTCGTGCGGCAGGCCGTGCAGGGCGGCGTCGTTCACCGAGGTGCAGAGGTTCTTGCCGAACGGCGACATGCCGAACGACGGGTGGTAGTCGACGTAGCAGCTCTCCGCGCCGCGTTCGGCGATCATCCTGGCCGCGACGCGGTCGAGGTCGAGCAGGTTGACGCCGACGTCGACGGTCTCGAGCAGCTCGTCGAGGACGTCGGCCACGAACCGGCCGGCGACGCGCAGTCCGTCCAGCTCGGCGGGGGTGCGGAGTTCGATCATGGGTCCATCCTCGTCGTTTTGTCTCCCGCGCTCTCTGTGGCAGTATTGAACGCTGTGCCCTGGCTGGACTCTGCCACGGGGGAGTCGCCGACACCGGGCACGCACCACCACTTTCCGAACCTTCGATCCGCGGCGACCCGTGCGCGTCCGCAGAGAGTGAAACCCACCATGAGCCAGCTCCTCGACAACGTCGACGCAGCATCGCTGCGTACCGACGTCCCGGACTTCCGTCCCGGCGACACCATCAAGGTGCACGTCAACATCATCGAAGGCACGCGCTCGCGTATCCAGGTCTTCCAGGGAGTCGTCATCGGCCGTCAGGGCCACGGCATCGGCGAGACCTTCAAGGTCCGCAAGGTGAGCTTCCAGGTCGGCGTCGAGCGCTGGTTCCCCGTGCACTCGCCGATCATCGACCACATCGAGATCGTCACCAAGGGTGATGTCCGTCGTGCGAAGCTCTACTACCTGCGCGAGCTCCGCGGCAAGGCGGCCCGCCGCAAGATCAAGGAGAAGCGCGACGCCTGATCGCCTTCACAGTGAACGTCCGCGAGCCGGACGACGCTGCGAGCCCCTCGTCCATGTACGGTTGTGCATCGACGGGGGGCTCTTCCCATTGCGGGGAGTCAGTGGTTCGAACGAGAGCGGAAATGACGGACACGACAGAGGATTCCGGGCGCAGGCCACGTGCCGAGAAGCAACGGAACGGTGTCCTCACATTCCTCCGCGACCTCGTCATCATCTTCATCGCGGCACTGCTCGTGTCGTTCCTGGTCAAGACGTTCCTGATCCGGTCGTTCTACATCCCGTCGGCGTCGATGGAGAACACGCTGCAGATCAACGACCGGGTGATCGTCAACGAGCTCGTCCCCGGCGCCGTGGCGCTGAAGCGGGGAGACGTCGTCGTGTTCAAGGACCCGGGCGGCTGGCTCACCGGATCCGAGGTGCCGAGCGTCACGCCGGACACCCAGCCCGCCAAGGCCATCGACTGGGCCCTGACCCAGGTCGGTCTCGGCACCGGTGACAGCGACGACCACCTGATCAAGCGCGTCATCGGTCTGCCCGGTGACAAGGTGTCCTGCTGCAACGACCTCGGGCAGATGTCGGTGAACGGTGTGCCGATCAAGGAGCCGTACCTGAAGCTCCCCGCCGGCGCCCCGGCCTCGGCGACCGACTTCTCGGTCACCGTGCCGAAGGGCACGATCTGGGTGATGGGCGACAACCGGAACGACTCGAAGGACTCCCGGTACAACGGCGACACCCCGTCGAAGGGCTTCGTCCCGATGTCCGACGTGACGGGCCGCGCGTTCGTCATCTCCTGGCCGGCGAGCCGCTGGACGTGGCTCGACGACCACCCCGAGGTGTTCGCCGGCGTGGAGGAGCGCGACGAGTGACCGCCGTCCGTCCGTCGCTCCGGCTCGAGAAACGTCTGCTCGCCGAGGGCCGCGTGACGGTCATCGGCATGGACGAGGTCGGCCGTGGCGCCATCGCCGGTCCGGTCGGCGTCGGTGTGGCCGCGGTGACGCTCGACATCGGTCGTGTGCCCCAGGGGCTCGCTGATTCCAAACTGCTCTCCGAAGCGCGCCGCACCGACCTGGTGCCCGTCGTGCAGCGTTGGGCACGCACGGCGGTCGGCATGGCATCGGCGGACTTCGTCGACCAGCAGGGCATCGTCCCGGCCCTCGGCGCAGCGGGTGCGCAGGCGCTCGGCTCCCTGGTCGCCGACGGGGTGTCGCTCGACGGCGCGGTGGTGGTGCTCGACGGTTCGTTCGACTGGTTGAGCCGCGCCCTGCCCGCGTCGCTCCGTCCGGCAGCCGATCCGCTCGAGGTCGTCGTCCGGGTCAAGGCCGACCGCGACTGTGCCTCGGTGGCCGCGGCGTCGGTGGTGGCGAAGGTCGCCCGTGACGCGCTCATGATCTCGGCGCACGACGAGGCTCCGCACTACGGGTGGGTGTCGAACAAGGGCTACGGGTCGACGGCGCACTACGACGCGATCCGGACGATCGGGGCGCACACGCTGCACCGGAAGTCCTGGTTGCACCAGGCTTCGAGCGTCGCGCTGGACGGCTTCGACCAACTCGACGCCGTCGCGGGTTGAGCCCGTCGCCCGCTCGGCCCTGGGTCGCCGTAGACTGTGGGCGCAATGGATGAGGACGAATTCGACGACTACGACCGCGAGGTCGAGCTGGCCCTGTACCGCGAGTACCGAGACGTGGTGTCGCAGTTCCGTTACGTGGTCGAGACGGAGCGCCGTTTCTACCTGGCGAACGAGGTCGAACTCGTGCGCCGTGACACGGAGCACGACTTCTACTTCGAACTGACGATGAACGACGTCTGGGTCTGGGACGTCTACCGTTCCGACCGGTTCGTCAAGGGTGTCCGGGTACTCACGTTCAAGGACGTGAATGTCGAGGAACTCACGACGCGGGAACTCGAACTGCCGAAGGAACTCGCACTCGACGAGTGATCGTCAATTTACTTTCTTCTGCTTCTTTCTGGGTGAATCGCCGCTGATCCGGACCGGCGGTGAATTGTTCGCGCTATTCTGATGGGGATTTAACCGCCCCACGAACAGGAGCACCCCATGGCACAGAAGGTCACCGTCCAGCTCGTCGACGACCTCGACGATTCCCCCATCACCACCGGTGAAGGCCGGACGGTCGAATTCGCGTTCGACGGCTCGTCGTACGAGATCGACCTGTCGAACGACAACGTCGACAAGTTCCGCGAGGCGATCTCTGATTACATCGCCGCAGCGCGCAAGGTCTCCGGTCGTCGCACCGGCGGCGGTTCCGCCCCGAAGTCCGCGCCGAAGCGTGGCAACTCGGAAGAGCTCGGCAAGATCCGCGAGTGGGCCAAGGAGAACGGGTACGAGGTCTCGTCCCGCGGCCGCATCTCGACGCAGGTGCAGGAAGCCTACGCAGCAGCGCACTGACGCTCGTCGCAGCAGGACCCGGGTGATCTCGATCGCCCGGGTCCTTCTTCTTTCCTCCACAGAGGGCAATTCGCCCGTGCTGATTCCACAGACTCTCCGACTCCGCCGATCGTGGCGTTCGTTCTGGAGATCGTTGTCGTGGAGGCAACGACATGGAACAAGACGTGCAACGTCCACCGGGGCGGTCGCTCCGGAACGGTCGACTCGGACGATTCGGTGAAGAACGAGCGGTGGTCTGGCTCGAGGCGCGGGGGTTCCGCGTGCTCGAGCGGAACTGGCGGTGTGCCCGCGGCGAGATCGACATCGTCGCGTGGGATTCCTGCACACTCGCGTTCATCGAGGTGAAGACCCGTTCCGGGGCCGCGACCGGTCACCCGTTCGAGGCGATCACCGCCGCGAAGCTCACCCGGATGCGACGACTCGTGCCCGAGTGGTTCGACGCGCATCCCGAGGTCTCGGCGCGCGCGGTCCGGGTGGACGTCGTCGCGGTCCACGTCGACGGTCCCCGCACCGTCGTCGAGCACCTGGCGGGTGTGCTGTGACGGGCATCGGTCGCGCTGCCGCGGTCGCGCTGCTCGGGGTCACCGGTCGCCGTATCGAGGTCGAAGCGCACCTGACCAGTCAGCTCCCGGCGTTCAGCATCATCGGTCTGCCGGACACCTCACTCGGAGAGGCACGGGAACGCGTGCGATCCGCGGCGGCGAACGCGGGGTGCCCGCTGCCCGCACGTCGGATCACCGTGAACCTGACCCCGGCGGCGATCCCGAAGCGCGGATCGGGGTTCGACCTCGCCATCGCGATGGCCGTGCTCGCCGGAGCCGGTCTCGCGCCGGACGTCTCGGAGCGCATCGTCTACATCGGCGAGCTCGGGCTCGACGGGCGGGTGCGTCCGGTCCCCGGGGTGATCCCGATGCTGGTCGCCGCGCGCGACGCCGGTGCGGACCGCGTGGTGCTGCCCGTCGGCAACCTGACCGAGGCCCGCGTGGTCGGCGGGGTGCGGATCAGCGGCGTGGACTCGTTGCGGGCGGCGGCGATCGACGCCGGGGCACTCCTGCCGGCGGTCGAGGTCGATCCGGTGCTGCCGGTCCCGGTCACGTCGGTGCCGCGTCCCGTGGCCGAGCTGTCGGACGTCGTGGGGAACCCGGTCGGCGTCCGAGCCCTCATCGCCGCGGCGGCCGGGGGACACCACGCACTGCTGCTCGGGCCACCGGGCGCGGGCAAGACCATGCTCGCCGAGCGGCTGCCCGGGTTGCTGCCCGACCTCGACGACGAGACCGCGCTCGAGGTCGCCGCGGTCCGGTCCGTCGCCGGGCTGGGTCCCGCCTCGTGGAGCACGAAGCCACCGTGGGAAGCCCCGCACCACTCCGCGTCGGCGGTCTCGCTCATCGGCGGCGGGTCGGGGGTCCTGCGCCCCGGAGCCGTGTCGCGCGCCACCGGGGGCATCCTGTTCCTCGACGAGGCGCCGGAGTTCCCGCGGGCCGTCCTCGACGCGCTCCGGCAGCCGCTCGAGTCCGGTCGGATCACGATCCACCGTGCGGCGGGAGCGGCCGAGTTCCCCGCACGCTGTCAGGTCGTCCTGGCGGCGAACCCCTGCCCGTGCGGCAACGCCGGTGGTGCGCACGGGCAGCCGTGCGAGTGCTCGGCGAGCACCGTGCGCCGGTACCTCGGTCGGATGTCGGGGCCACTGCTCGACCGGATGGACATCCGGGTGCTGGTGCCGCGGGTGAGGACGGGTCGGATGCGGGACGCGGACGGCAGCACCCCGACGACGGCGGTCGCCCGTGCGGCGGTAGCGGCAGCCCGCGCCCGGATGGCGGAGCGCCTGCACGGGACGGGATGGTCGCGCAACGCCGAGGTCACCGGGGCGTGGCTCCGGGCCGAGGGGCGCATCGAACCGGGGTCGACGGCAGACCTCGACCGGGCACTCGACCTCGGCACCCTGACCATGCGCGGCTGGGACCGCGTGATGCGACTGGCGTGGACGCTCGCCGACCTCGATGCGGTGGAGCGGCCCACGGGTGCGCACGTCCGCGGTGCCCTCGCGTTGCGGAGCGCGCTGTGATCCCGGCGGGCACGGAGCTCCTCGACACGGTGGCGCGCCTGCTCGGGCCGAGCGGTGCCGCGGTGGACCCGGTGCAGGCCGCGGCGCGGATCGCGTGGTCAGCCGTCGTCGAACCGGGGGACTCCGTCGCCGGCGAGCTCCTCGCCGGCCTCGGACCGGAGCGTGCGCTCGGTGCGGTGCTGCTCGCCGCGGACGAGGATTTCGATTCGCTGCTGGGATGCTGCGTCGACGCCGAGGTGCCGGGTGCGGAGGACCCAGCGGTGCTGCTCGGTGTGCTGCAGACCGCGGTGGAACGGTGGCGGCCCCGATTGGCCACTGTCGAGGTGGGCGACGTGCTCGCGGCGGCCGGTGCGGTCGGAGCCGGTCTGCTGGTCCCCGGGAGCGACGGGTGGCCGTCGGCGATGGACGACCTCGGGCCGCACGCCCCGGTGGTCCTCTGGGCGCGCAGCTCAGGGGCGCACCTCGGCGACGGGATGCCGGCGCTCGGGGTCGTGGGGTCCCGGGCGAACACGGTGGCCGGTGCCGAGGCCGCGGCGGAGATCACCTCGACGGCGGCGGACGCCGGGTGCCGCATCGTGAGCGGGGGCGCCTACGGCATCGACGCGGTGGCGCACCGTGTCGCCGTCGCCGCCGGGACGCCCACTGTGGCGGTCCTGGCCGGCGGCATCGACCAGCTCTACCCCGTGGGGAACGCGCAACTGCTCCACAACGTGGCCCGGCAGGGGGCGTTGCTCGCAGAGTCGGCACCGGGGACACGGCCGACGCGGTGGCGCTTCCTCGCCCGCAACCGGCTGATCGCCGCGCTGGCCGACGTCACGGTCGTGGTCGAAGCGGGCGCCCGGTCCGGGGCGCTCAACACCGCCCACCACGCCGCACAGCTCGGCCGGCCCGTGTTCGCGGTGCCGGGAGCGTTCGCGTCCTCGGCCTCGGTCGGTTGCCATCGGCTCATCGCACAGGGGCGGGCGCAGATCGTCGTCCACCCCGGGGATCCGGCAGCGGCGGCGAGGCCCGCGAACGGGACCAGCGGGGGAGCGGTGCCGGACGAACCGCTCCTGTCCGGCCGGCAGGACCCCGAGGTGCTCCGGGTGCTCGACGCGCTCGGCCGTCGCGCCCTGCCCGAGGCCGAGATCGCCCGCCGGGCCGGCATGTCGACGGCCGACGTCGCCGACGCGCTCGCGCTCGCACAGCTGCAGGGACTCGTCGTCGCCACCGGCGGCGGGTGGGGTCGGGCATGACGTCCGGTCGCCGTACGCTGGCGTCGTGGTTGCGCGGACGGACGGTCGACTCGTGGCGGCGGTGGACGCCTTCCTCGGGCACGCCCGGCACGCGCGTGGCCTCAGCGAGCAGACCCTCCGCGCGTACGCCAACGACCTCGAGCAGCTCGTGGCGTTCGCGGACGATCGCGGCATCGACCGCGTCGCAGACGTCGAGCTCGAGCTCCTGCGTGACTGGCTGTGGGACGCCGACCACCGGGGGCTCGCCCGGTCGACCATCGCCAGGCGGTCTTCGTCGGTGCGGGCGTTCACGCGTTGGGCGAGTGAGACCGGGGTGACGACGACCGACGCCGGGGTCCGGCTCCGCGCCCCGAAGGGTGGGGCACACCTGCCGCGCGTGGTTTCGGCCGACCAGGTGCGCGCCCTGCTCGACGGACTCGGTTCCCGGGCGGCGACGGACGACCCGACGGCGCTGCGGGACCTGGCCCTCGTCGAGCTCCTGTACGCGGCGGCCATCCGGGTCAGCGAACTCGTCGGGATCGACGTGACCGACGTCGATCGTGGACGCTTGACCGTGCGGGTGCTCGGCAAGGGCGGCAAGGAACGCGTGGTGCCGTTCGGGGTTCCGGCGCGGGACGCACTCGAGGCGTGGCTCGAGCGCGGACGGCCCACCCTCGCCGCACGGGCGGAGGGGCCTGCAGGCACGGCGCTGTTCCTCGGCGACCGTGGTGCCCGACTCGGCGTCCGCAGTGCCTACCGCGTGGTGGCCCGGTTGCTCGGTGACCTGCCGGGCGAGGGTCCGAGCGGTCCGCACACCTTCCGGCACACCGCGGCGACGCACCTGCTCGACGGCGGAGCGGACCTGCGCGCGGTGCAGGAACTCCTCGGTCACGCCAGCCTCGGGACGACGCAGATCTACACGCACGTGTCGTCGGCTCGGCTGCGTGAGGTCTACCGGACGGCACACCCGCGCGCCTGACCCTGCGCCGACGTGCGTCCCGTCCGGTTCCGGTCGGTTCCCGGTCGGTTCCCGGTCGGTCCAGGTCGTTCGGCTCACCCGGGCCAGGCCGACTCGGGCAGCAGCACCGGCCACTCGGCCGGTGGCAGGTACGCCATCGGATCGACGTAGCGACCGTCGACACGAGCACCGAGGTGCAGGCACGGCGCGGACTCCGGACAGTGCCCGACCGAGACGCGGCCGACCGGCGCGCCCTGCACGACCTCGTCCCCGGCGGCGACCAGGGGTGTCACCGAGTCGAGCGTGCTGACCAGCCCGTCGCCGTGGTCGATCGTCACGACGGTGCGGCCGCCGACCGCCCCGGCGAACGCCACGGTGCCGTCGTCCACCGCCGAGGCAGGGCTGCCGAGGGCGGCCGGGACGTCGAGGCCCCGGTGGCCGGCGGCGTAGTCCGAGGACGGTGCCTCCCATGCGCGCTCGACCACCCGGGATCCGGTGGGCCAGACCCAGCGAGCCTCGACCCGGCGCGGCTCGGTCACAGTGTCCACCGACGCCCCGGCACCCACCGACTCCCCGGAGCCCACCGTCGCCCCGCCTCCCGTCGACGGCGCGGCACCGAACACCACGGTCCCGCTCAGCACCGTCCCGCTCAGCAGCGCAACGCACACCACGGACAGCAGGACGGGACGTGCGCTCGATCGCATGTCCCCAGCCTGGGCAGTGGAACCCAGCCCAGGGGCGGACCGGGGCGATCTGTGGAGGGGGAGTCGCGCCTCCAGGCCGGGGGAGGAACGTGCGGCCGACGGAAGCGACAGAATCGACGTCGTACGACGGCGACAGTGTCGTCCAGCGTCGGCGCGCAGGGCCCGCCCGTCCCGATCACGCCCCGGTTATGACCAGATCCCGAGCGAGGAGTACAGTCGGGGCCGCTCCGGAACACGCAACGCCGCTCGGACGGCGAACCAGCCGACCGCCGGGGCACCGTGCTGCACACCGGCACGGCGGCAGAACCCAGGAGCATCGTGTCCACCACGACCACCGGGCACGGCGAAGACCGTGCGTTCAAGGGGAAGGTCACCCTGTTCGCCATCGCGGCGGCGGTCGGTGGCTTCCTGTTCGGCTTCGACTCGTCCGTCATCAACGGCGCCGTCGACGCGATCAAGGGCGAGTTCAACCTCTCCGACGCGGCCAGCGGCTTCGCCGTCGCCTCGGCCCTGATCGGCTGTGCGTTCGGCGCCTACTTCGCCGGCCGCCTCGCCGACCGCTACGGCCGCACCCGGATCATGTTCTGGGCCGCCGTGCTGTTCTTCGTCTCGTCGATCGGTTCGGCGTTCGCGTTCGCGACGTGGGACCTCGTGATCTGGCGTCTCGTCGGCGGTCTCGGCATCGGTACCGCCTCGGTCATCGCACCGGCGTACATCTCCGAGGTCTCCCCGAAGGCGATCCGCGGGCGGCTGGCCTCGTTCCAGCAGCTGGCGATCACGCTCGGTATCTTCGCCGCGCTCCTGTCCGACCAGCTCTTCGCCGTCACCGCGGGCAGCGCCTCGGCCGAGGTCTGGGGTCTCGCGGCCTGGCGCTGGATGTTCCTGGTCGGGGTGATCCCCTCGGTCGTCTACGGCGTCCTGGCGATCACGCTGCCGGAGTCCCCGCGCTACCTGCTCACCAAGGGTCGTGCTGACGACGCGCGCGTGGTGATGGGCAAGATCGTCCCGCGCGACACCGTGAACACGAGCCTGGAGGAGATCCAGGACGGCATCGAGAAGGAAGCCAACGAGAAGAAGGGCTCCATCCGGGGCAACCGCTTCGGGCTCCAGCCGATCGTCTGGGTGGGCATCATCCTGGCCGTGCTGCAGCAGTTCGTCGGCATCAACGTGATCTTCTACTACTCGACGACGCTCTGGCAGGCCGTCGGCTTCAAGGAGGAAGACTCGTTCCTCATCTCCACGATCACCTCGGTGGTCAACGTCGCCGTCACCTTCATCGCGATCTTCCTGGTCGACAAGGTCGGCCGCAAGCCGCTGCTCGTCGCCGGTTCGGCGGGCATGTTCGTCTCGCTCACCATGGTCGCCATCGCGTTCTCGCAGGCGACGATCGTCGACGGCAGCCCGAGCCTCCCCGGCTCGTGGGGCGTCATCGCGCTGATCTTCGCGAACCTCTTCGTGGTGTCCTTCGGCGCCACGTGGGGTCCGCTCATGTGGGTGCTGCTCGGCGAGATGTTCCCGAACCGCATCCGTGCCACCGCGCTGGGCATCGGCTCGGCCGCCAACTGGATCGCGAACTTCATCGTCACGATCTCGTTCCCGGTGCTGTCCGGCTTCAACCTGACGGTCACCTACGGCATCTACGCGCTGTTCGCGTTGCTGTCGCTGTTCTTCGTCATCGCCAAGATCCCGGAGACCAAGGGCCGCTCGCTCGAGGAGATGGGCATCTCCGCCGACGGCGACACGGTGGACGCCAAGGCCTGATCGGCCGGTCGCGCACCGCGTCCGTTCCGCACGGATCGCCGGACAGGAGGCCCGGATCACGTCAGCCGCGAGGCGCGCGTGATCCGGGCCTCCCTTCTGTTAGCATCTATCCAGCAGCGTGCTGATGCGCGCTGACTTCGCGTGTCCACCAAGCCCTCACGGGCTCGGTACCCGACCACCGGTCCCGCTCTCACGAGCGGGCGGTCGCGTGCCAGGACACCAGGGACCACGACCGACGGTCGTGATCGACACAACCGCAACAGGTCCGCAGCGACGTGCGAGAGCACGGCTGCGCGCCGAGAACACAGAAGGAGGACGGCACATGGCCGTCGTCACCATCCGCCAGCTGCTCGACAGCGGCGTCCACTTCGGACACCAGACCCGTCGGTGGAACCCGAAGGTGAAGCGCTTCATCCTCGCCGAGCGCTCGGGCATCCACATCATCGACCTGCAGCAGTCGCTGGCCTTCATCGACCGCGCGTACGACTTCGTCAAGGAGACGGTCGCGCACGGTGGCACGATCCTCTTCGTGGGCACCAAGAAGCAGGCCCAGGGCTCCATCGCCGAGCAGGCGACCCGCGTCGGCCAGCCGTACGTCAACCAGCGTTGGCTCGGCGGTCTGCTCACGAACTTCCAGACGGTCTCCAAGCGCCTTGCGCGCATGAAGGAGCTCGAGGAGATCGACTTCGACGACACGACGAAGGGCTTCACCAAGAAGGAGCTCCTCATCAAGAAGCGCGAGCTGGACAAGCTCCACAAGACCCTCGGTGGTATCCGCAACCTCACGCGGACCCCGAGCGCGCTCTGGATCGTCGACACCAAGAAGGAGCACCTCGCCGTCGACGAGGCGCAGAAGCTCGGTATCCCGATCATCGGCATCCTCGACACCAACTGCGACCCCGACGAGATCACGTACCCGATCCCGGGCAACGACGACGCGATCCGCTCCGTCGGTCTCCTGACCCGCATCGTCGCCGACGCCGCGGCCGAGGGCCTGAAGACCCGCCACAACGGTGGCGACGAGGACGAGGCCAGCGAGCCCCTCGCCGAGTGGGAGCAGGAGCTCCTCGGTGGCGAGACCGCCGCCACGACCGAGGCGCCCGCCGCCCCCGTCGAGGAGAACGACGCTGACGCGCAGGTCGCCGCGAAGGAGATCGGCGAGCCGATCGCCGACGAGGCGAAGAACGCGGAGCCGACGGCCGAGGCCGAGGCAGCCGCGGAGACCACCCCCGCCGAGTGAGTCGCCGGGGCGCCGGACCCCACCGGGTCCGGCGCCCCGACTGCACTCCACTCTCCACACACGTACAGTCCAGAAAGGACTCCAGTCAATGGCAAACTTCACCGCTGCTGACGTGAAGAAGCTCCGCGAGGACCTCGGCGCCGGCATGATGGACGCGAAGAACGCGCTCGTCGAGGCCGACGGCGACTACGACAAGGCCGTCGAGCTGCTCCGCATCAAGGGTGCCAAGGCCGTCGCCAAGCGCGACGACCGTGCCACCTCCGAAGGTGTCGTCGTCGCGACCTCCGAGAACGGCGCCGCCACGGTCGTCGAGCTCGCGAGCGAGACCGACTTCGTCGCGAAGAACGAGAAGTTCACCACCCTCGCCGACAAGGTGCTGGGCGCTGTCGCCGCTGCCGGTGCCGCCGACGTCGCTGCCGCCAACGCCGCACCGCTGGACGGCAAGACCGTCCTCGAGGTCGTCAACGAGTCGGCCGCCGCGCTGGGCGAGAAGCTCGAGGTCCGCACGGTCCGCCGTGTCGAGGGCTCGGCCTTCGAGATCTACCTGCACAAGACCAGCCAGGACCTGCCGCCGCAGATCGCCGTCGTCATCGCGTACGAGGGTGACAACGCCGCGGAGGCACGTTCGATCGCGCAGCACGTCGCGTTCGCGAACCCGACGTACCTGACGCGCGACGAGGTCCCGGCCGAGGCCATCGAGAAGGAGCGTGCGACCGTCGAGGCGATCACGCGCGAAGAGGGCAAGCCCGAGGCTGCGCTCCCGAAGATCGTCGAGGGCCGGGTGAACGCCTACATCAAGCAGGTGTCGCTCCTCGACCAGGACTACGCGAAGGACAACAAGATCTCCGTCGCGAAGGCCGCCGAGAACGCCGGCATCACGATCCAGGGCTTCGCCCGCGTCAAGGTCGGCGCGTAACGAACCCGTGACGGGGTCAGGAACCAACCAGGTTCCTGGCCCCGTTTTTCGCGCGCATGGGCACGGCACACGCGCGACACATCCGCGAGTACATTTCCACGAGACCACGACGAAGGGTGCGGACCAGATGACCGACGAGAAGACCGGACGACGCCGCGTTCTGCTGAAGCTGTCGGGAGAGGCGTTCGGCGCCGGCTCCCTCGGAGTGAACCCCGACGTGATCGGCACCATCGCCAAGGAGATCGCCGTCGCCGCGCGTGAGGTCGAGATCGCGATCGTCGTCGGCGGGGGCAACTTCTTCCGCGGTGCCGAGCTCTCGCAGCGCGGCATGGACCGCGGCCGCGCCGACTACATGGGCATGCTCGGCACGGTGATGAACGCTCTCGCGCTGCAGGACTTCCTCGAGCAGGCGGGAGCTGCCACGCGCGTGCAGTCCGCCATCGCGATGACCCAGGTCGCCGAGCCGTACATCCCGCGGCGCGCCGAGCGGCACCTCGAGAAGGGCCGGGTCGTCATCTTCGGCGCCGGTGCCGGACTGCCGTACTTCTCGACCGACACGGTCGCGGCGCAGCGTGCGCTCGAGATCAAGGCGGACGAGGTCCTCGTCGCCAAGAACGGCGTCGACGGCGTGTACACCGCCGACCCGAAGAAGGACGCCTCGGCCGAGAAGCTGCACCACGTGACCTACCAGGACGCGCTGCTGAAGGGCCTCAAGGTCGTCGACGCCACCGCGTTCTCGCTCTGCATGGACAACGGCATGCCGATGCACGTCTTCGGCATGGAGGGCGAGGGCAACGTTCAGGCCGCGATCCGTGGCGAGCGCATCGGCACCGTCGTCAGCAACTGACCCCCGCGCTGACTAGACTCGACGCCAGTACCGAAGGAGTAACACCGTGATCAGTGATGTCCTGACCGAAGCCACCGAGAAGATGGCGAAGGCTGTCGAGGTCGCCAAGGACGACTTCTCGACCGTCCGCACCGGCCGCATCAACGCGGCGCTCTTCCAGAAGATCCCGGTCGAGTACTACGGCACGCCGACGCCGCTCGCGCAGCTCGCGTCGCTGCAGACGCCCGAGGCCCGCACGCTCATCGTGACGCCGTACGACAAGACGGCGCTCAAGGAGATCGAGCGCGCGATCGCGACCTTCCCGAACCTCGGCGCCAGCCCGACGAACGACGGGGACATCGTCCGCGTGACGATCCCGGAGCTCACCAAGGACCGCCGCAAGGAGTTCGTCAAGCTCGTGCGGACGAAGGGCGAAGACCACAAGGTCGTCGTCCGGAACATCCGCCGCAAGGCCAAGGACGACCTCGACGCACTCAAGGGTGAGATCTCCGACGACGAGATCTCGCGCGGCGACAAGGACCTCGAGGCCCTGACGAAGAAGCACGTCGACCAGATCGACGAGTCGCTGAAGAAGAAGGAAGCCGAACTCCTCGAGGTCTGATGCGTCGCTCCGACCAGGGCGATGACCGCCCCACAGCAGAGCACGGGCCCGCGTCGAGCGGGCCCGTGAAGAAGGGGCTCCGTCAGGACTTCGATGCGCGTGCACGAGCGGCGCGCACCGACTTCGAGGCGCAGCTCCGTCAGCGCAAGGCCGACTTCGGCGCGCGCAACGAGGCGCTGACCGCGCGGACCGGGCGCAACCTGCCGGCCGCGATCGGCATCGCGCTCGCGTTCGCCGTCGTGATGCTCGGCACGCTGCTCCTCTGGCCGCCGTCGTTCATGGTGGTCGCGGCGTTCCTGCTGGGCGTCGGCGTCTACGAGCTCACGAGCGCGATGCGGTTCGCCGGGCGCGACGTCCCGCGGATCCCGAGTGTCGCCGTCGCGATCGCGATCGTGCCGGCGGCGTTCCTGGTGGGGCAGGTCGCGGCGCTGTTCACCCTGCTCGGCGGCATCGTCCTGATCAGCGTCTGGCGCCTGGTCGAGGTCGCCGTCGCGCGGCAGAAGCCCCCGGCCGGCAACGTCGCCCGTGACCTCACCAACGGGTTGTTCGTCCAGGCTTACATCTCCCTGCTCGGCGCCTGCGTCGTGCTGCTGTCCGCCCAGCCGGACGGCAACCTCTGGGTGATCGGGTTCATCCTCGTCGTCGTCGCGGTCGACACCGGCGCGTACGCCACCGGGCTGAACCTCGGCAAGCACCCGATGGCACCGCGCATCAGCCCCAAGAAGACGTGGGAGGGCTTCGCCGGGTCCGTGGCGGCGAGCATCGTCGTCGGCGTCCTGGTGGCCCTGTTCATGCTCGGGCTGCCCTGGTGGACGGGCGTCCTGCTCGGTGTGCTCATCTCCGGTTCGGCCACGCTCGGCGACCTGACCGAGTCGATGATCAAGCGCGACCTCGGCATCAAGGACATCTCGTCGTTCCTGCCCGGACACGGCGGCCTGCTCGACCGCATCGACAGCATCCTGCCGTCCGCCGCGGTCGCCTACGTGCTGTACCTGATCGTCAACCACTGACCGCGCTCGTGTCGGGCTGAACGCCGCACTCAGCGCGTCCAGGTTGTGCCACGGGTCCGGACTGGCAGAATGACGCCGTGGCCACCACCTTCCCGACCGCAGCCCGTTCCGCCCTCGGTTACGACGTCGACGAAGTCGAGCGTTTCCTCGAGGACGCCCGGCGCGCGTACTCCGCAGACGACAGCGCCCCCGGCATCGAGGCCGCGAAGATCCGCGCCACGGCCTTCTCGATGCGCAAGGGCGGGTACTCCACGTCGCACGTCGACGCTGCGCTCGAACGGCTCGAGGACGCCTTCGCGGCCCGTGAGCGTGAGCGGGAGATGAGCGAGGTCGGCAAGAAGGCCTGGTACGCCGAAGCGCGGACGAAGGCATCCGACGTCGTGGCGCGGCTCGAGCGGCCCGACGGCCAGCGGTTCAGCCGGGTCAACGTGCTCGGCACCGGCTACCACCCGAAGGACGTCGACGCGTTCGCCGCCCGGCTCGCCGGGTACTTCCGCGAGGGAAAGCCGCTCAGTCTCACCGAGGTCCGTTCGATCGTCTTCCGCCCGAAGCACGGCGGGTACCGCGAGGCGCAGGTCGACGCGCTGCTCGACGCCGTCGTCGAAGTGATGCTCGCTGTCCGGTGACGACGCGCTGTCCCCAGGTGCTTCGCTTTCCGTGATCGTTCCGTTACCCTGGTCCTACTCATGGGCAGGCACACGGCAGACTCAAGCTCCGACCGCGATACCCGCGAGCACCTCAGCCTCCAGGCTTCCGGTGAGCGCCGCGCGGCAATGCAGCGAACCCGTACGACGGAGACGTCGGCGTTCGGGGTGACCCCGCAGGCAGCGCCCGCGACGACGGGTCCGGTCGCCACGCCGAAGTCGGTGGCGGCGAACCGCGTGTCCGACGAGCGCGTGGCGTCCTTCGCGCACGACGCCCTCGTCGACACTGACGAGCGTCCCGCGAAGCAGCGCACCGCGACGGTGCAGCGCCGTGCGACGCCGAAGCTCGTCAAGCCCGCCGCTTCGTCGGTGAACGCCGTGGCCCGCAAGCGCGCGACGGCCCCGATGATGTCCTTCGTCGGTGTGTTCCTGTTCGTCGGCGGCTCGCTGTTCAACCCTCTGCAGGCCGACGTGGCACAGGCCGCGGTCGACACACCGGTGCTCGTGAAGACCCCGCCGGCGCCGCAGCAGTACACCGCGCACGGCACCTACGCCGTGGCCGCCGCCGACCGTGACGGCTACGACGTCACCGTCCCGGCCCCGAAGGTCGTCAAGCCCGTCGTCGAAGAGGACGAGGCCGACGCCGAGACCACCGACGACACCGCGGCCACCGAGACCCAGCCGGTCTCGGCCGCCAACACGCTCGCCGCCACCGCCGCGACGCCCGACCCGGGCAGCGCGCAGGCGATCGCCCTGCAGCAGGTCACGGCTCGTGGCTGGGGGACCGACCAGTACAACTGCCTGGTCTCGCTGTGGAACAAGGAGTCCGGCTGGCGCGTGAACGCCTACAACCCCAGCGGTGCGTACGGCATCCCGCAGGCCCTCCCCGGCAGCAAGATGGCCACGGCGGGCGCCGACTGGCAGACCAACCCGGCGACGCAGATCACCTGGGGTCTCAACTACATCGCCGGCGTCTACGGCACCCCCTGTGGTGCCTGGGGGCACAGCCAGGCCAACAACTGGTACTGATCGGCTGCTCGGGTGCCGCGCAGCAACCGACCGCGGCGTCCCCGTGGTCGCGACGTCGAGCCTGACGAGGAGAACACCCTCGACCGGCTGATGAGCTCGTGGAAGCGCACCGAGGTCCGTCACGGTCGCGAGTACCAGGTGCAGCCGATCTCGGCCGCGTCGGCGCAGAAGGAGTACATCTGCCCGGGGTGCGGCGGAACCGTCGTGCCCGGCACCGCCCACGTGGTCGTCTGGCGGGCGGACGGCGTGCTCGGTGACGCCGCCGACCTGGCGTCACGCCGGCACTGGCACAACCACTGCTGGAGCATCGCATGACCGATGACGACACCGAGATCCGATCCGCCACCGAGCTGCCGGCCCGGCGCACCGAGGTCGAGCTCGTCACCGACGACCACCTGACGCTCGTCGGTGAACTCGCCGAGCCTGCCGACACCGCGGCCCGCGGAACCATCGTCACGCTCCACCCGCTGCCGACCGCGCACGGGTTCATGGACTCACACGTGCTCAAGAAGGCTGCCGCGCGGTTGCCCGCCCTCGCCGACATCGCGGTGCTGCGGTTCAACTTCCGGTCCGTCACGTCGCCGCGCGGGACCTCCGAGGGCGTCTTCGGCGAGGGTGTGTCCGAGGGCTTCGACCTGCGAGCCGCCGTCGCCGAGGTCGTCGAACGCGGCCTGCCGACGCCGTGGCTGGTGGGGTGGTCCTTCGGCACCGAGGTGATCCTCAAGCACGCGCTCGAACACGTCGAGGCCGGCACGGTCGCCGGGGTCGTCCTGCTGTCCCCGCCGCTGCACCGTACCTCGGACGAGGAACTCGCCCGCTGGGCTGCCGTCGGGGTCCCGGTCGTGGCGCTCGTCCCGGAGCACGACGACTTCCTGCAGCCCGAGGCCGCGGCGGCACGGTTCGCACTCGCCCCGAACGTCCGGGTCGTGCCGGTCGCGGGCGCGAAGCACCTGTGGGTGGGGGAGCGGTACGTGCGGATCGTCCTCGACGCGATCGCCGACCTCGTCGTCCCGGGCCGCGCGCCGCTGCCGACCCACTGGCCGGTCTGACGACTCCCGGAAGACGCCCTGCGGCCCGCCATCTGCACCAGGTGGCACTGCCTGGAGGCGCGGGGCGCGCCTCCAGGCCGTGGACCGTCAGCGGTCGGTCGCGTCCACGTCGTCGTCAGCGTCCGCATCGGACGCTGCGGCGGGTGCCGTGCCGAGCAGGCCGGTGGCGTTGGTGAGGACCCCGCGGAGGTTCTCGAGGTACCCCGCGACGGCTTCGCGTTCGGTCCGGATGGCCGCCAGGCGGTCCTCGGCCTCGGCGATGACGCCGGCGGTGCGCTCCTCGGCGTCCGCGACCATCCGGTGCACCCGGTCCTGCGCGTCGGCGACGATGGTGCGCGCGTGCTCCTGGGCCTCGGCCGTGCTGGTGCGCTCGAGGTCGTCGGCCTCCTGCTGCAGGCGCTCGGCGCGTTCACGGGCCTCGGTCGCACGACGCGTGGCCTCGGCGAGCTGCAGGTTCGCCTCGTCCAGGTACTTCTGCGTCTCGGTCACCGTCTCGTGGTGCTTCCGCAGGTAGTCCTGCTCGGCGTCATCACGTCGGGAGGCGAGCTCCGACTCGAGCGTCGTGCGGGCTTCGTCGCGCTCCCGGGCGATCTCGGCGCGGACCTCGTCGCGCTCCTTCACCAGGGCGGCGCGGGCGGTGTCGATCTCCTGCCGCAGGGCGGTGCGCTCGGCCTCGAGCACCCCGAGCTCGGCGGTGCGGCGGTCGGCGATCTCGGTGTCGACCTCGGCGTGCTCACGCTCGCGTCGGGCGGCGATGGCGTTCTCGTGCTCACGGACAGCACGCTCGGCTGCCGCATCGGCCTCCGCGCGCTCCTGCGCGATCCGGGCGTCGTGCTCCTCGAGCTCACGGGCGATCCGGTCGGCGGTCTCCTGCACCAGGCGCGCGTTCTCGACGCGGGTCTGCTCCTCGTCGACGCGGAGCTGCGCACGGGCCGCCTCGGTCTCCTGCTCCAGTGCGGTGCGGGCGGCGGCGAGTTCGCGGTCCCACTGGGCGCGGGCGGCGGCGAGTTCCTCGTCGAGCTCGCGGCGGCGGTCCGCGACCTCGGTGTCGAGCTCGGCGCGGCGACGCGTGACCTCGGACTCGAGTTCGGCGCGACCGGTCTCGAGGGCCAGCGCGTGTGCCTGCTGCTCCTCGTCACGCTCACGGTGCCAGGCGGCACGACCCTCGGTGACCTCGCGCTCGAGGGCCTCGCGTCGGGTCGTCTCCTCGCGGTCGAGGTCCTCGGTGCGACGGGTGTGGTCGGCCTCGAAGACCGAACGGCGGTGCTCGGTCTCGCGGTCGAGCTCGGCGGCGGCGGTGCGGGCCTCGGCGGACTCCCGCTGGGCGATCTCGCGCAGCTCGGCGACCTCGTGCTCGACCTGGGCGCGCAGGGCGTTCGTCTCGCGGATGGCGATGGAGCGGACCTCGGCGGCCTCGGTCACGGCGGCACCGCGGATCGCGGCAGCTTCGTTGCGGGCGTCCTGCGTGAGCAGACCGGCCTCGGCGCGGGCGCGCTCGACGGTGTCGGCTGCCTCGGCGCGGGCTCGGGTGAGCTCGTTGGTGGCGCGGGTGCGGGCGTCCTCGAGGGTGTCGCGCGCTTCTTCCTGTGCTTCGCGGACGGTGCGCTCGGCTTCGGCGCGGCTCGAGGCACGGAGCCGCTGGGCGTCGATGTCCGCCTGGCTGATGAGCCGGGTCGACTGCTCTTCGGCCACGCGCAGGGTGGACTCGAGGCGAGTGCCGAGTCCGCTGTACGTGGGGGTGCCGGCTTCGTCGAGCTCGCCCTGCAGCTCGGAGACCCGGGCCTGCAGGAGACGGATCTCCTTCGCGGCGTCGGCGCGGTCGTTGTTCGACTTGATGAGCTCGCGTCGCAGGTCGTTCAGCGAACGCTCCACCTCGTCGCGGCGGTACCCGCGCAGCTCGGTTCCGAACTCGGCCTCGTCGTTCGCCACGTGTCGCTCCTGGGGTCGGCAGCGGGCCAGGTTCGGCCCGCGGTCGATTGTAGTGGGGGCCGGAGCGGGGCGTCTGAGTCCGGCGACAGCGCGGATTGATGCACTGTCCAGCGTTGCTCGCTATCCTGAGTCGCTGATTCGCGCGCCGACATCCCCACCCCGGCGCGGTAGGGAGAGAGTTCGTGCGATTCGTCCTGGCGATCGTCAGTTTCGTCATCGGTCTGCTGCTCGTGGCGCTGGCGGTGGGACAGCGGACCGTGTTCGCGCCGCCGTCCTCGCTCGTGGCCGAGAGCTCGACGACCAGTTCCGCCCCGGTGACGGTGATCCCGGGGACGACCCTCAACGCCAACCCCGGCTACCAGCGCATCAACGTGTCCGGCTCCGGCAAGGTCTTCGCCGCCTACGGCAAGACCGCCGACGTCGACGCCTGGATCGGTGAGGCCGAGCACACCACGCTCCGCTTCGACGCCGAGAAGGGATCCCTGGTCGGGTCGACCACTGGCAGCGAGACCAGCGTTCCCTCGCCCAAGGGCAGTGACCTCTGGTACCAGGAGTACGACGGTGCCGGGCAGTTCACCGTGCGTCTGCCGCAGGACGTCTCGGTGCTCGTCGTCAGCGACGGCAAGGCCGCGGCCCCGAGCGACGTGTCCGTCACCTGGCCGCAGGACACCGCGACCCCGGCGGTCGGTCCGCTGCTGGTGGCCGGTGGCGTGTTCGTCGTCGGAGGCCTCGTGCTGCTCGTCCTCGCGTTCCTGCACCAGCGCCGCGGCCGCGGCCCCCGTCGTCGCAGTGGGGGCAGCCGGCCGCCGCGGGTGCGCGCCTCGCGCCGGGCTGCCGCAGCCGGCGCGCAGGTGCCGCGTCCTGGTCGCCGTGGCTCGCGCGCCTTCGTCGGTGTCCCGGTGCTGCTCGTCGGTGCCCTGACCCTGGCCGGCTGTTCCTCGGACTACTGGCCGCAGGGTGGCGACCCGTCGCTCGCCACCGCGACGCCGACGGCCACTGCCACCGGGGCGGCGGACACGACCGAGCCGACGGCTGCGACCAAGCAGCAGATCACCCGCGTCGTGCAGCGCACCGCCGCAGTGGCGAAGCAGGCCGACGAAACCCGTGACAGCAGGCTCGCCGGGACCCGTTTCACGGGTGCCGCGCTCGAACTGCGCGAGGCGAACTACGCGATCCGCGCGAAGGACGCGGACGTCAAGGCGCCCCCGGCGATCTCGGCCGCGCAGGTGTGCGTCGCGCTGCCGCAGCAGACCGACAGCTGGCCGCGCACGGTCTTCACGATCGTCGCCGAGGACTGCGACGCCAAGTCGGCGCCGCAGGCCCTGACCCTGGTGCAGGACAGCGCCCGTGATCCGTACAAGGTGGCGTACGACGTCTCGCTCGAGGCCGACGCGAAGATCCCGAGCCTCGCGCCGACGACGATCGGTGCCGCACTGCTCGCGCCGGAGTCGAAGCTCCTGACGATCCAGCCCGACCAGGTCGCGACCGCGTACGGCGACATCCTGTCGAAGGACACCGCCAGCGAGTACGCCGACCTGTTCGCGACCGAGGGCGATGCGCTCCGCACCACCATCGGCAAGGCGTACAAGGACAAGAAGGCCAAGGCCCTGCCGGACACGGCGAAGATCGAGTACTCGTCCGAGGTCCCGGCCGACTCCGCCGTCGCCATCGCGACCGACGACGCCGGTGCCCTGGTCTCCGCCGACCTGGACGAGGTCGAGAAGGTGACCCCGACCGCCTCCGGCGCCGAGGTGAACACCGAGGGTGCCGTCAAGGCACTGTCCGGCGTGGACACGAGCAAGAAGGGCATCAGCGCGACCTACAGCGTCCAGCTGCTCTTCTACGTGCCGCCGGTCGCCTCGGATGGCAAAGTGGTCCTGCTCGGGTTCACACAGGGCCTGACCGCAGCGAGTGAGGTGCAATGAGCAACATCCCCCCGACCCCGTCCGGGCTCCGCGGAGCCGTGGACCTGTCGTCCCTCGTCGACCGCGCACAGCGGCCGCCCCAGCCGTCCGGTGCTCCGGCCCCGGCGGGTTCCCCTGGCGGTGCCGTGCCCGGCACCGAAGCCGGCACCGTGAACGGCGCTGACCTGACCGTCCCGTCGCTCGTCATCGACGTCACCGACGCGACGTTCCAGGACGTCCTGCAGCTGTCGACCGTCGTCCCGGTCATCGTGGACATCTGGGCCGAGTGGTGCGGGCCGTGCAAGCAGCTCTCGCCGATCCTCGAGCAGCTCACCGCGGAGTACGACGGCCGCGTGGTGCTCGCCAAGGTGGACGCCGACACGAACCCGCAGCTCGTGCAGGCGTTCCAGGCGCAGTCGATCCCGACCGTGGCCGCCGTGATCGGTGGGCGCCCGCTCGGGCTCTTCGTCGGGGCACTGCCCGAGGCGCAGGTCCGCGACGTCTACGAGCAGGTGCTCCAGGCGGCCGAGCAGAACGGCGTGACCGGTCGCGTCACCGTCGACGGCGCAGCGGCCCCCACCGACGCCGAGCAGGGCGAGCCGGAGCCGGAGCCGCTCCCGCCGCACCACCAGGCGGCGTACGACGCGATCGAGCGGGGCGACTTCGCCACCGCCATCGAGGAGTACAAGACCGCGATCCTGCAGGACCCGCACGACCAGATGGCCGTCGCCGGACTCGCGCAGGTGTCGCTGCTCGACCGGCTCAACGGCCGGACGGCCGACGAGATCCGGGCGGCAGCAGCCGCCGGTCCGCAGGACGTCCAGGCACAGCTGGCGGTCGCCGACCTCGACATCTCGGGTGGGCACGTCGACGATGCCTTCGGTCGTCTGCTCGACCTCGTGCCGACGGTGTTCGGCGACGACCGCGAGGCCCTGCGTGTCCGGCTCGTCGAGTACTTCGAGCTCATCGGCAGCGAGGACCCGCGCGTCGTCGCGGCGCGTCGCCGCCTGGCGAACGCCCTGTACTAGGCCCGCAGGGTCGGCGCTGCGAAGAAGACGCCGTCGTCACACCGAGACGCCGCCGGATCCGGCGGCGTCTCGGTGTTTCCGGGGTGTCTCAAGGACACGACGGCGTCTCGAGCACACGACGGCGTCTTGAGCAGACGACGGCGTCTCGAGGACACGACGGCGTCTCGCGCATCGCGGTGGACCCGGCAACGGACAGACGGGAGGCCCGGTGCCAGCTGGCACCGGGCCTCCCGTCTGTCGGTCGGTCGCGTCGCGGACGCTGGCCGGGCTACTGGGCCAGCTTCAGCCAGACGGCGCCGAGGGGCGGGACCACGAGGTGCGCCGAGGCCGGGCGGCCCGCCCACGGGGTGTCCTCTGCCGTGACGACGCCGAGGTTGCCGACCCCGGAGCCGCCGTACTCGGCCGCGTCGGTGTTGAGCACCTCGTGCCACTCGCCCGCGGTCGGCAGGCCGAAGCGGCGCTCCACCGGCACACCGGAGAAGTTCACGAACACCGCGACCCGGTCGTCGCCGTCCTTCCGCAGGAACCCGAGGGTCGAGTGCGGTGCGTCGCCGCCCTCGAGCCACTCGAAGCCGTCGGCCGTCGAGTCGTGCGTCCAGAGCGCCGGGGAGTCCTTGTACACGCGGTTGAGCTCCGCGACGAGGTCCTGCACACCGCGGTGGCCGGGCTGGTCCAGGAGCCACCAGTCGAGGCCCTTCGCCTCGGACCACTCGGCAGGCTGCGCGAACTCCTGGCCCATGAAGAGCAGCTGCTTGCCGGGGTGCGCCCACATGAACGCCAGGTAGGCACGCACGTTGGCGAGCTTCTGCCACTCGTCACCGGGCATCTTGCCGTACAGGGAGCCCTTGCCGTGCACGACCTCGTCGTGGCTGATCGGCAGCGTGAACTGCTCGCTGAACGCGTAGACGAACGAGAACGTGATCTCGTCGTGGTGGTAGCTGCGGTACGCGGGGTCGCGCTGCACGTACTCGAGCGAGTCGTGCATCCAGCCCATGTTCCACTTCTGCCCGAAGCCGAGCCCGCCGGCGCTCGTCGGCTGGGTCACGCCCGGCCACGAGGTGCTCTCCTCCGCGATCATCACGATGCCGGGGTAGCGCTTGTACGCCGTCGCGTTCGTCTCCTGCAGGAACGAGATCGCGTCGAGGTTCTCGCGGCCGCCGTGGATGTTCGGCAGCCAGTCGGTGCGGGAGTAGTCGAGGTACAGCATCGAGGCCACCGCGTCGACCCGCAGGCCGTCGATGTGGAACTCCTCGAACCAGTACAGCGCGTTCGCGACCAGGAAGTTGCGCACCTGCGGCTGTCCGAAGTCGAACACGTAGGTGCCCCAGTCCAGCTGCTCGCCGCGGCGGGGGTCCGGGTGCTCGAACAGCGCGTAGCCGTCGAAGCGCCCGAGGGCCCACTCGTCCTTCGGGAAGTGCCCGGGGACCCAGTCCATGATCACGCCGATGCCCGCGGAGTGCAGGCGGTCGATCAGGTAGCGCAGGTCGTCGGGCGAACCGAAGCGCGCGGTCGGCGCGTAGTACCCGGTGACCTGGTAGCCCCACGAGCCGCCGAAGGGGTGCTCGGCGAGCGGCAGGAACTCCACGTGGGTGAAGCCGGTGTACTCCATGTGCCCGATGAGCTGGTCGGCGACCTCGCGGTACGACAGGCCGGGGCGCCACGAGCCGAGGTGCACCTCGTACACGCTCATCGGGGCGTCGTGCGTGGTGGTCTGCGCGCGGCGCTCCATCCAGGCGGCGTCGCCCTCGGACCACGTGTACGTGGACTCGGTGACGACCGAGGCCGTCGCCGGGGCGATCTCGGCTTCGCGGGCGAACGGGTCGGCCCGCTCCACCCAGCCGGAGTCGGTGAGGATCTGGAACTTGTAGCGCTGGCCGACGACGGCGCCGGGCCAGAAGAGCTCCCAGACGCCGAGGTCGCTCAGACGGCGCATCGCGGTGGTGCGGCCTTCCCAGCCCTCGAAGTCGCCGATCACGCGGACGGCGGTCGCCCGGGGTGCCCAGACGGCGAACGCGACGCCGTCGACGCCGTCGACGGTGCGGGCGTGCGCGCCGAGGTGGTGCCAGAGCTGCTCGTCACGGCCCTCACCGAACAGGTGCAGGTCGAGCTCGCCGAGCGTCGGGGCGAACCGGTACGCGTCGTCGGTGGTCCAGGTGGCGTCGTCCTCGTCCGTGGACTCGTCGTAGTCGTACTCCGACTCGACGCGGTAGCGACCGAGGGTTTCGGCGGTGGCGCCGGCCCAGAGCCCGTCACCCTCGTGCGTGAGTTCGATGTCGTCGCCGTCGGGGCGGACGATCCGCACCGCACGGGCCAGGTGCCGGACGACGCGGACGCTCGTGCCGCCGTCGACCGGGTGCGGGCCGAGCACGTCGTGCGGCTGGGACCAGCGGCCCTCGGCCACCTGCAGACGCAGCCAGTCCTCGATCGGAGCCGGACGCGGATCCGTGGCCGTACCGGTGGCGGCGGGAGCCGAGGCAGCAGCCTGCGCCGAGGCAGCAGCGGTGGGGGCGGCCGGAGCCTCGACGGAGGCCGGGCGGACCACGGGGGCGGCGCCCCCCGTCGGTGCCGTCGGGGCGTCGGACGCGGAGGCGGCCGCGACGGGCGGTTGCCGCGGGTGCGACGGGTCGGCGGGGTGCCCGGCGAGCGTCGCGGACTCCGCCACCCCGCGGTCAGGTGCCTCGCGCTGCACCGGCGGGGCGCCGGGCAGGTCTTCGTCGGGCGCGGAGACCTTCGGTTCGTACCGCGGCACGGCCGGCGGCGGAGGCGGCACCGGCGGGACGGCCGGTCCGCGCTTCGTGGGGTCGGTCGGTTCGGGGGTCATCGGTGGGGTCCTTCCACGACGAGCAGGTGCACGGGCTCCTGGAACGCATCCAGGCGGACGTAGTTCGACGCGCCCCAGGTCCAGCGCTGACCGGTCACGACGTCACGGACGTCGAACAGGCCCTCGGTCGGCAGACCGAGTGCGGCGAGGTCCAGGTGCACGGTGGTCTCACGGGCGGAGTGCGGGTCGACGTTGGCGACCACGATCACGGTGTCGGGGCGTCCTGACCGGATGTACTCGCCCGACAGGTGCTTCGAGTAGACGACGATCGCCGGGTCCTCGGCGGCGTGCACGTGCAGGTTCCGCAGCTGTCGGAGCGCAGGGTGCGCCGCACGGAACCGGTTGAGCATCGTCACGTACGGGGCCAGCGACGCCCCCTCGGCCTCGGCCAGGGCGAAGTCACGCGGCTTGTACTCGTACTTCTCGTTGTCGATGTTCTCTTCGGAGCCGGGTCGGGCGACGTCCTCGAAGAGCTCGTACCCGGCGTACATGCCCCACGTCGGCGCACCGGTGGCGGCGAGCGCCGCACGGACCTTGTAGCCGGCACGGCCGCCGAACTGCAGGTACTCGGTGAGGATGTCGGGGGTGTTCACGAAGAGGTTCGGGCGCAGGTAGTCGCTCGTCTCGTGCGAGAGCTCCGTGAAGTAGTCCTCGATCTCGTCCTTGGTGTTGCGCCAGGTGAAGTACGAGTACGACTGCTGGAACCCGGCTTCGGCGAGCGCGCGCATCATCGCCGGGCGGGTGAACGCCTCGGCGAGGAACACGGTGTCGGGGTGCTCGTCGCGGATCTCACGGATGACGCGTTCCCAGAACCAGAGCGGCTTGGTGTGCGGGTTGTCGACGCGGAAGATCCGGATGCCGAAGGCGATCCAGTGGCGCAGGACACGCTCGACCTCGGTGACCAGGCCCTCGGGGTCGGTGTCGAACTGGATCGGGTAGATGTCCTGGTAGCGCTTCGGCGGGTTCTCGGCGGTCGCGATGGAGCCGTCGGCGCGCTGCGTGAACCACTCGGGGTGCTGGGTGACCCAGGGGTGGTCGGGGGAGCACTGCAGCGCGAAGTCGAGCGCGACTTCCATGCCGGTGTTCTTCGCCGTCTCGACGAAGTCGCGGAAGTCGTCCTCGGTGCCGAGGTCGGGGTGGATCGCGTCGTGCCCGCCCTCGGGGGAGCCGATCGCCCACGGGCTGCCGGGGTCGTTCGGCCCGGGCGTGAGCGTGTTGTTCGGCCCCTTGCGGGCGGTGGTGCCGATGGGGTGGATCGGCGGCAGGTAGATGACGTCGAAGCCCATCCGGGCGACGGCGGGCAGGCGGCGGGCCGCGGTGCGGAAGTCGCCGCTCTTCCAGGAGCCGTCGGGGTTCTTCTTCGCGCCTTCCGAGCGGGGGAAGAACTCGTACCAGGCGCCGACGCCGGCGCGGGTGCGTTCGACGTCGAGCAGCTGGGTGGCGGAGTGGGTGCGGAGCGAGGTGAGCGGGGCTTCCTCGACTTCGGCCACGATGCGCGGGTCGTCGACGGCGGCCAGGCGTTCGGCCGGGTCGAGGTCGGTGTCACGGACGCGTGCGGCGGCACGGGTGGCGGCGGGGGAGTCGGTTTCCTCGGCCAGCCGGTCGAGCAGCACGGCACCGTCGAGCAGGGTCGCCTCGGTGTCGACGCCGGCCGCGATCTTCAGGCGTGCGCCGTGGAGCCAGCTCGCCCAGTCGTCGGAGTACGACTCGACGTGCCAGGTCCAGACGCCGACGTGGTCGACCTGCACGGTGGCTTCGTAGCGGTCGGTGCCGGGGGCACCGAGGGTCATGGGGACGGTGCGTGTTCCACCGTCTGGGCGTTCGAGGACGAGGTCGGCGCCGATGATGCCGTGTCCTTCTCGGAAGACGGTTGCACCGAACGTGATCACCTCGCCGTCGAATGCCTTGCCGGGGAAGCCGTTCGGCGTCCTCGGGGCGAGCTCGGTGATCGGGATGCGCCCGATCTTCGGGCGGCGGGGTCGGTCTGCGGTGGCCACGGAAGCGACGCTACCCGGCGGGCGGCTCCGCGTTCCCCGGAATCGGCCCGCTGTGGAGGGCCGGGCGCGCCGTGGAGCCTGTTGAGGACCGTACGCAAGGCCCGGGGCGGGGCCGCCACGGGCCTCCCGTCCGTCGGTCGGTCGCGACGCCGGGCCGCACCCGACTGCTCGGCGCTACGCCACCTCGAACAGGTGGATGCCGGGGCCGTAAGCGGTGAAGACCTGCCCGGCAGGTCGGAGCCGCTCGTGGTCGCGGTGCTTCTCGCTCGACCAGGCCAGGCGGTACCCGAGGACGTCCTCGCGCACCGGCAGGGTCAGGTCGCGGGTGCGGCCGCTGCCGTGCACGACCACCAGGACGCGGTCGAAGGGCTCGTGTTCGGGCGTCGACTCGACGAAGTACTGCAGGGCGCGGTGCACCGGCTGGTCCCAGCCCTCGATCGTCATCGGGTGTCCGTCCGGCCCGTACCAGGACATCCGCGAGGCCCCGGGGGTCTCCTGCCCCTCGACGCCGAAGCGGGTGGGGCGGAGCGACGGGTGCGCCTGCCGGAACCGGGCCAGCGCGGCGACGGCCTCGGTCATCGTCTCGGCGTCCTCGTCGTCGGACCAGTCCACCGGGGTCAGGTCGTCGGACACCACGTAGGCGTTGTTGTTGCCGTGCTGCGTGCGGCTCCGCTCGTCGCCGGCGGTGAGCATCGGCACCCCGGCGGACAGCATCAGGGTCGCCACCAGGTTGCGCATCGACCGACCCCGCGCGGCGCGGACCCCGCGGTCGGCGGTGTCACCCTCGATGCCGTGGTTGAACGAGCGGTTGTCGTTCGAGCCGTCGCGGTTGTCCTCGCCGTTGGCCTCGTTGTGCTTGCCGTCGTACGACACCAGGTCGAGCAGGGTGAAGCCGTCGTGCGCGGTGACGAAGTTGACGCTCGCCAGCGGGCCGCGGTCGGCGCCGAAGACGTGACGCGAGCCGGTCAGGGCTCCGGCGAGCGCGCCGATCCCGGTCTGCGGCAGGCCGGTGCGGCGCTCCTCGGCGATGTCGGTGAGCCAGAACTGGCGGACCGTGTTGCGGAACCCGTCGTTCCACTCGCTCGTGCGCTGGCCGGCCGCGCCGAACTCCCCGGTCTTCCAGCCGTCCGGGCCGACGTCCCACGGCTCGGCGATCACCAGGGTGTCCTGCAGGTCGGGGTGGTTCCGGATGCGTTCGAGCAGCGGGTGCGACGGGTCGAACCGGTGCTCGCCGTCGCGGGCCAGGGCGGCCATCAGGTCGAAGCGGAACCCGTCGACCTGCACCTCGCGCGCCCAGTACACCAGGCTGTCGACGATGAGGTCCGCCGTCGCCTCGACCGAGGTGTCGAGCGTGTTCCCGCACCCGGTGGTGTCGTAGTAGGTGTCCCGGCGGGGCGGGTCGGTCTGCGCCCAGCGGTAGCGGTTCGCACCGTCGATGCCACGCAGGCTCGTCGTCGGACCACCCAGTCCTTCTTCTGCGGTGTGGTTGTAGACGACGTCCAGGACGACCTGGATGCCGGCCTCGTGCAGCAGCCGGACCATGCCCTTGAACTCGCGCAGGACGGCGTCGGCGCCCTCCCGCTGCGCCGGCGCCGAGGCGTGCGCTGCGTGCGGGGCGAAGAACCCGAGCGTGTTGTAGCCCCAGGCGTTCTGGCGGCCGGCGTCGCGGAGCCACCGCTCGGTGTCGAACGCCTGCACGGGCAGCAGCTCGAGCGTGGTGACGCCGATGCGGTGCAGGTGCGCGATCGTGCTCTCGTGGGCGACCCCCGCGTACGTGCCGCGCAGGTGCTCCGGAAGATGCGGGTTCGCGGCCGTGAGGGTGCGGACGTTCGCCTCGTAGACGACGGCGCGGTCGAGGGGGACCTGCGGCTTCACGACGCCGCCCCAGTCGAAGGCGTCGTCGACGACGACGCTGGTCCAGCGGGGGCCGGACGCTTCGTCGTCGCCGGTCGGCAGGATGCCCCGCGCGTACGGGTCGAGCAGTGGACGCGTCGGGTCGAACTCGTGCCGCGGCCCGACCGGCCCGTCGACGAGCAGGTGGTAGCGGTCGCCGGGCACGATCCCGGGCACCTCGCCGGTCCACACGTCGGTGTCCGGCACGCGCTCGAGCGGGTGCCGGGTCGGCCGCCCGTCGGCGCGGTCTTCCCCGCCCGCGCCGACGGCGCTTCCCGCGCTCGCCACGACCAGGACGACGCTCGTCGCCGTCGCGGAGTGCAGGGTGAACCGGGGGACGGTCCCGCCCAGGGAGAACCCCGGCGTGAGGTCGATCGCTGTCTCGTGCACGCGACAAGGGTACGAGGACCGGCGCGTATCCTGGACACTGCTCGATCCAGGGGGTGCATTTGTCGGTCTACCTCGACCACGCCGCGACGACGCCGATCCTGCCGGAGGCGCTCGCCGCCTTCACCGATGCCCTGGGCACCGTCGGCAACCCGTCGTCCATCCACAGCGCCGGTCAGCGCGCCAAGATGCTGCTCGAGGACGGCCGCGCCGCCGTCGCCCGCTCGCTCGACGCCGACCCGGTGGAGGTCGTGTTCACCTCCGGCGGCACCGAGAGCATCAACCTCGCCGTGAAGGGCCTGTTCTGGGCTCGCCAGCGCGACCGCCAGCGGCCCCGCATCGTCGTCCCGGGTGGCGAGCACCACGCCACCGTCGACACCCTGACCTGGCTGGAGACCCACGAGGGCGCCGTCATCGACGTGGTCCCGTTGGACGCGCAGGGTCGCGTCGACCTCGCCGGACTGGAGGCGCGGCTCGCCGACGCCTCGGACGTCGCCCTGGTCACGTTCCTGTGGGCGAACAACGAGGTGGGCACCATCCAGCCCGTGTCACGGATCGTCGAGCTCGCGCACGCCGCCAGCGTGCCCGTGCACAGCGACGCGGTCGCCGCCTACGGGCAGGTGCCGGTGTCGTTCGCCGGGTCCGGCCTCGACGCCCTCAGCGTCTCCGCGCACAAGGTCGGCGGGCCCGTCGGCATCGGTGCGCTCGTGCTCGGACGGAAGGCAACCGTCGAGCCTCTCATCCACGGTGGTGGGCAGCAGCGGCAGGTGCGCAGCGGCACGCAGGACGCCCCGGCGGCTGCGGCATTCGGCGTGGCGGCCGGCGCGGTCGTCGCCGAGCCGATGCCGCACCCGTCGCTCGTCGCCCTGCGGGACCGGCTGATCGCCGGGGTGCATGCGGCCGTGCCGTCGGCGGTGCTGATGGGGGACCCCGTCGACCGGCTGCCGGGCAACGCGCACTTCACGTTCCCCGGGTGCGAGGGCGACTCGCTCCTGTTCCTGCTCGACGCCGCCGGGGTCGCGGTCTCGACCGGGTCGGCGTGCCAGGCCGGCGTGCCCGAGGCGTCGCACGTGCTGCTCGCGATGGGGTTGTCGGAGCAGGACGCCCGTGGTGCGCTCCGGATCACGCTCGGCCACACCACGACCGATGCCGACGTCGACGCGTTCCTGGCGGCGCTGCCGGATGCGGTCGCACGGGCCGGTGCCGCGGGGATGGCGTCGAGGGAGCCGCTGCTCGGGCGGTAGTGGGTGACTCCGGCGCAGTCGATTCGGCTTGCGCCTGGGTGGGACTCCGGCGATCTCGGTTGCGACGCTGACGCTGGTCCCCTTCCAGGGCATACTGCTGCTCGTGGTACTGGGGCCGGACGATGTACACGACGCAGAGGACGTGCGTCGTCCAGCGCGCGTCCGACCGCCGCGGGACGACAACTGGTACCGCTCGACAGAGTGGAACGACGAGATCGCTGCGGCGTTCGAAGCGAAGCTCGCACGTGCGAGATCGTCCAGGCTCGAGTACATCCGCGTCCAGGGGGTGACCCTCGCCCTGCAGGGCGACGCAGACGAGGGCGTCCGCGAGGTCGGTCGGGGGCTGCTCGTCCGGTTCATGGCGGAGATCGAGGCCGTCGGCGGGTCGCAGGCGCGCGTGAACGACGGCGGGGAGGTACTCGCGATGTCACTGGCGTTGTCGGGACGTCTGCGTGACGCCGCTGACGAGTACTGGAGGGTCCTCCGGCGCATCGCCGAGTGCGGCTCCGACTCGTTCACCACCGGCATGTCGGAGGTCCTCCTGGCCGAGGTGCTCCTGCAGCTCGGCGATCCCTCGTCGCTCGCCGAGGCGGACGCACTGCTCGCCGGCGCCGAGGCCTCGATCCGGAGGACGGCGTTCTTCCGAGACCGCGTCGTCCGGTACCTGACAGCTCGGGCCCGCGTTGCGAGCCGGCTCGGAGACCCGGAGTCGGCGTCCGGGCACGCCCACGCCGCACTGACCGTCCTCGGGATCGAGGGCAACCCGTTCCCTCGGCACCCGGGTGTCGGGGTGCCGACCGTTGATGCGGACCTGCGAGCGGAGCTGACGCGCTTGGCGCAGGGGCTCCGGCCCGTGGCGGCTCGGCGACGGCCCTTCCGCTTTCCGTTCCGCAAGGGACGACCGTGACGGCGTGCATCCCGGAACTTCGAACGCCGCACACCCGGGGGGACGGCCACCACGCACGACGTCGAGGGCGGCCCCTGATGGCGAATCCGTTCCGCCGATCTCCGTCCGGCACCGTGACCCCGGCGCCACCTGCACCGCCGTTCACGAGTACGACCTCCTCGTCGCCGAGTGCATCGGGACGACTCGCGAGGCCGTGATGACTGAGCTCGTGACCACTCCGAAACCGCAGGGCAGCGCCGACCTGCGGTGGGAGCGCTGACCGTGGCCACGAGCGGCGGTGAGCATCACCCTCGGAACGGCACCCGGCGGGACAGCCGCTGGGCCGTCCCGATCCGTCGGGTCTTCCCCTGGTGGTACCTCGGCGGTGCGGTGGCGACGCTGGCGATCCTGATCCTGGTCGATCCCGACGGCAGCCAGGCCACGGTGGCGTTCTGGGGGCCGACGATCGGGATCGCGATCCAGGACCGCGAGCGAGCTGCGCGTGCTCGACTGGACCGCGGCCTCCCGGTCGACCGACGGTCGCTCCTGTCGCCTCCGTGGCTCGAACCGACGTGCGCGGTGTTGCTCACCGGCGTGGCCGTGGGACTCGGCATGCTCATCAACGCGCTCTTCGGGCACGGCACGTGCGTCACGACGTGGGTCGGAGCGGGGGTGTTCCTCGGGAGCGCCGCGACCTTGGTCGGTCTCCTGCTGGTCCTGAGGAACCGACGCCGCCGACGGTCGAGCGTTCCGGGCGGCCAGCCGGACGGCGTCAGCTGAGGGCGTGCTCCGAGAGGAACCGCCCGGCTCGTCGGTACTGCACGGCCAGTTGCACGAGCCCGAGCACCACCGTGAACGACGCGACGAGCTCGATCAGCTTGATGGGCAGACTGTCCGTGCTCACCGCTGTCGAGGCGGCGAACAGCATCACGGCGCCGAAGATCGGCAGGATCCCGAGCGTGGCTCGACGGTTCTGCGCGGCGACTGCGACGACGATGTCCGCGTGCTCGTCGTCGATCGGCTCCTTGCCGGCGATCTGACGCCGCACCGACCGCTGCTCCGCGCGGGAGAGCGGGCTGCTCACCGATCGCCAGCGAGTGACGTAGTGACCGGAGCGGAAGGCCCACACGAAACCGACGATGCCGACGACCAGCCCGAGCAGCAACAGCAGGAGCTGGACGAGCAGCTGCACGCCACCGTCGCCACTCGCGTGGTCGCTCCCGGTGCCCGGGGCCAGCACCAGCGCCAGGACCACCCCGACGGCCCACGAGGCCAGGACGAGTGCCCCCACCCACACGAACACGCGCGTCCGGCGGCGGCGGAGCCCGTCGTCGCTCTGGCCGTCGGCGAGCCGGGCGGCGGCTGCCCAACGCTCGGCTCCGGCCGGGTCGGTTACGGGGCTGGTCATCGTTCTGGTCCTGACGTCGAGAGTCTCTCGACTCTACGGGTCGCGGTCTATGCGGGTCGCGCGTGCGACTCCGGAAGCGACTGCCGTCGGATCCGCACGAGGGGATCGCCACCGAGCCGCATCGTTGTGATACTTGGACATGCTCGAGTTGGTGAGACCGCAGGCGGCGTTGTACGAGGCGTGGGCTGAAGCGCATGCCGAGTGGGGGCCGGGCGCGCACGAGGACGGGTTCGGGATCACCACCCACGACGACGTCGGTGACGAGGACGGGTTCCGCGCCTGGGTCGGCCGACTGCACGCCAGACCCGGTGCGCTCTGGTGGATCGTCGAGGACGGACGCGTCCTGGGCGGGATCGCACTCCGGGCACCGGGAGACGCCGCCGGAGTGCAGCGGTTCGGCCACGTCGGGTACGGGATCCGTCCGTCGGCGAGGGGCCGAGGCGTGGCGACCTGGGCGCTGGGCCAGGTGCTCGCGCACGCCTCGCGCGTCGGGATCGACCCGGTGATCGCCGTCTGCCGCGATGACAACGACGGCTCCGTCGGGGTGTTGGAGCACTACGACGCCGTCCTGTTGTCGACCGAGCGCCGCGGGGGCGTGCGGCTGCGGCGGTACGCGATCGCCAGGTCGCACCGGAGGCCCGGGTAGCGAGGGGCGGGCGGTGATCCCCGAGGAACACGTGTCGCCGACTCACGCGAACCCGCGCTCAGTGGATGCCCGGTCGATCCGGTCCTGGTGCCGCTGTCGACGTCCCCGTGACCAGCGGGACGGACCTGCGCCGGGCCTCCAGGTCGGCCTTCCGGATGCGCGCCGGACACGCGGGCGCGCTGGGAGACCGCACCGTCGGCGACGTCGCCGTCAGCGGTCGTCGTCCGTCGGTCTCGGACCGCTCGTCGTGCGCCGCACCACGAGTGACACCGGCACTCGGTGCACGCGCGGCTCCGGGTCTCGCCCCTGCACGCGTTCACCGAGCCACCGTGCCGCCTGGGCCCCGATCGCGAACGTCCCGTTGTCGACCGTGGTGAGCGAGATGTGCCGGATGCTGCCGAGGTAGGTGTCGTCGTACCCGACGAGTGACACGTCGTCCGGGACGACGAGGCCGAGGTCGTCGGCGGCGGACAACGCGCCGATGGCGACGAGGTCGTTGTAGGCCACGAGCGCGGTCGGACGGTCGGCCGTGCCCAGGACTCGTCGGGCCGCCGCGTACCCGCTCTCCTCGCTCATGCCGGCCGGCACCACGACGGCGTCGGCACCGTGGCGGGTCATGGTCGCGCGGAAACCCTGCTCGCGGAGCTCTCCGACGCGCCCCGGGCCGACGAGGTGACCGATCCGGGTGTGTCCGAGCGCGAGGAGGTGCTCGGTCGCGATCGATGCGCCGGCATGGTCGTCGTTCACGACCACGTCGGCGTGCAGGTCGTCAGGCTCGTACGTCCCGGCGAGGACCACCGGGACCTCCTGGACCGCCCGACGGAGGGCGGCGTCGTCCTCTGTGGTGCCGACCACGACGATGCCGTCCACCTGTTGTCGCAGGAGCATGTCCACGGGCGAACCGCCCACGCGCCGTGTGGTCGCCGAGTCGACCAGGATGGGTGCCAGTCCGACGGTGTCGAGTGTCGCGGTGAGGCCGGCGAGCAGGTCGACGAACCAGGGGTTCCGCAGGTCGTTCAGGAGCACTCCGACCGTGCCCGTCCGCTGCTCGCCGAGGCTCCTGGCTGCGCGGTTCGGTCGGTAGCCGAGTTCGTCGACTGCTCGTTGGACGGCCGCCCGACGGGCGTCGCTGACTCCTGGGTCGCCGCGGAGCGCGAGCGAGACCAGCGACTTCGAGACCCCGGCGCGCTCGGCGACGTCCCGGATGGTCGGAGCGTGGTGAGGTCTCGACATGAGAGCAGGCTAGTCCTATTCTGGACCGGTCCAGACTGTTCCAGTGCTGTCCAACGAAGCGAGCGCAGATGCCCCCGAAGATCTCCATGAACGTCACGACGACGTTCCACGGCAACGTCGTCCAGGACGTCCGCCTCGCGAAGGAGGCTGGCTACGGCGGCATCGAGCTGCAGAGCCCGAAGCTCTACCGGTACCTCGACGCCGGGTACGACGTCCAGACACTGCCGCCGCTGCTCGAGGGTCTCGAAGTGACAGGGCTCGGTGCCGTGCTCGACATCGAGCGTCAAGGTGCCGGTCGCGACGACTTCGTCGCGGAGGTCGAGCGCATGTGCGGTGTGGCCACCGCCGTCGGTGCGCCCATCGTGCAGCTGTGCACCGGGCCGGTCGATTCCGCGGTCGTCCGTGACCACCGCGCTGGCCGACTGGCCGATGACGACACCCGGTACCGGGCGACGCTCGGACTCGACGAGGACGCAGCGGTCCGCATCACCGGTGCGAACGTCCGTCTGGCGGCGGACATCGCCGCGGATCACGGGCTCGAGGTCTACCTGGAGCCCCTCGCCTGGGCGCACCTCAACCGATGCCGGCACGCGCTGGACATCATCGAGGAGGCCGGGCGCGACAACGTGGGGATCGCACTCGACACCTGGCACTTCTGGACGACCGGGGACACGCTGGCCGAGGTCCGAGCGCTGCCCGCGTCGGTCATCAAGGCCGTCCACCTGTCGGACGGGTTCGACCTGGACCGCGAGCGGACGGTTCCCGACCAGGCCGTCCACCGGAACGTCGTCATCGGGGGCGGTGCGATCCCGCTGCAGCAGTGGGTCGACGCGATCAAGGCGACCGGGTACGACGGATGGTGGGTCACCGAGATGTTCTCCGACCGGGCGAACGAACAGGATCCCGCCGTCGTCGCACGCACCATGCACGACCTGACCGCGATCCTGGTGGGCTGATCATGACGCAACGCTTCGCACTCGTCGGTGCCGGGTTCATCGGTGCCGTGCATGCCGCGTCCCTCGCAGCGCACCCCGACGTCGACTTCGTGGGGATCCACGACGTCGACCGTGACCGCGCTGCATCGCTGGCGGCACGGCACGGCACGTGGGCGCTCACCCAGGACGAGGCGTTCGACGCGGCGCAGGTCGACGCGGTCTTCGTCGCTTCCTCCACCGACACGCACGCGCAGCACCTGCGCGCTGCCGCCGACGCCGGGATCGCCGTGCTCTGCGAGAAACCCATCGCTGCCGGGTACGCCGACGCGGTCGCGGTGGTGGAGCACGTGCGTGCCAGCGGCGTGCCGGCGATGCTCGACTTCAACCGGCGGTGGGATCGCGACCACGCCGAGTTGCAACGCATCGTCGCCGCGGGGGAGATCGGTGCGGTCGAACTCGTCCAGCTCAGCTCCCGCGGCCCGTCCCTGCCGCCACTCGACTACCTGCGGGTCTCCGGCGGCCAGCTCCGCGACCAGACCGTGCACTTCTTCGACCTCGTGCGGTGGATCACCGGCGAGGACCCGGTGACGGTCGCGGTGGCGGGTTCGGCGCTCGTCGACCCGGCCATCCGCGAGTTCGGCGACGTGGACACGTCGGTCACGACCCTCACGATGCCCTCCGGCGCGCTCGTGCAGATCGACAGCGTGCGGCGCACCGGCTACGGCTACGACGAGCGCATCGAGGTCATGGGGTCGTCCGGACTCGTCGAGTCGCGGCGGAACCACCGCGGGAACGTCGCTCGCTACACCGACGGGCAGATCGTCGCGGACGGACTCCACGACGGCTGGTTCGAGCGCGTGCAGCCCACCTACGCCGCGACGCTCGCCGCCTTCGTCGCGTCGCTCGAGTCCGGATCCGAGCCGCCGGTCTCCCTGGAGGACGGGCTCAGGGCCCAGGCCATCGCCGAGGCAGCCACTCGTGCCCTGTCGTCGGCACGGACGGAGCACATCGACTACTGACCCCGGTCGGCCGAGTCGGACTCGCGCCGGTAGGATCGATGACCATGGTCGAACTGGACTTCACCGAGCAGCTCTCCGCCCTTCGCGAGACCTTCGGCAACATCCGCTCGGTGGTCGACGTCGACCGCCTGCAGCGTGAGATCGCCGACCTCAGCGAGCAGGCCGGGGCCCAGGACCTCTGGGACGACGTCGACCACGCGCAGCAGGTGACGAGCGCGCTCTCGCACCGCCAGTCGGAGCTGAAGAAGATCACCGACACCGAGCAGCGCATCGACGACCTCGAGGTGCTGGTCGAGATGGCGAACGAGGGCGACGACCAGGAGTCCGCCGACGAAGCCCTCGCCGAGCTCAAGGCGATCCAGAAGATGATCGGCGACTTCGAGGTGCAGACGCTCCTCGACGGCGAGTACGACGACCGTCCGGCGGTCATCACGATCCGCGCCGGTGCGGGCGGTGTCGACGCGGCGGACTTCGCCGAGATGCTCCTCCGCATGTACCTCCGGTACGCCGAGCAGCACAACTTCAAGACCGCCGTGATGGACACCTCGTACGCCGAGGAAGCGGGCATCAAGTCCGCGACGTTCGAGATCGACGCCCCGCACGCGTTCGGCACGCTCTCGGTCGAGGCCGGCACCCACCGCCTGGTGCGGATGTCGCCGTTCGGTGCCGCGGGCAAGCGCCAGACGTCCTTCGCCGCGGTCGAGGTCATCCCGCTCATGCCGGAGACCGCCGTCATCGACATCCCCGAGAACGACATCCGCGTCGACGTGTTCCGCTCGTCGGGTCCCGGCGGACAGTCCGTCAACACGACCGACTCGGCGGTGCGGCTGACGCACATCCCGACCGGCACCGTCGTCTCGATGCAGAACGAGAAGTCGCAGATCCAGAACCGTGCGGCCGCCATGCGCGTGCTGCAGTCGCGCCTGCTCCTCCTGAAGAAGGAAGAGGAGAACGCGAAGAAGAAGGAACTCGCCGGCAACATCACGGCGAGCTGGGGCGACCAGATCCGCTCCTACGTCCTGGCGCCGTACCAGATGGTCAAGGACCTCCGGACGGAGCACGAGGTGAACAACCCCTCAGCCGTGTTCGACGGCGATCTGGACGGCTTCATCAACGCGGGCATCCGCTGGCGCAAGCAATCCGCCGCCGAGTAGGGGTTCGTGAGCCGCGCGCCTCGCTTGCTTTCCAAGCGCGGCGACCTACCCTGATCCGGTCATGATCAAATTCGACCAGGTCACCAAGGTCTACTCGGGCAACCCGAGTCCGGCGCTCGACAACCTCACCCTCGAGATCCTCAAGGGCGAGTTCGTGTTCCTCGTGGGCGCGTCCGGTTCCGGCAAGTCCAGCTTCCTGCGCCTCGTGCTCAAGGAGGAGAAGCCCACCAGCGGGCAGATCCACGTGCTCGGGCAGCGCCTCGGGTCCCTGGCATCGCGGAAGGTCCCGTACTTCCGCCGCAACCTCGGCGTGGTCTTCCAGGACTTCCGTCTGCTGCCGAACAAGAACGTGTTCGACAACGTGGCGTTCTCGCTGCAGGTCATCGGCAAGAGCAAGGGCTTCATCAGTGAGGCCGTGACCGACGTGCTGAAGCTCGTCGGGCTCGCCGGCAAGGCCACCCGCATGCCGCACGAACTCTCCGGTGGTGAGCAGCAGCGCGTGGCCATCGCCCGCGCCGTCGTGAACAAGCCGGCGATCCTGCTGGCCGACGAGCCCACCGGAAACCTGGACCCCACCACGTCCGCCGGCATCATGGCGCTCCTCGAACGCATCAACCAGGGAGGCACCACCGTGCTGATGGCGACGCACGACGCCAGCATCGTGAACCAGATGCAGCGGCGGGTCATCGAGCTCTCGAACGGCACCGTCCTGCGCGACGAGCAGTCCGGCGGCTACCAGACCCAGGCCGTCCCGATCCAGCGAGGCACCGTGTCCAACACCACCGGCATCCAGACGATCCCGGGGCTCATCCGATGAGGCTCGGGCTCGTCATGTCCGAGGTCGGCTCGGGCCTGCGACGCAACGCGTCGATGGTCGTCTCCGTCGTCCTCGTGACCTTCATCTCCCTGACCTTCGTCGGCACGGCGATCCTGCTCCAGATGCAGATCAACCAGATGAAGGGGTACTGGTACGACCGGGCGCAGGTCGCCGTCTACCTGTGCACCGACACCGACACCACGGGCAACTGCACCGGCGCGAAGGCCACCGCGGACCAGCGCGAGCAGGTCCAGGCGCAGCTCGACTCGTCGACGCTCAAGCCGTACATCGAGAAGACCTACTACGAGAACCAGGACCAGGCCTTCACCCGGTTCAAGGAGCAGTTCAAGGACTCGGCCGCGACGGAGTTCGTCAAGCCGGAGTACCTGAACGAGACCTTCTGGGTGAACCTGAAGAACCCGTCGCAGGCCGACGTCCTGGTCGAGAGCCTGTCGAAGGTCGCCGGCGTGCAGAGCGTCGTCGACCAACGCGGGTACCTGCAGCCGATCTTCAACCTGCTCAACGCCTCGTCCTACACGGCGATCGGCATCGCGGCGCTCATGCTCGTGGCGGCGGTGCTGCTCATCGCGACGACGATCCGCCTGTCGGCGTTCAGTCGACGGCGAGAGCTCGGCATCATGCGGCTCGTGGGTGCGTCGAACCGGTTCATCCAGACACCGTTCGTGCTCGAGGGGGTGATCGCCGCCGCCATCGGAGCCGTCCTGGCCGGAGGCGCGATCACCGCCGTGGTCTGGTTCTTCGTCCGGAACTTCCTGGCGGAGCGCTTCACCGGAACGGCGTTCATCGGCATGGGCGATGCGGCCATCGTGGTCCCCGCGGTGATCGTGATCGGGGTGCTCCTCGCCGCGGCGTCGGCGTCGATCGCCATCCGCCGGTACCTGAAGGTCTGACGCAGCACCGCATCCGCGAGCGGGCGGCGCGCCGGGAAGGTGCGCCGCCTGCTTCGTGTTGAGTAGTCTGTAGGGCTGCGCGGAACCACCCACGCAGCGCACTGCACCGGTCACCATCGAGAGGAGTCGTCATGGCGAAGGAACGCGGGGAGAAGATCGTCGCAACGAATCGTCGCGCCCGGCACGACTACCTCATCGAGGACACGTACGAAGCGGGCATGGTCCTGTCCGGCACCGAGGTGAAGTCCCTGCGGATGGGTCGGGCGTCCCTGGTCGACGGGTACGCCTACATCGACGGTGGCGAAGCCTGGATCGACGCCGTGCACATCCCGGAGTACACCGAGGGCACGTGGAACAACCACTCGCCCCGACGGAAGCGCAAGCTGCTCCTGCACAAGCAACAGATCGTGAAGATCTCGCACAAGACGGCCCAGGGCGGGTACACCCTCGTGCCCCTGCAGATCTACTTCCACGACGGTCGGGCCAAGATCGAGATCGCCGTCGCGAAGGGCAAGCGCGAGTTCGACAAGCGCCAGGCGCTGCGCGAGAAGACCGACAAGCGTGAGGCCGAGCGGGCCATGCGCACCCGGAACCGCGTCGGCGAGTAGCGCTGACGCACCTCCTCGGCTAGACTGAGGGACTGCTCCGACAGGGGCATTGGCAACTCAACAGCGTGACAGCGGCTCGCACGTCCTGCCCGCATGGGGATGATCGGTTTCGACATTGCCTGTGTGCCGACGGGAAGCGGGCCGAGGACCCACGGTTATCTCGTAAACGATCCGTGGAAAACAACAAGTGCCAATTCCAAGCGCACTGACTTCGCTCTCGCTGCGTAAGCAGCCCAGCACATGAAGTCCGTCGGCCAGGTGACCGTCTTCTAACCTGATCCCGACGTCATCCAGAGGACTTGCTGCACGGTTGCGCCTCAGGGCCGTGCGGGACTTGCACTGAGACTGGGCCCGTCGTCCTAGAAGCCGGTAGCAAAGGACGGGGCCGAGCAGAACGAACTATCCGGATACGCCCGTAGAAGACGTCGAATTGCAGCGATGGACGGGGGTTCGATTCCCCCCATCTCCACCATTCGCCGGACGACGAACCGCTGTCACGCTGCGCCACCTGAACGCCCCGGCACCGTCCCCTGGACAGTGCCGGGGCGTTCGCTGTTCCGCCACGTCCGAGGACTACGCTCCGGAGCAGGCGCGCAGAACACGCTCGCGTCGAACCCGAACGAGAGGTCAGCACGTGGTGCAGGAGATCGCGATCCGTGTCCGTCTGCGGGAGCAGGAACGAGTGGTGCTCAGCGAGTACGAGCGGATCGTGGGCTCCGTCGCCACGGTCGCCGCCCTCGCCGCCTGGCTGCCGAACCCCGACACCCGCCTGGTCGTGCGCGGCCGCGGCGCGGAGCCGGTACGCCTCGAGACCGTCACCTACGGCTCGGTGGTCGAGATGCTCGTCGTGCTCGATCAGCGCTCCGCCGGGGTCCAACGTGCCGCCGCAGCCATCGCCGCGCTCATCGAGTCGGTCCGCCACGAGCACGTCGCCAACGATGTCTCCGGGATCGCCGGGGAACTCGATCGGCTCGACCGCGCCGCACCGCGCGGACGCTCCGCCGTGGAACGTGCCCTGCGCACGTTCCTCGAGGGTGCACGGTCGGACGTCCTCGCGCGCAAGGCGACCACCCGGGTGCGGACCGCGCAGGCCCTGCTCCGGCTCGCCGAGGCGGACGCGGTGCTGACGGTCGAACGGGTCGCCGACGCCCTGGCGCCGGTTCTCGAGGAGCACGCGGTCGACGTCGAGCTGGACACCGGGTCGGCCGTGGTCGTCGAGCCGATCGACGGGGTGGAGTCGCCGGAGACCGGTGCGTCCGGCGACGCCGACGCCGACGATGACGCCTCGCAGGCGGAGCCGGAGGCCGTGTCGGCCGTCCTGCCGCTGCCGACGGGCGCGAGCAGGGCGAAGTCGAAGAAGGACGACGAGAAGAAGAAGAAGTCGAAGAAGGACGACGACAAGAGGAAGTCCAAGAAGGACGACGACAAGAAGAAGAAGTCCAAGAAGGACGACGACAAGAAGAAGAAGTCCAAGAAGGACGACGACAAGAAGAAGAAGAAGTCCGAGAAGTAGCAGGAGCGGCACAGCCGATCTCCGACCGGGGGTCCGTACCCTGGTGCGGTGCCCCCGGTCCCACCCTCGTCGTCCTGGCACGGGCTCGGCCAGTTCCTCAGCCGTAGGGCGAGCGCGCTCGCAGCGGCTGCCGTGGCGCTCGTCACCGCCGTCGGGACGCTGCGGTACCACCAGTTCCACGCCGGTGAGCCGAACCACGTCGTCGCGGTGACCCTCGGGGTCGCCCTGATCGCAGCGGGCTCGGCCGGTGCTGTCGTGCTCCTGGGCCGTCCGGTCCCCGTCGCGGTGCCCCTCGGGCTGGCGCTGCTCGCGGTCGTGCTCGTCGTGGTCGCCCCGAGCGCCGCGTGGAGCGTCGTCCCGCTCGTGGTCCTGCTGCAGACGACCGCGCGGGTCGTGCCGGCCACGCTCGCCAGCGCTGCGGTGATCGTCGTCGCAGCGGTCTCGGTGCCCCGCTTGACCGGGAGCGACGACCCCGGGCTGCTCGTGGGGTGTCTGCTGGCCGGCTCGGTGTTCCTCACCGCGATCGTGGTGTCGCGGGTGGCACTGCACGAGCGGTCGCGAACCGTCCGGCAGCTCGTCGCCACCCGCGCGCGACTCGTTGCCTCTCCGAGCGGCGGGCCGGTGCAATCGAAGCACGCCAGCACGTCGCCGCTGAGCTGCACGACACGGTGGTGCAGTCGGTGGCGGGCGCGCTGTTCCTGACCGAAGCGGCGGAACGGTCCGGGGACGACGCCCTCGCGCAGCAGGCACGCCGTGCACTGCGCAGCGCGGTGGTGGACACCCGCGCGCTGGTTGACGGCCTCGGAGCAGATCACCCGGACGTCGGCGAGTCAGCGAACGGCGCGGCGGACGGGTCGACGGACTCGTTGACGGCCGCCCTCTCCACGGCCGCCGAGCGCGTGGGCGCCCGCTGGTCGGTGGTCGGGGAGCCGCAGACGGTGACGCCGATACGTGCAATGGCCCTGCTGCGGAGCGCGCAGGGGGCGCTCGGCAACGCCGAACGGCACGCCGGCGCTGCGTCGATCTCACTGGAGTTCCGGAACCAGGACGACTCGGTCGCAGTCGTCGTCCGCGACGACGGCCGTGGCTTCGACCCGAGCCGGCCGGTCACGCCCGGGCCGACCGGGGGACACGGCCTGACGATGATGCGCCGGCGACTCGAGGCCGTCGGGGGCACGCTCGACATCCGCTCCGGCCCGGACGGTACGGTGCTGCGGGCGACCGTCCCGTTGGAGGAACCATGACCCGCGTCCTGCTCGTCGACGACCACCCGGTGCTCCGGTCCGGTGTCGCCGCGATCCTCGGGACCTTCCCCGACATCGACGTCGTCGCCTCGACCGGGGATCCGGAAGCCGTGAGCGCCCTGGTCGCCGAGGCGGCTCCGGACGTCGTCGTGCTCGACCTGGGCCTGGGGACGCGGAACGGTGTCGACCTGATCCCCGGACTGGTGCGGACCACTCGCGTGCTCGTGTTCACGGCCACGGCGACCGACGTGTCGATCATGCGGGCGCTCGATGCCGGGGCGATGGGGTACCTGCTCAAGGACGCGACCGCCGAGGAACTCGCCGCCGCGGTCCGGGCCGCGGCCACCGGGACCGCCGTGTACACGCGGGCCGTGGCGGAACGCATGCTCGACCGTGGTCGCCGACCGGACGAGACCCTGACCCCTCGTGAGCTCGACGTGCTCGAACTGCTCGCCGACGGCTCGACGAACCGGCTGATCGCGGGGCGGCTCTTCATGAGCGAGTCGACGGTGAAGACGCACCTGGTGCGGGTGTTCGCGAAGCTCGGTGTCGACGGCCGAGCCGGGGCGGTGGCCGAGGCCACCCGACGGGGCATCATCGCCCTCGACGGCTTGGCGCACCCCGCGCGGTCGCCGGACGGCCCGACGCCGTGACGACGTGACGACGGCGGGGCGACCGATGGTCGTCCCGCCGTCGCCGTGACGGACTCAGCGTCGTCGGAGCACGCCCCGACGTCGCCGGGTCACTTCGTGATCGCGTCGAGCCCGGCCTGCGCGTACTCCTGGTCCGTGGCACCCGACGGGGTGCCTCCGACACCGATGCCGCCGATTGAGGCCTCGCCCGCCTTGACCGGCACGGCCCCGGCGAGGAACAGCGTGCCGGGCAGATCCTTCAGCCCGGCGCTGTCGCCCGTGGCGCGCTTCGCGAGTTCGGACGTCGGCGACCCGAAGGCCGCGGCGGTGTACGCCTTCTGCCGCGAGGCACTGATCGTGTGGGACGCGGCGTTCTCGCCGCGCACGAAGGCCTGCAGCTGACCGTTGCGGTCGACGACCGAGACGCTGACGAAGCCCGCGCCGTCCGCTTCTGCAGCGGCGAGGGCGGCCGAGGCCGCCCGCATGGCTTCGGCGGAGCTCAGCCGCTTGGACTCGACGACGGCATCGCCGGTGACGGCGACGGTGCGGGCGTCCGTGGCGGTGCGGACGTCGGCGGTGGCGCTGTTCGACGAGGTGACGGCTGCACCGGCCGTGATGCCGGTGACGGCGAGGGCTGCGGCGGCAGTGGCGACGAGGGTGCGGGGGAGACGCATGGGGGAGGACCTTCCGTTCGGTGTGGTGGGTCCAGCCTCACGCCGACGGGCGGTGCCACACATCGACCGTCCGGACCGCGGATCCGGACCGAACGGTCGACGGGGCGCCCGTGCCGCCGGACAGCGACGCAGACGCAGCCGCTTCCGCTAGAAGTCGAACAGGTTCGCCCGGATGCCTCCGGCGCCGTACTCCCGTCGCAGGAGTCCACGGCGCCGGAGCACGGGCACCAGGTCGCCGAACATCCGGTGGATCTGCGCCGGGTGCAGGTCGCCCGAGAAGATGATCCCGTCGTTGTCGGCGTCGCTGCCGAGCTCCTCGATGAAGTCCGCGAACTCGTCGGCGGTCCCCACGAACCCCGAGCGTGACGCGATCCGCCCCTGCCGTGCCTTGCGGGCGAGCAGCTCCCGCAGCGGTGCGTCCGGGGTGTCCCCGAGCAGCCCGCGGATCGTACCGGCCGAGACGTGCTCACCGAAGGTCCCCTCGGGCACCGGGGCGTCCAGGTCGAGCGCGAGCAGGTCGGTCTCGGAGTCGCTCGACCACGCGATCGCCGCCGCACGCAGGGCGTCGTCGGTGGGGTGCTCGGACGCCGCGACGATGCGGTCGGCCTCCTCCGGTGAGGACACGATGACGGGCTTGAGCACGAACAGGATCCGCAGGTCCGCGGTGGACCGCCCTGCCGCCTCGGCTGCCGCGATCACCCGGGCGCGGTAGTCCGTCACCGCGGCGGCGGACAGCGGCGCGAGCGCGAGCTGCACGTCCGAGTGGGTCCCGGCGAACGCGAGCCCTCGGCCCGAGCCACCGGGGGAGACCACCACGGGGTCCGACGCCAGCGGCAGGGCATTCAGCGGACCGTCGGCGGTGAAGTGGGTGCCCTCGTGGTGGAACGCGTCGAGGGCGTCGCCGTCCGCGAAGTGCCACGAGTCCGGTGCGCCGACGTACGCGTCGCCCCACGAGTGCCAGAGCCGACGGAGCAGGGTGATCCACTCCTCGGCGCGGTCGTACGCCTGGTCGTGCGGCAGCGGCGGCAGGCCGGCGTGGCGTGCGCTGCCGACGTCGGTGACGACGTTGATGCCCAGTCGGTCCGAGGACAGGTGCGCCAGGGTGGCGAACTGCCGTGCCGCCAGGTACGGCGGGGTGATGCCCGCGTTGACGGTCGGGGCGATGCCGATGTGCGACGTCGCTGCGAACAGGTACGGGGCGAGCAGCAGCGGGTCGTGCTTCGGGCCGCCGTACGCCTGCCGGATGCGCAGGTCGAGGGTCGCGGGGGAGCCGAGCGAGACGGCGTCCTCGGCGATGACCAGGTCCATGCCGGCCTGCTCGAGCGTCCGGACGGACTGCTGGTACAGGTCCGGCTTCGTCCAGTCGTGGCCCCAGTCCCAGTCGGACCGGCCCCAGGCCTGCGGGCCGAAGCCGCGGGAGAAGAAGTACCCGAAGTGCTGCAGCTCGGCCATTCAGCGCTCCTGCCGGTCGAGTGCCGGCCCACCGGCGGCCGTGCGCCGCGCGTCCGACGCTCCACGTGCCTCCAGGCCGCCGGCGGTGTCTGCGGACCGCACCGCGGCGAACCCGCGTTCCAGGTCGCGGAGCAGGTCCGCGACGTCCTCGATGCCGACCGACAGGCGGATCAGGCCGTCGCTGATGCCCTGCTCGGCGCGCTCCTCCGGCGTGCGGCCGGCGTGCGTGGTGGTGGCCGGGTGCAGGATCAGCGAGCGGACGTCGCCCAGGTGGGTCATCCGGCTGAACAGCTGCACGGCGTCGATGAACGCCCGCGCGGCGGCTTCGCCACCGGCGAGCGTGAAGGCGAAGACGGACCCGGCTCCGCGGGGCAGGTAGCGCTGGGCGAGGTCGTGGAACGGGCTGGAGGCCAGGCCTGCGTGGTCGACGCTCGTCACCTCCGGCTGCTGGTCCAGCCAGGACGCGACGGCCAGCGCGTTCGCGCAGTGGCGTTCCACCCGCAGCGACAGCGTCTCGATGCCCTGGCGGAGCAGGAACGCGTTGAACGGGGACGGCGCCGGACCGATGCGTGCGGCGACGACGTCGCGGGCGAACACGGCGAACGCCCGGTTGCCGTACCGCTCGGCGTAGCTCTCGCCGCCGAGGGACCGCTCGGGGCTGGTCAGGTGCGTCCAGCGCTCGGGGGCGGCGGTCCAGTCGAACCGGCCGCCGTCCACGACCACGCCGCCGAGTCCGGCTCCGTGGCCGGACAGGAACTTCGACGCCGAGTGCACGACGATGTCCGCGCCGTGCTCGACCGGGCGCACCAGGTACGGCGTGGCGAGGGTGTTGTCGACGATCAGCGGGACGCCGGCGCGGTGTGCGGTCTCGGCGACGCCGGTGATGTCGAGGACGTCGTTCTTCGGGTTCGGGATGGTCTCGGCGAAGAACGCCTTCGTGTTCGGTCGGACCGCAGCGGCCCAGGCATCGAGGTCGCGGGCGTCGGTGACGAAGTCGACCTCGATGCCGAGCCGGCCGAGGTTCTGCAGCAGCAGGCCGCGCGTGCCCTCGTAGATGCTCCGTGCGCTGACGACGTGGTCGCCGGCCTGCAGCAGGCCGAGGAACGCCACGGTCGCCGCCGCCTGACCGCTGCCGACCAGGATCGCCTGGACACCGCGTTCGAGCAGCGCCACGCGACGCTCGACGTCGGCGTTCGTGGGGTTGCCGAGGCGCGTGTAGGTGTAGCCGTCGTCGGTGTCGGCGAAGCGGTCACGGGCCTGGTCGAAGTCGTCGAACAGGAACCCGGAGGACATGTGGATCGCGGGGACCCGGGCGCCGTGCCCGGCATCGGGCACGAAGCCGCCGTGTACCTGCTCGGTCGCGAAGCCGTGGTCGTCGGTCGCCATGGGACACCTCCGGGGGTCGTCTGGCGGTAGCCTCGCAGCCCCTCGGCGCGGACAGGCGATTGCGGCCCCCGGTTACGCGAGCGCAGCCTCAGACGAGCGCGCGGACCCCGGTGACGACGGTGTCCCAGACCTGGAGCAGTGGCTCGCGCGCCAGCCACACCGCGACGGCGTTCACGGCGACGAACAGCACGAACCACAGGGACGCCGGCACCCGCATCTCGGCCGCGGCGATGTGGAAGTCGGTCTGCACCCGGGCGCCGGTGACGAGCCAGCGGCCGACCTGCACCACCGAGCGCAGGCCGTCGACGACGAAGAAGGCCCCGACGGCGGCGATCACCAGGACGGTCGCCTCGGACGGGCGGACGGCCACCCACAGGGCGAGCGCGTCGAAGCCGAGGACGACGAGGAGGCCGAACCAGTTCCGGACGAACGCCAACGCGACGAGCCCGATGACCGCGAGCACCACCACGGGCAGCCAGCGGGAGCCGTGCAGCACCCCGGTCACCAGGAGCACCCCCGCCCACAGGGGTGCGCTGTACCCGGCGTACAGGTTCAGGATCCGGACGAGCCACCGGATGCCGCCGGGCACCCGGCCGAGCTGGACCCAGGCCTCGCCGGACCCGTCCGGGTGCAGCTCGATCCGCTGGATCCGCCCGCCGAACGGCACGACGACGATCGCGTGCCCGACCTCGTGGGCGATGGTCGCGGCGATGCGGGCCACCCGGCCGACGAACGGCACGAACGGCAGGACGGCGCCGACGAGGAGCGCGACGAAGACGAGGGGCGGGGCTGCGGTGGTCAAGTGACCAGCATCGCAGCCCCGCCCAGGAAGACCCTGCGGGACCGGCGTCAGGGGAGCCCGGGCGTCGTCAGCACCACCGTGACCAGGACCACGGTGCCGGTGATCGCCAGGGCGGTGAGGAAGGCGAGGAACACCGTCAGGCGGTTCACGCGTCGGCGCCCGGCTATTCGACCGTCACCGACTTCGCCAGGTTCCGGGGCTTGTCGACATCGCACCCGAGCTGCAGGGCCAGTTCCCGCGCGAGCATCTGCAGCGGCACGACGGCCTCGAGCGGACCCCACGGCGCGGTCATCGCACCCCAGGCCAGGTCGCCGGTGCCACGGCGTCCGAGCGCGGGGATGTCCGCCGACTCGCCGCCGATCGTGATGACGAAGCCACCGCGGGCCCGGACCTCGGCGATCGCCGACTGGATCTTCGGCTCACCGTGGTCGATGACGACCACCGGGGTGCCGTCGTCCACCAGGGCGAGCGGCCCGTGCTTGAGTTCGCCGGCGGGGTACGCCTCGGCCCAGCGGTAGCTGAGCTCCTTGAGCTTCAGGGCCCCCTCGGCGGCGTACGGCAGCCCGGCACCGCGGCCGAGGAACAGGAAGCCCGTGGCCTCCTTGACGCTCGACACCAGCAGCGGCATCCGCTCGGCGGACACCCGCGCGGCGTGTTCGATCCGTGCGGGCAGGTCGAGCAGCTCGTCGACGAGCACCTGGGCGCGCGACGGTTCGATGCGGCCGGACGCCACCATCGCGGAGATCATCGCCGCGACGCCGACGACGACCTGCGCCGTGAACGTCTTCGTGGCCGCGACCCCGATCTCCGGGCCGGCGTGGCAGTCCAGCACGGCGTCGGCCCGTCGGGCGAGCGAGGAGTGCATGTTGTTGGTCAGCGCGAGCACCGGGTGGCGGTCCTCGAACCGGTCCAGGGCGCGGAGTACGTCGGCCGTCTCACCGGACTGGCTGATCGCGACGACCAGGGTGCCCGGACCGAGCACGGCCTGGTCGGCCTCGCTCGCGACGACGATGTCGGTCGGCACACCACCGATCCCGCGCAGGGCGGTCGCGATCACCTGGCCCGCGTTCAGCGAGGTGCCGCAGGCGACGATCGCCAGCCGGTGGAAGCCTGCCAGGCCGAGGCCCACCCACATGCTGCCGTCGGCGGTGCGGCGGGTCACCCGGTCCAGGATCGTCGCGACGACGTCGGCCTGCTCGCCGATCTCCTTCGCCATGTGGTCGGTGTGGTCGCCGAGGTCGAGCGCGGCGGCGGCGAACGGGGACGGCGTCGGGAACGGCACGGGAACCGTGATGCCGTCGGACGACCAGGTCCAGGCCTCACCGAGCTCGACGACGTCGCCGTCGCGCAGCGCCACGAACGTCTCGCACCACTCGGCGATCGCGCCGATGTCGCTCGCCACGAAGTCGCCGCGGCCGGAGCGGGCGACGACGAGCGGCGAACGGTCCGCCGCCACGACCATGCGGCCGTCCCGGGCGTCCAGGACCACGATCGCCCACGAGCCCTCGAGCTGCGCCGTCGCGATCTGCACCGCGAGCATCAGGTCCGGGTCGACCGCCAACGCCCGCTCGACCAGGTGCGCGATGACCTCGGAGTCGACGTCGGACCGGAAGCGGTGGCCCTGCGCCTCGAGCGTCTGGCGCAGCCGGTCCGCGTTCTCGACGATGCCGTTGTGCACGATCGAGATCCGGCCGGTGCAGTCGGCGTGCGGGTGCGCGTTCGCCTCGCGCACGGCACCGTGCGTGGCCCAGCGGGTGTGGCCGATGCCGACGCCGGTGAGCGCGTCACCGGAGCGTGCAGCGACGAGCGTGCGCAGGTCGCCGACGCGGGAGACCGAGCGGATCGTCTCGGTGCGGCCGACGGCCGTCCGGACGGCGATGCCGGCGGAGTCGTACCCGCGGTACTCGAGTCGTTCGAGTCCGTCGAGCAGGTAGGGGGTCGCGTCGTCAGACACGCGGGCCGCGATGATGCCGCACATCGGCTGTCCCTTCGGGGGAACGAGGGTGGGTGGAACGGGGAGGTGGGACTGGTGCGGCACCGACCGCCGTCGGGTCTGCCGCGCGTCCGGGGCCTCCCGGCCCGGGAACCGACGCCCGTCCTCGGATCAGGCGAGGACGGACGTCGGTGTCGTTGGGCCGAGGGGTTCGGGTACCGGACGGGGTACCGCGGGCTGGCCCCCGGGGGAGGGGCACGGCGGTCGGTGCAGGAGAAGCCTCACCCGCCGCCGACCACACGGCAACACCCGTCGGACGCTCTTGCGGTTCCCCGCGTGCGGGGGCACACCGCGCTGCGGTCGCGTGCGGACTCCCGCAACCGCCGTCGCACCACGCGAGCGACGACGGACGGGAGGCCCGGTACCAGCTGGTACCGGGCCTCCCGCGCGGTCTTCGCTCTGAGCGACGCGCCAGCGGCGCGCGGACCCAGCGCCGGGCGAGCCTGCGAGCCCGGTTGGATGTGCGTCTCCTACGTGAGGAGCGCGACCAGGTGCGATCGCGACCGCGCGCCGACCTTGCGGTAGATCTGCGTGAGCCGCAGCTCCACCGTGCGCTGCGACATGAACAGCGACGAGGCGATCTCGCGGTTGCGGTACCCCTCGGTGACCTTCTGCACCACCGCACGCTCCTCGGCGGTCAGTGACGTGAGCACCGCCGACGCGTCGGGGGCGCTGCGCGGCGTCCCCGGGAACGCCGGCGAGAGCACGGGTCCGGACCGGATCGACGACGAGCCCGTGCCGAACTGCGGCATCGCCGCAGCCGGCGCCGGCGTCACCAGCGGTCGACGCAGGCCCGCCGCCTCGTACGCCGCTGCGGCCGCCGCACCGAGGCGCGGACGCTCCGCCGGGTTGCCGACCGCGGCCAGCGCCGCGAACGTGCGAGCGCGCTCGTACTGCGAGTCGTGCGGCTGGAACAGCTCCAGCGCACGGCGACGAGCCGTCTCGCGGGTGGTGTCGTCGGCGACGAGCGCGAGGCTCCGCGCCAGCACGAGGGCACCCCAGCGCCCGGGACGGGCATGGTGGTCAGCCGCCAGGCGGGCCGTGATCGTCCGCGCGTCGTCGGTCCGTCCGAGACGCACGTACGCCTCGACCAGGTCGCCGAGGTGCCGGAGCACCGCGGGGTTCCGGAGCGACCGACCGATGGCGTCGGCGGCCTCGAGCGCGGTGGCTGCCTCGTCGAGGCGGCCGTCGAGCAGCAGGACCTTGCCGCGGAGCGCGTGCAGCTTCGCCGTCGCACCCCAGAGCCGACTCGTCGATCGGTGCTCGAGGCACCGGTCCACGACGTCGAGCGCCTCGGCGGAACGGCCCTCGGCGAAGTGCCGCCACGCGACGGCGATCGCCCGGGAGGGCTCACGCAACCGCTCGGCGACGGACGAACCGGACTCCCACACGTCGATCGCGCGGAGCGCCTGCCGGAAGTTGCCGGAGCGCACCTCGTTCTCGGACGTCAGGTAGCGGGCCGCCTCGGTCCACACCGCCGCGGTCTCCTGCCCCCGGGCGAGCACGAGTGCGAACACCCGTCGCGCGCTCCGGTAGCGCTCGCCGATGCTCAGCGCGTGGGCGAGGAGCAGCAGAGCCGGGTCCGACATCGCCACGAGCTCCGAGGTCGCGAGCCCGTCGTGCAGCTCGGTGTCGGGCGGCAGCACGCCGTCCACGGCGGCGATGAGCTCCCGCGCGGTCGTCGCGATCTCGAGGGTGTGCGCGGACGCCGAACCCTCGAGCGGTTCGATCCGGTGCAGCAGGTCCTTGGCCTGGTCGAGCTCCCACGCCTCGGCACGGAAGCACGCCACCATGGCCATCAGCCCGGCGACCGCGTCCACCTCGGCCGGGTCGGTCGCGTCGACGGGGACGAGCAGCTCGTCCGCGTGCACGGCGTCACCGCTGAGGTACTCGGCCGAGTACTGCAGCCGGAGCCGGCGGACCTCGTTCGGCGTCGTCCGGAACGGACGGAGCGCCGCGAGGTACCGCGCAGCGAAGCCGAGCAGGCGCTTGCCGAGCATGGCCTCCGCGACCCCGAGGAGCGCGACGTGCTCGTCCTCGGTCCCGCCACCGATGTGCAGGGCACGCTCGGTCAGCGCGATCGCGGCGTGCACGTTGCCGTCCACGACGTACGACCGTGCGGCCTGGAGCAGTGCGACCACGTCGGGGACGCCGTCGACGAAGCTCCGGTGCCACGCGGCCGACCGCGGGTCGGTCTCCGCGCTCGCCGTGGCCAGCTCGGCGTGTGCCGCACGACGGTCACGGGCGGGCATCCGCCAGTAGAGCGCGGAACGGACCAGCGGGTGCCGGACGGTGACGCTCTGCCCGCGGACGGTCGCGAGACCGGCCCCGACCAGGTCGTCCAGCTCGTCGCGGTCCCACGCCGTGGTCTTCGCGACGGGCACCAGGGCGAGCTTCGCGAGGACGTCCAGATCGCGTCCCCCGGCGGGCCCGAGTGCGAGCGCCGCGATGGCCTCGGTCGTCGGAGTGGGTCGGAGCGGGAGCACGATCGGCTCCGCGCCGGTGAGCTGCTCCCGGGTGAGCACCGCGAGCTGTTCACGGAGCGCGCCGGGGTTGCCACCGGTCTCCTCGGCGAGGACGGCGAGGACACCGTCGTTCGCCTCGGCCGGTGCCATGGCCCGGGCGAGGACCAGGGCCTCGTCCGACGGCAGCGGTTCGATGCGCAGGATCGGCAGGGCCGCGAGCGGACCGTCCGACGGCACCGAGCGGACCGTCGCCACGACGCGCAGGGCGGTGCCCGCGAGTCGTCCGGCGAGGAACGCGATGAGTTCCTGGCTCTCCGTGTCCATCCGGTCGAGGTCGTCGATGAGGACGAGCGTCGGCGGGAGGGTCAGTGCGTGCACGGCGTCGAGGAAGTCGTGCGCCGCCGCCAGTCCGGCCGTCACGGCCGCTGCGGTCCCGCCGGCCTGCAGCAGGTGGGCGATGTGTGCGGTCGCTCGGGGGTCGTCGAGCGCGGTGAACAGGGAGGTCACCCCGGCCAGTGGCCAGCGGGATTCACTCCCGTTGACACCGACCCGGACGACGGGGAGGGAAACGCGGTTCGAGACCGCGTCGAGGACGCTGCTGCGTCCGGAACCAGGGTCGCCGACCACGACCATCGCGGACTCCCGTGGGAGCACTGCGAGGGTCGCGATCCGGTCGACCTCGAGACGTCGACCGGTGAGTGCCATGACTCACCGGCCTCCGGATCCGGAGGCGGATGCTGCGAGGAGGGCGTCGGCGAACACGGGGGGCGCTGCGACGGGGCGCACGGAGGCGGACCGGACTGCTGCACGGCGGGTGACCGTGGCGGAGTGCGGACGAGCGGCGGCGACTGAGCGCGCGCCGGAACTGTCGTGGATTGGATGCGGTCGACGAGTGTGGGTGCACTCGGTTCCGCTCGGGAACGATGATGTCATCGTCTGTATCACCCCTCGGGTTAGGGTCTTCGGACGAACACGACCGGTCTGTTCCGCCGTCCGGATCTAGGGAATCCGAGAGCATCACGTGACCTGCCGTCTGGAGCACGATAACTCAGGTACCGGCTCGCCGAGCGGACTCCGGTGAGCAGATGTCCAGAACGGTGCCCCCAGTACGGGGGGCCACGAGGGGGGCGTGGCAACCGCCCTCTGCACCCCGATCCGGGTCCGCCGGACGGAACCGGGGTACAGGTCTGTCCGGACCTCGTTCGTCGTCGCAGGTGTAGCACGGACGGGATGTCCAACGCCGAACCGACCGACGCCCGCCTCGATGACCGCACCCGGTGGCGGGCCTTCGCCGTCTGCGTGGCGGTCGCGGCCCTGACGATCCTCGACCTGTCCAAGGTGAACGTCGGGCTGCCCTCGATCGAGCAGTCCCTCGGGGCCACCAGCTCGTCGCTCCAGCTCATCGTGGCGGGGTACGCGCTGGCGTTCGGCCTCGCCCTCGTGCCCGCCGGTCGGCTCGGCGACCTGAAGAGCCGGCGCGTCATGTTCATCGTGGGCCTCAGCGCGTTCACCGGATCGAGCCTGCTGTGCGCCGTCGCCCCGAACATCGAGGTGCTGATCGTCACCCGGATCCTGCAGGGCTTCGCCGCCGGGATCCAGATGCCCCAGGTCATCGGACTGGTGCAGCAGCTGTTCCGCGGACCGGAGCGGGGCCGCGCGTTCGGGCTGTTCGGGGCGATGATCGGCATCTCCACCGCGCTCGGGCCGACCATCGGCGGTGGCCTCATCGCGATCGGCGGCGAGGAGTCCGGCTGGCGGCTGCTGTTCTGGATGAACGTGCCCCTCGGGATCGCCGCACTGCTCTTCGCCGTCCGCCTGCTGCCGAAGGGTGCCCAGGGGAAGGCGCAGGACCGCGAACTGGACGTCGTCGGCATCCTGCTGCTCGGTGCCGCCATCATCACCCTGATGCTGCCGTTCGTGCTGACCAGTGGCGGCGGTGGTTCCGCGAGCCGCTGGTTCTGGCTCGTCGGCTTCGCGGTGTTCCTCGTGCTGTTCGTGCTCTGGGAGCAGCGGTTCAAGCGGCAGGGCAAGTCGCCCGTGGTGCACTTCGAGCTGTTCCGGCTGTCGTCGTACCGCAACGGGTTGTCGATCGTGGCCGTCTACTTCGCGGCCCTGCCGGCGTCGTTCCTCATGGTCACGCTGTACCTGCAGGAGGGCCTCGGGCTGTCGCCGTTGTTCGCCGGCATGGTGAGCATCCCCTTCGCCGCGACGAGTGCCGTGGGCTCCTACATCGGCGGACGGATCGTGGACCGGGTCGGGCGGGCGCTGGTGGTCGCCGGGCTCGGGATGGTCGTCGTCGGCTTCCTGCTGCTCATGGTCGCCGCCGTCGCCACCCCGCCGGAGGTCACCCCGTGGGCGATGGCCGGCGCGTTCCTGGTGGGCGGACTCGGTGGCGGGTTCGTGGTGTCGCCGAACCAGACCCTGACCCTGGCCGAGATCCCCGTCGAGCAGTCCGGGGTGGCGGGGTCGATGCAACAGCTCGGCCAGCGCGTCGGCACGGCGATCGGCACCGCGGTCGCGACCAGCATCTTCTACGGCATCGTGCGGAGCGAGGCGGCGGGGTCGGGATCCGGCGGGTCGGGCGGGCGTCTCGACGCGTACCACGACGCGTTCCGCAGCGGCACGACGTTCACGGTGTCGCTGATGGCACTGGCGCTCGTGCTGGCCGGTGCGGACCTGGTGGCGCGTCGGCGGGCGGCGCGGCGGTCCGACGGGGAGTCCGAGCGCCCTGGCTCGGCTGCGGGGTCCGCCGAGCAGAGCGAGGCGTCGGGGTCCGCCGAGCGGGGTGGTCGGCGCGCCGACCGGTCCTAGGAGTCGCGGCGGATGACCTCGACCACGGCATCGTGCACCAGGCCGTTCGAGGCGAGGGCGCTGCCGTGCCACGCCCCGGGGTCGCCGTCGAGCGAGGTGAAGCGGCCGCCGGCCTCTTCGACGATGGGGACGAGGGCCGCGATGTCCCACGGCTTCAGGTCCGGTTCGCCGGCGACGTCGAGGACGCCCTCGGCCACCATCATGTACGACCACATGTCGCCGTAGGCCCGGGTGCGCCAGACCCGGCGCGACAGGTCGACGAGCGGCTCGAGGCGGTCGTCGTCGTCCCACTGCTGGATGCTGTTGTAGCTCAGGCTCGCGTCGGCGAGCTCGGACACCCCGGAGACCCGGAGTGGTCCGTCCAGCGAGAACGCTCCGGAGCCCTCGGCCGCCCACCAGCGCTTGCCGAGGGCGGGCGCACTGACGACGCCGAGCACCGGGCGGCCGTCGACCGCGAGCGCGATGAGGGTCGCCCACACCGGGACGCCGCGCAGGTAGTTGGCGGTGCCGTCGATCGGGTCGACCACCCACTGGCGGTGCCCTTCGCTGACGGCCTCGGCCCCGGTGTCCGCCGTCGTCTCCTCGCCGAGGAACGCGTCGTCCGGTCGCTCGGCGGCGAGCCGCTCGCGCAGGGCCCGTTCGACGGCCTGGTCGGCGTCGGTGACGTGCGTGCTGTCGGCCTTCTTCGTCACGTGCAGGTCGGCGGCACGGAAGCGCTCGAGGCTGATCGCGTCGGCGGTGTCGGCGAGGGAGCGGGCGAAGTCCAGGTCGGCGCTGAGGTCCACGTCGCCCAACCTACCGTCGCTACGCGGCGACGACCTCTTCTTCCTCGAGCCGGGTGACCTCGCGCTCGCGGGCGATGCGGGTCCGGCGGGCGACGAGTCCGTGCACGACGACGCAGAGCAGGAGCGCGGCGGCCAGCCAGAGGGCGAGCACGAGCGACGACCGGCCGAGGGAGGCGTCCGGGAAGTACTGCAGGTCCTGTGCGGCCTGCAGCCATGCGGCACCGCTCCAGAAGGTGTGCAGGGCGGCGAAGAACCCGGGCTGGAACGCCGGCTGGAAGATCCCGCCGGACGAGGTGAAGTTCAGCATCACGAACAGCATCGTGAGGATCGGGGTGGTCCACCGGCCGAGCACGGGGTGCAGCCCGACGCCGAGCGCGACGATGATCGCGTCGTAGAGCCAGGCGAACAGGAACACCTGCCAGTGGTGGGTGGTGATGACGCCGTAGATCGGTCCGGCGACGATCACGCCGATGCCGGCGACGACCCCTGCGGTGGCGAGCCCGATGACCGCGGTCCACACGGCGCGGAGCTTCGTCGCGACCGAGGCCACGGCGATCGCGGACGCGTACCCGCCGACGCTCAGGGCCACGAGCAGGAAGAACAGCCCCTGGCCGGTGGTGTCCTGGTCGCCCGTGGGTACGACGTCGACGACCCGGAACGGCACGTGCTGGTCGTAGGCGATCGGCAGGAACACCTTCTGCGCGGCGCTCGCGGTCGTCTCCGACGCGGCGGTCGAGACGTAGAGCGTGGCACCCGTCGCCGTCGGCGCGTACACGGCGGCGAGGTCGCGGTCGCGCACCTGCTGCTCGGCCGCCTTCGTCGAGGCGACGACGTGGGCCACGAGGGCCCCGTCGGACTGGTCGGTCACTGTCTGGGCGAACACCTGGGTGGCCGCACCCTGGCCGACGATGCCGACGGGCAGTTCCTGCGGCGCCGGGGCGTGGAAGGCACCGAGGTAGGCCAGGCCCATGCCGGCGGCCAGGAACAGCGGCACGAGGATGTGCGAGGCGAACGTCAGCAGCACACGACCGAGGCCGGCGGGGCGCAGGACGCTGTCGGACCGCTGCGGCTTCGGGGCTCGTGGGGACTTGTGGGTGGGGGAGTGGTGCGCGTGCGACGTCGTCGTCGTGCTCGGGGACGGGGCGTCGACAGCGGGGGTCGGCGCAAAGTTGTACTTTGCAACTTCAGACACGACCGCAACTGTACAACCCCGGTGCGCGCTTGTCGACGCCGGCCCGGTGTCGAGGCGTCGTCCGGCGCGAGGTTGCACACTCAGTGCGAGGCGCGCGAGCCCGCACGGAGTGCACAACCTCGCACCGTTCGTGTGCTCCTCGCACGGTGCGAGGTCTGCACGGTGCGAGGGGTGCGGAGACCGCGCGCCGGTGCGAGAGGGCGTTGGAACCGGGGAACCGGAGTGGTCACGACTCACCGCGCGCCGGCGCTCGTGTGGTCACGAACTGTCGGGTACCGCGTCGCCAGTCGACAGTTCGTGACCGCTCGACGCACACACGGCGGGGTGTCGTGACCAGCCGCCGACCAGCCGCCGACCAGCGCCGACCAGCGCCGGCCAGCGCCAGCCGCACCGCCGCGCGCTACTCGGAACCGGGGTCGGACGCACCCATCCCGGTCAGCAGCGCCCGGAACGAGTCGAGCCGCTCGACGCCGGTGGGCCCCAGCTCCCCGTCCTGCACCCGGTCGACGATCTCCCAGTCGTGCGCCTGCGCCAGCGGGATGCCGTCCCGCGCGGGCAGAACCGGCACGGCGTGCGACGCGAACGCCCGGAACACGTTCGCGGGGTCGACGTGCCCCAGGCCGAACGACCGCACACCCGGCGTGTCGATGATCCACCCGCCGTCGCGGACCCGCAGCGCGATCGACGACGACGACGTGTGCCGCCCGCGACCGGTCACGGAGTTCACGACGCCGATCGCGCGCGTCGACCCGGTCAGGGCGTTCACCAGGGTCGACTTGCCCACACCGGAGTGCCCGACGGTCACGGTCACCTTGTCGTCGAGCAGCTCGTGCAGCGCCTCGAACGGGACGTCGTCCGATCGGCTCGTCACGATCCGAAGGTCGAGGCACGCGAAGTGCGCCAGGAACGCAGCGGGGTCGGCGAGGTCGGTCTTCGTGATGCAGAGGATCGGGTCGAGACCGGCGTCGAACGCGGCCACCAGGTACCGGTCGATCAGGCGGGTGCGCGGCTCGGGGTCGGCGGCGGCCACCACGATGAGCATCTGGTCGGCGTTCGCCACGATGACGCGCTCGACCTCGTCGGAGTCGTCGGCACTCCGTCGCAGCAGTGTGGTGCGCTCGGCGACCTTCACGATGCGTGCCAGCGAGCCCGGGTCGCCGGAGACGTCCCCGACGAGCGACACGTGGTCGCCCGTGACGACGGACTTCTTGCCGAGCTCTCGGGCCTTCGTCGCGGTGATGACGTGGTCGTCGATCAGCACGCCGAACCGCCCGCGGTCGACGTTGGTCACCCAGCCGACCGGGGCGTCGTCGTACGTCGGACGGGTCTTCGTGCGCGGTCGGTTGCCCTTCGGGTTGGGGCGCACCCGCACGCTCGACTCGTCGTACTGCCCGTACGGCTCGTCCGCGTCGGAGTCGTCACCGTCGGTGTCGTCCCACCAGCTCATGCGTCAGTCCCCACTCACCGGTGCAGCGGCTCCCGAGGACGCCACGAGCGCCGCCCACAGCTCCGGGAACTGCGGCAGCGTCTTCGCGGTCGACCCGATGTCGTCGACGGCGACGCCGTCGACGACGAGGCCCACGATCGCCCCCGCGGTCGCCATCCGGTGGTCGTCGTACGCGCCCCAGGCGCTGCCGTGGAGCGGCGCCGGCTCGATCCGCAGGCCGTCGTCGAGTTCGTGCACCGCGCCTCCAGACCGGTTGAGGTCCGCCGCCAGCGCGGCCAGGCGGTCCGTCTCGTGCCCCCGCAGGTGACCGATGCCGGTGATCTCGCTCGGGCCGTCCGCCAGCGCGGCCAGCGCGACGAGCGCCGGGGCGAGTTCGCCGCCGCGGCTCAGGTCGAGTTCGAGACCCGGCAAGGAGGCCCCACCCCGGATCCCGACGCCGCCGTCGACGACCAGGTCGTCACCGTCACGAGCCACGCTCGCCCCCCACAGCGGCAGGAGGGTCTCGAGGTCGGCACCGACCTGCGTCGTCTCGGCGGGCCAGGTGCGGATGCGCACCGTGCCGCCGGCGACGAGCGCGGCGACGGCGAACGGCGCCGCGTTCGACAGGTCGGGCTCGATCGTGACGTCACGCGCGCCGATCGGGCCCGGGTGCACGACCCACTCGCCGACCGATGGCTCGTCGACGCGGACGCCGCGGGCACGGAGCGCCGCGACGGTCATCTCGATGTGCGGCATGCTCGGCAGGCGTTCGCCCACGTGGGTGAGGTGCAGGCCCTCGTCGAAGCGGGGTGCTGACAGCAGCAGCCCGGAGACGAACTGCGAGGACGCCGAGGCGTCGACCGTCAGGGCCCCACCGCGGACCGAGCCGGTGCCGGTGAACGAGAACGGCATCGAACCGCCGCCGTCGTCCGTGACGTCCACACCGAGGTCCACCAGTCCCTGCACGATGGCGTGCATGGGCCGCTTGCGGGCGTAGGGGTCGCCGTCGACCGTGACGGGCCCGACGGCCAGGGCGGCGAGCGGCGGCAGGAAGCGCATCACGGTGCCGGCCAGCCCGCAGTCCAGGCGGACGTCGCCGTGCATCGGGGCGGGCGTGATCCGGAGGTCCGGGCCGTAGGGGTTCGGAGCGGTGCCGGCCGCCGGCTCGAGCTCCTCGATGCCGACGCCGAGCGCACGGAGGCCCGCGATCATCAGCGCCGAGTCACGGGAGTGCAGCGGGAGCCGGATCGTCGAGGGGCCGTCCGCGAGGGCCGCGAGCACGAGCTCCCGGTTCGTCAGCGACTTCGACCCGGGCAGCGCGACGTCGCCGCGCAGCGGACCCCCTGCGACCGGGGCGATCCAGGGGTCGGCGGGCTGGGCCCCGCTGTGGGAATGCGTCGTGTCTGCCATCGGTTCACCAGGGTACTGAACGCACCGGGAGGATCAGTGGCGACAGCAACACTCGCACGAGAGCGGACCGGCACGGCAACCGTGCTGACCGCGGTGCCGACGACGCTCGGCGCGCTCGGCCTAGACTTGGCGGCGATGACGACCGACGAACCGCAGGCAGCTCCGCACCACCTGGTCGACGAGACCGAGGTGCAGCTCGACGCCGTCGAAGAGGAGCACGAAGCCCTCGACGACGCCGCAGACGAGCCGGTGGACGCGAAGACCGTCTCCGAGGGGGAGCTGCGGTCCCTGTTCGAGGACCAGGCGCTGCCCTTCATGGACCAGCTCTACGGTGCGGCCATGCGGATGACCCGCAACCCGGCCGACGCGTCGGACCTGGTGCAGGAGACGTTCGTCAAGGCCTTCGCCGCGTTCCGCCAGTTCAAGCAGGGCACGAACCTGAAGGCCTGGCTGTACCGGATCCTCACGAACACGTTCATCAACACGTACCGCAAGAACCAGCGGAACCCGTACCAGGGCACCATCGACGAGCTCGAGGACTGGCAGCTCGGCGGCGCGGAGAGCGTCACCCAGTCGATCTCCGCCCGGTCCGCCGAGGCCGACGCGATCGACCACCTGCCGTCCTCGGCCGTGAAGGACGCACTGCAGGCCATCCCGGAGGACTTCCGGATGGCCGTGTACTTCGCCGATGTCGAAGGCTTCTCGTACCAGGAGATCGCCGACATCATGAAGACCCCAGTGGGGACGGTCATGAGCCGCCTCCACCGTGGCCGCCGGCTCCTCCGTGGGCTCCTGGCGGACCACGCCCGTGAGACCGGCATCGTCCCGGACGCAGCGTCGACGGCGACGATGCGTGGACGGGGACGAGGCGCGGCACAGACGACGAAGGCAACCGCGGCCACGGGTCGCACCGGACGGAAGGACGCACGATGAGCGGCTGCGACTGCTCGAAGGCGAAGGCCGAGCTCGAGGAGTTCCTGCACGACGAGCTCCGCCACGAGGACGCCGCGGACATCCGCGAGCACATGGACGGGTGCGAGGACTGCCAGACCGAGCACCGCGTCGGCGTCGTGCTCATGGAGACCGTCCGTCGCGCCTGCAAGGAGACCGCTCCCGACCAGCTGCGCAGCGAGATCCTCGCGCGCATCCGGGTGGAGCAGGCGACGCACTGACGGCACGGTTTCGTCGAACGGCCGGGCGTCAGCGTCCTGCCTGGAACGACCGTGTGATCGCGGCAGCGTCGAGGACGCGCTCGTGCACCCGGACCGTGTCCACGTCGCCGGTGTAGACGTAGTCGCCGGCGTTCGGCCAACCGGCCAGTGTCTGGCGTGCTGCCCGCCAGTGACCCGAGTACTGCCGCAGGGTGACGGCGTCGGACCGGGTGCCCTGCAGCTCGCCGTCGACCCAGAGCGCCATCGAGCGCGCCTGGAAGGTGGCGACCGCGTGGTGCCAGGCTCCGTCGGTGACCGTGGAGGCCGACCCGAGCGTGAACTTGAACTGCGACCCGGAGCCCTCGACGCCGAAGCGCAGGACTCCGTCGGCGCCGATGTAGAGGTGCCGGTCACGGTACTGGGACGCCGCCGAGCGGTCCGAGCCGAAGCCGAACACCCGCCCACCGTCGGTGTCCTTGGTGCGGAACCAGACCTCGATCGTGAAGGCGTTCGGTGCGTCGACCGCGGTGTCGGTGACCGCCCACCCCTCGGCCCCGTCCTCGGTCCAGAACGTCGCGTAGGGGTTCGTCGCGCAGTCCGCGTCGACCCGGGCGGCAGCGGCGGGCGTGAAGGCCCCGTCGGCGCCGGACCCGCTCGAGTCGACGACCCGTGGGCCGCTCTTCTCGGCGAAGTCCCACGCCAGTGACGTACCGGGTACGGGCTGGTGGAAGCACCCGAAGCCGCCGGTGCCGAGCGCCGAGGCGGTCCCCGTCGAGCCGCTGAACCCGGCGCCCGCGCCCGCTCCGGCGAGCAGGGTGAGGGTGATGGCCGCTGCCGTGAACGCCGCGACGGGCACGGTGGACGACGACACGGCGGTGATGGTGACCGTGCCGGGCTCCGCGACGACGGGCGAGTGGAGGTCCCGGCGCGGCGTGCCGCAGGTCCGGCAGGGGCGACCGGCGGTGATGTCCCGGTCGGCCCGCCCGGCGAGGACGAGCACGGCGGCGACGACGCCGGCCAGCAGCAGGGACGTCCAGTCGCCCCCGCGGATCCAGACGCCCGGCAGCCCGATCCACGGGAACCGCAGCACCCCGACACCGAGGACCGCCGCGGGTTCGACGGCCGTGCGGTCGGCCGTCGGGTTCGCGTCCCCGCGCAGACGCAGTGCACCGTCCGGTTCGATGCGCTCGAGCCGGTGCAGCCGGAGACGATCCCGGTGGTCCGGGTCCTCGACGAGCAGCACCCGTCCGGCTTCGAGGTCGTCCGGATCGACGGGCATCGCGGCGACGACGTCCCCGGTCCGGATGCCGGGGGCCATCGAGTCGGAGACGACCGTCGTGACGTGCCACCCGAACGCCGCGGGGAGCGACGCCCACAGTGCGAGCAGCAGCACCGACCAGCGGACCGTCCGCGCCGCGACCGCGAGGAGCAGCCGGGGCAGGTCGCCGACGCAGCGGACGTGACGGCGGGTGGCGACGTTCGGCATCGGCTGCTCCTCGGGTCGGGCGGGTCGGGCGGGACGGGCGGGTCGGGTGGGACGGATCGGGACGGGGATCAGTCGGTCTGCGCTTCCCACACGAACGAGGTGCCGGCCTCGGACGACTGCACGGTGTTCGGGGCACCCTCGCTCAGGTCGTAGCTGACGCGGTAGGTCGTGCTCGCCGTACCCGTCGCCGGCTTCCACGCGTCGACGCCGGTGCCGAAGGACTCGGACTCCATGAGGCCGGCGAGCGTGCCGTCGTGCACGGTCGTCGTCGTGGTGAACGTGCTGCAGTCGTCGGGGGTGCCGAGGCTGCCGCGCTCGACCGTCAGGCCGACGTGCTCGGCGAGCGCGTCGTCGTCGGCCGCGTCGGCGGTGAAGAGCTTCACGGTCGAGGCGTTGGTGGTGTTCGCCGTCACGGTGATGCAGTTCGATCCGGCGGACCCGGGCACCAGGTCGTCGACGTCGAACATCGCGACGCCCTGGTCGTCGTCGGTGAGGGAGACGGCACCGGTGCGCCAGCTGTTCGCGGCGTTGTCGGTGCTGCTCGAGAAGGCGGCGTACGAGGCCGTGGCGATGAGTGCGCCACTGGCGACGACGGCGAGCGGGAAGGCGATCCAGGCGGCGGTGCGGCCGTGGCGGGAGGTGATGTGCATGGCTGTCCTGTCGGTCGGTTCACCCGGCGGGTGATATGACAGCAGCGTATATGAATATCAGTTGTTATGGAAGCCCGTCGCAACACGACCGACGGCCCGGGTAGGTTGGCCGACATGACCCTCTCCGTCGAGTCGACCACCACCTGGTCCGACACGGACGTCGCCGACGTCGCCGCCCTCGTCCGCCTGCTCGGTCACGACGTCGACGACGCGTCGATGCGCGCCCGCCTCGACCGGCTCACTCCCGAAGCCGGGCACCGCACCTGGGTGGTCCGGGGGGACGACGGACGGGTCGTCGCCGTCGCCGGCGCGCAGGTCACGTGGGCGTACGCCAGCGACGAGCCGACGGCGCAGCTGCTGCTGCTGGTCGTCGACGACACGGCCAGGAGGCTCGGCACCGGTTCGGCGCTCATCGGCACGTTCGAAGCATGGGCGGTCGAGCAGGGCGCGCGTCGCCTCAGTGCCGTCAGTGCGGCCGCGACGGACAGCGCGCACCGCTTCTACCAGAAGCGCGGGTATCACGACGCCGGGGTGCGGTACACGAAGATCGCGTAGCGCCGCCGCTTCCCGGCGAACATCGAAGCGCCCCGTGCCGGAGTCCCTCGGACTCCCGCACGGGGCGCTTCCTCGTGGCTAGGCCGACGCGCTCAACGCGGTGCTGATGACCTCGGCGGCCTCTTGTGCGGAGCGCTTCGAGGAACCCGTGGCCGGTGCGGCACTCGCCGAGCGGGCCGCCACGGACAACGGGCGGCCGCCCAGGTGCGGCGACAGGTTCATGCAGACGAACGGCCAGGCGCCCTGGTTCTCCGGCTCTTCCTGCGCCCACACGACGTCGGCGTCCGGGTAGCCCGCCAGCACCTCGAGCAGGCGGTCGAGGGGGAGCGGGGCGAGCTGCTCGAGCCGGACGAGTGCGACGTCGGTGATGCCGCGCTTGTCGACCTCGGCACGCAGGTCGTGGTGCACCTTGCCGGAGTGCAGCACGACGCGGCGCACGGCACCCTTGTCGGTGATCCGCGCGTCGTCGAGCACGGGCTCGAACGTTCCGGTCGTGAAGTCCTCGACCGCGCTCGTCGCCTGACGGAGCCGGAGCATCGCCTTCGGGGAGAACACGACGAGCGGCTTCTGCGGCCGGGCCCACGCCTGACGGCGGAGCAGGTGGAAGTACGACGCCGGGGTCGACGGGCGCGCGACGATCATGTTGTCCTCGGCGCACAGCTGCAGGTAGCGCTCGATGCGTGCCGACGAGTGGTCCGGCCCCTGGCCCTCGTACCCGTGCGGCAGCAGGAGGACGAGGCCGGAGCGCTGACCCCACTTCTGCTCGGCGGACGAGATGAACTCGTCGATGACGATCTGGGCGCCGTTCGCGAAGTCGCCGAACTGTGCCTCCCAGAGCACGAGGGACTCGGGGCGCTCCACCGAGTAGCCGTACTCGAACGCCATCGCCGCGTACTCGCTCAGCAGCGAGTCGTACACGTAGAACCGGGCCTGGTCCTCGGTGAGGTTCGACAGCGGCAGCCATTCCTGGCCGTTCACCCGGTCGTGGAACACCGACTGGCGCTGGACGAACGTGCCGCGTCGGGCGTCCTGCCCGGCGAGGCGGACGGGCTTGCCCTCGACCAGGATCGACCCGATCGCCATGAGCTCGGCCATCGCCCAGTCGATGCCACCGTTGCGCGTCATCTCGGTGCGCTTGGTCAGCAGCTGCTGCAGCTTCGGGTGGATGGAGAACCCGGCGGGCGGGTTGCTGTGTGCGTCACCGATCGCCCGGACGAGCTCTTCGGACACGGCGGTCTCGTGCACCTCGACCTCGGAGTCGTCGCGCTGCGCGGCCGGGCGTTCGAGCCCCTGCACCGCGCCGTCGTCGTCGACCTCGATCACCGGGATGGTGCCGGTCTGCGCCTCGTGCGTCTCGGCGAAGGCGCGTTCCAGGCGGTCCTGGAAGTCGCGGTGCGCCTCGTCGTACTCCTCTTGCGTGATGTCACCGCGGCCGACGAGGGCCTCGGTGTACAGCGTGCGGACGGAGCGCTTCGCCTCGATGAGGTTGTACATCAGGGGCTGCGTCATCGAGGGGTCGTCGCCCTCGTTGTGCCCACGACGGCGGTAGCAGATCAGGTCGATCACGACGTCGCGGTGGAACTCCTCGCGGTACGCGAAGGCGAGTTCGGCGACGCGGGCGACGGCCTCGGGGTCGTCACCGTTCACGTGGAAGATCGGTGCCTGGATCGTCTTCGCGACGTCGGTGGAGTACACCGAGCTGCGCGCAGACTCGGGCGGGGTGGTGAACCCGACCTGGTTGTTGATGACGAGGTGGACCGTGCCGCCGGTGCGGTAGCCACGGAGCTGCGACATCTGCAGCGTCTCGACGACCACACCCTGACCGGCCATCGCCGCGTCGCCGTGCACGAGCACGGGGAGCACACCGAAGCTGCCGGGGGCCTCGCGGTCCTGCTTGGCGCGGACGATGCCCTCGAGCACGCCGTCGACGGCTTCGAGGTGGGACGGGTTCGCGGCGATCGTCACCGGGATGCTCGAGCCGTCGGACGTGCGGAACACGCCCTCGGTGCCGACGTGGTACTTCACGTCGCCGGAGCCCTGACCGGACACCGTGCCCGGCAGCGAGGACCCCTCGAACTCACGGAAGATCTGCCCGTAGGTCTTGCCGGCGATGTTCGTCAGCACGTTCAGGCGGCCACGGTGGGCCATGCCGATCGCGACCTCGGCCAGTCCGGCTCCGGCGGCGTGCTGGATCAGGGTGTCGAGGAAGGCGATGGTGGACTCGCCGCCCTCGAGCGAGAAGCGCTTCTGGCCGACGTACTTGGTCTGCAGGAAGGTCTCGAACGCCTCGGCCTCGTTGAGCTTGCCGAGGACCCGGAGCTGCTCTTCCTTCGAGGGCTTCGAGTACGGCACCTCGATGCGCTCCTGCACCCAGCGACGCTGTTCCGGGTCCTGGATGTGCATGTACTCGATGCCGACCGTGCGGCAGTAAGCGTCGCGCAGGATCCCGAGGACGTCGCGCAGTGGTGCCGAGGTGGTGCCGGCGAGCCCACCGGTGACGAACTCGCGGTCGAGGTCCCAGAAGGTCAGCCCGTGGCTCTCGATCTCGAGGTCGGGGTGCGTGCGCTGGCGGTACTCGAGCGGGTCGATGTCGGCCATCAGGTGTCCACGGACGCGGTAGCTGTTGATGAGCTCCTGCACGCGCGCGGTCTTGTTCACCCGGTGTGCCAGGTCGACGTTGATGTCGTTCGCCCACTGGATCGGCTTGTAGGGGATCCGGAGCGCCGCGAAGATGCCGTCGTAGAAGCCGTGCTCGCCGATGAGGCGCTCGTGCACGTGCTTGAGGTACTCGCCCGAACCGGCGCCCTGGATGACGCGGTGGTCGTAGGTGCTCGTCAGGGTGATGGTCTTGCCGATGCCGAGCTCGATCAGGGTCTTCGACGCCGAACCCTGGAACTGCGCCGGGTACTCGAGGGCGCCGGCGCCGATGATCGAGCCCTGCCCCTTCGTCAGACGCGGGACCGAGTGCACGGTGCCGATGCCGCCCGGGTTGGTGAGCGAGATCGTCGTGCCCTGGAAGTCCGCCGGGGTGAGCTTGTTGTCGCGGGCACGCTTGACGAGGTCTTCGTAGGCGGAGAGGAACTGCCCGAACGTCAGGGTCTCCGCACGCTTGATGCTCGGCACCAGGAGCGAGCGGGTGCCGTCCTTCTTCGGGACGTCGATCGCGATGCCGAGGTTCACGTGCGCCGGGGCGACGACGAACGGCTTGCCGTCGCGCTCCTCGTAGAAGACGTTCTGGCTCGGGAAGTCCTTGATCGCCTGCACCATCGCCCACCCGATCAGGTGCGTGAAGGAGATCTTGCCGCCGCGGGCGCGTCGCAGGTGGTTGTTGATGACGATCCGGTTGTCGATCATCAGCTTCGCCGGGATGGTCCGGACGCTCGTGGCGGTCGGGACCGTCAGCGAGGCGTCCATGTTCGACGCCAGCGTCTTCGCCATGCCCCGGAGCGGGGTCGCCACGTCCTCGTGGGTCTCCTCGTGGTCGTCGGCGGCGTCGTTCGCCTCGGCCGGGATCGGCTGCGGTGCCGGCTGGCGCGAGGTGGTCTTCGCCTGGATCGGGCCCGACTTCGCCTCGCCCGGGGTGTCCCCGGTGGCCGGCTGCTGCGTCGAGGACTGCTGCTGGGTCGGCGCCTGCTGTGCCGGTGCCTGCGGTGCGGGGGCCCCCGCCGGAGCCGGAGCGTCAGCGACCTGCGTGCGGTGGTAGCTCTCGAGGACCGGCCACCAGGACTTGTCGACCGACTCCTTGTCCGCGACGAACTGCTCGTAGAGCTCGTCGACGAGCCACTCGTTCGCCCCGAATTCGCCCGCGGTCTCGTCCGTTCCGGTCAGATGGCTCGACACAGCCGATCGCCCACTCTCCGTCGATAGATGCTCGTGTGTGTCGTGCGGAGCAACCCTGCGCCGCACAGGTGCCAAGCCTAGCCGCTCCGACATGTCCGTTCCGTGTCAGCCGCGGCGCGAGTCGGCAGCCCCCGAGCACCCGGTCGGGGCCCTGACGGGAGCCGTACAGTGGAGCGCATGAGGTTCTACGAGACGCGGCCGACGCACGACCTGACCTACTCCGACGTCTTCCTCGTCCCGAGCCGTTCCGGCGTGACGAGCCGCTTCGACGTCGACCTCGCGGCGAACGACGGTAGCGGTGCCACGATCCCGATCGTCAGCGCCAACATGAACTCCGTCACCGGCCCCCGGCTCGCCGCCACCCTGGCCCGCCGCGGTGGTCTGGGAGTGCTGCCGCAGGACATGCACCTGCAGGACCTCGACGCCGCGATCCGCTGGGTGAAGGACCAGCCGGTCGACTTCGACACCGCCTACGACATGGGCGCGCAGACCACCGTCGCCGAGGCCCTCGAGCAGCTCCTGCCGGTGGCCGGCCGTGGTGTGGTCATCCGCGACGCCGACGGGGAGTACCTGGGCTGCGTGCCCGCGACCCGCCTCGGCACCGCCGGCCCCGACGCCGTCCTCGGCGACCTGCTGCACGGCGCCTCGACCGCGATCGACGCCGAGGACGCCGGTACGCCCCGCCACGTGTACGACGTGCTCGCGGCCGCCGAGGTCGACTTCGCGCCGGTGGTGCGGCACGGCCGGGTCGTCGGCACCACGAGCCAGACGAGCGCGATCCGCTCCGACATCTACACGCCCGCCGTCGACGGTTCCGGCCGGCTCCGGGTCGCCGCCGCGCTCGGCATCAACGGCGACGTCGCAGCCAAGGCGAAGGCGCTGGCCGCCGCGGGCGTGGACGTCCTGGTCCTCGACACCGCGCACGGACACCAGGACGGCATGCTCCACGCACTCCGCACGGTCGCGTCCCTGCAGCTCGGCATCCCGCTCGTCGCCGGCAACGTCGTCACCGCCGACGCCGTCGCGCACCTGGTCGGGGCGGGAGCGGACATCATCAAGGTCGGCGTCGGCCCTGGTGCCATGTGCACCACCCGCATGATGACGGCCGTCGGTCGTCCACAGTTCTCCGCCGTGCTCGAGACCGCGGCGGCGGCCCGCTCGCTCGGCGCGCACGTCTGGGCGGACGGCGGGGTGCGCTACCCGCGCGACGTCGCCCTCGCGCTGGCAGCGGGGGCGTCCGCCGTGATGATCGGCTCGTGGTTCGCCGGCACGCTCGAGGCCCCCGGCGTCCTGCGTCGCGACGCCGCGGGCAAGGCGTACAAGGAGAGCTGGGGCATGGCCTCGGCCAAGGCCGTGCGCGAGCGGTTCGAGCGGCTCGACCCGTACGAGCGGGCCCGCAAGGCGCTCTTCGCCGAGGGGATCTCGTCGTCGACGATCTACCTCGACCCGGAGCGCCCGAGCGTCGAGGACCTGCTCGACATGATCACCACCGGCGTCCGCAGCTCCGCCACCTACGCGGGCGCGTCGTCCCTCGCCGAGTTCTCCGAGCGAGCGCTGGTCGGCATCCAGTCCGCCGCCGGGTACGAGGAGGGCAAGCCCCTGCCCGTCAGCTGGTAGCGCGGACGGGGCGCGCGTCGCCCTGGTCGCGACCACGAACGGACGGGAGGCCCGTGGCGGTGTCGCCACGGGCCTCCCGTCCGTCTGCCGGTGCGTCTACCGGCGTCGGGTCGCGTCCTCGACCTCGCCCACCAGTTCTTCGAGGATGTCCTCGAGGAACAGCACGCCGATCGTGCGGCCGTCCGCGTCGAAGGCGCGGGCCACGTGGCGCCCGGCGGCCCGCATGGTCGCGAGCGCGTCCTCGAGGTCCATCTCGGTGTAGAGCGAGATGAGCTGGCGGATGCGCTTCGGCGGCACCGGGTCGTCGAACTCGTCCGGCCGCAGGTCGATGACGTCCTTCACGTGCACGTAGCCCGTGGGGGAGCCGTCCTCGCCGACGAGCACGTAGCGGGAGAACCCGCGCTGCGCCACGGCGTGCTCGACGTCGGCCGGGGTGGCGTCGTCGGGCAGGGTGACGAGCTCGGCCATCGGCACGGCGACGTCGCGGACCTTCTTCTCGGTGAACTCGAACGCCAGGGCGAGCTTGCCGTCGTCGGTCAGGGTGCCCTCGCGGCGGGACTGCTCCACGATGGTCTGCACCTCTTCCACCGTGAAGGCGCTCACCGCTTCGTCCTTGGGCTCGACGCGGAACAGCCGCAGCACGGCGTTCGCGACCTCGTTCAGGCCGACGATGACCCAGTGCAGGCCGTGACCGATGTACCAGAGCGTCGGCACCAGCAACAGCGCGGCGCGGTCCGGCATCGAGAACGAGATGTTCTTCGGCACCATCTCGCCGAACACCACGTGCAGGAACGACACGAGCAGCAGCGTGAACACGAAGGCCACGGTGCCGATCACCTCGGCGCTCCAGCCGGTCAGGTGCAGCGGGACCTCGAGCAGGTGGTGGATCGCCGGCTCGGACACGTTCAGGATGAGCAGCGAGCAGACCGTGATGCCGAGCTGGGTCGTCGCGAGCATGCGGGTGGCGTGCTCCATCGCCCACAGCGTCATCTGCGCGGCCTTCGAGCCCTCTTCGGCGCGGGGCTCGATCTGCGAGCGGCGTGCCGAGATGACCGCGAACTCCGCCGCGACGAAGTACGCGTTGCCCATCAACAGGACGACGAGCCAGAAGATGCCCCACCAATCGGAGCTCATCGGGTGCTGCCCTTCGTCGTGGTGGTCGGGGTGCTCTTGGTGGACGGGATGATGATCGCGGTCGCCGCCGTGTCGGTCGACGGGCGCGTCGGGGTCCAGCGGATGCGGTCGATCCGACGGCCGTCCAGCCGCTCGACCCGGAACACCCCGCCGTCCAGGGGCACCTCGTCGCCGACGACGGGCAGACGGCCCAGCGTCGACATGACGAACCCGCCGACGGTCTCGTACGGGCCCTCCTCGGGCACCTTCACGCCTGCACGGTCCTCGAGCTCGTCGGGACGCAGCAGACCGGGGAAGGTCAGCCAGTCACGGGAGCGGACCACGTCGATGCGGGCGCGGTCGTGCTCGTCGGAGACCTCGCCGACGATCTCCTCGATCAGGTCCTCGAGCGTGACGACCCCGGCGGTGCCGCCGTACTCGTCGACGACGATGACCATCTGGTAGCCGCGGCCGCGGACCTCGGCGAGCAGGGTGTCGCCGGGCATGGTCTCCGGCACGCGTTCGGCGTCGGTCATGAGGGCCCCGACGGGGACCTCCGGACGCTTCTCGCGCGGCACGGCGACGGCCTGCTTGACGTGCACGATGCCGACGACGTCGTCCGCATCCTCCTCGATGACGGGGAAGCGGCTGAAGCCGGTCTTGCGGGCGAGGGCGATGACGTCCTCGGCGGACTCGGACACGCGGATGGTGGACAGCCTCGGGCGCGGGGTCATCACGTCGCTGGCGCTCAGCTCGGAGAACGAGATGGTGCGCTCGAGGAGCGTCGCGGTGTCCTGTTCGAGCGAGCCCTCGGAGGCCGAGCGGCGCAGCAGCGAGGTGAGTTCCTCGGCGCTGCGGGCACCGGAGAGTTCCTCCTGCGGCTCGATGCCCAGCGACCGGAGCACGGCGTTCGCGGTGCCGTTCAGCAGCGCGACGGCGGGCTTGAAGACCGTCGTGAACGCGATCTGCAGCGGGACCACGAGCCTGGCGGTCTGCAGGGGCAGCGCGAGCGCGAAGTTCTTCGGCACCAGTTCGCCGAGGATCATCGACAGCAGGGTCGCGATGACGAGCGCCACGATCGAGCCGACGGTCTCGACGATGCCCTCTGGCAGGTTCATCGCCAGGAACGGCGCCTCGAGCAGCTTCGCGATCGAGGGTTCGAGCAGGTAACCGGTCAGCAGCGTGGTCAGCGTGATGCCGAGCTGTGCGCTGGACAGGTGCGTCGAGGTGACCTTCAGCGCGCCGATGACCGGTGCTAGGCCGGCTTCACCGCGGTCGCGCCGCGCTTCGACGTCGGCGCGGTCGAGGTTGACCAGCGCGAACTCGGACGCGACGAAGACACCCGTGCCGAGGGTCAGCAGGATGCCGCCGATCAGCATGACGATGTCGATCGGACTCATGATTCACCCCCGTTCGCGCACAGGGATGACGTGCAGCTCACCGAGTGAGCGGCGGATGAGTGAGGCGAAGAACTATTCGGGGGATCGTCCACAGTGCTGCCAATCGTACTGCCTGCGCGGTCGCTGAACCGTGAATCCGTACAGAACCGACCGCGCCTAGGCCGTGATCCGCGCGCGGTGGTACTGCTGCGGCTCGTAGTCGACCGGCACGCGGAGTTCGACGGCGGCACGGAGCGCGAACGACGGGTCGCGGAGCATCTCGCGACCGATCATCACGACGTCGGCCAGGCCGGTCGCGACGATCTGCTCGGCCTGGAACGCCTCGGAGATCATGCCAACGGCGATCGTCGGGATGCCGGCGTCGCGCTTGATCGCCGCCGCGTGCGGCACCTGGTAGCCGGGGCCGACCGGGATCGGCGCGCTCGCGACGTTGCCGCCGGTGGACACGTCGGCCAGGTCGGCACCGTGCTCAGCGGCCCAGCGGGCGACCACGGTGGTCTCGTCGAGCGTGAGCCCGCCGTCGACCCAGTCGGTGGCCGAGAAGCGGACGACGATCGGGAAGCCCTCGCCGACCTCGGCGCGCACGGCGTCGACGACCTCGAGCAGCGCGCGGGCACGGTTCTCGAGCGAGCCGCCGTACTGGTCGGTGCGCTGGTTGCTCAGCGGCGAGAGGAACTGGTGCAGCAGGTAGCCGTGGGCCGCGTGGATCTCGACCAGGTCGAACCCGGCCTCCACCGCGCGGCGGGCGGACTGCGCGAAGGCGAGGGCGACGACGCGGATGTCCTCGACCGCGAGCTCGCGCGGGACGTCGTAGCCGTCGAAGGCCACGGCCGACGGAGCGACCGTGGTCCAGCCGCCCTGGTCGGCGGGGACGGTGCCGTGTGTGGTGTCCCAGGGGCGGTAGGTCGACGCCTTGCGGCCGGCGTGTGCCAGCTGGATGCCCGCCGCGGCGCCCTGCTCGTGCAGGAAGTCGACGATCGGCTTGAACGCGTCGCGCTGCTGGTCGTTCCACAGCCCGAGGTCCTGCGGGGTGATCCGTCCCTCGGGCACGACACCCGTCGCCTCGACCACGACCGCGCCGGCGCCGCCCTTGGCGAACCCGCCCAGGTGCACGAGGTGCCACGGCGTCGGGACGCCGTCCTGCTGGTCCACCGAGTACTGGCACATCGGGGAGACCCAGATGCGGTTGCGGACGGTCAGGTCACGGACGGTGATCGGGTCGAACAGGGCGTGCGTCACGCGGGCTCCTCAGAGGACGGGTGCCGGCGCCTCGGCCAGTTCCGTCAGGAACGACCGCAGCGACGCCGGCGACGTGTAGTGGTGGCCGACCGCCCCGATTGCTTCCGCACCGGTGGCGTTCTCGGCCCTGTTGTCCACGAACACCATCTGACCCGGGTCGATTCCCAAGCGCGCACAGGTGTCGCGGTAGATGGATGCCGCGGGCTTCAGGACGTGCTCCTCTGCGCTCACCACGACGGTCTCGAACAGCGAGCCCATCGGGGAGCGGCGGTACGGGTCGCCGAAGTCGAAGCCCGCGTTCGAGAGCAGGGCCAAACGGGTGCCGGCGTCGTGCAGCTCCTCGACGATCTCGAGGGTCTCCGGCTCGACCTCGAACCACCCGGTGAAGTCGATCGCCCAGAACCGGTGGATCTCCGAGATGCTCCAGGTCCGTCCGGTCCGTTCCGCGATCGCACGCCAGTACGCCACGACGGACAGGTCGCCGCGGTCCAGGTCGTGCCGGAGCTCCTGGTACACCGGGAACAGCTCGTCCGCGGGGACCCCGGTGGCGGCCACGAGGGCGTCCCGAGAAGCGTGCGGCGTCCGGCTGATCACCTCGCCGTAGTCGAAGACCACCACGCGACCAGGCAGGAACAGGCTCATGTGCTCCACCGTAACGTGGGGCCGGTGAACGACTTCGTGCCCGTCCGACCGTCCGATGCCGCCGCGTGGGTCACCGCGCCGACGGGGGAGTCCACCAAGTACCGCCGCGGGGTGCTCGGCGTCGCGACCGGCTCCGACCAGTACCCCGGCGCCGCGGTGCTCGGGGTCGACGCCGCCGTGCACACCGGCGTCGGCATGGTCCGGTACGTCGGACCGTCACGCGCCACCGACCACGTGCTCACCCGGCGCCCCGAGGTCGTGTCCGGCGTCGGCCGTGTGCAGGCCTGGCTCGTCGGCTCCGGTGTCTCGGCGCCGTCGCTCGGTGACCTGGACGAGACGACGGCGTCGGGCTTCTCGCACGCCTCCGACGACGGCGTCCCGGTCGTCGTCGACGCCGGGGCGATCCCGCTCGTCGACCTCGGGCCGCTCGCCGTGCTCACCCCGCACGCCGGTGAGCTCGCTTCGTTCCTGGGGGTCGATCGCGCCGATATCGAGCAGGACCCGGCCGCCGCGGCGCTCCGTGCGGCCGAGCGGACCGGCAGCGTCGTGCTGCTCAAGGGGGAGCGGACCCACGTGGTCACGCCGGACGGGTCGGTGCGGCTCGTGGCTGCGTCCGCGACGCCGTGGCTCGCGGCGGCCGGTGCCGGGGACGTGCTGGGCGGCGTGCTCGGAGCGCTCGTCGCCGCGCGGCAGGGCTCCGTCGAGACGGCCGGGTCGTCGCTCACCCCGTCGGACCTCGCCCACCTGGCCGTGTCGGCCGCCGTGGTGCACGGACTCGCGGCGCGGCGGGCGTCCGGCGGCGGACCGTTCCCGATGACGACGCTCATCGCCGAGCTGCCGGGGGTCGTGCGGGACCTGGTCGTCGACGGGGACGCGCGCGGCTAGTCGTCGATGTGGAACGACAGCGTCGAGGTCGTACGACATCGGCTTCGTCGTTCGTTGCGGGCGCGGGGTGACGACAGTGTCGGTGTCGTACGACATCGGTGGTGTCGCTTGTTGTCGACGCGAGCGTGGGACGGACGGGAGGCCCGTGGCGGCGTCGCCACGGGCCTCCCGTCCGATTGCGGTCACGTCACGGGCGTGACGCGCGTCGCGGACGTCAGCTCGCGGGGGTCGCGTGCACCAGGAACTCGACGGAACCGGCGTCGTCGACCTTGACGAACCCCAGGCTCGGGGCCTGCACGCCGTAGTCCGAGAAGGTGATCGGGACCGAACCGGAGATGTCCACGCCGTCGCCGTTCAGGCCGACCTGCAGCTTCGCGGTGACGTCCTTCGTGACGCCGTGCAGGGTGAGCTTCCCCGGAGCCGTCACGGTCGTCGTGTCGGAGCCGCTCGGGACCGCGTCGGCGATCGGCGTGGTGAGTTCGAAGGTGGCCTCGGGGAAGGCCGCGGCGTCCATCGCGGAGTCGCGGAAGTAGGCATCGCGCTGGTCGGAGTCGGTGGTGATGTCGGCGACCTGCACCGTGATCTTCGCGGCGGTGATGCTCGTGCCGTCGACGGTCGCGGTGCCGGCGACGCTGTCGGTGCGGCCGGTGACGGTGACGTCGGAGCCGTTCAAGACCTCGTGGACGCGGTACCCGGCCTCGGAATCGCCGCCGACCGTCCACTCGCCGGACAGGTCCGTGCCGTCGAGGGTGGAGGCCTCGCGGGTGGCGGCGACGGACGGCGCGGCCGAGGCCTTCGCGTTCTCGGTGCTCGTGTAGACGTTCGTGAAGACCACCGCGCCGACGACGCCGAGGACGACCACGGCGGCGATGACGGAGATCCAGATGACGGCCTTGCGGCGCTTGCGCGGGGTGTCGGAGGTCACGAGCTGAACGGTGACACGTCATGCTCGGGAGAGCCTGAGATCGTGGCAGCGATCGCCCCCGGTCCGGCCGCTACGCTCGTCCGGTGCAGAGGACCTCGACCCGGTGGCTCGAACTCGCCGGCTTCGTCCTGGCGTTCGTCGCCGTGCACGGGTTCCTGTGGTGGCTGACCCTCGTGTCGGCGAACCTGCCGCTCGGTGACGTGACCATCACCTACAGCCGCTGGATCGAGACCGGGCGGACCGCGGACTTCTGGGTCGGCGTCGACGGCGCCTGGGTGTACCCGATCCTGGCGATCGTGCCGATGGCGGCCGCGGCGCTCGGGGGAGTCGAGTCCATCGGCACCGGCTGGCTGCTGCTGATGGTGGTGCTCGACGCCGTGGCGTGCGCGTTCCTGTGGCGGTTCCGGGCCCGCGTCGGGTCGTCCGACCGCTTCGGCGTGCACGGCGTGCGGGTCGTCTGGTGGTGGCTGCTGTTCCTGCTCGCGCTCGGGCCGATCGCGCTCGGTCGGATCGACACCGTCGCGACGGTGTTCGCGCTGGTGGGCGTGGCGTTCGTGGCCTCGAGGCCGGCCGTCGCGTCCGCGCTCTTCACCGCCGGCGCGTGGACGAAGGTGTGGCCCGCGGCGCTCGTCGCGGTGCTGCTGCTCCTGCGTCGCGGACACCGCCGGGGTGTGCTCGCCGGGGCCCTGGTGCTGAGCGCGCTGATCGTGCTCGTCGACGTGCTGTGGGGCGGTGCGCCGTACCTGCTGTCCTTCGTCGGTGAGCAGACCGGCCGTGGGCTGCAGATCGAGTCACCGCTCGCGACGCCCTTCATGTGGGCCGCTGCGTTCGGCGTCCCGGGCGCGGCGGTGTTCTACGACCAGGAGATCCTGACCTTCGAGGTGTCCGGTGCCGGCACGTCCGCCGCCGCCGCGGTGTCGACGCCGCTGATGGCCGTCGTCGTGGTGGCCGGGGTCGTGCTCGCGCTCTGGGCCGCCCGCCGCGGTGCCCGTCGCGCCGAGATCGCACCGGTCCTCGCGCTCCTGTTCGTGGCCGCGCTCGTCGCGACGAACAAGGTGGGGTCGCCGCAGTACATCGGCTGGTTCGCGGTGCCGATCGTGTGGGGACTCGCGGCAGGGACCCCGAGTGCGCTTCGGTTCGTGCCCGTCGCGGTGCTCGCGCTGCCGATGGCCCTGCTCACGCAGGTGGTCTACCCGGGCTACTACGACCAGTTGCTCGGCGTGCAGCCGTGGATCCTCGTGGTGCTCACGGTGCGGAACGTGCTCGAGGTGGCGATCCTGGTGTGGAGCGTCGTCGTGCTGGTGCGGATGGGGCGTCGCGCGGGGTCCGGACGGGTGTCGGCGCGCTCGTCGCCGTCCGTGCACGACCAGCCCGAGCCGGGCAGGATGGACGCATGATCGTCGCCTTCTCCGTCGCTCCGTCCGGTGGTCCCGCTGCAACGACCGACGGGTCCGTGCACGACGCCGTCGCGGCCGCCGTGCGCGTGGTGCGCGAGAGCGGACTGCCGAACCGCACCTCGTCGATGTTCACCGAGATCGAGGGGGAGTGGGACGAGGTCATGGACGTCGTCAAGCGCGCCACCGAGGCCGTCGGCGCGTACGGCACGCGGGTGTCGCTCGTGCTCAAGGCCGACATCCGCCCCGGGCACACCGGCGAGATCGACGGCAAGCTCGAACGGCTCGAGGCCGCACTCGGCGAGTAGCCCGCGGCGGCACGGACGACACGCCGGAGCGGTCCCTCGGATGTCGGTGGTCGGGTGTCTCATGGTCTGCATCGAGCCACATCGGGTGGCCTCTGAGACGACGAGGAGCGCGTGATGATGCACGACGGCTGGTGCCCCGACTGCGACCTGCGAACGGTCGTCATCGACACGGACGAACACGGCGACAACGCCTGGGCGACCTGCGCGGAGTGCGGCACCGGATGGGTGCACCGCGACGAGCTGCCCGAGCAGACCCCGGCACGGACCCGCACGCCGGAGCGCCAGGCGGCCTGACCTCCGGCGGGCTTTCGCTGGTCCGTTGGAGCGGTCTACACTCGACGGACCAGGACATCACGGCCGCCCCGTCCGGTGGGGTGCTGCACCGTCGTCCCGCTCCGCCCGCACGAGAACAGGCCCCATGTCACAGCTCACGCCTGCGCGTCGCACCCTCGCGCTCATCTCGCTCGCCCTCGGCGGCTTCGCCATCGGCTCGACCGAGTTCGTCGCGATGGGCCTGCTGCCGAACATCGCGCAGGCCCTGCTCCCCGAGCAGTACGGCATCGACCCCGACGCCGGGATCGCCCACGCCGGCTGGCTCGTCAGCGCGTACGCCCTCGGGGTCGTCGTCGGTGCGCCGACCATCGCGGCGATGTCCGCCCGGTTCCCGCGCAAGGGCCTGATCCTCGTGCTGCTCGTCGGGTTCGTCGTCGCGACGATCGCGAGCGCGCTGCTGCCCTCGTTCGGTCTGGTGCTCGTCGCCCGCTTCGTCGCGGGTCTGCCGCACGGCGCCTACTTCGGCATCGCGTCGATCGTCGCCGGCGACATGATGGGCCCGGGCAAGCGCGGCAAGGGCATCGCGATGGTGCTGCTCGGCCTGTCGGTCGCGAACGTCGTCGGGGTCCCGGCGATCACGTGGGTCGGACAGGTGGCCGGGTGGCGGGTCGCCTACGGCGTCGTCGCCGCGCTGTTCGCCCTGACGTTCCTGGCCGTCGCGGCCTTCGTGCCGAAGAGCGCCCGCGACGAGCACGCCACGATCGGCCGTGAGCTCCGGGCGTTCCGCGTGCCGCAGGTGTGGATCGTGATGGGCCTTGGCGCCGTCGGGTTCGGCGGGTTCTTCGCGGTGTACTCGTACATCTCGCCGCTCGTGCAGAACGTCACCGGGATGCCCGAGTCGTTCGTGCCGATCGTGCTCGTCGTCGTGGGCATCGGCATGGTCGTCGGCGGGGTGCTCGGCGGACACCTGGCCGACCACAGTGTGAAGCGCACGATCTACGTCGGCATGTTCGCGCTCATCGGCGCCCTGCTCGTCACCGTCCTGACGGCGCAGTGGCTCTGGGGCATGCTGCTCGGCGCGTTCCTGCTCGGGGCGACCTCGTCGGCGATCCCGCCGGCGGTGCAGTCGCGCCTGATGGACGTCGCCGGGGATGCCCGCACGATCGCGGCGGCGCTGAACCACTCGGCGTTCAACATCGGCAACTCGATCGGTGCGGCCCTGGGCGGCGCGGTCATCGCCGCCGGCTTCGGGTTCCTCGCACCGGGCTGGCTCGGCATCGGCCTGGCGCTGCTCGGCGTCCTGGTGACGATGGTCAGCTACGCGGTCGAGCGGCGGAGCACCCGCCGTGCCGCGGTCCGCTCCTCGTCACCGTCCACCGGTCCGATCACCGCACCGGTCCCGACGGCCTGACACGCGGGGTGCGCGCACGCACCCACCGGACGGGAGGCCCGTGGCGACGCCGCCACGGGCCTCCCGTCCGTCGTGTGGTGCGGCCACCGCACATGGTGAGCAGCAATGGTCGGGTCCCGTGACGGGACCCGACCATTGCTGCTCACGAAGCGCAACGCGCCACGCGCGCTAGAGCCCCAGGGGGCTGCCGTCCTGCACGATGATGCCGTCGGTGATCGCACGCTTCCGGAGCGCCACCTTCGTGCCCACGTCGAAGCCGGCGACGCGGTACTTCTCGCGGATGCGCTTGAGGTAGCTCTTCGCCGTCTCCTCGGAGATGCCGAGCTGGTAGGCGACGCTCTTGACGGGCTCACCACCGCCGTACAGGGCCATCACGCGACGCTCCTGGGCGCTGAGCTTCGGCACACCGCCGACGTCGCCGCTGTTGATGGCGAGGTCGAGCTCGGCCGAGACGTACTGCTCGCCGCGCTGGGCGGAGCGGATCGCCTCGACGATCATGTCGGCGTCCTCGCTCTTGACGAGGTACCCGAGGGCGCCGGCGCCGAGGGCCTCGCGCACGACGTTCGGCTCCGAGTACGTGCTCATCACGACGGTCTTGACGCCCGCGGTCTTGAGCGTCGAGATCTTCAGCGACACCGGGATGGAGTCCTTGAGGTCCAGGTCCAGCAGCACCACGTCGACCGGGAACGCCGGGCTCGTCAGGAGCTCGGGCCAGGTCGTGACGGCGGCCACCAGGGTGATGTCGTCGGCCGCGTTCCGGATCCACTCCGTGAGCGCGCCGAGGAGCATCCTGTGGTCGTCGACCAGTGCGAGTCGGATCGGTTCCTCTGGAGTCGCCATGCTGGCGTCCTTTCTCGGTGCGGATTGCTCGGCCGATCCTAGGAGGATCCGGGCCGGAAGTCGGTCAGGCGTGCGGGTGTCCGGCGGCTACATCGACGGATGTCGGTTCACGACGCAGTGCGCGACGATGTGCAGCGCGCCGTCACGGACGGTCTCGGTGTACGGGCCGATGCGCTGCAGGGCACTCCAGGCCGTCGGGCCGAGGCTGCGCCGGGGCACCCCGCGGGACTCGATGACGACGGGCACGTCCATCGTGTCGTCGCTGACCGGATGGCCGTCGGAACCGATCGGGCCGAGCGTGACGGAGACGACGGGCATGCCGGGCTGGGCGGTGCGGCCGTCGCCGACCATCTGCCAGATGGCCTGCAGCAGCCCGTCGCGCTGGGTGGGGGAGAGGTGCCCCGCCAGGGCCGTCGGGTCGGCGACGCTCACCGAGCGACCGAGGTGGTCGGACTCGGTGATCGCGTGGTACAGCCAGGTCTCGCGGCGGCCCTCGATCAGGTGCAGGCGGAGCTCGGTGGCGAGTGACGCGGCGACCGAGCTCGAGGCGTCGGACAACGGCAGCGGGTCGGTGCCGTTGGCGACGGCGTCGAGCAGCTTCTCCGCGGCCAGGTCGAGCCGGGCGAGCTCGTCCGAGGCGAGCATGCCGACGGCGAACTGCGGTGCCTGCACGTTGCTCTGCACGAGCACCCGGTCGAGCTCGCGCTGCACGAGCTGCCGGAACCGCTGCACGACGTACAGCGCGAGCGCCGGCGGCACGACGACGAGCGACAGCAGGGACACGATGCCGGGCATGGTGTCGTTGGTGATCGGCGTCGACGCGACGGCCATCACGATGAACGCGATGCCGAGCACACCGATGGCGACGGCGACCTCGCGGGCGGGTCGGAGCGTGGCGATCGGCAGCAGCGCGAAGCCCGCGGCCATCGACGCCGTGGCGGTGTGGGCGATGTCGTGCTCGGGCCAGATGCCGATGAAGTCGAGCGTGACGACGCAGGCCAGCACGACGCAGATCAACGCGAAGGCCGGACCCGTCAGTCGTTCGCCGTAGGTCAGGACACTGAGTCCGACCCCGACGGCGGCGACGACGTAGAGCCCCCAGGCGACGGCGGGCAACCACGGGTCGGAGTACTCGTTCCAGCGCACCAGGAAGAACGCGATGCCGGCGACGGCCTCGATCGCGGTGAGGACCGCGGCGCCGAGGCCGAGGTAGCCGGCACCGAGCGAGGCGCCGGGCTTCGCGGCCTGCCGCAGGGACCGGGCACCGGTGGACGTCGACGGGAGCCCTCGGGCCTGGCGACGTTCGCTCGTCCGGTACCGCTCGCGCGCCTCGCGGCGGGTGCGGGGTGCTGGCGGCGCGGTCTCGCCGGGCAGACGGCGGCCGATCGTGTCCTCGGGGACCCGGGTCATCGCGGTGCCTCCAGGACGACGGTGGTGCCGGAGCCCGGCGCGGAGAAGAGCTTCGCGTCGCCGCCGACCTCGCGCAGGCGGTTCACGACGCTCTCCTTGAAGCCGAGTCGCTCGGCACTGACGGTGGTGAGGTCGAAGCCGACGCCGGAGTCGGTGACCATCGCGCGGACGACCTCGTTGTCGTGGACGATCGTGACGTGGGCCTCGCCGACGCCGGCGTGCCGACGGACGTTCTCGAGGCACTCGCCGAGCGCGAGCAGGAACGCGTCGAGCACGTTCGACGGCAGCAGGACCTGCCCGGTGCCGTGCCAGCTGACCTCGAGCCCCATCCGGCCGAAGCGCTGCTTGACCGACTCGAGGGTCTGTCCGAGCGGTGACTCCTCTTCGCGGGTGAGCGAGTAGTCACCGGACTGCGAGGGCTGCGGGGTCGCACCGAGGCGCAGGTGCCGCAGCAGTCGGGCGTCCTCGGCGGCCTGCTCGCGCATCGCCTGCTCGGAGACGCCGACGCCGGAGTGCGCCAGCAGCGTCAGGGTCGCGAGCACGGTGTCGTGCAGCAGGCGGGCACCCTGGCGGCGCTGCGCCTCGGTCTCGCTGGCCTGCCGTTCGGCGCGGTGGGCGGTGCCGATGCTGTAGATGCGGCGGGCGACGCGGGGGATGCTGCGCGAGATCCAGATCGCCACGACGGCCATCAGGATCCACCCGAGCAGTGCGCCGCTGACCGGGGTCGACAGGAGCGAGCCCGACCCCCAGACCATGAGCACCACCACGGCGCCGCCCCCGGCGATGGTGATGCCGAGACCGACCGGGTGCCCGCGCTGCGCCATCAGCGGTGCCGAGAGCCCGCCGGCGGCCAGGGGCATGACGGCGCTGGCGACGAGGGGCCTGGCCGAGTCCTCGACGCCGGTGAAGAGCAGCACCATCGTGGCGAGCCCGGCGACGACGATGGCGGCGGTCCACCACACCTCGCCGCCGCGGCCGAAGCACACGAGGGCGGTGATCATCGCGGCGATGCAGAGGAGTGCGCCGATGAGGGGCGGCGTGGGCACGGCGGCAGCGGAGAGGATGCCCACGACGCTGACGAGCGCGCAGACGATGCCCACGACACGGGTCGCCGACCGCAGCAAGCGGTCGCGTTCCTGTGCGATGAAGTCCATCGATGTCCTGGTTGGTGACGATCTGGGTGGTGCGGGAAACCGAGCGTCGGTCAGTGCCGGGCTCCACGCCATCATTCCACGCGCGCCACCCGTTGGGGGGTCTTCGGCGCGCCGCGGTGGCGGCAGGCCCCGCTCAGGACTCCAGCAACCGCCGCAGGTGCGCCCCGACCTGCTCGTGCTCGATGAGGAACCCGTCGTGTCCGAACTCGCTCTCGATCACCGCTGCGGTGTCCCCGTCGAGCGCGTCCGGCACGCCCGCCGCGATCCGGTGCTGGTCCTCGACGGGGAACAGCCGGTCGCTCGAGATCCCCACCACCAGGGTCCGTGCGGTCACCAGCCCGAGGGCGGCCGACACCCCGCCGCGACCGGCACCGACGTCGTGCGAGTCCATCGCGTACGTCAGCGTGACGTAGCTCGAGGCGTCGAACCGCCGTGTGAACTTGTTGCCGTGGAAGTCGAGGTAGCTCTCCACCGAGAACCGGCCGTCGTCGCCGAGCGGGGAGACGTCGCTCTGCCAGGACCGCGCAAAGCGGCTGTTCAGCTCGTCCGAGGCGCGGTACGTCATGAGCGCCATCCGCCGGGCCAGCGACAGGCCTCGGTGCGGTCCCTCGCCGGCCTCGGCCTCGAAGTAGTCGCCGCCGGCGAACGCCGGGTCCATCTGGATCGCCGCCCGCTGCAGCGAGTTCGCCGCGATCTGGTCGGCGGTGGTCTGCGCCGTCGACGCGAGGACCGCCAGCCGCTGCACGCGCGCCGGGTGCGAGACCGCGAACTCGAGGGCGTGCATGCCGCCCATCGACCCGCCGACGACGGCCGCGAAGGTCTCGATGCCGAGCCGGTCGGCGAGCTGCGCCTGCACCTCGACCTGGTCGCGCACCGTCACGAACGGGAACCGTGCGCCCCACTCCGCGCCCGAAGGCGACACCGACGACGGCCCGGTGGTGCCCTGGCAGCCGCCGAGCATGTTCGGCGCGATCACGAACCACCGGTCGGTGTCGATCGCCCGCCCGGGCCCGACGACGTCGCCCCACCAGCCGGCGGTGCGGTGTCCCGGGCCGGGGTCACCCGCGACGTGCGAGTCACCGGTCAGCGCGTGCAGGATGAGCACCGCGTTGTCGCGGGCGGCGTTGAGCGTGCCCCACGTCTCGTACGCCACGCGCACGGACGGCAGGCGGCCGCCGCGCACCCACTGCTCGCCGAGGGACTCGAAGTGGCGTGCACCCGGGTGGTCACCGGGACGCCAGGCACCGGTCACGGGCGGCTTGCCGAGGGTGCCGAGTTCGGTGCCGGGCACCAGGGTGGACGGCACGGAGTCCTCGGGGGTCGTCTGCCAGTCCATCGTGCGTCCAGTCTGCCGGGAGGCGCGGGTCACCGCCGCCGTGTTACGTCACGCCCGGCGGGTGGCCGGGTGTCCGGGCCGCGGGCGCGCCGGGCGGGTCGGGCGCGTTGGAACGACGCAGAACGACAGGGTCGATGTCGTACGACGTCGACCCTGTCGTTCTGCGTCGGCAGGCAGGCAGGGAGCCAGGCAGTCAGGCAGGCAGGCCGCGCGGGACCTACGCGCGCTGGCTCTCCTGCGCGATCACCCGGGCCGCGGCGAGGCCGGCCTCGAGGTCGGCCTTCAGGTCGGCGATGTTCTCGATGCCGACCGACAGGCGCACCAGGCCGGGCGTGACCCCGGTGGTGAGCTGCTGCTCGGGGGTGAGCTGCGAGTGCGTGGTCGACGCCGGGTGGATGACGAGCGAACGGACGTCGCCGATGTTCGCCAGGTGCGAGAAGAGCCGCAGGTTGTCGACGAACGCCTTGCCCGCGGTGACCCCGCCCTTGAGCTCGAACGACAGCACGGCGCCGACGCCCTTCGGCGCGTACCGGTTCGCGGCGGCGTACCAGGGCGACGTCGGCAGACCGGCGTAGGCGACGGTGGCGACGTCGGGGTGCTGGTCGAGCCACTCCGCGATCTCCTGCGCGTTGGACACGTGCCGCTCGATGCGGAGCGACAGGGTCTCGATGCCCTGCAGCAGCGCGAACGCCGTGTCCGCCGAGTTCGACGCACCGAGGTCGCGGAGCAGCTGCACCCGGGCCTTCACGATGTACGCGAGCTCGTTGCCGACCGCCTCGGCGAAGACCGCACCGTGGTACGACGGGTCGGGCGTGTTGAACTCCGGGAACCGGTCGGCGTGCTGCGACCAGGCGAACTTCCCGCCGTCGACGATGATCCCGCCGATGACCGTGCCGTGGCCACCGAGGAACTTCGTGGCCGAGTGCACCACGATGTCGGCGCCGTGCTCGAACGGACGGATCAGGTACGGCGTCGCGATCGTGTTGTCGACGATCAGGGGGACGCCGGACTCGTGGGCGACGTCGCTGACGCCCGTGATGTCGAGGACGTTGATCTTCGGATTGCCGATGGTCTCCGCGAAGAACAGCTTCGTGTTCGGGCGGACCGCGCGGCGCCACTCCTCGAGGTCGTCCTGGTCCTCGACGAACGTCGTCTCGATGCCGAGCTTCGCCAGCGTGTACTTGAACAGGTTGTACGTGCCGCCGTAGATCGACGACGACGACACGATGTGGTCACCCGCCCCCGCGATGTTGAGCACCGCGTAGGTCTCGGCAGCCTGGCCGGACGCGACGAGCAGGGCCCCGGACCCGCCCTCGAGTGCGGCGATCCGCTGCTCGACGACGTCGTTCGTCGGGTTCATGATCCGGGAGTAGATGTTGCCCGGCTTGGCGAGCGCGAACAGGTCGCGTGCTTCGTCCGAGTTCGCGAAGACGTACGAGGTCGTCTTGTAGATCGGCGTCGCTCGGGCGCCCGTGGTCGGGTCCGGCTGTGCGCCGGCGTGGACCTGGGTGGTCTCGAACTGCCACTGCGCGGCGTCGTGCTCGGTCATCTTGGTGCTCCTGTCCGGTGCGGCTGGTCGTCGGGTCGCCCTGCGCTCGGCCCGGAGGCTCGGCGCTGCTGTGCGTCGGGTGTCACGGTACGCAGGTGGCCGGGCCCGCACCACCGCACCCGCCTCGGGACGTAACGCACCCGCCGGCCCCGCCCCGCGCCTCCAGGCCAGGATGGTGCCCGGGGCTGACGGCGGCGACCACGGGGGATCGGTCGCGGCCTGCCGCGACGTCGCGCGCTGCCGACTGAGCGCAGCGAAGACGACTGCTTGCGCGGAGATGTCACGCGTCGCGGCGGAACAGCCAGTCGACCTTCGGTTCGAGCAGCCACCGCATCCCGCGCCGCACGAAGGGCTGCGCCAGGAACAGGCTCACGACGCAGGCGATGACGACCATGAGGAGCACGAACGGCCAGGCCGAGTGCTCGCCGGCCAGCACGCCGGACTCCCGGATCGGGTAGAGGACGAACGTGTGGAGCAGGTAGACGTACATCGTCGCGGCGCCGAACTGCGTGATCCAGACGCTCCGACGGGGGATGAGCACCAGGAACGACGCCGTCAGCAGGGTCGCGAGCAGCATCAGGCCGAAGCGCACCGCACCCGCCCACCAGGCGTCCTCGCCGAGCCCCGAGTAGGAGTCGTCGTAGAAGAACCAGTGGTGCAGGTCGAACTCCTTGAACTGCGGGATCCAGACCGCGCAGGACACCGCCCACGCGGCGAACACCGCGACGGCGGCGATCCGCACCCGGACGACCGTGCGACGGGACGCCTCGTACCAGCGGTCGAAGACGCCCCACTGCTTGACCTGCCACCCGAGCAGGAAGAACGGCAGCAGGCTGATCGCGCGGGACAGCGAGAGCGTGGAGTCGACGTTGTCGAAGTAGCCGACGCCGATGCTGAACACGACCGCCCAGAACAGCGGCCACCGCAGCTGCGCCAGGTACGGCAGGATCAGCTTGAAGATGCCCAGGGCCAGCAGGAACCACAGGGTCCACGTCGGCTTCGTCGGGTTGAAGTCCTTACCGCCCTCGACGATGCCCTGCACCACGGTCCAGATCGTCTGCATGATGATGTACGGCACGACTATGTCCGTGATCGTCCGGCGCATCCGCTTCGCCGTCGGGGTGTCCGCCGACGAGAAGTACCCGCTGATCACGCCGAACGCCGGCATGTGGAACGCGTAGATGAACGTGTAGAGGGCCAGCGCGTGCTCGCTCGCCGGCGTCTGCCGCTGGATCGCGTGCCCGATGACCACGAGCGTGACCGCGACGAACCGCGCGGTGTCCCACATCGGGATCCGGCGCGGAGCTCGACCGGGCTCGAGCTGCGTCGCCGGGGCCGAGGGGGCGGGAGGGGCGGCATCCGTCGTCATCGCCGGTCACGTTACCGGATCGTGATCTGGACGGCCCGGTGCGGTGCCGGAACCGTCCCGCTCGGTACGGTGGTCGGACCGGGCCACCACGCGCCCGGTCACCGACGCAGGAGGCAGATCACATGGCAGCACGGCGCGCAGTCGTCACCGGAGCGAGCTCGGGCATCGGGGCGGCCACGGTCCGGCTGTTCCGGTCACGGGGCTGGGACGTGCTCGCCGTGGCCCGCCGCGCCGCGAAGCTCGAGGCGCTCGCCGCGGAGACCGGGGCCGACACCCTGGTCGCCGACATCACGGACGCCGACGACGTGGCGGCGCTCGCCGCGCGGGTCGCGGACCTCGGCGGTGCCGACGTGCTCGTGAACAACGCCGGTGGGGCGTTCGGGTCGGCGAGTGTCGAGGAGTCCGACGTCGACGACTGGCGCGCCATGTTCGAGGTCAACGTGATCGGCACGAAGCGCGTCGTCTCCGCGCTGCTGCCGCACCTGCGCGACCGGGCTCGCGTGTCCGGGGGAGCGGACATCGTCACGGTGACCAGCACCGCCGGGTTCGTCGCGTACGAGAACGGTGGCGGCTACAACGCCGCGAAGTTCGCCGAGCACGCCCTGGTGGGCGCACTCCGGCTCGAGCTGAACGGCGAGCCGATCCGCGTCGTCGAGATCGCGCCGGGCATGGTGAAGACCGACGAGTTCGCGCTCACCCGGTTCCGCGGGGACGAGCAGAAGGCCGCCGCGGTGTACGACGACGTGCCGGAGCCGCTCGTGGCCGACGACGTCGCCGAGGCGATCGTGCACGCGGTGGAGCTGCCGGCGCACGTGAACCTCGACCTCGTGACGATCAGGCCGGTGGCGCAGTCGGCGCAGCACAAGCTCGCACGCGGCCCGCTGACGCCCCGCTGAGCGGACCCCACGCCGGACCCACGCCGGACCCACGCCGGACCCACGCCGGACCCGCGCCGGACCCACGCCGGACCCGCGCAGCGCCCGGGCGGCGGCCGCGGGTCGCGGGCGTGGGCTCCCTGCCGGTACCGTGGTCGGATGCCGATCAGCAGCGAACCCGAGCCCGCGGCTCCGTCCACCGTGACCGTGACGAGCGGGCCCGAGGTACTCGGCTGGCTCGAGTTCGGTGACGCCGCACGCCTGCTCGCCAAGGACGTCCTGTCCAGCGGCTTCGAGCCCGAGGTCGTCGTCGCCGTCGCCCGCGGCGGACTGATCATCGCCGGTGCCGTGGCGTACGCCCTCGGCACCAAGGAGTGCGGCTCGATCAACGTCGAGTTCTACACCGACGTCGAGCAGCGGCTGGAGGAGCCCGTCGTGCTCGCCCCCGCCCTCGACGCCCCGAGCCTGGCGGGCAAGCGGGTCCTCGTCGTCGACGACGTGTCGGACTCCGGCCGCACCCTGCGCCTGGTGGTCGACATCATCCGGAACGCCGGTGCCGACGTCCGGAGCGCCTGCCTGTACTCGAAGCCCGGCACCGTCCTCGAGCCCGACCACGTGTGGCGTCGGGTCGACGGCTGGATCACGTTCCCGTGGAGCGCCCTCGCCCCCGTGACGGCCGAGTCGTGAGCATCCACCTGGTCGGCGGCGGTCTGTTCGCCGCCTCGGACGCCGCAGCGCCGTTCCTCGCCGAGGCCACCGCCCGTTCGGCAGCGGTCGGCCGGAGCGTCCCGCGCATCGCCCTGCTCTCCGTGGCGGGCCCGGACGGCGGCAGCCCGTCGTCGACCGCCGACATCGCCGAGGTCCTCGGCGGCCCGCGCACGGCCGAGGTGCTCGTCACCGAGGTCGCGGCCGGTCAGGTCTTCGACACCACGGTCCTGAGCGACGTCGACGCCCTGGTGGTCGGTGGCGGCGTCACCCCCGGCTACCTGGCGGCGATCGCCCCGCTCGTCGACCAGCTCCGGCTGCTCGTCTCCGACGGTCTGCCCTACCTCGGCTACTCGGCCGGTGCGATGATCGCCGCCGACCGTGCCCTGGTGGGCGGCTGGCGCATCGGCGGCGTCGAGATCTGCCCCGAGGCGGCGTCCGAGGGGCTGGACGAGGTCGAGCTCCGCGAGGGCCTCGGCCTGGTCGACCTGACCATCGACGTGCACGCGGTGCAGGCCGGCACCCTCGCGCGGCTCATCGCCAGCGCCGAGGCCGAGTTCGTCACCGCCGGACTCGCGATCGACGAGGACACCACGCTCGTCGTCGGCGAGGGCGCGCTCGAGGTCCGGGGAACCGGCAGCGTCTGGCGCGTGATGGCAGGCGAGGAGTCGGTGGCCGTCGCCACCATGGGCGCGTAGCCGACGTGGAACCACGGCCGCTCGCCGACCTGGTCGACCCCGGCTGGGCGACGGCGCTCGCACCCGTCGAAGCCGACGTGCACCGCATCGGCGCATGGCTGCGGGACGAAACCGCTGCGGGCCGTCACTACCTGCCCGCCGGCGGCGACGTCCTCCGCGCGTTCACGACCCCGTTCGACGCCGTCAGGGTGCTGGTCGTCGGGCAGGACCCGTACCCGACGCCGGGCCACCCGATCGGTCTGTCGTTCGCGGTCGACCCCGCCGTCCGTCCGGTGCCGCGCAGCCTGGCGAACATCTACCGCGAGCTCGCCGACGACCTCGGGGTGACCCCGCCGCAGCACGGTGACCTGCGGGCCTGGTCCGACCAGGGCGTCCTGCTGCTCAACCGGGTGCTCACCGTGCAGGCGGGCGAGGCCGGCAGCCACCGCGGCAAGGGCTGGGAGGCGGTGACCGACCAGGCCGTCCGCGCGCTGGTCGCCCGTGGCACCCCGCTCGTCGCCGTGCTCTGGGGCGCACAGGCCGGGTCGGTGCGACCGCTCCTCGGTGACACCCCGGTCGTCGCCTCGGCCCACCCGAGCCCGCTCAGTGCGTCGCGCGGGTTCTTCGGCAGCCGCCCGTTCTCGCAGGTGAACGCGCTGCTCGAGTCGCAGGGCGCACCGCCCGTCGACTGGACGCTGCCCGCTCAGTAGGCTCGGCACGTGCTCGAGGAGGAATACCAGCGACGGCGGGTCCTGCCGCGACACCTGCGTGCCCCGGCGGCGACCGAGACCGCCTTCGAGTACCGCATCCGTGCGGCCGAGGTGGGGGACCTGCCCCACGTGCGCGAGATCCACACGCACTACGTCCGCAACTCGTCGGTGACGTTCGACCCGGCGGCGTTCACGTACGCCGCGTGGAAGAAGCGCTACGACGACATCCGGAAGCGCCGCCTGCCGTTCCTGGTGGCGGAGAACCCCGCCGGGCAGATCCTCGGGTACGCCCTGGTCGACGCGTGGAACCCCCGGGACCGCTCGAACCACGTCGTCGAGGACTCGATCTACCTCGGTGCCGCGTCCGGCGGCAAGGGGCTCGGCCGCGCGCTGATGGAGGCGCTGCTCGACGAGTGCCGGTCGGCCGGCGTGCGCGAGGTCGTCGCCGTCATCGCGGACCGCCAGGCCGAGGCGTCGATCCGGCTGCACGAACGGCTCGGCTTCGAGGAGGTCGGCCGGATGGGCAAGGTCGGCTACAAGTACGACCGCTGGCTCGGCACCGTCACGATGCGGCTCCGCCTGCGCGGCCCGCGGCTGTTCGCGCGACGACGCTGACGGAGCCGACGCGGTCGACGCGCGTCACGCAGGCGAACACGGGCAGGGCGGACGGGAGGCCCGTGGCGGCCCCGACGCGCGCCTCCAGCCCGTCGCCCGGTTGCGTCAGCCTGCCGGCGCCTCGGTGATGAACTCGTCGCGCGTCACGCGGAGCAGCGCGGTGGCCGCCGCCGCCGCGGCGTCCGCGTCACCGTCGACCGCTGCGCGCCCGACGGCCTGGTGCCGGAGCGCCGCCTCGCGCGTCCAGCGCGTGATGGGATCGCGCGACTCCGAGGTGCGGGTGCGGAGCAGGGCCTCGACCGTGCCGGCGAAGTGCGCGAACACGGCGTTCCCCGACCCGGTGAGCAGTGCACGGTGGAAGCGGACGTCGGCCTCCAGGTAGGCGCGGCTGTCCTCGCGCCCGCAGGCGTCGAGCATCTCCTCGGCGGCGGCGAGCACGGCGCCCGCGCCCTCGGAGCCGGCGGTCAGGGACGCCGCGACCGGTTCGACGCCGAGCCGGAGCTCGACGAGCTCCCGCTGCTGCACGAAGTACGCCGGTGAGGTACCGCGCCACCGGATCACGGTGGGGGCGAGCAGCTCCCACGCGGTGATGTCGCGGACGAGCGTGCCGACGCGCTGCCGGGGCTCGACCAGACCGAGGGACTGCAGGACGCGCAGGGCCTCGCGGACGACCGAGCGGGACACCCCGAACTCGTCGGCCACCAGTTCGGGTCGGACGACGGCACCTGTGGCCAGGTCGCCGTCGACGATCCGCTGGCCCAGGGTGTCGAGCACGTGGGCGTGCAGTCCGCGTGCGGTGGGCATCGTTTCCTCCGTGCAGTACGGGTCACGCGGTCGCCGTGACGCCGGTCCCATCGAAGCGGCAGACTCCGGAGACGGGCGGTTGGCGCGCGGGACGACGTCGTATAGTCTGATTAATCAGATTATTGAGGGTCGGCGTTCGTCGCGCCAGTCCACCCTCGACACGAAGGCGACGGAGCCGCGCAGCAGCGACTCCAGGAAGGGGCGCTGATGCCTCACCCTCTCCCGGACCACCTGCTCGCCGCGGGTGGCACCACCGAGACGGTCGACCCGTCCGGTTCGATCCCGCAGCTGATCATCGCGGCGCTCGTCGGCATCGTGGTGATCATCGCGCTCATCACCTGGCTCAAGGTGCACCCGTTCATCGCGCTCACGATCGGCGCGCTCGGCGTCGGCATCGGCGCGGGGCTCGCTCCCGACAAGGCAGTCACCAGCTTCGGTGACGGCTTCGGCGCGACCATGACGAGCGTCGGCATCCTCGTCGGGCTCGGGGCGATGTTCGGCAAGATGCTCGTCGACTCCGGCGCAGCGGACCGCGTCGTGGACACCCTGGTGCGGAAGTCGTCGAAGGCGGCGCTGCCGTGGACGATGGCCCTGATCGGGGCGCTCATCGGGCTGCCGATGTTCTTCGAGGTCGGGCTCGTCCTGCTCATCCCGATCATCGTGCTGGTCGCCAAGCGGAGCGAGGTGCCGATCATGAAGATCGCCGTCCCCGCCCTGGTCGGCCTGTCGACGATGCACGCGTTCGTCCCGCCGCACCCCGGCCCGCTCGTCGCGATCTCCACCGTCGGCGCGAACCTCGGCACCACGCTCGCCTTCGGCATCGTGCTGGCGATCCCGGTGATCATCCTGGCCGGGCCGCTCTTCGCGCGCTTCGCGGCCCGCTGGGTCGACATCCCCGTCCCCGACATGTTCGGGTCGCGCGGGGCGGTCGCCACCGCCGGCCCGGGTTCGGGGTCGGGATCCGGGTCCGCCGCCTTCGCCGACGACCCGGCACACCCCGGACGGGAGGCCCGGCGCGGCCCCGCCACGCAGGACACCGCGTCCCTGCCCAACGGCAAGAGCGACTTCACGCGCGTCATCAGCGAGCCGCGCAGCCCGTCGTTCACCGTCGCCCTGATCGGCATCCTGCTGCCGGTCGTGCTCATGCTCGCCCAGGCGATCCGAGAGGCCACCGCCCCCGACGCCGCCGGCTCGTGGGTGAGCCTGCTCGACTTCCTCGGTTCGCCGATGATCGCCATCGGCATCGCGGCCGTCTACGCGATGGTCTTCTTCGCGATCGGCGGTGGCATGGACCGATCGGCGGTGTCGAAGTCGCTCGAGAGCGCGCTGCCCCCGATCGCCGGGGTGCTGCTCATCGTCGGTGCCGGCGGTGGCTTCAAGCAGGTGCTCATCGACACCGGGATCGGCGGCGTGATCGCCGACGCCGTCAAGGACTCCGGCGTCTCGGTGCTGCTCGTCGCCTGGGTCGTTTCGGCACTGGTCCGCGTGGCGACCGGGTCGGCCACGGTCGCCACCGTGACCGCCGCCGGCATCATGGCGCCGATCGCTGCCGACCTGTCGACGCCGATGACGTCGCTGCTCGTGCTCGCGATCGGTGCCGGCTCGGTGTTCCTGTCGCACGTCAACGACGCCGGGTTCTGGCTGGTGAAGGGGTACCTCGGCACCACGGTGGGGCAGACCTTCAAGACGTGGACGGTGCTCGAGTGCCTCATCTCGGTGTTCGGTCTGCTCGGGGTCCTGCTGGCCGGGGTGTTCATCCGATGAGCGGCGCAGGAGGAGTTGCTGCTGCCGGTGCGTCCGACGCCGGGCTGGACGCCCGCGTCCTGGTGGTGATGGGGGTCTCCGGGTCTGGCAAGTCGACCGTCGCCGCCATGGTGGCGGAGCAGGTCGGGTGGGAGTTCGCCGAGGGTGACGCGATGCACCCGCCGGCGAACGTCGACAAGATGCACGCCGGCACCCCGCTCACCGACGAGGACCGCTGGCCGTGGCTCGACGTCGTCGCCGGCTGGATCCGCGGACACCTGGACGCCGGGACGAACGGCGTCGTGACCTGCTCGGCTCTGAAGCGCTCGTACCGCGACGTGCTGCGGGCTCCCGGGGTGGTGTTCGTGCACGTGGCCGGTGACGGTGCGCTCATCGAGGAGCGGATGTCGCAGCGCTCCGGGCACTTCATGCCGACGTCGCTGCTGCAGTCGCAGCTCGCCACGCTCGAGCCGCCGCAGTCCGACGAGGCCCACCTGACGATCGCCGCCGACCGCACCCCGGAAGAGGAGAGTGCCGAGGTCGTGGCGCGGCTCGGACTGGTCCGGATCCCGAGAGCCTGATCGGGCAGTGCTCGGCAGCATGGCCGCATGGCGATCGACGACTCCCTCTCGCTCCTGACCCGCGGCTACGGGTTCGGTGCCCACCTGTGGCGCCGGACCCGTCCGGGGGCGCGGGCCGTGGGCTTCCGACTGCTCGGACGTCCGGCGCTGCTCGTGCGTGGTGCCGAGGGCGTCGCGCTGTTCTACGACGGCGACCGCACGGCACGCCACGGCGCAATGCCGGCCATCGTGCAGCGGACGCTGTTCGGCGTCGGGTCGGTGCACAGCCTCGACGGGGCGGAGCACCACCACCGCAAGGCCACCTTCGTCGACGTGGCGTACGAGGACGAGCAGGTCCGGCGGCTCGCACCCCTGCTGACCCGGGCGTGGGCGACCGAACGCCACGCCTGGCTCGCCGGTGGCACGCGAACGGCGTACGACGCTGCCGTCGGTGCGATCGGCCGCGCGGTCATGCGGTGGGCCGGACTGCCGGGCACGCCGGCGGCGAAGACCCGGTGGGCGGCACGGCTCGCCCAGGTCGTCGACGGCTTCGGGGTGCCGTACTCACCGGAGTACCTGCAGGCCGTCCTGAACCGGCACTGGTCGGACCGGCACGCCCGGCGGCTGGTCGAGGCCGTGCGCGGTGGCCGGCTGACCCCCGAGCCGCACACCGCACTGCACGAGTGGGCGTGGCACCGGGACCACTCCGGGGCGCTGCTGCCGGCGCGGCTGGCCGGCATCGAACTGCAGAACAGCATCCGGCCGGCCATCGCGGTGGCCCGGTTCGTGGCGTTCGCGGCGAAGGAGCTGCACGACCGGCCGGACTGGCGGGCACGGATCGCCGCCGAGAGCGCGGCGGCCGACACCGCTGACGGGCCGAGCGTCGACGACCCGCTCGCCGTCGGTCCGCGCGTCGACGGCCCGCTCGCCGTCGCCTTCGCGCAGGAGATCCGCCGGACGGCGCCGTTCGTGCCGATGCTGCCCGCCTGGGCCACCACGGACGTCCAGCTGGACGGCCAGCACCTGCCCGCCGGCGGGCGCGTGGTGCTCGACATCACCGGGACCGACACCGACGAGCGCTCGTGGGACCGTGCGGGCGACTTCGACCCGTCGCGGTTCCTCGGCGTGGACGACTACGAATCGATCACGACGTTCGTCCCGCACGGCGGCGCCGACGTCGCCACGGGACACCGGTGCCCCGGCGAGAAGGTCGCCGTCGCCGCGCTCGCGGCCGCGGTCTCGGTGCTGAGCGACCCGCGGCTGACGATCCTCGACGACGGGCTGCAGGTGGACCGCCGCCGGCTGCCGACGAAGCCGGCCTCGGGTGGCGAGGTCCGGGGCCGCTGCCCCTTCCACTGACCCGGTCTCGGTCGACCCGGTCTCAGTCGAACCGGATCGGGGTGCCGACGGGCAGCGCTGCCAGGGTGCGGGTCATCTCCGCCGAGATGCGGACGCAGCCGTGCGAGCTGCCGGTCGGGTCCGGGTAGTAGTGCAACGCGGTCAGCGCAGCGTTGCCGCCGTACGACGGGATCCGGGACGAGTGCGCCCCGGTCAGGATGATCGGGTTGCCCTGCGTGTACGCGACGCGGGTGTCGACGTACGCCGCCTCGACGTAGGTGGCGGTGTCGGTCGGTGTGGGGTCCTCCGGCGTCCCGAGCCGGGCGGCCTCGGTCGCGGTGACCTTGCCCGACCGGGTGACGACGGACACCGTGCTGGCGGCGACGTCGACCCGGATCATCCGGTCGGTCCCCGTCACGGTGAAGTCGGCCGCCCGGGCCCAGGCGAACGTCGCGCTCGGCGCGTCCGGGTCACCGCCGTCACCGGGGGTGCGGTTGCGGGACGGCGTCGACACCAGGAGCATCCCGCCGTCCCGGCCGGGGGAGCGACCCCACACCGCGGTCGCCGCGGGCCGGTTGATCGTCGACACCAGGTGGGACAGGGTCGCCACCGGTCGGGCGCCGCCGGACGGGCTCGCGTACAGGGCGACGAGCGGCGTGCGCGGGGTCGCGATCTGCCAGGTGTCCTCGGGCTCCACGTCCCCGCCGTCGAGCAACTGCGGCACGACGGCGTCGTGGAACGCCAACGGCAGCGCGGCCAGGGTCGCGTCGGATGGTGCAGCGGGGACGGCCGCGAGCGTCGGTGTCGGCGTGGCGCTCGGGGTCGGAGTCGTCGTCGCCCGCGCCGCCCGGGTCGGCTCCGGTGCCGGCGACCCGACGGTCACCCCCACCACGACGGCGGCGACGGCGAGCACCACCACCCCCGCGGTCGTCGCGATCCAGGTGCTGCGTCGCATGGTGCGTCCCCCTCGGTCGATCCGTCAGCGTTCGGTGACGGTGCCGCCCTCGACCCGCCACTGCCGGTCGAGTCGGACGGTCTCCAGCATGCGCCGGTCGTGTGTGACGAGCAGCAGGGTCCCGTCGTAGGACTCCAGCGCCTGCTCGAGCTGCTCGATCGCGGTCAGGTCGAGGTGGTTGGTCGGCTCGTCGAGCACGAGCACGTTCACCCCGCGGGCCTGCAGCAGTGCGAGCCCGGCCCGGGTGCGCTCGCCGGGGGAGAGCGCCGAGGCCGGTCGGCCGACGTGGTCCGCCTTCAGCCCGAACTTCGCGAGCAGCGTCCGGACGTCGGCGGTGGTGTACTCGGGCACGATCGCCTCGAACGCCGCTGCCAGGGGCTGCTCGCCGGTGAACGCCGCACGCGCCTGGTCGACCTCGCCGACCGCCACGCTCGAGCCGAGTGAGGCCGTTCCCGTCGTCGGCGCCTGCTTGCCGAGCAGCGCCCGCAGCAGGGTCGACTTGCCGGCGCCGTTCGGACCGGTGATGCCGATCCGGTCACCGCCGTCGACCTGCAGCGAGACCGGGCCGAGGGTGAAGTCGCCCTGGGTGAACGTGGCGTCCGACAGCGTCGCGACGACGGCCGACGACCGGGGTGCACTGCCGATCGTGAACTCGAGCTGCCACTCCTTGCGCGGCTCCTCGACCTCGTCGAGCCGGGCGATGCGGGACTCCATCTGCCGGACCTTCTGCGCCTGCTTCTCACTCGACTCCGAGGCGGCACGGCGGCGGATCTTGTCGTTGTCCGGGCTCTTCTTCATGGCGTTCCGGACACCCTGGCTCGACCACTCGCGCTGCGTCCGTGCCCGCGAGACCAGGTCGGCCTTCGTCGACGCGAACTCGTCGTACGCGTCACGCTTGTGCTGCCGGGCGATCTCGCGCTCCTCGAGGAACGAGTCGTACCCGCCGCCGAACAGCCGGTTCGACGACTGCGCCAGGTCGAGCTCGAGCACCGAGGTCACCGAGCGCGCCAGGAACTCACGGTCGTGGCTGACGAGCACCACCCCGCCGCGCAGCCCGCGCACGAACGCCTCGAGCCGGTCGAGGCCGTCCAGGTCGAGGTCGTTGGTCGGTTCGTCGAGCAGGACGATGTCGAACCGCGAGAGCAGCAGCGCGGCGAGCCCGACGCGGGCGACCTGCCCACCCGACAGCGCGGTCATAAGGGAGTCCGGGCCGACGCCGTCCGCACCGGAGTCGCCGGTGCCGGGTTCGAGGCCGAGGTCGGCGAGCACCGCCGGGATCCGGTCCTCCAGGTCCGCGGCACCTGCGGCGAGCCAGCGGTCGAGCGCCGCCGAGTACCGGTCGGCCGCTGCGTCGCCGGCATCGGGGTCCCCGAGCGCCGCCGCCGCTGCGTCCATCGCCACGGTCGCTTCGGTGCAGCCGGTCCGCCGCCCGAGGTACGCCGCGACGGTCTCGCCAGCGATGCGCTCGTGCTCCTGGGGGAGCCACCCCACGAACGCATCCGTCGGCGCCAGGGACACCGTGCCGGCCAGCGGCTCGTCGACCCCGGCCAGCAGCCGGAGCAGCGTGGACTTGCCGGCACCGTTCACGCCGACGACCCCGATCACGTCGCCCGGCGCCACCGTCAGGTCGAGGGAGTCGAACAGCGTGCGAGCGGCGTACCCGCCGGACAGGCCCTTGGCGACGAGCGTGGCGGTCATGCGCCCATCGTCCCACGCGGAGCGCGCACCCCACGTGCAGCAGACTGGGTCGATGGACTCCTGCGTCTTCTGTGCCGTGATCGCCGGTGACGAACCCGCCGTGTGGGTCGAACGCGAGGAGCACGCCGTCGCCTTCGCACCCCTGCCCGACTCGGCGCTGGCTCCCGGCCACACCCTGGTCGTGCCGGTCGAGCACACCGCCGACCTGCTCACGGCCGGGCCCACGGCACTCGCCGCCACCACGGCCCTGGCGCAGCGCGTCGCCCGTGCGATGAAGGGGGCCCTCGGCGCGACCGGGACCGTCGTGCTGCAGGTATCGGGTGCAGACGCCGGCCAGAGCGTGCCGCATCTGCACCTCCACGTCGTGCCGTGCTGGCCGGACGACGCCACGACGCACTGGCCGGAGCGACGATCGGCGCACGTGGTCGACGGTGACCCGCACGCGCTCCTCGCCGAGATGTTCGAGTAGTCGCCCGAGCAGACCCGGCCCGGCGCGACCCTCAGCCCCGCGGCGTCAGCCGACCCGCACCCACCGGTAGCAGCCCGCCCCGGTAGTCCAGCGCCGTCGCGCCACCGACCGAAACCGAAGCCGCCCCGAACCGCCACGCTCGGTTGAACAGGTACACGCCGATCACCGTGTCGCCGTCGTCCGGCACCGCCCACGTGCCGGTGCCCCACTGGGCCGGGTGCCCCACCCCGTCGACGGTGACGGTCGGCCGGGCGAACCAGGCGAACAGGGGCCGGACGAGCCGGAGTTCGATCCGGCGCTTCGTCGTGCCGGAGGGGAGAGTGGTGTCCACCGTCGAAGGATACGGGCCACCGCCGCCTAGGCTCGGAGCCGTGTTCGAACTCCACCACCTCTCCGCACAGGAACTCTGGGACTGGATCCGCCGGGGCGAGGCGACCGCCATCGAGGTCACCGAGCACTACCTGTCCCGCGTGGAACGCCTGGACGCCGGACTCGGCGCCTTCGTGACGGTCACCGCGGACGCTGCCCGGGCCCGAGCCGATCGCCTCGGCCACCTGGTGCCGACGTCGAGACCGTTGTGGGGCCTCCCGTCCTCCGACAAGGACCTGTACGACCGCGCCGGCGTCCCCACGCGGAACGGCACCGCGAGCCTGCCGGAGCGTCCCGCGTCGGCCGACCACCCGCTCGTCGCCGCGCTCGACGCGGCCGGCACCGTCAGCCTCGGCAAGACCGCGTCACCGGAGTTCGGCATGTCCTCGTCGTCCGAGACCCGGCTCGGCGTGACGCGGAACCCCTACGACACCACGCGCGCGCCGGGCGGGTCGTCGAGCGGCGCGGCCGTCGCCGTCGCCGCCGGACTGTTGCCGGCCGCGGTCGGGTCGGACGGCGGCGGATCGGTGCGGATCCCCGCCGCGGCGACCGGACTCGTCGGGCTGAAGCCGAGCCGCGGCCGCGTGCCGTCGATGCCCGGCCGCTCCGGCGTCGGCGGCCTGTCCGTCGCCGGGCCGCTCACCCGGTCCGTCGCCGACGCGGGCATGCTCCTCGACGCGCTGGTCGCGCCGACCGGGCTGCCCGAGCCGTCGCCCTACGCGCTCGTCACCCCCGACGTCGGCGAGGGGCCGTTCACCGCGGCCGCCGTCCGCGGCGAGGGCCGGTTCGTCGTCGGGGTGCTCGAGGGTTCACCGTGGGACGACACCGTCGACGTGGTTGTCGACCCCGCGGCCCGGGCCGCCGTGGAGACCGCCGTGCGGGTGCTCGGCGAGGTCGGGCACGGCGTCGAGGACGTCCGGATGCCCCGTGTGCCGTACGCCGACGCGTTCCGGGTGGCGTGGGAGAGCTCGGCCGCCCGCCTGCCGCAGGTGCCCGGCATCGACCTGTCGTCGCTGACCCCGCTCGTGGCGTGGCTCGTGGCACGCGGACGGGCACTGTCCGGCACGCAGGTCCTCGACGCGATGACGACGCTCGACACCTTCTCGACGACGCTCATCGGCGCGTTCGACCGGTTCGACGCGGTGCTCACGCCGACCCTCGCGATGACGCCGCGCCCCCTCGGCTGGTACGGCGACGACCCGGACGAGGACTTCCGCCGCCAGTGCGCGTACTCACCGTGGACGTCGATGGCGAACGTGTCCGGGCTCCCCGCGATCACCCTGCCGGTCGGCGTGACCGACGATGACCACCCCGACGGTGGCGGGCTGCCGATGGGCGTGCAGCTGATCGGACGCCCCGGAGGTGAGCGCGTCCTGCTCGCGATCGGCGCGCAGCTCGAGCGCCGGTTGCCCTGGCAGCGGCGGCACCCGGCTGTCTGGACCGCCTGACGCGCGCTGCGTGCTCGTGCGTCGGGCGCGTCGAGGTGCGTCGGGCCGGTGCGACGAAGTCGTCGTCGTTCGACAGCGACCCTGTCGCACCAGCGCGTCCGCAACGGTTGCACGCGCGGGCGGGCGACGATGTCGGTGTCGTACGACGTCGACGGTGTCGTTCCACGTCTGCACCCGGCGCCGCACCCGTCCCCGCGCGACCCCCGCGCAGCCCGCCTACGGCAGCGTCGGCGCCGCCGCCACCAACGCCCGCGTCACCGGGTGCTGCGGCGCGTCGAGGAGCGACACCGGCCCGTGCTCGACGATCCGGCCGTCGGACATCACCGCGACCGTGTCGCACAGCCGCTGCACGACGCCGATGTCGTGCGACACCAGTACGAGCGTCAGCCCGAGGTCGTCGGCGAGCGACCGGAACAGGTCGATGACCCGAGCGCGGACCACCACGTCGAGGGCGCTCATCGGCTCGTCGCCGAACAGGATCCGCGGCGAGTGCACCACGGCCCGGGCGATCGCGATCCGCTGCCGCTGCCCGCCGGAGAACTCGTGCGGGTACCGGTCGACCGTGTCGGCGGGCAGGTCGACGCGCTCCAGCACGGCACGGACCAGGTCGTCGTGCGAGCCCGGGACCTGCAGGGCCCGCAGCGGCTCGGCGACGATCGCGCCGACGCGCATCCGCGGGTCGAGGGACGCGTACGGGTCCTGGAACACCACCCCGGTCTCGCGACGGAACCAGCGCAACGCACGCGCGGACCGGGACGCGACCACCGGACGACCGGAGGCGGCGACGGTGCCGGCGGAAGGGGCCTCCAGGCCGGCGAGCAACCGGACCAGCGTGGACTTGCCGGATCCCGATTCGCCGACGATGCCGAGCCGTGCGCCGGGGGCAACCGTCAGGTCGACACCGTCGACGGCGGTGCGGACCGGACCGGGCTCGAACGGGCCGCGGCGGGGGAGTCGGTAGGTGCGGTGGAGGCCGGTGGCCTCGAGGACGGGGAGGGTCACGGGGCGGTCCTCCTGGCGGTGGCACGTGCGGCGTCGACGAGCGCGGCGGTGGCGGGGTGCTGCGGTGCGGCGAGCAGGTCCGCGACGCGGCCCTGCTCGACCACTCGGCCGGCGTCGAGCACCACGGCGGTGTCGGCGATGCGCGCGAGCACGGCGAGGTCGTGGGTGACGAACACCATGCCCGCCGGCAGGTGCTCGAACAGGTCGAGGATGCGGGCCTCGGTGGTGACGTCGAGTGCCGTGGTCGGCTCGTCGGCCACCAGGTACGACGGCTCGCCCGCCATCGCCATCGCGATGCAGATCCGCTGCCGCTGCCCGCCGGACAGCTGGTGCGGGTACTGCCGCAGCAGCGACTCCGGGTCGGGCAGCCCCACGGACGCCGCCAGGTCGACGGCTGCCGCGCGGGCCGCACGCCGGTCGAGCCCGCGGTGCAGCCGGAGCGGCTCCGCGATCTGCGCGCCGACCCGGCGCAGCGGGTCGAGCGCCGTCCCCGGCTCCTGGAACACCATCGCGATGCCCGACCCACGGTGCCGCGCGCGCTCGCGGTCGGGCAGGCCGACGAGTTCGGTGCCGTCCAGGCGGACGCTGCCCGTCACGACGGCGCCGGTGGGCGCCAGGCCCATCAGGGCGAGCGAGGTCATCGACTTGCCGGATCCGCTCGCGCCGATCACGCCGACGCGCTGGCCGGGAGGCACGGTGAAGCTGACGTCGTCGAGGATCGTCCGCCCCGTGATGCGGACCGACAACCCGCGCACCTCGAGTCCGGAGGCTGCGGTGGCGTGGGCGGGGCCGGCGCCGGTACCGGTGCCGGTGCCGGTGGCGTCGGCGGGGCCGGCTGCGTGGTCGGTCATGCGGTCACCCCCGGCGTGGTCGTCGCCGGGTCGGCGCTCCGGTCGCTCGCGGTGACGTCGGCCGTCGTGGGGTCGCTCGTCGTCGTGCGGTCGCTCGTCGTCAGCCGCGGATCCGAGGCGTCACGCACCGCGTCGCCGAGCAACGACAGTGCCGCGACGACGAGGGCGATGGCGGCTCCCGGCCAGGTCGCACTCCAGGGGTGGACCCCGATGTAGGTCTGCAGGTCGGACAGCAGGCTGCCCCACGACGCGGTGTCCGACCCGGCGCCGTAGCCCAGGTAGGACAGCCCGGCCTCGGCGAGCACGGCCGTGGCCATCGCGAGCGACAGCTGCACGGTGAACAGCGGCGCCGCGTTCGGCACCAGGTGGCGGAAGAGCACCCCGGCACCGCCGACGCCGGACGCCCTCGCTGCGGTCACGTAGTCGCTGCGGGCGATCCGCCGGATCTCCCCGCGGGCCACGCGGGCGATCGTCACGCCGAAGGACAGCCCGACGCTGACGATCACCACGCCGAGCGACCCGCCGAACACCGCGGTCAGGAGCATCGCGGTGAGCAGGGTCGGGAACGCCACCAGGATGTCGAGCAGGACCGCGGTGCCCTCGCGCACCCAGCGGGCGGTGAGCGATCCGATCGCGGTGAGGACGATGCCGACGACGCTCGCGATCACCCCGGAGCCGACGGCGACGAGCACGGTGGTGCGGGTGCCGGCGAGCAGGTAGCTCGCGATGTCGCGGCCGGCGGCGTCGGTGCCGAACCAGTGCGCGGCGCTCGGCCCCACCCACTGGTGGAACGGGTCGGCGCGGAACGGGTTCTGCGGCGTCCAGACGAGCGACACGGCGGCGAGCACGAGCAGCAGGCCGAGCACGACGACGGCGAAGACACCGGTCGGTCGCGACACCAGGCGGCGGATCATCCCTGCACCTCGCGCTGTCGGGGGTCGAGGGTGCGGTGCACGACGTCGACGGCGAACCCGACGAGCAGCACGAGTCCGGTGAGCACGAGCAGTTCCGACTGCACCTTCGTGATGTCGCGGCGGCCGACGTCGGTCACGAGCATCCGGCCCACCCCGGGCAGGGAGAACAGCTGCTCGACGACGACGGCGCCGACGAGCAGCCCGGCGATCTGGACGCCGAGCACGGCGAGCACCGTGAGGGCGACGCTCGGCAGACCGTGGCGGAGCAGCGCCTGTGTGCGGGTGAGCCCGACGGCGGCGGCGGTGCGCAGGTGGTCGGCGTCGAGGACGGAGAGCGTGGCGGACCGGGTGAACCGGAGGATCACGGCGCCCTCGACGGCACCGATCGTCAGCGCGGGCAGCACGAGCGATGCGAGCGCCCGCCCGGGTTCCGACCAGCCGTCGAGCGGGAAGCCCTGCGTCGGCAGCCAGTGCAGCGTCACCGCGAACAGGGCGACGAGGAGCATGCCGGCCCACACGACGGGCACGGCGGCGACCGCCTGCGCCGCGAACCCGATCACCGCACCACCCGGGCGGCGACGGAGCACCGCGGCGATCACCCCGAGCGGGACGCCGATCACCAGTGCGGTCGCCAGCGACATCGCGGCGAGCGGCAGGGTGATCGCGAGCTTCTGCGCGATCTCCGGCGCGACGGCGCCGTTGGTCACCAGCGAGCGGCCGAGGTCGCCGCGGAACACCCCACCGATCCAGTCGAGGTACTGCACCACGACGGGTCGGTCGAGTCCGAGCTGCTGCCGGAGCTGTTCCACCTGTGCGGGGGTCGACTGCGTACCGGCGACGACCTGGGCGACGTCACCGGGCAGCACGCGGAGCGTGGCGAAGATGATGACGCTCGCCACGAGCAGGCCGACGACGAGCAGGAGCACCCGCCCGATGAGGAACCGGGTCACGACACCGATGCTACGGGGACGGACACCCCGCCGCGGCCGCTCCGGTTCACTTGACCGCGAGCTTCGCCAGGTCGAGGCGCGAGTTCCCGCCGTCGACCGGGAAGCCCGTCACGCCGGAGCGCACCGCGGTGATCTCGGTCGCCGTGTAGAGCCACTCGCCGGCCGCGTCCTCGCTGACGATGCGTGCCGCCTTGCGGAGTGCCTCGGTCTTCGTGGCCTCGTCGGTCGCCGCGATCGACTGGGCGTAGAGCGCCTGCACCTCCGCGTTGTCGTAGCCGAAGTAGTAGTCCGGGTTCGCCCAGTTGCCGAAGTCACGGGCCTCGACGTGGTCGACCATCGACAGGTCGAAGTCCCGCTCGCCGGACTTCGGTGCCTGGAACACCGAGGACAGCCAGGTGGCGAAGTCGACACGCTTGACCGTCAGGGTGATCCCGACGTCGGCGAGCTGCGACTTCAGCACGTCGCCGATCGTGGTCGGGTAGATGTTCGCGTAGGTGAGCGTCAGCTTCAGGTCCTGCTGGCCGGCGGCGGCCAGGAGCTTCTTGGCGTTCGCGGGGTCGTACGCGTCGATGTCGGTGAGGTCCTCGTAGCCGGGGTCGAGCTCCGGGATCGGGCCGCCCTGCTCCACGCCGGTGCCGCCGATCGCCTTGATGAGCGCCTTCGCGTCGATCGCCTGCCGGATGGCCCGGCGCACGCGCTCGTCCGTGAACGGTTCCTTGCGGTTGTTGAACGCCAGCGTGTACTTGTCGGTCGTCTTGCCGCTGTGCAGCGCGATGTCGGCGTTGCCCTGCAGCTGGCTCTTGAGCGTGCCGTCGACCGGGTTCAGGACGTCGAGGTCACCGTTCGCCATCGCGTTGACGGCGGTCGACGGGTCCGTGATGTACCGGAAGACGATCTTCGCGACCTTCGCCTTCGTGCCCCAGTAGTCCTCGTTGCGGTCGAAGGTGAGCGAGTCGCCCTGCTTCCAGTCGGCCACCTCGAACGGACCGGTGCCGTTCGCGCTGTCGGACAGGTCGTTGTCCGCGGCCTTCTCGAGCACCAGACCGGAGCGGCCGGTCAGGTTCCAGAGCAGGTCGGAGTCCGGCTTCGCGAGTTTCAGCACGACGGAGTCGGCCGACGGCGAGGTGATCGACGTGACCCCAGCGAGCTTGGCGGAGTCGACGTACGAGTCGTTCGACTTGACCTGCTCGAGCGACCACACGACGTCGGCCGCGGTGACCGGCTTGCCGTCCTGGAACGTCGTGCCGTCCCGCAGCGTGAACGTGTACGTCAGGCCGTCGTCCGAGACCTCGTGCGACGAGGCCAGCACGTCACGGATCTCGCCGTCGGCGGTCCGGCCGACGAGCCCCTGGTACACGTTGTCGATGAGCACCTGGTCGAGCGCCGCCCCGGACTGGGTGCGGATGTCGAGACTCGTCGGCTCGAGCACCAGCCCGACACGCACCGTGGCGTCCTTGCCCCCGGTTGAGTCGGACGAGCCGGAGCAGCCGGCCAGCGCCAGGGCGGAGACGACGGCGACCGCGGTGGCGGCGAGGGCAGCGCGCCCGATGCGCGAGGTGCGCGCGGTGCGACGGGGCAGGAGCGGACTCATGGGGTGGTGGGTTCCTTCCGGGCACGAGGGTCGGGATCGGGCCTCGCGCTCGCACGAGGGTACCGGCGGCTGGCGCCCTCCGGCGACGGTTCTTCGATCGGGTGCAACAATCCGTGCCGCTCGGCCCATGCCCGGATCGCCGAAGCCAGTTCGAGGGGCGCCTGGTTCTGCACCGCGTGCCGCGAGGTGACCGTCACGATCTCGGCGTCCGGCAGGCGTTCGGCGAACCCGGCGTGCAGCTTCGGGGAGACGTACCCGCGGTCACCCCGGACGAGCAGGATCGGCACGCGCAGTGCCTCGAGGTCCGGCCACGCATCGGCGAAGCGCCCCACCGACGACGTCCGCCCGGCGGGCAGGTGCGGGAAGTGGTGGCGGCGCACGAGCCGCCCGTCCGCACCGAGGGCCGTCGTGTGCCGGGCCTCGCGCAGCAGCACCTGCCGGTCGTCGCCGACCCGCGCCTCGATCGCCCGGTCGACGACCTGCTCCAGCGACTCGAACGGCTCCTCGGCCTCGAGCGCGCGGGCGATCCGGTCCACCGCACGCTGCGCGAAGTCCGGCGACATGTCGACGAGCACGAGCCCGGTCACCCGCTCCGGCGCGGTGGCCGCGAGTCGAGCGGACAGGATGGCGCCGAGCGAGTGGCCGACGACGATGCCCGGCGGCACCGCGAGCGCATCGAGCGCGGCGAGCACGCTCGGCGCCGTCGCGGTCGCCGCGTAGTCCGCGTCCTCCCGCCACGACGACCGGCCGTGGCCGGGCAGGTCGAGGGCGACCGCCGGCTCGCCCACGACGAGTGCCGTGGTGTCGAAGCTGTGGGCGTCGATGCCGAGCCCGTGCAGGTAGGTGATCCGGGCCTCCTGGCCGTCGTCGCCCCACCGGATCGCGGAGATCTCCTGTCCGTCCGCGGTGCGGACCACCTGCCTGGAGGCGCGGAGCGGCGCGTCCACGCCGCTCGCGCTGGCGAGGGCGGGCAGGTCGGCGAATTCGTCGTCGGGGGCTTCGGACACGGGGACGATCCTCGCACCGTTCCGGGGGCCTGGAGACGTTAGGTAAGGCATGCCATACTCGATTCCGTGGCAACCCGGTATCGCGTCTTCTCCGTCCGCGTGGCCGCCGTCACGTCGCTCACCCCGAACTTCGTCCGGGTGACACTGACGGGCGACGCGCTCGCTGACTTCTCCTCGGTCGGTCTCGACCAGCGGATCAAGATCGTGCTGCCCCTGCCCGGCATCGGCTTCTCCGAACTGCCGGAGGACGAGGACTGGTACGCCGCCTGGCGCGCGCTGCCGGACGAGACCCGCAACCCGCTCCGCACGTACACGGTCCGCTCGTTCCGGCCGGACGCCCGCGAACTCGACATCGACTTCGTCGCGCACGGCGACACCGGTCCGGCGTCGCGCTGGGTGTCGGCCTGCCGCGTCGGTGACGAGCTGCGCATCGTCGGGCCGCGGGTCCCCGAGTCGCCGGAGGACCTGCCGACCGGGGCCGCCGAGTTCGCTCCCGGGCACGCGAACCGGATCCTGCTCGCCGGGGACGAGACCGCCGCACCGGCCATCTGCGCCATCCTCGAAGCCCTCGACGTCTCGACCGTCGGCCACGTCTTCATCGAGGTGCCCACCGACGCCGACCGGTTGCCGGTCACCGCGCCCGCCGGGGTCGAGGTCCGCTGGATCGCCCGCAACGGCGCCACCCACGGGGTCCGGATGACCGACCAGGTGCACGCCTGGGCCTCCACCGTCGCGCCGTCGTCCGCCGCCGCGTGCGAGCCGGCCGCCGAGCTCACCGACGTCGACGTCGACGAGCAGGTGCTGTGGGACGTCCCCGCCCCGGTCGACGAGCGCCCCGTGTACGCCTGGATCGCTGGTGAGGCCGGCTGCGTCAAGGAACTCCGCCGCCACCTGGTGCGCGGCGTCGGCATCGACCGCAAGCAGGTCGCGTTCATGGGGTACTGGCGGCACGGCAAGGCCGAGCACTGATGTCGGCCGCGGGCACCGCGCTCGGTCCGGTCCCGACCACCGCGCTCGGGGCCCGCGGGCTGACCCTGGCCTACGACGACCGGGTCGTGGTGGACACGCTCGACGTCGACATCCCCGACGGCGAGCTGACGGTCATCGTCGGGCCGAACGCCTGCGGCAAGTCGACGCTGCTGAAGTCCTTCGCCCGCACCCTGAAGCCGCGAGCCGGCACGGTGTTCCTCGACGGGGCGCCGATCGACTCGTACCGTCCGAAGGCCGTCGCCCGGCGGGTCGGGATGCTCCCGCAGACCCCGATCGCCCCCGACGGCATCACCGTGCGTGACCTCGTGTCCCGAGGCCGGTTCCCGCACCAGGACCTGCTGCACCCATCGTCCGGATCCGACCGGCAGGCCGTCCAGGCCGCACTCGAGCAGACCGAGACGGTGGAACTGGCGGACCGGAGCGTCGACGAGCTCTCCGGCGGGCAGCGGCAGCGGGTGTGGATCGCGATGGTGCTCGCGCAGCAGACCGACATCGTGCTGCTCGACGAGCCGACGACGTTCCTCGACATCGCCCATCAGTACGACGTGCTCGAACTGGCCTCCACGCTGCACGCCGCCGGTCGCACGGTCGTCGCGGTGCTGCACGACCTGAACCAGGCTGCGCGCTACGCCACCCACGTCATCGCGATGCGCGACGGGGCGATCGTCTCGGCGGGGAAGCCGGCGTCGGTGCTCACCGCGGACCTCGTCGAGGACGTCTTCGGCCTGCCGTGCGTCGTCGTCCCCGACCCCGAGACCGGCACGCCCCTCGTGGTGCCGCGGCGGCGCGCGGCCTGAGGCGCTGGGCTGGGCTGGGCCCGCCGCCGTTTGGAGGGCCTGCCGCGAGTGGTCACGACACGTCGTGGGCAGGGCGTCGTGTGGTCACGAACTGTCGGTTGGCGGCGCCGCAGGCGACGGTCTGCGACCGCTCGCCGCGCTCCCGGCGGGGTGTTGTGACCGGCGGGGACCCTGTTCCGGCGCCGCCACGAGCCTCCAGGCCGTCGACTGGTCGCGTTTCGTCGCCTGGCGGGCCTGCCGCCGAGTAGTCACGACACGTCGTGGGCAGGGCGTGGTGTGGTCAGGAACTGTCGGTTGGCGGCGCCGCAGGCGACGGTCTGCGACCGCTCGCCGCGCTCCCGGCGGGGTGTTGTGACCGACGGGCGGGTGCAGTGGGGTGGGGCGTGGCGGCCGGGAGGCTCGGGGCGGGCCCGCCACGCGCCTCCAGTCCGTCGACTGGTCGCGTTTCGTCGCCTGGAGGGCCTGCCGCCGAGTGGTCACGACACGTCGTGCCCCGGGCGCGGGGTGGTCAGGAACTGTCGGCTGGCGGCGCCGCAGGCGACGGTCTGCGACCGCTCGCCGCGCGCCCGGCGGGGTGTTGTGACCGACCGAGCCGCCGGCCGACACGTCCGCCGAGGTCGCACCCGCACCCGCACCCGCACCCGCACCCGCACCCGCACCCGCCCCGCACCCGCCCCGCACCCGCACCCGTCAGCGGTAGCCGCCGTCCTCCAGGCCGGCCTCGACCTCGAACCGGTTCCGCAGGGGATCCCGCCCGGCGACGGCGTAGAGCAGCGGCATGAGCATCCCGTACCGGCGCCACTGCTCGACGTGCACCCGCTCGTGCCGGAGCACCCGCGGGCCGTCGTTGTCGCGGGTCAGGTACACCGAACCGACGCAGGTGCCGCCGCGCCGGAAGACCCAGCGCGGCAGCCCCGTGCAGACCACGAGCCCGTCCTCCACCCGGACCCGCCCGGTCGACAGGGGGACGCCCACGGCGAGCCCGACGGCGGTCGCGAACACCCACCCCGCACGGGACACGGGGGAGTCGAGCAGCGGGTTGCGCACGCTCAGGCCGGGCGGCCGTACGTCTCGAGCAGGCGGAGCCAGATCTCGTTCATCGTCGGGTAGGCCGGCACCGCGTGCCACAGGCGGTCGATCGGGACCTCGCCCACGACGGCGACGGTCGCGCCGTGCAGCATCTCGGCGACGTCCTGGCCGACGAACGTGACGCCCACGACGACCCCGCGGTCCTCGTCGACGACCATCTTCGCGCGGCCCGTGTAACCGTCGGCCTGCAGGGAGGACCCGGCGATCGCACCGAGGTCGTACTCGACCGCGCGGACGTTCAGCCCCTGCTCGCGGGCCTTCGCCTCGGTCAGGCCGACGCTCGCGACCTCGGGGTCGGTGAAGGTGACCTGCGGCGAGGCGGCGTGGTCGGCGGTGGCGACGTGTGCACCCCACGGCTCGGTGTGCAGCGGCGTGCCCTGGTACCGGGCGGCGATCGCCTCGCCGGCGGCGCGCGCCTGGTACTTGCCCTGGTGGGTGAGCAGGACACGGTGGTTGACGTCACCCACGGCGTACAGCCAGTCGGTGCCGTGCACGAGCATGGTGTCGTCGACGTCGAGCCAGTCGCCCGCGGTCAGGCCGACGGTCTCGAGCCCGAGGTCACGCGTGTGGGCGGCGCGGCCGGTGGCGGCGAGCACCTCACTCGTGATGACCGTGGTGCCGTCGTCGAGCTCCGTGGTGACGAGACCGTGCTCGTCGCGGTCGACCCGGACCGGGTTGACGCCGGTGCGGACGTCGACGCCGAGCTCGCGCAGGGAGTCGGCGACGAGTTCCCCGGCGAAGGGCTCCATGCCGCCGAGCAGACCGTGCCGGGCGACGAGGGTGACCTTCGCGCCGAGGGACGCCCACGCGGTCGCGAGTTCCGAGCCGGAGACGCCGCCGCCGATGACGAGCAGGCTCTCGGGGACCTGCTGGGCGCTGGTGCCCTCGCGGGTGCCCCACGGCTTCGCCTCGGCGAGACCGGGCACCGGGGGCAGCGTGTGCAGGGAACCGGTGACGACCGCGACGGCGGCGCGCGCGGTGTGCGTCTCGCCGTCGACGTCGATGGTCTTCGGGCCGGTGATGCGGGCGTGCCCGCGGATCAGGTCGATGCCGGCGGACTCGAGCCACGAGACCTGGCTGTCGTCCTTCCAGTCGGAGGTGAACGAGTTGCGGCGGGCGAGCACGTGGGCGGCGTCGAGCGTGCCGGTCACGGCCTGCTTCGCACCGTCGAGCCGCTTGGCGGCGGCGAGGGCGTGTCCGCTGCGCAGGAGCGCCTTCGAGGGCATGCACGCCCAGTAGGAGCACTCGCCGCCGACGAGCTCGGCCTCCACGATCGCGACCGACAGGTCGCGCTTCCTGGCGTAGTCCGCCACGTTCTCGCCGACAGCGCCGGCTCCGATCACGATGAGGTCGTAGTCCGTCATGCTGCCGAGCGTACGCGGGCCGGCAGGGGGTCCGCCGGTCGCGTCGTGCCCGTGCTCAGCCCACCCGGGAGGCGCTGGTCACCGCTCCGACGACGCGCAGGATCACGCCGAGGTCGTCCACCGCCCGGTCCGGGTCGACGGGCGCGAATCCGGTGAGCGCGGCGCCGACGAGGCGGCGGCCGCGCGTCGCGGCCTGGATGCGCTCGACGAGCGCTGCGCCGTCGAGGCCGAACGGGACGGGTTCGAGGAGTCCGTCGACCTCGGACGGGTCGAGGACGTCGAGGTCGACGTGCACGAAGACCGATGCGGCACCGGTCCGCTCGACCGCTGCGGCGAGGGCGTCGGGGGTGGCGGCGTCGACGTCGAGGTGCACGATCCCGGCCTTGTCGAGGGCGGCCCGTTCGGCGTCCTCGACCCCGCGGACCCCGGCGACGACGACCGAGGACGCCGGCACCACGGGCAGGCCGGGGAACAGGTCGTCGGGGCGGTCGACCAGCAGGCGCAGGGCGGCGGTCTCGGCGGCGACGGGCTGGGCTCTGTTGAGCGCGCGGTACCCGCTCGACCCGGAGATGCGGACGAACGCGGTGTCCGGTGCGAGGGCGGCGGTCGCGCCGAGGACACTGGCGCCGTCGCCGCCGACGACGAGCACCGGTTCGGTGGCGACGGCGGTTTCCTCGGCGACGCGTTCGGCGACGGCGAGCACCGAGGTGTAGCGGGCGACGGCGGTCTCGAGGCGGTCACCCGCTCCGGCCGGGACGTCGACCACGGTGGTGGACGCCCGGGGGAGGTCGGCCGCGATCGCCGACGCGCCGTCCCCGAGCCGCATCGCGCGCGACGACGCCGAACCCTGCCACTGACCGACCACGAGGAAGTGCATCGTCTCAGTCTGTCAGCTGGGGTCCGGCGTCGTCAGGGCGTTCGTCAGATGCTCGAGGATCCGCCGGACTTCAGCGCGGCGAGCCGTGCCTCGACCTCGGCGTCCTTGCCGACGTCCTCGAGGCTCTCGAACTGGGCGTCGAGGCTGGACGACTGCAGCTCCTGCTGGCCGAGCACCTTCGCCTCTTCGCGGCGGACCTTCTCCTCGAAGCGGCCGAGGTCGCTCGTCGGGTCGAGCACGTCGATGTTGCCGAGGGCGTCGTTGACGCGGGACTGCGCCTCGGCGGTCTTCGAGCGGGCGACGAGGTTGTCCCGCTTCGCGCGGAGCTGCTCGAGCTTCTGCTCCATGCCGGCGAGACCGGTCTTGAGCTTCTCGACGGCCTCGTTCTGCGACGCCAGGTTCGGCTCCGCGTCCTTGACCTCCTGCTCGGCGGCGATCTGCTTGCCGATCGCGATCTTGGCGAGGTTGTCGAACTTGTCCGCCTCGGCCGACTTGCCCTCGGAGCGGTACTTGTCGGCGGCGGCGGAGGCGTTGGCGGCCTTCTGGCCCCACTCGAGGGCGGCCTTCTTGTCCTCTTCGTGGTCCTGCTCGAGCAGGCGCACGTTGCCGATGGTCTGCGCGATCGCGGTCTTCGCGTCGGCGATGTTGTTCGTGTAGTCGCGGACGAGCTGGTCCAGCATCTTCTGCGGGTCCTCGGCGTCGTCGATGATCTGGTTGATGTTCGCGCGCACGAGGGTGGAGATGCGTCCGAAGATGGTCTGCTTGGCCATTGCTGTTCCCTTTCGTGGAAGTCCTGTGGACGGTGTTGTCGGGTCGGGTCGTGTCTGGTTCTGGGTGCCGGAGGCCGGGTCAGGTCCGGTCGGGTCCGGTCGTGTCGGGAGCGGGGGAGCGTGCCCGTCAGAAGCGGCCGCCGCCGGAGAAGCCGCCGCCGCCGCCCCCGCCGCCGCCTCCGCCGAAGCCGCCACCGCCGCCGAAGCCGCCACCGCCGCCGAAGCCGCCACCGCCGCCGAAGCCACCGCCGCCGCCGAAGCCACCGCCCCCGAAGGAGCCTCCGCCGTAACTGCCGCCGCGACCGCCGAGCAGGCCGCCGAGGACGAGTCCGGTGACCAGGCCACCGAGCTGGGCACCACCACCGCCACCGCCCTGGCCGCCACCCCAGCCGCCGAGGTCGTCGTTGGCGGCGTCCATCGCTGCGGCGGCGTACTGCTCGGCCGCGCGGGCGGCGTTGAGTGCCTGGCCGGGGTTGCTCGGGGCGAGCTCGACGGCGTCGTCGTAGGCGCGCTGGGCCTCGGACAGCCGGGTCCGGGCGGTCGGGCCGATGCCGCCGCGGTGCAGGGAGACGTAGTCGCGGGCCTGGCTGATCCGGTTCCGGGCGTCGCGCAGGGCCGCGTCGAGCGCCTGGGTGGCGCGCTGGTGCTGTTCCTCGGCACCCCGTGCCGCGGCGATGGCCTGGTCGATCTCGGTGTTCGCCCGGGTCAGCGCGTCGACGGCCGCCACGGGGTCCTTCGGGTCCAGCCCCTGGCGGAGCACGGCCTCGGCGCGGGTGACCGCGGCGGCGAGGTCCGGGCCGCCCGAGCGCAGGCTGCGGGCGGCGGCGACGTCGCCCTGGATGTCGATGCGCATCGCCTCGGCGCGGGCGGTGGCCTCGTCGAAGGACTGCTCGGCGGCGAGTGCGCCGTCGGTGAGCTGCTGCACCTGGGCGAGCGCGTGCTGGGCGTCGCGCACGGCGACGACCGCCTCGCCCTTGTCGCCGGCGGCGATGGAGGCGGTGGCGGCGTTCGAGCGTTCGGTGGCGAAGGCGAGCACCTGGTGGGCCTGGTCGACGTTGTTCGCCACGGTGGCGAGGGTGCGGCCGGTGTAGCGGGCGCGGACGCGGTCGAGTGCAGCGGCGGCGGCCCCGACCGATGCCGGTGCGGCGGCCACGGCCTGGGCGAGCGACGCGGCTGCGTCCTCGACGCCGTCCTCGAGCGACCGGAGCTGGTCGAACGCCTCGGTCTGCTCCTCGATCGCGGCGTGCGCCCGTTCGCAGATCACGATGATCTGGTTCGCCCACTCGGCGCGCTGCTGGGGGGTGTCGGGGATCTCGTCGTCGAGCTGCTGCCGGATCGTGAAGGCCTTGCGGACCTCGCGCTGGGCGGCCTGCACGGCGTCGGCGAACGGCTTGGCGGCGTCCGGGCCGAACTGCGCGCTCGCGAACCCGACCTCTTGCTCGGCGGTGCGGAGTTCGTCGTCGATGGTGACGAGGGCGCCGCCGGCGGTGCGTTCGAGGTCGGCGAGCGAGGCTTCCTGCGCCTCGGTCGCTGCGGCGGTGCGGCGCTTGTTCCGGGTCCGGATGACCAGGACCACGACGATGAGCCCGACGACCACGACGAGCAGCAGGATCCACAGCCAGGTGAGGTCCGCCGGGGCCTGCGACTGGGTCAGCCCGTCGGCGAAGGCCACGGCGGCGCCGGACCAGTCGCCCTGCTTGAGCTCGGGGAGCAGCGCGTCGTTGACGGCGTTCTCCACGTCGGACGAGGAGATCGCGGTCTCGTTCGTCTGCTGGACGTCGTAGTTGCGCTCGTCGACCGCGACCGAGAGCAGGATGCCGTCGGTGTCGATCTGGTTCTGCTCCATCACGGCCCGGCCCCACTCGGTGTGGTCCGTGGGGTCGGTGAAGGACGGCACGAACACGACGAACAGCTGCGTCTGGGTCTCGGAGTACAGGTCCTGCACGGCCTGCTCGACCTTCGACTGCTGGGATGCGGTGAGCGCGTCGGCCTCGTCGAGGACATACGCGCCGCCCAGGTCGACGGGCGCCGTGGCGTGTGCGGTCGCTGCCGGAGCCAGGACGATGAGCATCGCGACCAGGGCCGCCGTCACACGGCTCCACAGCCGCGTTGTCCCCCTTCGCCCGCTCGATCCGTCCGTGCCCGATCCGTGCTGGACCGCTCGCATCCGTCCTCCGTCCGTCGCCGGTCGGTACCCCGTGGCACCGCACCGGACCGCGCCACGAGGCGCTGTCGCCCGGAGTCTATCCAGGCCACGCAGGGGCACCGCCAGACTCTGGGGGAACGCTCCGGACCGTGCTTCCTGTGGACGTCTTGTCCCCCGTACCGGGGTATGCTGGCGCCACTGTTCGAGGATGAACGGAAGGGGAAGAACGATGGAACGCACCACGAGTACCGAGGTCGTCCCGCTCGAGGACGGCTACCACCGGGTGTCGACTCCGGCGACGGGTGTGATCGGTTTCGTGCGCGAGCACGACGGCCGCTACGAGGTCCTGCGCGGACGAGTTCGCCAGGCGACCCGCTCCGAGGGGCAGTACAGCACCATGAACGTCGCGCTCATCGCGCTGACGCACGCCTGATCCGCTCTGGGCGCGACCACACGACCGACGGGCGCTGCCCCGGCCGGTGGGTCGCGCCTCCAGACCGTCACGGTGACGCTCCGGACGCCGGCTGCTGACCGCGCGGACGACCGGGAGGCCCTGGTCGCCGCCGTCGCGTCGGCGACCGGCGTCGAGCCGGTTGCGGTGCGCGCGGGGCGCGTCTGCCCGCACTGCGCGGGGACCGACCACGGTCGTCCGTGGGCGACCGTCGCGGGCACCGCGGTGGGCGTGAGCCTGGCGCGCGCACCGGGGGTCGTCGCCCTCGCGGTCGGACCGTCGGCGCTCGGCGTCGATGTCGAACGGGTGTCGCGGGTCGCCGCCGCGCCGCTCGACGTCTTCACCCCGGACGAACTCCGTCGCGCCGACGGAGACCCGGCGCTCCTCGCCGCCGCGTGGGCGGCCAAGGAGGCCGTGCTGAAACGCGACGGTCGCGGGCTGCGGGTCGACCCGCTCGCGGTCGAGGTCGACGTGGCCGCCGGCACCGCCCGCTTCGAGGGTGTCGGACAACCGCTCACCCTGCTGTCCCCCGCGCCGGACGTGGTGCTCGTCGTCGCGGCGGGTGGCCTGTCCGTCGAGGTGGTCGGGACGGTCAGCGGGGGAGCGTGAGCACCTCGGCGCCGTCCTCGGTGATCGCGATGGTGTGCTCGGTGTGGGCGGTCCGCGCTCCGGTGGCACTCCGCAGCGTCCACCCGTCGGCGTCGGTGACCAGGACGTCGGTGTCCGCCATCACCCACGGTTCGAGTGCGAGCAGGAGTCCTGGTCGGAGCGTGTAACCGCGGCCGGGGCGCCCGGTGTTCGACACGTGCGGGTCCTGGTGCATGGTCGAGCCGATGCCGTGTCCGCCGAACTCCACGTTCACCGGGTAGCCCGCGGCTTCGAGGACGGTGCCGATCGCGTGGGACAGGTCACCGATTCGGGCGCCCGGTCCGGCGGCGGCGATGCCCGCGGCCAGCGCGCGTTCGGTGGCGTCGATGAGGGCGAGGTCCTCGGGGCGCGGGGTGCCGACGACGAAGCTGATCGCGGCGTCGGCGGCGATGCCGTCCAGGGACACCGCGAGGTCGAGGGTGAGCAGGTCCCCGTCGTGCAGCACCCGGTCGTGCGGCAGCCCGTGCAGCACGGCGTCGTTCACGGCCGTGCAGATGTGGTGGCCGAACGGACCACGGCCGAACGAGGGCGCGTAGTCGACGTAGCAGGAGTCGGCACCGGCGGCCTCGATCATCTGCTTCGCCCACCGGTCGATCTCGAGCAGGTTCGTGCCGACGCGGGTGCGTTCGCGCAGGGTCTGCAGGATCGTGCCGACGAGGGCTCCGGTGGCGCGGCCCTTGTCGACCTCGGCGGGGGTCAGGATCTCGATCACGCGGATGATCATACCGGTATTACTATGTGGTCATGGTCCGTCTCCCACTCCGCCCCGACGAGGTCGCGCGCGGTCGTCGCCTCGGTGCACTGCTCCGTCGTGCCCGTGGTCCGCGATCGATCGTGGACACCGCCCTGGCCGCGGGGATCTCGCCGGAGACGCTCCGGAAGATCGAGACCGGCCGCATCGCGACGCCGGCGTTCTCGACGATCGCGTCGGTCGCGGGCGTGGTCGGACTGTCGCTCGACGCGGTGTGGTCCGAGGTCAGCTGCGACCCGGCCGACGGCGAGCTGGCCGGCTAGTCGACGCGGCGGCGGAGCCCGCTAGCCAGCGGGCAGCGTCGGCACCGACGCCTCGTCGATCCAGGGTCCGGTCACCGCCCGGACGTCCGCGGCGGAGCGGCCGGTGGCGTCCGCGAACGCACGGAGCACGTCGGGCACGGTGACGGATCCGTGCCGGTGCCGCTCGGTGATGCTCCGCAGCCCGGTGAAGAAGGCGTCGTCGCCGATCGTGCGGCGGACGGCGTGCAGGGCGAGGGCGCCGCGCTTGTAGACGCGGTCGTCGAACATGTCCTTCGCGCCCGGGTCACCGACCACCAGGTCCTCCGGCTGCTCGAGCAGTCCCTGCCGGTACCGCTCGGCCAGCTGGTCGGCGGTGTCGTCGCCGCGGTCCTCGGACCACAGCCACTCGGCGTAGCAGGCGAACCCCTCGTGCAGCCAGATGTCCTGCCACCGGGTGACCGTGACGGAGTTGCCGAACCACTGGTGGGCGAGCTCGTGGGCGATGAGGCGGTCGGTGCCGTGTTCGCCGTCGACGTGGTTCCGGCCGAACACCGCCAGACCGTGGGCCTCGAGCGGGATCTCCAGGTCGTCGTCGGTCACCACGACGCCGTACGCCGCGAACGGGTACGGGCCGAACCGGTCACCGAACAGCGCGAGCATCTCCGGCACCTGGCCGAAGTCGGTCTTCGCGGCGGTGGCGAGGTCGGCGGGGTGGTGCAGCGTGACGGGGACCCCGCTCGTGCGCAGCTTCGCGGTGCGGTACCGGCCGATCTGGACGGTCGCCAGGTAGGTCGCCATCGGCTCGGTGGTGGCGTAGGTCCAGCGGGTACCGACGCGGTCGCGCTCCTTGGCGAGCAGCTCCCCGTTCGCCAGGACGTCGTACGCCGCCTCGGCCGCGATCTCGATCCGGTACGTGGCCTTGTCGTCGGGGCGGTCGTTGCACGGGAACCACGACGGCGCTCCCGTGGGCTGCGCGGCGACGATGACGCCGTCGGACAGTTCTTCCCAGCCGAGCTGTCCCCACGCGCTCCGGACGGGGTGCGGGGTGCCGCGGTACCGCAGGTGCACGCTGAACACGGTGTCGGCGGCGATGGGGTCGGCCGGGGTGACCGTCACCTTGTGCGTCGCGGTCGAGACCTTCTTCGCCCGGCGTCCGTCGACGTCGACCCGGTCGACCGTGAGCCCGTGCAGGTCGATCACGACCTTCTCGAGCGGCTCGAGGGCACGCGCGGTGATCGTGGCGGTGCCGTCCAGGCGGTTCGTGGCGACGCGGTAGTCGAGACGGAGCTCGTAGTGCTCGGCGCTCCACCGTCGGTCGCCGCTGTGCGGGGTGTACGGGTCTGCAGCGGGATCGGAGGGCACGGGGACAGTCAACCTCATGGCGCCGGTGGGGCGGTCACCGACGGTGCTGCCGATGTCCACGGAGCGATCGGGTTGCCGGACCAGCGGGAGCCCGTCGGTACCTGCTCGCCCCGCATCACGAGCGAGGACGGCCCGACGGTCGCCCCGGCACCGATGCCCGCCGCCGGCAGGACCACGCTGTGCGGCCCGAGCGTCGCACCCGCGTCGATCCGGACGGTGTCGAGCTGCATCACGCGGTCGTGGAACAGGTGCGTCTGCACGACCGTGCCCCGCGCCACCGACGCCCCGGAGCCGATGGTGACCAGGTCGGCCTCGGGCAGCCAGTACGTCTCGAGCCAGGTGCCGCGGCCGATCGTCGCACCGAGGCTCCGCAGCCAGACGGCCAGCGCGGGGGTGCCGGTGGCCTGCTCGGCGAACCAGGGGCGCGCGACGGTCTCGACGAAGGTGTCCTGCACCTCGTTGCGCCACACGAACGACGACCACAGCGGGTGCTCCCGGGCGGTGATCCGGCCGACGAACGCCCACTTCGCGATCGTCGACACCACGGCGGCGACGGCACCGGCGGCGATGAGCACCGGCCCGGCGAGCAGCACCGTCCACCCGATCCCGACGGCCGACCACAGCGCCAGCAGGGCTCCGGCCACGCCGAGGGCGATGGCGGCGGAGACCATCGGGGCCACCAGGCGCAGCAGTTCCCAGCAGCCTCGGGCGACCTTGAGCCGCCTGGACGGGCGGAACGTTCGCGCCTCGTCGAACTCCGTCGCCGCACGCCGCAGCCGCACCGGGGGCGACCCGAGCCACGACGACCCGCGCTTGGCCTTCTTCGGCACCGCGGACAGCACCGCCACCAGGGCCTCGCGCGGCACCGAGCGTCCGGCGCCCGTCATCCCGCTGTTGCCGAGGAACGCCCGACGGCCGACCTTCGAGCGACCGATCCGCACCCGACCGCCGCCGAGCTCGTACGTCGCCACCATGGTGTCGTCGGCCAGGAACGCCCCCGACGCGATCTGCGTCAACGCCGGGATGAGCAGCACCGTCGAGATCTCGGTGTCCCGACCGACCCGGGCACCGAGCAGCCGCAGCCACACCGGCGTCACGAGCGAGGCGTACAGCGGGAACAGCAGGGTGCGCGCCGCGTCGAGCACCCGCTCGGTCGACCACACCTGCCAGCCGATCCGGGAGCGCACCGGGTGCCGCCCCTCGTGCAGCCCGATGCCGAGCAGCCGAACCGCGACCACCACCAGCACCGCGTACACCGCACCGGCGACCACCGTCGCCAGGGGGACCGTCACCAGCGCACGGAGCAGCGCGTCGCCCAGGGTCGACGCCCGCCCGACCAGGGCGAGGGCGACCAGCAGTCCGACCGCGACACCGACCACCGGCAACCCGGCCACGGCCAGGGACCCGGCCCCGTACGCGAGCAGCCAGCGTCGACGGGTCGCGGGACGGGCCTCCCGGTCGTCACAAGCCGACCCGGTGCGCTCCGCCGGCGCCCCCGCCCAGCGTTCGCCCGCGGGCACCGGGCCGCCGACGGCGGAACCCGCCGTGATCTCGGCACCCGCACCGACGTGCGCCCCCGGCAGCAGCGTCGTCCGGCTGCGCACCACGGCGTCCTCGTCGACACGGACGTGCCCCAGGTGGAACACGTCGCCGTCGAGCCAGTGCCCGGCCAGGTCGACCTCGGGCTCGATCGACGCACGCTTGCCGATCGTGAGCATCCCCGTCACCGGCGGCAACGTGTGCAGGTCGACATCCCGGCCGATCCGCGCACCGAGCGCCCGGGCGTAGTAGCTGATCCACGGGGCACCCGCCGTCGACGGGCCGTCGACCGCCTCGGCGATGCGCTCGGCCAACCACACCCGCAGGTGCACGGAACCACCGCGGGGGAACGACCCCGGCCGGACCCCGGCGAGCAGCAGCCGCGCCAGCACCACCGTCAGCGCCATCTTGCCGATCGGCGTCACGAACACCAGGAGCGCCAGCACCAGCACCGGCCAGGGCAGCACCGGCAGGAACGGCAGCGTCGTCGCGTGCAGCACCGCAGCCACCAGGGCCGTCCACGTCAGCACCCGCAACCCCCGGAGCACCTGCACCGGCAGCCCGAGCAGCGTCATCAGCAACCCCGTCGCCGGAGGCACCGGCGTGACGTCACGCGACGACGCCTCGACCGGGCCGGACTCGTCCAGCGCCGCCGCCAACGCCCCGATCCGCGGGTGGTCGTACACGTCCGCCACCGTCGTCGTCGGGAACCGCTCGCGGATGGCCGACACCAGCTGCGCCGCCGTCAACGACCCACCGCCGTGCGCGAAGAAGTCGTCGTCGACGCTCGCCACCGGCACCCCCAGGATCGCCGACCACCGCTCGGCGATCCACGCCACCGTGTCCGGCAGCATCGCCGCGTCCGAGGCCCCCGGCAACGGCCACGGCAGCGCCGCACGGTCGACCTTGCCCGACGTCCGCGTCGGCAGCGACTCCACCACGGCCACCAACGGCACCAGCGCCGCCGGCAGCTCCTGCCGCAACCGGGCGTTCGCCGCGGCCACGTCCACCGTCGCCCCGGCCACCGGGGCCACGTACCCGACCAGCACCTGGTTGCCCGCCGGGGTCCGCTGCACCACCGCGGCACCACCCGCCACGTCGTCCAGGGCCTGCAGCGCCGCATCGATCTCCCCGAGCTCGATCCGCCGGCCACCGAGCTTCACCTGGTCGTCCGCACGCCCCTGGAACACCAGCCCCTCGGGCTCGTACCGCACCAGGTCCCCGCTCCGGTACGCCCGCTCCCACCCGAGCTCCGGGAACGGCGCGTACTTCTCCGCGTCCTTCGCCGGGTCGAGGTAGCGCCCCAGCCCGACCCCGCCGATCACGAGCTCACCGACGCCGCCCGGCTCCACCCGTCGTCCGGCGCCGTCCACCACGGCGAGGTCCCACCCGTCCAGCGGCAACCCGATCCGGATCGGCTGGCTCCCGTCGAGCAGGGACCCGCACGCCACCACCGTCGCCTCGGTCGGACCGTACGTGTTCCACACCTCACGGTCACGACTCGCGATGCGCGCCGCCAGCTCCGGCGGGCACGCCTCACCACCGAAGATCACCAGCCGCACCTGCTCCAGCGCATCGTCCGGCCACAACGCCGCCAGCGTCGGCACCGTCGACACCACCGTGATCGTGTGCGCGATGAGCCACGGCCCCAGGTCCACCCCCGTCCGCACCAACGACCGGGGCGTCGGCACCAACGCGGCACCGTGCCCCCATGCCAACCACATCTCCTCGCACGACGCGTCGAACGCCACGCTCAGCCCCGCCAGCACCCGGTCACCCGGACCGATCGGCGCCGCCTGCAGGAACATCCGCGCCTCGGCGTCCACGAACGCCGCAGCACTGCGGTGCGTGACCGCCACACCCTTCGGCACACCCGTCGAACCCGACGTGAAGATGATCCACGCGTCGTCGGTCTCGCGCGGGAGCTCGGCGCTCGCCGCAGGGTCCGTCACCGGCAGCTCCGTGCCGTCGCGGTCGCGCAGGACGCCGCCCGCGCCGATCACCCCGACGACACCGGCTTCGCCGAACACCAGGGTGGCGCGCTCCTCGGGGTCGTCGGCGTCGACCGGCACGTACGCGGCTCCGGCGGCGAGGACGGCGAGGATCGACAGGTACAGGTCGCGCCCGCCGGAGGGGATCCGCACCCCGACCCGGTCACCCCGTCGGACACCGCGGCGGGCCAGGTCGTCGGCCTGCGCGCGCACGAGGTCGAGCAGGGCGGCGTAGTCGACGCTGCCGGCGGGGTCCTCGAGGGCGGTCGCGTCCGGGTGGGTCGCCGCGGTCGCTGCCAGGACGTCGAACAGGGTCCGTGGGGCGGGTGCGTCGCCGCCGCGGGCGAGTTCGAGCTGCGCGTTCCCGGTGCCGATGGTCATCGAGGCCTCTTCCCGGTCGCTTGCGGGACGACCGGCCCGTGATCCTAGAGGGTCGAGGTGTCCTGCTCGGGAACGGACGGTGCCGCACCGGTCGGGCCGAGCGCCGCACGTGCCGCGTCGAGCGCCGCCGCGACCCCGATCGAGTCGTCCAGCGAGTGCACCGGGGACTCCGTCCGGCCATCAGCCACGTACTGCGCGAGCGCCGCCGCCTGCCACACGAGTCCCTGACGACCCCGCAGCCCCGTCGGCTCCTCCCAGTGGTCCTCCCCACCCGGGTGGTGCACCGCGAACGACGCGGGGAAGACGAAGTGGTCGGTGTACCGGACCGTGGCCCGGCTCCCGGCGATCACCGCCAGCCCCGGCGTCCACGCCGTCATCGACGTGGTCACCACCGACTGCGCGCCACCCTCCGCCGTCGACACCGTGACGGACTGGAGGTCCACCCCGCGATCCGAGACCGCCCCCGTCGTGCTGCTGGTCACCGGGGCGCCGGTGGCGAAGCGTGCGAACCAGTGCCCGTACACACCGGCGTCGAGGAGGGCACCCCCTCCGGCGGCGGGGTCGAACATCCGGTCGGCCGGGTCCGGGTCGTGCGGCCACCCGACGTCGACCGTCGCGAGCCGGACGTCACCGAGGACCCCGTCCGCGAGCAGACGGGCGACGACGGTGGTGCCCGGCAGGTACCGGGTCCACATCGCCTCCATCGCGAGGACACCCGCGGCCCGCGCGGCGTCGGCGAGGGTGCGGGTGTCCGCCGCCGAGGTCGTCATCGGCTTCTCGACGAGCACGTGCTTGCCGGCGGCGATCGCGAGCAGTGCGTGCCCGAGGTGCTGCGGGTGCGGCGAGGCGACGTAGACCACGTCGACGGCGGGGTCCGCCACGAGGGCCTCGTACGAGCCGTGCACCCCGGGGACGCCGTGGCGGGCGGCGAAGGCCGCGGCACGCTCGGGGGAGCGAGAGCCCACGGCGACGACGCGCTGGTCGGAGTTCGCGTGCAGCGTCGTCGTGAAGTCGTTCGCGATCTCCCCGGGACCGATCACACCCCACCGGAGCACGGGTCCGCCCCGCAGTGCGTGGACTCCGGGCGCCGGGAACGTCATCGTCATGCCCGAACGCTACCGGGCGGGCCCGTTGCTCGCCGCGCGGTCCGTCCTGCTGCTCACCCTCGAGGAGCACGGGGTCGGTCCTGCTGCTCACCCTCGAAGCACCCAGCCACGAGACCGGCGAAGAACCCGGAGGAGTCTCAACGGGGAAAGGTCGCCGCAGGCGACATCGGCCGGTGCCGACTCCGCGAAGCGGAGACGTCACCTTGGCCGGCGATTTCCAGTGCCCCCAGGAGGATTCGAACCTCCGCCCCTGCCTCCGGAGGGCAGTGCTCTATCCCCTGAGCTATGGGGGCCAAGGGGTGTCAACAACCGTAGCAGGTCCGGCGGGTGGTCCTGGACAGCGCGTGTCGCGCCGTGGACGTCACGACGGGCGGCCTGGAGGCGCGGTGCGGGCCCGCCACGGGCCTCCCGTCCGCACCGTGCGTCCGTCGCGTTCCCGTGCGAGGTTCCGTGTCCCGTGCAGCGTTGCGAGCCGCGCACCACGTGCGCAACCTCGCACCGGACGGCGGCCTCGCACCGTGCGCGGCCGCACCACGGGTCAGCCCGCGGGCGTGGCCGTGGCCGACGCGGACGGCTGCAGCGCTGCCCGCACCGCGTCGACGACGGGCTGCGCCCCGCCCGGTTCGGTGAACAGCGTCGACTGCGCGGTGATCCAGTACGGGTCAGCGAAGGCGTCCGCGCGGCCGACGTCGCCGCTCAGGGCGAAGTACCCCTCCACGCGGTAGGTGGGGACGGACCCGCCCCGCTCGTACAGGGCGTCCTTCAGGTTGGTGAGCGACTTCTCAGGCAGGTCGGCGACCGCGAGCGTGATCGCCGTGGCGTCCGCGTCGGTGCTGACGAACCGGCACACGCGACCCTGCTGCTTCGCGATGGTCGCAGCGGGGGAGCCCTTCGCCGGGGTGAAGGAGTCGTCGAGCTCGAAGGTCTGCCCGTACACGGACAGCGCGCTGGTCGGCAGGAGCTCCGCGCAGGTCTCGGACACCGGCTTGCCCGCCGGGGTCGCGGTGGCCGACGGGGTGCTGTCCCCGCCGCCCGAGCACCCGGCGAGCACGACGGCTGCGGCGGTGGTGAGGGTGGCGACGGTGAGCGCCCGGGCACGGCTGCGGGGGGTCATCCCGACATGATGCTGCATCGACCGGTGCGGACCTGGGCGTCCCGGTAGGATCGGTCCTCGTGACTCCTGCCGAACTCTCCGCCGCGTACCTGTCGATCCTGACCGGGATCGTCGAGCGCCGAGGCGCGTCCGAGACCGTGACGATCGAGGAGTCCCACGTGGTGCTCGAGCGTCCGAAGAACCGCGCCCACGGCGACTGGGCCTCGAACGCCGCCATGCAGCTCGCGAAGCGGCTCGGCACGAACCCGCGCGAGCTCGCGACCGAGATCGCCGGCGAGCTGACCGAGCTCGACGGCGTGGACTCGGTCGACGTCGCCGGTCCCGGCTTCATCAACATCACGCTCGAGGCCGCCGCCGCGGGTGAGATCGCGCGCACCATCGTGGACGGCGGCGAGTCCTTCGGTACCGGCGACCTGTACGACGGCGTCCGGATCAACCTGGAGTTCGTCTCCGCCAACCCCACCGGTCCGATCCACATGGGCGGCGTGCGGTGGGCCGCAGTCGGCGACAGCCTGGCCCGCGTGTTCCAGGCGCAGGGCGGGCTCGTCACCCGCGAGTACTACTTCAACGACCACGGCGCGCAGATCGACCGGTTCGCCCGCTCCCTCGTCGCCAGCGCACTCGGTGAGCCCACGCCCGAGGACGGCTACGGCGGCGCCTACATCGCCGAGATCGCCGCACGGGTCATCGCGACCCTCGAGCCGGGCATCGACGTCCGCGACCTGCCGCGCGACGAGGCGCAGGAGCTCTTCCGTCGCGAGGGCGTCGACTTCATGTTCGCGGACATCAAGTCGTCGCTGCACGACTTCGGCGTCGACTTCGACGTCTACTTCCACGAGAACGCCCTGCACGAGTCGAAGGCCGTCGAGCGTGCCATCGCCCGACTGCGGTCGTCCGGCGTGATGTACGAGGCCGAGGGTGCCGAGTGGCTGCGCACGACCGACTTCGGCGACGACCGCGACCGCGTCGTCATCAAGTCGGACGGCGAGCCCGCGTACATCGCCGGCGACCTGGCGTACTACCTCGACAAGCGCGAGCGCGGGTTCGAGCGGAACCTGATCATGCTCGGCGCCGACCACCACGGCTACGTCGGCCGGATGATGGCGATGTGCGCCGCGTTCGGGGACGAGCCCGGCAAGAACCTCGAGATCCTGATCGGGCAGATGGTCAACCTGCTCAAGGACGGCGAGCCGATGCGCATGTCGAAGCGCAACGGCACCATCGTCACGATGGAGGACCTCGTCGACGCCGTCGGTGTCGACGCCGGCCGGTACGCCCTGGTCCGGTTCGCCAGCGACACCGCGATCGACATCGACCTCGACCTGCTCACCAAGCGCACGAACGACAACCCCGTCTTCTACGTGCAGTACGCACACGCCCGCACGCAGTCGGTGGCCCGGAACGCCGCGGCGGCCGGGGTCGACCGGTCCGTGTTCGACGCGTCGCTGCTGACCCACGAGTCCGAGAGCGCGCTCCTCGGAGCCCTCGCCGAGTACCCGCGGGTGGTCCGGCACGCCGCCGAGCTGCGCGAGCCGCACCGCATCGCGCGGTACATCGAGCAGCTGGCCGGCCTGTACCACCGCTGGTACGACTCCTGCCGTGTCACGCCCCTCGGCGACGAGCCCGTGACCGACCTGCACCGCACGCGCCTGTGGCTGAACGACGCCACCGGGCAGGTGGTCCGGAACGGTCTCGGCCTGCTCGGCGTGTCTGCGCCGTCCCGCATGTAGCGGCGTGACGCCGGCAGCGGCGCCGCCGCTGTCCGCACAACCAAAGTGAGCCCGAACCACGCAGTCGCGCAGTTCGGGCTCACTTTGGTTGTGCACGGCGACCGCCCATCCGCCGGTCGTGCACGGCGACCGCCCATCCGCCGGAGCCGCTGCGCCGGACGCGCACCGGGCCTCCAGGCAGGCTGCCGGGACCGACTGGCAGGGTAGGACGCATGCCCGCAGCCACCGAACGCCCCACCACGCGCCGCCGCTGGCCCGTCGTCCTGCTCGTGGTCGTCGTCGTGCTCGCCGCCCTCGTCGTGATCGCCGAGTTCGTGCTGCGCGGCGTCGTCGACCGGATCATCGCCCAGCAGGTCGAGCAGTCGCTGCCGGACGGCACGACCGGCGAGGTCGACGCCCACGCCGAGGGCATCGTCATCCCGCAGCTCATCAGCGGCACCCTCGACCGCGTCGAGATCTCCTCGGCGAAGCTCACGGTCGACGGCATCCCGCTCGCCGCCGACGTCACCGCGCAGGACGTCCCGGTGGACGGCAAGGGCGACGTCCGCGACGTCGACGGCACGGTCACCCTGGCGTCGTCGAGCGTCAAGGACCTGGCGAAGTACAGCCCGCTGTTCGACCGGCTGAACCTGGTCGACGGCGGCGTCGAACTGACGGGGTCGTCGTCGGTGCTCGGCTACGACATCACCTACGCGGCGAAGGGCGCCGTCGTCGCGCAGGACGACGGCCGCGGCATCACCATCACCCCGGAGAGCGTCCGGATCACGAACTCCGACCTCGGCCTCAAGGTCGACTCGATCCCGGGCGTCACCGGTGTCCCGGTGCAGGTCTGCACCGCGCAGTTCCTGCCCGAGGCGCTGCGGGTGCGCTCGCTCGACGTGTCGAAGTCGGACGCGACGGTCCGGATCACCGCGGACGCGCTGCCGCTCAACGAGGACGGCCTGCGGACCGTCGGCAGCTGCGGCTGAGCCGACGGGTGCGTAACGCGGCCTGGAGGAACGGCTCGCGTCGGTAGGATCGGGTCCCGTGAGCGAGAACCCCCTTGCACCGCCGCGGCTGCGGTTCCCGACGGACGCCTCCGAACTGGTGGACCGCATCTGGCCCGCGTCCGCGACGCGGACCGACGACGGCACCCTGGCGATCGGCGGCATCAGCGCGACGGACCTGGTCGCGCAGTTCGGCACGCCCCTGTACGTCGTCGACGAGCGTGACGTCCAGTCCCGCGCAGTCCGCGTGCGGAACGCGTTCGCCGAGGCGTTCGAGCGCATCGGCAGCCACGCGCACGTCTACTACGCCGGCAAGGCCTTCCTGACGACGCAGGTCGTCGCGTGGATGGCCGAGGCCGACCTGCGCGTGGACGTCTGCACCGCAGGTGAGCTCGCGGTCGCCCTGGCCGGCGGCATCGACCCCGGCCGGCTCGGCTTCCACGGCAACGACAAGTCCGACGCCGAGATCACCCGCGCGGTCGAGGTCGGCATCGGCACGATCGTGCTCGACAGCCACGAAGAGGTGCAGCGAGTCGCCCGTGCCGCCGCCGACGCCGGGGTCGTGCAGCGCGTCCGCATCCGGATCAACACCGGCGTGCACGCGTCCACCCACGAGTACCTGGCGACCGCTCGCGAGGACCAGAAGTTCGGCATCCCGCTGTCCGAGGCCGTCGAGGCCGCGGCAGCCGTCCGCGCCGAGCCCTCGCTCGCCTTCGTCGGGCTGCACTCGCACATCGGTTCGCAGATCTTCGACGACGCCGGCTTCCGCGAGGCCGCACGCCGACTGATGGACGTGCACGCGACGCTCGTGGCCTCCGGTCCCGTGCCCGAGCTGAACCTCGGCGGCGGCTGGGGGATCGACTACACGGAGGCCGACTCGGCCTTCGCCCCCGAGGACGTCGCCGACGCACTGGCCACGATCATCGGCGAGGCCTGCGCCGAGCGCGGCATCCCGGTGCCGGACATCGCCGTCGAGCCGGGCCGCTACATCATCGGCCCGCCCGGGGTGACGCTCTACCGCGTCGGCACGATCAAGCCGGTCACGCTCGAGACCGACGACGGCGGCAGCGCGACCCGCACGTACGTCTCGGTCGACGGCGGGATGAGCGACAACATCCGTCCCGCCCTGTACGGCGCCGACTACACGGCCCGGCTCGCCCGCACCTCCGACGCCCCGGCGGTGCTGAGCCGCGTCGTCGGCAAGCACTGCGAGAGCGGCGACGTCGTGGTGGACGACGAGTACCTGCCCGGCGACGTGCAGCGCGGCGACCTGCTGGCAGTCGCGGCCACCGGTGCCTACTGCTGGGCGCTGTCGAGCAACTACAACCACGTGGGCCGCCCGCCGGTCGTCGCCGTCGCGGACGGCGCAGCCCGTATCCTCGTGCGGGGCGAGACGATCGACGACCTCCTCGCCCGTGACACCGGGGTCGCCGCCGCGCCCGCCGACGGCACCGGCCGCTGACCCCCGACCCGACCGGGTCCGCCCACCCCGCAGGGCGCACCCCCACCGACAGGAACCGCTACCAGATGATCGAATACCGCAACGTCCGTGTCGCGCTGCTCGGGGCCGGCTCGGTCGGTTCCCAGGTCGCGCGACTGCTCCTCGAGCACGGCGACGAGCTGGCCTCGCGCGCCGGTGCCGGGCTGGAGCTGGTCGGGATCGCCGTGCGCGACGTGGACGCGCAGCGCGACGTCGACCTGCCGGCGGAGCTCTTCACCACGGACGCTGCATCGCTCATCCTCGGCGCGGACATCGTCGTCGAGCTCATCGGCGGCATCGAGCCGGCGCGCACCCTCGTGCTCCAGGCCCTGCAGTCGGGCGCGGACGTCGTCACCGGCAACAAGGCGCTGCTCGCGACCCACGGCCCGGAGCTCTTCGCCGCGGCCGAGCAGGTCGGCGCGCAGCTCTACTACGAGGCCGCCGTGGCCGGGGCGATCCCGATCATCCGTCCGCTGCACGACTCGCTCGCCGGTGACCGCATCGTCCGGATCATGGGCATCGTCAACGGCACCACGAACTTCATCCTCGACCTGATGGACCGCAAGGGCTCCACGTTCGAGGACGCACTGGCCACCGCGACGGAACTCGGGTACGCCGAGGCCGACCCGACCGCCGACGTCGAAGGCTACGACGCCGCGCAGAAGGCCGCGATCCTGGCCTCGCTGGCGTTCCACACCTCGGTGCCGCTCGCCGCCGTGCACCGCGAGGGCATCACCCACGTCACGATCGACCAGGTCCGCGCCGCCCGCAAGGCCGGCTACGTCGTGAAGATCCTGGCGACCGCCGAGCGTCTGACCGACGAGGACGGCCGCGAGGGCGTCAGCGCCCGCGTCTACCCGGCCCTCGTGCCCGAGTCGCACCCGCTCGCGAGCGTGCACGGAGCGAAGAACGCCGTGTTCGTCGAGGCCGAGGCCGCCGGCGACCTGATGTTCTACGGCGCGGGTGCCGGTGGCGTCGAGACGGCCTCGGCGGTCCTCGGCGACCTGGTCTCCGCGGCCCGTCGGCACGTCATCGGCGGCCCGGGGGTCGCCGAGTCGACGCAGTCCGAGCTGCCGGTGTTCCCGATCGGGACCGTCCGCACGAGCTACCAGATCACCCTGCACGTCACGGACGCCCCCGGCGTGCTGTCGACGGTCGCCGGCGTGCTCGCGAAGCACGGCGTCAGCGTCGAGACGGTCGAGCAGACCACCACCGGCGCAGCCGAGGGGACCGCGACGCTCGTCATCGGCACCCACCTGGCGCGTGAGGCCGACCTGGCGGACACCGTCGTCGCCCTCCGCGGCGAGGACGTCGTCCTGGACGTCACCAGCGTCCTGCGCGTCGTCGGTCGCTGACGCGACCACGGGCCTCCCGGCCGACCAGCAGGCTCACCGAGCCGAACCACCACCAGATCCACCCCACCGGACAGAGAGAGAAGCCTGATGGCCCACCAGTGGCAGGGAGTCCTGCGCGAGTACGCCGACCGACTCGACGTGACCGAGGCGACGCCCATCGTCACGCTCGGAGAGGGCGGCACGCCGCTCATCCCGGCTCGTCGGCTCTCCGAGCGCACCGGCGCCGAGGTCTACGTGAAGTTCGAGGGCATGAACCCGACGGGTTCGTTCAAGGACCGCGGCATGACGATGGCGATCTCGAAGGCCGTCGAGCACGGCGCGAAGGCCGTCATCTGCGCCTCGACCGGCAACACCAGCGCCTCGGCCGCCGCGTACGCCACGCACGCCGGCATCACCGCTGCGGTGCTCGTGCCCGAGGGCAAGATCGCCATGGGCAAGCTCAGCCAGGCCGTCGCCCACGACGCCCAGCTGCTGCAGGTGCAGGGCAACTTCGACGACTGCCTCGACATCGCCCGCGACCTGGCGGCGAACTACCCGGTGCACCTCGTCAACTCCGTCAACAACGACCGCATCGAGGGGCAGAAGACCGCCGCGTTCGAGGTCGTCGACGTCCTCGGTGACGCACCGGACTTCCACTTCCTGCCCGTCGGCAACGCGGGCAACTACACCGCGTACTCGCGCGGCTACCGCGAGGACGTCGCCGCCGGCCGCAGCACGAAGCTGCCCCGCATGTTCGGGTTCCAGGCCGCCGGTTCCGCCCCGATCGTGCACGGCGAGGTCGTCCGGCACCCCGACACCATCGCGTCGGCGATCCGCATCGGCAACCCGGCCTCGTGGCAGTTCGCGCTCGAGGCGCAGCAGGAGACCGACGGCTACTTCGGTGCCATCACCGACGAGGCAATCCTCGCGGCGCACCGCATCCTGTCGGCCGAGGTCGGCGTGTTCGTCGAGCCCGCATCGGCCATCGGTGTCGCCGGGCTGCTCGAGCGTGCCGACGCCGGTGTCGTGCCGAAGGGCGCGAAGGTCGTCATCACGGTCACGGGCCACGGCCTGAAGGACCCGCAGTGGGCCCTCCGCACGCCGGACGGCGGCGAGGTCACCCCGACGAGCGTGCCGGTCGACACGAAGTCGATCGCCGACGTGCTCGGTCTGGTCAGCGAGCAGTGATCTCCGACCGCTCGTCCGGACCGGGTGAGGGCATGACCGCCCGCAGTGCTGTACCGGCCGGACGGGCGGTCCGTGCGCTGCCGACCGGATCGGCGGTGCGCGTCCGGGTGCCGGCCACGTCGGCGAACCTCGGCCCCGGCTTCGACTCGCTCGGCCTCGCGCTCTCGCTCTACGACGAGGTCGTGGTGCGCGTCCGCCGCGAACCCGGCGCGACCGTCACCGTCGAGGGCGTCGGTGCCGGCGAGGTCGCCACGGACGACACGAACCTCGTCGTCCGTGCGGTCCGCCGGGGCCTGGAGCACGCCGGTGTCGACCAGCCCGGACTCGAGCTGCACGCCACGAACGCGATCCCGCACGGCCGCGGTCTCGGTTCCTCCGCCGCGGCGATCGTCGCCGGGCTGATGGCTGCCCGTGGTCTGCTCGAGGGCATCGTCGACCTGGACGCCTCGACGCTCCTGACCCTGGCCACCGAGATGGAGGGCCACCCGGACAACGTCGCGCCGGCGCTCTTCGGCGGCCTGACGATCGCGTGGATGACCGCCGAGGGCCCGGCCTACAAGCGGCTCCTGGTGCACCGCGGTGTCGCCCCGGTGGTGTTCGTGCCGACCTCGACGCTCTCGACCAAGCTCGCGCGCTCCCTGCAGCCCGAGCAGGTCCCGCACGCCGACGCCGCGTTCAACGTCTCCCGCTCGGCGCTGCTCGTCGCCGCGCTCATCCAGAGCCCCGAGCTGCTGCTCGCCGCGACCGAGGACCGTCTGCACCAGGCGTACCGTGCCAGCGCCATGCCCGAGACCGACGCCCTGATCCGGTTGCTCCGGCAGCACGGCCTCGCCGCGGTGGTCTCCGGTGCCGGGCCGAGCCTGCTCGTCCTCGGCAGCGACCCGGCACAGCGCCTGACCGCCGCCGAACTGGTGCAGCGACACGCCGAATCCGACTGGCGGCCGCTCATGCTGGCCGTCGATCTCGGTGGTGCTACAGTGGCAGCGCACTCGGCGCTCGAAGCCGAACCCGCGTAACCGTACGGATCGCTCGTCCTCAGGACAGCTCCTGCGACGTCGCAGGGTCCGGTGCGCGAGTGTGCATCTCTTTCTGATCACCGAATCCCGATCCGTCGTCTGAACGGCGGTCGATGCTCACCCTGCATCCGGGACGGTGGAAACTCTCCGCGTTCTGCGGTTCGAAAGGAAACACCGACCTTGACCGACAACAACTCCGCCCAGGTGGAGATCCCCAGCGACCTGCGTGCCCTCCGTCTCCCGGAGCTCCAGCGCATCGCCTCCTCGCTCGGCATCACCGGGCTCTCCAAGCTCCGCAAGGGCGACCTGATCGCCTCCATCGAGGACAAGCGTCCCGTCGACGAGACGCCGGCTGCCCCGGCCACCGCCGTCGTCGCCGAGACCCCCGCCGAGCCGGCCGCCACCGAGCAGCCGACCCTGCCGGAGCCCGCCGAGACCCCCGCGCAGCCCGCTGCCGAGGCGCCCGTCGCCGACTCCGAGGCACCCGCCGAGTCGGCAGCCCCGAGCCGTGCCCGTCGTTCGCGCCGCGCGTCGTCCGGTGGCACCGTGAACGCTGCGCCGACCTCGGCCGCCGAGCACACCAACCACGGCCAGACCGGCACCGAGGACCTCCTCGCCGGGCTCGACCAGGTCCGCGCCGAGAAGGACGCCCAGGAAGCCGCGCAGTCCGGCTCGCAGCGCCGTGGCCGAGGCCAGCGGAACGCCGAGCAGCGTGGCACCGACCAGCGTGGCACCGAGCAGGGCCAGCAGGCGTCGACACCCGCCGAGGCCGAGCAGCCGAGCCAGGCGGCCCAGCAGGGCCAGCAGGGCCAGCAGGCCCCGACGTCCGCCGTCCAGGCCGACCAGGACCAGAACGAGCCCGGCGACCAGAACGACCAGGGCGACCAGAACTCCGAGCAGGGCGAGGGCGGCTCGCGTCGCGGTCGTCGCAGCCGTGGTCGCGGTCGTGGCCGTGGGCAGAACGCCGAGAACGGCGAGCAGCAGAACGGCGCCGACCAGCAGAACGGCGGCCAGAACGGCGGCCAGAACGGCGGCCAGCAGAAGCAGAACGGCGCCGACCAGCAGAACCAGCCGAAGCAGAACGGCGGCGAGCAGCAGAACGGCCAGCAGAACGGCGGCCAGAAGCAGAACGAGCAGCCGAAGCAGGCCGAGGCCAAGCAGGACGACAAGGCCGACCAGAAGCAGCAGCAGAACGCCGGTCAGCAGAAGCAGCAGACCAGCGGCCAGCAGAAGCAGCAGCAGCAACAGCACGCCGACGAGGCCGAGAGCGGCCGCAGCCGTCGCCAGCGCGACCGCAAGCGCGGCCGTGGCGGCCAGAACGACGACTTCGAGCCCGAGGTCACCGAGGACGACGTCCTGATCCCGATCGCGGGCATCCTCGACGTCCTCGACAACTACGCGTTCGTCCGCACCACCGGGTACCTGCCGGGCCCGAGCGACGTCTACGTCTCCCTCGGCCAGGTGAAGAAGTACCACCTGCGCAAGGGCGACGCCGTCGTCGGTTCGATCAAGCAGCCGCGTGACGGCGAGCAGCAGAGCCGCCAGAAGTACAACGCGCTCGTCGCCGTCGAGTCGATCAACGGCCAGTCCGCCGACGAGGCCGCGGCCCGCGTCGACTTCAACGACCTCACCCCGCTGTACCCGAACGAGCGCCTGCGCCTCGAGACGGAGCCGGGCAAGCTGTCGACCCGCATCATCGACCTCGTGTCGCCGATCGGCAAGGGCCAGCGCGGTCTCATCGTGTCCCCGCCGAAGGCCGGCAAGACCGTCGTGCTGCAGGCCATCGCGAACGCCGTCGCCAAGAACAACCCCGAGGCGCACCTGATGGTCGTCCTCGTCGACGAGCGGCCCGAAGAGGTCACCGACATGCAGCGCACGGTGAAGGGCGAGGTCATCGCCTCGACCTTCGACCGTCCCGCCGAGGACCACACCACCGTCGCCGAGCTCGCCATCGAGCGTGCGAAGCGCCTGGTGGAGCTGGGCCACGACGTCGTGCTCCTGCTCGACTCGATCACCCGCCTGGGCCGTGCGTACAACCTGTCGACCCCGCCGTCGGGCCGCGTGCTCTCCGGTGGCGTCGACTCGGCGGCGCTGTACCCGCCGAAGCGCTTCTTCGGTGCCGCGCGCAACATCGAGGACGGCGGCTCGCTGACCATCCTCGCGACCGCACTCGTCGAGACCGGCTCCAAGATGGACGAGGTCATCTTCGAGGAGTTCAAGGGCACCGGCAACATGGAGCTCCGCCTGAACCGCCACCTCGCCGACAAGCGGATCTTCCCCGCCGTCGACGTGAACGCCTCTGGTACCCGTCGCGAGGAGCAGCTGCTCTCCGCCGACGAGGTCAAGATCACCTGGCGTCTGCGCCGGGCCCTCGCCGGGCTCGACCCGCAGCAGGCCCTCGAGATCGTGCTGCGGAACCTCAAGGAGACGCAGTCGAACGTCGAGTTCCTGGTGCAGGTGCAGAAGTCGGTCCCCACGACCGGCGCCCACCACAACGGTCACCAGGAGTAACGCGTGTTCGAGTCGGTAGCGGGGCTGCTGGCGGAACACGAGGACCTGACGCAGCAGCTGTCGGACCCCGCGCTCCACGCCGATGCGGCCCGGGCGAAGAAGGTGAACCGGCGGTACGCCGAGCTCAACCAGATCAAGTCCGCGTACGAGGCCTGGCAGGCGGCGGGGGACGACCTCGCCGCCGCCCAGGAACTCGCGCGTGAAGACGCGGCGTTCGCGGACGAGGTCCCCGGGCTCGAGGAGCAGCTGTCGGAGCGCCAGGAGCGTCTCCGTCGGCTGCTCATCCCGCGCGACCCCGACGACGGCCGTGACGTCATCATGGAGATCAAGGGCGGCGAGGGCGGCGAGGAATCGGCGCTGTTCGCGGCCGATCTGCTGCGCATGTACTCGCACTACGCCGAGACCAAGGGCTGGAAGGTCGAGCTCCTCGAGCGCACCGAGTCCGACCTGGGTGGCTACAAGGACGTCCAGGTCGCGATCAAGTCGAACACGACCGATCCGTCCCAGGGCGTCTGGGCCCACCTGAAGTACGAGGGCGGTGTGCACCGCGTCCAGCGGGTGCCGCAGACCGAGTCGCAGGGGCGCATCCACACCTCGACCACCGGCGTGCTGGTGTTCCCCGAGGTGGACGAGCCCGAAGAGGTCCAGATCAACCAGAACGACCTCAAGATCGACGTCTACCGGTCCTCCGGCCCGGGCGGGCAGTCCGTCAACACGACGGACTCCGCGGTCCGCATCACCCACCTGCCCACGGGCATCACGGTGGCGATGCAGAACGAGAAGTCGCAGCTGCAGAACCGCGAGGCCGGCATGCGCGTGCTCCGCGCACGCATCCTCGCGCGCCAGCAGGAGGAGCTCGACGCGATCGCCTCGGACGCGCGCAAGTCGCAGATCCGCGGGATGGACCGTTCGGAGCGCATCCGCACGTACAACTTCCCGGAGAACCGGATCGCGGACCACCGCACCGGCTACAAGGCGTACGACCTCGACCGCGTGATGAACGGTGCCCTCGAGCCCGTCATCCAGTCCGCCATCCAGGCGGACGAAGAGGCACGTCTGGCCGCCATCGGCGACCAGGACGCGTAACCGCACACCCAGCCTGGAGGCCCGGATCACCGCCGACACGCCCCTCACGTACGCCGCGGATCGCCTGCTCGAGCAGGCGACCGCGGCGCTCGTCGCCGTCGGCGTCCCGACGCCCCGGGTCGACGCCGAGCTGCTGCTCGCGTGGGCGACCGACACCTCGCGCGGTGCCGTCCAGGCCCGTGCACTCATCGGTGGCGGCATCGCGCCGGAGCACGTCGACCGCTTCCGGCACGCCGTCGCGCGCCGAGCCACCCGTGAGCCGCTGCAGCACATCACCGGGCAGGCGTACTTCCGCGCGCTCACCCTGGCCGTCGGACCGGGCGTGTTCGTGCCCCGTCCGGAGACCGAGGGCGTCGTGCAGTTCGGCATCGACGCGCTGCGGGCGACCGCGGTCCCCGAGCCGATCGCCGTGGACCTGGGATCTGGCAGCGGTGCGATCGCGATCGCGATGGACACCGAGGTGCCGAACGCCGTGGTCTACGCCGTCGAGCGGTCGGCCGAGGCCCTGCCGTGGACCCGGCGGAACGTCGACGCCCACGGTGGAACCGTCCGGCTCGTCGAGGGCGATCTCGCCGACGCACTGCCGGAACTCGACGGCACCGTGTCCGTGGTCGTGTCGAACCCGCCGTACGTGCCGGACGACGCGATCCCGATCGACCCCGAGGTCCGCGACCACGACCCGGCGATGGCCCTCTACGGCGGTCCCGACGGCCTCGACGCCGTCCGGGCTCTCGCCGAGACGGCCTGGCGGTTGCTGGTGCCCGGGGGAGTCCTGGTCGTCGAGCACGCCGAGCCGCAGGGCGCCGGCGTGCGGCAGGTCCTGGCGCGCCGGGGGTTCCGCACGCCGGAGACGCACGTCGACCTGACGGGGCGCGACCGCACGACCACCGCGACGCGCTAGCCGGAGCCGAGCCGCGCCTCCCGTCGCTCGGACGTGCGTGCGTGTGCCGGGTGGATCCGGGCGTACCTGGTGGGATCGGGCGTACCGGGTCGGTCGGAATGACCAGGTGTGCCCGTTCCTGCTTTCCAGCGCGACCGCGATGGGAAGGAACGGGCGTGGCGGGCGCGGGGCGGGCCTCCCGTCCCTCACTCGTGCGTGCGTGCGTGTGGCGGATCCGGGCGTACCTGGTGGGATCGGGCGTACCGGGGCGTCCGGAATGACCAGGTGTGCCCGTTCCTGCTTTCCAGCGCGACCGCGATGGGAAGGAACGGGCGTGGCGGGCTACGCGACGGGGGAGGCCTCGCGCTGCTGTGCCGCGACGAAGGCGCGGACGTGCTCGCGCAGGTCGGTGTCGTGCTCGACCAGGACCGCGTGGATGCCGATGCTCCGCGCTCCCGCGACGTTCTCGGGCATGTCGTCGGCGAAGAACGTGCGCTCCGCGGAGACTCCGTGGTGCGCGACCGCGCGCCGGAAGACCTCGGGCTCGGGCTTCCGGGCACCGAAGTTGCTCGACGTGTCCAGGTGTTCGCCGAAGACCTCGGGCAGGGACGGCGCCCACTCGTGGATCCAGCGGCCGGCCAGCGGACCGTTGTTCGTGAGCAGTCCGACACGCCCGTGCTCGCTCGCGATCCGGACCGCCTCGATGCGTTCCGGCAGCTCGGTCATGGCGGATCCGCGGATCCGGGCCCAGTCGGCCTCGGGGACGTCGCACTCCATCGCGCGCTCGAACGCGGCCAGGTACTCGTCGCCGTCGGCGAACCCACCGGCCTCGGCACGCATCTCGTGTCCGCAGTCCCACCAGCGGCGACGGAGCTCCTGGAACTCGTGTCCGGTGAACTCGGAGAGTGCGGCCATGCGCACCTGCCAGTCGTACCGGACCAGGACGTCGTCCATGTCGAAGAGGAACAGGAGCGGGGGTGCGGGCGTCTCGTTCACGATGTCCACCATTGTGTCGCACTATCATCGTCGAGTCATGGCATCCCGATACGACTGCACCGACTCCGACGGGCTCCTGACCGGGATGCGGCTCGCACGTGCCGCCCTCGGACGCGGAGAGCTCGTCGTGGTCCCCACCGACACCGTCTACGGCCTCGCCGCGGACGCCTTCAGCGCGACGGCCGTGCAGCGGCTGCTCGACGCGAAGGGCCGAACGCGGCAGTCGCCGCCGCCCGTGCTCATCCCCGGTCCGCCCACGCTCGACGCCCTCGCCAGCGAGGTCCCGCAGCCGGTGCGCGACCTGGTGGCCGAGTTCTGGCCGGGCGGGCTGACCGTCATCCTGCACGCACAGCCGTCGCTCGACTGGGACCTCGGCGAGACGCGCGGCACGGTCGCGCTGCGGATGCCGGACTCGCGGATCGCCCTCGAGCTGCTGCAGGAGGTCGGGCCGCTCGCGGTCTCGTCCGCGAACTCCACGGGCGACCCGGCCGCGATGGACGTCGACGCCGCCGAGCGCATGCTCGGCGACAGCGTCGCGATCTACCTGGACGGCGGACCCGTCGAGGTGCACGACGGCTTCGAAGCCAGCACCGGCTCGACGATCGTCGATGCCACCGGGCTGTCGGACGGCGGGAAGCTCCGCATCGTCCGGCACGGGGTGATCCCCGACGAGGAGATCATCCGGGTCGTCGGAGCCGACCTCGTCACATGAAGTACTACCTGCTCGCCGGGGCCATCGCCGCGGTCGTGAGCTTCGTGATGAGCCTGATCGTCTGGAAGCTCGGGCTGAAGTACAAGTGGTACCCGCAGGTCCGCGAGCGGGACGTGCACCGCACCCCGACGCCGCGGCTCGGCGGCATCGCGATGTACATCGGCGTCATCGTCTCGTTGCTCGCGGCCTGGTTCCTGTTCCCGTCGATAGCGGGGACCGACTACTTCCGGCTCGTGTTCTCCGAACCGGGTCGCGTGCTCGCGGTGCTCGGGGGAGCGACCATCATCGTGGTCCTCGGTGTCGCGGACGACATCTGGGACCTCGACTGGATGACGAAGCTCGCCGGGCAGATCATCGCGGCGGGCATCCTCGCCTGGCAGGGCGTCGCGATCGTCTCGCTGCCCATCGGCAACACGCTGGGCGTCGGCTCGTCGTACATGAGCCTGATCTTCACCGTGCTGGCGGTGGTGCTCGTGATGAACGCGGTGAACTTCATCGACGGGCTCGACGGCCTGGTGGCCGGCGTCGCGATCATCGCCGGTGGGGTCTTCTTCCTCTACACGTTCTTCATCAACCGCGTGGTCGTGCAGACCGAGTTCTTCTTCAACCTGCCGTCGCTGCTCACCGCGGTGCTCGTCGGGGCCTGCTTCGGCTTCCTCATCCTGAACTGGCACCCCGCCAAGCTCTTCATGGGCGACGCCGGCGCGCTGCTCGTCGGGTTCCTGATGGCCACGAGCGCGGTGTCGGTCACGGGCAACATCGACCCGGCGGCGGTGCAGACACGCCAGGCGCTGCTGCCGGCGTTCATCCCGATCCTGCTGCCGTTCGCGATCCTGATCGTGCCGATCCTGGACTTCGGGCTCGCGGTCACCCGACGGCTCAGCGCGGGCAAGTCGCCGTTCTCGGCCGACCGGAAGCACCTGCACCACCGCCTGCTCGACATGGGGCACTCGCACTTCCACGCGGTGCTGATCTTCTACGCGTGGACCGCGACCGTCGCCTTCGGGTGCCTGCTGTTCCTCTTCGTGGACTGGTACTGGGTCGTCGTCTTCGTGTCCGTCGGATTCACCGTCTGCGCCGTCGCGACGTTCGCGCCGCTCGGCCGCAAACGCACCGAGATCGCCGCCCAGACCGCCAACCGTTCCGCCGCCGTGGTGGATGCCAGCCTCGACCCGCTCGACCGGGCCGCCAACGACCGCACGATCCCTGGAGACATCACGTGACCGCACCGAACGCGCTCGACCACGTCCGGCCGGTGTTCCGCCGCATCATCACCTGGGGCGCGGTCCTCGCCGTCGCCCTGGCGGTGGTCGGCGGGCTCATCGGGTTCCTCGTCGCGGACGGCCCGGGGCTGGTCGGGGGACTGCTCGGCGCCGTGCTGAGCGTCGTGTTCCTCGGGCTCACCGCCGTCAGTGTCCTCGTCGCGCTGCGCGTCTCCAAGGGGCAGATGATCTCCGGTGCCTTCTTCGGCATCGTGATGGGCACCTGGCTGCTCAAGTTCATCGTCTTCATCGTGCTGCTGGTCCTGCTCAAGGACCGCGACTGGGTCGACTTCCCGGTGCTGGCGATCGTGATCATCGCGGGGGTCGTCGGCTCCCTGGTGATCGACGTCGTCGCCGTCGCGAAGGCCCGCATCCCGATCGGCGTCCGGCTGCCGGGCGACGGCCTCGACGACTCCGCGGACGCTGGGAACCCGACCCCCCGCGTCTGAGAAGCCGGGAAGCCTCTCGCACCTGATAGGCTTCTCGAAGTCCGCTACCGGAGCCTTTCGCTCGGGGCGGACGAGCCTCCACAACGTCCACCATCGCGTGCCATGATGTGCGCGCGCCGACACAGGAGACAGCGCTGCTATCCCACGCTCTTCCCCTGTCCCTCTCCGCTGCGGTTGACACCGTCGCGGCGGGGAGCAGCAAGGCCGCCGAGTTCCATGGTCCGTCGATCAACGAGTTCTTCCCGGATGCGATCTTCTTCGCCGGGACGCCGTTCGAGATCGATCGGGTCGTCCTCATCCGCTTCTTCGCCGTCGCCGTTCTGCTGGTGTTCGCGTTCGTGGGTACCCGTGCACTGAAGCTCGTGCCGAACCGCGGTCAGGCGTTCATCGAGTACGCGTTCGACGTCGTCCGTCGCAACACCTTCGACAACCTCGGAGAGAAGGACGGCAAGCGCTTCCTGCCGCTCCTGGCGACGATCTTCTTCGGCGTGCTGTTCATGAACCTGACCGGTCTGATCCCGGGCATGAACCTCGCCGGCACCAGCCGCATCGCGATGCCGATGATCCTGGCGATCGTCGCGTACCTCGCCTTCATCTACGCCGGTCTCCGCAAGCACCCGGGCACGTTCCTCAAGAACTCGCTCTTCCCGCCCGGGGTGCCGTGGCCGCTGTACATCATCGTGACGCCGATCGAGCTCGTCTCCACCTTCGTGCTCCGTCCCGTCACCCTGACGCTGCGACTCCTGATGAACATGGTCGTGGGGCACCTGCTCCTCGTGCTGTTCTTCTCGGCCACGCAGTTCTTCTTCTTCGACGCTTCGCTCGGCTTCAAGGCCTTCGGCGTCGGGACCATCGCGTTCGGCATCGCGTTCAGCTTCTTCGAGGTCCTCGTCGCGCTGCTGCAGGCCTACGTCTTCATGCTCCTCACCGCCGTCTACATCCAGCTGGCGCTGGCCGACGAGCACTGATTCCTCACTGACCCCCTACGGGACCGGCGACCGTCGGACCCGCACCTCGAAAGGAAAACACGTGGACGCAACGACCGTTCTCGCGGAGATCAACGGCAACATCGCGACGGTTGGCTACGGCCTCGCAGCGATCGGCCCGGCCATCGGTGTCGGCATCGTCGTCGGTAAGACGATCGAGTCCGTCGCTCGCCAGCCCGAGCTCCAGGGCCGCCTGACGACCCTCATGTACATCGGTATCGCCTTCACCGAGGCCCTGGCCTTCATCGGTATCGCCACGTACTTCATCTTCACCAACTAAGGTTCCTCGATGCAGAACGCACTCATCATCGCGGCGGAGGAAGCGCACAATCCGCTGATCCCGCCGGTGTACGACATCGTGTGGTCGGCGCTCGCCTTCGTCATCATCTTCGTGGTGATGTGGCGTGTCGTCACACCGCGCATCACGAAGATGCTCGATGAGCGCACCGAGGCCATCGAGGGCGGCATCAAGAAGGCCGAGGCCGCTCAGGAGCAGGCCGCCGCTGCGCTCGACGAGTACAACAAGCAGCTCGCCGACGCACGTGCCGAGGCATCGCGCATCCGTGAGCAGGCCCGCGCCGACGCCACGGCGATCGGCAACGAGGTCCGCGAGCAGGCGGCCGCCGATGCAGCACGCATCACGGCCAACGCCCAGGCGCAGATCGAGGCCGAGCGCCAGAGCGCCGTCCAGGCACTCCGGTCCGAAGTGGGCACCCTCGCGCTGGACCTCGCGTCCGGTGTGATCGGTGAATCCCTCAAGGACGACGCCAAGTCGACCGCAGTGGTCGACCGCTTCCTCGCCGACCTCGAGGCCTCGCAGGCCACGAAGACGGGGGAGCACTGAGCATGCGCAGCGCTACCAGAGAAGCACTCGCGTCCACCAGGGCGGTGCTGTCGGACCTCGGTCCGAGCGCCGGCCTGGCCGCGGGTGCCGAGATCCTCGCCTCCGGGCGTGCGATCGCCGGTGCGCCGCAGCTGCTCGGACTGCTGTCCGACCCCACGGCCGACGCGGCCGGCAAGAAGGTCCTCATCGACCGTGTCTTCGCCGGGCAGTCGGACGCGACGCGTGCGGTCCTGACCGCGGTGGCCGGCTCGCGCTGGTCCTCGCAGCAGGACCTGCTCGCGGGCATCGAAGACGCGGGCATCCGCGCCGTCGCCGCCACCGCGGGGCCGGACTCGTCGATCGAGTCGGAGCTGTTCGCCTTCGAGACCGCCGTCCGCTCGGACGCCGGCCTCGAGCTGGCGCTCGGCACCAAGCTCGGCAGCCCGGAGCAGAAGGGCGCGCTCGTCGAGCGGCTCCTCGGTGCCAAGGCCTCGGAGCAGACGATCACGATCGTGTCAGCCCTGGTGCAGCAGCCCCGCGGCCGCCGCATCGGTGAGATCGTCCGCGACGCCTCGCGCATCGTGGCCGAGCAGGCCGGCAAGCTCGTCGCGACCGTCGTCACGGCGACGCCACTGACCCCCGCCCAGTCGGCCCGCGTCACGCGCGGTCTGTCCGAGCGGTACGGCAAGGACATCAGCATCAACCAGGTCGTCGACCCCACGGTCGTCGGCGGGGTCCGGGTGCAGATCGGCGGCGACGTCATCGACGGCACCGTGTCCACGCGACTCTCGGAGCTCCGGCTCCAGCTCGCCGGCTAGGCGTACGGTCGAAGCCGCTCCTCCCCAAGTCCACAACGGGAACTGCCGAGTCCGGCAGCGTCACCCTCTCGGAGCCGAAGGGCCCCGGAAAACCACAAGGAAAATCCCATGGCAGACATCACCATCAGCCCCGATGAGATCCGTGATGCCCTGAAGGACTTCGTCTCGAACTACGAGCCGACGAAGGCCTCCACGGCCGAGGTCGGGCACGTCACCGACGCCGGTGACGGCATCGCCCACGTCGAGGGTCTCCCCGGCGTCATGGCGAACGAGCTCATCCGCTTCGCGGACGGCACGCTCGGCCTGGCGCAGAACCTCGACGAAGACGAGATCGGCGCCATCGTGCTCGGCGAGTTCGGCGGCATCGAGGAGGGCATGGAGGTCACCCGCACGGGTGAGGTCCTCTCCGCCCCCGTCGGCGACGCCTTCCTCGGTCGCGTCGTCGACCCGCTCGGCGCCCCGATCGACGGTCTCGGCGAGATCGCCGCAGAGGGCCGTCGCGCCCTCGAGCTCCAGGCTCCCGGCGTCATGGCCCGCAAGTCGGTCCACCAGCCGCTGCAGACCGGCATCAAGGCCATCGACGCGATGATCCCCGTCGGCCGTGGTCAGCGTCAGCTGATCATCGGCGACCGCCAGACCGGCAAGACGGCCATCGCGATCGACACGATCATCAACCAGAAGGCCAACTGGGAGTCCGGCGACGAGGAGAAGCAGGTTCGCTGCATCTACGTCGCCATCGGTCAGAAGGGCTCCACGATCGCCTCCGTCAAGGGTGCGCTCGAGGACGCCGGTGCGATGGAGTACACCACCATCGTCGCCGCTCCGGCCTCCGACCCGGCCGGCTTCAAGTACCTCGCCCCGTACACCGGTTCGGCCATCGGCCAGCACTGGATGTACCAGGGCAAGCACGTCCTCATCATCTTCGATGACCTGTCGAAGCAGGCCGAGGCCTACCGTGCGGTGTCGCTCCTCCTGCGTCGTCCGCCGGGCCGCGAGGCATACCCGGGTGACGTCTTCTACCTGCACTCCCGTCTGCTGGAGCGTTGCGCGAAGCTGTCCGACGAGCTCGGCGCCGGTTCGATGACGGGTCTCCCGATCATCGAGACCAAGGCGAACGACGTCTCGGCGTACATCCCGACGAACGTCATCTCCATCACCGACGGCCAGATCTTCCTGCAGTCGGACCTCTTCAACGCGAACCAGCGTCCGGCCGTCGACGTGGGCATCTCGGTGTCCCGCGTCGGTGGTGACGCGCAGGTGAAGTCGATCAAGAAGGTCTCCGGCACGCTGAAGCTCGAGCTGGCGCAGTACCGCTCGCTCGAGGCGTTCGCGATGTTCGCGTCCGACCTCGACCAGGCGTCGCGTCGTCAGCTGGAGCGCGGTGCCCGTCTGACCGAGCTCCTCAAGCAGCCGCAGTACTCGCCGTACCCGGTCGAGGAGCAGGTCGTCTCGATCTGGGCCGGCACGAACGGCAAGCTCGACACCGTCCCGGTGCCGGACGTGCTCCGCTTCGAGTCCGAACTGCTCGACCACCTGCGTCGCAACTCCGACGTCCTCACGACCCTGCGCGAGACGAACCAGCTCAGCGACGAGACCGTCGCCGAGATGGACAAGCAGATCGACGAGTTCACGAAGAGCTTCCAGACGAGCGACGGCAAGACCCTCGGCTCCGAGCAGTTCGACGCGGCTGACGCCGAGGACGTCGACCAGGAGCAGATCGTCAAGGGTCGTCGCTAGATGGCAGCGCAGGTCCGGGTCTACCGCCAGCGGATCAAGTCGGCGAAGACCACGAAGAAGGTCACCCGCGCCATGGAGCTGATCTCGGCGTCGCGGATCCAGAAGGCGCAGGCCCGCATGGCTGCGTCCGGTCCGTACTCGCGGGCCGTCACGCGTGCGGTGTCGGCCGTGGCGACGTTCTCGAACGTCGATCACGTGCTGACCACCGAGCCGGAGTCGTCGACCCGTGCAGCCGTCGTTCTCTTCACCTCGGACCGCGGCCTGAACGGTGCGTTCAGCACGAACGTCCTCAAGCAGGGCGAGGAGCTCGCCTCCCTGCTCCGCAGCGAGGGCAAGGACGTCGTCTACTACCTGGTCGGCCGCAAGTCCGTCGGGTACTTCGCGTTCCGTGAGCGTCCGTCCGAGCAGCAGTGGGTCGGCAACACCGACCAGCCGGAGTTCTCGACGGCCAAGGAGATCGGCGACGCCGTCGTGGCGAAGTTCCTCCAGGACACCGCCGACGGCGGCGTGGACGAAATCCACATCGTGTTCAACCGGTTCATCAGCCTGGCGACCCAGGAGCCGCAGGTCGTTCGCCTGCTGCCCCTCGAGGTCGTCGAGGGCATCGACGAGCCCGAGGGCAACGAGCCCCTGCCGCTCTACGAGTTCGAGCCGGACGCCGATGCGGTGCTCGACTCGCTGCTCCCGGTCTACATCGAGAGCCGCATCTTCAACGCCATGCTGCAGTCGGCTGCTTCCGAGCACGCCGCGCGTCAGAAGGCGATGAAGGCGGCCAGCGACAACGCCGACTCGCTGATCCGTGACTTCACCCGACTCGCGAACAACGCGCGTCAGGCGGAGATCACCCAGCAGATCTCCGAGATCGTCGGCGGCGCCGACGCCCTCTCGTCGAAGAAGAAGTAGTCCGCGTCGTTCGCGGACAGATACCCACCCTCAGGAAGGCACCAGCCATGACCGACACCGCAACCACCGCGGTCGAGACGTCGTCGGCGCCCGGTGTCGGCCGGATCGCCCGTGTCACGGGCCCCGTCGTCGACATCGAGTTCCCCCACGACGCAATCCCGGAGATGTACAACCTCCTGTTCACGACCATCACCATCGGTGACTCGTCGCAGGAGATCGGCCTCGAGGTCGCGCAGCACCTCGGCGACGACCTCGTCCGTGCCATCTCCCTGAAGCCGACCGACGGCCTGGTCCGTGGCCAGGAGGTCCGTGACTCGGGCGCTCCGATCTCGGTCCCCGTCGGCGACGTCACCAAGGGCAAGGTCTTCGACGTCCTCGGCAACGTGCTCAACACGGACGAGAAGCTCGAGATCACCGAGCGCTGGCCGATCCACCGCAAGGCCCCGGCCTTCGACCAGCTCGAGTCCAAGACCTCGATGTTCGAGACCGGCATCAAGTCCATCGACCTCCTCACCCCGTACGTGCAGGGTGGCAAGATCGGCCTCTTCGGTGGTGCGGGCGTCGGCAAGACCGTCCTCATCCAGGAGATGATCCAGCGCGTTGCGCAGGACCACGGCGGTGTGTCGGTGTTCGCCGGTGTCGGTGAGCGCACCCGTGAGGGCAACGACCTCATCGGTGAGATGGAAGAGGCGGGTGTCTTCGACAAGACGGCCCTCGTGTTCGGCCAGATGGACGAGCCGCCGGGAACGCGTCTCCGCGTGGCCCTGTCGGCGCTGACGATGGCGGAGTACTTCCGCGATGTCCAGAAGCAGGACGTGCTCCTCTTCATCGACAACATCTTCCGCTTCACCCAGGCCGGCTCCGAGGTCTCGACGCTGCTCGGCCGCATGCCGTCCGCCGTGGGCTACCAGCCCAACCTCGCCGACGAGATGGGTGTGCTCCAGGAGCGCATCACCTCGACGCGTGGTCACTCGATCACCTCGCTGCAGGCGATCTACGTGCCGGCTGACGACTACACCGACCCGGCTCCGGCCACCACGTTCGCGCACCTCGACGCGACGACCGAGCTCTCCCGTGAGATCGCGTCGCAGGGTCTGTACCCCGCGATCGACCCGCTGGCGTCGACGTCGCGCATCATGGACCCGCGCTACCTGGGTGCCGACCACTACGAGACGGCCACGCGCGTCAAGCAGATCCTCCAGAAGAACAAGGAACTGCAGGAGATCATCGCCATCCTCGGTGTCGACGAGCTCTCCGAAGAGGACAAGATCACGGTCGAGCGCGCTCGTCGTATCCAGCAGTTCCTCTCGCAGAACACCTACATGGCGAAGAAGTTCACGGGCGTCGAGGGCTCCACGGTGCCGCTCAAGGACACCATCGAGTCCTTCCGCGCCATCGCCGACGGCGAGTTCGACCACGTTGCGACCCAGGCGTTCTTCAACGTCGGTGGCATCAACGACGTGGAAGAGAAGTGGGCTCAGATCCAGAAGGAGAACCGCTGACATGGCGGGTCTCAGCGTGAGCGTCGTCTCGGCTGACCGCGAGGTCTGGTCGGGCGACACCACCATGGTCGTCGCACGGACGACAGAGGGCCAGATCGGCATCCTCGCCGGACACGAGCCGATGCTCGCGATCCTGGCGCAGGGTCAGGTCCGCATCACGCGGGCCGATGGGTCGACCGTCGCGGTCGACGCCGAGGACGGCTTCCTGTCGGTCGAGCACGACACGGTGACGATCGTCGCGCGGCAGGCCGCGCTGGCGTCCTGACCGGACTGACCGTCCTGCTCCCGCCTTCGGAGACGAAGCGGGAGGGCGGGGACACGAGCCGCACGCTCGATCTGCGTGCACTCTCGTTCCCGGAACTGGCCGATGAGCGGGCCGCGGTGATCACCGCGGCCCGCTTCGTCAGTTCCGAGGAGTCCTCGGCCAGGACGGCACTCAAGCTCGGTCCGAAGTCCATCGCCGAGCGCCTCCGGAACCTCGAGCTCGACACCTCGGGCACCATGCCCGCGATCGAGCGGTACACGGGGGTCCTCTACGACCCGTTGGGCGTGCAGGACGCGGACGCGGCGACCCGTGCGTGGTGGGCGGAGCACGTGATCGTGCAGTCCGCGATGTTCGGCCCGATCGGCGCCGGTGACCCGATCCCGGCGTACCGGCTGTCGCACGACTCGCGGCTCGGTTCGATCCGGTTGGCCGCGCACTGGCCCACGGTGTCGACCCGTTCGCTGCTGACCCGTGCGGACGGCCTGGTGCTCGACCTGCGGTCCGAGGGGTACCGGCAGCTCGGCCCCTTGTCCGGAGCGGTCACACCACGGGTGGTGAGCGTTGACGGCTCCGGTCGTCGTCGTGCACTGAACCACTGGAACAAGACCGCGAAGGGCCGCCTGGTGGCGTTGCTCGCCCGCACCGGCGCGAGCATCGGCAGCATGGACGACCTGGTCGTCTGGGCGGCGGCGAACGGCGTGGTGGTCGAACGCAACGAGGGCGGCTGGGACCTGGTCGCCGAGAGCCTGGAGCCCGTCGCCGCCTGAGCGGGTTCCGCCGGCTCGTCCTCCACAGGCGTGGGTGGGGCAGCTCCGGTCCACAGATGGCCGGGGCGCCCCTGCCTGGAGGCCCGCAGCACGCTTCGATGGCGTGCATGATCCCTCTCACGGCACAGTCCGGCCCCGGCTCCGCAGTCCGTTTTCCTCGCGAGATCGCCGCGGCGGTCACCCTCCCCGCCGCAGCGGCCGCGCTGGTCGCGCCCGGCCGTGCGGACCTGTCGACGGCGGCTGCGACGGCCGTGGTGACCGCGTGCGGCGCACTCGCGCCCCGGATGGCCCTGGTGCCGTTCATCGCGGCGCAGGGCACGCCGGACCCGCGGTCGATCCGGGTGTTCGACCCCTTCGCCGACCCGACACCACCGGCGCTCCACGGTTTCGGCCCGGCTCCCGATCGTGCCCGCGTGCGGCTCGCCGGTGACCGGTGCGCCGACGCGTGGCGAGTGTGGCGGGCGCAGGACGGCCCCTTCGACGGATCGTCGGGTGCCGCCGGTGCCCTGTCGCTCGGTGCCTGGTGTGCGTGGGCGCTGGGGTCCTGGGCCCGGGCGGAGACGCGTGCCCGGTACGCCCTCGAGACGCGCGCCGACGACCCGCTCGCGGGGCTCGTCCTGCGCTCGGTCGTCGCGGGCAGCGGGCCGTCGTGGGAGCGTCGATGACGTGGGGTCGACCGGATCGTCTACGGTGGGGGAGACCACACTGGGAGGGCTCCGGTTGTACGACGACGACATCGAGGACACCGTGATCCGGCGACCCCGACGATCGCCGGCGGGAGACCGGACGGCGGACGCCGTCGGTGACACCGTCATCCGCGGCGCAGGTCCCGTCCTCCCCGGAGCGGGTCCGGACTCCGACCCCGACTCCGCCCCCGGGGCCGACGACGGGGTCCTCGGTGACACGGTCATCCGGCCCCCGGTCGGTGCACCCGCCGAGGCACCGGCAGCGGTGGACGACGTCGATCCGGAGGACACCGTCGTCCGGGTGCCGGCGCGACCCGGCGCCGGAGCGGGCCCGTTCGTGGGTGCTGCCCCGGGCCTCCCGGCCGTCCCGTCGGTACCCGCCGCACCCGCGGCACGCGTGCCCTCGATCCGCATCGGCGACCGCACCTTCCGGCTCGACCACCCGGTGGTCATCGGCCGCCGGCCGTCGCTGCCCCGGGTCACACGTGATCCGCAACCCGAACTCGTGACCGTGCGGTCGGCGTACGGGCAGGTGTCGTCGTCCCACGTCCGGATGCACGCCGAGGGCGAAGCCGTCGTCGTGCAGGACCTCCGGTCCACGAACGGCACCGTCGTCCGCCCGGCCGGTGCGCCCGCCTACCGCATGGCGTCGGGTGCGTCGATCGTGGCGCTGACGGGTACGGTAGTCGAGATCGGTGACGGCAACGCCATCGAGGTCCTCTCGCCGTACCTCCGGGTCGCACCGACGGCAGAGGGGCTGCCTCCGGTTCCCCCGTGGCCCTCCGATCAGACAGCACACGGCACGCCCCGACCCACCAGAGAGCGATCCTGACACGTGACCGAACTCGGCCGAGCAGCCACTGCGCACGCCATCGACGTCCCCGGTGCCGACGGCGCCACCCTGACGCTCTCGTGGGGAGCCGCGACCGACGTCGGTCGACGGCGTGACCACAACGAGGACAGCTACATCGTGGGCGCGCCGTTCTTCGTCGTCGCCGACGGCATGGGCGGGCACCTCGCGGGCGACCGCGCCAGTGACGCGGTCGTGCGTCGGCTCGAACAGGTGACGGCCGAACCGTTCACCACGCGCCAGGGCATCCAGCGTGCGCTGCTCCTCGCGACCGCCGACATCGAGCGCGCAGCCGGCGGCAACGCCATCGGCGCGGGCACCACCGTCACCGGGATCGCGCTCGTGGCCTCGCTCGGGCAGCCCGCAGCGCTCGTGTTCAACGTCGGTGACTCCCGCACCTACCGCATCGAGGACGGCGTGCTCCGCCGCGTCACCGTCGACCACTCGGTGGTGCAAGAGATGGTGGACGCCGGTCTGTTGCGTGCCGAGGACGCCGAGCAGCACCCGGACAGCAACGTCATCACGCGTGCGGTCGGCTTCGGCGAACCGCCGGCACCGGACTGGTGGACCCTGCCCCTGCGAGCCGGTGACCGCTACATCGTCTGCTCCGACGGGCTGACCAAGGAGCTCGGCGACGCCGGCATCGCGCGCATCGCGGCACGCGAGCCGGGCGCGCAGGACCTGGCGGAGCGTCTGGTGGGCGACGCCGTCGTGGCCGGCGGTCGTGACAACGTCACCGTGGTGGTGCTGCAGGTCGATGCCGCACCGGACGACGGCGACCTCGAGGACACGCTGCCGAGGCACTGACTGGCCCCCGAACTGGGGGAACGCGTCGAGCTGTGGGGGATCGGCGTGCGGAATGTCCGTCACCCACGCTTCGTACAATGACATGGCCACGTCGAGAGAGCTGGCCGCTCGGCCGGGGGAGGAGAGGACCATGGCGAGACGCCTGCCGTCCAACCCGCCCGTGATCGGCGGTTTCAGTCCCGTCCACGTCCTCGGGTCCGGTGGCTTCGCCGACGTCTTCCTCTACGAACAGGACATGCCCCGACGACAGGTCGCGGTGAAGGTGCTGCTGGACGAGGTCGTCGACGACCGCGTCCGGCAGATGTTCCAGGCCGAGGCCAACCTGATGGCCCGGCTCAGCACGCACCCGTCGATCCTCACCGTCTTCCAGGCCAGCGTCGCCGCTGACGGCCGTCCCTACCTGGTCATGGAGCTCTGCTCGTCGTCCCTCAGCGAGCGCTACCGTCGCGAACCGATCCCGGTGTCCGAGGTGCTGTCGATCGGCATCCGCATCGGTTCGGCGCTCGAGACCGCACACCGTGAGGGCGTGCTGCACCGCGACATCAAGCCCTCGAACATCCTGCTGACGGCCTACGGCAACCCCGTGCTCTCCGACTTCGGCATCGCCGCGACGATCGGGGGCACCGACCCCGACGAGCCGATCGGCATGTCGATCCCGTGGTCCGCGCCCGAGGTCCTGATCGACGAGTCGCGCGGCACGATCCAGTCCGAGGTGTACTCACTCGCGGCGACGGTGTACTCGCTCCTCGCCGGGCGCAGCCCGTTCGAGGTCCGCGGTGGCAAGAACGGTGCGAACGACCTGATGCACCGGATCGACAAGGGCGGCGTGAAGCCGACCGGTCGCACCGACGTGCCGCCCTCGCTGGAGCGCCTGCTCGCCTCGGCGCTCTCCCGCAAGCCGCAGGGACGCCCCGCGACGGTGATGGAACTCGTGCGTGGGTTCCAACAGGTCGAGGCCGAGCTCGGCATCCCGCAGACGTCCGCCGACGTCGCGGTGGAGGCCTGGGCTATCTCGACGCCCACCCCGCACGGCGACCGCACCGTGATCCGTGAGCTGCAGCCACCCACCCGGGTCGGTGCGCGTCGTCGGACCCGCCGCGCGGTGCAGGGCGGGGTCGTGGCAGGCGGTTCGCACAGCGTCGGCACCGTGCACCGCACCGGGTCCGTGACCCGTGCCCGTCGCCGGACCCGTTCGACCCTGGTCTGGGCGACGTCCCTCGCCGTCGTCGTGGTCGCGGCCCTCGCGATCGCCACGGTCGTCGTCGTCGGTCGGCTCGGCGCCGGGGCGATCCCGGTCGTGGCCGAGGTCCGTGCCGAGCCGTCGCCGCAGTCCGTGTCCTTCAGCTGGACCGACCCGGGGCTGCGCAGCGGCGACACGTACGTCATCTCGTCCAACGGGTCCTCGAGCCAGCAGACCGGCACGACGTTCGTCGTCTCCGGTGAACGCGGCGACGAGGAGTGCATCGCCGTCGCGGTGAACCGCGACGGCAAGACGGGTGCTGCGAGCTCGCAGAAGTGCGCGACGATCGGGAGCGCCGGGTGATCCGCGCCCTCCTCGCGAAGCACCGCTCCGCAGCCGTGACCACCGGTGCCTCGGTGCTCGTCGCCGCCGTCGTCGCGACCACGGCCATCGTCTCCACCGGGTACCACACGCAACGCGTCGACCTCGGTGACGGCACCGTCTGGGTGCCCTCGGCCGAGTACGGCGCGGTCGGCCGGGCGAACACCGGCATCCTGCAGCTCAACACCGCGGTCGAGACGGCCAGCGACGACCTGTCCGTGCTGCAGCGCGGTTCAACCGTCTACAGCGTCGACGAGACCAAGGGCACGGTCGCCCGGGTCGACGTCGCCGACGCCACGGTGGGTGATGCGATCACGCTGCCTGCCGGGACGCCACAGGTCTTCTTCGCGGGCGACACCGCGGTCATCGGCAACGCGGACACGGGTGAGCTCTGGTCGACCCCCGCGAGCGACCTCGCCGAGTTCGACGCGTCGGCCAAGGCCGACCTGACCCTGGGCGCCGACACCGTCTTCGACGCCTCCGACGGCCACGTCGCGGTCTACTCCGCGAAGACCGGGACGGCGTCGCTGGTCGACGTCGGCACGACACTCACCGTCGCCGAACGGTGGAAGGTCGACATGGACCGGGGCGACGACTTCCAGGTCGCCACGTTCGACGGGCACCTCGCCGTGCTCGACCGCACGAGCGGTGCCCTGTCGGTCGACGGCCGCACCGTCGAGCTCGGCGACCGGGTGGGGTCGTCGCCGGCCCTCCAGCGGTCGTCGGACACCACGGCCCAGGTCACGGTCGCGGGCACGGCGGGCCTGGTCCGCGTCAGTGCCTCCGGCACCGTGGACGCCACCGCGCTCCAGGTGTCCGGACGAGCCGCGCGGCCCTACGTCGACGGCTCCTGCACGTACGCCGCGTGGGCGGGCGGACAGGCGATCGACACGTGTGACGGCAGCGCGTTGCAGCGCCTGGCGAGCACCGGCGGCACGAGCGAACTGCAGATCCTGCACAACGGCGACACCGTGGTCGCCAACGACCCGACGAGCGGCCGATCCTGGGCGATCGACCGGAGTGGTCAGCTCATCGACAACTGGGCCGACCTGATCAAGCAGGACGACGAGCAGCAGCAGGAGCAGGTCTCCGACGACGACCCCGAGGTCGACAAGGACCAGAAGCCGCCGGTGGCGGTGGACGACGAACTTGGCGCTCGTCCGGGACGCACCACGAGCCTCCCGGTCCTGCTGAACGACTACGACCCGAACGGTGACCCGATCATCGTGAGCGAGGTCGGCACCATCTCGAAGTCCGTCGGCCGCGTCGCGATCGTCGGCGACGGACAACGTCTGCAGGTCACGCTGTCGCCGCGCGCCACCGGGACCGTGACGTTCCCGTACACGATCACCGACGGCAACGGCGGTTCGGACACCGCGACGGTCCGGATCCGCGTGCGCCCCGACAGCGAGAACGAGGCGCCGCGGCAGGTCCGTGACACCTCGGCCGACGTCGTCCAGAACGGGCACGTGGTCTCGAACGTGCTCGGTGACTGGATCGACCCGGACGGCGACCCGGTGTACCTGGAGTCGGCCACCGCGTCGAACGGCGACCGGGTGTCCACCACACCGGACGGCCTGCTCGACTTCCGGAACGACAGCGGCCGCACCGGTGAGCGGTCGGTGCAGCTGGTCGTGAGCGACGGACGCGCTGACGGCCGGGGCGCCGTGACGGTGCGGGTGGCCAAGCAGGGCACCGTCCCGTTGCGCGCCGACCCGTTCCCCGTGTCCGGGTACGCCGGCAAGGCCTTCACGGTCGAGCCACTCGACCACGTGCGTGGCGGCAACGGCACCGTGACACTGACCAGCGTGTCGTCGGCATCCGGGCTCACCGTCACCCCGAGCTACGACGCCGGGACCTTCCGGGTGCAGGGGGAGCGGGCGGGCGACCACCAGCTCGAGTACACGGTGACCGACGGCGTGAAGACGTCGAGCGGCATCGTCCGGGTGACCGTCCTCGCGCCACCGGACGCCTCGACGGCGCCGATCACCACGCCGAAGACGGTGTTCGTCAACACCCTGTCCACCAAGGACACGGACGTCACCGCGACCGACATCGACCCGGCGGGCGGGGTGCTGCTCGTGACGGCGCTCGACGGACCCGGACGGGGCAGCGGGGTGCAGGCGAGCATCCTCGACCAGCACAAGGTCCGCGTCACGCTCACGGCGCCGCTCGACGGTCCGGTCTCGTTCGGGTACACGGAGACGAACGGGTTGGCGTCGTCCCCCGGCACGATCACCGTCGTCGAGATCCCCAAGCCCGACCGCATCCAGCCTCCTGTCGCCCAGCCCGACACCGCCACCGTGCGCGTCGGAGACGTCGCGAACATCGACGTGCTCGGCAACGACACCCAGCCCGAGGGCGAACCGTTGACGCTCCAGCCCGAACTGGTGCAGAACGTGCCGGGCAACGGCGGCCTGCTGTTCGTCTCTGGTGACCACCTGCGCTACCTCGCCCCGAAGACGCCGGGCAACTACACCGCCGTCTACCGGGTGGCCGGCCCCGACGGCCAGTACGCCGATGCCGCCGTGTCGATCTCGGTGCGCGAGCGTGACGCCGCGACCAACAACCCGCCGGTCCCGCAGACCGTCCTCGCGCGCGTGGTCGCCGGGTCGTCGGTGCGGATCAGCGTGCCGTTGAACGGGATCGACCCGGACGGCGACTCCGTCCAGCTCGTCGGCGTGGGCTCCAACCCCGACAAGGGATCGGTCGCCGACGTCGCCTCGGACGCCCTGACCTACGAGGCCGGCGACTACTCGGCGGGTACCGACGAGTTCACCTACACGGTCGTGGACGCTCTCGGGGCCCGTGCGTCCGGCACCGTGCGGGTGGGCATCGCACCCCGCGCCGAGCAGGCCTCGAACCCCGTGGCCGAGGCCGACCACGTCACGATCCGTCCCGGTGGTTCGGTGACGGTTCGTGTCCTGCAGAACGACTCCGACCCCGAGGGCGGGCAGCTCACCGTCGCGCAGGCCGAGCCGACGGCCGAGGACGTCACCGCGAAGATCCTCCGGAAGCAGCAGATCCGCGTCACGCCCCCGAAGTCGGCGAAGCGCGGTGACTACGCCGTGCTCTACACCGTCGCGAACAGCAGCGGGGGATCGAGCACGACCTTCCTCACGGTGACCGTCGACCCGGACGCCCAGCCGCTCCGGCCAGAGGTCGACGACACGACCCTCGACCTGCAGGACATCCTCCGCCGGAAGAGCGTGACCGTCGACGTGCTCGACAACGTCTTCTCCGCCGAGGGCACCGCGGCCGACCTCCGGGTCGGGGTCGTCCCCGGCTACGGCGACACGGCGACGCCCACCGGCGACGGCCGCATCACGGTCCGGTTGACCGACGAATCGCAGGTGATCCCGTTCTCGGTCGCCCGGCTCGACCACCCGGACATCGTCTCCTACGGCTTCATCAACGTGCCGGGCTTCGACGACGCCCTGCCCCAGATCAACCGCAGCGCCGGCGCGGTCACGGTGAAGAGCGAGGCCACGGTCCGCATCCCGCTGCAGGACTTCGTCGTGACGGCGAACGGCCAGACCGCGAAGATCACCGACCGTGGCACGGTCAAGGCCACCCACGCGAACGGGCAGAGCCTGGTGGTGGACTCGTCGACGCTGCAGTTCACATCGTCGAAGCTCTACTACGGCAAGGCGTCGATCTCCTTCGAGGTCACCGACGGCTCGTCGGCGAACGGCGGCAAGGGCCGCGTCGCCACCCTCGTGCTCCCGATCTCGGTCACGCCCCGGTCGAACCAGCCGCCGGCGTTCGCGGGTTCCTCGATCGAGATGCAGCCGGGCGAGACGCGGAAGATCGACCTGACGAAGCTCACCGACTACCCGTACCCGAAGGACCTGCCGGAGCTCCGGTACTCGATCGTCGGCCGGCCCGCCGCTGGGACGACCGCGTCGATCGCGAAGCAGCAGCTCACCATCGCGGTCGCCGACACCGCGAAGAAGAACACCACCGCGTCCATCGGGATCGGTGTCGCGGACGACGCCAACGCCGGTCGTGCCGGCACGGTCGCCGTGGGCGTCGTCGGCTCCACCCGGCCGGTGGTCCAGCCGGGCGCCGACCGCGCGGTCACGAAGCGCGGGGCGACCACCACCCTCGACGTGCTGACGAACGACCAGCCGACCAACCCGTTCCCCGGCGAGCGGCTGCGCGTCGTGAACATCCGAGGTCTGTCCGGCGGACTCCCGAAGGGTGTCACCGTCACACCGAGCGGTGATCGCTCGCGTCTGCAGGTCGCGGTCGCCGGAACCGCGAAGCCCGGCGACGCGCACCTGCAGTACCAGGTGGCGGACGCCACGAACGACCCCGACCGGTACGTCTGGGGCGACGTCACGATCTCGGTGCAGGACGTCCCGGACGCGCCGGGGGCGCCCACCCGCACCGGCTCCTACGACGGTGGTCAGGCCACGCTGACCTGGGCGACCCCGCAGAGCAACAACTCGCCCATCACGGGCTACCGCGTGGTCGGGACCAACGGCGTCTCGAAGAACTGCGGGACCGCGACGGTGTGCACTGTCACCGGCCTCGACCCGAAGGAGTCCTACCGGTTCCAGGTCGTGGCGACCAACGCGATCGGTGACTCGAAGCCTTCGGCCCGCTCGGGTCCGATGAGTGCGGACTTCGTGCCGGCACCGCCGAAGGGCATCACGGTCACGCCCAGCAGGTCGACGCCGAACCAGCTCGACGTCAAGTGGGGCAAGGTGTCCGCGCCGAACAACGGCAGCGCGGTCGACAACTACGTCGTGACGATCGAGGGTCCGGGGTTGTCCGACACCCGCAACACCGGCACCGCCACGAGCACCTCGTTCACCGGTGCCCAGAGTGCCGCCCAGTACACGGTCACCGTGTCGGCCCGGAACGCCGCCGACCGCAACGGCACGGTCGTGCAGTGGAACTCCGCGTCCGCCACCGGGAGCGCAGTCGGTGTACCGACAGCCGTCTCCGTGGGGGATCCGAACGTCGACGCGTCCTCCGGTCGCACGGTCATCAGCGTCGACTACTCCAAGTCCGACGGTCAAGGTGCGCCGATCCAGTCGTACGCGCTCGTCCGGGTCGGGGGGCAGGTCACCTGCGGCCCGATCGGCGGCGGTCAGCAGGTCGACAGCACGGGCCCCGGAGGAGGGACACTGCGCGACGGCAACGCTGCGGACGGCAGCACGACCAGTTACGTCGTCGTGGCGTCCAACACCTACGGCTTCTGCAGCGTCAGCCGAGCGACGACGTCCGTGACGAGCTACGAGCGTCCTGGCCAGGCCACCACACCCTCGATCCGTGTCGTGAAGACCGACCAGGACAACGGCGTCTACCAGCTGGTCGCAGAGGGGTACGGCGTGAAGTCCGGACGCGCCGATCACTACCGTGTTCGCTACAACGGTGGTGGATGGCAGGACGCACCCTCCGGGCCCACGGCAGCACTGGGCTACGGGACGGCGGTCTCGATCGAGGTGCAGGGCTGCCGCGGACCGAGCAACAACTACGACTACTGCGGTCCCGCGTCTTCGGAATCCAACTCCGCAACCCCGATCATCACCAAGCCGATCGTGCAGCAACCCGTCGAGGGCACGGCCCTCAACGTTCAGGATCCGTCGAACGGTCGCGCCGCCCCCACGTACACCGTGCGCTTCGACGGTCGTGGGAGCGACGATCAGAACGTGGCCTACACGACGAACTCGGTCGTGCCGACATCTGCCCTGTCACCGCTCCGGACCACCACCGTGACCATCGAGGTGCAGATCGCCGGGCAGACGGACACCTGGACGTACGAGTCGGACGCGGCCCCCGCTCCCGAGCAGCCTGCCCCGGAACCAGCCCCCGGCGGCTGACACCCGCCGCCCGACCCGCCAACGCCGCCCTCCCGCCACGACCGAAGGACCATCCCGCATGAGCATGACCCCGGAGCAGGCCACCTGGTTCGCCGACGTCGCAGGCCGCATCGTGACCAACGTCGAGCAGGTGCTCCTCGGGAAGACGTTCGTGATCCGCCTCGCGGTCACGGCGATGCTCAGCGAGGGGCACCTGCTCCTCGAGGACGTTCCCGGAACGGGCAAGACGAGCCTCGCCCGAGCGATGGCGCAGAGCGTGCAGGGCACCACGAACCGCATCCAGTTCACCCCCGACCTGCTGCCGGGCGACATCACCGGCATCAGTGTCTACGACCAGCGGACGCAGGAGTTCGACTTCCACCGCGGGCCGGTCTTCGCGAACATCGTGCTCGCCGACGAGATCAACCGTGCGAGCCCGAAGACTCAGTCCGCGCTGCTCGAGGCGATGGAGGAGTCCGCGATCACGGTCGACGGCGTCAACCACCGTCTCGCCGCGCCCTTCATGGTCATCGCGACCCAGAACCCGATCGAGCAGGCCGGCACCTACCGCCTGCCCGAGGCACAGCTCGACCGCTTCCTGATGAAGACCTCCATCGGCTACCCCGACCACGCGGCGACGGTGAAGATCCTCGAGACCTCGTCGGCTCCGTCGGCGTCGGTCCCGCTGGCGAGCGTCGTGCCCGCCGCGACCATCACCGAGATGGCCGCCCTGGCGCGCACCGTGCACGTCGACGCCGTGATCGCCGACTACGTCGCCCGCCTGGTGGACGCGACCCGCTCCGCGAGCGAGGTCCGGCTGGGCGTCAGCGTTCGAGGGGCGATGGGCCTGATACGCGCTTCACGTGTCCTCGCGGCGCTGAGCGGTCGCCACTACGTCACACCGGACGACGTGAAGGCGCTGGCCGTCCCGGTTCTCGCGCACCGCCTGGTGCTCGACGCCGAGGCCGAGTTCGACGGCGTCAGCGCACCGAGCGTCATCGCGCAGCTCCTGGTGGAGACCCCGCCGCCCGCCGACCGAGTCACGACGTGACGGACCGCCGGCCCGTCTCCACGCGCTCGCGCCGTCCGTCCTCGACGCGGTCGCGTCGTGGCACGACGGTGTACGAGCGCACGGGGACGGTCACCGGCATGACCAACGTCCGGACGCGGATCGTCGGTGACCGCGAGGGCGTCGCAGCGGATGCGGTCATCGGGATCGTCCGGCTCTGGGCAACGGCCTGGAGGCTCGTCCTGCGTCTCTGGGGCGAGGTCTCGTCGGTCGTCACCGGGCTCGGGTGGACGGTCGCGGCGCTGACGCTCGTCGCGTTCGTGGCCGGCTACCGCTTCGGTCTGCGGGAGATCGTCGTCGTCGGGTTCGCCGGCGCGGTGCTCGCGGTGGTCGCTGCGGTGGCGTTGATCGGCCGGTCACGGCTGGTGATCCGGATGCGGCTCCCGCAGCACCGTGTGGCGGTCGGCGACGACGCCGGTGTGATCATCACGGCGGAGAACCCCACGCGCCTGCCGTCGGTGCCGACCACCGTCGAGGTGCCGGTCGGGTCCGGTCTGGTCGACGTCGCCATCCCGGCCATCGGGCCGCACGGCACCTTCGAGCGGCAGGTCCCCGTCCCGACGCTCCGCCGCGGGGTGCTCGACGTCGGGCCCGTGACGGGGGTCCGCGCCGACCCCGTGGGACTCGTCCGCCGCGAACTCGTCTGGACCGCCCGCGAGCAGGTCATCGTGCACCCGCGCACCATCGCGATCCCGTCGACGAGCACCGGCCTGGTGCGTGACCTCGAGGGGCAGGCGACGACGGACCTGTCGCCCGCGGACATCGCCTTCCACGCCATCCGCGAGTACATGCCCGGCGACGACCCGCGCACCATTCACTGGAAGTCGACTGCGAAGTCCGGCGCGCTCATGGTCCGGCAGTTCGAGGACACCCGTCGCTCGCACCTCGTCGTCGCGCTCGGCATCGCCCGCGGTGAGTTCGCCGACGACGAGGAGTTCGAGCTCGCGGTGAGCGCGGCCGCCTCCCTCGGCGCGCGGGCGATCCGTGACGGCCGTGAGGTCTCGGTCGTGGTGTCCCAGCGCACGCCGGAGTTCGCGAAGCGTGCGGTGTACGCCGTCCGGACGCTCCCCACCGTCACGCCGACGCGCCTGCTCGACGACTTCGCCTCGGTCGGCCTGGCCGACGCGTGCCTGCCGATCGCCGAGGTCTCCCGGATCGTGGGGAGCGACACCGACGGCATCTCCGTCGCGTTCCTCGTCGTGGGTTCGACCGTCGGCCTGCCCGCGCTCCGACTCGCCGCCACGCGGTTCCCCGTCGGGGTGGAGGTCGTCGCGGTGATCTGCGAGCCCGAGGCCCAGCCGCGGTTCCTGCGTGTCGCGGGTCTGACGGTGATGACCATCGGCTACCTGGACGACCTCCGGCACGCCCTGCACCGATCGGCGTCGGCAGCATGAGCGCCGCACCCGTGACGACCCCGGCCCCGGACCGGGCGAGACGCTCGACTCGACGGTCCGACCGTCGCGATGCCCGCCGGCTCGTCCCGTTCCGCCTCGCCGGCGGCACGCTCGCGGTCTGGCTGTTGCTGGCCGTCGCGAGCACGTCCTGGTGGCCGGTGTACCGGGACGGCGCGATGATCACCGCCGCGGTCACGGCGATCGTGATCGGGACGGTCGTCGCGCTCCTCGGCACCCTGCTCCGGCTCCCGATGGCCGTCGTGGCGATCGCGACCGTCGCCGCGTTCACGCTGACCGGCGTCCCAGCCGCCGTGCCGAGCCAGGCGAACGGCCTGCTGCCCACCGGACACGGACTCCTCGACCTCTTCGCCGGCGTCGCCCTCGGCTGGAAGCAGCTGGTGACCATCAGCCTTCCGGTGGGTTCCTACGAAGCGCTCCTCGTGCCCTACTTCGTGACGCTGCTCGTGGCGACGGTGACCGCCGTGAGCGTGGCGACCCGCGCCTCCAGGCAGGAACTCGCGAGCATCCCGGCACTGGTGCTCTTCGCGGTTGGCGTGGTCGTCGGGCCGAGCCGGCTCGACACGTCGATCGTGACGGCGGTCGTCCTGGTCGGCCTCGCCCTCGTCTGGGCGCTGACGGTCCGGCACGCGCGTCGCGCGGTCGCCGTGGCGACCACCATCGGTTCCCGTGTGCCGGTCGCACGGTCCATCGTCCGACCCGCGCTCGTGGGCACCGGCACCATCGTGGCCGCGGCGGTCGTCGCGACCGGGCTCGGCCTGGTCGCACCGCCCTCCGGCGACCGCACCGTCGCTCGCACCGACGTCGTGAAGCCGTTCGATCCCCGCGACTACGTCAGTCCGCTCAGCGGGTTCCGCGCCTACGAGGAATCCACCGCCTCGGACGCGACCCAGCTCCGGGTGACCGGCCTGCCCGAGGGTGGGTTCGTCCGCATCGCGACGCTGGACACCTACGACGGCGTGGTCTACCGGGTCGGCGGCGCCGACGGCTCGGCGGGCTCGGGCACCTTCGAACGCGTGCCGACCTCGGTCGACGTCCGTGGCGTCCGGGGCACCACGGTCGACGTCGGTGTGACGGTCGACGGGTACCGCGGTGTGTGGTTGCCGACGGTCGGCGACCTGGAGCGCGTGGAGTTCACCGGGCAGGACGCCGACGACGAGCGCGGCGCGTTCTTCTACAACGGATCGACCGGCACCGGCGCCGTGGTCGGCGGAGTGGGGGACGGCACGTCCTACGACCTGACGGCGGTGCTGCCCGACCAGCCGACGGAACGGCAGCTGGCCACCGCGCGGCCGGGGAGCGCAGCGGTCCCCACCGCACGGGACGTCCCCGACGCCGTGCGCGACACCGTGGAGTCGACGACGAAGGACGTGTCGGCACCCGGCGCGAAGCTCCTCGCCGCGGTGCAGGCACTGCAGCGGAAGGGGTACGTCAGTCACGGTGTCGGTGACGACCGGATGAGCCGGTCTGGCCACGGTGCCGACCGTGTCCAGGAGCTCCTCACCGCGCCCCTGATGATCGGGGACCAGGAACAGTACGCCGCGGCGGCCGCGCTGATGGCCGACCAGATCGGGTTCCCCGCGCGGGTCGTGATGGGCTTCACGGCCGGGGGCGACTCGGGCAGCGACGGCACCGCAGCGCGTGGCGGGACGACGACCTTCCGCGGGTCGGACGTCACGGCTCGCATCGAGGTGGACACCGCGCAGTGGGGGTGGGTGATGCTGAACCCCAACCCCGAGGTGCGCGAGATCCCGGACGAGCAGCAGCAGACCCCGCAGCCGGTGACGCGTCCGGAAACGGTCGTGCCGCCGCCCCCGGTGGACCAGCAGGACCAGGACCAGCAGACGCCTCCGGAGAGTGACCGGAACACGCCGCCGGTGCAGCCGCTCTGGCTCCGGATCCTGCTCGCGGTGCTGCCCTGGGCCTTCGGGGCCCTCGGCGTGGTCGCACTCGTCCTGCTGCCGTTCGCCGTGATCGTGCTGCTGAAGCGACTACGACGGCGACGACGGCGGACCGCCACCACGCACCGGGGTCGCATCGTCGGCGCCTGGGACGAGTACCGCGACGCGCTGCTCGACCGTGGGCACGACGTGCGGCGTTCCGCCACCCGGCGTGAAGCCGTCGTCGGTGCACCGGGCGACGGCGGGACCGGACTCGCGGCGCTGGCCGACCGTGCGGTGTTCGGTCCGAGCGACACCGACCAGACCACCGCCGATCGCATGTGGGCGGCGACGGACGACGCGATCGGTTCGCTCCGGACCGGGCTGACCCGGCGGGAGCGGTTCCGCGCCGCCGTGTCGCTCCGGTCCCTGCGGGGAACCGGGCGTCGTCCGACGGCACGGTCGCGTCGTAGAACCGACGGCCAGACTGCGTCGGGGCACGGCGACTACGATGTCCAGAGGCCGGACGAGCGTCGTGGACGGCCGAGTGAGGACAGAGGCACCACGTGATCAGATGCGAACACTGCGGATCGATGCTCCCGGACGGAGCGATCTTCTGCGGTGAGTGCGGACGCGCGGTCACCGCCGCGGCGAGCCGTCGCCCGGTCGCGCCGACCCCCGTCGAACAGGCGCCGCCGCCACCGTTGCAGCAGCCCGACGCGCACGGCCGACGGTCCGACCCGGCCTCCGACGCCTGGTTGCCCGAATCCACGCTCGACCCCGCCACCCGCGCCTGGCTCACCGGTGCCGACCGCCGTGGAACCGAACCGCCGGCACCCGTGCCGGTGCAGCGTCCCGACGACTTCGCGCCGCGCCAGGCGCCCTCCCACGTGCACGGCGCCGGATCCGGACTCGGGGACTGGTCGGGCGCGCCGGGCCAGTCGGATGCGGAGCCGGCTCTCGACCCCGACGCCTACCCGTCCGAGCCCCTCGACGCCGACGACCCCGAGCGCACCCGCATCGCCCCGGCTCCGGGTCGCGCGGCGACGCCCGCCGCCCCGGTGCGCGATGCCCCAACGCCGGGTCCCGAGCAGACGGCGCAGCAGCCCGTCGCGCCCCCGCACACCGCGGAGCCCGCTCTGCCCGTGTGGGCACCGCCGGCCGCCACCGCACCTCCAGCGGCACCCGCCGCTCCGTCCTGGTGGGTGGGCCGTGGTACCCCGGCTGCCGAGACGCCGTCCGAGCCGGTCGTTCCGCCGGTGCCAGGAGCACCTGCCGACCCGGCCGCCGAGCAGGGCACCGCGGCTCCTGCGTCGGACCCACAGGACGGACAGGACCCACAGGACGGACCGGACCCACAGGGCGCACAGGATGCCCAGGTCGGCTCCGAGCCGGAGCGCGACGAGGTGATCGTGGCGGCGTCGGAGACGAGTGCCGCCGACGACCAGCCCGCCGTCGTGTCGCCCCCGCAGCCCGGGGACACCGCCGTGGTCGAGCCGCTCATCGACCGACGGCCGCCGCGTCCGGCCCCGCTCGTCACCCCCGGAATGCACGAGACGACCATCTGCCACGTCTGCGGCAACCGGCTCGAGCCCGACGACATCTTCTGCGGCGAGTGCGGAGCCGTCCGCCCGGCGGTCACCGCGGCCTTCACCGGCCCGGTCATGCCCTTGCCGATGACCCGACCCGACTGGGCAGCAGAGGGCTCTGACGAGACCCTGGGGTCTGACGGCACCAATGGGTCTGACGGCACCGACACGTCCGGAACGACCGACGATGCGGACGAGCCGGCCGGGGGTTCGTCCGACCCCACGGGCTCGGACGAGTCCGACGAGAACAGCGCCGACGAACTCGCTGCGCACGACGAGCAGGGCGATGAGCTGCACGACGAGGTCCCGGTGGACGACGAGCCGGTCCGCGCCGAGGTCGAGCAGTCCGGTTCGGGCCGTCGCGCCCGGAGGGCGCACGCTGCCCCGGTCAGCGAGCCCGAGGCGTCCGCCGTACCGCGCGCCCCGCTCCCGCCGGTGCCCGGTTCCGCGACCGTCCCGTCCTCCGCGCCGTCCGCCGCCACCACCGGTGTGCCCCTGGCTGCGCCGCTGCCCCCGATCCCGGGAGCGACCGGACCCGCGCTGCCGCTCCCGCCGGCGAGCCCGTCGGAGTCGAACGCCGGAGCCGATGAGTCCGACGACCCCGACGACGACGTCGACGAGACCCGCATCGTCGCGAAGACCCCGACCCGGGCGCCGTTCGTCCTGCACTTCAGCACGGGTGAACGGCTCGGGGTGCACGGCACCGGTCTGCTCGGCCGCCTGCCGCGACCGCAGCCGGGGGAGCGGTACGACGACCTGCTGACCGTGCACGATCCGGGCAAGTCCGTGTCGAAGACCCACCTCGAGCTCGGCCGCGACGGCGACGACCTGTGGGTCTCCGACCGGTTCTCCGGCAACGGCACGGTGGTCCGGCACATCGACGGATCGATCCGCCGCTGCGAGCCCGGTCGGCGGTACCGCGTCGAGCGTGGTGCGCGCGTCGACATCGGTGAGCAGTTCTTCCTCGTGCAGTAGGCGACTTCTCCACAGATCCCGTCGCGGACCAGCGCTGGGCCGTTCGCACCTGGTGCGATGGGGACATGTCCCGCTTCACCGCCCGCTGTGTGATCGTGGGGGCAGCGGTCGCGCTGGTCGTGGCCGGTGTCCTCGCGCCGATCAGTGGTGCCGGGCAGAGCGTCCTGCTCGGCGCGGGAGCGTGCTGCGCCCTGGTCGACGTCGTGCTGCACCGATCGGCGCCGCCGGATCCCGGAACCCGTCCGGCCCCGGTCGTTGCGCCGCGTGCGCCGGACCAGCCCGCCGCGGCCGATCCCCTCGGCTCGACGGCGCAGCCGACGGGCACGACCTCTGCGGACGGTGACGGCACCCCGGCACTCGTCCTCGGGTACGGGTCGGGCGGCAACCTGCTCCGCGTCGACGCCGGCTCCCACATCGTGGTCGTCGGGGCCGGAGCACTCGCCGTCGCGGTGTTCCGCGGGCTCGCCGAGCAGCTCCGCGCCGCTGCCGTCCACGCCGACGACGACCTGCGGTGGGCCGTCGCGCCAGGACTCATCGACGCCGCGGGCTCCCGCAGCGACGATCCGGCCTCGACCACCTCGAGCGCACCGTCAGTGGAGACCCTCCCGCCGGGGACATCGGTCGCGGTGTGGATGGGCACCGACGGCCGACCGCTCGGCACGGTGGTGCTCGTGCCCGGACTCGGAGCAGCGCCCCGACACCGGGACGTCACCGTCGAGGTCTCGCGGTACGGCTGCTCCGTCCGTCGACTCGACGGCGACGGGGTCGTCCGTGTGTCCCCGGCGCTGCCGGTCCTCGCCCCCGACCCCGACAGCGCGGACCGATGACCAGCGCCGAGGAGCAGCGCGGACCGAGGATCAGCGCCGACCGAGGATCAGCACCCGCGACGGATCAGCGCAGCCCGGCACCGACGCGCACCGTACCGACGGGGACGCCACCGCCGAGCACCCGCTCACCGGTCGCCTCGAGCACCTCGGCCACGCCGTCGGACGCGACGAGCCCGTTCCGCTCGAGCAGGGCAAGGGCCGCCAGGGTGCCGGCCCGCTGCGAGCCGTCGAGCACCTTCACCGCCACCGCCGCGCCGCCGGGCAACCCCATGACCATGACGCCCTCGGCACCGAGCTTCGCCAGCACCTGCAGCCGCTCGATGGTGACCGTGTTCGCACGCCCGACACCGTCGATCGCCCACGGGTGCGCCAGGACCGCGTCGGTCAGCGCGGCGGAGTCGTCGTCGGCCCGTGCCACGACACCGGCGAACCCGCGTGCCACCCCCGTCAGGGTCAGCGGGAACACGGGGGCGCCGCAGCCGTCCGTGCCGACCAGGTCGACGGTCTCGTGCGTGTACTCCTCGACCACGGAACGCACCCGCTGCTGCAGCGGGTGCTCGATGTCGAGGTACGTGGCCTCGTCCCACCCGTTCACCCGGCAGGCCGCGAGCATGCCGGCGTGCTTGCCGGAGCAGTTCATCGCCAGTCGGCGGGGTCCGTCCATCGTGCGGGCGGTGCCGCGGTCGAACGGCATGTCCGGCGGGCACCCGAGGTCGGCCTCGACGTGGTCGAAGGACTCGAGCATGTGCAGGGCGAGCGCCTGGTGCGCCGCGGTCCCGGCATGGCTCGCGGTGGTGAGGACGAGCTCCTCGTCGGAGAACAGCGCGCCGGCGCGTCGGACCGCCAGGGCCTGGAACGGCTTCATGGTGGAACGCGGGTAGATGCTCGCCGTCACGTCACCCACGGAGTCGATCACCGTGCCGGTCGCGTCGACGACGACGCCGGCACCGACGTGTCGGCTCTCGTCGAACCCTGAGCGTTCGAGCACCGCCAGCTCGACGGAACCGTCGGCGGTGAGAGGATGGCGATCACTGCGGACTTCGGGGCTCACCGTCATGCCGCCATGCTAGCCAAGGCGAAGGGGCACACCCGTGCACGACCACTCCTACGAGGTCTCCGTCAGCTGGACCGGCGACCGCGGGACCGGCACGTCCGGGTACCGCGACTACGGCCGCGAACACGTGGTCTCGGCGACGGGCAAGCCGGACGTCCCCGGCTCTGCCGACCCGACGTTCCGCGGGGACCGTGACCGCTGGAACCCCGAGGAGATGGTGGTCGCGGCGCTGGCCCAGTGCCACATGCTCAGCTACCTGCACGTCGCGGTCACGAAGGGCTTCACCGTCGTGGACTACCAGGACACCGCGACCGCGTCGCTCCGCCTGAACCGTGACGGCTCGGGTGAACTGACCGAGGCGACCCTGCACCCGGTCGTCACGATCCTCGAGGCCGACCGCGTCGCGGACGCCGAAGCCGCACACGTCACCGCCAACCAGCTCTGCTTCATCGCACGCTCCGTGGCGTTCCCGGTGCACCACGAGCCGCAGCTGGTCGTCCGACCTGCGTCATTGGCAGGGGACTCTTCGACTGGTGGGGCAGACTAGGTCCTCGTGAAGCGTCTCCGCCTGCTCCCGATCGCCATCGTCCCCGCCGTCGTGCTGGGACTCGCCGCCTGCTCCGGCTCCGGTTCGAACGGGTCCTCGGCCTCGCCGACCCCGTCGGCCAGCGCCACGGCCTCGGCGATCACCTCCTGCCCCGACCCGGGCAAGGCCTCCGACGCCGTCCAGGCGACCGGGTCGTTCGGTGGGACGAAGGCCCCGACCGTCAAGTTCGCCTCGGGCCTGTCCGCGAAGACGCCGCAGGCCACCCGGCTCGTGAAGGGCAAGGGCGCGGCGCTCGACGAGGGCGACTACGCGCAGGTGTCCTACAGCGTGTACAAGACGTCGGACGCCAAGAAGCTCGGCACCGTGGGCTTCGACGAGGGCAACCCGCAGGTCCTGTCCGTCGGCGGGTCGGGCTTCGGCGCACTCCTCGCCTGCTCGAAGGTGGGCGACCGGATCGCCGCGGTCGGACAGTCCTCGGCACTCGGGTTCAACACCGGCGGCGAGATCGTGGTCGTCGCCGACGTCGTCGCGCAGACCCCCACCAAGGCGAACGGCACCCCGAAGGACCAAGACCCGGCCCTGCCCACGGTCACGGACAAGTCGAGCGGCGAGCCGGAGATCACGATCCCCGACGGCGTGAAGGCGCCCACGAAGACCACGGTCGAGGTGCTCAAGCAGGGCGACGGCTCCGCGATCGCCGACGGCGACACCGCACTCGTGCAGTACAAGGGCGTCGTCTACGACACGGGCAAGGAGTTCGACTCCTCGTGGTCGAAGGGCGTCCCCACCACCTTCACCGTGTCGGAGAGCGCGCTCATCAAGGGCTTCGTCACCGGGCTCGTCGGGCAGAAGGTCGGCTCGCAGGTCCTGATCGTCGCCACGCCGGAGGACGCCTACGGCGCCAACCCGCAGGAGGGCTCGGGCATCCCGAAGAACGCCACGCTCGTCTTCGTGGTCGACATCCTCGCCAAGGGCTGATCGTGACGGACGGCGGCCTCGGCAGCACCGGTCCGGCCCGCAGACGCATCGTCGTCCTCGGCAGCACCGGTTCGATCGGCACCCAGGCGCTCGACGTCGTCGCCCGCAACCCCGACCGGTTCGAGGTCGTCGGCCTCACCGCGGGCAGCAACCGCGATCTCGTCGCCGAGCAGGCCGCCCGTTTCGGCGTGCGCGACACCGCGTTCGGCGCGGCCGACTCGGAACGGCTCGTTCGGAGCGTCGAGGCCGACGTCGTCCTCAACGGCATCACCGGTTCGGTCGGGCTCGGTCCGACGCTGGCCGCACTCGAGAGCGGTGCCACCCTCGCCCTGGCGAACAAGGAGAGCCTGATCGTCGGCGGCTCCCTCGTGCAGCAGGCCGCGGCACCCGGGCAGATCGTGCCCGTCGACAGCGAGCACTCCGCGATCGCGCAGGCGCTCCGCTCCGGCGTCGACACCGAGGTGCAGCGGCTCGTCCTCACCGCGAGCGGGGGTCCGTTCCGCGGGCGCACCCGCGAGCAGCTCCGCGACGTCACCCCTGCCCAGGCACTGGCGCACCCCACCTGGGACATGGGGCTCGTCGTCACGACGAACTCCGCCACCCTGGTGAACAAGGGGCTCGAGGTCATCGAGGCCCACCTGCTCTTCGACGTGCCGTACGACCGCATCGACGTCACCGTGCACGCGCAGTCGATCGTGCACTCGATGGTCGAGTTCGTCGACGGTTCCACCATCGCCCAGGCGTCGCCGCCGGACATGCGCCTGCCGATCGCACTCGGCCTGGCCTGGCCGGACCGGGTGCCCGGCGTCGGCGTGCCGCTCGACTGGACGACCGCGAGCACGTGGACGTTCGAGCCCCTCGACCAGGACGCCTTCGGCGCCGTCGCCCTCGCGAAGCGCGTGGGTGAGCTGGGTGGGACGTTCCCGGCCGTGTTCAACGCCGCGAACGAGCAGGCCGTCGCCGCGTTCCACGCCGGTGCGATCGGTTTCCTGGACATCGTCGACACGGTCGAGCGCATCGTCGAGGAGCACACCGCGGGGGAGCCGTCACTCGACGGCGTGCTCGCGGCGGAGCAGTGGGCGCGCACCGCTGCGGACCGCGCGCTGACCCGCTGACGCGAGACGCGCCTCCCGTCCGACGCGGAGGCGGCAGACCGCGGACGGCGACGGACGGGAGGCCCAGATCACCTCTCAGACGGCGCTCGGCTCCGTCATGGAATCAGTCCCGTACTCTTTCCCGGTGACCGTCGAATCCGTCCTGCTCTTCGTCCTCGGCGTGGTCGTCTTCATCATCGGACTGCTGGTCTCGATCGGACTCCACGAGCTGGGGCACCTGTCCTTCGCGAAGCTCTTCAACGTCAAGGTGACGCAGTACTCGCTGGGCTTCGGCAAGGCGATGTGGTCGTTCAAGCGGGGTGAGACCGAGTACGGGATCCGTCCGATCCTGCTCGGTGGGTACATCTCGATGGTCGGCATGCTCAAGCCGCGCGCCTCGGGCCGGGCGAACGCCATCACGAACACCGGGATGTACGGCGCGTTCGTGCAGGACGCCCACCAGGCCAGCGCCGAGCAGATCGCGGACTCCGGTGGCGACGACTCCCGTGCCTTCTACCGCCTGACGCCGTGGAAGCGGATCATCGTGATGGTCGCGGGCCCGGCCATGAACCTGGTGATCGGCATCGTGCTGTTCGGCGTGCTGCTGTGCGGGTTCGGGGCGCCGACCACGACCTTCACGTCGAGCGTCGGGTGCGTGCTGCCGAACAGCCAGACGACCGAGTGCTCGCCCGGCGACGCGGTGTCCCCGGCGAAGCAGGCCGGCATCGAGTCCGGTGACGTCGTGCTCTCGGTGAACGGCGAGCAGGACCCCACGATCACCCGCGTCTCCGAGGTCTTCCAGGAGTCCGCCGGTGAGCAGGTCACCGTGGTGGTCGAGCGCGACGGTGCCCGGAAGACCCTCGAGATCACCCCGACGACCGCCACTCGCGACGTCTACGACGCCGAGGGCAAGGTCGTCAAGAACGACGACGGCACCACGAAGACCCAGCGCGTCGGCGTGGTCGGCGTCAGCATCGGGCAGTCCCTGGTGCGGCAGTCCCCGGCCGAGGTGCTGCCCGCGACCGGCGCCCAGATCGCGGCGTCGGCGCACCTGATCATCGACCTGCCGCAGCGCCTGGTCGCGGTGTGGAACGCCGCGTTCGGCGCCCAGGAGCGGTCGCAGGACAGCCCCGTGTCGGTGGTGGGCGTCGGCCGTGCGATCGGCGAGGTCTCGTCGATGAGCGGTGTCCCCGTGGTCGACAAGGCGTACACGATCCTCGGGCTGCTGGCCTCGCTCAACATCGGCCTGTTCGTGCTGAACATGGTGCCGCTGCTGCCGCTCGACGGCGGACACATCGCGGGTGCGCTCTGGGAGACGGTCAAGCGACGGTCGTTCAAGCTCGTCGGCAAGGCGGACCCGGGGCCCATCGACCTGGCGAAGACGATGCCGCTGACGATGGTGGTCGTGGTGCTGCTGGCGGGCATGAGCGCCCTGCTCATCTACGCCGACATCGTTCGTCCGGTGAACCTCTTCGGGTAGGGCTGCCGAGCCACTACGCTCAGCGCATGAGCACAGCCGCCACGAACCCGCCCGAGGTTCGCGCCGTCGAACGCCAGGGGCTCGACGTCATCGCCGAGTCCGACCGGAAGGGCACCCCGAGGGGGCTGTTCTGGCCGTGGTTCGCCGCCAACATCTCCGTCCTCGGCCTGAGCTACGGCTCCTTCGTCCTCGGCTTCGGCATCTCGCTGGCCCAGGCGACGATCGTCTCGGTGATCGGGGTGGTGTTCTCGTTCCTGCTGTGCGGCGTCGTCGCGATCGCCGGCAAACGCGGCTCCGCGCCGACGATGGTGCTGAGCCGTGCGGCCTTCGGGGTCCGCGGCAACCGGGTGCCGTCGTTCCTCAGCTGGGTCCTCACCGTCGGGTGGGAGACGTCGCTCGCCGCCCTGGCGGTCCTGGCGACCTCGACGGTGTTCACCGAGCTCGGCTGGGACGGCGGGGTCCTGACGAAGGTCGTCGCGCTCGTCGTGGTCGCCGCACTGATCGTCGGAGCCGGCATCGCCGGGTTCGACGTCATCATGCGCCTGCAGACCGTGATCACCGTCGTCACCGCCGTGTTGACCGTCGTCTACATCGTGCTCGCCGCGCCGACCATCGACTTCGCAGCGCTCGGTGCCCTGCCGTCCGGCAGCGGGCAGAACGTCATCGGGGCGCTCGTCCTCGTGATGACCGGGTTCGGACTCGGCTGGGTGAACGCCGCCGCCGACTACTCGCGGTACCTGCCACGGAACGCCTCGACGGGCGGGGTCGTCGGCTGGACGACGTTCGGCGGTGCCCTCGCACCGGCGGTCCTCGTGGTGATCGGCGTGATGCTGGCGGGGTCGTCACCGGACCTGAACGACGCGATCGGAGCCGACCCGATCGGCGCGCTCACGACGGTGCTCCCGGTCTGGTTCCTCATCCCGTTCGCGATCGTGGCGATCCTCGGGCTCGTCGGGGGAGCCGTCCTCGACATCTACTCGTCGGGCCTCGCACTGCTGAGCGTCGGCGTGAAGATCTCGCGTCCGGCCGCCGCGGGCGTCGACGGCGTGATCATGGTCGCAGGTGCCGTCTACGTCGCCTTCTTCGCGCAGGACTTCATCTCGCCGTTCCAGGCCTTCCTCGTGACCCTCGGCGTCCCGATCGCCGCGTGGGCCGGGATCTTCGTCGCCGACGTCCTGCTCCGTCGACGCGCCTACGCCGAAGCCGAGCTCGACGACCGCCGCGGGCGCTACGGCGACGTCCGGTGGCTGCCCATCGCGCTCGTCGTGCTCGGGACCGTGCTCGGGTGGGGCCTGGTGACGAACACCTACGGCGTCCCGGCCTGGCTCAACTGGCAGGGCTACCTGCTCGGCCCGTTCGGCCTCGGCGGCCGCGAGGGGCCCTGGGCGTACGCGAACCTCGGCGTCCTCGTCGCCCTGGTCGTCGGGTTCCTCGGCACGCTGCTGTTCGCGCGCGGCTCGATCCGCCGTCAGGAAGCACTCGCCACCCCGGACGACCTGCGATGAGCGCGGAGATCCCCGACGACGCCTGGCTCGTCGTGATCGACATGCAGCAGGTCTTCACCGGCGAGAACCCGTGGGCCGCACCGCGGTACGACCACGCCGGCGCCGGCATCGAGCGGCTCCTGCCGCGGTTCACGGGCCGCACGGTCTTCACCCGCTTCGTGGCTCCGGCGCAGCCCGAGGGCGCGTGGGTGCCGTACTACCGCGACTGGCCCTTCGCACTGGTCCCGGACGCCGACCCGCTATACGCGCTCACCGAGCCGTTCGCGTCGGCGGCGGCGGACCGGAACGACCCCGTCGTGACGGAACCGACCTTCGGCAAGTGGGGGACGAGCCTCCAGGCCGTCGTCGGCGACCACCCGCACCTGGTGCTCACGGGGGTCTCGACCGACTGCTGCGTGCTGTCGACCGCGCTGGCGGCGGCCGACGCCGGTGCGACGGTGACCGTCGTGGCGGATGCCTGCGCCGGCGCTACCGACGAGGACCACGACCGTGCGCTCGCGGTGATGCGGCTCTACGCCCCGCTCATCACGGTCGTGGACTCGGTCAGGGAGCTCTGAACGGACGCACGGGGACCGGACCCGGCACGGTCAGACCGAGCGCGTAGAGTGCTCACGTGCCCGCAGTCAACCTCGGTATGCCCAAGTCCCCCGAAACCCTCGCTCCGCGTCGCAAGTCGCGGCAGATCCGGGTCGGCAAGGTGCTCGTGGGCGGCGACGCCCCGGTGTCCGTGCAGTCGATGACCACGACGCAGACCACCAACATCAACGCGACGCTGCAGCAGATCGCCGAACTCACGGCCTCGGGCTGTGACATCGTCCGGGTCGCCGTGCCCACGCAGGACGACGCCGACGCGCTGGCGATCATCGCGAAGAAGTCGCAGATCCCCGTGATCGCCGACATCCACTTCCAGCCGAAGTACGTCTTCCAGGCGATCGACGCCGGCTGTGCGGCCGTCCGCGTCAACCCGGGCAACATCCGCAAGTTCGACGACCAGGTCGGCGCGATCGCCAAGGCCGCCAAGGACGCCGGCGTCTCGCTCCGCATCGGCGTGAACGCGGGATCGCTCGAGCCGAGCCTGCTGCAGAAGTACGGCAAGGCCACCCCCGAGGCGCTCGTCGAGTCCGCCGTGTGGGAAGCCTCCCTGTTCGAGGAGCACGACTTCCACGACTTCAAGATCTCAGTCAAGCACAACGACCCGATCGTGATGGTCAAGGCCTACCGGCAGCTCGCCGCCGCCGGTGACTGGCCGCTGCACCTCGGCGTGACCGAGGCCGGCCCGGAGTTCCAGGGCACCATCAAGAGCGCCACCGCGTTCGGCATCCTGCTGGCCGAGGGCATCGGCGACACCATCCGTGTGTCGCTCTCCGCCCCGCCCGCGCAAGAGGTCAAGGTCGGCCTGCAGATCCTGCAGTCGCTCAACCTGCGCGAGCGCAAGCTCGAGATCGTCTCCTGCCCGAGCTGCGGTCGCGCGCAGGTCGACGTCTACCAGCTCGCGAACGACGTCACGAAGGGGCTCGAGGGCATGACCGTCCCGCTCCGCGTCGCCGTCATGGGCTGCGTCGTGAACGGCCCGGGCGAGGCGCGCGAGGCCGACCTCGGTGTCGCCTCGGGCAACGGCAAGGGGCAGATCTTCGTCAAGGGCCAGGTCGTCAAGACCGTGCCGGAGGCCGAGATCGTCCAGACGCTCATCGACGAGGCGAACCGCATCGCGGACGAGATGGGGCCGGCCGCCGCCACGGGCACGCCCCAGGTGATCATGGCGCCGTAGGCGCGGCCACCCTCCGGACCGGAGGCCCGGTGCCAGCTGGCACCGGGCCTCCGGTCCGTCGTCGTGCGGTACCGGCGCCGGCGCCGGTCTGCACGGTGCGTGCTTCGCGCTTCCGCGCGGGGTTGATCGCTCCGTGCGAGCGTGCAGGCGCGCACGGAGCGGCTGCCGCCGCACCGGCCGCCGAACCTCGCACCGTGCGGCTCCGCTCCGCGTGGCCCGCGACGCGCGTGCCGCAATGGGGCCCGGCTCGGAGGCCCGTTGCGGCTGCTCGATGCGCGACCCCTCCGCACGGTGCGGACTTCGCGAGCGGCCGCCGGGTTGATCGCCCGGTGCGAGCCTGCAGGCGTGCACGGAGCGGCTGCCGCCGCACGGGCCAGCGAACCTCGCACCGTGCCGAACGGCGCCGCTCGCGCCCAGCGGCGGGCACACCGTAGCGAACCCGCGCCGTCGGCCCGTCGCCACTAGGCTTGCCCCGTGGTCACACGGCTTTCGCATCTGTTCCTCCGTACGCTCCGCGACGACCCCTCCGACGCCGAGGTGACGAGCCACAAGCTGCTCGTCCGCGCCGGGTACGTCCGTCGCCAGTCCCCGGGGATCTTCGCCTGGCTGCCGCTCGGACTCCGGGTGCGCGCCAAGATCGAGGCGATCATCCGCGACGAGATGGTCGCCGCCGGTGCGCAGGAGGTCCTGCTGCCGGCGCTGCTGCCGCGTGAGCCGTACGAGGCGACGAACCGCTGGACCGAGTACGGCGACGGCATGTTCCGCCTGCAGGACCGCAAGGGCTCCGACTACCTGCTCGCGCCCACGCACGAGGAGATGTTCGCGCTCCTGGTGAAGGACCTGTACTCGTCGTACAAGGACCTGCCGGTGACGCTGTTCCAGATCCAGGACAAGTACCGCGACGAGGCCCGGCCCCGCGCCGGACTCCTGCGCGGCCGCGAGTTCACCATGAAGGACGCGTACTCGTTCGACCTCACCGACGAGGGCCTCGAGCGCAGCTACCAGGTCATGCGCGACGCCTACGAGAAGATCTTCGCCCGCCTCGGCCTCGACTACGTCATCGTCAAGGCCGACGCCGGCGCGATGGGCGGCTCCAAGTCCGAGGAGTTCCTGCACCCGATCGGCGTCGGCGAGGACACCTTCGTCCGCAGCGCCGGCGGCTACGCGGCCAACGTCGAGGCCTACGTCACCCCCGTCCCCGAGTCGCTGCCGATCGAGGGTCAGCCCGAGCCCGTGCTGCTGCCGGCGTCGGACACCCCGACGATCGACACGCTCGTCGCCCACGCGAACCAGGTCGCGCCGCGCGAGGGTGCCCCGTGGACCGCGGCCGACACGCTGAAGAACGTCGTCCTCGCGCTCACCCACCTCGACGGCACGCGTGAGGTCGTGGTCGTCGGCCTGCCCGGTGACCGCGACGTCGACCTGAAGCGAGCCGAGGTGTCGTTCGCCCCGGCCGAGGTCGAGGCCGCCGGCGACGACGACTTCAAGAAGCACCGGGGCCTGGTGAAGGGCTACATCGGCCCGCAGGTCCTCGGCGCCGACAGCGCCACCGGCCTCCGCTACTTCGTCGACCCCCGTGTGGTTGACGGCACGAGCTGGATCACCGGCGCCAACGAGCGCGGCGTGCACGTCTCCGGCCTCGTCGCCGGCCGTGACTTCGTGGCCGACGGTGTCGTCGAGGTCTCCGACGTCCGCGCCGGTGACCCGTCCCCGGACGGCTCCGGCCCGCTCGAGACCGCGCGCGGCATGGAGATCGGGCACGTGTTCCAGCTCGGTCGGAAGTACGCCGAGGCGCTCGGTCTCAAGGTGCAGGACGAGAACGGCAAGCTCGCCACGGTCACGATGGGCTCGTACGGCATCGGCGTGACCCGCATCCTCGCGATCCTGGCCGAGTCCCACAACGACGAGAAGGGCCTGGTCTGGCCGAAGAACGTCGCGCCGTTCGACGTGCACATCGTCGCCACCGGCCGTGACCAGGTCGCCTACGAGCTCGCGGCCTCCGTCGTCGCCGAGCTCGAGGGCGAGCGGTTCGACGTGCTGTACGACGACCGCCCGAAGGTGTCGCCCGGCGTGAAGCTCCGCGATGCCGAGCTGCTCGGCATGCCGATCGTCGTCGTCGCCGGCCGCGGCGCGGCCGAGGGCGTCGTCGAGCTGTGGGACCGGGCGACGGGCGACCGCCGCGACGTGCCGGTGGCGGACCTGCTCGACGCGGTCCGCGCGATCTAGACGCGACACCTGACGGACAGGAGGCCCGTGGCGACGCCGCCACGGGCCTCCTGTCCGTCTCCTGGTTCTGGGGTACGCTTGTGGCCGACTTCTGCGCAGTTCCACCCCGCAGGAGCGACTCATCTGAATACGGAGGCACCTCGGTGAAGATCGATCTCGCAGTCCTGCGACTCATGGAGCGCGAGCGGGAGATCCCGTTCGACGAGCTCGTCCAGATCATCGAATCTGCCATCCTGACCGCCTACCAGAAGCACGCCGACGAGAACGGCGAGCCGGCCCACGCGCAGTCGCGTGTGGAGCTCGACCGCAAGTCCGGCGAGGTCAGCGTCTACGTCCCCGAGCTCGACGACGAGGGCACCGTCATCGGTGAAGCCGTCGACCAGCCGAGCGACTTCGGTCGCATCGCGGCCTTCGCGGCGAAGCAGGTCATCAACCAGCGCCTGCGCGACATCGGCGACGACAAGATCCTCGGCGAGTTCCGCGGCAAGGAAGGCGACATCGTCGCGGGCGTGGTCCAGCAGGGCCCGAACCCGAAGATGGTGCACGTCGACCTCGGCACGATCGAGGCGATCCTGCCGCCCGAAGAGCAGGTGCCGGGGGAGTCCTACACGCACGGCTCCCGCATCCGCGTCTACGTGACGAGCGTGGCCCGTGGCAACAAGGGCCCGCAGATCATCGTGTCGCGCACACACCCGGGCCTGGTCCGGAAGCTCTTCGCGCTCGAGGTCCCGGAGATCGCGTCCGGTGTCGTCGAGATCACCTCGCTCGCCCGCGAGGCCGGACACCGCACGAAGATCGCCGTCAAGGCGAACGAGCCCGGTGTGAACGCGAAGGGTGCCTGCATCGGTGAGCTCGGCGCACGTGTCCGGGCCGTCACGAACGAGCTCGGTGCCGAGAAGATCGACATCGTCGACTACTCGTCCGACCTGGCGTCGTTCGTCGCGAGCGCCCTGTCGCCGGCCAAGGTGACGAGCGCGTTCGTGCTCGACGCCTCGACGAAGGCCGTCCGCGCGCTCGTGCCGGACTACCAGCTGTCGCTCGCGATCGGCAAGGAAGGGCAGAACGCCCGCCTCGCCGCGAAGCTCACCGGTGCCCGCATCGACATCCAGCCGGACTCCATCCTGGACGGCGAGGACTAGGACGATTTCGCTCCCGGCGCGCCCTGCGAGGGCGCGCCGGATCGCGCACGTCCGAGGCAAGGAGTAGAGTGGTTCCCGTCAGAACGTGCATCGGCAGTCGTCGTCGCGCTTCCCGATCCTCCCTCCTCCGAGTCGTCGCCCTGAGCGACGGTCGTGTCGTGGCGGATCCGAAGGCAGTCATGCCGGGGCGGGGAGCATGGCTCACACCGACCGTCGATGCCTACGATCTGGCCGTCAAGCGCAGGGCTTTCCGCCGTGCGCTCCGGTTGGATCGCGATCCCGACACGTCCGCGGTGCTCGACCACATCGTCGGTCTCCCACAGGAACCGGCCGAGCGCCCGGACATGACAGAACAGGCTGAACGGCTTATGGACAACTGATGAGCGGCTCGAAATGAGACCCGTCATCCATTGAGTCCTGCCCCTTCACGGGGTGGGACCCGTGAAGGAGAACAGTGGCTAAACCACGCGTACACGAGATCGCAAGCGAACTCGGCGTCGACAGCAAGACCGCACTCGAGAAGCTCAAGGAGCTCGGCGAGTTCGTCCGGGGTGCCAGCTCGAGCATCGAGCCCCCCGTGGCACGGAAGCTCCGTGCCGCCCTCCAGGCAGACGGCGCCCCCGCGGCGAAGCCCGCCGCCTCGGCCTCCGCGCCGAGCGCACCCGCCAAGGCCAGCGCGCCGAAGTCGAGTGCACCCAAGCCCGGCGGCCCCCGTCCGGGTCCGGCTCGTCCGGCACCGGCTCCCGAGCCCGAGGCCCCGGCAGCACCCGCTGCCGACGTGCCCGCGCCGGCCGCACCGAAGTCCGTCGCCCAGCGACAGGCCGAGGCCGAGGCAGCGCAGAAGGCCCGCGCCGAGAAGCAGGCCGCTGAGCAGCAGGCCGCCGAGGCTGGCGGGACGACCGACGCGGCGCCGAAGTCCGACGCCGTGAAGCCGGGCACCAGCCCGAAGGCTCCCGCGGCCGCCGGTCCGAAGCCGGGTGGACCCAAGCCCGGTGCACGTCCGGGCAACAACCCGTACTCGTCGAACCAGGGCATGGGCTCGCGCCCGCCGCGCCCCGGCAACAACCCGTACTCGTCCAACCAGGGCATGGGCCAGCGCCCAGCCGCCGGCGCAGCCGGTGGCGGCGGCATCCCGCGTCCGCAGCCCCCGCGTCCGGGCACGCCCCGTCCGGGTGCTCCGCGTCCGGGTGGTCCCGGTCAGGGCAACCGTCCCAACGGCTTCGGGCAGCGCCCGGGCCAGGGTGGTGGCCGTGGCGGCCCCGGTGCCCGTCCGGGTGCCGGCGGCGGTGCCGGTGGCGGCTTCCCGCGTCCGGCCTTCAGCGGCCCGCGTCCCGCCGGTGGCGGTGGCCGTGGTCGTGGCCCCGGTGGTGGTACCGCCGGTGCGTTCGGTCGCGGTGGCGGCAAGAGCCGTGCCCGCAAGTCGAAGCGGACGAAGCGCGCCGAGTACGAGATGCGTCAGGCACCGTCGCTCGGCGGTGTGCAGGTCCCTCGCGGCGACGGCAACACGGTCGTCCGACTCCGTCGTGGTGCGAGCATCTCGGACTTCGCGGACAAGATCGACGCCATGCCCGGCAACCTCGTGACGGTGCTGTTCCACCTCGGTGAGATGGCGACCGCGACCGAGTCGCTGGACGAGGCCACGTTCGAGGTCCTCGGTGACGAGCTGGGCTACAAGATCCAGATCGTCTCGCCCGAGGACGAGGACAAGGAGCTCCTCGAGGGCTTCGACATCGACCTCGACGCAGAACTCGAGGACGAAGACGACGACGTGCTGCAGCAGCGGCCGCCGGTGGTCACCGTCATGGGTCACGTCGACCACGGCAAGACCCGCCTCCTCGACGCGATCCGCAACTCGAAGGTCGTCGAGGGCGAGGCCGGTGGCATCACCCAGCACATCGGTGCGTACCAGATCGTCGCGCAGCACGAGGGCATCGACCGCCCGATCACCTTCATCGACACCCCGGGTCACGAGGCCTTCACGGCCATGCGTGCTCGTGGTGCCCAGGTGACGGACATCGCGATCCTCGTGGTCGCGGCGGACGACGGCATCATGCCCCAGACCATCGAGGCGTTGAACCACGCGCAGTCGGCCGGTGTGCCGATCGTCGTCGCGGTCAACAAGATCGACAAGGAAGGCGCGAACCCCGCCAAGGTCCGCCAGCAGCTCACCGAGTACAACCTGGTGGCCGAGGAGTACGGCGGCGACGTCATGTTCGTCGATGTGTCGGCGCGGCAGAACATCGGTATCCAGGAGCTCCTGGACGCCGTGCTGCTCACCGCGGACGCCGGTCTCGACCTGCGTGCGAACCCCGACAAGGACGCCCGTGGTGTCGCGATCGAGGCCCGGCTCGACAAGGGTCGCGGTGCAGTCGCCACGGTCCTCATCCAGTCCGGCACGCTCCACGTCGGTGACGCCATCGTGGCGGGCACGGCCTACGGCCGAGTCCGTGCGATGACGGACGAGAACGGGGTCGCGGTCAAGGCCGCGACGCCGAGCCGCCCGGTCCAGGTGCAGGGTCTGTCGTCGGTGCCCCGCGCCGGTGACACCTTCCTCGTCACCGAAGAGGACCGCACGGCTCGTCAGATCGCCGAGAAGCGTGAAGCCGCCGAGCGCAACGCCCTGCTGGCGAAGTCGCGCAAGCGCATCTCGCTCGAGGACTTCACCCGTGCGCTCGAAGAGGGCAAGGTCGAGTCGCTCAACCTCATCATCAAGGGTGACGTCTCCGGTGCCGTCGAGGCACTCGAGCAGTCGCTCCTGGACATCGAGGTCGACGACAGCGTCCAGCTCCGCATCCTGCACCGCGGTGTCGGTGCGATCACGGAGTCGGACATCGACCTGGCCACGATCGACAACGCCATCGTCATCGGCTTCAACGTCCGTCCGGACGTCAAGGCCCGTGAACGTGCGGCGCGTGAAGGCATCGACGTGCGCTTCTACTCGGTCATCTACAACGCACTCGACGACATCGAGCAGTCCCTCAAGGGCATGCTCAAGCCCGAGTACGAAGAGGTCCAGTCGGGCGTCGCCGAGATCCGCGAGGTGTTCCGTTCCTCGAAGTTCGGCAACATCGCGGGTGTCATCGTCCGCTCCGGCACGATCACGCGCAACGCCAAGGCGCGCGTCATCCGCGAGGGTGTGGTGATCGCCGATGGCCTGGCCATCGAGTCGCTGCGTCGCTTCAAGGACGACGTGACCGAGGTCCGCACGGACTTCGAAGCCGGTATCGGTCTGGGCAAGTTCAACGACATCCAGATCGGCGACGAGGTCGAGACGACCGAACTCGTCGAGAAGCCGCGCGACTGATCGCGTGACTCCTCTGGGCCCCGGCCTCCCCGTGTGGGAGGCCGGGGCCCGACCCCTTTCCCACGCAGGACCACCGGCGGGAAGCGTCCCGCCACTGCCTCAGGAGGCACCCAATGGCCGATCCGCAGCGCGCACGCAAGATGGCGGACCGCATCAAGGAAGTCGTCGCACGTCGACTCGACAAGGGTCTGCGGGACCCGCGACTCGGGTTCGTCACGATCACCGACGTCCGTGTGACCGGTGACCTGCAGCACGCGTCGATCTTCTACACCGTGTACGGCACCGACGAGGAGCGTGCGGACTCCGCCGCGGCGCTCAAGGCCGCGACCGGCATGCTCCGGTCCGAGGTCGGCAAGAACATCACCGCCCGGCTCACGCCGTCGCTCGAGTTCATCGCCGATGCCCTGCCCGAGACCTCGGCGCACATGGAGGACCTGCTCGTGCAGGCCCAGGTGCGTGACGAGCAGGTGCGGGCAGCCTCGGTCGGCGCGACGTACGCCGGCGACGCCGACCCGTACAAGCGCGACGAGGACGACGACACCGACGACGCCGCCGAGCCCGACGGCTCCGCCGAGCCGCGTTCCTAGATCCCGGGCAGCTGGTAGCCGCTCGCGTCGTCCCCGACGGCCAGTCCGTCACGCAGGAGCGACGCGAGCGCCCGGTCGCGCTGGTCGGCGTCCGGCCACACCGGTTCGATCTCGGACCGGGTGACCGGCACGTCGCTGGCGCGCAGCTCGGCCATGATCAGGCCACGCACCTGGCGGTCACTGCCGGCGAACCTCGCCTGCCGCGGAGCCCGCGGCCCGTCGTGCTCCGGGTACCCGGCCGCACGCCACGCGCAGCGGTCCGCGATCGGGCACGCATCGCACGCGGGGGAGCGGGACACGCACACGAGCGCGCCGAGCTCCATCACGGCCGCGTTCGTGGCAGCTGCGTCGTCGCGGTCCGCCGGCAGTACGGACTCCATCAGCGGGAGGTCCTGCTTCGCCTTCGCCGGCCCGGGTTCGCCCTGGCCGAGGACCGCACGAGCGAGCACACGGCGCACGTTGACGTCCACGACCGGGTGCCGGTCGCCGTACGCGAAGACCGCGACGGCCCGCGCGGTGTAGTCGCCGATGCCCGGCAGTGCGAGCAGCGCGTCGACGTCTCGCGGCACGACGTTGCCGTGGTGGGTCGCGATCGCGGTCGCCGCCGCGTGGAGCGCGAGCGCGCGTCTCGGGTAGCCGAGCCGGTCCCAGGCGCGCACCGCCTCGGACGGCGGCGAGTCCGCGAGGTCGCGAGGCGTCGGCCACCGGGTGAGCCACGCCTCCAGACGGGGGATCACGCGCGCGACCTGCGTCTGCTGCAGCATGATCTCGCTGACGAGCGTCCCCCACGCGGGGAAGCCGGGGCGGCGCCACGGCAGGTCCCGCGCCTGCTGCCGGAACCACGCGATCAGCGGGGTCGCGATGTCGGGCCGTTCCGGCGTGGCCGGCTCCTGCACACCGCGTCGCGCGGTCGGTTTGTCCACATCCGGTCTGGAGGCCCGACTCGCGTTCACCTCGACAGCCTACGGTGGACGCATGGCACGCTGGGCACCCGAAGAGACCGACACGATGGCTGCGATCGCCGCAGAGGCGATTGCGCAGGTCGGCACGAACCGCACCGTCATCGGCGTCGACGGGCAGGACGGCACCGACCTCGAACGGGTCGCGGCCGCGCTCGTCACCGGTTTCGAGCAGCACGGGGTCTCCGCGATGGCGGCCGCCGCGCCGTCCGCCGACCAGGACACGCTGCGGTCCGACCTGGTGACGCCCTTCCGCACGACCGGAGCCGGTGACGGTGTCCTGATCGTGCACGGACGGGGCGTCCTGGCCCCCGGGGTGCGCACCCTGTGGCGCTGGTCGCTGTGGGTGGAGCAGGAGTCCGGTCGGCTCGAGCGCCGCGCCGACGTGAAGATCGCAGCCTCCGCCGTGCTCGACGTCACCGATCCCGAGCACCCCCGCCGCGAGTGGAACGACGCCTGCTGACCGGCGCTGGTAATCTCGCCTGGTGCTCGAAACCGCGCCGGACGGCATCCTCCTCGTCGACAAACCGCAGGGGATCTCCAGCCACCGGGTGGTCTCCATCGCCCGACGGCGCCTCGGCCTGAAGAAGGTCGGCCACGCCGGGACCCTCGACCCCATGGCCACCGGGCTGCTGCTGCTCGGCATCGGGCCGTCCACCCGGTTGCTGACGCACCTGGTGGGCCTCGACAAGACCTACACCGCGACCATCCGGCTCGGCGTCTCGACGGACTCCGACGACGCCGACGGCACGCCGACCGCTGCTGTCGGTGTGGCCGCTGCCGACGTCTCGGACGACGCCGTCGAGACCGCCGTCGCAGCACAGCGGGGCGTGATCGACCAGGTCCCGTCCACGGTCAGTGCGATCAAGGTCGACGGGCGCCGCGCCTACGACCTGGCGCGCAAGGGCGAGGCGGTGGAGCTCAAGTCCCGCACGGTGACCGTCTCCCAGTTCGACGTGACGACCCGGAACGAGCGGACCGTCGCCGTCGACGGCACCGACGTCGCCGTGGTGGACCTCGACGTCGTCGTGACCTGCTCGTCGGGCACCTACGTCCGCGCGCTCGCCCGTGACGTCGGCGCTGCCCTCGGCACCGGGGCGCACCTGGTCGCGCTCCGGCGGACCCGCGTCGGACCGTTCGACGTGCAGGACGCCATCGACCTCGAGGACGACGCCGTCGACGTCCGCGCCGCGCTCGCACGTCCGGCGGACATCGCCCGGCGACTCTTCTCGACCGTGACCCTCGACGCAGCCTCGGCGAAGGACCTCACCGACGGCAAGCGCGTCGCAGCCGAGCACCCCGACTCGGACGGTCCGGTGGCAGCGGTCACCGCGTCCGACGACCGGCTGGTCGGCCTCGTCTCCGTCCGCCGTGGGCTGCTCCGGGTCATCACGAACTTCCCGACGCCCGGTGCGTCGTCCTCCTCGCAGACCGGAGCCCGCGCGTGATCGAGTGGTACATGTGGGTGCAGCTGGTGCTCGCCGTGGTCGTGGGGCTCTTCGCGGTCGTCGTGGGGTTCATCGGCTGGAAGCCGAACGACTACACCGTCGGCGCCCTCGTGCTCATCGAACTGCTGCTCCTGGTGCAGGGCGTCATCTCGATCGTGCTGCCGGCGACGGGCAGCCCGCCCGACGGCAACGCGCTCGAGTTCGGGGTGTACGCCGTGTCGGTGCTGCTCGTCCCACCGGCGGCGGTCGTGTGGGCCCTGATCGACCGCACGAAGTGGAGCACCGTGGTGCTCGGTGCCGGTGCCTTCACCGCCGCGGTGATGGTCTACCGGATGTACCAGATCTGGTTCGCGCTGAACTGACGCCGGAGGTCATGCGCGGAGCCGCGCGTCGGTAGAATCGGTGCAATGGCGACCAGATCCTCACTCGCGACCGGCATCGGCCGCGTCCTCATCGCCGTGTACGGCATCCTCGCGCTGGCGGCGACCGGACGCAGCGTCGTGCAGATCATCGAGAAGTTCTCGTTCGCACCGTTCGCCTACACGCTCAGTGCCATCGCTGCCGTCGTCTACATCGTCGCGATGATCGCCCTCATCGTGCCCGGCCGGTTCTGGTACCGGGTCGCCTGCGTCACGATCGTGTTCGAGATGACCGGCGTGCTCGTCATCGGCACCCTGTCGCTGTTCGACCGCCAGCTGTTCCCCGACGACACCATCTGGTCGTACTACGGCATGGGCTACGCCTTCGCGCCGCTCGTCCTGCCGATCGCCGGGCTCTGGTGGCTCCGCAAGCACCACCGCACCGCCGTCACCGAGTCGACGGCACCGGCTGCGTCCTCGTCCACCGCCCCGGCGAGCGAGTAGGAGCCACCGTGCAGTTCTACGAGGACACCGCTGACGTGGCGGACGGGTTCGGGCCGAGTGCGGTCACCATCGGCAAGTTCGACGGCGTGCACGTCGGGCACCGTGCCGTCATCGCACACCTCGAGCGTGCCGCCCGCGAGCACGACCTCGTGGCCACGGTGGTCACGTTCGACCGCCACCCGCTCAACGTCATCGACCCGCCGCACGTCCCACCGGCCCTGACGAGCACCGCGCAGCGCCGCGAACTGCTCGAGGACGCCGGGGTCGACGCCACCCTGCTGCTCCGCTTCGACCAGGAACTGCAGTCGAAGTCGCCCGAGGCGTTCGTGTCCGAGATCCTCGTCGACACCCTGCACGCCCGGCTCGTCTTCGTCGGCAGCGACTTCCGCTTCGGCGCGAAGGGCGCCGGCGACGTCGCGCTGCTGCGTGCCCTGGGGGAGCAGCACGGGTTCACGGTCGAGCTCATCGACGACGTGGACCTGATCGACGACGTCCGACCCGACGGTGAGCGCCGGGTGTCCTCCACCTGGATCCGGGAGCTCCTGGGCCAGGGTCGCGTGGCCGAGGGCGCACGACTCCTCGGGCGGGAGCACGCCGTGCGGAGCGTCGTGGTGCACGGCAACCAGCGCGGCCGGGCGATGGGGTACCCCACCGCGAACCTCGACCCGGCGTGCGAGGGCTTCGTCCCCGCCGACGGCGTCTACGCCGCCCGGGTGCTGCACGACGGCACCGTCTACCCGGCAGCGGTGTCGGTCGGCAACAACCCGACGTTCGAGGGCGTGCCGGCGAAGCAGATCGAGGCGCACCTGCTCGATGTCGACATCGACCTGTACGGCGATCGGATCTCGGTGCTGTTCGTGTCGTACGTGCGCGGCATGGTGAAGTTCTCGTCGATGGACGAGCTCGCCGCGCAGATGCGGCAGGACGACCTCGACATCCGACTGCTGCTCGGACTGCCCGCTCCGGTCTGACCTGCCGGCACGCTGGCCTGGTTCGCCCGCTGGTGCCCCTGGTACGACGACGCCCCCGTGACCGATCGGTCACGGGGGCGTCGTTCGTGGTTCAGAGGCTCAGCCGCCCAGGGCGTCGAGCCAGATCTTGCGGGCGTCGAGGGCTTCCTGCGCGTCCTTGATCTTCCGGGCGTCGCCGGTGGCCTGCGCCGCGGCGAGCTCGGACTGGAGCTTGCCGATCGCGTCTTCCAGCTGGCTCGCGAGGCCGTTCTGACGGGCCTTGCGCTCCGGGTTCGATTCCTTCCAGTGCGCGTCCTCGAGCCCACGGACGTGGTCCTCGACGGCGCGCAGGCGGTCCTCCACCCGACGGACGTCGCCGCGGGGGACCTTGCCGATCTCGTCCCACCGGCGCTGGATGCCGGTGAGGGTCTTGCGCGCGGCGACCCGGTCGGTCGCCTGCAGGAGCGGCTCGGCCTCGGTCAGCAGGGCCTGCTTCGCCTCGAGGTTGGCGGAGAACTCTTCGTTCTCGGCTGCGCTCTCGGCGTGGCGCTGCTCGAACAGGACGTCTCCGGCGGCCTTGAAGCGCGCCCAGAGTGCGTCGTCGTGCCGCTTGCCGGCACGCCCGGCGTTCTTCCAGTCGTCGAGCAGCTGGCGGTAGTCCGGGATCGCATCGGAGCCGCGGGGTGCGAGGGCCTCGGCCTGCGCCACGAGCTCCTGCTTGCGGGTCCGGGCGTCACGGTGCTGTGCGTCCAGCTCGGAGTAGAAGGCACGACGGTGCTGGTCGACGGTGGACCGCGCTGCGCGGAACCGCTTCCAGAGGTCGTTGGCCTCGTTCTTGGGGATCCGCGGCCCGTCGTGCTGGTGCTGCTGCCAGCGCGCGAACACGTCGTCGAGCTGGGCCGTGATCTGCTTCCACTGCGCGCGTGCGGGGTCCACCGCGGCGAGTGCCTCGGCTTCCTCGACCAGGGCGGTGCGGTGCGCCAGGGCGTCCTGCAGCGCCTGCTGCGCCTGTTCCGCCTGCTCCTTGGTGAGCGAGCCGAGCTGCTCGGTGAGAGCACCCACGCGGGTCTCGAGCGACTTGATGTCACCCACCACGCGCGCGTCGGCGACCAGGGCGGTCAGGTGCTCGACCGTCCGGGCGACGTCGTTCGCCGACGCACCGCGCTGGACGCGCTGCTCGGCGATCTTCACCTGCCCCTCGAGGTCGGCGTACTTCCGCGCGAAGTAGGCGAGGGCTTCTTCGGGGGTGGCGTCCGGGTACTCACCGACAGCACGTTCGGTCTCTTCGTACCGGACGTACACGGTCCCGTTCTCGTCGACCCGCCCCCAGGTCGTTGCTTCGTCAGATCCCACAGGTCTCGCCTCGATCGTGGTCGTGCATCGCCGACGTCACCGTCGGCACGGTCAGGTCGTCAGCCTATTGCACGGACGGGCTCCGCCGCCCGACCGGTGCGACGGGTTGTGGACTACTTCTGCTCCGCGATGGTCGCGTCGGTGATCTTCGTCGCCACCTTCGGCTCGCCGGTGCCGTCGCTGCCGGGAGACGCGATGCCCTTCGCGGCGATCTTCGACTCGAGCTCGGACAGCCCGCTCGTGACCTTGCCGACGACCGTGTAGCCGCCCGTCGAGCCGTCGAGCGTGGTGTCCCCGTAGACGATGAAGAACTGCGTCGACTGCGAGTACGGGGAGTCCGACCGTGCGATCGCGATCGTGCCCTTCCCGTAGACGCCGTCTTCCGGCACGTTCTCGAGCGGGCCGTACTCGAAGCCGGCGTCGCCGGTGCCGTCGCCGTTCGCGGAGCCGCACTGCAGGAACTTCAGTCCGTCGCTGTCGGCGAGCCGGTGGCAGGTGGTGCCGTTGTAGAACTGCTCACGGATCAACGAGATCTCGGCACTCGTGGCCTGCGGCGCCTTCGCGCCGTCCAGCTCGATGCCGAGGTCGATGTCCTTGTTGAGCGTGAGGGTGCCGGTCCAGGTCGCGCCCTTGGCGATCGACTTGCTCGGCACGTCGCCGGTGTTGCCGGCCGTGGCACTGGCCGACGGCGTGGCCGTCGACGACGCGGAGGCGCTCGGGGCCGGGGCGTCCGACCCCCGCGATCCGGCGAAGGCGAGCTGCGACCCGGTGGCGAGGGCCGCGACGAGGACGAGGGCACCGGCGCCGATCAGGTTGTCCCGCACGCGGCGGCGTCGCTGCCGCTCGTGGAGGCCCTGGCGGGCCTGGTAGAGGCGGAGGCGCTCGCGCGCCTCACGGTTGTCACGCGCTGGGTTCTTCGGTGCCACGGTGCTGGTCTGCCCTCTCGTCGCAGTGTGCAACGAGCGTAGCCGAACGGTCGCCGTCACCAGCCGGGAGGCGCGGCCTGCGTCGGTGGACCGGCCTACGATTGCAGGATGGCAGCGGATCGTTCGGGAATGCACGCGCCCACCACGGGTGGTCGCGCCGGTCTCGCGCAGGGTTCCGTCCCGCTCGCCGTCCGGATGCGCCCCACCAGCCTCGACGAGGTCGCCGGTCAGCAGCACCTGCTCGGCCGGGGTTCGCCCCTGGTGCAGCTCGCCACCGGCACGCGTGAGAACCCCGGCGGGGTCTCCGTGATCCTGTGGGGACCGCCCGGCACCGGCAAGACCACGCTGGCGCAGGCCATCGCACGGCAGTCGGGTCGCGAGTTCGTCGAGCTCTCCGCCGTGACCGCCGGCGTGAAGGACGTGCGCGAGGTCATGGAGAAGGCGCTGACCCACCGCGACCTGTACGGGTCGACCACGGTGCTGTTCCTCGACGAGATCCACCGGTTCAGCAAGGCCCAGCAGGACGCCCTGCTGCCCGGAGTCGAGAACGGGTGGGTCATCCTGATCGCCGCCACCACCGAGAACCCGTCGTTCTCGGTCATCTCGCCCCTGCTGTCCCGCTCGCTGCTCCTGACGCTCAAACCGCTCACCGATCCCGACCTCGGCATGCTCGTCGACCGCGCGGTGGAGGACCCCCGCGGGCTCGGCGGTGCCGTCGTCCTCGGCGACGAAGCCCGCAGCGCGATCATCCGCCTCGCGTCCGGTGACGCTCGACGTGCCCTCACGGCGCTGGAGGCCGCGGCGGCGTCGGCCACCGCCGCGCAGGACGAGGACGAGGACACCGTGCCCGTCGTCGACGCCGACACCGTCGCGGCTGCGGTCGACCGGGCCCTGCTGCGCTACGACCGACAGGGTGACGAGCACTACGACGTCATCAGCGCGTTCATCAAGTCGGTGCGGGGGAGCGACGTCGACGCCGCCCTGCACTACCTCGCCCGGATGATCGAGGCCGGCGAGGACTCCCGGTTCATCGCGCGGCGGATCATCATCTCCGCGTCCGAGGACATCGGCATGGCCGATCCCCAGGCGCTGCCCATCGCGGTCGCGGCGGCCCAGGCCGTCCAGCTCATCGGGATGCCCGAGGGGCGGATCCCGCTGGCCGAGGCGGTCGTCTACCTGGCGACGGCGCCGAAGTCGAACGCCGCCTACAACGGGGTCAACCAGGCGATGGCCGACGTCAAGGCGGGGCGCATGGGCACGGTCCCGATGCACCTGCGCGACGCGCACTACGCCGGGGCGAAGCGCCTCGGGCACGGCAAGGGGTACGTCTACTCCCACGACGCCGAGCACGGGGTCGCCGAGCAGCAGTACCTGCCGGACGCACTCGAGGGCACCGAGTACTACACGCCGACGGCCAACGGCTACGAGCGCGAGGTCGGGCCGCGGCTCGAACGACTCCGGAAGATCACACGCGGCCACTAGCGTCGGTGCTTCTGCGCCCGCCCCGATGCTGCTAGCATTGCCGGGCCTACGTCCTGGTCCTCGAGCACGGCTGCGTCGAGGACAGAGTGCCACTCCGGTGGTACGGGGGCAGAGGTTCGGACTGTAGCCGTCCGATCCCACAGGCTCATCCCTCTGGATCCCGTCGTCGGGGCCACCGGCACTCGCGTGCCCGGCCTCCGGTGAGTATTCAGTTCGAACAGAGAAAAGGACCCTGTGTCTACCAAGTCACGTACCCGCAGCAAGACCCGCCTGTCGCGCGCACTCGGCATCCCGCTGACGCCGAAGGCTGCCCGTTACCTCGAGAAGCGCCCCTACGGGCCCGGTGAGCACGGCCGTACGCGCCGTCGTGCGGACAGCGACTACGCCGTCCGCCTCCGTGAGAAGCAGCGTCTGCGCGCCCAGTACGGCATCCGCGAGAAGCAGCTCCGCATCGTCTTCGAAGAGGCCCGCAAGACGAAGGGCCTGACCGGTGAGAACCTGGTCGAGCTCCTCGAGCAGCGCCTCGACGCCCTCGTGGTCCGTGCCGGCTTCGCCCGCACCACCGCGCAGGCCCGTCAGCTGATCGTGCACCGCCACATCCTGGTCGACGGCAAGCTCGTCGACCGCCCCTCCTTCCGCGTCAAGGAGGGCCAGCTGATCCACGTCAAGGCGAAGTCCGAGTCGATGGAGCCCTTCCAGGTCGCCGCTGCCGGTGGCCACCAGGAAGTCCTCCCGAAGGTCCCGGGCTACCTCGAGGTCGAGATCGAGAAGCTCCAGGCCCGCCTCGTGCGTCGCCCGAAGCGCGCCGAGGTCCCCGTGACCTGTGAAGTGCAGCTCGTCGTCGAGTACTACGCAGCTCGCTGATCCACTGATCACACCCGAACGGCGGGTCGTCCTCTCGAGGGCGACCCGCCGTTCGGCGTTCCGGCACCGGCGGCTAAGCTTGTCCGGGCATGCACCGCCCGGGTGCACAGAGGGAGAGGCACCGTGAAGCAGCTGTTCTTCGTCGCCGTCGGCATCGTCATCGGCTTCGCCGTCGCACACCGGGTCGCCCAGACCTCCGGTGGCGCCCGGCTCTTCGCCGAGGTGAACGCCAAGACGAAGGCCTTCACGGGAGCCGTCGCGGACGGCTACCGGTCGCGCGAGGCCGAGCTCCGTACCGACGTCTGAGCGCTCCGACCGAGCAGCCACGACCCTCCTCCACCCACGACCTGAACCCAGGAAGCACCATGCAGACCGCAGAGATCCGCCGCCGTTGGCTCCAGTACTTCGGTGACCGCGGCCACACCGTCGTCCCGTCCGCGTCCCTCGTCTCCGACGACCCGTCGCTCCTCTTCACGGTCGCCGGCATGGTGCCGTTCATCCCGTACCTGACCGGTCTCATCCCGGCGCCGTTCCCGCGGGCGACGAGCGTGCAGAAGTGCATCCGCACGAACGACATCGAAGAGGTCGGCAAGACCCCTCGCCACGGCACGTTCTTCCAGATGAACGGGAACTTCTCGTTCGGCGACTACTTCAAGGAGCAGGCGATCCAGTTCGCCTGGGAGTTCCTGACCAAGCCGGAGACCGACGGCGGGCTCGGCTTCTCGCCGGACGACCTCTGGGTCACCGTCTACGAAGAGGACGACGAGGCGATCGGCTTCTGGAAGCAGCACTCCTCGCTGCCCGACGAGCGGATCCAGCGCCTCGGCAAGGACACCAACTACTGGTCGACCGGACAGCCCGGACCGGCGGGTCCCTGCTCGGAGATCTTCTTCGACCGTGGCCCCGAGTACGGCATCGACGGCGGCCCGGCGACGGACGACGACCGGTACGTCGAGATCTGGAACCTCGTCTTCATGCAGTACCAGATCGCCGACGTGCGGTCGAAGTACGACTTCGAGATCACCGGCGAGCTGCCGAACAAGAACATCGACACCGGCATGGGGCTCGAGCGCGTCGCCTTCATCAAGCAGGGCGTCGACAACATGTACGAGATCGACCAGGTGCGCCCGGTGCTCGACCGTGCGGCCGAGATCTCCGGCCGGCGCTACGGTGCCGTGCACGAGGACGACGTGCGGATGCGCGTCATCGCCGACCACGTCCGTTCCTCGCTGATGCTCATCGCCGACGGCGTGAGCCCGTCGAACGAGGGCCGCGGGTACATCCTCCGTCGGCTGCTCCGTCGCACCGTCCGCGCGATGCGCCTGCTCGGTGTCGAGGCCCCCACGTTCCCCGAGCTCTTCCCGGCGTCCCGCGACGCCATGCGCGACGCCTACCCCGAGGTGGCGTCCGACTACGACCGGATCTCCCGCATCGCCTACGCGGAAGAGGAGACCTTCCTCCGCACCCTGGCACAGGGCACGACCATCCTCGACGTCGCCGTCGAGCGCGCGAAGCAGGACGGCGCCCCGTCGATCGGCGGCGACACGGCGTTCCTGCTGCACGACACCTTCGGGTTCCCCATCGACCTGACGATGGAGATGGCCGAGGAAGCCGGCGTCCACGTCGACCGCACGGCGTTCGAGACCCTGATGTCCGAGCAGCGTGCCCGGGCGAAGGCCGACGCGAAGAGCAAGAAGACCGCGATCGCCGACCTGAGCGTGTACAGCGCGTTCCGGGCGAAGGGCGAGACGACGTTCCTCGGCTACGACGCGCTCGAGGCCGAGACGCGCGTGCTCGGCATCATCGTCGGCGGCGTGAGCGTCGACCGTGCGGTCGCCGGTGACATCGCCGAGGTCATCCTCGGCGAGACCTCCCTGTACGCGGAGTCGGGCGGCCAGGACGCCGACCAGGGCTCGATCGTCGGCAACGGGTTCGACCTCGAGGTCCTCGACGTCCAGCGACCGGTCTCCGGACTGTGGAGCCACACCGTGCAGGTCCGCTCCGGCGAGGTCGGCGTCGGCGACGCCGCGAGCACCGTCGTCGACGCGGAGTACCGCCGCGGTGCGACCCAGGCGCACTCCGCGACGCACCTGGTCAACGCGGCCCTCCGCGACATCCTCGGGCCGGAGGCGCTGCAGGCCGGTTCGTACAACAAGTCCGGCTACATGCGCCTCGACTTCTCGTGGTCGCAGCCGGTCTCGCTCGAGACGCGCTCCGAGATCGAGGAGGTCGTGAACACCGCGATCCGCACCGACCTCGAGGTCTCCACGCGCATCCTGCCCATCGACGAGGCGAAGGCCCTCGGGGCACAGGCCCTGTTCGGTGAGAAGTACGGCGCCGAGGTCCGCATGGTCGACATCGGCGGCCCGTGGTCCCGCGAGCTCTGCGGTGGCACGCACGTCGCCTCGAGCGCGCAGATCGGGCTCGTCAACCTGGTGGGGGAGTCGAGCGTCGGTTCGACGAACCGCCGCGTCGAGGCACTGGTCGGGCTCGAGGGGTTCCGCGACCTCGCCGTCGAGCGCACGATCGTGTCGCAGCTCTCCAGCGCGCTCAAGGCACCCCGTGCCGACCTGCCAGCCCGCGTCCAGAACCTGATGGAGGACCTCCGGTCCGCCCAGAAGAAGCTCGCCGAGTACGAGTCGGCCAACCTGCAGCAGCGCGTGCCCGCCATCGCCCGCAACGCCACGACCGTCGGTGCCACCACCGTGGTCGCCGAGACGGTCGACGGCCTGCCGTCCGGCGACGACCTGCGCTCGCTCGCCACCGGCGTGCGGGGCCAGCTCGGTGACGGCGCGGCCGTGGTCGTGCTCGGGGCAGTCGTCGGTGGCAAGCCGATCGTGATCGTCGCGACCAACGACGCCGCTCGTGCTGCGGGCGTGCAGGCGGGCCCCCTCGCGAAGGAGGCCGCCGGCGTGCTCGGTGGCGGTGGCGGCGGCAAGCCGGACCTGGCGCAGGGCGGCGGGACCGACGCGGCCGCGCTCCCCGCGGCGCTGCGTGCCGTGACTGCACGGCTCGCGGGCTGACCGTGGGCATCCGGTCCGGGCGTCGCCTCGGCGTGGACGTCGGACGCGCCCGGATCGGGGTCGCCGTGTGCGACCGCGACGGGCTGCTGGCGACGCCGGTCGAGACCGTCCGTCGTGACGACTCGACGGACCTCCGGCGGATCCTCGAGCTCGCGGACGAGTACGACGTGCTCGAGGTCGTCGTCGGGCTGCCCCTGTCGATGTCGGGTGGGGACACGGCCTCCACCGAGGACGCCCGTGTCTTCGCCGCCCGGATCGCGACGCGTCGGCCGGTGCGCCTGGTCGACGAACGACTGTCGACCGTGACGGCCCAGCGGGGGCTGCACCAGGCCGGCAAGAACACGAAGAAGTCCCGGGCCGTGATCGACCAAGCAGCCGCTGTTATCATTCTGCAACACGCGCTCGACCACGAGCGCAGTGCCGGTGCCCCTCCGGGCGCCACGCTTCCCTGACAGGGCTGCCCGGTACCGCACATGGGTGCTCTCGTCGTCAGCTGCGAGGACGACGGTGCCCAGGTGGAGTTCCCGACCGAGAGACCGAGGACGTTGGCAGACGATCTGGACTGGAACGCGATCATCGCGCCCGGCAACGACGCCGAGCGGCGGAAGGCGACTTCCGACCGCACGACAGGCACCGATGACCGCGACGACGCTGGTCAGGTGACCCCACCGCCGGCGCCTCCGATGTCCCGACGCGAAGCCCGAGCCCTCGAGGCCGAACGAGCCCGAGTTGCAGCGACCGACGAGTCGCCGGTCCCCGAGCGGACCACCGATTCCCTGCCAGCCGCACGCGACGAACGCCCCGCGTCACCCGCCGACGCGCCGATCGCCACCCGCCCCGAAGACCTGCACCCCGAGGTCGCCGCACTGCTGACCGGCGAGCTGCCGACCGAGCCCGCGGCGACCGCTGCGGGCGGGGGATCCGGGGCCGACGGGACGGACGACGGTGACGTGACCGGCGGCGGTGGCGCCGCGGGAGGCGGTGGCCGCGGGGGACGAGGCGGGGGAGGCCGCGCCTCCAGGCCGCCCCGGGAGCCACGGCCGAAGCGCCGACGCGGACCGCTCGTCGCCGGACTCGTCATCGTCGCGGTGGTGCTCGCCGCCGGCGTCGGCGCCTACACCTTCGCCGCACCCAAGTTCCAGCAGCTCATCGCGGCGATCAGCGGCGCGCAGGAGCCCGACGACTACACCGGCGACGGCACCTCGAAGGTGACCATCACCATCAAGCAGGGCGACATCGGCGAGAACGTCGCCGCGACGCTGCAGCGCAGCGGCGTCGTCAAGGACTCGAAGGTGTTCTACAAGCTCCTGCTGGCCTCGCCGGACGTGCAGTTCCAGCCCGGTTCGTACGCGCTGAAGAAGCAGATGAGCTCGAAGTCCGCGCTCGCGGCACTGCAGGACACGAAGAACCGCGTGCAGGCGTCGATCATCATCCCGGAGGGCACCGCCCTCGCCGACATCGAGGCCGGGATGGTCTCGAAGGCCGGCCTGACCAAGCAGGAGGTCGACGCGGCCGCGAAGGACCTGTCGGCCTACGACCTGCCGTCCGGCGTCACGACGCTCGAGGGCTGGCTCTTCCCCGCGACCTACCCGATCAACCCGGGCTGGACCGCCGAGCAGTACTTCAAGTCGATGGTCGACACCATGAAGGAGCGCCTGTCCGCCGCCGGCGTCAAGGAGGCCGACCAGGAGCGCACCATCGTCTTCGCGTCGCTGGTGCAGAAGGAAGCCGGCCTCGCAGCCGACTACCCGAAGGTCGCCCGGGTGTTCCAGAACCGCCTCGACCAGGGCATGCGCCTGCAGTCCGACGCCACCGTCGCCTACGGCACGGGCAACACGCACACCGTGACGACGACCGACGCCGAACGGGCCGACGAGTCGAACGCGTACAACACGTACGTGCACGAGGGGCTGCCGCCGGCACCGATCTCGAACCCCGGTGACATCGCGATCAAGGCCGTGACGAACGAGGCCCCGGGCAAGTGGCTGTACTTCGTGACGGTGAACCTGGAAACCGGCGAGACGGTGTTCTCGAACACCTACGACGAGCACCTCGTCGCGGTGAAGCAGTTCCAGGCGTGGCTCCGGGCGCACCCCGACTACCAGTAGGACGGCGACGTCGCACGGCGGTGCGCTGTGGGAGGATTGCCGCATGCTTCGTTGGTTGACTGCTGGTGAGTCCCACGGACCCGAACTGATCGCCATGCTCGAGGGCCTGCCCGCGGGTGTCCCGGTGTCGTTCGAGTCCATCCGTGCCGATCTCGCGCGCCGAAAGCTCGGCTACGGCCGTGGCTCGCGGATGAAGTTCGAGCAGGACGAGCTGCACGTGTCCGGCGGCGTCCGGCACGGCTACTCGCTCGGCAGCCCCATCGCGATCCGCATCGGCAACACCGAGTGGCCGAAGTGGGTCGAGGTCATGAACCCCGAGCCGATCGAGTCGACCGAGATGTCCCGCGGGCGGAGTGCCCCGCTCACCCGACCGCGTCCGGGTCACGCCGACCTGGTCGGCATGCAGAAGTACGGCTTCGACGAGGCCCGCCCGATCCTGGAGCGTGCGAGCGCCCGCGAGACCGCTGCCCGTGTGGCGCTCGGCGCCGTCGCGAAGTCGTTCCTGGCCGAACTCGGCATCCGCTCGGTGGCGCACACGCTGCAGGTCGGGACCGTCCGGGTCCCGGACGGCACGGAGCTGCCGCTGCCCGACGACGTGGACCGCCTCGACGAGGACCAGCTGCGCTGCTTCGACCCCGAGACCTCGGCACGGATGGTCACCGAGGTCGAGGCGGCGAAGAAGGACGGCGACACCCTCGGCGGCGTCGTCGAGGTGCTGTTCTACGGCGTCCCGCCGGGCCTCGGCTCGCACGTGCACTGGGACCGCCGGCTCGATGCCCGCCTGGCCGCGGCGATCATGGGGATCCAGGCCATCAAGGGCGTCGAGGTCGGCGACGGCTTCGCGACCGCCGGGCGCCGGGGCTCCGCCGCCCACGACGAGCTGTACCGCGAGGACGGCGAGATCTACCGCACGAGCGACCGCGCCGGTGGGACCGAGGGCGGGATGTCCACGGGCACCGTGCTGCGGGTCCGCGCCGGCATGAAGCCGATCGCGACCATCCCGCACGCCCTGCACACCGTGGACGTCGTCTCCGGTGAGGACGCTTCGGCGCACCACCAGCGCTCGGACGTCTGTGCCGTGCCCGCGGCGGGCGTGGTCGCCGAGGCGATGGTGGCCCTGGTGCTCGCCGACGCGGTGCTCGAGAAGTTCGGCGGCGACAACGTCGTCGAGACGAAGCGCAACCTCGACGCCTACCTCGCGGCGATCCCGGAGACCCTGCGGACGCGCCGGACCGAACCGTCGGCGACCTCGACCGACCTGTGAGCACCGACGTGCGACGCGCCGACGCGCCCGTGGTCGTCATCGGCCCGATGGGTGCCGGCAAGTCGAGCGTCGGCAAGCGGGTGGCGAAGGCCCTCGGCGTCCCGTTCACGGACACCGACCGGGTCATCGTGCGCGAGCACGGACCGATCCCCGGGATCTTCGCCGACCGCGGTGAGCCGGCGTTCCGCGCCCTCGAAGCCGAGGCCGTCCGGGCAGCGCTCGCCACCGGCGGCGTGATCGCCGTGGGCGGGGGAGCCGTCACCCACGCGGACACCCGGCAGGCCCTGGGCGGGGCGCGCATCGTCCTGCTCACCGTGTCGCCCGAGGCCGTCGCCGACCGCATCGCCGGGTCCGACCGGCCCCTGCTGGCGAACGGCGGGATCGACGCCTGGCAGACGATCATGGACGAGCGGGCCGCCACCTACGCCGAGCTCGCGCACGTCGTGGTCGACACGTCCCGCCGGCCGATGTCCCGCGTGGTCGACGAGGTCGTCACATGGCTGCGCAGCGACGCCGGCACCACCGAGCGCAGCGACGCAGGCACCACCGAGCGCAGCGGCACCACCGTCGCGCCCGGCAGCACGACCAGCAGCGCCACCAGCACCACCAGCACCGAAGGAGCACCGTGACCGAGTCGACCCTGCCCGCCGGGACCACCGAGATCCGGGTCGGCGGTGACGACGGCTACACGGTGGCCGTCGGCACGGACCTGCTCGGCGCCCTGCCCGCGATCCTGGGCCCGCGTGTCGCCAAGGTCCTCATCGTGCACTCGCCGACGCTCGGTGCCCGGGCGAACGAGCTCCGGGCGCTGCTGGTCGAGGCCGGGCTCGAAGCCCTGATCGCCGAGGTGCCCGACGCCGAGGGCGCCAAGCGCGTCGAGGTCGCGGCGTTCTGCTGGCAGATCATGGGGCAGGCCGACTTCACCCGCACCGACGCGGTCATCGGCCTCGGTGGCGGTGCCGTCACCGACCTGGCCGGCTTCGTCGCCGCGACCTGGCTGCGCGGTGTGCCGTACGTGGCCGTCCCGACCAGCGTGCTCGGCATGGTGGACGCCAGCGTCGGCGGGAAGACGGGCATCAACACGAACGAGGGCAAGAACCTGGTCGGCGCCTTCTACGCCCCCCGCGCCGTCGTCGTGGACCTCGACCTCGCCCGCACGCTGCCGCGCAACGAGATCCTGACCGGCTTCGCGGAGATCGTGAAGGCCGGGTTCATCGCCGTGCCCGAGATCCTGGACATCGTCGAGGCCGACGTCGACCGGGTGACCGACCCGACGACGCCGGAGTTCCGGCGGGTCGTCGAGCTCGCCATCGCGCTCAAGGCCGAGGTCGTCTCGGACGACTTCACCGAGCAGGGCCGACGCGAGATCCTGAACTACGGGCACACCCTCGGGCACGCGATCGAGCACGCCGAGCGGTACCAGTGGCGCCACGGGGCGGCGGTGTCGGTCGGCATGGTGTTCGCCGCCGAACTCGCCCGACTCACCGGCCACCTGGACGACGCCACGGTCGACCGGCACCGGGCGATCCTCGAGTCGCTCGACCTGCCGACCTCGTACGGTGTCGGTCGGTGGCAGGGGCTGCTCGCCACGATGCGCCGCGACAAGAAGGCCCGTGCCGGCATGCTGCGGTTCATCATCCTGGACGGCGTCGGCAAGCCCGTCGTGCTCGAGGGCCCCGAGGACCACCTGCTCTTCACCGCCTACCAGGAGGTCGGCGTCTAGCCACGCCGGTCAGCGCAGGACCCGTCGCGTCCTGCGCCACCACCAGGTGACACTCGTCGAGACGGTGACCCAGGTGAACCGATGCCAGGCCACGCCCCGGACCAGGTGACGACGGCCGCGACGATCGCCGCTCCGGCGGCGATGCACGCCGCGATCAGTGCTGTCTCACAGCACGAGTGTCCGCTCCTATGCCGAGCCCCGCGCCGGGCCCGCGCCGACCTGTGGAAGCCGCGCCGGGCCTCCAGGCTGTGGAGGAGGATGGAGCGACGCGACGGACCGGGCCACCCGCACGCTGCGGACCCAGCACCGGGGAGCAGACTGGCGGGCGTGCCCACCCCACCCCGACTGAGCGACCTCTCCGGCCCGCGCGATGCCGACACCGGCACCCTGCGCTCCCGTGGTCGGCGCTTCACCGAACTCCTCTCGATCGCCCGCCGCCACCACCTGGTGCCGTTCCGTCGTCTCGACTTCTCGCACGACCCGGCCACCTCGGACCTGCGTCGCGACCAGGCCGAGCACCTGCGCCGGGCGCTCGAGGAAGCCGGTGGCGGGTTCGTGAAGATGGGCCAGCTGCTCTCCACCCGCGACGACCTGTTGCCCGAGGAGTGGACCGAGGGACTCGCACACCTGCAGCGGAACGTCACGGCGGCGCCGGCGGACGAGGTCCGTGCGCTCCTCGAGCAGGAGCTCGGTGCCCCGGTCGACCAGGTCTTCGCGACCTTCGACCCGGTGCCCGTCGCAGCGGCGTCCATCGCGCAGGTGCACCGCGCCCGGCTGCCCGACGGCACCGCGGTCGCCGTGAAGGTGCAGCGGCCGGGGATCGACGCCGCGGTGCGCCGCGACGTCGACATCGCGCTGCGGGTCGTCCGGTTCATGGCCCGGTGGTCGACCGAGGCGCGGCAGGTCGGGGTGCAGGACATCGCCGGCCAGTACGCGGACGACCTGATCCGGCAGGTCGACTTCGTCTCCGAGCTCCGGAACCTCACGGCGCTGCGTGCGGCCCAGGCCCGCAGCGCGCGTCCGGACGACGTCCGGTTCCCGGACCCCTACCCGGACCTGTCCGGCCGGCGTGTGCTCGTGATGGAGTTCCTGGAGGGCGACACCCTCAGCGCGATCCGCGCCGAGCGTTCCGAGCGCGACCTCGACGCGCCGATGCGCGCGATCCTCCGCGCCTTCCTGCGCCAGGTCGTCTTCGACGGCCTGTACCACGCGGACCTGCACCCGGGGAACGTCCTGGTGCTGCCCGACGGGCGGCCCGCGTTGATCGACTTCGGATCGGTCGGGAGGCTCGACCCGGGTCTCCGGGACACGGTCCAGGACCTGTTGGCCGCCTACCTGCAGGACGACACGTCGCGGATCGCCGATGCGGTCCTGAGGATGGCCCCCGTGCGCGATGCGCACGACGAGCCCGACTTCCGTCGGGACATCGCCCGCTTCGTCGCGGACGAGCTCGGCCCGGGTGCACGCATCGGTGTCGACACCGTGGACGACGCGGTCGAGGTCTTCGGGCGGTACCGGTTGAAGCCGCCGCCGGACTTCGTCGCCGCGGCCCGTGCCCTGGCCATCTTCGAGGGCACCCTCCGCACGCTCGCACCGTCGTTCGACCTGCTCGAGGAGTCCCGCGGACTCGCCCGGGAGCAGATCACCGACCAGCTCCGGCCCGGCAAGCTCCGCGACCTCGCGGCGAAGGAACTGCTCGGCGTCGTGTCGGCCGCCCGTCGCCTGCCCCGCCGGGTGGACCGCATCGGCGAGGCGATCGAGACCGGACGGTTCACGGTGAACATCCGGCTCTTCGCGGACAGCCGCGACCGGCAGCTCGTGTCCGGCATGATCCGGCGCATCCTGCTCGTGCTGCTCGGCGCGGGGGCGGGGATCCTGGCGATCGTCTACCTGGCGCTGCCGGCGCGACCGACGTCGGCCCTGTCCACCGGGGTCGCGGGCGGGTTGCTCGGGGGAGCGGCGGTGGTGCTGCTCGGCTGGGCGGCGATCGACGCCTGGCTCGCCCGACGGCGACGCTGACCGCGGCGCGCACCGCTCCGGCCGCCGGGCGGGCGTCCGCTACACTCGTCCGGGGCCGTCCGCGGCCCGAGGACACTTCACAACACGACCGAACGGGACACCGACGACTCATGGCCAGTACCACAGACATCAAGAACGGCGCCGTTCTCATCATCGACGGCCAGCTGTGGTCGGTCGTCGAGTTCCAGCACGTCAAGCCGGGCAAGGGTGGCGCGTTCGTCCGCACGAAGCTCAAGAACGTCGTCTCCGGCAAGGTCGTCGACCGCACGTTCAACGCCGGCGCGAAGATCGACACCGCGACCGTCGACCGTCGTGACTACCAGTTCCTCTACGAGGACGGCGACTCCTACGTGTTCATGGACACCGACACGTACGACCAGATCCCGGTCTCCGCGACCGTGGTCGGCGACGCCAAGAACTACCTGCTCGAGTCCGCGATGGTCACCATCGCGATGAACGAGGGCAACCCGCTGTACGTCGAGCTCCCGACGTCGATCGTCACCGAGGTCGAGACCGAGCCCGGCCTGCAGGGCGACCGTTCCTCCGGTGGCACCAAGGACGCGACCATCATCGCGACCGGCCACCGCATCCAGGTCCCGCTGTACCTGGAGAGCGGCACCCTGGTGAAGATCGACACGCGCGACGGCAGCTTCCTCGGCCGCGTCAACTCCTAGGCGCTGACCGTATGAGTGCTCGTTCGAAGGCCCGCAAGCGCGCCCTCGACATGCTGTACGTGGCCGAGGTGCGCGAGCTGCCGATCGCGGACGTGCTCGCCACCGAGACGGTCCGGCACCTGGACCAGCCGGAGCGTGCCTCCAGCTGGGACTACGCGCGCCAGATCGTCACGGGTGTCGACGACGCCCGTCACGAGATCGACTCCGTCATCGTCGACCACGCCCAGGGCTGGTCGATCGCCCGGATGCCGGTCCTCGACCGCTGCATCCTGCGGATGGCCGTCTGGGAGCTCCGGTTCAACCCGGAGGTCCCCGACGCCGTCGCCATCGCCGAGGCGGTCGAGCTCGCGCAGTCGCTGTCCACCGAGGACTCGGCGGGCTTCGTCAACGGCGTGCTCGGGGCCGTCGCCGGCGGTCGCGCACCGTCCGGTCGGACGGTCGCAGGAGACCAGGAGTCCCGGTAGGGTTGACCACGTCAGCATCCTTTAATGCCGTCCAGTGAGGCGGGGAAGGGGGTCGACGTGGGAACCAGAACGGTCCTGCAACAGCCCGACATCACGCGTGCCCTGACACGCATCGCGCACGAGATCCTCGAAGCCAACCACGGGGGCTCGGACCTCGTGCTCCTCGGCATCCCGACCCGCGGCGCCGTCCTGGCGGAGCGCCTCGGCCGGATCCTGGCCGGCATCGAGCCGGAGTGGTCCTCGGCCGCCGGCGGCATCGGGACGGAGCGTGTCGGCACGCTCGACGTCACCATGCACCGGGACGACCTCGGCCACGGCATCGGTCGCGCGCCGCACCGGACGGTCATCCCCGCCGGCGGCATCGACGGCAAGGTCGTCGTGCTCGTCGACGACGTGCTCTACTCCGGCCGCACCGTCCGCGCCGCGCTCGACGCGCTGCAGGGCATCGGACGGCCGCGTGCCGTCCGGCTCGCCGTGCTCGTCGACCGCGGCCACCGCGAGCTGCCGATCCGTGCGGACCACGTGGGCAAGAACCTGCCGACCGCGTCCGACGAGCGGGTCACGCTGCACCTGGCGGAGACGGACGGCGACGACACCGTGTTCATCGAGCAGGGGGTGGCGTGATGCGGCACCTGCTCTCCACCGCCGACCTGTCCCGCGACCAGGCCGTCCACATCCTCGACGTCGCCGAGGAGATGGCCGAGGTCAACACGCGCGAGGTCCGGAAGCTCCCGGCCCTGCGCGGCAAGACCGTGGTGAACCTGTTCTTCGAGGACTCCACGCGCACGCGCATCTCGTTCGAGGCCGCCGCGAAGCGCCTGTCCGCCGACGTCCTGAACTTCGCCGCGAAGGGCTCGAGCGTCTCGAAGGGCGAATCCCTGAAGGACACCGTGCAGACCCTCGGCGCGATGGGCATCGACGGCATCGTCATGCGCCACGGTGCCTCGGGCGCCCCGCGGGTGCTCGCCGACGCCGACTGGATCGACGTGCCGGTGGTCAACGCCGGTGACGGGACCCACGAGCACCCGACGCAGGCGCTGCTCGACGCCTTCACCATGCGCCGCCGCCTGCACGGCGCCGGCTCACGCGGCCAGGGCCTCGACGGCGTGCGCGTCCTGATCATCGGCGACGTGCTGCACAGCCGGGTCGCCCGGTCGAACGCGTGGCTGCTCCGCACCCTCGGGGCGAGCGTGACCTTCGCCGCGCCGCCGACACTGCTGCCCGCCACGCCGACCCCGTTCGGCGCCGCGGTGCACCACGACCTCGACACCGCCCTGGCCGAGGACCCGGACGTCGTCATGACGCTCCGCATCCAGCAGGAACGCATGAACGACGCCTTCTTCCCGAACCCGCGCGAGTACACGCGGCACTGGGGCCTGACCGCGGCGCGCTTCGGGCGGCTGTCCGAGCGAACGCTGATCATGCACCCCGGTCCGATGAACCGCGGGCTCGAGATCGCCGGCGTCGCCGCCGACGACCCCCGCTCGACCGTCGTCGAGCAGGTCGAGAACGGCGTCTCGGTCCGGATGGCCGTCCTCTACCTCGCCCTGACGGGCAGCGCCGGCAACGGCACCGACGCGAAGGAGTCCGCCGCATGACCGCTCACCTGATCCGTGGCGCGCAGCTGGTCGACGGCTCGCGTGCCGACATCCGTCTGGAGGGCGGTCGCATCACTGCGGTCGGGACCGGTCTCGACACGGCCGGCGCCACCACCGTGGACGCGGACGGCCTCATCGCCCTGCCCGGTCTCGTGGACCTCCACACGCACCTGCGCGAGCCCGGTCACGAGGAGTCCGAGACGGTCCTCACCGGCTCGCGTGCCGCGGCTGCCGGCGGGTTCACCGCCGTCAACGCCATGGCGAACTCGAGCCCCGTCGCGGACACCGCCGGGGTCGTCGAGCAGGTCCAGGCGCTCGGTGACGACGCCGGCTACGTGACGGTCCGCCCGATCGGTGCCGTGTCACAGGGGCTGCAGGGCACCCACCTGTCCGAGATCGGCGCGATGGCGACCTCCCGGGCGAAGGTCCGGGTCTTCTCGGACGACGGCTCCTGCGTGGCCGACCCGCTGCTCATGCGCCGCGCACTCGAGTACATCAAGGGCTTCGGCGGGGTGCTCGCGCAGCACGCCCAGGAGCCCCGGCTGACCATCGGCGCGCAGATGAACGAGGGGCGACTGTCCTCGGAGCTCGGCCTCGCCGGCTGGCCCGCCGTCGCGGAAGAGGCGATCATCGCCCGCGACGTCCTGCTCGCCGACCACGTCGGAGCACGCCTGCACGTCTGCCACGTCTCGACGGCCGGCAGCGTCGAGGTGATCCGGTGGGCGAAGTCCCGTGGCATCGACGTCACGGCCGAGGTCACGCCGCACCACCTGGTGCTCACCGAGGACCTCATCGCCGGCCACGACGGTGCCCCCGGGTACGACGCCCGCTACAAGGTGAACCCGCCGCTCCGCGCCCGCGAGGACGTCGAGGCACTCCGCGCGGCCCTGGCCGACGGCACCATCGACATCGTCGCGACCGACCACGCACCGCACACCGCCGAGGCGAAGTGCTGCGAGTGGCCCGCCGCCGCGAACGGCATGGTCGGGCTCGAGTCCGCGCTGAGCGTGGTGCAGGCCGCGGTGGTCGACGACGGCCGGCTCGACTGGGCCGACGTCGCACGGGTGCTGTCCGAGGCACCGGCGCGGATCGGCCAGGTCGAGGGACACGGGCAGCGGATCGCCGCGGGCGCTCCCGCCGAGATCACGCTCTACGACCCGTCGGCCAGTCGCGAGTTCGCGGTCACCGACCTCGCAGGGCAGTCGCAGAACTCGCCGTACCTCGGCATGACGCTGCCGGGCCGGGTCGTCGCCACCTTCCACCAGGGGTACGCGACGGTGCTCGACGGCAAGGTCGTCGACGCGGAGACGATCGCGGCGCACGCCGCGGCGTTCCGGACGGGGGCGCGCGCATGAGCGGCGACGCCCAGCGCTGGCTCCTCGGCGCGGTGATCCTGCTCGCGGTCGCCGCCCTGTTCGTGGCGATGGCGCGCACCTGGCGGACGCGGACCAGGAAGCAGGCGGAAGCCGTGCCTCCGGTCCGGGTGCCGGCCGACCTGGCGCCGGCGGTCGGGTCGTGGGACGGGTTCACCGTCGCGACGACCCGTGCCGACCAGCCGCTGGAACGCATCACCGCAGGCGGCCTCGGGTTCCGCGGCCGCGGCGGGGTGACGGTCCACGCGACCGGCGTGGTGATGCGCCTCGCCGGCACCGACGACCGCTGGATCGCGCGTGACGCGGTCCGCGGCGCCGACCGCTCCACGTGGGCGATCGACCGAGTGGTCGAACCCGGGGGACTGGTCCGTCTGCGATGGACGGCGACCGGCGCCGCAGGTGCGACGGACCTGGACACCTACTTCCGGTTCCCGGAGGGCGACGCAGCCGCGCTGCACGCCCTGCAGGGACTGACCGAGACCGGGCCGCAGGCGACTGCGGCCGATGCTCCGCGAACCGCGGGCGAAGGGAAGAAAGCATGACACGCGAACGGGCCGTCCTGGTCCTCGAAGACGGCACCCGGTACGACGGCTGGGCCTACGGCGCCCGTGGGCGCACGCTCGGTGAGGTGGTCTTCGCGACCGGCATGACCGGCTACCAGGAGACGCTGACCGATCCCTCCTACGCCGGGCAGATCGTGGTGCAGACCGCGCCGCACATCGGCAACACGGGCGTGAACGACGAGGACCCCGAGTCCCGTCGCATCTGGGTGGCCGGGTACGTGGTGCGCGACCCCAGCCGCGTGGTGTCGAACCACCGCGCGAACGCCACGCTCGACGACCACCTGGTGCGCGACGGCATCGTCGGTATCTCCGGCATCGACACCCGCGCGCTCACGCGCCGCATCCGTGACGCCGGCGCCATGAAGGGCGGCGTCTTCAGCGGTGCGGACGCCGCACTGCCCGCCGAGTCGCAGCTGGACGCGGTCGTGTCGCAGGCGACGATGGCCGGCGCGAGCTTCTCGGCGGTCGTGTCCACCCCGGAGCCCTACGTCGTCCCCGCAGTCGGCGAGCAGATCGGCACCCTGGCCGTGCTCGACCTCGGCGTGAAGGCCTCGACCACCCGGTACCTCGCCGCCCGCGGCTTCGAGGTGCACGTGGTGCCGCAGGACATCTCCGCCCCGGAGCTGGAAGCCCTCGCACCGGACGCCCTGTTCTACTCGAACGGCCCCGGCGACCCCGCCGCGTCGGACGCGCAGGTGGAACTGCTGCAGGACAGCCTGCGTACCGGCCGGCCCTTCTTCGGCATCTGCTTCGGCAACCAGCTGCTCGGCCGTGCGCTCGGCTTCGGCACCTACAAGCTGCCCTTCGGTCACCGCGGCATCAACCAGCCGGTGCTCGACACGACCACGGGCAAGGTCGAGATCACGAGCCAGAACCACGGCTTCGCGGTCGACGCACCCCTCGGCGAGGTCCTCGAGTCGCCCGCCGGGTTCGGTCGGGTCGAGGTCTCGCACTACTCGCTGAACGACAACGTGGTCGAGGGCCTCCGTGCGCTCGACGTGCCCGCGTTCAGCGTGCAGTACCACCCCGAGGCCGCCGCCGGACCGCACGACAGCATGTACCTCTTCGACCGGTTCGCGGACATGGTGCGCGAGCGTCGCGACGGGGAGCCGCTCGACGCGGCCACCGCCGATGCCACGACCCCCGCAGCAGACATCACCAAGGAAGCGAACTGATGCCCAAGCGCGCAGACATCAACTCCGTCCTCGTCATCGGTTCCGGCCCGATCGTCATCGGTCAGGCCGCCGAGTTCGACTACTCCGGCACCCAGGCGTGCCGCGTCCTCCGGGCCGAGGGCGTCCGGGTCATCCTGGTCAACCCGAACCCGGCGACGATCATGACCGACCCCGACTTCGCCGACGCGACCTACATCGAGCCGATCACGAACGCGTCGCTCGAGGAGATCATCCGCATCGAGAAGCCGGACGCCGTCCTGCCGACCCTCGGCGGCCAGACGGCCCTGAACGCGGCCATCGCGCTCGACGAGGCCGGCATCCTCACCAAGCACGGCGTCGAGCTCATCGGTGCCAAGGTCGAGGCGATCCAGCGCGGCGAGGACCGCCAGCTCTTCAAGGAGCTCGTGCTCGAATCGGGCGCCGACGTCGCCCGCAGCCACATCGCGCACACGCTCGAAGAAGCGAAGGAGTTCGCGAAGGACCTCGGGTACCCGCTGGTCGTCCGCCCGTCCTTCACCATGGGCGGCCTCGGCTCGGGCTTCGCCTACAACGAGGCCGAACTCGTCCGCTTCGTCGGCGACGGGCTGCAGTCCAGCCCGACGACCGAGGTCCTGCTCGAGGAGTCCATCCTCGGCTGGAAGGAGTACGAGCTCGAGCTGATGCGCGACAACTACGACAACACCGTCGTCATCTGCTCCATCGAGAACGTCGACCCGGTCGGTGTCCACACCGGTGACTCGATCACGGTCGCCCCCGCGCTGACCCTGACCGACCGCGAGTACCAGAACATGCGGAACATCGGCATCGACATCATCCGTCGCGTCGGTGTCGACACCGGCGGCTGCAACATCCAGTTCGCCGTCGACCCGTCCAACGGCCGCGTCATCGTCATCGAGATGAACCCCCGCGTGTCCCGCTCGTCGGCCCTCGCGTCGAAGGCCACGGGCTTCCCGATCGCCAAGATCGCGGCGAAGCTCGCCATCGGCTACCGGCTCGACGAGATCGAGAACGACATCACGAAGGTCACCCCGGCGAGCTTCGAGCCGACGCTCGACTACGTGGTCGTGAAGACCCCGCGGTTCGCGTTCGAGAAGTTCCCGGCCGCCGACGCCACCCTCACCACGACGATGAAGAGCGTCGGCGAGGCGATGGCCATCGGCCGGAACTACGCCACCGCACTGCAGAAGTCGCTGCGCTCGCTCGAGAAGCGCGGGTCGAGCTTCCACTGGGACACCCCGGCGGCCGAGCTCGACAAGGACGCCCTGCTGGCGAAGTCGTCGATCCCGACCGACGGTCGCATCGTGACGGTCCAGCAGGCCCTGGTCGCGGGCGCCACCGCGGAAGAGGTCTTCGAGGCCACCAAGATCGACCCCTGGTTCATCGACCAGATCGTGCTCATCAACGAGGTCGCGGACCAGGTCCGCGCCGCCGAGTCCCTCGACGCGGACACCCTGCGCTGGGCGAAGGAGCACGGCTTCAGCGACACCCAGATCGCGAGCCTGCGCAGCTCGGACGCGGCACCGGTCTCCGAGCAGCAGGTCCGCGACGAGCGGCACGCCCAGGGCATCCGGCCCGTCTTCAAGACGGTCGACACCTGCGCCGGCGAGTTCCCGGCCCTGACGCCGTACCACTACTCGTCGTACGACACCGAGACCGAGGTCGTCCCGAGCGACCGCAAGAAGGTCGTCATCCTCGGCTCCGGCCCGAACCGCATCGGACAGGGCGTCGAGTTCGACTACTCCTGCGTGCACGCGTCCTTCGCGCTGAGCGCCGCCGGGTTCGAGACGATCATGATCAACTGCAACCCCGAGACCGTGTCGACCGACTACGACACCTCGGACCGCCTGTACTTCGAGCCCCTGACCGCCGAGGACGTCCTCGAGGTCATCGAGGCCGAGGCCGCGTCCGGCGAGCTCGTCGGTGTCGTCGTGCAGCTCGGTGGTCAGACCGCCCTGGGCCTGGCGAAGCCGCTCGAGGCCGCGGGCATCCCGATCCTCGGCACCAGCCCCACCGCGATCGACTCGGCCGAGGAGCGCGGACAGTTCTCCGCCATCCTCGACGCCGCCGGTCTGCTCGCACCGCGGAACGGCACGGCCCACGACCTGGCGAGCGCGACCACGGTGGCCGAGGAGATCGGGTACCCCGTCCTCGTCCGCCCGTCGTTCGTGCTCGGCGGCCGCGGCATGGAGATCCTGTACGACTCCCCGTCGCTGGCGGACTACTTCGACCGGATGGCCGACCAGGCGATCATCGGCCCGGAGCTCCCGCTGCTGGTCGACCGGTTCCTGGACGACGCCGTCGAGATCGACGTGGACGCGCTCTTCGACGGCGAGCGGCTCTACATCGGCGGCATCATGGAGCACCTCGAAGAGGCCGGCATCCACTCCGGCGACTCGGCCTGCACCCTGCCCCCGGTCGGCCTCGGCCGCGCAGAGATCCAGGGCGTCGTCGACGCGACCGAGAAGATCGCCCGCGGCATCGGCGTGCAGGGCCTGCTCAACGTGCAGTTCGCCATCGGCGCCGGCGTGCTCTACGTCCTCGAGGCGAACCCGCGCGCCAGCCGCACGGTGCCCTTCGTCTCGAAGGCGCTCGGCATCCCGCTCGCCAAGGCCGCGTCCCGCATCATGACCGGCACCACGGTCGCCGAGCTCGTCGCCGAGGGCATGCTGCCCGAGCGTGACGGCGCGTTCGTGCCCGCGCAGTCGCCGGTCGCCGTGAAGGAAGCCGTGCTGCCGTTCCGTCGCTTCCGCACCCGCGAGGGCCAGGTCGTCGACTCGGTGCTCAGCCCCGAGATGCGCTCCACCGGCGAGGTCATGGGCATCGACCGCGACTTCCCGCGGGCGTTCCTCAAGTCGCAGGACGCCGCGTACGGCGGCCTGCCGACCAGCGGCACGGTCTTCGTGAGCGTCGCCGACACCGACAAGCGTGCGATCGTGCTGCCGGTGCACCGCCTGCAGCAGCTCGGCTTCACGATCATCGCGACCGAGGGCACGGCGGAGATCCTCCGCCGCAACGGCATCGAGGTCGGGATCGTCGGCAAGTACAGCCAGGGTGGCGAGAGCGTCGTCGACCTGCTCGCGACGGGCGAGGTCGACATCGTCATCAACACGCCGTCTGGTGCCGCCGGTCGTGCGGACGGGTACGAGATCCGCGCGGCCACGGTGGCGGCGGACAAGCCGCTGTTCACGACGATCGCGCAGATCGGGGCGGCCGTCGCGGCGATCGAGACGATCGGTTCGCCGCTCAACGTCCGCAGCCTGCAGGACTACGCGCGCGAGCGCGCGACCTGGTGACGGCTGCCATCGTGGACACGCCCCGGTCGGGAGGCCCGGCCTCCTTCGGCGACCGCCTCGCGTCCGCCATGGGGGAGCGTTCACCGCTCTGCGTCGGGATCGACCCCCACGCCGCCACCCTGGCGGCGTGGGGGCTCGCCCGCGACGAGCAGGGCCTCACGGCGTTCGGCGCGACCCTGGTCGACGCGGCCGCCGGCCGCGCGGCGATCGTGAAGCCGCAGGTCGCCTTCTTCGAGGCGGCGGGGGTTGCGGGCTACCGTGCGCTCGACGCGACGATCCGCCGGGCACGCGATGCGGGCCTCCTGGTCGTCGCCGACGTGAAGCGGGGCGACATCGGGACCACCGGTGACGACTACGCGCTCGCGTGGCTCGACCGCGACGGGCCGTTCGCGGCCGACGCGATGACGGTGTCGCCGTACCTCGGGTACGGCTCGCTCCGGGGCACGATCGACGTCGCGCGCCGGAACGGTGCCGGGGTCTTCGTGCTCGCGGCGACGAGCAACCCCGAGGCCCGGGTGCTGCAGACCGCGGTGCTGGCCGAGGGACCGCGTACCGGCCGGACGGTCGCGGCCGGTATCGTCTTGGACGTGGCAGACGACAACCGGTCCGTGGGTGATCAGGCCCTCGGCGACGTCGGGCTCGTGCTCGGCGCGACCCTTCACCTCGACGACTTCGGCATCGACGCGGACGCGATCGGCACCGCGCCGGTCCTCGCACCGGGCTTCGGTGCCCAGGGCGCCCGCATCGAGGACCTCCGTGCGCTGTACGGCGCGCGTGCCGAGCAGGTGCTCGTGAGCGAGTCGCGCGGCCTGCTGACCGACGGTCCGGACGCTGCCGCGGCGCTCGTCGCCGACCGCGCCGATCGCATCCGCAGCGCACTGGCGGCGGCAGCGTGACCGACGACCACGACGGCCTGCCCGCCCACCGCACCCCGCCAGAGGTCGACCGCGTCGCCGCGGCGAAGGCCGCCGTCGCCGCGCGACGCGCCCGGGCCGCGGTGAAGGCCGCGATCGCGTCGGGGGAGCGCTCCGCGCTCGACGTCGCCCGTGCCGCGTGGGACGACTCGCTGGTCGAGACGACCTCGGCGGAACGCTCGCTGCGGGTCCGTGACCTGCTGGTGAGCCTGCCGGGCATCGGCCCCGCGCGGGCCGAGGCGATCATGGGGTCCCTGCGGATCGCACCGTCGAAGCGCCTCGGTGGCCTGGGGACCCGGCAGCGCGCGGCCCTGGCCGACTGGCTCGCCGCCCGCGGTCGCAAGCGTGGTGCCTCGAAGCTCGTCGTGCTCGCCGGACCCACCGCGGTCGGCAAGGGCACGGTCAGCGCGCACATCCGACAGCACTACCCGGACGTCAACCTCAGCGTCTCCGCCACCACGCGGAAGCCGCGCCCCGGCGAGGTCGACGGCGTGCACTACTACTTCGTGGACGACGACGAGTTCGACCGCATGATCCGCGACCGCGAGCTGCTCGAGTGGGCGACCGTCCACAACTCGTACCGCTACGGCACCCCGCGCCCGCCGATCGACCGCGCGCTCGACGCCGGCGAGAAGGTCATGCTCGAGATCGACCTGCAGGGCGCCCGGCAGGTCCGCGACGCCATGCCCGAGGCGGTGCTCGTGTTCCTGCTGCCCCCGACGTGGGAGGAACTGGTGCGCCGGCTCATCGGCCGCGGGACCGAATCCGCGGAGGAACAAGCGCGTCGCCTCGAGACCGCGAAGGTCGAGCTGGCCGCCCAGGACGAGTTCGACGTGCGGATCGTGAACTCCGATGTCGGCACCGCGGCACGTGAGGTCGTAGACTTGTTCTCTGCGCCCTGACGGGTGCACTGACTTCGAGGAGACACCATGGCCAACCCCCAGGGCATCATCGACCCGCCCATCGACGACCTGCTCAGCAAGGTCGAGTCGAAGTACGCGCTCGTCATCTTCGCGTCCAAGCGCGCCCGCCAGATCAACGACTACTACGCCGACCTGCACGAGGGCTCGCTCTTCGACAACGTCGGACCGCTCGTCGACTCGACGATCGACGACAAGCCGCTGTCCGTCGCGCTCCACGAGATCAACGAGGACAAGCTCACCGTCACCAAGCAGCAGCAGCCCACCGACTGATCCCGGTGACTGCAGCTGCTCTCCGCCTCTTCACGTCCGAGTCGGTGACCGAGGGGCACCCCGACAAGATCTGCGACCAGATCTCGGACAGCATCCTCGACGCACTGCTGACGGTCGACCCGAACGCGCGCGTCGCCGTCGAGACGATGGTGACCACCGGGCTCGTGCACGTCGCCGGCGAGGTCACGACCTCCGGCTACGTCGAGATCCCCAAGCTCGTCCGTGACGTCATCACCGGGATCGGCTACAACTCGTCGGACGTCTCGTTCGACGGTGCCACGTGCGGTGTCGAGGTCTCGATCGGCGCCCAGTCGCCGGACATCGCGCAGGGTGTGGACGAGTCGCTCGACTCCCGCACCGGTGCGGTCGACCCGCTCGACCGTCAGGGCGCCGGCGACCAGGGCATCATGTTCGGCTTCGCGACGAACGAGACCCCCGAGTACATGCCGGTCGCGATCTGGCTGGCGCACCGCCTGGCCGAGCGCTTGGCCGCGGTCCGGAAGTCGGGCGAGCTGTCGTTCCTGCGCCCGGACGGCAAGACCCAGGTCACCATCGGGTACGACGGCGTCGTGCCGAAGACCGTCGAGACCGTCGTGCTCTCCACGCAGCACTCGCCGAGCGTCACGCTCGACGAGCTCACCGCCGCGATCACCGAGCACGTGATCCGTCCGGTCCTCGACCTGGTCGACCTCGACTCGTCGCACGTCGACGTCATCGTGAACCCGACCGGCCGCTTCGAGATCGGCGGCCCCCAGGGCGACGCCGGGCTCACCGGCCGCAAGGTGATCGTCGACACCTACGGCGGGGCCTCCCGTCACGGTGGCGGCGCGTTCAGCGGCAAGGACCCGTCGAAGGTCGACCGTTCTGCGGCGTACGCGCTGCGCTGGGTCGCCAAGAACGCGGTCGCCGCGGGGCTCGCCGACCGGCTCGAGGTGCAGGTCGCGTACGCGATCGGCCGTGCGAAGCCCGTCGGGCTCTACGTCGAGACCTTCGGCACCGGACACGTCGACGACGCCACGATCGAGGCCGCCATCCGCCAGGTCTTCGACCTGCGTCCGGCCGCGATCATCCGCGACCTCGACCTGCTCCGACCGATCTACGCGCAGACCGCGACCTACGGCCACTTCGGCCGCGAGCTCCCCGGGTTCACGTGGGAGCAGCTCGACCGTGTCGAGGAACTCCGCGCCGCCGCAGGACTCGTCGCCGCGACCGTCTGAAGCACCGCGTGACCACCGTCGCGCGCGTCGTCCTCGACTCGCCGCTCCCGCAGTTGGACCGCTTGTTCGACTACCGTGTTCCGGCCGAGCTCGAGGACGACTGCGTCGCGGGGGTCCGCGTCAAGGTGCCGCTGCGCACCGGGGCCCGGATGTCCGACGGCTACGTGGTCGAGATCGTCACCGAGGGTGAGTACCCGGGTGAGCTGAGCCAGATCGAGGCCGTCCTGTCCCCGGTGCCCGTCCTGGCGCCGGAGATCTGGACCCTCGCGCGCGCCGTCGCCGACCGGGCCGCGGGGGTCGCCTCCGACGTGCTGCGCCTCGCCGTGCCACCGCGGCAGGTGCGCGCCGAGAAGGCCTGGCTCGCCCGGGACACCGCGTGGTCGCCGCCGCCGGTGACCGCCCCGCCCGTCACCGGCTACGCCGACGGCGTCCTGGAGGCCGTGGTGACGGAGCACGGACGCGCCGCGGTCGCCGCCGTGCCCCAGCCCGTGGCGATGGGCGACGCGGACGCGCCGGTCTGGGTCCCGGGATGGGCCGCGACGCTCGCCCAGGCCGCCGCGCACACGGTGGCGGCCGAGCAGTCCGCCGTGATCGCCGTTCCGGACTTCCGCGACGTCATCGACCTCGAGCGTGCCCTGCTCGCCGTGCTGCCACCGGAGCGGGTGGTGCGCTTCGACGCGAAGCAGACGAACGGGCAGCGCGCGAAGGCACTGCTGCAGGCCCGCACGCACCCGGTGGTCGCGATCGGCAACCGCACGGCGATGTACGCACCGGCGACGGAGCTCGGCCTGATCGCCATGTGGGACGACGGCGACGCCTCGTTCATCGAGCAGCGGGCGCCCTACGTGCACACGCGCGACGTCGCCCTGGTGCGGGCCGCCCAGTCCGGTGCCGCGCTGCTGTTCGTCTCACACGCGCGCAGCACCGACGTGCAGCGCCTGGTCGAGCTGCACTGGCTGCAGGACGTCGTGCCGTACCGCGTGAAGACCCCGAAGGTCATCCCCACCGTGCAGCAGACCGGGGCCGAGGGGTTCGCCGCACAGGCGCGCATCCCGAGCTCTGCCTGGCGTGCCGCGCGCGAGGCCAGCCAGCACGGTGCCGTCCTGGTGCAGGTCGCGAGCCCGGGCTTCGGTACCGGGCTGGTCTGTGCCGAGTGCGGCGAACGCGCGCACTGCCGGGTCTGCGGCGGGCCGCTCGGCAGCCCGCACCGTGGCGCCACGCCCCAGTGCCGCTTCTGCGGCGCGCTGGCCGTCGGGTTCCGCTGCCCGACGTGCGGCAACGGCACCGTGAAGCCGGTCGGTCAGGGAGCGCAACGGACCGCCGACGAACTCGGGCGGGCGTTCCCCGGCACCCGGATCGTCGTCGCCGACGGCTCTCGCCCGCTCGACGAGGTCCCCGCCCGCCCGTCCGTGGTGGTCGCCACCCGTGGGGCCGAGCCGGCGGTGCCGGGGGGCTACGCCTGCGTCCTGCTGCTGGACGGTGAGAAGATGCTCGCCCGCGAGGGGCTGCGCGTGCAGGAGGACGTCCTGCGCTTCTGGACGAACGCGGCGGCGAAGTCGTCTCCCGGGGCCGAGGTGTACCTGGTCGGGATCGGCGGGCGGCTGGCCTCGGCGATGGCCCTGTGGCGACTCGACGGACCCGCGCACGACGAGCTGACCGACCGCCGCGAACTCCACTTCCCGCCGGCGGTCCGGGTGGCGACGATGACCGGTACCGACGAAGCCGTCACCGCGGCGGTCGAAGCGCTCGGCGACGCCGTCGTCGGTCCGGTGCTCGGCCCGGTCCCGGTCGAGGACGACGCCCTGCCCGGCACGGTCCGGGCGATCGTGCGGTTCCCGTACGCACACGGGGCCGAGGTCGCCGCCACGCTCAAGGCCGAGGTCATCCGGCGCTCGTCGACCCGGCGGGTGCTCAAGGGCGGCAACCGCCGACGGGCCGCTCCGACGCTGCGGGTGCGGTTGGACGACGCCGAACCGTTCTCCGAGGTCTGACGCCGTCGGGCCCGGGTGGGTCCGATTTGCTGCACGACGCAGAACGACACCGTCGACGTCGTGCGACGTCGGCGGTGTCGTTCGGGGTCTGCCGCCGTGCGGCGACCGGCTGGTGCGGTTCGGTCAGGCGTTGGCGGGCCGGCGACGCTCGCGCGGCAGCACGACGCCGAGGGCGACCATGCCGATGGCGAGGACGAGGTGCAGCCAGTTGTCGGCGTTGTTCAGCGGGACGAAGTTCGCACCCGAGCTGTGGCCGGCGGTGAACAGGCCGTAGATCCACAGCACGAAGTAGACGATCCCGCCGATCACCAGGTACATCCGCGAGCCGGAGGCACGGTTGGCGGCGAGCAGTCCGACGACGCCGAACAGCAGGTGCACGATGTTGTGCAGCACGGACACCTGGAAGATGCCGAGCAGCATGCCCATCGACTCGTGTCCGGCCCCGGCCAGGTCGCCGGTCGTGATGCCGGGGATGAACCCGGCGATCCCGACGAGCAGGAACACGATGCCGACCACGAGGGCGGCCTTCTGGACGGACGAACCGGCGTAGCGGTTGGTGGCGGTGGTGACGTCGCTCATGGGGTTTCCTCTCCTGATGTGGTTCAGACCGTACGCAGCCGATGCTCTGCTGTCCCCAAGGTGAGCCGGAACGCGCACCGTGACGCTGGCGACCGGGCAAGGCGCAGTGGCTCGCGCGTGGGAGGATCGAACCCATGCGTCTCGTCGTCGCCGGCAGCCCCGCTGCGGCCGTCCCCACCCTCCGCCGTCTGGCAGCGTCCGACCACGAGATCGTCGCGGTGCTCACGCGGCCGGCCACCCCGCAGGGCCGCAAGCGTGTCCTCACCCCGACCCCCGTGGCCGTCGTCGCCGCGGAGCTCGGCCTGCCGGTCATCGAGGCCTCGCGCGTCGACGACGCCGTCACCGCCCGGATCGCGGACCTCGACGTCGACCTCGGCGTGATCGTCGCCTACGGCGCACTGCTCCGCCGCCCGGCGCTCGACGCCCCGAGGCACGGCTGGATCAACCTGCACTTCTCCGACCTGCCGGCGTACCGCGGTGCTGCTCCCGTGCAGCGTGCGGTGATGGCCGGCGACACCCGGACCGCCGCCACGGTCTTCCAGCTGGTCGAGGCGCTCGACGCCGGCCCGGTCTACGCCGCGCGGCCCTTCGAGATCGACCCCGGGGCGACCTCGGGCGAGGTCCTCGCGGCGATGGCCGAGGTCGGCGCCGACGTGGTGGCGGACGTCGTGGACGCCATCGCCGACGGCACCGCAGTCGCGACCGAACAGTCCGGCGAGCCCACGCTCGCACCGAAGCTCACGATCGACGACGGCCGCATCGACTTCGCCGCGCCCGCCACCGCCGTGCACGCGCGGCTGCGCGGCGTCACGCCCGAGCCCGGCGCGTACGCCCACCTGGGCGAGACCCGCGTGAAGCTGCTCCGCAGCACCCTCCAGCCGGGAGGCACGCAGGACCCCGCCCCGTCGCTCGCGCCGGGTGCGCTCGCACTCCACGGCGGTCGGCTGCTGGTCGGGACCGCCGACACCCCGCTGTTGCTGCTCGAGGTGCAGCCGGCGGGCAAGAAGGCGATGGACGCCGCCGCCTGGGCCCGTGGCCTCGGCGAACTGGACGGGAAGGTCCTCGCATGAGCCCCCAGACGAAGCCCCAGGGTGCCCGCCGCGGCCCGCGTCCGGCCAGCGCCCGCCGCGTGGCGTTCGACGTGCTCCGCGCCGTGCAGGTCGACGACGCCTACGCGAACCTGCTGCTGCCGACGCGCATCCGCCGCGCCGGGCTCACCGCCCGCGACGCCGGGTTCGCGACCGAGCTCACCTACGGGTCGATCCGGATGCTCGGCCGCTACGACGTGATCATCGCGCTGGCCTCCGGTCGCCGGGCCGAGAACATCGAGGCGGACGTCCTCGACGTGATGCGCCTCGGTGCGCACCAGCTGCTCGCCATGCGCACGCCGACGCACGCCGCGGTCGACGCCACGGTCGAGCTCGCCCGCGAGGTCGGCGCCCGCCGCGCGACCGGGTTCGTGAACGCCGTGATGCGCAAGATCGCCGCCCGCACCGATCAGGAGTGGGACGCCCTGATCACCGAGGGCCGCGCCGGGGACGCCCTGCTCGCCACCCGCTGGTCGCACCCCGTCTGGGTCGTCTCGGCGCTCCGCGACGCCCTGGCCGCCGAACGCTCCCGCGACGAGCTCGCCGCCCTGCTCGCCGCCGACAACGCCGCACCCCGGGTGCAGCTCGCGGCCCTGCCCGGACTCGCCACCGACGAGGACATCGCCACGGCGACCGCCCGCACTTCCCCAGACGACGACACCGACGCCGCGTTCGCCGACGCGACCGGTGCGGACGACGTGCCCGCGGCCCTCGTGCCCGCCGACGACGAACCGGAGGCCGACGGCGCGACCGGCACCGTGCCTCCCGTCCGGGCCGAGGAGCCCGTCGTGCAGGCGGACGCCGCGCCGGTGTCGCCCGTCGGCATCCGCGGCATCAGCGGCGACCCGGCGCGCGTGCCCGGCGTCGCCGCCGGACGCCTGCGTGTGCAGGACGAGGGGTCGCAGCTCGCCGCGCTGGCGCTGAGCCGCTCGTCGGACGTGCGTGCGGGGGAGCGGTGGCTCGACATGTGCGCCGGGCCCGGCGGCAAGGCCGCGCTGCTCGCCGCCGAGGCGCAGCAGGGCGGGGCGACCCTGGTCGCCAACGAGCTCGTGCCCGCCCGGGCCGGACTCGTGCGGAACGCCCTCGGCGTGTTCGGTGACCACGTGCGGGTCGTCGAGGGCGACGCCCGTCGGTACGGCCGCGACGGCACCGGGATGACCTTCGACCGCATCCTGCTCGACGCCCCGTGCACCGGGCTCGGCGCGCTGCGTCGCCGGCCGGAGGCCCGTTGGCGGAAGCTCCCCGAGGACGTCGAGGAGCTCGCTGCCCTGCAGACCGAACTGCTCGACGCCGCCGTCCGGGTGCTCGCACCGGGTGGGACCCTGGCGTACGTGACGTGTTCGCCGCACCTGGCCGAGACCCGCGGGCAGGTCGACGCGCTGATGGGGCGGCACGGGGACCGGCTCGAGCAGCTCGACACCGCCACGATCGTCCGGGGTGTCGCCGCGCGCGACCCCGAGATCGCGGACGGTGTCACGGCGCAGCTGTGGCCGCACCGGATCGGGACGGACGCGATGTTCATCGCGCTGTTCCGTCGCGTCGACTGACCACCCCGCCGACCGGGATCGGGCTCAGCGCGACCGTCGGTAGGCACTGCCGTCGCACGTGTGCACGGCCGTGTCGTCGAACAAGGTGCGCAGGTTGTACGCGGCGCAGTCCCGGAAGGTACCGATGCTGATCCACCGCGCCGACCGGCGCAGCTCGCCCTTGGACGGGCCGTCCGAACCGATGCCGGCGCGGTGGACCGTCCAGGCGATGTCCTGCGCCTCGGCGTCGAGGTAGCGCATCACCGACTCGTTGTCCGCGTGCTGTCCGATGTACTCCCGCGCGAGCGTCGACCGGACGAGGCGGAGCACGGGCGCGAGCCGCTTGCCGGGAGGCGCACTCAGCCCACCGGCCTGGTAGAGCAGCCGCCGGGTGCCGCTCCGGCGCATGGCCGGCACGAGCGTGCGGACGAACGCGGTGTTGACCGGTCGCTCGCGCTGCGCGGCGACGTCCCCGAGCATCACGACCACGCCCGTCACGCCCTCGAGCAGCGCGTCGAGGTCGAGGCCGTCGGTGACCGAGCCCTGCACGACCTGCAGGTCGTCGTGCTGGACCGCCAGCTTCGACGGTGTCCGGACGACGGCGCGGACACGGTGTCCGGCATCGAGTGCGAGCCGGGTGAAGTGCTGGCCGGTCTGTCCGGTCGCGCCGAACACGAGCAGGTGCTGTCGAGGTGTCATCCACCCAATCTAGGCAATGACTAGAAAATAGGCAATGCCTAGTACCGCGATAGGCTCTCTCCATGCCGGAGCGTCCCTTCCACCACGGGAACCTGCGGGCCGTGCTGCTCGACGAGGCCGTCCAGGTCCTGCGCGAGGACGGCGTCGACGGGTTGTCCCTCCGTGACCTGGCGCGGCGCGCCGGGGTCAGCCACGGTGCGCCGCGGAGCCACTTCGTCGACCGCCAGGCACTCCTCGACGCCCTCGCCGTGCTCGGTTTCGAGCGACTGACCACCGCGGTGCGCCGGGCCCTCTCCGGCTCGGGCGACGTCGACGACCGGTTCCGTCGGGTCGCCATGGCGTACGTCGACTTCGCCATCGACGACGCGGCGCTCATGGACCTCATGTTCCAGGCGTCGACGGCCGGCCGGTCCGGCCCCGTGCAGACCGCCGCCGAATCGCTGTTCGCCGTGCTCGACGGCGCGCTCGGAGCGTCCGCGCCGGAGCCCGGCGAGGACGCCCGGACCACCTTCAAGCTCCTGTTCGCCGCGACCATGCAGGGGATCGCGGGCCTCGTCGTGTCGCGCCGGATCGACCGCCCGCAGGGCGAGCGGCTGGTCGAAGCAGCACTCGGGACGATGCTCCGGTCCGACCTCGGCACGCGCGCCCTCGGCGACGGCTGACCCCGCCCCCGGACGGCGCCGCGCGCACCCGGGCAGCGCAGCCAGGCAGGCGCACGCCGGTAGGCTTGCCCGGTGACGATCCGCATCTCGCCGAGCATCCTGTCCGCCGACTTCGCGAACCTCGAGCGCGAACTCCAGCGCATCGAGACCGCCGACCTGGTGCACGTCGACGTGATGGACAACCACTTCGTCCCGAACCTGACGCTCGGGCTGCCGATCGTGCAGCGCTTGCAGCAGGTGTCGCCGGTGCCGCTCGACGTGCACCTGATGGTCACCGACGCCGACCGCAACGCGCCGAAGTACGCCGAGACCGGTGCATCGAGCGTCACGTTCCACTTCGAGGCAGCCGACGACCCGGTGGCGACCGCCGCGGCGATCCGGTCGAACGGTGCCCGCGCCGCCGTCGCCGTGAAGCCCGGCACCCCGATCACGCAGGTGCTGCACCACCTCGACGCCTACGACATGATCCTGCTGATGACCGTCGAGCCCGGGTTCGGCGGCCAGTCCTTCATGCCGTCCGTGATGCCGAAGCTCGCCGACGCCCGCGCTGCCGTCGATGCGTCCGGGCTCGACGTGTGGCTCGAGGTCGACGGCGGCATCTCGGTGGACACCGTGCCCGAGGCCGTGCGCAGCGGGGCCGACACGCTCGTCGCCGGGTCGGCCGTCTACGGCGGGGAGCCCGCCGCGCGGATCACGGACCTGCGCGAAGCGGCCGCGCGGGCGCGGGCATGAGCGCGACCCGTCCGGACGGTGCGTCGGCAGCGTCTGCGGAGACCGGTAGCCTGGACCCCGTGAAGACGTTCGACGACCTGTTCCAGGAGCTCACTGAGAAGGCGCGCACGCGCCCCGAGGGCTCCGGCACCGTCGCCGAACTGGACGCCGGCGTGCACCAGATCGGCAAGAAGATCGTGGAGGAAGCCGCCGAGGTCTGGATGGCGGCCGAGTACGAGGGCGACGAGCGCACCTCGGAGGAGATCTCGCAGCTGATCTACCACCTCCAGGTCCTCATGGTCGCCAAGGGGCTCACCCCGGCGGACGTCTGGCGACATCTGTAGGAAGCGCCGCCCGGCGCACCGACGACCGCCGACGACCCCACAGAAAGCAGACCCACTGATGCTCCGCATCGCCGTGCCCAACAAGGGCTCCCTGTCCGAGACCGCGTCCGACATGCTGCGGGAGGCCGGGTACGCCGGCCGCCGCGACCCGAAGGCGCTGCACCTGCTCGACGAGCGCAACGGCGTCGAGTTCTTCTTCCTCCGCCCGCGGGACATCGCCACGTACGTGGGGTCCGGCGCGCTCGACGTCGGCATCACCGGCCGCGACCTGCTGCTCGACTCCGGGTCCGAGGCGCACGAGGTCGACGCGCTCGGCTTCGCCGACTCCACCTTCCGGTTCGCCGGCACCCCGGGTCGGTTCGCCTCGCTGCAGGACCTCGACGGCGTGCGGGTGGCCACGAGCTACCCCGGACTGGTCGGTGCGTTCCTCGCCGAGCACGGGGTCAGCTCCACGCTCGTGAAGCTCGACGGCGCGGTCGAGAGCGCCGTCCGGCTCGGGGTCGCCGACGCCGTGGCCGACGTCGTGTCGACGGGCAGCACGCTCCGGCAGGCGGGCCTCGAGATCTTCGGCCCGGTGATCCTCGAGTCGACCGCGGTGCTCGTCTCCACCGACGAGACCATCCCCGGCATCGACGTGCTCCGCCGACGCCTGCAGGGCGTGCTCGTCGCCCGTGGCTACGTGATGCTCGACTACGACGTCCCCACGGCCCTGCTCGAGCAGGCGACGGCGGTGGCGTCCGGCATCGAGTCGCCAACCGTGTCGCCGCTGCACGACCGCGACTGGGCGGCTGTCCGCGTGATGATCCCGCGCGACGACGCGAACCTCATCATGGACGCGCTCTACGACCTCGGCGCCCGGGCGATCCTCGTCAGCCCGATCCACGCCGCACGCCTGTGACCGCCGGTGGCGTGTCGGTCCGGGTCATCCCGTGCCTCGACGTCAAGGGCGGCCGCGTCGTCAAGGGCGTCAACTTCCTGGACCTGCAGGACGCCGGTGACCCCGTCGAGCTCGCGGCTCGGTACTACGAGCAGGGTGCCGACGAGCTGACCTTCCTCGACGTCGGCGCCACGGTCGAGAACCGGGCGACGATGTACGACACCGTGACCCGGACGGCCGAGCAGGTCTTCATCCCGCTCACCGTCGGTGGTGGGGTGCGCAGCGTCGACGACGTCTCGCGCCTGCAGCAGTGCGGCGCGGACAAGATCGGCGTGAACAGCGCAGCGATCGCCCGGCACGAGCTCATCGGCGAGATCGCCGACCGGTTCGGTGCCCAGGCCGTCGTGCTGTCGCTCGACGTCAAGCGCTCCGACCGGATGCCCTCGGGTTTCGTGGTCACCACCCACGGCGGGCGGACCGAGTCCGACCTCGACGCCATCGCGTGGGCACGCGAGGCCGTCGAGCGCGGCGCGGGGGAACTGCTCGTCAACTCCATCGACGCCGACGGCACGAAGAACGGGTTCGACCTCGAACTCGTGGCCGCGGTGCGCGCCGTCTCGTCCGTCCCGGTGATCGCCTCGGGAGGCGCGGGTCACGTCGAGCACTTCGCCCCGGCCGTCGACGCGGGAGCGGATGCAGTCCTCGCCGCCAGTGTCTTCCACCGTGGCGAGATGACCGTGGGGGACGTCAAGGCCGCGCTCCGCGCGACCGGCCACGCCGTCCGCTGATCCGCCGCCGTAGGCTAGGAGTCTCATGACCGACAGCACCAGCACCGACACCGAGGCGGTCCTCGACCGCGCACGCTTCGGTGCGGACGGCCTGCTCCCCGCCATCGTGCAGGAGGAATCGTCGAAGGACGTCCTCATGCTCGGCTACATGGACCGGGAAGCCCTCCGCCGCACCCTCACCGAAGGCCGTGTGACCTTCTGGTCGCGGTCGCGGAACGAGTACTGGCGGAAGGGTGACACGTCGGGACATGCCCAGTACGTCCGGGGCGCTGCACTGGACTGCGACGACGACACGCTCCTCGTCACGGTGCAGCAGGTCGGGGCGGCGTGCCACACCGGTGCGCACCGGTGCTTCGACGTCGACCCGCTCGCGCCCGTGACCATGTCCGCCCCGGCGGACACGGCCGTGGAGCCGACCCGATGACCACCGCGACGATCTCCGAGACCCCGCACACGACCTCCCGACCGGAGTTCGACGGCCTGCTCGACGACCACCGCGTCCTGCCGGTCGTCCGCGCGCTGTACGGCGACAGCGAGACGCCGGTCGGCGTCTACCGCAAGCTCGCCGACGGCCGCCCCGGGTCCTTCCTGCTCGAGTCCGCCGGTCAGGGTGGCCTGTGGTCACGCTGGTCGTTCGTCGGTGTGCGGAGCTTCGGCGTCCTGACGCAGGACGGCGACCGCGCGGCCTGGATCGACACCGGCATCGACGCCGAGCGCGCCGTCGGGTCGCTCGACGGCGCCCCACTCGAGGTCCTCGCACGGTTGCACGAGCGCTGGGCCACGCCGCGGGTGCCCGGCTCGCCGCCGCTCGTCGGCGGCACCGTCGGCTTCATCGGGTGGGAGGCCGTGCGGCAGCTCGAGCACCTGCCGAACGTGCCGCCGGCCGACTTCGACGTGCCCGGACAGGCGCTGTCGTTCGTCTCCGAACTCGCCGCACTCGACCACCGCACCGGTCTCGTGCTGCTGGTCGCGAGCGTGCTGAACGACGGCACCGACGACGCGGACACCCTCTGGGCGGACGCGCAGCAGCGCCTCGACCGCATGCAGGGCGACCTGGTGCAGCCGAGCGTCGCGACCGTCGCCGAGGCGTTCGAGATCGCCGAGCCGACCCCGACCCACCGCACGAGCCCGGCCGACTACATGGCGGCCGTCGAGCGCTCGAAGGGCTTCATCCGCGACGGTGACGTGTTCCAGGTCGTCATCTCGCAGCGGTTCGACCACGAGGTCACGGCCGACCCGCTCGACGTCTACCGGGTGCTCCGGACGCTGAACCCGAGCCCGTACATGTACTTCCTCGCCCTCGCGGACACCGCCGACGAGCGGTTCTGGATCGTCGGCGCTTCCCCGGAGGCGCTGGTCAAGGTGCAGGGCGACCGCGCCATCACGCACCCGATCGCCGGGTCCCGCCCGCGTGGTGCGACCCCGGAAGAGGACGTCCACCTCGGCGAGGACCTGCTCGGCGACCCGAAGGAGCGCGCCGAGCACCTGATGCTCGTCGACCTCGCCCGCAACGACCTGCAGAAGGTGTGCGAGCCGGGCACCGTCAGCGTCACCGAGTTCATGACCGTCGAGCGGTTCAGCCACATCATGCACCTGGTGTCGAGCGTCGAGGGGCGGGTGCGTCCCGAGGCCTCGGCGATCGACGTGTTCCGGGCGACGTTCCCGGCCGGCACGCTCTCGGGCGCGCCGAAGCCGCGTGCGCTCGAGATCATCGACGAGCTCGAGCCGGCGAAGCGCGGTGCGTACGCCGGTGTCGTCGGGTACTTCGACTTCGCCGGTGACGCCGACCTGGCGATCGCGATCCGCACCGCCCTGATCAAGGACGGCGTCGCCCGCGTGCAGGCCGGTGCCGGACTCGTCGCGGACTCCGACCCGGAGACCGAGCACGTCGAGGCGGTCAACAAGGCCGCCGCCCCGCTGCGTGCCGTCGCCACGGCCAACCGGATGCGCGAGGTCCGCTCGTGAAGCGCTCGCGTCCGATCGTGGTCGTCGCCGGACTCCTGGTCGCCGGCGTCATCATGCTCGCCTGGACCCAGACCTGGTTCACCGTGCGCCTGCACGCGGGCGCCGCCGTCACCTCGACGGTCTCGGCCGACGGGGCGGCGGTCGTGCCGCAGTACACGGCGCTGGCGATCGCCAGCCTCGCGCTCTTCCTGGCGATGACCATCGCCGGACGGGTGCTGCGCATCGTGCTCGCCGCCGTCGAGATCCTGCTCGGCCTCGGGGTCGTCGTCAGCGGGATCACCGCACTCCGTGACCCGATCGCCGCTGCACGCGGTGCCGTCGGCGAGGTCGCCGGGGTCAGTGACCTCGGCGCCGTCCGCGGTGTCGTGTCGAGCGTCTCCGTGAGCCCGTGGCCCGCCGTCGGGATCGCGGGCGGCGTCCTCGCCGTGCTGCTCGGCGTGGTCGTCATCGTGGTCCAGCGCGCCTGGCCCGGCCCGAGCCGGAAGTACGGCGCCGCGACCGCCGGAGCCGCCGCGGCGGCACGCGCGGCAGCACCCGTCCAGCGCGACGCGGTCGTCGACTGGGACGACCTGAGCGCGGGCGTAGACCCGACCACCGCCGACGGCGCGGGCGCGGGGGCGCCGAGTGACGACACGGTAGGATCGACAGGGCGTCGCTCGACCGACGACGCCGGAGCAGAACGAGGAGCACCGTGAGCAACACTGAGCCCGCAGAACTCGGCGAAGGCCACTCGCCGGCCGCCTGGACCGCCGTCGTGATCATGCTGATCGGATTCGCGGCAGGCACGCTGTTCTTCTGGTTCGACCAGCCGTGGGGCGTCTGGGCCTCCGCTGGCGTCGTCCTCATCGGCCTCATCGTCGGTGGCGTGATGAAGAAGGCCGGTTACGGCGTCGACGGTCCGAAGTTCGTCCCCAAGCACCACGGCGAGTAGGGGTCTCCCGATGCCGAACGTGCTCGAGACCCTCGTCGCGGGCGCGCTCGAGGACGCCGCCGCCCGTCGTGTCGACCGTCCGTACTCGGACGTCGAACGCGACCTCGACCGGGTGGCGTCGCCGCTCGACGCCCTCGCGTTCCTCAGCCCGGGTGACCGGGTGAAGATCATCGCCGAGGTCAAGCGCGCCAGCCCGTCCCGCGGGTCGATGGCCGCGATCGCCGACCCGGCTGCCCTCGCCGCCGACTACGAGCGTGGCGGGGCCTCGACGATCAGCGTCCTGACCGAGGGCCGCAAGTTCCTCGGCAGTCTCGCCGACCTCGAAGCCGTGAAGGCCCGCGTCGGGGTACCCGTGCTCCGCAAGGACTTCATCGCCGACCCGTACCAGGTGATCGAGGCCCGGGCGTCCGGAGCCGACGTCGTGCTGCTCATCGTGGCGGCGCTCGAACAGGCCCGCCTGGTCGAACTGCACACCCTGGCCGAAGAACTCGGCATGCGCGTGCTGGTCGAGGCGCACTCCGGTGACGAGGTCACGCGTGGCCTCGACGCCGGCGCCCGCATCCTCGGCGTCAACGCCCGTGACCTGACCGACTTCTCGCTCGACCGCGACCTGTTCGGGTCGCTCGCCGACCGCATCCCCACCGGGGTCGTGCGGGTCGCCGAGTCCGCGGTCTCCGGTCCGGCCGACGTCGCCCACTACCGGGCAGCCGGCGCCGACGTCGTGCTGGTCGGCGAAGCGCTCGTGACGGGTGACGACCCCGCCGCGACCCTGGCGTCGTTCGTCGACGCCGCCGACCAGGCCTGACCGGCTCACCGGGCCGCTGACCGGCGGCCCGGACCGCCCACGCATCGAGGCCGCCGACCGCGGCCGCACGTTCCACCCGTCCGACGCGGCCCACCGGCCGCGTCGGACTCGTCCCGGGAGACACATCGTGACCTCACTCCGCGACCTGCACGGCCCCTACTTCGGTGACTTCGGCGGACGCTTCGTCCCCGAGTCCCTCGTCCTCGCGCTCGACGAGCTCGAGGCCGCCTTCCGTCAGGCCTGGGCCGACCCGGCGTTCCGTGCGGAGCTCGACGAGCTGCAGCGCGACTACACCGGGCGCCCCTCGATCATCACCGAGGTGCCGCGGTTCGCGAAGCACGCCGGTGGCGCTCGGGTGATCCTGAAGCGCGAGGACCTGAACCACACCGGTTCCCACAAGATCAACAACGTCCTCGGCCAGGCCCTCGTCGCCCGTCGGCTCGGCAAGACCCGCCTGATCGCCGAGACCGGTGCCGGCCAGCACGGCGTCGCCACGGCGACCGCTGCCGCGCTGTTCGGCATGGAGTGCGTCGTCTACATGGGCGCCGTGGACACCGAGCGACAGGCCCTCAACGTGGCCCGGATGCGCCTGCTCGGCGCCGAGGTCATCCCCGTCGAGACCGGTTCGCGCACCCTGAAGGACGCCATCAACGACGCCCTGCGCGACTGGGTCGCCAACGTCTCGTCGACGCACTACCTGCTCGGCACGGTCGCCGGTCCGCACCCGTTCCCCGAGATGGTGCGCGAGTTCCACAAGGTCATCGGCGAGGAAGCGCGCCAGCAGGTCCTCGACCGCGTCGGGCGCCTGCCGGACGCCGTCGCGGCCTGCGTCGGCGGCGGATCGAACGCGATGGGCATCTTCGAGGCGTTCCTCGACGACGAGTCCGTCGCGCTGCACGGCTTCGAGGCCGGCGGCGACGGCGTCGAGACCGGTCGGCACGCGGCGAGCATCACGCTCGGTCGCGAGGGCGTGCTGCAGGGCGCGAAGTCGTACCTGATGCAGGACGAGGACGGCCAGACGATCGAGAGCCACAGCATCTCGGCCGGACTCGACTACCCGAGCGTCGGACCGGAGCACGCGTACCTGGCGTCGATCGGCCGCGCGAAGTACCAGCCGATCACCGACACCGAGGCGATGGAGGCGTTCCGCCTGCTGAGCCAGACCGAGGGCATCATCCCGGCGATCGAGTCGTCCCACGCCCTCGCCGGTGCCATGAAGCTCGGCAAGGAGCTCGGCCCCGAGGGCGTCGTGCTCGTGAACCTGTCCGGCCGGGGCGACAAGGACGTCGCGTCCGCCAGTCGCTACTTCGGCATCCTCGACGAGAACGCGGTGCAGCTGTGACCACGAACCGGACCGTCGCCACGACGATCGACACCGCCAACGCCGAGCGCGCCGGAGCCGTCGTCGGCTACCTGCCCGCCGGGTACCCGAACCTGCAGACCAGCGTCGACGCCGCCGTCGCCCTCGCCGAGAACGGCGTGGACGTCATCGAGTTCGGCCTGCCGTACTCGGACCCGGTGATGGACGGCCCCGTGATCCAGCGGGCGGCCGAGGAGAGCCTGGCGAACGGCTTCCGGGTCGCACAGGTCTTCGACGCCGTGCAGCAGATCACCGAGCGGGCCGACGTGCCGGTGCTCGTCATGACGTACTGGAACCCGGTGCTGCGCTACGGCGTGGACCGCTTCGCCGACGACCTCGTCGCCGCCGGAGCCGCCGGCCTCATCACGCCCGACCTCATCCCCGACGAGGCCTCCGCGTGGACCGAGGCCTCCGAGCGGACCGGGCTCGACCGGGTCTTCCTCGCGGCACCGTCCTCGTCGGACGAGCGCATGCGCCAGGCGGTCGAGGCCAGCCGTGGGTTCGTCTACGCCGTCTCCACGATGGGTGTGACCGGTGCACGGGCCGGGGTCGACGTCGCCGCACGCACGGTGGTGTCGCGCCTGCGCGACGCCGGGGTCGAGCGCACCTGCGTGGGTCTCGGGATCTCGACGGCCGAGCAGGTCGGCGAGGTGCTCGAGTACGCCGACGGTGCCATCGTCGGGTCCGCGTTCGTCCGCGCGCTGGCCGACCTCGGTGTGCAGGGTGTGGCCGACCGTGCCGCCGACCTCGCCACCGGCGCCCGCCGCCGCTAGTCCAGTTCCTGTCGGGCCCGCGACCCGCGCTACAGTGAGCGAGGCCGACGCCACGTCGACCGCGCCCCGTCAGTTCCGAAAGGCGACAGCACCTCCATGCCCCTCCTGAGCATCCCGAGCCCGAGCACCGCCTGGCAGTACTTCGACCTGACCGCCTGGCTGCGCGACGCGTTCGGCTGGTCGCTGCCCCTCGACTTCCGCATCCACGCGTACGCGATCTGCATCCTGATCGGGATCGTGGCCGCGGTCGTCCTGGCGAACCGCCGACTCAACGCCCGCGGCGTCGAGCGCTGGATCATCATCGACATCGCGATCTGGGCCGTGCCCGCCGGCATCATCGGCGGTCGCCTCTTCCACGTGTTCACCCACGTGTCCGACTACTTCGGCCCCGGCATCGACCCGCTGTCCTTCCTGTACATCTGGGAGGGCGGGCTCGCCATCTTCGGCGCGCTCATCCTCGGGTCGGTCGGCGCGTGGATCGGCTGCCGCCAGGTGGGCCTGCGCTTCACGTCGTTCATCGACGCCGTGGTGCCGGGCGTCCTGCTCGCACAGGCGTTCGGCCGTCTGGGCAACTACTTCAACCAGGAGCTCTTCGGCATGCCGACGAGCCTGCCCTGGGGCCTCGAGATCGACTCGAGCAACGCCGCCTTCCCGAAGGGTCTGCCCGAGGGCACGCTGTTCCACCCGACGTTCCTCTACGAGATCATCTGGAACGTCCTCGGTGTCGTCGTCATCCTGCTCCTCGCGCGCAAGTTCACGCTGCAGTGGGGCAAGGTCCTCGGCCTGTACCTGATCTGGTACGGCGCCGGACGCTCGGTGCTCGAGTCCATCCGCGTCGACACGAGCGAGACCTTCTTCGGGGTCCGCACCAACGTGTGGGTGGCCCTCGCCGCGGTCGTCATCGGCATCCTGATCTTCGTGGTGCAGAGCCGCCGGCACACCGGCAAGGAGCCGAGCCCGTACCTGCCGGGTCGCGGGCCCCGTCCGACCTCCGTTGTAGACTCCGAGGACACCTTCTCGGAGCACGACGACGACGCAGCAGACGGCGTCACGAGCGACGAACCGGTCACGACCACTCGCTGATCCCGTGGTGGGAGCACCCGCTCCCGACGACCACCGGTCACGCGCAGCACCACCAGCAGCAGCACCAGACGGTCTCCGCCACAAGCGGGGCCCAGCAACCTCGCCGGCCGGCAGGGCAACTCACTGACGGCGGGCACGGGCACCAGTCCCGCCCGCTCGGGCGGAACGCACCACCGGGCCACCGCTGTCCCTGTTCCACTTCCTCGTGAGGACGGTTCCCCATGGCGCTCCAGCCAACCCAGCCCTCGGCACCGACGAGCCTCGTGCCGCCGCACCGCCGCTTCTCCGCGATCCCGGACGCCACGGGCATGTACGACCCGGCGAACGAGAAGGACGCCTGCGGACTCGCGATGGTCGCGACCCTGCGCGGCACGCCCGGTCACGACATCGTCGACGCCGCACTCGGTGCGCTCCGGAACCTCGAGCACCGCGGTGCCGTGGGCTCCGACGCGGGCACCGGTGACGGCGCGGGCATCCTGTGCCAGGTGCCCGACGAGTTCCTCCGGGCCGTCGTGCCCTTCGAGCTGCCGGCCGCGGGGGAGTACGCCGTCGGTACCGCCTACCTGCCCCTGGACGACGACGCGCGCCACGCGGTGAAGGGCGCCGTCGAGCGGCTCGCCCGCGAAGAGGGCCTGAAGGTCCTCGGGTGGCGCGAGGTCCCGGTGCGTCCGGAGGTCCTCGGCACGCTCGCACGTGCCGCGATGCCGGCGTTCGAGCAGCTGTTCGTCGCCTCCATCCGGCACGACGTGCACGGTGCCTCGTGGAGCGGCATCGCGCTCGACCGCCAGGCCTTCCGGCTCCGCAAGCGCGCCGAGCACGACAACGACCTGTACTTCATGTCGCTGTCGAGCCGCACCATGGTCTACAAGGGCATGGTCACGACGCTGCAGCTCGAGCCGTTCTACCCGGACCTCAGCGACGAGCGCTTCGCGTCGAAGCTCGCGATCGTGCACTCGCGCTACTCCACCAACACGTTCCCGTCGTGGCCGCTCGCGCAGCCGTTCCGGACGATCGCCCACAACGGTGAGATCAACACCGTGCGCGGCAACCGCAACTGGATGCGCGCCCGCCAGTCGCAGCTCGAGAGCGAACTGCTCGGCGACATGGCCCCGCTCCTGCCCATCGTGAGCCCGGGGGCGAGCGACTCGGCCTCGTTCGACGAGGTCCTCGAGCTGCTGACCCTGACCGGCCGGACCCTGCCGCACGCCGTGTCGATGATGGTGCCAGAGGCGTGGGAGAACCAGGTCGGGATGGACCCGGACCTCCGCGCGTTCTACGAGTACCACTCCATGCTCATGGAGCCGTGGGACGGCCCCGCCGCGATCACCTTCACCGACGGCTCGCTCGTCGGCGCCACCCTCGACCGCAACGGCCTGCGCCCCGGACGCTTCCTGGTCACGGACGACGGCCTCATCGTGATGGGCTCCGAGACCGGGGTCATCGACGTGCCGGCCGCCAAGGTCGTGCGCAAGGGGCGCCTGCGTCCGGGCCGGATGTTCCTGGTGGACACCGAGGCCGGCCGCATCATCGAGGACGACGAGGTCAAGCGCGAACTCGCCGCCTCGGGTCCCTGGGGTGACTGGCTCGAAGCCGGCCGCATCAACCTCAACGACCTGCCGGAGCGCGAGCACATCGTGCACACCCCGGCCTCGGTCACCCGTCGGCAGCGCGCGTTCGGGTACACCGAGGAAGAGGTCCGGATCCTGCTGCGCCCGATGGCGGCAGCGGGGGCCGAACCCCTCGGCGCGATGGGCTCGGACACCCCGATCGCCGTGCTGTCCGAGCGTCCGCGACTGCTCTTCGACTACTTCACGCAGCAGTTCGCGCAGGTGACCAACCCGCCGCTCGACTCGATCCGTGAGCAGGTCATCACCTCGATGGGGATGGGGCTCGGTCCGGAGCGCAACCTGCTCTCCGCCGGTCCCGAGCACGCGAAGCAGATCACGCTCGACTTCCCGGTGATCGACAACGACCAGCTCGCCAAGGTCCAGCACTTCGAGACCGAGTCGGGTCGCCACCTGACCGTCACGATCAAGGGCCTGTACCGCGTCGACGCCGGCAAGAAGGCGATGCAGAAGCGCATCGCCGCCGTGTGCGACGAGGTCGACGCCGCGATCGAGTCCGGCAAGCAGTTCATCGTGCTGTCCGACCGCGACGGCAACTCCGAGCAGGCACCGGTGCCGAGCCTCCTGCTCCTCGCCGCGGTCCACCACCACCTGATCCGCACCGAGCAGCGCATGAAGGTCGGGCTCATCGTCGAGGCCGGCGACGTGCGCGAGGTCCACCACGTGGCGACCCTCATCGGGTACGGCGCCTCGGCGATCAACCCGTACCTGGCGATGGAGACCTGCGAGAACCTGGTCCGCGCCGGCATGATCCCCGGGATCACCCCGGAGCAGGCCGTCAAGAACGTCATCAAGGCGCTCGGCAAGGGCGTGCTGAAGATCATGTCGAAGATGGGCATCTCCACGGTGTCCAGCTACGCCGGTGCGCAGGCGTTCGAGGCCGTCGGGCTCAGCCAGGAGTTCGTCGACAGGTACTTCACGGGCACCTCGTCGATCCTGGGCGGCGTCGACATCGACGTCATCGCCAAGGAGAACGCCGAGCGGCACGCCCAGGCGTACCCGCAGGACGGTGCCGTGCTCTCCCACGAGCGGCTGCAGATCGGTGGCGAGTACCAGTGGCGCCGTCAGGGCCCGCCGCACCTGTTCAACCCGGACACGGTGTTCCGCCTGCAGCACGCCACGCGTGCCCGCCGGTACGACATCTTCCGCGAGTACTCGAGCGCCGTGGACGACCAGTCCGAGCAGCTCATGACGCTCCGCGGGCTGTTCCGGTTCAAGCAGGGCGCTCGGAAGCCCATCGCGCTCGACGAGGTCGAGTCGATCGAGTCGATCGTCAAGCGGTTCAACACCGGTGCGATGTCCTACGGGTCCATCTCGAAGGAGGCCCACGAGACGCTCGCCATCGCGATGAACCGGCTCGGTGGGCGGTCGAACACGGGCGAGGGCGGCGAGGACGTCGACCGGCTCCTCGACCCCGAGCGCCGCAGCGCGATCAAGCAGGTCGCCTCCGGCCGGTTCGGCGTGACGAGCATGTACCTCACGCACGCCACCGACATCCAGCTCAAGATGGCGCAGGGCGCGAAGCCCGGCGAGGGCGGTCAGCTGCCCCCGGCGAAGGTCTACCCGTGGGTGGCCCGCACCCGGCACGCCACCGCGGGCGTCGGCCTCATCTCGCCGCCGCCGCACCACGACATCTACTCCATCGAGGACCTCAAGCAGCTGATCTTCGACGTCAAGCGCGCCAACCCGGCCGCCCGCGTCCACGTGAAGCTCGTGAGTCAGTCCGGCATCGGTGCGGTCGCGGCCGGTGTGACGAAGGCCCTGGCCGACGTCGTACTCGTCTCCGGCCACGACGGCGGCACCGGCGCGAGCCCGCTGAACTCGCTCAAGCACGCCGGCACCCCGTGGGAGATCGGCCTGGCCGAGACCCAGCAGACGCTCATGCTGAACGGCATGCGCGACCGCGTCGTCGTGCAGGTGGACGGGCAGATGAAGACCGGGCGCGACGTCGTCGTGGCCGCGTTGCTCGGCGCCGAGGAGTACGGCTTCGCGACCGCCCCGCTCGTGGTCGAGGGCTGCATCCTGATGCGCGTCTGCCACCTGGACACCTGCCCGGTCGGCGTCGCCACGCAGAACCCCGAGCTCCGCAAGCGGTTCTCCGGCAAGCCCGAGTTCGTCGTGAACTTCTTCGAGTTCATCGCGCAGGAGGTTCGCGAACTCCTCGCCGAGCTCGGCTTCCGCAGCCTCGACGAGGCCATCGGGCAGACCGACGCGCTCGACGTCGACCGTGCCGTCGAGCACTGGAAGGCCTCAGGGCTCGACCTCGCGCCCGTGCTCAAGGGACCGCACTTCGACGACGCCGAACCGCGCCGCCACCACCGCGAGCAGGACCACGAGCTGGACCAGCACTTCGACGTGCAGCTCATCCAGCAGACCGCGGACGTGCTCGACCACGGCGGTTCGATCGCGCTCGACCTGCCCATCCGCAACACCGAGCGTGCCGTCGGCACGATGCTCGGCCACCAGGTGACCCTGCGACACGGCGAACACGGTCTGCCGAACGGTTCGATCGACGTGACGCTGCGCGGTTCCGCCGGGCAGTCGCTCGGCGCGTTCCTGCCGGCGGGCATCACGCTGCGGCTCATCGGCGACAGCAACGACTACGTCGGCAAGGGGCTCTCCGGCGGCCAGATCGTCGTCCGCCCCGACGCCGGTTCGGGCTTCGACCCCGCCGAGAACGTCATCGCCGGCAACGTCATCGGGTACGGCGCCACCCAGGGCAGCATGTTCATCCGCGGCATCGTGGGCGAGCGGTTCCTGGTGCGGAACTCCGGTGCAACGGCCGTCGTCGAGGGCGTGGGCGACCACGCGCTCGAGTACATGACGGGCGGGCTCGCGCTCATCCTCGGCGAGACCGGCCGGAACCTCGGTGCCGGCATGTCCGGTGGGACGGCGTACGTCCGTGGGCTCCGCGAGGAGCACGTCAACACCGACGCCCTGGCGTCCGGCGAACTCCGGCTCGAGGCGCTCGACAGCGCCGACGTCGAGATCGTCACCGACCTGCTCACCCGGCACGCCGACGAGACGGGGTCGACGCTCGCGTCCGACCTGCTGGCGTCCGGAGACCTGAGCGACTTCGTCAAGGTGCTGCCGCGCGACTACGCGGCGGTGCTCGAGACGCGCAGACAGGCCGTCGACGAGGGGCTCGACCCCGACGGTGACATCGTTTGGAACAGGATCATGGAGGTGACCGGTGGCTGACCCCAAGGGATTCCTGAAGGTCCAGGAACGCGAACTCCCGCCCCGGCGACCCGTGCCCGTGCGGCTCATGGACTGGAAAGAGGTCTACGAGCAGCAGGAGTCCGGTGTCCTGAAGCGCCAGGCCGGCCGCTGCATGGACTGCGGCGTGCCGTTCTGCCACCAGGGCTGCCCGCTCGGCAACCTGATCCCGGAGTGGAACGACCTGACCTGGCGCGGTGAGGGCCGACAGGCGATCGAGCGCCTGCACGAGACGAACAACTTCCCGGAGTTCACGGGTCGGCTCTGCCCGGCCCCGTGCGAGTCGTCGTGCGTGCTCGGCATCAACCAGCCCCCGGTGACGATCAAGCAGGTCGAGGTCTCGATCATCGACCAGGCGTTCCAGAACGGCTGGGTCACCCCGCACCCGCCGGAGCGCCTGACGGGCAAGACCGTCGCCGTCGTGGGCTCCGGCCCCGCCGGGCTCGCCGCCGCGCAGCAGCTCACGCGTGCCGGCCACACGGTCGCCGTCTACGAGCGGGACGACCGCATCGGCGGCCTGCTCCGCTACGGCATCCCGGACTTCAAGATGGAGAAGCGCCAGATCGACGCGCGCCTCGCCCAGATGCAGGCCGAGGGCACCCGGTTCCGTGCCGGGGTCGAGATCGGCAGGGACATCACCTGGGACGACCTGAAGTCACGCTACGACGCGGTCGTCGTCGCCACCGGCGCCACGGTGCCGCGCGACCTGCCGATCCCGGGGCGCGACCTCGAGGGCGTGCACTTCGCCATGGACTACCTGGTCCAGCAGAACAAGGCGAACGCGGGCACGACGGTCGACAACCAGATCACGGCCGAGGGCAAGCACGTCGTCGTCATCGGCGGCGGCGACACCGGCGCGGACTGCATCGGTACGGCCCACCGCCAGGGCGCGTTGAGCGTGACGAACCTGGCGATCGGCAAGCAGCCGCCGCTCGAGCGTCCGTCCGACCAGCCGTGGCCGATGTTCCCGACCGTGTTCGAGATCACGAGCGCCCACGAAGAGGGCGGCGAGCGGCACTTCCTCGCCTCCACCGTCGAGTTCCTGTCGAACGACGCCGGCGAGGTCCGCGCACTGCGGGTCGCCGAGACCGAGTACCTCGACGGCCGACGGGTCCCGAAGGCGGGCAGCGAGCGGGAGATCCCGGCCGACCTCGTCCTCATCGCGATGGGCTTCACCGGCCCCGAGTCCGACACGATCGAGCCGCAGCTCGGTCTGCCGACCACGGTCTCCGGGGCGCTCGACCGCCGTGCCGACTACGCGACCAACGAGGCCGGCGTGTTCGTCGTCGGCGACGCGGGTCGTGGGCAGTCGCTCATCGTGTGGGCGATCGCCGAGGGCCGTGCCGCGGCCGCACAGGTCGACGAGTACCTCGAGGGCTCCACGATCCTGCCGGCGCCGGTCAAGGCGACCGACCGGGCGATCTCCGTCTGATGTCGGACGCACACCAGATGTCGGGCCGCCGCCAGACGGCGGACCGTCTCCACCAGATGCTCACGCTCCCGTGAGCATGAGGCCACCAGCACTCGGTAGGGTGCTGGTGGCCTCGCTTCGTTCCGCGCGGCCCCACAGCGCGGAAACCCAAGCTCCATCCACCACCACGAAGGAATCCATTGAGACGCGCAAAGATCGTTTCGACGCTCGGACCGGCAACGTCGGACTACGAGACCGTCAAGGAGATCATCGAAGCGGGCGTCGACGTCGCCCGCCTCAACCTCAGCCACGGTGACTACAGCGTCCACGAGGCCAACTACGTCAACGTCCGTCGTGCCGCCGAGGAACTCGGCAAGCCCGTCGCGATCCTCGTCGACCTGCAGGGTCCGAAGATCCGTCTGGCTCGTTTCGCCGACGGCCCGCACGACCTGGCGGTCGGTGACATCTTCACCATCACGACCGAGGACGTCCCCGGCTCGAAGGAGATCTGCGGCACGACGTTCAAGGGCCTGCCGCAGGACGTCAAGCCCGGTGACCCGCTGCTCATCGACGACGGCCGTGTCCGCCTCCGTGTCCTCGACACCGACGGCGTGCGGGTCCGCACCGAGGTCGTCGTCCCGGGCACGGTGTCGAACAACAAGGGCATCAACCTGCCCGGTGTCGCCGTCAACGTCCCCGCGCTGAGCGAGAAGGACGAGGCCGACCTGCGCTGGGCCATCCGCCAGGGTGCCGACCTCATCGCGCTGTCGTTCGTGCGCAACGCGAGCGACGTCGTGCGTGCCCACGAGATCATGGACGAAGAGGGCAAGCGCCTGCCGGTCATCGCCAAGGTCGAGAAGCCCCAGGCCGTCGACGCCCTCGAGGAGATCATCGACGCCTTCGACAGCATCATGGTCGCCCGCGGTGACCTCGGCGTCGAGCTCCCGCTCGAGGCCGTCCCGATCGTGCAGAAGCGCGCCGTCGAGCTGTCCCGCCGCATGGCGAAGCCGGTCATCGTGGCGACGCAGATGCTCGAGTCGATGATCTCGTCGCCGATCCCCACCCGCGCCGAGACGTCCGACGTCGCCAACGCCGTCCTCGACGGTGCTGACGCGGTCATGCTGTCCGGTGAGACGAGCGTCGGTGAGTACCCGGTGCAGACCGTCCGCACCATGGCGCGCATCGTCGAGTCCACCGAGGACCACGGGCTCGAGCGCATCGCCCCGCTCGGCACCAAGCCGCGCACCCTCGGCGGAGCGATCACCCTCGCCGCCGTCGAGATCGCCGAGTTCACCGAGGCGTCGTACCTCTGCGTCTTCACCGAGTCCGGCGACTCGGCCCGCCGCATGTCGCGCCTGCGCCACGGTCTGCCGATCATCGCCTTCACCCCGAACGAGGCCACGCGCCGCCGGATGGCCCTCACGTGGGGTGTCCGTTCGTTCCTGGTGGAGCGGAAGACCCACACCGACGAGCTCTTCTCGCAGGTGGACGACGTCCTCCTCGAGAACGGCCTGGCCGCCCCCGGCGACCGCGTCATCGTGACGGCCGGGTCCCCTCCCGGCATCGAGGGCTCGACGAACGACCTGCGCGTGCACCGGGTCGGCGACGCCCACGCCGAGGCCGCGCCGGCGTACGTCCGGGACTGATCCCGAGGATCCGTCCCCACCAGGGCGCGGACTGGAGGCCCGGTGCGAGCAGCGCCGACCGCTTCCGGTCCGCGCCCTGCCGCGTCTCCACGGCCCTGGTGGTGACCGGACGTCGGCCGCAGGCGGCAGGATGGTCGCTGTGAGCCTCCGATCCGACACCCCGGCGCCGCGCGCCGACGTCCGCCGCTGGCGTCGCTACCTGGCCGACGAACGTGCCGAGGCGGCTGTCTACCGCAACCTCGCCGCCCGCCGTTCCGGCGAGGAGCGCGAGATCCTCGCCGCGCTGGCCGAAGCCGAGGGACGCCACGCCGACCACTGGCTCGACCTGCTCGGCGACGACGTCGGACGGCCGCGGCGGGGGAGCCTGCGCACCCGGGTGCTCGCGGTGCTGGCCAAGCGGTTCGGGTCGGTCTTCGTCCTCGCGCTCATGCAGCGCGCCGAGGACCGCTCGCCGTACGCCGACGACTCGGACGCGACCGCGCGGATGGCCGCCGACGAGCGGATCCACGGCGAGGTCGTGCGCGGGCTCGCGAACCGCGGCCGGATGCGGCTGTCCGGCACATTCCGGGCGGCGGTGTTCGGCGCGAACGACGGCCTGGTGTCCAACCTGGCGCTCATCATCGGCATCAGCGCGTCCGGTGCGGACCGGCACTTCGTGCTGCTGAGCGGCATCGCCGGCCTGCTGGCCGGCGCGTTGTCGATGGGGGCGGGGGAGTACGTCTCCGTCCGGTCGCAGCGCGAACTGCTCGAGGCGTCGGCGCCGCATCCCGAGGCCGGCAGGGCGGTGTCGGACCTCGACGTCGACGCGAACGAGCTCGCCCTGGTCTACCGGGCGCGCGGGATGTCCGAGGCCGAGGCGACCGAGCACGCCGCACAGGTGCTGTCCGGCATCGGTGAGCGGCGTCCGGCGACCGGTTCCACCGCGGTCACGGACGACCACGAGGCGGTCGGCACCGGCCTGAGCGCCGCGGTGTCGAGCTTCTGCTTCTTCGCGTCGGGCGCGATCATCCCGGTGCTGCCGTTCCTGTTCGGCATGCAGGGGTGGCCGGCGATCGCGGTGGCCGGCGGGCTGGTGGGCATCGCCCTGCTCGGCACCGGTGCCGTCGTCGGCGTGCTGAGCGGAGCGTCTCCCGGCAAGCGCGCCTTCCGGCAGCTCGCCATCGGGTTCGGTGCGGCGATCGTCACCTACGCCCTCGGGCTGCTCTTCGGCACCGGGTCGGCCTAGCGGCGGACGGCGGCGCGCCGCGGCTACCGGCGGACGGCGGCCCGCGGCGGCAGGAGCAGCAGGGCCGCGGCTCCGACGACGATGAGCGCGATGCCGGCGAAGACCATGAAGACGGTCAACGCGAGTCCGGGCGCGACGAGCACCACGATGCCCCCGATGATCGACAGCACGCCGCTGACGACGGTCGGGACGCGTGACGATCCCGGGTGGCCGACGAAGCCGCCGACGATCGCGGCGACCCCCTCGATCAGGAACCCGACCCCGGCGAGCACGGCGTAGACGACGAGCGGGATCGCCGGGTCGAGCAGCGTCACGAGCCCCGCGACCGCGACCAGGCCGCCGACGATGCCGGACGTCCATCGCCACACCGGGCGGGTGCCGTGGCCCCGCACCGCGGCGAAGACGCGTAGTGCCCCGGCCACGACGAGGTACACGCCGAACAGCAGCGCCACGAGCACGAGCGACGGGCGGGGCCAGACGATGGCCACGATGCCCAGTGCGATGGCGACGACGGCGGTGACGACGACGAACACCCGGAACGTCCTGACGGCACGAGAATCCACGAGCGCTCCTCCCTGATCGCCAGCGCTGGTGTCCAGCACGCTACCCGTCGGAGCCCCGGACCGTGCAACGACCTGCAACCCCCGCGGTCGTACCGTGCGGAGCAGGCGCGCGACCCGTGCGCCCCGACAGCGTCGTCGAAAGGGCACCACCATGACCATCGCACCCTCGCCCACCAGCTACGCCGCACCCGGCGAGCCCGGCTCCCTGGTCGAGTACCGATCCCGGTACGACCACTTCATCGGCGGCGAGTACGTGCCGTCCGCCAGTGGGCAGTACTTCGAGAACCCGACGCCCGTCACCGGCAAGGTGTTCACCGAGGTCGCCCGCGGCGACTCCACGGACGTCGACCGCGCCGTCGCCGCCGGATGGAAGGCGTTCCCGGCCTGGGGCCGGACGAGCGCGGCCGAGCGCGCCGTCATCCTCAACAAGATCGCGGACCGCATGGAGGAGCACCTCGAGATGCTCGCCGTCGCCGAGACGTGGGAGAACGGCAAGCCGATCCGCGAGACCCTCGGTGCGGACATCCCGCTCGCCATCGACCACTTCCGGTACTTCGCCGGGGCGATCCGTGCGCAGGAGGGCTCCGCCGGCGAGATCGACCACGACACCGTGGCCTACCACTTCCACGAACCGCTCGGCGTCGTCGGGCAGATCATCCCGTGGAACTTCCCGATTCTGATGGCGGTGTGGAAGCTCGCACCGGCCCTCGCCGCCGGCAACTGCGTCGTGCTGAAGCCCGCCGAGCAGACCCCGGCGTCCATCCACGTGCTCGTCGAGCTCATCCGCGACCTGCTGCCCGCCGGGGTGCTCAACGTCGTCAACGGCTTCGGCATCGAGGTCGGCGCACCGCTCGCGCAGCACCCGGACATCCGGAAGATCGCCTTCACGGGGGAGACCACCACCGGCCGGCTGATCATGCAGTACGCCTCGCAGAGCCTCATCCCGGTGACGCTCGAGCTCGGCGGCAAGAGCCCGAACGTGTTCTTCCCCGACGTGGCGGCCGAGAAGGACTCGTTCTACGACAAGGCACTCGAGGGCTTCACGTTCTTCAACCTGAACCAGGGCGAGGTCTGCACGTGTCCGTCCCGGGCACTCGTGGCGAAGGAGATCTACGACGGGTTCGTCGCCGACGGCCTGGAACGGGTCCGTGCCGTCAAGCAGGGACACCCGCTCGACCTGTCGACGATGATCGGTGCCCAGGCGTCGAACGACCAGCTCGAGAAGATCCTGAGCTACATCGACATCGGCAAGCAGGAGGGTGCGACGCTCCTGACCGGTGGTGAACGCGCGGACCTGGGTGGCGAACTCTCGGGCGGCTACTACGTCACCCCGACCGTGTTCGAGGGCGACAACTCGATGCGGATCTTCCAGGAGGAGATCTTCGGGCCTGTGCTCGCCCTGACGTCCTTCAGCGGCTACGACGACGCGATCGCCACGGCCAACGACACCCTGTACGGGCTCGGCGCCGGGGTGTGGAGCCGTGACGTCACGACCCTGTACCGCGCCGGACGTGACATCCAGGCCGGGCGGGTGTGGTCGAACACCTACCACCAGTACCCGGCGGGTGCGGCCTTCGGCGGCTACAAGCAGTCCGGCATCGGGCGCGAGAACCACAAGATGATGCTCGACCACTACCAGCAGACGAAGAACCTGCTCGTCTCCTACGCCGACGGACCGATGGGCTTCTTCTGATGCCCGACACCGCACGCGTCGCGGTGACGCCGGCGGCGGGGGAGCTCCTCGGCACCCTCACCGCCCGGCACGGCCCGCTGATGTTCCACCAGTCCGGCGGCTGCTGCGACGGCTCGAGCCCGATGTGCTACCCCGTCGGCATGTTCCGGACCGGCCCGGGGGACGTCCTGCTCGGCGCGTTGCGTGTCGACGGGCTGGACCCGGTCGAGGTCTACATGTCGGTGTCGCAGTTCGAGTACTGGAAGTACACGCACCTGACGATCGACGTCGTCGACGGTCGCGGCGGCGGGTTCTCGGTCGAACGTCCTGATGGGAAGCGCTTCCTGACGCGCTCACGCATGCTCTCGGAGCGCGAACTGGAAGCCCTAGGCCTCACGCCTCAGCGGCGATAGTCCGCGGATCGTCCGCAGAATGCTCGGTCGACCCGATCAGGTCCGCAGCCGCGGACCTGGTTCGGTCGGCCGCGTCAGGGAACAGATGGGCGTACGTGCTGAGAGTGATCGTCGGAGACGCATGCCCCATCGCTCGTGCAACAGACACCGCATCGAGTCCGGCGCGGATGAGGCCGGAGGCGTAGAAGTGCCGATAGTCGTGCGGGGTGAGGCTGTCCACTCCTGCTGCCGCACATGCCTTGTTGAACCACGCTCGAAGGGCCGCAGGGGAGGGCGGATCGCCGGGCAGGAACCAACCACCCTCGTAGACGCCGTGCTCGCTCACGTGCGCGCTGAGCCGGTTCATGAGCGCATCGGGGGCCGGGATGCTTCGTTCACTCCCATGCTTGGGCGAGCAGATCTCGCGCCGGCCGGTGCGGTTCTGAATCTGTCGTGCAACGTGGACAGTCCTCCGCATGAAATCGACGTCGCCCACCTGAACCGCGGAAGCTTCACCGATGCGCGTGCCGGCGAAGGCCATCAGGTCGAGAAGTGGCAGCAAGAAAGGCTCCGCGAGCTCGCGAATTGCTCCTACCTCTGCCGGTGTTGGGATCCGCGTCGTGCGCTCGAGCTTGCGGACTGCGGGGAGCCGAAGCCCGAGAGTGGGGTCTTTGCCGAGGTGGCCGTCGAGAACCGCGCCGCGCAGCGCACCGCGGACGTACTTCACTCGGGTGCGAACAGTTGAGGCTGCAAGCTCCTGTTCGAGCATCTTGATCCATGACTCCGCATGCGAGCGCTTCAGCTTCCCAAACGGAACGTCTCGGAACGTGCACGATGCGATTGCACGGTCCGCCGCCCTGACTGTGCCTTCTGTCCAAACCTGGCGGGGTGAGACCGCGCGATCGACGAAAGCTTCGCGCCCCCCGCCTACGGCGACCCGACCGGTGAACAAGCCGTCAGGAACATCCTGACCGGAGCCGACTTGCAGAACAGCCAGTCCAAGCACCGGAAGGGGGTTGCCTTCCTAGCCCAGCCGTCGATCTGGGAAGGGCTCGTCTGGCGCGAACGCGAGAGCGACGTTCTCAAAGCGCTCATCGCAATCGAGGCAGACCCGCGGGGCCGGTGCTCATGACGTACACCGACGAACCACGACCCCTGCCCGCCGCGACGCGTCGAAACCCGCTGACCGACCAAAGCCGCAACTGGCTGAAGACCTACCTCGACGAACTCGGGACAGCCGGCAACAAAATGCTCACCCAGCTCTACGTGGACAGCGAAGGGATCCCGGGCAGTGTCGTCGGGTCCGGCTCCATCAGCGTCGCGAGCTACGCCCTAGCCAGCGAACTGGCTACCCTCACCGCCACCCCTGACTTGATGGTCGAAGCCGTCCTCCGCCATCACTCGCTCTCAACGGACACTCTCGGCTCGGACGCCTGGCCCGATGTCCTCTACGGAGCGCTGCTGCACCTCGCGATGCTCTACCTCGAGCCCGCGTACCGAGTGACCGATGACACCGACTTCGACATGTGAGCGGCGGCGAGCACGTGGTGGTCGACTCTCTCAGAGACGACCTCACCGACCGGCTAGTCGATCTCACCCCGCCAGAGGACACGGAGGCGCTGACGCAGCCCGAGCTTGCCGCGGCGGAGCTCAGCCTCTTCCGCCCTTTCGTCGGCTGCTTCTTGTGTCGCTGCGATCATCACCAACTGCAGGATCAGGCCAAGTAGCGCCACGAACGCCATCGCCAGAACCGCACGTGCCAGCCATTCCGGCAAGCCACCCTCGATCACGCCAACGAGCGTGATGCCAAGCCCCCAAGCGCTCCAGCCCATCGGCATCGCGACCACTACTGGCATGAACCACCGCAGGCGTCTCAGCTTCTGGTGAATCCGTCCAATCTCAATGACGGCCGCAACCAACAGCACCGGAAAGATCTGCGCGAACGTCGCGCACGCCTGCTCATCCACGGCACCCACTATCGGCCGCTAACCCCACGGAGGTAACCCATGACTGATCACGACGACCTCGTTACCCGAGTACTCGACGACCTGAAACGAGATGAGAAACAACGACAGGACGGCGAGAAGCCTGACCCGACCACAGATCTCGATGACTTCGCCCGCCGAGCATTCGGCACCAACTGACCACGAAGGAGCCAGCATGAGCATCCATCTGAACACCGAAGCAACCCGCAGAGCAGCCGAGCTCACCGCACGACTGCAGGAGCTCACCGCACGCAAGGAAGAGTACGAAGCGCTCGCCCTCGACGGGCAGCTCAGCCCCGCCGCAGTGACAGAACTCGAAGGGGAGCGGCGCTTCGCGGAGATGCGCGCCGAAGCTGCTGAGCGAGCCGAGAAGCAGAAACGAGGAGTACTCGCCAGCAACGAGAAGCTGACGAAAGCGTTCAACGACTTCCTCGCTGACGATTCGATCTCGGTCGACGCCATGCGCGACGCCTTGACTGTCATCAGCGATGCTGTCGCGGCGTTCAAGGAGCAGACCCGCGTCCGTGACGAAGCGGTGAGGAGCTGGGTTAGGAAGCTCCGAGCGCTCGGTGTACCGGACGAAGGACTCGCGGTCGACAACCTCGAAGCGGTCATCACAAGCAACGGGCAGATCTCGATCGATGGTCGAACAGTCAGCCCAATCAACGGAGTCAACGCCTACATCCTCGGAGCACTGCCCCCAGCGATCGGCACGAGCCGAACCACGGCCGACTCTCTGGACACCCACGATTGACGTCGGAACGTCGAGCACCTCGAGGTACGCGTCATCAAGGCGGTTGGAGGCAAGCGCATCGGCGACGTGCTCAGCACACGCAAGGGCATCTCCACGGCCCAGCTCGCCCGCATGGTACACAGCGGACTCGCTGAGGTCACTGCCGACGAGGTGCCACAGCCCGATCTGACAGAGCGGCAGCTGATCGCCAGCCGTGAGGCTGAGCAGGAGCGACAGGCTGACATCGCAGCAACGCGCATCCCCTAGCACCAAGCAGAACAGTCAGCCACACAGTAGAGGTGTGCAGCCCATAGGAGTCGGGCTTGTTCCATGGCCATAGGATTCAGCCATGGATTGGGGACAAGGAACCGTCGACCTACTAGTGGGAGTCTCGGTGGTTGGGGTGACGTGGGCTGCGGCTCATCTTTCGCCTGTAGCGCGTTGGAAGCGACAGCTCGAACACGATGCGACTGTTGCGCAGGCGTTGCCAGAGTGTGCTGAAAAGAAGAAGCTCGAGGAGCAAATGCGGCTTAAGTTGCTCCGGCTAAGCAAGTACAGAGACGCACGAAGCGGCGTGACTCTTGCAGTGCAGGCGATTGCACTTATACTTTGCACCATTTGGCTCCTGATGGTGGCAGTGCTCGTTGGTCAACTCATTGCGGTCGGCGCGGACCCGATGGATCTCTTCAACGGGATCGTGCCCTGGGTGATTGTGGGCGTCGGGACCGCGTTGTTCTATGTCATCTGGCTCGTTATGGGGGCCAATCTTAGGAAGCTTCCTGACTCCAGTGAATTGACCGTCCTGCCGCCGTCTGACGTGGCAAAGGTGGAAGTCGTGGACAGGGTACGCGTTCGTTTGTGACGCTCGACAGGTGTGGGGGTGCAGCGGGTGAGTGGTCGCGCTTTGGGTGTGTCTGGTTACTCGGTGGGTGGTTACACGGGCGATTACGGCACGGGTCAGGTTGCTGGCTTGGTGCATGGTCGTGAGTTCGTGATGAACGCTGCTGCGACTGCGGTGAACCGTCCGCTGCTCGAGGCGATGAACCAGGGCGGCAAGGTCCAGTACATGGATCCGAGCCGTGTCGTGCAGGCGTCTCCTGCTGCTCCGGCACCGCAGCTGACTCAGGTGCTGGACGTGAAGCCGATGCAACACGTTGATCCGAACACGATGCTGACCGTCCTACGACGTGAAGCCGCTCGTCAGTTCGCAGGGATGGTGTCATGGCCAACTGACTCCGTGGCCAAATAGATCACCCCGCCCCTCACTTCGAGGGGCGGGGTGATCCCTAGTTCTGGGGCCGCGCGAATCCCCCGAGACTCAGTAGCGTCAGATCGACTCCGAGGGGGAACCACCATCTACGAAAACTCCGGCGCGAGCGCTCTCGGCAGCCTCGTCTTCATCATCCTGATCATCGCCGTCAGCGTGACCATCTCATTCGTGCTTATCCGCGCCGCGGTGACGCAAGGCATGAACGCGCACTACAAGACGATCCATAGGCACCAGGCGACCGGGGAATGGCGCTACTCGACTGATGGCAAGCGTCCGCCGCTGCCGATCGAGACGCCTCCGGGCAACAGTCCGATCTAACCCTCTATCTGGAGAAATCAACCCGGCACGACGTATTGAACGACCGCCCCGACTCCCGCCTCGAGGGAGGGGTTTCCCCGCTTTGGGGGGACGCGGCGGAAACCTCCAGGCGCTTAGAGTGATCCTCACTATGAACCCGACCAAGATCTTACGATCGCCCCGCGGGCTAGCCCTAGTCATCGCAGCGGTAGGCGCCATCGTTGCCATCTCGCTTGGCATCGGATGGGCGTCCTCAGCGAGCCAGGCATCCGCTGAAATCCCCGCGCTCAAAGACCGTCTGCAGGACGCTGACCGGAAGATCTCGAACTACCAGGACGGTGAGCAGACAACCCGCGATGCTGAGGACGCTGCGGACGCTGCGGACGCTGAACGAGAGCAGTGGCAGGACAAGCAGGACGAGCTGCGGGATAAAATCGATGCAGTCGACGAGCAGCAGAAGACTCTCGATGCTCGTCAGCAGAAGGTCGAGGCGTCTGAGCTGGTCGACGGCGTGCATATTGTGGGGACTGACACCGCTCCTGGCGTCTACTCGCTGACGGACTCTTCAGATTGCTACTACGTGTGGAAGACCGGTACCGGCTCGGACGCTGACATCGTGGACAACAACATCGTGAGCGGGCCAGTCACTGTCACCTTGAAGGCGGGCGAGGTCTTCGAGACGAACGGTTGCGGTGCCTGGACGAAGGTCGGCTGATGGCGGATCCCCTGATTGCTGCGTTGACAGCGATAGCTCCGCCTGCACTAGCGATCGTTGGTAAATTCGCGCTCGCGAATCGCGAACCCGCGCGACTCAAGCGAATGAAGCGGCACAGCGACCTGCTCGAGCATTTGCCAGAAATCGCCAAGGGTCACATGGAGCGGTTGGTCGACTCGGAAGCAGAGACGTATGCGGACGATCAGATCTTCCGAATGCGCAGGAAGCTCGATGGCGGGACGCTTGCGGCGCTCATTTTCGTGGGCGTCCTCACTGCGGGCGCGATCGTCGCTGGCTTTGCTCTAGCCGGGCTATGGGGCTGGTGGGTCCACTTCTTGAGCGGCACGATCGCCCTCTTCGGCCTCCTGCTCATGATCGTTGGGTTGGGCCAGGTATGGAAACTCCCGGACGAAGCACCGGCCAAGTAGCGGGACCTGTCACCGCGTCGCGCCAAATCCACGCGGAGTCGGAAGCTCGACCGAAGCCCCACTCGACGAGGACGGCTCGCTCCGTGTACGCGATGACGCGGGATTCAACCTCGAGGATGCGGTCAGGGAACTCCACCCAGGCCAGTACCGGGTCGGGCGGTGTGACGTAGTAGTCCAGGCCACGGCGCGCGATTTCGGGGAGGGAGTATGCCGGCCCCAACAACCGCCTATCGCGGCGTCTACGGGCCATTAGTGCGCCCGTGGCACGAGGATGCGGCGAGTAACCTTCTCGCGAGGAACGAGCACCAGCTGTAATCGCCCCTGCCACGCGGTCTGAACGAGCACCGCGGACTCCGAGTCAGCTGCGGCGAAGCACTTGAGGTGCAGCAGCCCGACGTCCACGAATTCGATGTCAGCCCAGACGGGCGCTGCCGGATCCAGCGTTCGGAGGTCGCCCGTGGCGTCGGCGTCCAACATCACGGGCTGGTGGAGGGTGACGTCGGATGCTCCGGGGGAGGCCACTTGTGCTCGAGCATGCTGCGATGATCCGAGCGACCACCGACACAACGAAGGAGTTCAACCCTTGTCACAACCAGGAGAAGCAGGTCCACTCGACGAGGCCATTGCCGATCGTTTGATCCTTATGGGTCTACACGAGGACGACCCGATGGGGTACGCGGCCATGGAGGACATGTTCGACGGGGGCCGGCAGCGCGTCGTAAACGTGGTGCAAGCCTTGGCAGGTACCGCCCTGAACCTCATGCGGACTCCCGCATCGCGAGAGGAAGTGATCGCGACGGTCACTCAACTCTCTCCGAAAAGACGCTCGAAGCTGAGGCCGACGACGGGTAGCGCGGACCCCCGCCGGGGCGGTAGTAATGCGAAGTGCACATACTTGCTAGCAACCCGTTCTCGCCTGATGCCGCTTCCGACTGGTGGAACTTTGGCGTCAACGTCTTCATTGGCCTCGCGACGCTTGCGGCGGTCGGAGTCTCCCTTTGGCAGGCTCGCACAGCGCAGCGAGATGCGGACCGCGCCCTCGACGAAAGTCAGAAGCTCGCCAAACGTGAAGCGCAGCGTGAACGACAGGTTCGTATCGATGACGTGCGTACTCGAGCCGCGCGGCAAGCTCTGTCCGTCTGGGTAGATACGTGGTGGAGTGCCGGTTTGGACGGTGCAGTATTTCAGCCGCGAGTTCATAACGACTCCACTGACGTACTTCGCGACGTCGAGGTCAAGTTGGCGCTACCCCGCGGGGAAGTCCTGAGCTGGACGGCCCCTGCCGTATCGGCGTCGTCACGGTCCGTCCTGAGCCCTGATCGGCAGGCTGAGGCGTACAGCGTGGGTGACGAAGCCTCTTCACGCGCGGACTTTCAGTACTCCCTCCGGTTCACCGACATCTTCCGGGACCGATGGGAGGTCGACTCGTCGAGGCGAGTGCGCCTTCTTGAAGAGGCACGCTTCGAGCTGCCGTCAGACTGATCTTCCGAAACGTGGCGCACATAGACACGGTCCGAAAGGGTGACCGATGGGCCTGGCGAACGGGACGAGCAGCAGCGCAGTTCCACGAAGCACGCGTGCTAGCGGTGGGCGATGAGAAGCCGTACAAGGTACGAATCGAGCTGGTTGCCGACGAGTGGCAGGGCTACCGCCGATGGGTAGCACCTTCGCGGCTCGAAGTGTTGTGGGACGACCGGCACGACTACATCGCCCTCGACGAGAAGATCCGCGCCGTCAAAGCGTGGCAGCCGGCGCGACTCGATCGGCGGACCGCTGAGCACGTCTTCTTCAAACTGATCCCGCTTGACGTCGCTGTGTTCAACGCAGACAGCGCCGGCACATCCGTCATCTACGGCGTAGCCGCGTTGGCGCGGCTCTCCGGGCTGTCGCAGGACGAGCTCCGTGCTTCCCCGGCCTTCCTTCACGATCAGGAGCTCACGGTGCCATGGCCAACGACTGAACGGATCGGTCGTGCTGTGGCAGCTCTGCGCCCGCACCTGCTCTTGAGCGAGATCGAGCGCGAAGAACGCGAGACCAACGAGCACGCGCTGAACGGCGTGCAGGCAGTGCTAGTGGCCGAACGCGCACTCGACGCCCTTGAGTCGACCCAGAAGCGCATCTCGCAGCAGCTTAGGGGCGAGCTTGCCGGACTGACAGACGTCTTGGACATGCTTCCTCCAAGTCCGCGGGGCTCGTGACCGTCAAAGACATGCCCGCGCTCTTGGGCGTGCCTCTCGGTCGGCCGACGCTCTCGTAAGTTGCGCGGCATGGATGAGCAAGCGTTGACGGTCAAGGAGCTCGCTGTGTGGCTGCAGATCTCCGAGTGGAAGGCACGGGAACTGGGGAAGGACCCTTTGTTCCCGTCCTTCCGCAACGGCAACCAGCACCGCTTCTGGCACTCGGAGGTCAAAGCCTGGACTCGACAGCCACGGGATCCGTGGAAGCAGTCACCGCGGTCGCTCGGACGCAGACGGAAGAGGGACGGCGCAGCCTCATCGCAGCTTCGGCAGATTCGCTCCTAGTCCGCGAGAAGTCCGCAAGAGCGGCCTAAACTGCCATCAAGTCGCAACATCTACCTACCAGCGCATCCGCAAGGGGCCGCGCCTGACAACTACGAGCATGGTCTGACAACACCGCCTACCGAGTACTGGAAGTACACGCACCTGACGATCGACGTCGTCGACGGTCGGGGCGGCGGTTTCTCGGTCGAGGTCCCGGAGGGCAAACGGTTCCTCACCCGGTCGCGGATGTTCGACGAGGCCGAGCTCGCCGATCTCGGCCTGGTCCCGCGGGTGGCCCGGACGTAGGCTGACCGCACGCGTCGCGACGGAGCGGCGGGTGGGGTCGATCGGAGGACGCATGCGCGCACCCGGTCGGCTCCGCCCGCTCGTCGCCGCGTCGTGGCAGCGGTCCGCCCGGGTCGACCCCGACGCCACCCCGGTCCTCGCCCTCGACGACGACGAACTCGATGCCGTACGGCACGACGGCCCCCTCGCCACCCTGCTGCCGGTGGTCCGCCGGCTGCTGCTCGACGACTCCCGCTCGGCCGGGTGCGTCGTCGCCGTCGCGGACGCCGCGGGTCGTCTCGTCTGGGTCGACGGCGCCCGCTCCACGCGTCGCGCCGCCGAGGACATGGGCTTCGTCCCCGGAGCCGACTGGTCGGAGGACCGCGTCGGCACCAGCGCGCCCGGCACGGCACTGCGCCTGGACCGTCCGGTGCAGATCCGGTCCGACGAGCACTACGCGAACGCCGTCAAGCCGTTCTCGTGCACGGCCGTCCCGGTGCACGACGCGAGCGGCACCACGGTCGGGGTGCTCGACCTGACGGGCGACGACCGCGCCGTCGAGCGGCACACGCTGTCGCTGCTCGCCGCCACGGTCGCCGCCGCCGAGGCCCAGCTGGCCCTGGCCGCGGACCGCCCACGCGCGCGGACGCCCCGCGTGCCGTCGGCCGAGCTGACCGTGCTCGGGACCGACACCGCCGTGCTCCGGATCGCCGACCGACGGGTCGAGCTGTCCGCCCGGCACTCCGAACTGCTCGTCGTGCTCGCCGCGCACCCCGACGGCCTCGCGGCGACCGACCTCGCCGCCGCGGTCTACGGTGACCCGCGCTCGGTCGTCACCCTGCGCGCCGAGGTCGTCCGGCTCCGACGGTTCCTCGCGCAGCACGCGCCGGACGTGACCGTGACGTCGCGGCCGTACCGGGTGACCGGAGTCCGGACCGACGTCGACGGCGTGCTGTCCGCGCTCGAACGCGGGGCGCGCCTCCAGGCCGTCGACCGGTACGCCGGACCGGTCCTGCCGGGCTCCGCCGCACCCGGCGTCGACGCGGTCCGTGACCTGGTGCGGCTGCGGTTCCGCGAGTCGGTCGTCGCCGACGGCGGTGTCGACGCCCTGCTCGCGTGGGCGCGCACCCCGGACGGTGCGACCGACGCGCCCGTGCTCCGCGCGCTGCTCGCGGTGCTGCCACGGCGGTCGCCGCGACGGGCCGGTCTCGTGGCGGCGATCGAGGCGCTCGAGGGCTCCTGAGACGGTCGACGACGGGCCGGGAGGCGCGGGTCGGGCTGGTAGTGTTGGCCTCCTCGCGAGTGTGGTGGAATCGGCAGACACGGGGCACTCAAAATGCTCTGCCTCACGGCGTGCGGGTTCAAGTCCCGCCACTCGTACGAATTGGCTCACGGCGTGCGGGGCAGTTCAGGCCCGCGTCCCGCCACTCGTACCAAGCTGCTCATCCGTCTGATCGATCTGCGTGGTCTGGGATACGGCACTTCCGTCGTCTAGTAGGCTTTCGTCCGTGAGTGACACAGAAGCAACAGCACCAGCACCCCGTCGCGTCGTCGTCGCCGAGGACGAGTCGCTCATCCGCCTCGACATCGTGGAGATCCTCCGCGACAACGGGTTCGACGTGGTCGGTGAAGCCGGTGACGGTGAGACCGCCGTCCAGCTCGCGACCGACCTCCGCCCCGACCTCGTCGTGATGGACGTCAAGATGCCCCAGCTCGACGGCATCTCCGCAGCCGAGAAGCTGTCCAAGAACCACATCGCGCCCGTCGTCCTGCTGACCGCGTTCAGCCAGAAGGACCTCGTCGAGCGTGCCACCGAGGCCGGCGCGCTGGCCTACGTGGTCAAGCCCTTCACCCCGAACGACCTGCTCCCCGCGATCGAGATCGCCCTCTCGCGGTACCAGCAGATCATCACGCTCGAAGCCGAGGTCGCCGACCTCGTCGAGCGCTTCGAGACCCGCAAGCTCGTCGACCGCGCCAAGGGCCTGCTGAACGAGAAGATGGGCCTCACCGAGCCCGAGGCGTTCCGCTGGATCCAGAAGGCCTCGATGGACCGCCGCCTGACCATGCACGACGTCGCGAAGGCGATCATCGAGCAGCTCAGCGCCAAGAAGTAGTCCAGCGCTCCACCGTCGCTCACGGAACGCCGCCGGCCCCCCTGGGGTCGGCGGCGTTCCTGCGTCCGGGGGCGGGGCGTGTGCCGCGACCACCTGGCAGGCTGGAGCCATGGACGACGTGGTGATCCGGGCCTCCCGGCCTGACGACATGCCGGCAGTGGCCGACCTGCGGTGGCGGTGGAGCGTCGACGAGGACGGCCGCACGCCGGTGCAGACGCCGGACGAGTACCGCCGTGCGATGACGGAGTTCGCGGTCGACCACCGGGAGTCGCACCGGTGCGTCGTCGCCGAGCGGGACGGTGTGGTGCTCGGCATGGCGTGGTTGGCGGTCAACCCGCGACCGCCGGCGCCGCACGTCGACGGCGACCGGTTCGCGGCTGAGCTGCAGACGGTCTACGTGCACCCGCAGCTGCGCGGTTCCGGCGTCGCCGGACGGCTCGTCACGGCCCTGCTGGAGCTCGCCGACGAACTCGGCGTGGAGCGGACGTCGGTGCACTCGAGCGTGGACGGCGAGCGGCTCTACCGGAGGCTCGGGTTCGGCGACGCCCGCCTGTTGCTGCAGCGTCCGCCCGAGGACTGAGCCGTCGGTCCGTCGGTCAGCGACGCTCGCGGATCATGTTCGTGATCCGGACGGTGGAGCACCGGCGACCCTGGTCGTCGGTCAGGACGATCTCGTGGGTGGTGAGCGTGCCGCCCAGGTGGATGGCGGTGCACGTGCCCGTGACGATGCCGCTCGTGGCGCTCCGGGAGTGCGAGGCGCTGAGCTCGATGCCGACGGCGTAGCGGCCGGGCCCGGCGTGCACGTTCGCGGCCATCGAACCGAGGCTCTCCGCGAGGACGACGTAGGCGCCGCCGTGCAGCAGGCCGACCGGCTGGCGGTTGCCCTCGACGGGGATCGAACCGACCGCCCGCTCGGCCGAGAGCTCGGTGATGACCATGCCCATCTTCTCGGCCAGCTCGCCCATGCCGCGTTCGTCGATGCGGGGATCGATCGTGGTCGATGTGGTGTCGTCGGTCACGGTCTGCGTCGACCTTCCGTGTCAGCGGGCGTCGGTAGGCTGTCCGGGTGTCGGACTCTGCAAAGCCTACCCTCATGGTCATCGACGGCCACTCGCTCGCCTTCCGGGCCTTCTACGCGCTGCCGGTCGACAGCTTCGTGAACCGCGAGGGGCAGCACACCAACGCGATCCACGGCTTCATCTCGATGCTGCTGATGCTCCTGCAGCGCGAGAAGCCCACCCACCTGGCGGTGGCGTTCGACATCTCCCGGTTCTCGTTCCGCACGCGTGAGTACGCCGAGTACAAGGGCACCCGCTCCGAGACCCCGGCCGAGTTCAAGGGACAGATCCCGCTCCTGCAGCAGGCGCTCGAGGCGATGGGCATCACCACCGTCACGAAAGAGGACTACGAGGCCGACGACATCCTCGCGACCCTCTCCAAGCAGGGTGCCGACCAGGGATTCACGGTCTACGTGGTCTCCGGTGACCGCGACTCGATCCAGCTCGTCAACGACGACGTCACGCTGCTCTACCCGTCGGTCCGCGGTGTCTCCGAACTCACCCGCTACGACCGCGACAAGGTCTACGAGCGGTACGGCATCGAGCCCCACCAGTACCCGGACATCGCGGCCCTGGTCGGCGAGACCAGCGACAACCTGATCGGCATCGACAAGGTCGGCGAGAAGACCGCGGTCAAGTGGGTGACGCAGTACGGGTCGCTCGACGGCGTCCTCGAGCACGCCGACGAGATCAAGGGCGTCGTCGGCAACAACCTGCGCGAGCAGCGGGACCGGGCGATCCGGAACCGCCGGCTCAACCGCCTGGTCACCGACGTCGAGCTGCCCGTCGGTCCCGCCGACGTCGCCCTCCGCCCGGTCGACGAGACCGCGGTGCGCGAGCTCTTCGCCAAGCTGCAGTTCCGCACGCTGCTCGACCGCGTCTTCAAGGTGGCCGGGTCGGGCGACCCCGCCGAGCCGGCGGCCGAGGGCACCGTCACCGACGGCGCGCCGACCCCGCCGCCCGTCAAGACCCTGATCGACGAAGAACTCGGCTACTGGCTCGAGCGCCGCAACGCGACCGAGGCGGCGAACGGCTACGGCGTCGCGGTCGAGGTCATCGACGGACGCCTCAGCGCCATCGGCATCGCGACCCACGACGACGCCGTGCTGGTGCCGGGCGGCAGCGGCGCGAAGGACTACGAGCAGCTCTCGGCCTGGTTCGCCTCCGACGCCCCGAAGCACTTCCACGACGCCAAGGCCGCCATCAAGGCGCTCGGCACCGCCGGCTTCGTCGTGAACGGCATCGCCGGCGACGCCCGGATCATGGGGTGGCTCGCCCAGCCCGGCAAGCAGGGGCAGCCGCTGTTCGACCTCGTCTACCAGGAGCTCGGCGAAGAACTGCCGACGGCCGACCCGAACCAGCTGGTCCCCGAGACCGACCCGGTCAACGTCGGGGTGCACGCGTGGTTCGTGCTCCGCGTCACCACGGCCCTGCGCGCCCGGATCGACGCGTCCTCGCTGCAGGTCCTCGACGACATCGAGCTGCCGCTCGTGTCGGTGCTGGCCGGCATGGAGACCATCGGTGTCGGCATCGACCGCCCGGTGCTCACCGGCCTGTCGAAGGAACTCGGGGAGCGCGCCGCCGAACTCGCGCAGCAGGCCTTCGCCGAGATCGGGCACGAGGTCAACCTCGGGTCGCCGAAGCAGCTGCAGGAAGTCCTGTTCACCGAGCTCGCGATGCCGAAGACCCGCAAGACCAAGACCGGGTTCTCGACCGACGCCGCGAGCCTGGCCGACCTGCAGGAACAGCACCCGCACCCGTTCCTCGGGCTCCTGCTGCAGCACCGCGACGCCACGAAGCTCCGGCAGATCGTCGACACGCTCGACGCCGCCGTGGTCGACGGGCGCATCCACACCCGCTACGAGCAGACCGGTACGAGCACGGGCCGGGTCTCGTCGACCGACCCGAACCTGCAGAACATCCCGGTGAAGACGGCCGTCGGTCGCCGGATCCGGTCGGCGTTCGCGGTCGCCGAGCCGTACACGACGCTCGTGACCGCCGACTACTCGCAGATCGAGATGCGGATCATGGCGCACCTCTCCGGCGACCCGGGGCTCATCCAGGCCTTCAACGAGGGCGAGGACCTGCACCGCTTCGTCGGCGCCCGCGTGTTCGGCGTCGACCCGTCCGAGGTCTCCAACGAGATGCGCACCAAGGTCAAGGCGATGTCCTACGGCCTGGCCTACGGGTTGAGTGCCTTCGGTCTGTCGAAGCAGCTGCGCATCGAGCAGTCCGAGGCCCGCACCCTGATGACCGAGTACTTCGCCCGCTTCGGTGCGGTGCGCGACTACCTGCGCAACGTCGTCGAGCAGGCGCGCGAGGACGGCTACACCGAGACGATCTTCGGTCGCCGTCGCCCGTTCCCCGACCTGAAGAGCCCGAACCGGGTCCTGCGTGAGAACGCCGAACGCGCCGCGCTGAACGCCCCGATCCAGGGTTCGGCCGCCGACATCATCAAGATCGCGATGCTCGGGGTCGCCGACGACCTGCGCGAAGGCGAGCTGCAGTCGCACCTGCTGCTCCAGGTGCACGACGAGCTCATCCTCGAGGTCGCACCCGGTGAGCAGGAGCGCGTGGAGGAGATCCTCCGCACCCGGATGGGCAGCGCTGCCGAGCTGAGCGTCCCGCTCGACGTCTCGGTCGGCGTGGGGCCGAACTGGGAGAGCGCCGCCCACTGACCCGGGCGGCCCGGGGGTCCTGTCGACCCACGGGTCGGTAGGGTCGGGGCATGAGCGAAGAGCGTCCTGTCCGCCAGCCGTCCGCCGTCGACCGCGTCGCCGAGGACTGGGTCACCACCCTCGTCGACCTCGACCCGACGACCGCCACGTACATCGGCGTCCCGGGGCGCACTGGGGAGTACGGCGACACCTCGCCCGCCGGTGCCGCCGCGATGGCCGAGGCCGCGCGCGGTGCGAAGCGTGCGCTCGACGCCGCTCCCGCCGTCGACTCCGTGGACCAGGTGACGAAGGCCGACCTCGGCGCCGAGCTGGACCTGGTGCAGGAGTCGTACGAGCGCAAGCTGCACCTCCGCGACCTCAACGTCATCGCGAGCCCGGCGCAGTCGGTCCGCGAGATCATCGACCTGATGCCGACCGCGACCGAGGGCGACTGGCAGGACATCGCGAGCCGGCTGCACGCGCTGCCGGACGCCCTCGAGGGCATCCGCGAGACCCTGCTCGAGGGCACCCGCGAAGACGTCACCCCGGCCAAGCGCCAGGTCGCCCTGGTCGCCGAGCAGGCAGCCCGGAACGGCGCCGAGGACGGCTTCTTCGCGCGCCTCGCCGAAGGCGCCGCGTTCGACGACGGTTCGCCGGTGCCGGACACGCTCCGCGCCGAGCTCACCCGCGGAGCCCAGGTCGCCTCGGCCGCGTACCGCTCGCTCGGGCAGTTCCTGGAGCACGAGCTGCTGCCGCTCGCCACCCCGGTGGACGCCGTCGGTCGCGAAGCCTACGAGCTGCACTCGCGCCGGTTCCTCGGTGCGGTCGTCGACCTCGACGAGACGTACGAGTGGGGCCTCGAGGAACTCGCGCGCATGCGGGACGAGCAGGAGCGCATCGCCGACCGCATCGAGTCCGGCGCGAGCGTCGCCCGGGCGATCGAGGTGCTCGACACCGACCCATCCCGGATCCTGCACGGAACCGACGCGCTGCAGCGGTGGATGCAGGAGACGAGCGACGCGTCGATCGCCGCGATGGCCGGGACCTACTTCGACATCCCGGACCCGATCCGTCGCCTGGAGTGCCGGATCGCCCCCACGCAGGAGGGCGGCATCTACTACAGCGGCCCCTCCGACGACTTCTCCCGTGCCGGACGCATGTGGTGGTCGGTGCCCGAGGGCGTCACCGAGTTCGGCACCTGGCGCGAGAAGACGACGGTCTACCACGAGGGCGTCCCCGGACACCACCTGCAGATCAGCCAGGGCGTCTACAACCGCGGCGAGCTGAACACCTGGCGCCGGCAGCTGTCCGGGTCCTCCGGGCACGTCGAGGGCTGGGCCCTGTACGCCGAGCGGCTGATGGAGCAGCTCGGGTTCCTCGACGACGACGGCGACCGGCTCGGCATGCTCGACGGGCAGCGGATGCGTGCGGCCCGCGTCGTGCTCGACATCGGCGTGCACCTGCAGAAGACGAACCCCGACGGCGGCGGCTGGACGTGGGAGTACGCGCTCGACTTCATGGGGCAGAACGTCAACATGGACCCGGCGTTCGTCCGGTTCGAGGTCGCCCGGTACTTCGGGTGGCCGGGGCAGGCACCCTCGTACAAGGTCGGCCAGCGCGTCTGGGAGTCCATCCGCGACGAGGTCGCCGCGCGTGAGGGAGCCGAGTTCGACCTGAAGGCGTTCCACCACCGGGCGCTCTCGCTCGGCAGCATCGGCCTCGACACCCTCCGGACCGCGCTGGTCGGGTGACGCGCCGTCGACACGCCCGGTTGTGGGGCCTCCGCCGGTGCGGTTAGACTTGTGCGGCGCAATCCGCGCCACTCAATCAATCGCCACGGCGGTGCACCACGGGGGCCGAGTCCCCGCATGCCATGGCCCGACTCATGTCCGTTCGGAGCAATCTCTACATGACAACCACTACGACCAAGGCTCCTAAGCAGGTCGCCATCAACGACATCGGTTCGGCTGATGACTTCCTGGCCGAGGTCGAGAAGACCCTGAAGTTCTTCAACGACGGTGATCTCATCTCCGGCACCGTCGTGAAGATCGACCGCGACGAGGTCCTCCTCGACGTCGGTTACAAGACCGAGGGCGTCATCCCCTCGCGCGAGCTCTCGATCAAGCACGACGTCGACCCCAACGAGGTCGTCGAGGTCGGCGACGAGGTCGAGGCCCTGGTTCTCCAGAAGGAGGACAAGGAAGGCCGCCTCATCCTGTCGAAGAAGCGTGCGCAGTACGAGCGTGCGTGGGGCGACGTCGAGAAGATCAAGGAGTCCGACGGCGTCGTGACCGGGACGGTCATCGAGGTCGTCAAGGGCGGTCTCATCGTCGACATCGGCCTCCGTGGCTTCCTCCCCGCCTCGCTCATCGAGCTCCGTCGTGTCCGCGACCTCACGCCGTACCTCGGCCAGGAGATCGAGGCCAAGATCCTCGAGCTCGACAAGAACCGCAACAACGTGGTCCTGTCGCGCCGTGCGCTCCTCGAGCAGACGCAGTCCGAGTCCCGGACGACGTTCCTCAACAACCTCCACAAGGGCCAGGTCCGCAAGGGCATCGTGTCCTCGATCGTCAACTTCGGCGCGTTCGTGGACCTCGGCGGCGTCGACGGTCTCGTCCACGTCTCCGAGCTCAGCTGGAAGCACATCGAGCACGCCAGCGAGGTCGTCGAGGTCGGTCAGGAAGTCACCGTCGAGATCCTCGAGGTCGACCTGGACCGCGAGCGCGTGTCGCTCTCGCTCAAGGCGACGCAGGAGGACCCGTGGCAGGTCTTCGCCCGCACCCACGCGATCGGTCAGATCGCACCGGGCAAGGTCACGAAGCTCGTCCCGTTCGGTGCCTTCGTCCGCGTTGCCGACGGCATCGAGGGGCTCGTGCACATCTCGGAGCTCTCGAACAAGCACGTCGAGCTCGCCGAGCAGGTCGTGTCGGTCAACGACGAGGTCTTCGTCAAGATCATCGACATCGACCTCGACCGTCGCCGCATCTCGCTCAGCCTCAAGCAGGCGAACGAGGGCGTCGACCCGGAGAGCGACGAGTTCGACCCGGCGCTCTACGGCATGCCGACCGAGTACGACGACAAGGGTGACTACAAGTACCCCGAGGGCTTCGACCCGGAGACCAACGAGTGGCTCGAGGGCTACGACACGCAGCGCACCGAGTGGGAGGGCCAGTACGCGGCCGCCCAGGCGCGTTGGGAAGCCCACAAGGCGCAGGTCGCGAAGACCATCGCCGACGAGGCGCAGGGTGGCTTCGACCTCCCGGCCACGGCTTCCTCGTCGTCGTCGACCTCGTCGTTCGCCGGCGAGACGGGTGGCGCAAGCCCCCTGGCCGACGACGCGTCGCTCGCTGCACTCCGCGAGAAGCTCAGCTCGACCAACAACTGATCGAGCGGTTCGTCCCGACCGGAAGCCCGGCACCCCTGACAGGGTGCCGGGCTTCCGGCGTTTCCGGGCATCGGGGTCGTTACCCTGTTGCCGTGCACATCATCGGACTCACAGGCGGCATCGCCGCGGGCAAGTCGACCGTCTCCCGGCGCTGGACCGAGCACGGGGCCGTCGTGGTCGACGCCGACCGACTCGCGCGGGACGCCGTGGCACCCGGCAGCCCGGGCCTGGCGCAGGTCGCCGAGCGGTTCGGACCGTCGGTGATCGCCGCCGACGGTTCCCTCGACCGGCCGGCGCTCGGGTCGATCGTGTTCGCGGACCCCGCGGCGCGGAAGGACCTCGAAGCCATCACGCACCCCGAGGTCTGGCGGCTCGCGCAGCAGGCGTTCGACGCCGCCGAGGCCGCCGACCCCGACGCCGTGGTGGTCTACGACGTGCCGTTGCTCGCCGAGGCCCGCGGCTCGCGCCCGCTCCGGTTCGACGCGGTCGTGGTGGTCGACGCCCCCGCGGCGCAGCGCATCGAACGGCTCGTCGAGCACCGCGGGATGGCCCGTGACGAGGCCGAGCGTCGCGTCGCCGCCCAGGCGAGCGATGCCGACCGTCTCGCCCTCGCCGACCACGTCGTCGACGCCACCGGGACGCTCGAGCAGACGATCCGCTCCGCTGACGAGGTGTGGGCGCGGATCACGGCATGAGTCACCGTCTGCTGCTGGTCCTCGCCGCGATCGTCCTCGTGGCGATCGGGGCCGGTTCGCTCGTCGCCGCGAACGTCCTCGGTGCCCAGCGTGTGGCGGACAACGGCCGGGTCGCGGTGCACGAGCGGCCGTCGGGTGACGAACACGGGCCTGACGGCGAGTTCCACCGGTTCCGGCTCGGCACGGTGAACGGTGAGCGGCTCACCCCGAACCGCGACGACTTCGCCGCGCGCACGTCGGCCGACGGTCCGCTCCTGTTGTTCCTGCCCGCGACCCGGGCCCGTCCGGCCGAGTACCAGCGGTTCCTCGGGGCCGCGTTGGCCGACGGCTACCACGTGCTCGGCCTCGACTACTGGAACCTCGGACGCACGCTGTCCGGCACGTGCGAGGCGGACGCGCGCTGCTACGGCATGGTCCAGCGGAACCGCTTCGACGGCACCCGGCCGTCGGAGTTCAGCGCGGTCAGTCCGGCCGGGTCCATCGTCTCGCGCTTCCGCGACGCCGTCGCCTACCTCGACGACCACGACCCCGACGGTGGCTGGGGACGGTTCGTCCAGGGCGACGACCGCATCGTCTGGAACGACGTCGTCGTGGCCGGACACTCGCAGGGCGGCGGAGAGGCGGCGTACATCGCGCACATCCGCAGTGTCCACGGCGCGCTGATGTTCTCCTCGCCCGTCGAGTCCCGTGGGCCGTCGCACGCAGCGTGGATGGACCGCCCCGGCCGGACACCGGTCGACCGGATGTACGCCATCGACGACGTCCGTGACACGTTCGGCCCCCGCATCACCGGCTCGTGGGACGTCCTCGGGCTGAGTGGCGTGTCCGGGCCGTTCGAGACGGACACCACCCCGCCCCTCGCCGGCGCGGACCCGCACGCGATCCTCACCGACCTCGGCGGCGTCGGCAAGGCGCACTCCCTGATCATCAAGGACTCGACACCGCTCACCCGTGAGGGCGTCCCCCGGATGCTCCCGCTGTGGCAGTGGATGCTGCACCGGTTCTCCACAGATCCGGCTGTTCCCTCCGACCGCTCATAGGGTCGCGCAATAGCCTTCCTGCGTGCAGCCCGTTCGCGATGAACCCGACCTGCGCTCGCTCATCCGGGCCCGTGCGGCCGACGGGGGCGAGCGCCACTTCCTCGAGGACGCTCGCTCCGAGCGCGTCCTGACGTACCGTGCGCTGGACGATGCGGTCACCGCCTGGTCGCGGACCTTCGACGCGATCGGCATCGCCCCGTCGGGTACCGTCCTGGTCGACGTGGGCGACCCGCTCGCGTTCGCGGTCGTGCACCTGAGCGCCGTCGCCGCAGGTCTCCGGGCGATCCCCGTCGACACCGGCCAGCCTGCCACCGAGCCCGGCCGTCTCGCCGACCTGATCGGCGGCGCGTCCATCGTCGTGTCCGACCGCGCGGTGGACGCGACCGTCCCCGGGGCACCGGCCAGCGGGATCGACCCCGCCACGTTCCTCCCGACCGCCGTCCGTGACGGCGACCTGCCCGCGGACAGCCCGCACGCGCCGGGTCAGGGGTCCGTCGTGCTGTTCACCTCCGGGTCGACCGGTACGCCGAAGGGCGTCGAGCTGCCCGAGACGCAGCTGCTGTTCGTCGCACGGGCCGTCGCGCGGCACAACCGGCTCGTGCCGGACGACCGCGGGTTCAACTCGCTGCCGCTGTTCCACGTCAACGCCGAGGTGGTCGGGCTGCTCGCGACGCTCGTCGCCGGCGCGACCCTGGTGCTCGACCGACGCTTCCGTCGCACCGGTTTCTGGGACCTGCTCGCCGAACGACGGATCACCTGGCTGAACGCCGTCCCGGCCGTCCTGGCCGTCCTGGCGAAGACCGGGCCGCTCGAGTTCCCGTCGGGCCTGCGGTTCGTGCGCAGTGCGTCGGCGCCGCTGCCCGATCCCGTGCGCGCCGCCCTCGGCGACGTGCCGCTCGTCGTGAGCTGGGGCATGACCGAGGGTGCCTCGCAGATCACGGCGACCCCGCTGGACGAACCGGCCCGGCCGGGTACCGTCGGGGTGCCGGTCGGGTCCGAGGTGCAGGTCCGCGGCGAGGACGGCTCGCTCCTGGCCGCCGACGAGATCGGCGCCCTGTGGGTGCGTGGTCCGGGGATCGTCCGCGGGTACCTCGGGGGCCGTGCGTCCGAGCGGTTCGACGCCGACGGCTGGCTCCACACCGGTGACGTCGGCTCCGTGAGCGCCGACGGCTGGGTGTCCCTGGCCGGGCGCTCCGACGACGTCATCAACCGCGGTGGCGAGAAGGTCTACCCGTCCGAGGTCGAGGACGTCCTGCTCGGCGATCCACGTGTGCTCGAGGCGGTCGTCGTCGGCCGCCCCGACGACGTGCTCGGTGCGGTCCCCATCGCCTACGTGATCCCGCAGCCCGACGAACCCGTCGACCACGCAGCCCTCGTGGCCGACCTCGTGGCCCGGGCCGAGGCGCACCTGACGCGGTTCCGCCGACCGGTCGAGGTGATCGTCGTGCCCGACCTGCCGCGTGCACCCACCGGCAAGGTGCAGCGCGCGAAGGTCCGGACCATGGCCCGACCCTCGTGAACCGACCAGCACGCGTGTCCCCGGCGTCGACCGCCGCTGAGCCGGGGGTGCAGACGCCGACGCGCACGGCGGAGGGCAAGCCCCGGCACCTGTACGAGGTCGACGTGCTCCGCATCCTCACGTTCGCGTGCGTGATCGGGGTGCACACCACGAGCCACACCGCCGCCGCCGACGACGTCGGGCTGAACGCGCTGCTCGCCCTGCTGCACTTCACCCGGCTGGTCTTCTTCTCGCTGACCGCGTTCGTGCTCGTGTACAGCTACACGTTGCGGCCGCGGCCGATGGCGCAGTTCTGGCCGAAGCGGTTCCTGCTCGTGGGCGTGCCGTACCTGGCGTGGTCGTTCGTGTACGTCGCGGCGGCGTGGCTGCTGAGCCCGACCCGCCGTGGCGACGTCCCGGACCTGGTGCGCACCGCGGCCGAGGGCATCGTCACCGGCACCTCGTGGTACCACCTGTACTTCCTGCTCGTGACGATGCAGGTGTACCTGCTCCTGCCGGTGATCGTCTGGCTGGTGCGCCGGACCCGCGGGCACCACGTCACCGTGCTGGTCGTGGCGTTCCTGGTCCAGCTGGTGGTGTTCGCCGGGTACAAGTACTTCCCGGCGAGCGACGCGTGGATGCAGGGGTACCAGAAGCAGTTCTTCTTCTCGTACGTCTTCTTCATCGTCTCGGGGGCGATCGCCGCCGACCACGCGGACGCGTTCCTGCGGTTCATCCGGGTCCACCGGCGTTCGGTGCTGTGGGCCTTCGCCGGCGTCGGTGGGCTCACCCTCGGCGTGTGGGCGCTGCAGGTCGGCCTCGGGCAGTCCCTCTACGCCGCGGGGACACCCCTGCAGCCGATCCAGGTGGTCTGGAGCACCGCGGTGTTCGTCGGGTTCCTGGCGATCGGCGCCGCCTGGGCGGACCGCCGGCGACCCGGCAGCCGCACCGCCCGGTTCGTCGACTACGCGTCCGATCGCTCGTTCGGCATCTTCCTGAGCCACCCGTTCGTCATCTGGATCCTGCTCTACGGCGACAGCTGGCTCGAGGCCGTCGTGCCACGGCCGTGGCTCACCCTCGTCACCTACGTGCTCGTGCTGGTGCTGTCCGTCGCGGTGACCGAGCTGTTCCGGCGGACGCCGCTCAGCGTGCCGCTGACCGGGCGGCCGTCGTTGTCCTCGCGGGCGTCGAGAGCGGCGCGGGCGCGTCGTTCCGCGGCCGCGACGGTGCCCCCGCGGTCCCCGGAACCGGTTGAGCCGGACGACGCCCTCGTCGGCGAGACCGACGACGTCGGGCGGCGCGCCGCGCGCTGAGCGCCCGCGCGCAGAGCGCACCGCGCACCGCGCAGCTCTCGTGCGAGGTTCCGTCCGTAGTGCGATGGTGACGCCGTCCCACGGAATCCGGAACCTCGCACCAGCCGTGCGGGGCGGTGGACGCGGGGCGGGCAGCCTGGAGGCACGTGGCGGGCCCGACCCGCGCCTCCCGGCCGTCGCGTGCGGACCACCAGGGCGGCGCCCGTTCCGCGCGTCGCCCTCAGGCCGGGCGCTGCTCGGCCTTCGGGGTGCCGATCTCGAGCACGCCGTCGGTGGAGGTCAGCCGCTGCGGCTTCATGAACCAGGCGACGACGGCCGCGGCTCCGAGCAGGACGCAGGAGAGCGCGAAGGGCACCTGCCAGCCCGAGGCGTCGATGAGCAGGCCGAACACGATGGGCGAGACCACACCGGCGATGCCGAACCCGGTGTTCATGAAGCCCGAGGCCGTACCGGACCACTGCGGCGCGACGTCCATCGGGATCGCCCAGAGGTTGGCGTTGCAGAGTTCGAGGAAGAAGAACGACAGGGCCAGCGAGATCGTCGCGACGAGCAGGCCCTGCCCGATCACGAGCGGGATGAGGCAGAGGAGTGAGCCGCCGAGCCCGATCACCAGGATGGTCCGGCGGGCGTTCCGGGTGTTCCCGCCGCGGTGGATGATGCGGTCACTGAGCATCCCACCGACCGTGTCCCCGACGACACCGGCCAGCAGGATGAGGGTGGTGAACAGCGCGAAGTCGCCGATCTCCAGGCCGTAGGTGGAGCTGAGGAACGTCGGGAGCCACGTGAGGAACACCCACAGCGTCCAGCCGTACCCGAAGTCGACGAAGGTGACCGGCAGGATCTGCTTCGCCATCTGCCGCCACGGCACCGGGGGACGGGTCGCGCGGGTCTCGACCGGCGGGAGCTCGGCGAGCTCGACCTGCGTGATGCCCTTCGCGGACTCGGGCTTGTCGCGGAACCAGACGAACCAGACGACGGCCCACGCCAGGGACAGCACCGCGGTGGCGAAGAACGCCCAGCGCCAGCTGCCCGTCGCGCCGATCACCCAGGCGACGATGAGCGGCGCCAGGGCGTTGCCGAGCCGTGCCGCCGAGTGGACCACGCCCTGGGCGAAGCCGTTCCGGTCGCGGGGGATCCACCGGCTCATCGCCTGCGTGGCGGTCGGGAACGCGGCGGCCTCGCTCAGCCCGAGCAGGGCCCGTGCTGCGAAGAGGGTCCAGAAGCCGACCGCGAACCCGGTCCAGAGCGTCGCGACGCCCCAGATCACCGTGATGACGAAGAGCGCCCTGCGCGGGCCGAACTTCTCGCTGATCGTGCCGCCGAACACCTGCAGCAGGGCGTACGGCAACGAGAACGCGGAGACGATGAGACCGGCGGTCGCCTCGTTGAACCCGAACTCCTCGGTGATGTGCGGCAGCGCGGTCGAGATGTTCGTCCGGTCGATGTACGAGATCGCGTACATGCAGCAGAGCAGGACGAGCACACGCCCGCGGATGCGTCCGCGGAACGGGGTGCCCTTGATCGGTGCGGCCGGGGTCGCCGTGGTCATGAGGCCTCTTCGGGGGAGTGGGAAGGAGTCGGGTGACTGAACGGATCGGACGGTATGCCCGGCCACCATCAGTCGCCTTGGAGCCTGCTTGCAGCGGACAATACGCCGAGGGCGAGCAGGGGGCCTCGGTGTCAGGGGTGCCGACTACCGTTGTCCCCATGGGTGTTGCGATCGAACCGACCCGAGCGGTGCGTCCGTTCGAGGTCATCAGCGAGTACTCGCCGAGTGGCGACCAGCCCGCGGCCATCGCGGAACTCGCCGGGCGGATCAACGCCGGTGAGACCGACGTCGTGCTGCTGGGTGCGACCGGTACCGGCAAGTCGGCGACGACCGCGTGGCTCATCGAGCAGGTGCAGCGGCCGACGCTCGTGCTCGCGCACAACAAGACCCTCGCGGCGCAGCTCGCCAACGAGTTCCGCAGCCTGATGCCGAACAACGCGGTCGAGTACTTCGTCTCGTACTACGACTACTACCAGCCCGAGGCGTACGTCCCGCAGACGGACACCTTCATCGAGAAGGACTCCTCGGTCAACGCCGAGGTCGAACGGCTCCGGCACTCCACGACGAACTCGCTGCTCAGCCGGCGCGACACCGTGGTGGTGTCCACCGTCTCCTGCATCTACGGTCTCGGCACCCCCGAGCAGTACATGAACGCATCGGTCGCGCTCCACGTCGGCCAGACGATCTCGCGCGACCAGCTCGTCCGCAAGTTCGTCGCCATGCAGTACCAGCGCAACGACGTCGACTTCGCCCGGGGCACGTTCCGCGTGCGCGGCGACACCATCGAGATCATCCCGATGTACGAAGAGCACGCGATCCGCATCGAGATGTTCGGCGACGAGATCGAAGCGCTCTCGTCGCTGCACCCCCTCACCGGCAACGTCATCGACGACCTGCCCGCCGTGTCGATCTTCCCGGCCTCGCACTACGTCGCGGACACCGACGTGATGCACCGGGCGATCGCCTCCATCAAGGAAGAACTCGCGGAACGGCTCGCCGAACTCGAGGGCCAGGGCAAGCTGCTCGAGGCCCAGCGCCTCCGGATGCGCACCACGTTCGACATCGAGATGATGGAGCAGATCGGGTTCTGCTCGGGCATCGAGAACTACTCCAGGCACATGGACGGGCGTGGTCCGGGCGAAGCACCGCACTGCCTGATCGACTACTTCCCCGACGACTTCCTCATCGTCATCGACGAGTCGCACGTCACCGTGCCGCAGATCGGCGCGATGTACGAGGGCGACGCCTCGCGCAAGCGCACCCTCGTCGAGCACGGGTTCCGCCTGCCGAGTGCGATGGACAACCGCCCCCTGAAGTGGGAGGAGTTCCTCGAGCGCGTCGGGCAGAAGGTCTACCTGTCGGCCACCCCCGGGCGCTACGAGCTCGGTGTCACCGACAGCGTGGTCGAGCAGATCATCCGCCCGACCGGCCTGATCGACCCCGAGATCGTGGTCAAGCCGAGCGACGGCCAGATCGACGACCTGCTCGAGGAGATCAAGCAGCGGGTCGAGAAGGACGAGCGCGTCCTCGTCACCACCCTGACCAAGCGCATGGCCGAGGAACTCACCGACTTCCTCGGGAACGCGGGCGTGCGCGTCCGGTACCTCCACTCCGACGTCGACACCCTCAAGCGCGTCGAGCTGCTGACCGAGCTGCGGCAGGGTGTCTACGACGTGCTCGTCGGCATCAACCTGCTGCGCGAGGGCCTCGACCTGCCCGAGGTGTCGCTCGTGGCGATCCTCGACGCCGACAAGGAAGGCTTCCTCCGCTCGTCGACGTCGCTCATCCAGACGATCGGTCGCGCTGCCCGCAACGTGTCGGGCCAGGTGCTCATGTACGCCGACAAGATGACCGACTCGATGAAGACCGCGATCGAGGAGACCGATCGCCGTCGTGAGAAGCAGGTCGCCTACAACCTGGAGCGGGGCATCGACCCCCAGCCGCTGCGCAAGAAGATCGCCGACATCACCGAGGTCCTGCAGCGCGAGAACGACGACACGAAGGCGCTCCTGCAGGGCCGCCCCGGCTCCGACGGTCGTCGGTCGCCCACGCCGAACCTCAAGCGCGGCGGCATCGCGGGCGAGGGCGCGACGCAGCTCGGTGCCACCATCGCCGACCTGAACGACCAGATGCTGCAGGCCGCGGCCGAGCTGAAGTTCGAGCTCGCGGCGCGACTGCGCGACGAGGTGCAGGACCTGAAGAAGGCCCTGCGCCAGATGGAGTCGGCCGGGCATGTCAGCTGACGGCGCCCGCACGGTCGTCGTGACCGGTGCGAGTGCCGGGCTCGGGTACCACGCCGCCGAGCAGCTCGCCGCGGCGGGGCACCGTGTGGTGCTGGCCACGCGCGACCGCCACCGGGCGGAGGCCGCCGAGCGCAGCATCCGGCGGCACGTCGACGGAGCCTCGCTCGCCCACGTCCACCTCGACCTCGCCGACCTCGACTCGGTCGACGCGGCCGCCCACGAACTCGCCGCGCTGGAACCCGACGGCGTCGACGCGGTCGTGAACAACGCCGGGGTCGTCGGGGCGTCCACGCAGGGGAGCACGGCGCAGGGCACCGAACTGCAGATCGGCACGAACCACCTCGGACACTTCGCGTGGACCGCCCTGGTCCTGCCCCTGCTCGAACGACGAGCCGGCAGGGTCGTGCACCTCGGGTCCATCGCCCACCGGTTCGCACAGCTCGACGAGACCGATCCGCTCGGGGTCGGTCGGTACTCGAGTCACCGCCAGTACGCCAGGAGCAAGCTCGCGGTGATGCTGTTCGGCTTCGAGCTCGCCCAACGACTGGCCGACTCGGGGTCGTCCGTGTCGAGCGTCGTCGCACACCCCGGCCTGTCGCTCGACCGACTGTCCCCGGCCCGCCCGGACGTCAGCCCGACGCGACCCGAACCCGAGTGGATCCGCCCGGCGCAGCGCATCGTCGCCCAGGGCAAGGACGTCGGCGCCCAGCCGCTCGTGCACGCTGCCATCGGTGCGGACGTGCGCTCGGGGGAGTACTGGGGCCCGACGGGCTGGATGCAGCTCCGGGGCCCGGCCACGGTGGTCGCGGCCGAACCACGGGCGCACGACCGCACGGTCGCAGCGCAGCTCTGGGCGGCGAGCGAGCGTGCATCCGGTGTCGCGTTCGCTCTCGACGCACTCGTCTGACCCTCCATCCCGGCCGAATGTCGGTGCCGCTTCGTAGAATCGACGACGATGACCATCACCTCTGACCCCGGTACCTCGACGTCGGGCCGGAACGCCTTCGGCGAGCCCGCTGACCTCCACCTCCCCGGCGGGACCGCTCCGCACAGCACCTCCACGCTCAGCGTGCGCGGCGCGCGCGTGCACAACCTGCGTGACGTCGACCTCGAGATCCCGCGCGACTCGCTCGTCGTCTTCACCGGCCTGTCCGGCTCGGGCAAGTCCTCGCTGGCGTTCGACACGATCTTCGCCGAAGGGCAGCGCCGGTACGTCGAGTCGCTGTCCGCCTACGCGCGCCAGTTCCTCGGCCAGGTCGACCGTCCCGACGTCGACTTCATCGAGGGGCTCTCGCCGGCGGTGTCGATCGACCAGAAGTCGACGAACCGCAACCCGCGGTCGACGGTCGGCACGATCACCGAGGTCTACGACTACATGCGTCTGCTCTGGGCGCGCATCGGGGTCCCGCACTGCCCGACGTGTGGCGAGGTGATCAGCAAGCAGACCGTGCAGCAGATCGCCGACCAGCTCATGCAGTTCGAGACCGGCACCCGCTTCCAGGTCCTCGCACCCGTGATCTCGAAGAAGAAGGGCGAGTTCGTCGACCTCTTCCAGGAGCTCGCGGCGTCCGGCTACGCCCGCGCGATCGTGGACGGGGAGCGCATCCAGCTCAGCGACCCGCCCAAGCTGAAGAAGCAGGTCAAGCACGACATCTCGGTCATCGTCGACCGCCTGGTGGCGAGCGACGACATCCTCGGTCGTCTCACCGACTCGCTCGAGACCGCCCTGCGCCTGACCGACGGCACCGTCGGCATCGACCTGGTGGACCACGAGGGGCCCGGAGCGGTCCGGAACTACTCCGAGAACCTCTCGTGCCCGAACAACCACCCGCTCGCGCTCACCGAGATCGAGCCGCGCACGTTCTCCTTCAACGCGCCGTTCGGTGCCTGCCCCGAGTGCTCCGGGCTCGGCACGCGCATGTCGGTCGACCCCGACCTGGTGCTCGGCGACCCCGAGGCCTCGTTGCGTGACGGCGTCCTGCTGCCGTGGACCGGGACGAGCGGGCTGTACTCCTACTTCGAGAAGCTGCTCGGCGGCCTCGGCAAGGAGCTCGGCTTCTCGCTCGACACCCCGTGGAACCAGCTCGACCCCGCGGTGCAGGCGTCGATCCTGACCGGCAAGGACTTCCAGGTGTCCGTCTCCTGGCGCAACCGCTTCGGCCGCGAGATGCGGTACACGAGCGGGTTCGAAGGCGTCATGCCCTACATCGAGCGCAAGTTCGCCGAGGCCGAGTCGGACTCGCAGCGGCAGCGCTTCCAGGGCTACCTGCGCGAGGTCCCGTGCCCGGTGTGCGAGGGAACCCGTCTCAAGCCCGAGGTGCTCGCGGTGACGGTCAACGACCGCAGCATCGCGGACGTCACCGACATGTCGCTCGACAACGCGTACTCGTTCATGGACGAGCTGACGCTGACCGACCGCGAAGCGCACATCGCCGCCGCGGTCCTCCGCGAGATCCGCGCACGCCTCGAGTTCCTGCTCGAGGTCGGCCTGAACTACCTCACGCTGGCACGTGGTGCCGGCGGGCTGTCCGGCGGCGAGGCGCAGCGCATCCGACTCGCGACGCAGATCGGCTCCGGGCTGACCGGTGTGCTCTACGTGCTCGACGAGCCGAGCATCGGCCTGCACCAGCGCGACAACCGTCGACTCATCGACACCCTGGTCAAGCTCAAGGACCTCGGCAACACGCTGATCGTCGTCGAGCACGACGAGGACACGATCCGCACGGCCGACTGGGTCGTCGACATCGGCCCGGGCGCCGGTGTGAACGGCGGCAACGTCGTGCACTCCGGCTCGTACGAGGGCATCATCGAGAACCGCGAGTCGATCACCGGTGACTACCTCGCCGGCCGACGCGCGATCGAGGTGCCGGCCGAGCGCCGCAAGGTCAACCTGAAGCGTGCCATCACCGTGCAGGGTGCCCGCGCGAACAACCTCAAGTCGATCGACGCGGACTTCCCCCTCGGTGTGTTCACCGCGGTCACGGGCGTGAGCGGTTCCGGCAAGTCGACGCTGGTGAACGACATCCTGTACAAGGTGCTCGCCAACCAGCTCAACGGCGCACGGCACATCGCGGGCAAGCACACCCGGGTGAAGGGCCTCGACCAGCTCGACAAGGTCGTGCACGTCGACCAGGCACCGATCGGCCGTACGCCACGGTCGAACCCCGCGACCTACACGGGCGTGTTCGACCGCATCCGTCAGCTGTTCGCCGAGACGCAAGAGGCCAAGACCCGTGGCTACCAGCCCGGCCGCTTCAGCTTCAACGTCAAGGGCGGCCGCTGCGAGAACTGCGCGGGCGACGGCACGATCAAGATCGAGATGAACTTCCTGCCCGACGTCTACGTCGCGTGCGAGGTCTGCGGTGGTGCGCGCTACAACCGCGAGACGCTCCAGGTCCACTACAAGGGCAAGAACATCTCCGAGGTCCTCGACATGCCGATCAGCGAGGCAGCCGAGTTCTTCGAGCCGATCTCGGCGATCCACCGGTACATGGCGACCCTCGTCGAAGTGGGCCTCGGCTACGTGCGCCTGGGCCAGAGCGCGACCACGCTCTCCGGGGGCGAGGCGCAGCGCGTCAAGCTCGCCACCGAGCTGCAGCGTCGCTCGAACGGCCGCACGGTCTACGTGCTCGACGAGCCGACCACCGGTCTGCACTTCGAGGACGTCCGCAAGCTGCTCCTCGTGCTGCAGAGCCTGGTCGACAAGGGCAACACCGTCATCACGATCGAGCACAACCTCGACGTCATCAAGTCCGCCGACTGGCTGATCGACATGGGTCCCGAGGGCGGCTCCGGCGGCGGGACGGTCCTGGCGACGGGCACCCCGGAACACGTCGCGACCGTGCCGGAGAGCCACACCGGTGTCTTCCTGCGCGAGATCTTCGACGCGCAGGACGCCCGCGTCGGCAAGCAGCAGGCGGTCGGCGCACGTCAGGCCACCCAGAAGCAGCAGGGCGGCAGCCAGCAAGGCGACAAGCAGCAGGGCACGACCAAGAAGGCGAGCAAGCAGAGGGCGGGTGCTCGCTAGGTGGCGGACACCGTCCCGTGGCGTCCGAAGGCGGGGGAGATCCCGACCGACCCGGGCGTCTACCGCTGGCGTGACGAAGCCGGTCGGGTGCTCTACGTCGGCAAGGCGAAGAACCTCCGCGCCCGGCTGAGCAACTACTTCGCGCCGCTGCCGACGCTGCACGAGCGCACGCGGCGCATGGTCCTGACGGCGCGCAGTGTCGAGTGGACGACGGTCGGCTCCGAGATCGAGGCGCTCCAGCTGGAGTACACCTGGATCAAGGAGTTCGACCCGCCGTTCAACGTCAAGTTCCGCGACGACAAGTCGTACCCGTACATGGCGGTCACCCTGGGTGACGAGGCACCGCGGGTGATGGTGACGCGCAACCGCAAGATCAAGGGCGCGAAGTACTTCGGTCCGTACCCGAAGATCTGGGCGGTGCACGACACCATCGACCTGATGATCAAGGTCTTCCCGATCCGCACGTGCTCGGACTCGTCCTACAAGAAGGCGATGCAGACGGGCCGCCCGTGCTTCCCGGGGCAGATCGGCAAGTGCGGAGGCCCCTGCTCGCAGAAGGTCACGATCGAGGAGCACCGCGCCCTCGTCGAGGAGTTCGTGCGCTTCATGAACTCGTACGACCGTCGGGTCATCACCGAGCTCCGGCAGCGCATGGGGGCCTCGGCCGACGCGATGCAGTACGAGCAAGCCGCGAAGTACCGCGACCAGGTCGAGGCGCTCGAAGCCGTGCTCGAGAAGTCCGCCGTGGTGCTCCGCGACTCGGTCGACCTCGACCTGTTCGGCATCGCGGAGGACGAGCTCGCCGCGGCCGTGCAGCTGTTCTCCGTCCGTGGTGGCCGCATCCGCGGTGTCCGCGGCTGGGTGGTCGACAAGGAGCTCGACATCGCCACGGGCGACCTCGTCGAGCAGATCGTGCAGGGCGTCTACGTCACCGACGAGCCCCCGCGCGAGGTCGTCGTCCCCGAACTGCCGGAGGACGCGGACGCGCTCCAGGAGTGGCTCAGCAAGCGCCGGAACGGGCGCGGCACGAAGCTCAGCACGGCACAGCGCGGCGATCGTGCCGGTCTCGCGCGGACGGCCGCGCAGAACGCCGGGCAGGCGCTCATGCTCTACAAGACCAAGCGTTCGGCCGACTACACCACCCGGGCCGCGGCACTGGCCGACATCCAGGATGCCCTCGGCATGACCGAGGCGCCGCTCCGCATGGAGTGCTACGACATCTCGCACCTGCAGGGCACGAACGTCGTCGCGTCGATGGTGGTGTTCGAGGACGGTCTGCCGCGCAAGGACCAGTACCGCCGGTACTCGATCGCCGAGACCACCGACGACACCGACAGCATGTACCAGGTGCTCTCGCGGCGCCTGGCGCGGCTGGACGAGGACGCCGAGCTGCCGGACGTCCCGGACGTCACGACCGACGAGGTCGTCGAGGGGTCGAAGCCGACGAAACGGTTCGCGTACCGCCCGCAGCTGCTCATCGTCGACGGCGGCCAGCCCCAGGTGCAGGCCGCGAAGCGCGCGATGGACGAAGCCGGCGTGCACGACATCGCCCTGGTCGGCATCGCCAAGCGGCTCGAGGAGCTCTGGCTGCCCGACGACGACTTCCCGGTCATCCTGCCCCGCAACTCCGAGGCGCTCTTCCTCATCCAGCGCATCCGCGACGAAGCGCACCGGTTCGCGATCACCCACCAGCGCAGCAAGCGGAAGCGGGACGTCCGGTCGCGGTTGTCCGAGATCCCCGGTCTCGGCCCGAGCCGCGTCAACGCCCTGCTGAAGCACTTCGGTTCCGTCGCCCGGCTGCGCGAGGCCACGGCCGAGGACATCGGCGAGGTGAACGGGATCGGCCCGGCGACCGCTGCCGCCGTGGTCTCGAAGCTGGCCCAGACGCCGACGAGCGCACCGGCCACGAGCGCGTCGAGTGCCCCCGAACCGGACGTCGACGCGATCGCCGACACCGGAACCGTCACGGATCCCGGAGGCCCGGTGCGGGTCCCCGAGGTGACCGACGACGGTCCGCAGCGACCGTCGTGACGAACCCCGCGCCTCCCGGCCGTCACCGGGCGGTAGCCTGGTCCGGCAGCCGAGACCTCCCCGGGCGACGCGCCCGGGCCGCCACGACGGAGCCCACTCCCAGATGACCGACAGCGCCACCGCGACCACCCACGCGTCGCAGCACGACATCCTCATCGTCACCGGCATGTCCGGTGCCGGGCGGTCCACCGTCGGCAAGGCCCTCGAAGACCTGGGCTGGTACGTCGTCGACAACCTGCCCACGCAGATGCTGGCCCCGCTGACCGAGCTGGCCGACCGCGCGGGGGAGAAGATCCCGAAGATCGCCACGGTGGTCGACGTCCGAGGCGGGCGGTTCTTCACCGACCCCGAGCACGCGGTCGAGCAGGTCCGCTCGAGCACGTCCGCGCGGGTCCGGGTGCTGTTCCTCGAGGCCACCGACGCCGTGCTGGTCCGGCGCTTCGAGCAGGTCCGTCGACCCCACCCGCTCCAGGGCGAGGACACCCTGCTCGACGGCATCGCCCGCGAACGGGCGCGTCTCGCCGGCCTCCGCGAGGCGTCCGACGTGGTGATCGACACCTCCGACCTCAACATCCACCAGCTCGCGAACACCGTGATCGAGCACTTCGCCGACGAGCACTTCGTGGGTGTCCAGGTCACGCTGATGAGCTTCGGGTTCAAGTACGGACTGCCCGCCGATGCCGACATGGTGGCCGACGTGCGGTTCCTCCCGAACCCCTACTGGGTGCCGGAACTGCGGCCCCACACCGGGCTCGACCAGCCGGTCTCGGACTACGTCCTGGCCCAGGCCGGAGCCCGTCCGTTCGTCGATCGCTACGCCTCCGTCCTCGAGCCGGTGTTCGAGGGGTACCAGCGCGAGAACAAAAGACACGCTACGATCGCCATCGGCTGTACCGGCGGGAAGCACCGCTCGGTCGCCATCGTCGCCGAGTTGGCGAACCTCCTCCGCGGGATGCCAGGCGTCGCCGTGCGTGTGAAGAACCGAGATCTCGGCCGGGAGTGACCGTCCCTCCGGCCGCTCCCACGCCCGTGCCGCCGGATCTGCGGGAACCACTGAACGAACGTTAGGAATGATGCTGTGCCGTTGACTGCCGAGGTCAAGGACGAACTGGCCAGGGTCGCCGTGAACCGCAACACGGTCCGCGCCGCCGAACTGGCCACGATCCTCCGGTTCGCAGGTGGTCTGCACGTCATCTCGGGCCGCATCGCGGTCGAGGTCGAGCTCGACACCCGGATCATCGTGCACCGGGTCCGCAAGGACCTCGCCGAGCTCTACGGCGTGCGCAGCGAGGCGTCGGTGGGGTCGTCCGCGTCCGCCCGCCGTGGCACCCGCTACCTGGTGCGCGTGCTCGAGGCGGGGGAGACCCTCGCCCGCCAGACCGGCCTGATGGACGCCCGTCGCCGCCCCGTGCGCGGGCTCCCGAACCGCCTCACCACGGGCAACCGCGAAGACCTCGCCGCCATCTGGCGCGGTGCCTTCCTGGCCTCCGGCACCCTGACCGACCCGGGTCGGGCCGCAGCGCTCGAGGTCACCTGCCCCGGCAACGAGGCCGCGATGGCCCTCGTCGGTGCCGCGTCGCGTCTCGGGGTCGCCGCGAAGGGCCGCGAGGTCCGCGGGGTGCACCGCGTCGTCATCCGCGACGGCGAGGCCATCGGTCAGATGCTGACCGTCATGGGTGCCGCGCGCACCACTGCCGACTGGGAGGAGATGCGCCAGCGTCGCGAGGTCCGGGCGACCGCGAACCGCCTGGTCAACTTCGACGACGCGAACCTCCGCCGTTCCGCGCAGGCCGCCGTGGCCGCCTGCGCCCGGGTCGAGCGTGCGCTCGAGATCCTCGGCGACGAGGTCCCAGACCACCTGCAGTACGCCGGCACCCTGCGGCTGCAGCACCGTGACGCCTCGCTCGACGAGCTCGGCCAGCACGCGGACCCGCCCATGACCAAGGACGCCATCGCCGGTCGCATCCGTCGCCTGCTGGCGATGGCCGACAAGCGGGCTTCCGACCTCGGCATCCCGGGCACCGAAGCGAGCGTTCCCGAGGAGCTCGAAGGGGCCTGAGAGCGGTCTGTCGACCCCGCGGACGGGAGGCGCGGTGCCAGCTGGCACCGCGCCTCCCGTCCGTTTCCCGGCCCGTTCTCGGACCCGTTCCCGGCCTGGTCGGCAACCGTCCGGACGGACCGTCATCCCGCTCGGGCACGCAGTGTCCGACTGCTAGGGTCGTTACGGCGACGTTACGGGGCGTATCGTCCACCACACGCGGGCCCGCCAGGGTGCGCGACTCCCGAAAGCAGCGCCCCCTGGGCGCTCCACACTCACCAGGAGATCCATTGACCGTCAAGATCGGTATCAACGGCTTCGGCCGCATCGGCCGTAACTTCTTCCGGGCCGCCCTCGCGAAGGGCTCCGACCTCGAGATCGTGGCGGTGAACGACCTCACCGACAACGCGTCGCTCGCCAACCTGCTGAAGTTCGACTCCATCACGGGCAAGCTCCCCGCGACCGTCGAGCTCGACGGCGACAACATCGTCGTCGACGGCAAGGCCATCAAGGTCCTCGCCGAGCGCGACCCCGCCAACCTCCCCTGGGGCGAGCTGGGCGTCGACATCGTCATCGAGTCGACCGGTTTCTTCACCAAGGCCGCCGATGCGCAGAAGCACATCGACGCCGGTGCCAAGAAGGTCATCATCTCCGCTCCGGCCTCGGGTGACGACGTCACCATCGTGCTCGGCGTGAACGAGGGTCAGTACGACCCCGCGAACCACCACATCATCTCGAACGCGTCCTGCACCACGAACAGCCTCGCGCCGCTCGCCAAGGTGTTCCACGACAAGTTCGGCATCGAGCGTGGCCTCATGACGACGGTGCACGCCTACACCGCCGACCAGAACCTGCAGGACGGCCCGCACAAGGACCCCCGTCGTGCCCGTGCCGCGGCGCTGAACATCGTGCCGACCTCGACCGGTGCTGCGAAGGCCATCGGCCTCGTGCTCCCCGAGCTCGCCGGCAAGCTGGACGGCTTCGCGCTGCGCGTCCCGGTCCCCACCGGGTCGATCACCGACCTCACCCTCGAGACCAAGTCCGAGGTGACCGTCGACGAGATCAACGCCGCCTACAAGGAGGCCGCAGAGGGCCCCCTCAAGGGCATCCTGCTCTACAGCGAGGACCCGCTGGTGTCGACCGACATCACCACGGACCCGCACTCCTCGATCTACGACTCCGGCCTGACCAAGGTCATCGGCGGCCTCGTGAAGATCACCTCGTGGTACGACAACGAGTGGGGCTACTCGAACCGCCTCGTCGACCTCACCGAGTACGTCGGCGAGCGTCTGTAACACATGGCCCTCCGCACCCTCGAGGACCTCGGCGACCTCGCCGGCAAGCGCGTCGTCGTCCGTTGTGACCTGAACGTCCCGCTCAAGGACGGCACCATCACGGACGACGGCCGCGTCCGCGCGTCGCTGACCACGCTGAACACCCTCGTCAACGCCGGCGCACGCGTCATCGTGATCTCGCACCTGGGCCGCCCCGACGGGGAGCCCAAGCCCGAGTTCTCGCTCGCACCGGTGGCCCAGCGGCTCTCCGAGCTGCTCGGCAAAGAGGTCACGTTCGTCGGCGAGACCGTCGGCGACGAAGCGACCGCCGCGGCCGAGGCCCTCGAGGACGGCGACGTCCTGCTGCTCGAGAACCTCCGCTTCAACCCGGAGGAGACCTCGAAGGACGCCGCCACGCGCGGTGCCTTCGCGGACCGCATCGCCGCCCTCGGTGACGCCTTCGTCTCCGACGGCTTCGGTGTCGTGCACCGCAAGCAGGCCTCGGTGTACGAGCTCGCGTCCGCACTGCCCAGTGCAGCCGGTTCGCTGATCGAGACCGAGCTCCGCGTGCTCGAGCGACTGACCAAGGACCCGGAGCGCCCCTACACGGTGGTGCTCGGCGGCTCGAAGGTCAGCGACAAGCTCGGAGTCATCGACCACATCCTGCCGAAGGTCGACACCCTCTGCATCGGTGGCGGCATGCTCTTCACGTTCCTCGCGGCCCAGGGCCACGGGGTCGCGAAGTCGCTGCTCGAGGCCGACCAGCTCGACGTCGTCCGCGAGTACCTCTCGCGGGCGAAGGAGCTCGGTGTCACCATCGACCTGCCGACCGACGTCGTGGTGGCCTCCGGCTTCGCGGCCGACGCCGACCACGAGACGGTGGCGGCCGACGCCATCGAGTCCTCGTCGTTCGGCACGGACGGCATCGGCCTCGACATCGGCCCGGAGACCGCAGCGCGGTTCGCCTCGGCCGTCTCGGGATCGAAGACCGTGTTCTGGAACGGCCCGATGGGCGTGTTCGAGTTCCCGGCCTTCGCCGCCGGCACGAAGATCGTCGCGCAGGCGCTGACCGAGGTCGACGGCCTCGGTGTCGTCGGTGGTGGCGACTCCGCTGCCGCCGTGCGGTCGCTCGGCTTCTCGGACGAACAGTTCGGCCACATCTCGACCGGTGGCGGTGCGAGCCTCGAGTTCCTCGAGGGCAAGTCGCTGCCCGGTCTCGAAGCACTGGGGTGGACCGCATGACCCGGACGCCACTTATCGCCCGTCGCGCGTTGGGAGACGCAGCATGAACCGCGTCCCCCTGATCGCGGGCAACTGGAAGATGAACCTCGATCATCTCCAGGCCATCGCCACCGTGCAGAAGCTCGCGTGGACGCTCAAGGACGCCCGGCACGACTTCGACGACGTCGAGGTCGCGGTGTTCCCGCCGTTCACCGACCTGCGGAGCGTGCAGACGCTCATCTCGGCCGACAAGCTGCCGATCCACTTCGGTGCGCAGGACCTGTCGCAGTTCGACTCCGGCGCCTACACCGGTGACGTCTCCGGTGCGTTCCTCGCGGCACTCGACGCCCAGTACGTCATCGTCGGCCACTCCGAGCGGCGCACGCTGCACGGTGAGACCGACGAGGTCGTCGCAGCGAAGACCGCAGCGGCCGTCAAGCACGGTCTCGTCCCCGTCGTGTGCGTCGGCGAGACCGGCGAGCAGCGCGAGGAGCGCGGCGCCGGCGTCGTGCCGGTCGAGCAGCTCCGCGTCGTGCTCGACGCGGTGAAGCCCGCCGACATCGTCGTGGCCTACGAGCCCGTCTGGGCCATCGGCTCCGGCCAGGCGGCCACGGCCGAGCAGGCGCAGGACGAGTGTGCGGCCATCCGTCGTGGCATCGCCGCGGCCTGGGGCGACCAGGCTGCTGCCGACACCCGGGTGCTCTACGGCGGCTCGGTCAAGTCGGGCAACATCGCGGGCTTCCTCCGCGAACCCGACATCGACGGCGCGCTCGTCGGTGGCGCTTCGCTCGACGTGCAGGAGTTCGCGTCCATCGCGCGGTTCCGTCAGCACGTCGGGCTGTAGTCCACAGGCGACCTCGTCGCGGGCAGTCGTCCGCACCACTCCCGTCCAGGTACCGGCCGTGCTCCGCGCGGCCGGTACACTGGTACGGCTGACTGACACGAAAGGTACGTCGTGGCGATACTCTCCGTCGTGCTGCAGGTCCTGCTCGCAATCACGAGCCTCCTGCTCACGCTCCTCATCCTGCTGCACAAGGGCCGCGGTGGTGGCCTCTCCGACATGTTCGGCGGTGGGGTCACGAGCAACCTCGGTGCGTCCGGCGTGGCCGAGCGCAACCTCAACCGCATCACGGTGATCCTCGGTCTGGTCTGGATCGTCTCCATCATCGTGCTCGGTCTCATCAACAAGTTCACGGCGGGGGTCTGATCCATGGCAAGCGGAGGCAGTGCAATCCGAGGGTCTCGCGTCGGTGCGGGCCCGATGGGCGAACAGGACCGCGGGGTCCAGGCCGAGCGCGTGGCGATCTCGTACTGGGACGCCCTGGGCAACGAGGTCGTGCGGTACTTCGCCGCGAACCTGCCCGACGAGGAGATCCCCGAGACGGTGGACTCGCCGTCGAGCGGTCTGCCGGCCGGGCGCGACAAGGAGAACCCTCCCGTGGTCTCCAAGACGGAGCCCTACAAGACCCACCTCGCGTACGTGAAGGAACGCCGCACCGAGGAAGAGGCAGCGCAGCTCCTCGAGGACGCGCTCCAGCAGCTCCGGGAGCGTCGCGGCACCGCGGCGAAGAAGGCCTAGCGCACACACGCTGACGAAGGCCCCTGCACCCATGGTGCGGGGGCCTTCGTGCGTCCGGGGGAATGCCGGCAGCGCTCTGCTCGAGGTTGCCTGGTTCGCCGAGCGGTCACGACACGCCGCGTACGGTGCGCCGTGGTGGCGCGTTCTGTCGCCCGGGGCGTCCGCCGCCGACAGTTGGTGACCACTCGGCGTCGTGCCGCCGGGTGTCGCGGCCGTTCGGCGCCGGGGTCCCGGCGCAGGAGTGCCGCGCGGAGTGCCGGTTCGCCGAGTGGTCACGACACGCTGCGTGCGGTGCGCCGTGGTGGCACGTTCTGTCGCCTGGGGCGTCCGCGGCGGACAGTTCGCGACCACTCGGCGTCGCGCTGGCGGGGTGTCGCGACCGCCCGGCGCAGGAGTGCCGCTCGGAGTGCTGGTTTGCCGAGTGGTCACGACACGCCGTGTGTGGTGCGCCGAGTGGTCACCAACTGTCGCCTGGGGCGCCTGCGGCCGACAGTTCGCGACCACTCGGCGTCACGCAGCCGGGGTGTCGCGACCGCTCGGCGCCGGCAGTGGGCGCGACCACAGACGGACGGGAGGCCCGGTACCAGCTGGCACCGGGCCTCCCGTCCGTCAGGAACTCGCGTCTAGTACGTCGACGCGATCAGGTTCTCGGGGACGTCGCGCGCGGCGTCCTGATCCACGAAGAAGACCGTGCGCTTGCGACCCTGCACGCCACCGACGGGGACGTCTTCGATCGACGCACCCGCGAGCGCCAGCCCGAGGACCGAGGCCTTCTCGGCACCGGAGAGGATCACCCAGACGCGCTGCGAGGCGTTGATCACCGGGAAGGTGACGGTCAGACGCTGCGGCGGCGGCTTGGGGGAGTCGTCGACCGACACGACGGCACGGTCGGTGACGGTGAGCTGCGGGAACTCCGGGAAGAGCGAGGCGGTGTGTCCGTCGGGACCGACGCCGAGCAGCGTGATGTCGAAGCGCGGAGCGACGGCACCCTCGGGCGCGGCGTCCTGCAGCTCGCGCTCGTACTGGGTCGCAGCGGCCTCGATGTCGAGCCCGCCGTCCGACGCCGGCATCGGGTGGATGTTCGACGCGGGGATGTCGACGTGGTCGAAGAAGTCGGTCTGCGTGCCGATCGTGTTGCGGTCGGCGTCGTCTGCCGGAACCCAGCGCTCGTCGACCCACCAGACGTGCACCTTCGACCAGTCGACGCTCTCACGCGCCGGCGACTGGCCGATCGCGGCGAGGACCAGGGAGGACACCGAGCCACCGCTGATCGCGATGTCGGCACGCTCCTGCTCGTCGAGCACGTCGATGATCTTGGTGATGAAGCGTGCGGCGACCGAAGCGCCGAGGGCCTGCTTGTCCGGGTGCACGAGCACCCGCCGTTCGTTGGTCACGTGACTCCCGTGTTCGTGGCGGCCGACCGGTCGTCCGACCGCCTTCGGTCCGGTCGGGCCGCCTGCACCAGACAGGCGGCCCGACCGTGTGGGGTGTTGATCAGCGGGCGATGGTCTCGCGCAGCTGGGGCACCCCGTGCTTGACGACGTCTCCGAAGAGGACGTCCGGGTCGAGTCTACGGAGTTCCTCGGCCAGGCAGTCGCGCAGGTTGCGGCGTGGCAGCGACAGGTCGTGCGTCGGCTGCCCGGGCATCGAGAGCGTGGCGACGTCCACCAGGGACCGCTCGAGCTCGATGGTGCCGGACTCGCGCACGAGCTTCACACCGTGGATGCCGCTCGACCCGGTCGCGCGCGGCGACGTGACGACGGACACCGGTACCTGCAGCTGCAGCTGGAGCCATGCGGCGAGGAGGATCGTCGACGGGCTGTCGGACGCTCCGGAGACCTCGACCGCGGTGATCGGCTCGTACGGCGGCTGGTCGAGCGCCGCGGCGAGCTGGTTCCGCCACAGGGTCAGCCGGGTCCACGCGAAGTCGGTGTCACCCGGCACGTAGGACGCACCGAGCGCCTCGATCGCGCCGTTCGGGTCCTTCTGCGCGGCCGCGTCGGTGATCCGTCGCTGCGCGATGCGGCCGAGGGCCGACGCCGCGGGCTGCTCGGGAGCGGTCTGCGGCCACCAGGCCACGACGGGTGCGTCCGGCAGCAGGAGGCCGGTGACCAGGCTCTCCTCGTCGGTCGCGGTCTCGCCGTACGCACGGAGGACGATGACCTCGCTCGCGCCCGCGTCGCTGCCGACGCGGATCTGCGCGTCGAGGCGGCCGGGGGACTTCGTGTCACCGCTGTTCTTCGAGACGATGATCACGCGCATCGGGTGCTCGCGGGACGCCTCGTTCGCCGCCTCGATCGCCTCTTCCTCGTGGCCGAGGGCCGTCGAGATGATGAGGGTCAGCACGCGGCCGAGGGCGACGGCGCCGCCCTCTTCGCGGATGCGGACGAGCTTCTTCTGGATCTTCGACACCGTGGTGTCGGGCATGTCGATCTTCACGGACGCCTCCAGGTCCGACCGTCGCGGGCGAGCAGGGCGTCGGCGGATGCCGGGCCCCACGTGCCGGGACGGTACTGCTCGGGCTGGCCCTGCGTGGCCCAGAACTCCTCGATGGGGTCGAGGATCTTCCAGGACAGCTCGACCTCCTGGTGCCGCGGGAACAGCGGCGGGTCACCGAGGAGCACGTCGAGGATGAGTCGCTCGTACGCCTCGGGGGATGCTTCGGTGAACGCGTGGCCGTAGCCGAAGTCCATCGTCACGTCGCGCACCTGGGTGCCGACGCCGGGGACCTTCGAGCCGAAGCGGAGCGTGACGCCCTCGTCCGGCTGGACACGGATCACGAGCGCGTTCTGACCGAGCGGGGACTGCGTGTTGCCGTAGACGTCCTCGGGGACGCGCTTGAACACGATCGCGATCTCGGTCACACGACGACCGAGACGCTTGCCGGCGCGCAGGTAGAACGGCACGCCCTGCCAGCGGCGCGTGGCGATGTCGAGCTTGATCGCCGCGTAGGTCTCGGTGCCGGACTCGGGGTTCATCCCGGCCTCTTCGAGGAAGCCGAGTACCTTCTCGCCGCCCTGCCAGCCGCCGTCGTACTGCCCGCGGGCGGTGGCGGTCGACAGGTCCTCGGGCAGGCGCACGGCGGAGAGCACCTTCTCCTTCTCGGCACGCAGGTCGGCGGCCTTGAACGAGACGGGCTCCTCCATCGCGGTGAGCGCGAGGAGCTGCAGCAGGTGGTTCTGGATGACGTCGCGCGCCGCACCGATGCCGTCGTAGTACGCGGCACGTCCGGCGACGCCGATGTCCTCGGCCATCGTGATCTGCACGTGGTCGACGTAGTTCGAGTTCCAGATGGGTTCGTACATCTGGTTCGCGAACCGGAGCGTCAGGAGGTTCTGGACGGTCTCCTTGCCGAGGTAGTGGTCGATGCGGAACACGTCGTCGGGTGCGAAGACGCTCTCGACGATCGCGTTGAGCTCGCGCGCGGTGCGGAGGTCGGAGCCGAACGGCTTCTCGACGACGACGCGGCTCCAGGAGCCCTCGCGCTTCTCGGTCAGCCCGGACAGCTTCAGCTGCTCGGTGACGACCGGGAACATCTTCGGCGGGATCGACAGGTAGAACGCGTGGTTGCCCAGCGTCCCGCGCTCGGCGTCGAGGTCGTCGACGGTGCGCTTGAGCTCGCGGAACGCCTCGGGGTCGTCGAACGAGCCCTGCACGAAGCGGATGCCCTGTTCGAGCTGACGCCAGACGTCCTCGTCGAACGGGGTGCGGGAGTGTTCCTTGACGGCGTCGTGCACGAGCTGGGAGAAGTCTTGGTCCTCCCAGTCGCGACGAGCGAACCCGACGAGCGCGAACCCCGGGGGCAGGAGCCCCCGGTTGGCCAGGTCGTAGACCGCGGGCATCAGCTTCTTGCGTGACAGGTCGCCCGTCACGCCGAAGATGATGAGCGTGCTCGGTCCCGCGATCCGGTTCAGTCGACGATCCGTCGGCAGCCGGAGCGGGTTGTGCTCCGGGGTGATTGCCACCGGTGACATGAGTCGGTGAACTCCTTACGAGTCAGTGGGAGACGGCGGACGCGATCGCCGCGGTGGCGGCGTGGACGTCCGACGTGGTGAGGGTGAGGACCGGCCGGCCGTGCTCGGCGAGGACACTCGCGTCGCCGGCAGCCTGGGCCCGGAGGAGCTGCCCGAACGTGAACGGCCGACCCGGGATCGCCAGGTCGTCTGTTTCGTCGGCCACGATCTGCAGGAACACTCCCGTGGCGGGGCCGCCCTTGTGGTACTGGCCGGTCGAGTGCAGGAACCGCGGACCGTACCCGAAGGTGACAGGGCGCTCCGTGCGCGCCGCGATGGCGTCGCGCAGCGACTCGAGGCCGCTGTTCGTGGTGCGGTCGACGTACGCCTGCACCGACACGTAGCCGGTCGGGTCGAGTGCGGACAGGAGGCCCGACACGGCTTCCGAGAGCGTCGCACCGACCACGAGTCCGGGCGTCGCGCGGACGGCGATGCCGTCCTCGGAGAACGCCGGCTCGGCCGGAGCGGGGCGGTCGTCGAGCAGCGCGCGGGTCGCGACCTTGGCGGCCTCGACGTCGGGCTGGTCGAACGGGTTGATGCCGAGCAGGCGACCGGCGACCGCGACGGCGTACTCCCAGACGAGGATCTGGCCACCGAGCGTGCCGGTGATCTCGACCTCGCCGTCGGCCACGTGACGCTCGTCCTCGCGCGAACCGACCAAGCGGATGACCTGGACGTCGGGCAGGCCGGCGGTGACCTCGGGGGAGTCAGTGTGCAGCACGACGGGCAGCAGGCCACGGCCGTCCTTGCCGGTCGACTCCGCGATCAGCTGTTCGACCCAGTCGCCGAAACCGACGATGTGCGTGCCGTCGGGCACGATGGCGATCTTGTCGCGCAGCGGCTCGGTGCCGGCGAGGACCGCACCGAGCACGAGCCCGGGGTTCTCGTCCAGGTCGACCGAGAGCAGCGCGGAGATCGCGTCGGCCTCGTCGAGGAGCTCGGCGATGTCCGCTCCCGCGAGCCCGGACGGCACGAGGCCGAAGGCGGTGAGCGCGGAGTAGCGCCCGCCGACCGTGGGGTCGGCGGTGAAGACGCGGTACCCGGCGTCGATCGCAGCGGCCTCGAGCGCGGAGCCCGGGTCGGTGACGACGACGATGCGGCGGGCGGGGTCGATGCCGGCGTCGCGGAAGGCCTGCTCGTACACACGACGCTGCGAATCGGTCTCGAGGGTCGAGCCGGACTTCGACGAGACCACGAGCACCGTGCGCTCGAGGTCGGTCGTCACGGCCGCGCGGACCTGTGCGGGGTCGGTCGAGTCGAGGACCGTGAGGGGCACGCCGGCGGTGCGCGTGATGACCTCGGGTGCGAGGGACGAGCCGCCCATGCCGGCGAGGACGACGTGGTCGACCCCTTCGGCACGGAGCGACTCGCGCAGCGCGGTGACCTCGGCGACGAGCGGGCGGGAGACCGAGACGGCCTCCACCCAGCCGAGGCGCTTCGACGCCTCGGCCTCGGCGACGGTTCCCCACAGATCGGCGTCCTGGGCTGTGATGCCCGAGGCCACCAGGTCAGCGACGAGCCGCGGGACCACCTGTTCGATGGCCCGCGCGGCGTCGCCGCTGGCTGCGATGGAAACCGTCACTACTTGGCGCCCTCGAGCGCTGCCTTGACGGTGTCGACGAGCTCGCCCCAGGAGACGATGAACTTGTCCACGCCCTCCTTCTCGAGCAGTGCGACGACCTCGTCGTAGTCGACGCCCTGTGCGGCGAGCTGGTCGAGGACCTGCTGCGCCTGGTCGAACGTGCCGGCGATGGCGTCGCCGTGGATCTCACCGTGGTCGAACGTGGCGTCGAGCGTCTTGCCCGGCATCGTGTTGACGGTGTTCGGGGCGGCGAGCTCGGTCACGTAGAGCGTGTCGGGGAGCGACGGGTCCTTGACACCGGTCGAGGCCCAGAGCGGACGCTGCGTGTTGGCACCGGACTCGAGCAGGCCGAGGGCACGCTCGGAGGCGAACGCCTCGGTCCAGACCTGGTACGCGAGCTGCGCGTTGGCGATGCCGGCCTTCGACTTGAGGGCCTTGGCCTCGTCGGTGCCGACGGCGTCCAGGCGCTTGTCGATCTCGGAGTCGACGCGCGACACGAAGAAGGACGCGACCGAGTGGATCTTGGAGAGGTCGTGGCCGGCGGCCTTGGCCTTCTCGAGCCCACCGAGGTAGGCGTCGATGACGGCGCGGTAGCGCTCGAGCGAGAAGATCAGGGTGACGTTGACGGAGATGCCGGCGCCGATGACCTCGGTGATCGCCTCGAGACCCTCGAGCGTCGCCGGGATCTTGATGAGGACGTTCTCCTTGCCGACCTTCTCGAACAGGAACTTGGCCTGCTCGATGGTCTTGGCGGTGTCGTGCGCGAGGCCCGGCTCGACCTCGATCGAGACGCGGCCGTCGAAGCCCTTGGTCTCGTCGTAGATCGGCTTGAAGACGTCGGAGGCGTTCGCGACGTCCTGCGTGGTGATCTCGAAGATCGCGTCGGTGACGTCGGTGCCCGCAGCGGCGAGCTCCTTGACCTGCGAGTCGTAGCGCTCGCCCTTGGCGAGGGCCGACGCGAAGATCGTCGGGTTGGTCGTCACACCGACGACGTTCTTCTGCTCGATGAGCTCGGTGAGCTTGCCGGTCTCGAGGAGCTCGCGGGAGAGGTCGTCGAGCCAGATGCTCACGCCGACCGCGGAGAGGGCGGCGGTGGGGGTGTTCTCAGCCATGTGTTTCTCTTCTTCTTTCATCGACGGGTCCGTGAGGACCGTGAGTCGGGGTTTCGGGGACGGGAGGCCCGTGGCGGAACCGAGCCGGGCCTCCCGGAAGAAGGGCCGGATCCGGAAACCGGACCCGGCCCTTGCAGGTCAGGAAGCTGCGATCGATTCCTTCGCGGCGGCCACGACGTGCTCCGTCGTGAAGCCGAACTCCTTGAAGAGCGTCTGGTAGTCGGCCGAGGCACCGAAGTGCTCGATCGAGACGCTGCGGCCCTTGTCGCCGACGATGTCGCGCCAGCTCATGGCGATGCCGGCCTCGACCGACACGCGAGCGGTGACGTCCTTCGGGAGCACCTGGTCCTGGTAGTTCTCGGACTGGGCGCGGAACCACTCGATCGACGGGGCGCTCACGACGCGGGCGTTGATGCCCTCGGCCTTCAGCTGCTCGCGTGCCTCGACCGCGATCTGGACCTCGGAACCGGTCGCGATGAGGATGACGTCCGGGGTTCCGTTGGGCGCCTCGGCCAGGATGTACGCACCCTTGGCGACGTTCTTCGCCGAGGCGAAGACCTCACCGGAGGCGTCACCCTCGCCACGCTCGAACACGGGGAGGTTCTGACGGCTCAGCGCGATGCCGGCCGGGCGGTCGGTGTGCTTGAGCATCTCGAGCCACGCGTACGCGACCTCGTTGGCGTCGGCCGGGCGGACGACGTCGAGACCGGGGATCGCACGGAGCGAGGAGACCTGCTCGATCGGCTGGTGCGTCGGGCCGTCCTCGCCGAGGGCGATGGAGTCGTGGGTCCAGACGTAGATCGCCGGCGCCTGCATGAGCGCGGCGAGACGGACCGCCGGACGCATGTAGTCGCTGAAGATGAGGAACGTGCCACCGAAGGGGCGGGTGTTCCCGTGCAGGACGATGCCGTTGAGGATCGAGCCCATGGCGTGCTCGCGGATGCCGAAGTGCAGCACGCGGCCGTACGGGTCGGTGCTCCACGTCGACGTCGAGGCCTCGGCCGGACCGAAGGACTTGGCGCCCTCGATCGTGGTGAGGTTCGACTCGGCGAGGTCGGCGGAACCGCCCCAGAACTCGGGCATCAGCGGCGCGATGGCGTTGATGACCTTGCCGGAGGCGGCACGGGTCGAGACGGCCTTGTCGGTCGGGAAGACCGGGAGCGCTGCTTCGAGGCCCTCCGGGAGCTCCTTCGACTGGACGCGGTCGAACAGCGCCTTCTTGTCGGCGTTGGCCGCGGCCCACGCGTCGAAGGACTTCCGCCACTCGGCGTGCTCGGCCTGGCCCTTGGCGACGGCGCCGCGGGTGTACTCGAGGACCTCGGGGGCGACCTCGAAGGTCTTGTCGGTGTCGAAGCCGAGGACCTCCTTGAGGCCCTTGATCTCGTCGGCGCCGAGCGCCGAACCGTGGATCTTGCCCGAGTTCTGCTTGGTCGGCGACGGCCAGCCGATGATCGTCTTGAGGACGATGAGCGACGGCTTGTCGGTGACCTGCTTGGCGGCCTCGATCGCGGCGTGGAGCTCCTCGACGTCCTCGGAGTACTCGCCGGTCTTCTTCCAGTCGACGATCTGGACGTGCCAGCCGAGCGCCTCGTAGCGGTCGGCGACGCTCTCGGAGAACGCGATGTCGGTGTTGTCCTCGATCGAGATCTGGTTCGAGTCGTAGAACGCGATGAGGTTGCCGAGCTGCTGACGGCCGGCGAGCGAGCCGGACTCGTTCGTCACGCCCTCCTGCATGTCGCCGTCGCCGGCGATCACGTAGGTGTAGTGGTCGAACGGCGACTGGCCGGCCGGGGTCTCCGGGTCGAACAGGCCGCGCTCGAAGCGCTGGGCGTAGGCGAAGCCGACCGAGGACGCGAGGCCCTGGCCGAGCGGGCCCGTGGTGATCTCGACACCGTCGGTGTGGCCGTACTCCGGGTGACCCGGGGTCTTCGAGCCCCACTTGCGCAGGTGCTGCAGGTCGTCGATCTCGAGCCCGTAGCCGTGCAGGTAGAACTGCACGTACTGGAGGATCGAGGCGTGACCGGCGGAGAGGATGAAGCGGTCGCGGCCGATCCAGGTGGAGTCGCTCGGGTCGCGACGCATCACCTTCTGGAAGAGCAGGTGGGCGAGCGGAGCGAGGCTCATCGCGGTGCCGGGGTGACCGTTGCCGGCGGCCTCGACCGAGTCTGCGGCGAGAACGCGGGCCGTGTCGACGGCCTTCCGGTCGATGGCGTCCCAGGTGAATTCAGCCACTTGGATGTTGACCCTTCTTGATGCGACATGTGCGAGGGCTCGTGCCATCGCACGGACATGTGGCCATCCCGGGGCCGAGTCGTGTCGCCGTCTAGCGGCGGCCGACCGGCTCATCGCGGCCGACGTCATCGGGGCGCGCACTGCGGGAGGGCGTGTCCAGCATAGTGACCCGGTACTCAGAAGGGGTTCAGGTGACCCCCGATGTTCACACCGGGGTGGCCGCCGACGGTCGATCCGGGCGTGTCGAGCGCGTCCGGATCACGCCGGGATGTCGGAGCGGGGCACCGTCGCGGCGCTTCCATCCCGTAAACTGGTCGGGACCCGTGGACATTCCGGGTCAGCGCATGCCCGGACGCCGTCGCAGTCGTCCACCGAGTGTGCGAGCTGATGCGAACAGACTGAGGTTCTCTTGCCGACTGCCACCGTGACCCGGCCCGACACCGATCGACCCCGATCGCCGCTGTCCCGCAAGGTCCGTGCGTACGTCTCGTTGACGAAGCCGCGCGTGATGGAGCTGCTGCTCGTCACCACGGCGCCGACGATGTTCCTCGCCGAACGTGGCGTCCCCGACCTGTGGCTCGTCTTCTGGACGATGCTCGGCGGAGCGATGTCGGCCGGTTCGGCGTCGGCCTTCAACTGCTACATCGACCGTGACATCGACCGGCTGATGAAGCGGACCAGCACCCGCCCGCTCGTCACCGGTGAACTGTCCGACCGCGAGGCCCTCGTGTTCTCGTGGGTGCTCGGCATCCTGTCGACCGCGGTGCTCGGGTTCCTGGTGAACTGGCTCGCGGCGGCGCTGAGCGTCATCGCGATCCTCATCTACGTGTTCGTCTACACGCTGTGGCTCAAGCGCCGCACCCCGCAGAACATCGTCTGGGGCGGCTCGGCCGGCTGCATGCCCGTGCTCATCGGCTGGGCGGGCGTCACCGGGTCGCTGACCTGGACCCCGGTCATCCTGTTCATGGTGATCTTCCTCTGGACGCCGCCGCACTACTGGCCGCTGTCGATGAAGTACCGCGACGACTACGACGCGGCGGACGTGCCGATGCTCGCCGTGGTCCGCGGCCGCACCGTCGTCGGCCTGCAGGTCGTGCTGTACGCCTGGGCGACGCTCGTCTGCTCGCTCCTGCTCATCCCGGTCGGGCACATGGGGCCGCTCTACACGGTCGTCGCGCTGGCCGGCGGCATCTGGTTCGTCCTCGAGTCGCACCGCCTGTACTCGCGGGCCATCCAGCACGTCGAGCACGTGCAGCCGATGCGGGTCTTCCACAGCTCGATCACGTACCTGACGCTGCTCTTCATCGCCGTGGGCATCGACCCGCTGCTGCCGCAGGTCTTCACCTTCTAGGCGGTCGAGCGGGCGCTCGCGCGCGCTCGGTCGGCACGACGCCGTCGTGGCCTGTTGACGCCGTCGTGTGGGTACGACGCCGCCCACCCGCCGAGACGCCGCCGAATCCGGGGGCGTCTCGCGCGTTCCGCGGTGTATCGGCAGGGCACCGGCGTCCTGCATCGGGCACGGGGCGGACTGGAGGCACGGTGCGTGCCCGCCACGGGCCTCCCGTCCGGTCTCGCCGGTGTCGGCCGCGGGGCGGACGCGTGGCGCGGACCGCGGCGCCCTCCCGTCCAGACCCACCACGAACGCGACACCCCACGAGTCGAACGACTCGTGGGGTGTCGGAGAACGGGTGTCGAGCGCGCGACGCGCCCGGGCGTCAGGCGTCGATGGGTTCCCGGACGGCGTCTCGGCCGGCCGAGGCCCGCGTCGACAGCACCACGGCGGTCACCGCACCGACGAGCAGCCCGGCGAGCACCATGTGCGTGCCGACGAGCCCGACGGGCAGACCCGTGCGTGCCTGCGTGAGGCCGACGGCGATCTGCAGGAACTCGACGACGAGCAGCAGCAGCGGCCACTTGCTCGGTCGGCCCAGGCGGACGGCTCCGATGACGAGCACCAGGGTCAGGGCGAAGAGGGCGTACGCGGGCCAGGCGTGCACGTGCTCCATGACCGCGGGGTCGAACCCGGTGCGGTGCAGGCGGCCACCGTCGACGGCGGCGTCGGCTCCGGCGTGCGGGCCGCTGCCGGTGGTCAGGATGCCGACGAGGACGGTCACGACGACGGCGGCGACGGTGCCGCGGACGACACCCGTGTACCAGCCGGGGACGAGCCGCTGGGCGGTGCGCGGACCGTGCGTGGTGCGGTAGACCAGCGCGGCGGTCACCGAGGTGAGGGCGGCGGAGACGACGAAGTGCAGCCCGACCACGAAGGGGTTCAGGTTCGTCCAGACGCTCATGCCGCCGATGACGGCCTGCACGGGGATCGCGACGCCCTGAGCGAACGCCAGCCAGAAGAGTTCGGGGCGCGTGCGGAGCATCCGGACGACCGCGAGGAACATCGCGACGGCCACGATCACGAGCACGAAGGTGAGCAGACGGTTGCCGAACTCGATGATGCCGTGGATGCCCATCTCCGGCGTGGAGACGAGCGAATCCGCCGTGCACTTGGGCCAGGTGGGGCATCCGAGGCCCGAGGCGGTGAGGCGCACCAGGCCTCCGGTGCCGATCAGCACGACCTCGACCACGAAGGACGCCCAGGCCAGTGCGACCACGCGACGGTCGACCACGCGGGGGAGCGACCACCACCGTCCGGTCCGGAGATCCTGCTCGACGGGGGATCCGACGCGTGTCACGAGGGTGGTGCCTTCCTGTTGTTCCGTGCGGTGAACCTGTAGGATTCGAGGGTTCAGCAGCAGTCAAGTCTAGGCAGGCGCCGGCTCCGAATGGGCCGAGATCGCCGATCACTCCACGGACTGCGTGGAACCATTGTCGTTGCGAGGGAGCAGCACCGGGTCCGCATGTCAGCGGTCCGCGGTGGAATGGCGTCCAGACGCCACGGGTTCACACCTGTAACGCTGTCCCGCGAGAAGGAAACGAGGAGACCATGTCCGACGTGCTCATCGACCGTCCCGAGCTCGAAGGGCTCGGCCAATACGAGTTCGGCTGGTCCGACTCCGACTCGGCAGGGTCCTCCGCCCGCCGTGGGATCTCGGAAGAGGTCGTCACCGACATCTCGAACCTCAAGAACGAGCCCGAGTGGATGCTGAAGAACCGCCTCAAGGGGCTGTCGCTCTTCGGCCGCAAGCCGATGCCGACGTGGGGTGCCGACCTGACGGGCATCGACTTCGACAACATCAAGTACTTCGTGCGCTCCACCGAGAAGCAGGCGCAGTCGTGGGAAGACCTCCCCGAGGACATCCGTGCGACCTACGAGAAGCTCGGCATCCCCGAGGCCGAGCGCCAGCGCCTCGTCGCCGGTGTCGCCGCCCAGTACGAGTCCGAGGTCGTCTACCACCAGATCCGCGAGGACCTGGAGCAGCAGGGCGTCATCTTCATGGACACCGACACGGCGCTCCGTGAGCACCCGGAGCTGTTCGAGGAGTACTTCGGCACCGTGATCCCGGCCGGCGACAACAAGTTCGCCGCGCTGAACACGGCCGTCTGGTCCGGTGGCTCGTTCGTCTACGTCCCCAAGGGCGTCCACGTCGAGATCCCGCTGCAGGCCTACTTCCGGATCAACACCGAGAACATGGGCCAGTTCGAGCGGACGCTGATCATCGCCGACGAGGACTCGTACGTCCACTACATCGAGGGCTGCACCGCCCCGATCTACAAGTCCGACTCGCTGCACTCGGCCGTCGTCGAGATCATCGTGAAGAAGAACGCCCGCGTTCGGTACACGACGATCCAGAACTGGTCGAACAACGTCTACAACCTCGTCACCAAGCGTGCGATCGCACACGAGGGCGCGACGATGGAGTGGATCGACGGCAACATCGGGTCCAAGGTCACGATGAAGTACCCGTCGATCTACCTCGCCGGCGAGCACGCCAAGGGCGAGACGCTCTCCGTCGCCTTCGCGGGCCCCGGTCAGCACCAGGACGCCGGCGCGAAGATGATCCACATGGCGCCGTACACGACGTCGTCGATCGTCTCGAAGTCGATCGCCCGTGGTGGCGGTCGTGCGGGCTACCGCGGTGAGGTCCGGGTCGACCCGGCCGCGCACCACGCCGCCAACACCGTGCGCTGCGACGCCCTGCTGGTCGACACGATCAGCCGGAGCGACACCTACCCGGCGATCGACATCCGTGTCGACGACGTGCAGCTGGGGCACGAGGCCACGGTCTCGCGTGTCAGCGAGGAGCAGCTCTTCTACCTCATGTCCCGCGGCATGGCCGAGGACGAGGCGATGGCGATGATCGTCCGTGGCTTCATCGAGCCGATCGCCCGCGAACTCCCGATGGAGTACGCACTCGAACTCAACAAGCTCATCGAGATGAGCATGGAAGGATCCGTCGGCTAGATGTCCAGCACCACCCCTCCCCACATCGACCAGCCGATCGAGCCCGCTGCCGCAGCGCAGGGCGGCACCCAGCACGGCGCCGGAGCCCACTCCGACGGCGGCTGGGACGCCCCCGACAAGAAGGTGCCGGTCCAGACCCGCTCCGAGCGGTTCCAGTCCGGCGACGTCGAGGCGTTCCCGAAGGTCACCGGCCGAGAGGTCAACTGGAAGTTCGCGCCGCTCGCCAAGCTCCAGCCGCTGCTGGACGGCGGACTCGACGGATCCGCCTACCCGTACCTCGCCCGCCAGTCCGAGGGTGCCGACGTCGAGTGGGGTCGCAGGGACGACCCCCGCGTCGGCTCCGCCGGACTGCCCGAGGACCGCGCCTCGGCCGCGGCCTGGACCGCGCGCGACGCCGTGCTGGCGATCACGATCAAGGCCACCGAGGCACACGAGTTCATCACCGTGACGCGCTCCGACTTCGGGTCGCAGCCCCGCGCCGCGCACACGGTCATCACGGCCGAGCCGAACGCGCAGGGCATCGTCGTGCTCGACAACCGCGGCAGCGCCCTGCTCAGCGAGAACGTCGAGATCGCCGCGCAGCAGAACTCGCGACTGACCGTCGTCAGCCTCCAGGACTGGGACGACGACGCCGTGCACGTCGCGACGCACTTCGCCGAGGTCGGTCGTGACGCGTTCCTCAAGCACGTCGTGGTCTCGCTCGGCGGCGACGTCATCCGGGTCAACCCCTCGACGCACCTCGGTGCGCAGGGCGCCGACACCGAGATGTACGGCGTGTACTTCGCCGACGCCGGCCAGTACATCGAGCAGCAGGTCTACGTGAACCACGACGCGCCGAACACGCGCGGTCGGGTCAACTACAAGGGCGCGCTGCAGGGTCAGGGCGCGCACACCGTCTGGATCGGTGACGTCCTGATCGGCCGCGCCGGCGACGGCACCGACTCGTACGAGCAGAACCGCAACCTCGTGCTGACGGACGGCACCCGCGCCGACAGCATCCCGAACCTCGAGATCGAGACGGGCAACATCGAGGGCGCCGGACACGCGAGTGCGACCGGTCGCTTCGACGACGAGCAGCTGTTCTACCTGCAGTCCCGCGGCGTCCCGGAAGAAGAAGCCCGGCGCCTCGTCGTGCTCGGCTTCCTGGTCGAGGTCATCCAGAAGATCGGTGCCCCCGAGCTCGAGGAGCGCCTCATCGCCGCGGTCGAGCAGGAGCTGGCCGAGGGCCGTTCGGTCATCGCCGCACGGGCCGAAGCGGGCGCCACGCAGTCCGACGGCGCGGAGGCCGACGCCTGATGGCCGAGAAGGTCTGCGCCGAAGCCGACATCGCGGTGGACAGCCCGATGCGGGTGGTCGTCGGCGGCACGGCGGTCGCGATCGTGAAGGACTCGTCCGGCACGGTCCACGCCATCGGCGACACCTGCACGCACGGCGACATCTCGCTGGCCGAGGGCTTCGTCGAGGGTGACTCGCTGGAGTGCTGGGCCCACGGGTCCCGCTTCTCGCTGACCACCGGTAAGCCGCAGAACTTCCCGGCCTACGAGCCCGTCCCGGTCTTCCGGGTCGAGGTCCGCGACGGCGACGTCTACGTCGACGTGCAGGACGTCGTCCCGGTCGACTGAGCACCCCAACACTTCCCGCGGCTGACGCCGCACCACAGCTGCAACCGAAGGAACGCAATGTCCACTCTGGAAATCCGTGACCTCAAGGTCTCGATCGACACCGATCAGGGCACCAAGGAGATCCTGAAGGGTGTCGACCTCACCATCAACGAGGGCGAGATCCACGCGATCATGGGGCCGAACGGCTCCGGCAAGTCCACCCTGGCGTACACGATCGCCGGGCACCCCCGGTACAACGTCGTCGGTGGCACGATCACCCTCGACGGCGAGGACGTCCTCGCGATGAGCGTCGACGAGCGCGCCCGTGCCGGCATGTTCCTGGCGATGCAGTACCCGGTCGAGATCCCCGGCGTGACGGTGTCGAACTTCCTCCGCACCGCCAAGACGGCGATCGACGGTGAGGCTCCGGCGCTCCGTGGCTGGATCAAGGAACTCCGCCAGTCGATGGCCGACCTGAAGATGGACTCTTCGTTCGCCGAGCGCAACGTCAACGAGGGCTTCTCCGGTGGCGAGAAGAAGCGCCACGAGATCATGCAGCTCGAGCTCCTCAAGCCGAAGTTCGCCGTCCTCGACGAGACCGACTCCGGCCTCGACGTCGACGCGCTGAAGATCGTCTCCGAGGGCGTCAACCGCGCCAAGGCCGCGACCGGCCTCGGTGTGCTGCTCATCACGCACTACACGCGCATCCTCCGCTACATCAAGCCGGACTTCGTGCACGTGTTCGTCGCCGGCAAGATCGCGGAGCAGGGCGGCCCCGAGCTCGCCGACCGCCTCGAGAACGAGGGCTACGACCGCTACGTCCAGGCCGTCGCCGCCGCCGAGGCGCAGGCCTGATGATCGCCGCACTCGCTCCCGACAAGTTCGACGAGGTCGTCGAGGGCCTGAAGGAGGTCCAGGACCCGGAGCTCGGCGTGAACATCGTCGACCTCGGCCTGATCTACGACCTCGCCTGGGACGACGACGCCAACGCGCTCGTCATCAGCATGACGCTCACCAGCGCCGGCTGCCCCCTGACCGACGTCATCGAGGGTGACACCGCGAACGCCCTCGACGGCATCGTGGACGCCTTCCGGATCAACTGGGTCTGGATGCCGCCGTGGGGTCCGGAACGGATCACCGACGACGGACGCGAGATGATGCGCGCCCTCGGGTTCGCGATCTAGTCGCGACCCACCACGGACGGGAGGCGCGGTGCCAGCTGGCACCGCGCCTCCCGTCCGTCTGTGCGCACGCCACGCGCGGGGCGCGCCGCCGATCGGTCGTGACCGCCCGCTCACGTTCGCCGGGTGGTCGCGTTCTGTCGGCTGACGGTGCTCCAGGCGACGGAATGCGACCACTCGGTGTCTGGCCGGCGGGGAGTCGTGACCGACCGACACCCCGGCACGTCCCCGCACCGGACGCAGAACGTCCCCGCACCGACGCGCCTTCCCGTCCCCGCACCGAACGCAGAACGGCCCCGCACCGATCGGTACGGGGCCGTTCTCGTGCGAGGTGTCAGCGGCGGCCGACGGCCTTCCACGCGAGCGGCAGGATGCCGGCGGCGATGAGCGCCTTGGCGACGCCACCGACGATGAACGGGTACAGGCCGGCGGCGAGCACCGACTGGACGTCGTTCGGCGCACCGAGCTGGCCGAGCGCCACGGCCAAGTACGGCAGACCGGTCACGAACGGGATGGCACTCGCGAGCAGCATCGCGACCGCCGCGCGACCGACGTGGCGGTCCCAGTTGCGGCGGGCGAGCCAGCCGACGAGCCCGGCGGCCGGGATGAAGCCGATGACGTACCCGAAGCTCGGCAGTGCCAGCGCCTGCAGGCCGCCCTGCATGTCGGCGAAGAACGGCGCACCCGCGAGTCCGGCGACGGCGTAGACGAGCAGCGAGAGCATGCCGCGACGTGCGCCGAGGGTCGCGCCGACGAGCACGACGGCGAGCGTCTGCCCGGTGATCGGGACCGGCCACATCGGGACCTCGAGCTGCGCCATCGCGGCGGTGAACAGGGCTCCGCCGGCGACGAGGGCGGCGTCGGTGGCCAGCCCGTGCGTGCGCAGACGGTCGGCGAGGACTGCGCGGGGAGCGAACCCGGTGGCGTTCGTCATGGATTCTCCTAGAATGGACTGCTGGTTCCGTTCGGAACCATCGGTCCCGTCAGCGTAGCGGTGCACCTCACGCACACACCGTTGTGCAAACCCACCAACTGATTGGACGTCCACTGTGCTTGCCGTGCACGAACTCGAGATCCGCGTCGGAGCTCGTCTCCTCATGGAAGACGTGTCCTTCCGTGTCGAGAAGGGCGACAAGATCGGACTCGTCGGCCGCAACGGCGCGGGGAAGACGACGATGACCAAGGCCCTCGCGGGCGAGACGCAGCCCACCGGCGGCAAGATCGAGCGCGGTGGGGAGATCGGCTACCTGCCGCAGGACCCCCGCTCGGGCGACCCCGAGGAGACCGCGCGGAAGCGCATCCTCGACGCCCGCGGGCTCGGTGAGCTCGTGGAGGGCATCCGCCTCGCGACCCTTGACATGGCGAGTGACGACGCGGCCGTGGCCGAGAAGGCGATGCGGCGCTACAGCCGCCTCGACGACCAGTTCAACGCGCTCGGTGGCTACGCGGCCGAGGCCGAGGCTGCCTCGATCGCGTCGAACCTGAAGCTGCCGGACCGCATCCTCGACCAGCAGCTCAAGACGCTCTCGGGTGGTCAGCGCCGGCGCATCGAGCTCGCCCGGATCCTGTTCTCGGACGCCGAGACGATGATCCTCGACGAGCCGACCAACCACCTCGACGCCGACTCCGTCGTGTGGCTCCGCGAGCACCTGAAGACCTACCCCGGTGGCGTCATCATCATCTCCCACGACGTCGAGCTCGTCGACGAGGTCGTGAACCGCGTCTTCTACCTGGACGCCAACCGCCAGACCATCGACATCTACAACATGGGCTGGAAGCTGTACCAGCGGCAGCGCGTCGCCGACGAGGAGCGCCGCCGCAAGGAGCGCGCGGGCGCCGAGAAGAAGGCCGCCACGCTCAAGGACCAGGCCGCCCGGTTCGGCGCCAAGGCGTCGAAGGCCGCGGCAGCCCACCAGATGGTCGCGCGTGCCGACAAGCTGCTCGCCGGCCTCGAGGACGAGCGCGTCGCCGACCGGGTCGCGAAGATCCGCTTCCCCACCCCGGCGCCGTGCGGCCGCACCCCGCTGATGGCCGAGGGGCTGTCGAAGTCCTACGGGTCGCTCGAGATCTTCGCGGGTGTCGACCTGGCGATCGACCGCGGTTCGCGCGTGGTCATCCTCGGCTTCAACGGTGCGGGCAAGACGACGCTGCTGCGCATCCTGGCGGGTGCGGACCAGCCGGACACGGGTGAGATCCAGCCCGGCCACGGTCTGCGCATCGGCTACTACGCACAGGAGCACGAGAACATCGACATCAACCGCACGGTGATCGAGAACATGGTGTCGGCATCGACCGACCTCAACGAGACCGAGGCCCGTCGGGTGCTCGGGTCGTTCCTGTTCACCGGCGACGACGGCTACAAGAAGGCCGGAGTCCTGTCCGGCGGTGAGAAGACGCGTCTGTCGCTCGCGATGATCGTGGTCTCCGGAGCGAACGTCCTGCTGCTCGACGAGCCGACGAACAACCTGGACCCGGCGTCGCGCGAGGAGATCCTCAATGCCCTCGCCGGCTTCGAGGGTGCGGTCGTCCTGGTGTCCCACGACGCCGGCGCGGTCGAGGCGCTCAACCCCGAGCGTGTGCTGCTGCTGCCGGACGGCACCGAGGACCACTGGAACAAGGACTACGCGGAGCTCATCGAGCTCGCCTAGCTGCCTGGGAGATGGCGTCTTGCGCACTCGCCGTGGGGACAGGCGGACGGGAGGCCCGTGGCGACGCCGCCACGGGCCTCCCGTCCGCTGTGGGGTCGCGTTCGCGTACGGCGTCCTGCGGAACAGCACCAGCGCGTCAGTGACGTGACGCGATGAGCTCGTCCTCGATCTCGGCGTCGGTCTTCGGCTTCGCGTTCTTGCGGCGTTCGCGCTCGAGGGCGCGCTCGCGCTCCTCGGGGTCGTCCTGGTTGAGGTTCCGGTACTCCTGCACCATCACGTACGCCAGGAAGCCGAAGCCGCCGGCGGCGAACAGGAACCACTGGATGAAGTAGCTCAGGTGCAGCCCGGTGTCGGCGGTCGGACGCTCCCAGCCGAGCGGGCGGGCCTCGGTCGGGGCGGGGGACTCGGAGGCGAGTTGCCCGTACGCACCGGTCCAGATCGGGTCGTCGACCTTGTTCGCCACGTCGGCCAGCGTGACCGACTGCACCTGGTCGGTGTCCTTCGGGTCGGAGCGGCCGGGGATGCGCGGTTCGCTCTGCTGCAGGCGGACGATCGCGGTGACCTCGCCGGACGGGGGAGCGGGCACGTGGTCGGGGGCGTCCTGGGCGTTGCCGGTCGGCACCCACCCGCGGTCGACGATGAAGGCGCGGCCCTCGGACGTGACCAGGGGCGTCAGGACCTCGAACCCGGGCTGACCGTTGTGCACGCGGTTGCGCACGAGCAGCTGCGCGTCGACGTCGTAGCGTCCGGTCACGGAGACCCGGAGCCACTCCTGCTCGTCCTGCCAGCTCGAGGCCTTCGGCAGCGCCCGGTCGAGGGGGACGGGGGTGTGGTCGTAGTTCTGCGCGACCTGCTCGTTCTGCCGGACGGCCTCGTTGCGGCGGTCCCACTGCCACATGCCGAACAGCGCGCAGACGACGGCGAAGGCGACGGCGATCGCGAAGTAGCCGAGCCAGCGGCGGCTCCGGACGAAGCGCCAGCCGACGAACGGTTCGCGGGGGTCGTGCTGCTGCGCCGCGGCACCCGACTCGGCGGACGCGCGCTGCAGCTTGGCGGCGTGCTTGCGGCCGTACCGGGACTGCGGGTCGAAGCCGTCGGTCATCGCGAGGTGCCGGTGGAGCGCACCCCGACGTCGTTCTTCGGCGCCGCGGTCGACTCGCGCTCGTCGACGAGGTGGTCGACGTCCTCGTGCATGCCGGTGACACGCACCGGGAACGAGCGGGAGCGCAGGTAGTCGGCGAGGAAGTCGCGGTGCTCCTCGCACGCGGCCCAGATCTTCACGCGGTCGATCGCGTGGATCCGGGGGTTGCGCCAGTTCACACGCCACCCGGCGGTCGACACGCAGCCGGCGCGGGAGCAGACCGGGGTGGAACCGGGTTCGGTCTGCAGGTCGAACGTCGCACCCATCAGCGGGGTCCCCACATCTTCGATCGGTCGCCGTTGCGCTGCCACTCGTCCTGCGCGTGCTGCGCCTGCTGGCGGAGGCGGTCCTGCTCGTCGCGGTAGGCCTGGGCCCGGGCGTCCTCCTGCTGTTCGCGGAGACGCGGGTCGACGGCGTCGTAGAGCTCGATGGACCCGGCGGGGGAGATCATGTCGCTCTCGGTCCGGCTGCCGGCGTTCGCGATGACGACGGCGACCCAGGGGATCACCGCGGCCAGGACGATCGGGATGACCGCCAGCCAGGAGTGCCAGATCGAGTACACGAGCACCGCGGAGATGAAGAGGACCACTCGGATGGCCATCTGCCAGACGTAGCGGGACAGGCGGTGCGCCCGGTCCTGCTCCGGTGTGTCCGGCAGCGACGTGATGCTCGTGTGCGTGCTCTTCATACAGATGGTCTCCGTCTACCCGTGGTCAAGCCTAATCCCGCCGGACCGATCGTGGGTGCGCCGCGCGCGAACCGGTGGGGTGGTCCGCTCCGGTACGCTCGTCCGGGCGTGTCCGCCGGGTCCCCGGCACCGCGTGCCGAGCAGATCCCACCGAACGGAGCGACCATGAGCACCCCCCGTACCGTCCTCATCACCGGCGGCAACCGCGGCATCGGCCACGCGCTGGCCGAGCGGTTCGTCGCCGCCGGCCACCGGGTCGCCGTGACGTCGCGCAGCGGTCAGGGTGGTCCCGAGGGCGCGCTGACGGTGCAGGCCGACATCACCGACACGGCCTCCGTCGACGCCGCGTTCACGCAGGTCGAGGCCGAGCTCGGTCCGATCGAGGTCCTCGTCGCGAACGCCGGCATCACGAACGACCAGCTGCTCCTCCGCATGTCCGAGGACGACTTCACCAGCGTGGTCGACACGAACCTCACGGGCACCTTCCGCGTCGTCAAGCGCGCCACGAAGGGCATGATGAAGGCCAAGTTCGGCCGCATCGTGCTGATGTCGAGCGTCGTGGGCGCCTACGGCCAGATCGGCCAGGTCAACTACGCGTCCTCGAAGGCCGCATTGGTCGGCATGGCCCGGTCGATCACGCGTGAGCTCGGCTCGCGCGGCATCACCGCCAACGTCGTCGCGCCCGGCTTCATCCAGACGGACATGACCGCCGCGCTCTCCGACGAGCTGCAGGCCGAGTTCAAGAAGGCGATCCCGGCCGCCCGCTACGGCACGGTCGACGACGTCGCCGACGCCACGCTGTTCCTGGCGAGCGACGGCGCCGGGTACGTCTCCGGTGCGATCATCCCCGTCGACGGCGGCCTCGGGATGGGCCACTAGCCCTCGGGCTGATCAGCCGCGCAGGCCGAGCGTCGCGAGCACAGCGGACAGGTCACGGTCGACGACCGCGACGTCCGCCTGCTCCCGCACGCGCGGCTTCGCGTCGAACGCGACCGACAGCGCCGCGACGCGCATCATCTCGAGGTCGTTCGCGCCGTCGCCGATCGCGATCGTCCGTGCCGGGTCGACCCCGTCCGCGTCCGCCCACTCGCGGAGCGCGACGGCCTTGGCGTGTGCGTCGACCACGTCGCCGAGCACGCGGCCGGTGAGCACGCCGTCGGTGACCTCGAGGCGGTTCGCCCGGCAGTGGTCGAGGCCGAGCTGCTCGGCGAACGGGTCGAGCACCTCGTGGAACCCGCCGGACACGACGCCGACGGTGCCGCCGGCGGCGTGCAGCCCGCGGACGAGCTGGTCGGCGCCCCGCGTCACACGGACCGCCTGCTGTGCGCGGACGAAGACGTCTGCCTGGAGGCCCGCCAGGGTCGCGACACGCTCCCGGAGGCTCTCCGCGAAGTCGAGTTCCCCGCGCATGGCGCGCTCCGTGATCGCCGCCACCTGTGGCCGGGTCCCGGCGCTGTCGGCGAGCAGTTCGATCACCTCGTCCTCGAGGAGGGTGGAATCGGCATCGAGGACGACGAGGAAGCGGGGCACGCACCAACGGTACCGACTGACGGGGGCACGGCCGCGTCCGTGACGCGAGCCGTGCCTCCAGGCCGTCCGTCCGGGGCTGCGCTCCGGGGGTCTGCTTCCCTACGCGTCGACGCGGACGCCCTTGCCGACCACGGTGATGCCCGACTCGGTGACGGTGAACCCGCGTGCCTCGTCGGCCTCTCGGTCGACGCCGACCTGCGCACCCGGCGCGAGGACGACGTCCTTGTCGAGGATGGCGCGGTTGACGACCGCCCCGGCGCCGATGGTGGCGCGCTCGAACACGATCGAGTCGAGGACCTTCGCGCCGGAGTCGATCGAGCACCAGGGCCCGATCATGCTGCGTTCGACCTGCGCACCCGACACCAGGCAACCGAGCGACACGAGCGAGTCCACCGTGGACCCGGTGTTGCCGTTCGCGTCGCGGACGAACTTCGCCGGCGGCAGGTTCGTCTGCTGGTTGAAGATCGGCCAGTCCTGGTTGTACAGGTTGAAGACCGGGACCGGCGCGATGAGGTCCATGTGGGCGTCGAAGAACGAGTCGATGGTGCCCACGTCGCGCCAGTAGTACTTGTCGCGGTCGGTGGAACCGGGGACCTCGTTGCGCTGCAGGTCGTACACGCCGGCGTCGCCGCGGTCCACGAAGTCGGGGACGATGTCGCCGCCCATGTCGTGGGCCGAGGTCTCGAGCTGGCCGTCGCGCAGGACCGCGTCGACGAGGGCGTCCGCGTTGAACACGTAGTTGCCCATCGAGGCCAGGATCTCGCCGGGGGAGTCGGCCAGCCCGACGGCGTCCTTCGGCTTCTCGAGGAACGCCTCGATCTTCGTCGGGTCGTCGTCGGCCACCTGGATCACGCCGAACTGGTCGGCGAGCCCGATCGGCTGACGGATCGCCGCTACCGTGGCACTGCGGCCGGAGGCGATGTGCGCCTCGACCATCTGGTGGAAGTCCATCCGGTACACGTGGTCAGCACCGACGACGACGACGATGTCGGGGCGTTCGTCGCGCAGCAGGTTGAGCGACTGCAGGATCGCGTCGGCCGAGCCGGCGAACCAGCGCTTGCCGAGCCGCTGCTGCGCGGGGACGGACGCGACGTAGGAGCCGAGCAGCCCCTCCATGCGCCACGTCTCCGCGACGTGCCGGTCGAGACTGTGCGACTTGTACTGGGTCAGGACGACGATCTTCTGCAGACCGGAGTTGACCAGGTTCGACAGTGCGAAGTCGATGAGACGGAAGTTGCCGCCGAACGGGACGGCGGGCTTCGCGCGATCGGCCGTGAGCGGCATGAGTCGTTTGCCCTCGCCGCCGGCGAGCACGATGCCGAAGACCTTCTTTGGTGCCATGCCGCTCACAGTAGGCGTCAGCACTGGGAACCGGTTACGTTGAACCAGTGCGAGTCGATCTGCTGACCAGGGAGTATCCGCCGGAGGTCTACGGCGGAGCGGGTGTCCACGTGTCCGAACTCACCGCCGCGTTGCGGTCGGGGACTGACACGGAAGTCCGTGTCCGGGCCTTCGGGGCCTTCCGTGACGAACCCGACGTGTGGGGCTACCGGACCCCGGACGGCCTCGGCCAGGCGAACGGCGCGCTGCAGGCCCTCGGCACCGACGTGGCCATCGCGGCCGACGTCGAGGGTGCCGACCTCGTGCACTCGCACACCTGGTACGCGAACTCCGCGGGCCGGATCGCGCAGCTGACCTACGGCATCCCCCACATCGTCACCGCCCACAGCCTCGAGCCGCTCCGCCCGTGGAAGGCCGAGCAGCTCGGCGGCGGCTACCGCCTGTCCAGCTGGATGGAGCGCGAGGCGTTCGAACACGCCGACGGCGTCATCGCGGTCTCGAAGGCCATGCGTGCGGACATCCTGCGCTCGTACCCGTCGATCGACCCGGCGAAGGTCCACGTCGTCTACAACGGCATCGACATCGACGCGTGGAAGCCGACCGTCGACGAGGACGCCGTGCGCGCCCTCGGCATCGACCCGACGCGCCCGAGCGTCGTGTTCGTCGGACGCATCACCCGGCAGAAGGGCCTGCCGTACCTGCTCCGTGCCGTGGCGTCGCTGCCGTCGGACGTGCAGATCGTGCTGTGCGCCGGCGCGCCGGACACCCCCGAGATCCTGGCCGAGGTCACCGAGCTCGTCGACGGGCTCCGGGCCGACCGCGAGGGCGTCGTCTGGATCGACCGGATGCTCGCGCACCAGGAGATCGTGAACGTGCTGTCCTCGGGCACCGTGTTCGTGTGCCCGTCGGTCTACGAGCCGCTCGGCATCGTGAACCTCGAGGCGATGGCGTGCGGCATCCCGGTCGTCGGCACCGGCACCGGCGGCATCCCCGAGGTCGTCGCCGACGGGCTCACCGGCCGCATCGTCCCGATCGACCAGGTGCAGGACGGCACCGGCACCCCGACCGACCCCGACCGCTTCGTGGCCGACCTCGCCGCGACCCTCACCGAGGTGCTCGCCGACGAGGGGCTGGCGAAGCTCATGGGACGCGCCGGACGGCTCCGTGTCGAGACCGAGTTCACCTGGGACGCGATCGCCACCAGGACACGGCAGGTCTACGACCAGGTGCTCGGCCAGAACCCGTAGGCTGGTCGCATGCCCTCGGTCGTGCGCTTGTCAGACGTCTCCGTGGTCCGCAACGGGGCCACCATCCTCGACGCGATCTCGTGGGAGGTGCAGGACGACGAACGCTGGGTCGTGCTCGGCGCGAACGGTGCCGGCAAGACCACGCTGCTGCAGGTCGCCGGTGCCCAGACGTTCCCGACCTCGGGCGACGTCGAGGTGCTCGGGACCGAGATCGGCGGCGCCGACCTGTTCGAGCTCCGCCCGCGCATCGGCTTCGCGTCGACCGCGCTGGCACGTCGCATCCCGGTGACCGAGAAGGTCATCGACGTCGTGCTCACCGCGGCGTACTCGGTGACGGGTCGCTGGAACGAGGAGTACGAGGAGCTCGACGTCCGCCGTGCGCAGCGCGTGCTCGATGAGTGGGGCCTGGGGTCCTTCACCGACCGCACGTTCGGCGACCTCAGCGACGGCGAGCAGAAGCGCGTGCAGATCGCCCGTGCCGTGATGACCGACCCGGAGATCCTGTTCCTCGACGAACCGGCCGCGTCGCTCGACCTCGGTGCCCGCGAGAGCCTCGTCCGCACCCTCGGCGGCTACGCCCAGAGTGCGGACTCGCCGGCCATCGTCATCGTGACCCATCACGTCGAGGAGATCCCGGCCGGGTTCACCCACGCGCTCGTCCTCGCCGACGGCCACGTACAGGCCGCCGGCCCCATCGACGAGGTCCTGACGGACCAGACCCTGACCGAGGCGTTCGGCATCGACCTCTCGGTCACCAAGGACGCCGGTCGCTACACGGCTCGCGCCGCGTAGCGCTGCGATCCCGCCGTCTCTCTGGTATCGTGGACGGCTGGCGCAAGCCGACGACTTCCCGCGCAGTTCGCGCAATCCCATCACCGCTATCGAGGAATCTCCATGAAGACCGACACCCACCCCGAGTACCGCGCCATCGTCTTCCGCGACCTGGCCTCCGGTGAGACGTTCCTGACGCGTTCGACCGCGAACAGCGACAAGACCATCGAGCTCGACGGTGCGACCTACCCGGTCATCGACGTCGAGATCTCGTCCGCTTCGCACCCGTTCTACACGGGCAAGCAGCGCATCCTCGACTCGGCCGGTCGCGTCGAGAAGTTCAACCAGCGCTTCAAGGGCTTCAGCAAGTAAGCAGCCCCCACGCCACGCCCACGGGCGGTCCTCCTCCGGGAGGGCCGCCCGTTCGCGTTGTGCGGTCGTGGGCCTTGCGGTGGAGAGCTTGCGGCGCAGCATCCCTGCGCACAACCAAAGTGTGTCGGCGCCGCGTTCTCGCGCGGCTCGGATGGGCTTTGGTTGTGCGGCGGTCGCGCCAGGGCGGGGTCAGGCGCCGTTGCGGTGCGGCCAGCGGCCGTCGGCGGTGAAGTTCGGGTCGCGCTTCTTGCGCATGTAGTCCTGGAACGACGTGGCCTGCTCGGCACACCAGCCGACCTGCTTGCGGTGGAGTTCCTCGGCGGAGATGCCGAGCTCGTCCGGGTACTTGCCCGCGATGGCCTGGGCGACACGCCCGGCAGCGATCGCGTCGGCTCCGGCGTCGTGGGCGTCGTCGAGCGTGACGCCGTAGAGCTCGGAGGCGGCTTCGAGCGTGCGCTTGCCCTTGCGGAAGGTGTCGAGTGCCTTGTCGATCACCAGCGGGTCGACGACGTTGCCGATGACGGGGGAGGCGAACCCGTGGCGCTTCGCCTCGCGGTCGAGGACGGTGAGGTCGTACGGGGCGTTGTAGATCACCAGCGGGATGCCCCGGGCGAACACGGCCTCGATCGCGGCGATGATCTCGGCCACGACCTCGGCCGCGGGACGTCCCTCGGCCTGGGCACGCTCGGTGGTGTACCCGTGCACGGCGGCGGCGCCCTCGGGGATCGGCACGCCGGGGTCGGCGATCCACGCACCCTCGACGATGGAGGCCCCGGTCATGTCGATGAGGCCGACGTGGGCGGTGACGATGCGGGCCGTCTCGACGTCGACCCCGGTGGTCTCGAGGTCGAAGACGCCAAGCGCGTGCCACCAGGGGCGACCCGTGAGGTCCTGGGACGGAGCGGGCGCGTCGAGCTGTGCTGTGGGGAACGTCACGCGGTCAGGCTAACGGGACGCACCGACACCCCCGACTACCGGGTCGGCGCGCCGACGTGCAGCCAGTAGAACGACTGCGTGCCCATGGTCAGCGTCACGTTGCCGTCCTCGTCGAAGGACGGGAACGAACCGCCGCCGAACAGGTCGTAGAGCGGACGCCCCGCGAACTCCGGGGCGGACACCGTGACCGAGGTCGGGTTCGTCGCGAACGAGAACACGCAGAGGACGTCCTCGGCGGACGGGCCGAACTGCTGGCCGGAGCCCTCCCACGAGCGGACGAAGGCAAGGACCGAGTCGTTCGAGGTCTCCTGCACGTGCAGGGACCCGAGGCCGAACACCGGGTGGGCCTTGCGCGTGTGGATGACGTTCCGGACCCAGTGCAGCAGCGAGCGCGACTGGGCGAGCTGCGCCTCGACGTTGACCTGTGCGTAGTTGTACACGAGCGACTGGACGACGGGCAGGTAGAGCTTGCCCGGGTCGGCGGTGGAGAAGCCGGCGTTGCGGTCCGGCGTCCACTGCATCGGCGTGCGCGAGGAGTCGCGGTCCGGCAGCCAGATGTTGTCGCCCATCCCGATCTCGTCGCCGTAGTACAGGAACGGCGATCCGGGCAGCGAGAACAGCAGCGCGTGGATGAGCTCGAGCTCCGCGCGGGAGTTGTCGAGCAGGGGAGCAAGGCGTCGGCGGATACCGATGTTCGAGCGCATCCGCGGGTCGTAGCCGTACCAGCCGTACATCGCCTGCCGGTACTCCTCGCTCACCATCTCGAGCGTGAGCTCGTCGTGGTTGCGGAGGAAGACACCCCACGCCGCGCTGGCCGGCACGTCGAGGGTCTCGGACAGGATCGCCTTGAGCTCGGCGGCGTGCTGGGCACGGAGCGAGTAGAAGATGCGCGGCATCACCGGGAAGTCGAACGCCATGTGGCACTCGGGCTCCTCGTCGGTGCCGAAGAAGGCCGCCGTCTCGCGCGGCCACTGGTTCGCCTCGGCCAGGAGCACGCGGCCGGGGTACTCGTCGTCGACCATGGCGCGGAGCTTCTTGATGAACTCGTGGGTCTCCGGCTCGCCCTCTCCGTTGCCCTCCTCGGACTCGAACAGGTACGGGATCGCGTCGAGCCGGAGCCCGTCGACGCCCATGTCGAGCCAGTGCCGGACGACGTCGTAGATCGCCTCGATGACCGCGGGGTTCTCGAAGTTCAGGTCGGGCTGGTGCGAGAAGAAGCGGTGGAAGAAGAACTGGCGTCGGACCGGGTCGAAGGTCCAGTTGGACTCCTCGGTGTCGACGAAGATGATGCGGATGTTCGAGTAGTCCTCGTCGGTGTCCCGCCAGACGTAGAAGTCGCCGTAGGGGCCGTCCGGGTCCTCGCGGGACTGCTGGAACCACTCGTGCTGGTCGCTGGTGTGGTTGATCACCATGTCGATCACGATGCGCATGTTCCGCTCGTGCGACTTCGTGACGAGCTCGCGGAAGTCGTCGAGCGTGCCGAACTCCGGCAGGATCGCCCGGTAGTCGGCGATGTCGTAGCCGCCGTCGCGCATCGGCGACTGGAAGAACGGCGGCAGCCACAGGGCGTCCACGCCGAGCCACTGCAGGTAGTCGAGCTTGCCGATCACGCCCTGGATGTCGCCGATGCCGTCTCCGTTGGAGTCGACGAACGACCGGATCATGCACTCGTAGAAGACCGAGCGCTTGTACCACTGCGGGTCGAGCGTCAGGCCGGGCAGCTGGATCGGGGCTGTGAAGGTCACCGTGCTCCTCGTCGTCATCGACGGACCGGTCGACGGCCCGCCCCGGACACGATAGGCGCGAGATGCTGCGGGTGTCCGGGGTTTCGTGCGGTTCGCTCCCTAGACTGGCGCGGATGCAACCGCCCGTGCTCTCCCCGTACCAGTCGTTGATGGCCGCCACCCCGGTCGTGCACCGGGCCGTCCAGGTCGACGGCCGGACCACGCACTACTGGGTCTACGGGCCCGAGGACTCGGATCGCACCGTGCTCGCCGTGCACGGGTTCCGCGGGGACCACCACGGCCTCGAGACCATCGCCGCGCACCTGCAGGGTGTGCGGGTGATCGTGCCCGACCTGCCCGGCTTCGGCGTGTCCGATCCGCTGCCGGTGTCGGACATCGACGCGTACGTGGCCTGGCTGACCGGGTTCCACGCCGCGCTCGGGCTCGGCCGCGACACCGTGGTGCTCGGACACTCGTTCGGGTCGATCGTGGTGTCGGCCACCGTCGCCGCCGGGCTCGACACCCGACTGCTCGTCCTCGTCAACCCCATCGCCGCCCCGGCCCTGCAGGGACCGCGTGCCGTGGGGACCGCGATCGCGATCGGGTACTACCGCGCCGGCGCGGTGCTGCCGAAGCCGATCGGGCTCGGGATCCTGCGGAACGGCGCGATCGTCCGGGCGATGAGCATCGCGATGCTGAAGTCCCACGACCCAACGGTCCGCCGGTGGGTGCACGACCAGCACGACCGGTACTTCTCGGCCTTTGCGAACCGCACGAGCGTGCTCGAAGCGTTCCGCACCTCGGTCACCCACGACGTCTCCGAGTACGCGGACCGGATCACGGTGCCCGTGCTGCTCGTCGCGGCCGAGCACGACGACATCACCGCCGTCCCCGAACAGCGCGCACTCGCCGAGCGCCTGCGTGACGCCGAGCTCGTCGTGATCCCGGGTGTCGGCCACCTGGTGCACTACGAGACGCCGGCTCCGGCCGCGGCGGCGGTGCTCCGCCGGATGGCGGAAACGACCCGACGTACCGGGCGCCAGGGACGCCCTGGACGCGGCGCGGCCACGACGGACAGCCGACCGTCGGGGGCGGGGCGGGCCTCCCGGACGGCGGACGCGTCGTGACGCGCTTGCGCATCGGCATCGACTGCCGGTACGTGCGGATCGGTCGGCACGACGGCATCAGCCGGTTCACCGCGGGGGTCGTCGCGCACCTGCCGGACCGGCACGAGTACGTGCTGCTCGTCAGCGACGAGCGCCAGCTCGAGTCGCTGCCGAGCGACCTGCCGTGGGAGCTGCTGCCCGCGCCGACGGATGCGGGGGAGCCGCTCGTCGCCCGGCGCGTCAACCGGCTCGGGCTCGACGCGGTGTTCTCGCCGATGCAGACGATGGGGTCGCGGGGCCGTCGGTACGCGCTCGTCCTGACGCTGCACGACCTGATCTACTACCGCAACCGCACGCCCCCGCGGGAGTTCTCGTGGCCGCTGCGGCTCGGCTGGCGGGCGTTCCACCTGTCCTGGGCGCCGCAGCGGTTCCTGCTGAACGGCGCCGACGGGGTGGTGACGGTGTCGGAGACGACCGCCGGGCTGATCACCGAGCACCGGCTGACGCGGCGACCCGTGACCGTGGCCTACAACGCGGCCGACCCGGCGACACCGCGGTCGGCCGGAGCGCCACGTCGACGCTCGCTCGTCTACATGGGCTCGTTCATGCCGTACAAGAACGTCGAGACCCTGGCGGCGGCGCTGCCGCTCCTCGGGGCGGACTGGACGCTGCACTGCATGTCGCGGGTGTCCGACGCCGACCGGGCACGGCTCGAGGGGCTCGCGCCCGCTGGGGCGATCGTGTTCCACGACGGCGCCACCGACGAGGAGTACCTGTCCGTGCTCCGTTCGGCCACGGCGCTGGCGACCGCGTCGTACGACGAGGGGTTCGGCATCCCGCTCGTCGAGGCGATGGGCGTCGGGACCCCGGTCGTCGTCAGCGACATCCCCATCTTCCGGGAGATCGGCGGCTCCGCTGCGGAGTACTTCGACCCGGCGTCGCCGTCCGCCGTCGCCGCGGCCGTCCGGCGGGTCGAGGAGCGGTGGGACGAGGCCTCGCGGCAGTCGATCGAGCGTGCCGGACGGTTCCGGTGGCAGGACTCGGCGGAGCAGGTCGTCCGGGCCGTCGAGCGGGCCGTGGGGGACCGGCGGGGCTGAGGGATGGCGCTGGCGTGGTCTCGCGGTTCGTGGTCTCACGGTTGGTGCCGAGGCCGAACGACGATGTCGATGTCGTACGACGTCGACGGTGTCGTTCCACGTCGCCCGCCCCACCCCGCGACCACCCCCGATCACCGCCGATCACTTCGCCGCGACGACCTGCACGTCCGCCCCGGGGAACACCTTCTGCGTCTCCTGGGTCGCCCGCGCCACGATCGGCGGCACCGCGGCACCCCGACCCGGGGTCCGGACGACGACGGACTGGTCGCCCGCGGTGTCGGACGGGTCACCACCGCGCTCCCACGAGCAGCGGACCTCGGTGACACCGCCGATGTGGTCGAGCGTGTCCGCCAGTGCCAGGCGCTTCGCCGCGACCTCGCCGGCACCGGTGACGCCGATCTCCAGGTTGCCGAGGTCGGCGATCACGACGACCCGGACGCCGTTGCCGCCCGACTCGTCGGCAGCCCGACTGATGGCGGCCACCAGGTCACCCCGCGCCGCGGTGTCGAGCGTGGGGTCGGCGCGGACGGTGGCGACGGCATCGTAGCTGGCGAACGCGGTCTTCGACGGGGTGTGGTGCCGCACGTCGGTGACGCCGGGCAGGTCACTCACCCGCTCGTCGAACCGGTCGAGCGCGACGTCCGGCCGCGGGAAGACCCCACCGATGCCGTTCTGGACGCTCCCGATGATCGAGCCGAGCACCACGGCGATGACCACGGCGACCGCCAGGACACTGCCGCCGATGATGAACCAGGTGCGCGCCCGCGTGCGGGTCGGGACGCTCGCCGTCTCGGGACCGAACACCCGGTCGAGGTCGTCGCCCTGTTGGTCGAGGGCATGCTGGCCGTGTCGGCTGGTCCCGTCGTCGGACATGTGGCTCCCCTCACCCCGGTGTGCGGGTGCGTCGGAGCCTAGTCCCCGGTCAGCCCCGGCGTTCCAAGGGGTTCTGGTACTCGAACGCCGACCCACCGGTGTCGTCGGACACGTCGTCGATCGGGTCGTCGAACCGGACGAGTTCGGCGTGGAAGCGTTCGGGGTCCCACCGGAACGAGTGGATGGACCCGTTCCGGATCGGGGTGTGGCGACGGTCGGCGGTGCCGGGGGCTGCGGCGTTCACGACGCTGCGGATCACCGCCCCGTGGGTCGCGACCACGACGACGCCGGCGTCGAACCGGACCGCGATCTCGCCGAGGGCCTCGGTGACGCGGGCGAGCAGCGCGGAGCGGGACTCCCGGCCGGGGATGTCGTCGTGCGGGTACCGTGCCGACACCTCGTCGTCGGTCAGGCCCTCGGCCTCGCCGTAGGAGCGCTCGGCCAGGCCCGGGTACGTCGTCGGTTCGTCGAGGCCCAGGCGGTCGGCGATGATCGCGCCCGTCTCGGCCGCACGCGACAGCGGGGACGCCACGACGGCGTCGAACGGCCTGCGGGTCAGGAGCTCGGCGGCCTCGGCGGCCTGCCGTCGTCCGGTGTCGTTGAGCGGGATGTCGGTGGAGCCCTGGATGCGGCGTTGCGCGTTCCAGTCGGTCTCGCCGTGCCGGACGAGGTACAGGAGGGTCGTCACCGGTCGATCTTCGCAGACGCGCCCGGCAGGCCCGTCCGGCGACCGCGCCCGGCAGGCCCGTCCGGCGACCGCGCCCGGCAGGCCCGTCCGGCGACCGTGCCTGGCAGGCCCGTCCGGCGACCGCGCAGGCCCCTCCGGCGACCGCGACCGCAACCGCGCTAGTCGGTCGAAGCCGCTGCGCTGAGCCGCTCCGCCAGGTGCACGAGCGTCTCGGTGGTGCCGGCGTCGAGCTTCACGGCCGCACGGCGGTCGCTGCGGGTCTCGCCGCGGTTCACGATGACCACCGGGTTCTTGCGGCGTGCAGCGTGGTCGACCAGCCGCACGCCCGAGTTCACGGTGAGGGAGGAACCGACGACGAGCAGCGCGTCGGCGTCGGCGACGATCGACACGGCCTCGCGGAACTTCTCGGCCGGCACGAACTCGCCGAAGAAGACGACGTCGGGCTTCAGGTCGCCGCCGCACACGGAGCACGCGGGGACGACGAACCGCTCGACGTCGGTGATCTCGACGTCACCGTCCGGCTGCAGCTGCACGGACCCGGGCTCGTCGATCCAGGGGTTCGCCCGGTCGATGGTGGCGGCGAGGTCGGAACGGGAGAACACCTGGCCGCACCGCAGGCACACGGCGCGGTCCATCGAGCCGTGGATCTCGACGACGCGGCGGGACCCGGCGCGCAGGTGCAGGCCGTCGACGTTCTGCGTGATGACCCCGGCGACGATCCCGGCGTCCTCGAGTGCGGCGAGCGCCCGGTGCCCGTCGTTCGGCACGGCGGCTGCGAAGCTCCGCCAGCCCAGGTGCGATCCGGCCCAGTAGCGCTGGCGCTTCGCGGGGTCGGCCAGGAACTCCTGGAACGTCATCGGCTTGCGCACCACCCGCCCGGCGCCGCGGTAGTCGGGGATGCCGGAGTCGGTGCTCAGACCGGCGCCGGAGAGCACGGCGATGCGCTTGCCGCCGAGCACCTCGACGACGCGGTCCAGGTCGTCGGCGGTCACCGACCCGGCGGCCGCCCCGGTGGTCGGTCCGGTCGTCGACGCAGCATCATCCAGCACCCTGTTCACGGTACCCTCAACACCCGACCGTCCCGGTCGCTTCCCAGGCGGATCGGACCGTCGGCGGACCCGCGCCAGCGCCGCCCCACCGGACCCACGCTGCGACCCACGCCGGGCCCCACACCACCCACACCCCCCGCACCACACCGAAACGAGCCCCGTGCACCCCGTCCGCATCGACTCCCTCGACGATCCCCGTCTCGACGACTTCGCCCGGCTCACCGACGTGGCGCTCCGCCGGGTCTCGGAGCCCGAGGGTGGCCTGTACATCGCCGAGTCGAACACGGTCATCGAGCGCGCGGTCCGCGCGGGTCACGTGCCGCGGAGCATCCTGGTGCAGGAGAAGTGGCTCGACAGCGTCCTGCCCCTGGTCGCGGAGCACGACGGCCCCGTGTTCGTCGGTGCCGACGCCCTGCTCGAGGAGCTCACCGGCTTCCGCATGCACCGCGGTGCGATCGCCGCGATGCAGCGCCCCGAGCTGCCGAGCGTCGCCGACGTGGTGCGGGACGCGAAGGTCGTCGTCGTGCTCGAGGACATCGTCGACCACACGAACGTCGGCGCGGTGTTCCGCAGCGTCGCCGGCCTGGGCGCCGACGCGGTGCTCGTCAGCCCGCGGTGTGCCGACCCGCTGTACCGCCGGAGTGTCCGCGTGAGCATGGGCACGGTGCTGCAGGTGCCGTGGACCCGCATCGGCGACTGGCCCGCGGCGGGCGAGGAACTCCGCGCGCAGGGCTTCCACCTGGCCGCGATGGCACTGACCGACGAGTCCGTCGACCTCGACGCCTTCGTGGCGGACCTGCCCGACCGGGTCGCGCTCGTGATGGGCACCGAGGGGCAGGGGCTGACGCCGGCCGCGATCGCGTCGGCCGACACGACCGTCCGGATCCCGATGGCGCACGGCGTCGACTCGCTCAACGTGGCCGCGGCGAGCGCCGTCGGTCTGTGGGCGGTCACCCACGCCCGGCGGCTCGCCTCCTAGCGCACCACCGAGACCGTCGGGAGGCCCGGGGCGGCCCGGTCGGGCAGCATGCCCCCGGCGCGGATCACCAGGGCACGGTCGGTGGCCGGCCCACCGACCAGGCAGACGCCGACGGGCGCGCCGTCCACGGTCAGCGCCGGTGCGCTCACCGCGGGCAGCCCACCGACGCTCGCGAGCGCGGTCATCGCCGTGGTGGCGGTCCGGGTGCGCTCGAGCGCCGCGGCGTCCGAGTGGAGCAGGGGTGCGGGTCCGGGGACGGTCGGGAACAGCAGGGTCCGACCGTCCAGGGCACGGCGGATCGTCGCACGGACCTCGTCGAGACGTGCCACGGCGTCCGCGGTCGCGTCGGGGTCGTTCGCCCGTGCCGCGCGGAACCGGTCACCGACGACGGTGCTCAGGGCGCCGGGGTGCGCGTCGATCCAGGGGCCGTGGGCGGCGAGGGCCTCGGCGGCCTGGACGAGCCGCATCTGCTCCTGCAGCGCTGCGGGGTCCGGGATGCCGAGGTCGCGCAGTCGGACGGTCGCGACGGGTTCGTCGAGTGCTTCGACGAAGGCAGCGAAGGCGCGGGCGACGGCCGGTTCGACGAGTGCGACGAGTTCCTCCGGCACGACGAGCACGGTCGCATCGAGTGCCCCGCCCGGTGCCGACGGTGGCGGGACGGTGGCGTCGAGGGCGGCGAGCAGCACCACGCGGCTCCGCGTGAGCCACCCGACGGTGTCGAACGACGGCGCGAGCGGGAGCAGCCCGTCGCGGGACACCGTGCCGTGGGTCGTCCGGAGGCCCCAGAGCCCCTGGTACGAGGCGGGGACCCGGACCGATCCCGCGGTGTCCGTGCCGATCCCGATCTCGGCCGTGCCGAGGCCGACGGCCGATGCGGATCCGCTGGACGAGCCTCCAGGCAGTCGGGTGGGAGCCGCACTGTTCGGCGGCGTGCCGTGGTGCGCGTTCCGGCCCGTCAGGTTGTACGCGAACTCGTCGGTGCGCGCGATCCCGCGGATCGAGGCACCGGCGGCGAGGAGCGCGGCGACCGCTGCGGCGGGCGCGGTCTCGACCGGTGCTTCGCGCAGGTACGTCGGGTTGCCCGCGCCGACCGGCTGGCCGGGGACGGCGTAGAGGTCCTTGACGGCGACGGTCAGGCCGTCGAGCGATCCGGAGGCGGTGGGGGCGACGAGCGGGTCGCCGACGGCCCGCCAGACGGTGGTGTCGACGGCCCTGGGGCGGCCGGTGACGTGGGCCGCTTCGATGCGCCAGCCGGTGCCGCCGTCGCGGCACCAGAGCTGGGTCTGGAGGCCCTGCCCACCCGCGGCGAACCGGGACACCGACACGACGAGGGCGCGGTCCTCGGTCAGGGGGCGGACCTCGACGTGCGTCAGCGACCGGGTTGCCACCCCACCCCGTGCCCCGCGGAACGCGCTGATCGCGTCGTGCCCGACGAGCAGGCCACGGTCGTCGCCGCGCATCGTGCCGGGGGAGTCGACGAAGGCGGCGTCGAGGGCGTCGAGGTCGTTGGCCAGCAGGGCGGTCTCGTAGGCGTCGAGCGCCTCGAGCAGTCCGTCGGGCGCCGTCGACGTGGGGGGCGTGGTCATCGGACGGGCTCCTCGAAGTCGGCCTTGCGGATGCGGGCGTGGACACCGGTGACCAGGTCCACCACCTGCGAGATGTTGAAGTCGGTCGCCGCGGACAGGTACGCGTACGCCAGGTGGCGTTCCATGCCCCAGCGCGCGCCGAGGATCGCGACGGCGTGCCGGACGCACTGCCGGACGGCCTCGTCGAGGTCGGGGTCCATGCCGGTGGGCACGAGGAACTCCTGCGTCTCGGCGACGGGCCAGACCAGGTCCCCGAAGCGCGCGGTCGCCTCGGAAGCCGGGGTCAGGTCGAAGCGGATCGTGGCGCGGAGCGAGGCCTCCATCGCGGTGAGCGCCACCTCGCCGTCGCCCTGGGCGAAGTGCGGGTCACCGACGTGGGCGAGCGCGCCGGGGACGAGCACCGGCAGGTGCAGCTGCGAGCCGGCCTGCAGCAGGTTGACGTCGATGTTGCCGCCGTGGCGACCGGGCGGGACGGAGTGCAGCCGCTCCCCGGGGGTGGCGACGCCCATGATCCCGAGGAACGGGGCGAGGGGGAAGTGCGCGAAGCGGTCGCGGGCGGCGGTGAGCGGGATGCGGCCCCGCCGGCCCAGGTCGGTGTCCACGACGTCGGCGAAGACGCTCACCGTCGTGCCGTCGACCGGGAACTCACCGTGCAGGGCACCGCGGCCGTGCCGGTTCGACACGACGCCGTAGTGCACCCGGGGCAGGGTCTCGAGGACCGTCATCGTCAGCACGTCCCCGGGACGGGCACCGCGCACCGCGATCGGCCCGGACACCACGTGTGGACCGTCCGCCGCGGGGTCGCGGTGGCCGGAGCGGGCGATCGCGACGGCGTCGGCGAGGACGTGCTCTGGTGCGACGCCGTGGTCGCCGAACCAGGCAACGGGGTCGCTGCCCTGGTCGGGGAGGATCCCCTCGTGGCTGACCGTGTCGATGGTGACCGACTCACCCGGGGCGATCGTCAGGGCCGGGGTGTCGCCCTCGCCCGGCAGGCGACCCCACAGGACGGTCTCCGGGTCGACGGGCAGGAAGTGGTCGCCGCGGACGGGTCCGGCGCCGGGCTGCAGGGTCGCCACCGCCGGGGCGGTGGTCTCGTGTGCGGTGGTCATCGGTCCGTCCTCCGTTCGACCAGGTGGGCCACGTCGGCGAGGTGGTCGGCCATCGCCTGCGTCGCGCCCTCGACGTCGTGCTCCCGGATCCGCCCGAGGATCCGCTCGTGCCACTCGAACGACGACCGGCGCCCCTCGCTGGTGCTGTGCGAGCGGGCGCGCACGTCCTGCACCCAACCGCTGCTGAGCTCGCACAACGACACGAGCAGGGGGTTGCCCGAGGTGCGGGCGACCTGCACGTGGAAGGCGACGTCCTGGGCGAGCGACTCCTCCGGGCTCAGACCAGCGTGCGTCGCGGCGAGGATGCGTTCCAGGGTCAGCAGGTCGGCCTCGCCGGCCCGCGCCGCCGCCAGTCCGGCGACCTGCGGCTCGACGACGGTCCGGAACTCGGCCACGTGCTCGGCCCGGTGGTCCAGGTCGTCGCGGTGGTGGTCGAGCAGGGCGGACGCCTCCTCCGGTCGCGGCAGCACGACGGTGCCACGGCCGGGGGTCCGGGAGACCAGACGACGGCGCTCGAGTTCCTGCAGCGCCTCGCGGATGGTCGTGCGGGACACGGCGAGGTCCTCGGCGAGGGTGCGTTCCGGCGGCAGCTTGTCGCCGGGCTGCAGGTCGTCGAGCACGAGCGTGCCGAGGTGGGCGGCGGTCGCCGCGCTCAGGGTCCGTCCACGGTGCATGCCCTCGACCGTAGGGCCGGTTGGTCTGCTTGGTTCATTGGTACGACCATCTTTTACACGGCCGTCACACGCGGCGTCGGAACCCGAAACACGGCGGGCGAATGGTGGAGCACGTCCCACCCGCACCGACCGGAAGAGGGTTCGACGTGGACCTGGTCCTCACCAACGCACGGCTGACCGACGGCCGCTCCGTCGACGTCGCGATCGCCGACGGCGTGATCGTCAGCGTGACCGACGCGCTGCCCGGGCTGGGCTCGGCGCACAGCACCGCCACCGGTGCCGCTCCCACCCGCGTGGTCGACTGCGCCGGGCGCGTGGTCATCCCCGGGCTCATCGAGGCACACCTGCACGTCGACAAGGCCCTGCTCGACCGGGAACGCCCGAACCCCGACGGCACCCTCGCCGGCGCCATCGCCGTCACGGGGGAGCTCAAGCGCGGCTTCACCCACGCCACCGTCCGCGACCGCGCCCGCACCCTGCTCGACCAGGCCATCACGAACGGCACGACGCTCGTCCGCGCACACCCCGACGTCGATCCGATCGTCGGGCTCACCGGCGTCGAGGTGCTGCTCGACCTGCGCGACGAGTACCGGGAGGCCCTCGACCTGCAGATCGTCGCGTTCCCCCAGGAGGGCATCGCCAAGGCACCGGGCACCCTCGCGCTGCTCCGTCAGGCGCTCGCCGCGGGGGCGGACGTCATCGGGGGATGCACCTACAACGAGCACACCCTGGCCGCCTGCCACGAACACGTCGAGACGGTCCTGGACCTCGCCGAGGAGTTCGGGGTGCCGGCCGACCTGCACGCCGACTTCGCCGACGACACCTCCGACCCGCGGTACGCCCTCGCCGGGCACATCGCCGACCGCGTGACCGTCCGCGGGCTGCAGGGACGGGTGGCGCTCGGCCACGTGACCTCGGTCGCGAGCCTGCCCCGCGGCGAGCGCCGGGTACTGTTCGACCGCCTCGCTGCCGCCGGGGTCGCCGTCGTGCCGCTGCCCGCGACCGACCTGCACCTCGGGGGACGGTCCGACGACCACGACGTGCGGCGCGGGGTCGTGCCGGTCCGCGAACTCTGGGACGCCGGTGTGACGAGCGCCTACGCGTCGAACAACGTCCGGAACGCCTTCACCCCGTTCGGCAACGCCGACCTGCTCGACGTCGGGCTGCTCCTGGCGCAGACCGGGCACCTGTCCGGCCCGGACGACCTGCGACGGGTGCTCGCCATGGCCACCACCGGGGCGGCCGAGGTCGTCGGCGTCGCGGACACCCACGGCATCCGGCCCGGCGCCGCCGCCGACCTCGTCGTGCTCTCGACCACCGACCCGGACGGCGTCCTGCTCGACCGGCCGGACCGCGCCCTCGTCCTCAAGCGCGGCCGGGTCGTCGCCGAGACCACCCGGACCGTCCGTCTCACCACCAGCCGCACCACGAACCGATCGAAGGAACTCAGCCATGCGTGAACGGATCCCGCACGAGATCGTCGCCTCCGTCCTGGCCGGTGCCACGGCGTTCATCGGCGGCAACGCCCTGCACCTGCCGACCTGGGCGATCTTCATCAGCTGGGCGGGGATGTTCCTGCTCGGCGGCAAGCCGACGCTGCGGAACGCCACCCGCCTGTGGGCCGCGATGCCGATCGGGTCGGCGTTCGGCCTGGTCATCGTCCTGCTCGACCAGCGGTTCGGCACCCTGTTCGGCGAGGGGCAGGCGGCGCAGAACACCGTGCTGGCGCTGCTCATCCTCGTCGTGAACTGCGCCCTGATGTACACGGGTCGGACGAAGCTGTTCGGGCTCGTCCCCGGGATGTTCCTCGGGTTCGCCTCGTTCTTCGCGACGTGCTTCGGCGGCTTCGGCTTCGACCCGGGGAACGCCTGGGCAGCCTGGGTGTCGGTCGTGCTGATGAACGCGCTCGGTCCGGTGTTCGCGTACCTGTCCCGCCGCCTGACCTTCGCCCGGCCCGAGCCGGCCGGCACCGTCGTCGAGGCCGACGCCGTCGTCGCGGCCAGCGGCGCAGTGGCCACCGGCGCAGTGGCCCCGGCCCCGGCCCCGGCTCCGGAACGCCAGCCCGACCAGCCCGTCGCAGCCTCGGCCTAGGAGCGGACCGGTACGCTCGGGTCCCGTGTCACCAGTCGTCCGCCGCCCCCGCTCCGCCGTCCGGAGGCCGGTCACGATCTCGGTGGTCGCCGTCCTGCTCCTCGTCGCCGGCTACCTCGTCGCTGCGGCGGTCGTGCCGTTCGCCCCCGCGAGCGCGAGCACGACCACCTACTCGGCACCCACGACGAGCGTGCCGGACCTGCGGTTCCCCGGCTACGGTGCCACGGCGGTCGAGGCGACCGACTTCCCGGAGAGCCTCCGCACCAGCGGCGACACGAAGCCCCGGCCGATCGCGAGCATCTCGAAGATCGTCACCGCTCTCGTCGTCCTCGACGCGAAGCCTCTCGAGCGGGGCGAGCCGGGGCCCTCGATCGCGTTCAACCCGGAGATGCAGGGGTTGTACGCCAAGTACGCGGCGGTGAACGGCGAGGTCGCGCCGATGCCAGCCGGACTGAAGCTGTCCGAGTACCAGACCCTGCAGGTCATGCTGATGAAGTCGGCGAACAACTACGCAGGGGCCCTCGCCATCTGGGCGTTCGGGTCGCTGGAGGCGTACGACCGTGCCGCGGACGCGTGGCTCGACCGGCAGGGCCTCGACGACACCACGATCGAGGAGCCGACCGGCCTCGACGCGGACAACCGGTCCACCGCGACCGACCTGGTGGCGCTCGGTCAGCTCGCGCTCGCGAACCCGGTCGTGCAGCAGGTCGTCGGGACGAAGCAGGTGACCGTGCCCGGTGCGGGGCAGATCGAGAACTCGAACAAGCTCCTCGGCCTCGACGGCATCGAGGGGATCAAGACCGGCACCCTCGACGAGGCCGGCGCCTGTCTGCTGTTCGCGGCGACGTACGAGCGCGGTGGCAGGGACGTCACCGTCGTCGGCGTGATGCTCGGCGGTGTCGACCACGACTCCCTCGACGTCGACGTGCAGCGGTTGCTGCGGTCCGTGGCGGACAACTTCCAGGTGGTGACGCTCACCCACCAGGGGCAGACCTTCGGCACCTTCTCGACCCCGTGGCAGGACGAGGCCGACGCGGTCACGACGAAGGCGGCCGAGGTGCTCGTGTGGGGCAAGACCACCGTCACCGCGAAGGCGAAGCTGCAGCAGGTGACCTTCGGCACGAAGGGCGAACGGGTCGGGCAGGTCCGGTTCCGCATCTCCGACCACGACCCGGTCACGGTGCCGCTCGCGCTCGAGCGCACGATCGACGACCCCGGCGTCTGGTGGCGCTGGACGAACCCGTTCCAGGGGGCGTGACGCCCGTCGTCCGCCGACCGTAGAGTCGGTCGGGTGACGACGATGACGACGTTCCCCCGGACCACCCCCGCCGCCCTCGGCATCGATCCCGGCGGCGTGACCGCCCTGCTCGACGCCCTCGAGTCCACGCCCGACGTGGAGCCGCACAGCATCATGCTGCTCCGGCACGGCCAGGTGGCGGCCGAGGGCTGGTGGCAGCCCTACGCCGCCGACCGCGTGCACCTGCTCTACTCGTTGAGCAAGAGCTTCACCGCCGCGGGGGTCGGCATCGCCGTCCGGGCGGGCTTGATCGACCTCGACGCGACCGTGCTGTCGTACTTCCCGGAGCTCGACGCCGACGTCACGGACGAACGCAGCCGCCGCATCCGCGTCCGGCACCTGCTCGCGATGGCGAGCGGCCACCGCGAGGAGACGATCGACCGCGCCCGGGCCCTCGACCCGACGAACACCGTGCGCGGGTTCCTGCTGCTCCCGCCGGACGCGGAGCCCGGCACGGTCTTCGCCTACAACCAGCCGTGCACCTACACCCTCGCCGAGATCGTCCGGCGGGTGACCGGCGGTTCCCTCGTCGCGTGGCTCCGCCCGCACCTGCTCGACCCGCTCGGCATCGACGACCTCGCCTGGCGCCGCGACGACACCGGCGCGGAACTCGGGTACAGCGGGTGCTACGCCCCGACCGACGCGGTCGCCAAGCTCGGCCAGCTGTACCTGCAGGGCGGCGTCTGGGACGGCGAGCGGATCCTCGACGCCGACTGGGTCGAGCAGGCGACCAGCACGCAGGTCGCCAACCCGGACGAGGCCAACCCCGACTGGTCCCAGGGCTACGGCTTCCAGTTCTGGATGGCCCGTCACGGCTTCCGCGGCGACGGCGCCTACGGGCAGTTCTGCGTCGTCCTGCCGGAGCAGGACGTCGTGCTCGCGATGACCGGCCAGAGCCTCGACATGCAGGCCGTCCTCGACGCGGTCTGGGAGCACCTGCTGCCCGCCGTCGACCGCACGCCCGACGCGGGCTCGGCATCCGCCCTGGAGGCCCGGCTCGCCTCCCTGGGACTGCCCGCCGTGGACGGTGGTCCGCTGCAGGGCCTCGCCGACGTCGGTCCGCTGGCCCGCGACGGCGACGGGTGGCGGCTCACGCTCGACGTCGACGGCGGCTCCCTGTCGGTGCCGGTCGGGCAGGGGGAGTGGGCCGCCGAGGGCCCGCTCGCCGCGAGCGGTGCCGTGGCGGACGACGGGACGGTCCTGGTCGACGTGCGGTTCGTCGAGACCCCGCACCTGGCGCACGTCCGGATCGACCCCGCCACGGGATCGACGACGACGAGCTGGCAGACCGAGCCGCTGCACGACGGACCGCTCACGCTGCGGCGCCCCGCGGACTGAGGGCCTGCGGCTCCGCGGCCTCTCGTCCCTCGGCCCCGCGCCGCGTCGCGTCTACGGCGTGTCGGAGGGGTGCTCGGTCACGATCTGCAGCTCGGGTCGCTTCGCCGACAACCCGTCCCCGGACGAGGTGTGCTTGATGCGCCGGACCACCCACGGCACCAGGTACTCCCGGGCCCAGCCGAGGTCCTCGGCGCGGGCCTCGCGCCACGGCCGCGCCTCGAGCGGGTCCGGGTTGAACGGTTCGAGCCCGTGCGGCACGCCGAGGGTGTCGAGCACCGCCGCGGCGATCGTCGAGTGGCCCATCGGGGAGTGGTGCAGGCGGTCCGGAGCCCACATCCGCGGGTCCCGGAGCACCCGGAGTGCCCACGTGTTCGCCACCAGGGCGCCGTGCTTCAGGGCGATGGCGTGCAGGTTCTCGTTGTAGATCGCCGTCTTGCCGCGGACCATGCCGAGCACCGGGGTCATCCCGACGTCCGGGCCGGTGAACAGCACGACGGTGGCTCCGTCGCGGCGCAGGTCGGCGACGAGGCGGTCCACGCGCTCGGCGAGCTCGTCCGGGTCCGAGCCGGGGCGGATGATGTCGTTGCCGCCGGCGGACACCGTGATGAGGTCCGGGTGCAGGGCGACGGCGGCCTCGGCCTGCTCGTCGATGATCTGCTGCAGCAGCCGCCCGCGGATCGCGAGGTTCGCGTAGGCGAAGTCGTCAGTCTGGTGTGCGAGCACCTCGGCGACGCGGTCCGCCCAGCCGCGGTTGCCGCCCGGGACGGTGGGGTCGGGATCCCCGATCCCCTCGGTGAACGAGTCACCGATCGCGACGTACCTGGTCCAAGGATGACGATCTGACACGTTCCGGACCCTAGTCTCGTGGCATGACGAAGGCCAACACGGATGCCGTCGGCTGGTCGGTGCCGGACGAGCTGCTCGACCGCATCGCCGAGCGCGCCCCCGGCTACGACGCCGCGAACGCGTTCTGCACCGAGGACCTCGACGAGCTCCGCGCCGCCGGCTACCTGCGGATCGGTGTCCCAGTCGAGCAGGGCGGGGCGGGCCTCGGCCTCCGTGGCACCGCGCGGGTGCAGCGCGCCCTCGCCCAGGCCGCACCGGCGACGGCACTCGGCCTCGGCATGCACCAGGTGTGGGTGCAGGCGGCCCGCGCCGTACGTGCACGAGGCGAGTCGTTCCTCCAGGCCGTCACCGACCACGCTGCGGACGACCACCTGCTCGCCTTCGGGGTGAGCGAACCCGGCAACGACGCCGTGCTGTTCGACTCGTCGACGACGGCGGAGCCGGACGGCGACGGCGGGTACCGGTTCACCGGCACGAAGGTGTTCACGTCCCTCGCACCGGCGTGGGACGTGATGAGCGTCTTCGGCAAGGACACCTCGGGTCCGGAGCCACGGCTCGTGCACGGGTTCGTCCTGCGGTCCGACGGCGACGTCGAGCACCTGGACGACTGGGACACGCTCGGGATGCGCGCGACGCAGAGCCGCACCACGAAGCTGCACGGCGTGCACGTCCCCGTCGACCGCATCGTCCGGTCGCTGCCGGTCGGGCCGAACCAGGACCCGCTCGTGTTCGGGATCTTCGCGTCGTTCGAGCTCCTCATCGCGTCGGTGTACGCCGGGGTCGCGGAGCGCGCGATCACGCTCGCGACGGCCGCCGTGGCGGGGCGCACCGCGGCCAACGGCACCAGGCGGTCGCAGGACCCCGACGTGCGTCGGGCGATCGCCGACCTGCGCAGTGCGGTCGACGCGATCACGCTGCAGGTCGACTCGCTGGCGCGGTCGGTCGACGAGCTCGACGACCTCGGAGCCCGCTGGTTCCCGCTGCTCGTCGGCACCAAGGCCCGGGCCGTGGACACCGCGCAGCACGTCGTGGACGAGGCCATGCGCGTCGTCGGCGGCTCGGCGTTCCGGTCGTCGAGCGAGCTGGCGCGGCTGGCGCGTGACGTCCGCGCGGGGCAGTACCACCCGTCGTCGCGGGACTCCGCGGCGCGGACGATCGCCGCGTCGGTGCTCGGCCCGCTCGGCTGAGCGCTGCGCGCGCACCGTGCGAGGCGCTGCGCTCCGGGGCACTCCGGCGCACTCCGGTGCGAGGTTCCGCACGTGGTGGCATCCGCGCCCCCTCGCACCACGTCCGGAACCTCGCACCGTCCGATCGCGATCGGCCCCGGGCACGGCGATGTCGGCGGCGCCTGGCATCATCTCGGTGTGAGCAAGCAGGACGGACGGAACCGCCTCGTCTCCGACGCACCGGTGGACGACGTCTCGGCGACCGTGCTGCACGTCGACATGGACGCCTTCTTCGCCTCCGTCGAACTGCTCGACCGCCCCGACCTCGTGGGTCTGCCGGTCATCGTCGGGCACGACTCCGACCGCTCCGTCGTCACCGCCGCCACCTACGAAGCCCGTCGCTACGGCGTCAACTCGGCGATGCCGATGGCCGTCGCCAAGCGCCGCTGCCCGAACGCCGTCATCGTCGAACCGCACTTCGAGAAGTACCGGGCGCAGTCCGCCGCGGTGATGGCGATCTTCGACCGGTTCACCCCGCGGGTCGAGCGCCTCGGCATCGACGAGGCGTTCCTCGACGTCGCCGGCGCCCTCCGGCTGTACGGCACCCCGTGGCAGATCGGCCAGGCCATCCGCCGCACGGTCCTCGCCGAGACCGGTCTGCACTGCTCCGTCGGTGCGGCGTCGACCAAGTTCGTCGCGAAGCTCGCCTCCAGCCGGTCGAAGCCCGACGGCCTGCTCGTGGTCCCCGCCGCCGACACCGTGGCGTTCCTGCACCCGCAGCCGGTGTCCGCGCTCTGGGGTGTGGGCGGCAAGACGCAGGAGACGCTCGAACGCCGGGGCATCCGCACGGTCGGCGACCTGGCGAACACCCCGCTCGGGTCACTGGTGTCGGCACTCGGCCCGGCCGGCGGGCAGCGGCTGCACGACCTGTCCTGGGGCCGCGACCCCCGCGTGGTCGACACCGGCGTCGGCGAGAAGTCGATCGGGCACGAGGTCACGTTCGGCCGCGACCTGACCGAGCGCGACGACGTCGCCCGCGAACTCCTTCGCCTGGCCGACAAGGTCGCCGTCCGCCTGCGCCAGGCCGACGTGCAGGCCCGGACCGTGGCACTCAAGGTCCGCTACACCGACTTCACCACCCTGACCCGGTCGCGCACCCTGGCGGAGCCCACCGACGTCGCGAAGCGCCTGCACCGCGAAGCCGTCGAGCTGTACGACGTGCTGCACCGACCGGGCAACCAGATCCGGCTGATCGGGGTGCGCGGCGAGAACCTCGTGCCCGCGGCCGCGAGCAACGCCCTGTGGGACGACGACGCGCCGTGGCGTGACACCGAGACCACGGTCGACGCGGTCGCCGCACGCTTCGGCGCCGGCGTGCTGCGACCGGCATCCCTGGTCCGCCGGACCCCTGACGGCGGCGTCCCGCACGCTCGGCAGGACTGACGGTGGCGGTAGAATCGGGTTCAGTGAGCGCAGCGGAGTACGAAGACCAGCAGCCCGCCACGCTGTGGGCGGAGTCGGGTGACGACCAGTCCGGCGCAGGCGGATCGTCGTCGACGCACGACGGCAGCCCGGCGCACCAAACCCCGGCACACGAGACGGCGCAGGCGCAGGGTGACGCCGCCCGTGACGAAGCCGATGCCGCGGCGCTGGCCGAAGCGGCCGGCAACTCGGCCGTCCAGCACCTGTCGCCGGCGTTCCCGGACCGGGCCGCCTGGGGCACGGCGTCGAAGCTCCGCGCCTGGCAGATCGAAGCGCTCACGAAGTACTTCGAGAAGGAACCCCGCGACTTCCTCACTGCCGCGACCCCCGGCGCCGGCAAGACCACCTTCGCGCTGCGGCTGGCGACCGAGCTCCTCGCCCGCGGCACCGTCGACCGCATCGTCGTCGTGGCCCCGACGGAGCACCTGAAGCGCCAGTGGGCCGACTCCGCCGACCGTGTCGGCATCCGGATCGACCCGATGTTCAAGAACGGCGACGGCATGTTCGGCCGGCATTACCAGGGCGTCGCGATCACGTACGCCCAGGTCGGCATGAACCCCGAGGTGCACAAGCGCATCACCGAGGGCGGCCGCACCCTGGTCGTCCTCGACGAGGTCCACCACGGTGGCGACGCCCTGACGTGGGGCGACGGCATCAGAGAAGCGTTCTCCGGCGCCACCCGGCGGCTCTCGCTGTCGGGGACGCCGTTCCGGTCCGACACCGCACCGATCCCGTTCGTGCAGTACGCCCCCGACGAGCAGGGCATCCGCACCTCGATCTCCGACTACAACTACGGCTACGGCCGAGCCCTGAAGGACGGCGTCGTCCGCCCGGTGCTGTTCATGGCCTACGCCGGACAGATGCGCTGGAAGACCCGGATGGGCGACGAGATGTCGGCCTCCCTGGGTGAGCAGGTCACGAAGGACATCACGGCCCAGGCCTGGCGCACCGCGCTGTCACCCGAGGGCGAGTGGATGCCGGCCGTGCTCTCCGCCGCCGACAAGCGCCTGACCGAGGTCCGTCGCGGTGTGCCCGACGCCGGCGGCCTCGTCATCGCCACCGACACCACCACGGCGCGCGCCTACGCCCGGATCCTGCAGCAGATCACGGGGGAGCGTCCCACCGTGGTGCTGTCCGACGAAGCCGCCGGGTCGAGCCGCATCAGCGCGTTCGCCGAGGACACTTCGCGCTGGATGGTCGCCGTCCGCATGGTCTCCGAGGGCGTCGACGTCCCGCGGCTCTGCGTCGGCGTGTACGCCACGAGCGCGAGCACGCCGCTGTTCTTCGCCCAGGTGATCGGCCGCTTCGTGCGTGCCCGTCGCCGCGGTGAGACCGCGAGTGTCTTCCTGCCGAGCGTCCCCGGCCTGATGGCCCTCGCCGCCACCCTCGAGCTCGAGCGCGATCACGCCCTCGACCGCCCGAAGGACGCCGACGACGGCATGTACAACCCCGAAGACGCGATGGTCGCCGAGGCCAACAAGGAAGACCGCGCGTCCGAGAGCCTGCTCGAGGTCCAGCCGTTCGAGGCGCTCGACTCGCAGGCGTCGTTCGACCGCGTCCTCTACGACGGCGGTGAGTTCGGCACCGGCGGCGAGGTCGGTTCCCTCGAGGAGCTCGACTTCATCGGCATCCCCGGGCTGCTCGAACCCGACCAGGTGCGCGACCTCCTGCGCGCCCGGCAGGCCACCCAGGCCAAGCGGTCCAAGGGCCGCACGGCCAAGGACGGCATGCCGAAGGCGCCCGAGCCCGACCGCCCGATGTACATGACGATCAAGGAGCAGCGCACCGAGCTCGCCCGGCTCGTGTCGATCTGGTCCCGGCACTCGAACGAACCGCACGGTGCGATCCACGCCGAACTCCGGCGGATCAGCGGTGGCCCGGCCGTGGCGCAGGCGAGCATCGAGCAGATCCAGAAGCGCATCGACATCCTGCGCTCCCGCATCGGCGGGCGACGGTGACCGCGGCGTGATCGAGCCGGTCGACGACCGCACCTGGTACGTCAAGCGCGACCCCGAGGCGTCACCCGAGGCGATCATCGACCGCTTCGGCGGCGGCTACCGACTGCGCCGCTTCTCGCTCACCGAGTCCCGCCGCACCCCGCACGGGGTGTTCACGGGGCCCGAACTGGCCGAGACCGCGTGGTGGCGGCTCCGCGACAGGCCGCGGAACTCATGACGCGCCAAGCCAAAGTCCGGTAGACCGGAGGAATGGCAGACTCGATCCCTCACGTCCTCGTCCTCGGCGGCGGCTCCGCTGGCTACACCACGGTCAAGCAGCTCCAGAAGCACGCGGCCACGGTGCCCATGCGCATCACCCTGGTGGACCAGAACACCTACTACACGTACCTGCCGTTCCTGCCCGAGGTCGCCGGTGGCCACATCGCGCCGAAGGACGTCACCGTCGAGCTGCGCCGTGCACTGCGCAAGACCCGGGTGATCCAGGGCAAGGTCACCGCGATCTCCTCGGCCGACAAGACCGTCTCGATCGCGACCGCCGGCGGCGACGACCGCACCCTCGGCTACGACCACCTCGTCGTCGCCCTCGGTTCCGTCACCCGCACCTTCCCGACCCCCGGGCTCGAGGAGTACGGCGTCGGCTTCAAGAGCGTCGAAGAGGCCGCCTACGTGCGCGCCAAGCTCCTCGACAACATCGCGAAGGCCGCTGCCACCCGCGACGAGGACGAGCGTCGCCGTCTGCTGACCAGCGTCTTCGTCGGCGGTGGCTACACCGGCGTCGAGGCGATCGGCGAGCTGTTCGACGTGTCGCAGGCCGCCATCAAGACCTACCCGTCGCTCGCCGGCGAGCAGCCCCGCTGGGTGCTCATCGACGCCCTCGACCGCGTCGCGCCCGAGGTCGGCCCCGAGCTGTCCAAGTGGACCCTCGAGTCGCTCCGTGCCCGTGGCATCGACGTCCGCCTGAAGACCACCATGCCGAGCGCCGAGGGCGGCGTCGTCAAGTTCTCCGACGGCGACGAGTTCGCCACCGGTCTGCTCGTCTGGACCGCGGGCGTCAAGCCGAACCCGCTCCTCGACGCCTCCGACCTGCCGCGCGGGCCGAAGGGCCACCTCGCCGCGAACGCGAAGCTCCAGGTCGAGGCCGAGGACACCCACCAGGTCGTCGAGGGCGTCTGGGGTCTCGGTGACGTCGCGCAGGTGCCCGACCTGACCGCCGACAAGCAGCCGGCGTTCTACCCGCCGAACGCGCAGAACGCCGTGCGTCAGGCCGTGGTCGCCGCCGACAACATCGTCGCGACCATCACCGGCAAGCCGCTCGAAGAGTACCGCCACCCCTCCATCGGCACCGTCGCGTCGTACGGTGTCGGCAAGGGTGCCGCGAACATCAAGGGCATCAAGATGACCAACCTGCTCGCGTGGCTCGCGCACCGCGCGTACCACGTGTACGCGATGCCGACCCTGAACCGGAAGGCCCGCATCATCATCGGCTGGATCACCGGTGCCGTGTCGGGTCGCGACGCGACCTCGCTCATCAAGGAAACCGACCCGCGACGCAACTTCGTCGAGGCGTCGAAGAGCTAGACGCACCCACAGATCGGACGGGAGGCGCGGTGCCAGCTGGCACCGCGCCTCCCGTCCGTCTGTGCGGACGTCCACCGCCTGTCCGCCATCTGCGGTCCTGTGTCCGTTCCAACGTGGCGCGCGCCAGCGTGGACGCGACGAACGAGAGGAGCGTCCATGCGCGCCATGACGTACCGCGGCCCCTACCGGGTCCGCGTCGAGGAAAAACCGGACCCCCGGATCGAACACCCGAACGACGCGATCGTCAGGGTGGAACGGGCGGCGATCTGCGGGTCGGACCTGCACCTGTACCACGGCATGTTGCCCGACACCCGGGTCGGGCACACGTTCGGCCACGAGTTCATCGGGGTCGTCGAGCAGATCGGCTCGTCCGTCGAGACCCTGTCGGTCGGGGACCGCGTGATGGTCCCGTTCAACATCTTCTGCGGGACGTGCTGGTTCTGCGCCCGCGGACTCTTCGCGAACTGCCACAACGTGAACCCGAACGCGACCGCGGTCGGCGGGATCTACGGGTACTCGCACACCACCGGCGGGTACGACGGCGGGCAGGCGGAGCGCGTGCGGGTGCCGTTCGCCGACGTCGGACCGCAGGTGATCCCGGACTGGCTCGACGACGACGACGCCCTCCTCATGACGGACGCACTGAGCACCGGGTACTTCGGGGCGCAGCTGGCGTCGATCCGCGAGGGCGACACCGTCGTGGTGCTCGGTGCCGGGCCGGTCGGACTGTTCTCCGCGGCGTCGGCGTGGTTCATGGGAGCCGGCCGGGTGATCGTCGTCGACCAGCTCGAGTACCGGCTCGAGAAAGCCCGGAGCTTCGCGCACGCCGAGACGATCAACTTCGCCGAGGTCGACGACGTCGTGCTCGAGATGAAGAAGCAGACCGACTTCCTGGGGGCGGACAGCGTGATCGACGCCGTCGGAGCCGAGGCGGACGGCAACTTCACCCAGCAGGTCACCGCCTCGAAGCTGAAGCTGCAGGGCGGTTCCCCGACGGCGCTCAACTGGGCGATCGACGGCGTCCGCAAGGGCGGCACGGTCTCGGCGATCGGCGCGTACGGGCCGATCCCGAGCGCGGTGAAGTTCGGTGACGCGATGAACAAGGGCGTCACGATCCACACGAACCAGGCGCACGTGAAGCGCCAGTGGCCGCGGTTGCTCGAGCACATCCAGGCCGGGCACTTCAAGCCCAGCGACATCATCACGCACCGCATCCCCCTCGAGCACATCGCCGAGGGCTACCACCTGTTCTCGTCCAAGCTCGACGGTTGCATCAAGACCGTCGTCGTGCCGTGAGGAGGCCCGACGTGTCCGACCACACCCCGTACATCGCCGATCCACCCCGACGGGTGCCGTCCGCCGAGGAGCTCCGTGCCCGCATCCCGGGGTGGGGGAGCGACCTCGACCCGGCAGACCGGCCGTCCGTGCCGAAGCTCTCGCGCGAGGCCGGCGCCGCGACCGGTGCCCACTGGGACGTCCCGTCGCAGCAGCCCGGCGCTGCCGGCCGTGAGCGGTCGATCGAGCACGCGCACGTCACGCCGGTGTTCGGCACCGCGCAGCCGCTCCGAGGGGTGCCGGGAGCGGTGCGGCGCCTGGCGTACGCGAGGTTCAGCGAGGGCCGGCTGGCGCACTGGATGCTGCTCGTCGTCGGGGACCGCCTGGACGTCGCGACGCACCGGGTGACCGATGCGCTCCGGGGTCGGCCGGACCGGGTGATCAGCGAGACCGGCGTCGCGGCGGAGCGTGGGAGCCACCCCGTTGCGTCGCGCCTGGGGTCGAGTCGGTCGGACTGGCGGCACCAGGTGCTCGACCCGGTGGTCGCGAACTGGGGCTGGCTCGCGGCGCTCGGTGCCGTGGTGCTGGTGGTGCGGCGGGTGCGCCGCTCGCGCTGACCGCGCGCGCCGCCGGGCTTGCACCTTGGTGCGACGTTGCCCACTCGGTGCGACCTTGTTCCGTCACACGGAGTGCGCAACGTCGCACCGGCCCGTGACGTGCGCACGTTCCGGCCTGGAGGCGCGCTGCGGCCCTGCCCCGCGCCTCCAGTCCGCACGTCCCGCGTCCACAGCCCCCACCTGCCCCGCCCCCGCTCGCCCCGAGCGCAGCGAAGTGGCACGTGGTCGCCCTGAGCGCAGCGAAGTGGCGCCCCGGAGGCGGTGACGCCCTGAGCGCAGCGATGGCGGCACTCGCCGGGAAGACACAACAGAAAATGCCCCCCGACCGAAAGGTCAGGGGGCATGCATTTCCTGTGTCCGAGAGGGGACTTGAACCCCTACGCCCTAATACGGGCACTAGCACCTCAAGCTAGCGCGTCTACCAATTCCGCCACCCGGACAGGGTGTCTGGTGTCTGTTTCCCGGGTTGAACCCGGCGTTCCTGCCGAGAGAAGACACTAGCACGGGTCTGAACGCGCGATGAACACGGTCGCGCATCCCGGGCGAGTCCTGTGTGTCGGGCTTCGGCGTCGGGGTCGGTGCCGACCGATACCGTGGAGCCATGACGAACCCGGAGCCCTCCGAGCCGCAGTCCGTGCCCGAGCTCGAGGCCACCGCGGCGATCGCCCGCGACCTCATCCGCATCGACACGACGAACTGGGGCGAGGGGAAGTCCCGTGGGGAGACCGAGGCGGCCCACTACGTCGAGGACAAGCTCCGCGCGCTGGGTATCGAGCCGCAGTTGTTCGAGTCCGAGCCGGACCGGGTGAGCGTCGTGGCGCGGGTGCCCGGCCGGAACCGTGACAAGCCGGCGCTCGTGGTGCACGGGCACCTCGACGTCGTGCCGGCCGACCCGGCGAACTGGTCGGTCGACCCGTTCGGTGGCGTGGTCAAGGACGGATCGCTGTGGGGTCGGGGGGCCGTCGACATGAAGAACATGGACGCGATGATGCTCACGTCGCTGGCCGACGTCATCGAGCAGCACGGTGCGCCGGAGCGTGACCTGGTGATCGCGTACTTCGCCGACGAAGAGGCCGGGGGAGTCCTGGGTTCCCACCACGTGGTCGACCAGCACCCGGAGGTCTTCGCGGGGGCGTCGGCGGCGATCAGCGAGGTCGGCGGGTACTCGATCACGCTCGGTGACCGTCGCGCCTACCTGTTGCAGACCGGCGAGAAGGCGCTCATGTGGGTGAAGCTGATCGCGCGCGGCACCGCCGCCCACGGCTCGCACGTGATCCGCGACAACGCCGTGACGAAGCTCGCGGCGGCGGTCGCCCGGATCGGCAGCGAGGAGTGGCCCGTCCGGCTCTCGGCCACGACGGACGCGATGGTCGCCGAGGTGGCGCGGTTCCTCGGGGTCGACCCGACGGTGACCGGCCCGGACGAGGTCGCCCTGGCCACCGGCTCGGCGTCGCGGTTCATCCACGCCGCGCTGCACACCACGTCGAACCCGACGGTGCTGACCGCCGGCTACAAGCACAACGTGATCCCGGACACCGCCGAGGCCCTGGTGGACATCCGCTGCCTGCCGGGTGACGAGGAGACCGTGCTCGAGCGTGTGCGGGAGCTCGCCGGACCCGACGTCGAGGTGGTCATGTCGTTCCGCGACATCGGCCTCGAGCAGGACTTCGGTGGCCCGCTGGTCGACGCCGTCCGCGACGTCCTCGGCCGGCACGACCCGGGCGCACCGGTCCTGCCGTACCTGCTGTCCGGCGGCACCGACAACAAGGCGCTCTCGACGCTCGGCATCGCGGGATACGGGTTCGTGCCGCTGCAGCTGCCGGCCGGTGTCGACTTCCCCGCGATGTTCCACGGCGTGGACGAGCGGGTGCCGCTCGACTCGCTGGCGTTCGGTCGGCGGGTGCTGGCCGACCTGCTCGCCACGTACTGATATTGTTCATGGTCGCCGTCGTGGCGGTGCCCTGACCGACCTCCCCCCCCCTGAAAGGCCCGTGCGATGCACATCCTCGAGGCGATCTTCCTCGGCTTCGTCCAGGGGCTCACCGAGTTCCTGCCAGTGTCCTCCAGCGCGCACCTGCGCATCGTCGGGCTCTTCCTGCCCGACGCGAAGGACCCCGGTGCGGCCTTCACCGCCGTGACGCAGCTCGGCACCGAGACCGCGGTGCTCATCTACTTCTGGAAGGACATCACCCGGATAATCGGGCGGTGGTTCCGGTCGGTGGTCAAGCGTGACGTGCCGAAGGGCGACCCCGACGTCCGCCTCGGCTGGCTGGTGATCCTCGGCACGATCCCGATCGGGGTCGCCGGGCTCCTGCTCAAGGACTCGATCGAGACCACGTTCCGGTCCCTCTGGATCGTCGCGATCGTCCTCATCGTCTTCGGTGTCGTGCTCGGGGTGCTCGACCGTGTCGGCCGCAAGGAGCGGCGCATCGAGCAGATGACGTTCCGCGGTGGTCTGCTCATCGGCCTGGCGCAGATGCTCGCCCTGGTGCCCGGTGTGTCCCGTTCCGGTGCGACCGTGTCGATGGGGCTCGCCCTCGGGTACACCCGGCCGGCCGCTGCGCGCTTCGCGTTCCTGCTGGCGATCCCGGCGGTGTTCCTGTCCGGGTTCTACGAGGCCGCGACGAGCCTCGGCGACCACGGTTCGCCGTTCGGACTCGCCGACACGCTCATCGCCACCGTCGTCGCGTTCGTGGTCGGGTTCGTCGTGATCGCGGCGTTCATGAACTACATCAGCAAGCGCAGCTTCATGCCCTTCGTCGTCTACCGGATCGCACTCGGTATCGTGCTCATCGTGTTGTTGTCGCTCGGAGTGATCCAGCCGTGAGGGCCTGGCAGGCCCCATCCGTCCCCGACGTCCCCGGCGCCGCGCCCCGACCGGTCGTCCACGACACCGCAACGGGCAAGCCGGTGGACCCCGCCCGCGACGAGGACCGCGCTGCGCTGTACGTCTGCGGCATCACGCCGTACGACGCCACGCACCTCGGCCATGCGGCGACCTACCTGGCGTTCGACACGCTCGGCCGCGCCTGGCGTGACGCGGGGCTCGACGTCGAGTACGCGCAGAACGTCACCGACGTGGACGACCCGCTGCTCGAGCGTGCCGCCCGCGACGGCGTCGACTGGCGTGCCCTGGCGGCTGAGCAGGTCGACCTGTTCCGCCGCGACATGGAGTCGCTGCGGATCCTGCCGCCGGACGACTTCGTGGCCGTCACCGACGAGGTCGAGCGCGTCGCCGAGGCGGTCTCGTTCCTGCAGGAGTCCGGCTACGCGTACGAGGTCCCGACCGACGGCGCCGAGGGCGACGACCTGTACTTCGACGTGAACCGCCCCACCGACGCGTGGACCCTCGGTGACGAGAGCGGCCTGGACCGCGAGACGATGCTCGCCCTCGCTGCCGAACGCGGCGGCGACCCGGAACGTCCGGGCAAGCGGGATCCGCTCGACCCGCTGCTGTGGCGCGCCGCGCGCGACGGCGAACCGGCCTGGGACACCGAGATCGGCCCCGGTCGCCCCGGCTGGCACATCGAGTGCAGCGTCATCGCCGGTGACCGCCTCGGGCTGCCGATCAGCGTGCAGGGCGGCGGGAGCGACCTCGTCTTCCCGCACCACGAGATGAGCGCCGGGCACGCCGCCGCCCTCGCGCACCAGCCCCTCGCGAACGCCTTCGTGCACACCGGGATGATCGCCTACCAGGGCACGAAGATCTCGAAGTCGCTCGGCAACCTGGTCACCGTGCGCGGGCTGCTCGACGACGGCGCCGACCCCCGGGCCATCCGGCTCGCACTGCTGTCGCACAAGTACTCCGACGACTGGGAGTGGTTCGACACCGAGCTGACGAGCGCCCAGACCCGGCTCGCCGGCTGGGACGCCTGGGCCTCGGGAGCCTCCGCCGGGCACGCCGACGACGCAGCGGACGTCGCGGCACGAATCCGCGCACGGGTCTCCGACGACCTCGACACCCCCGGTGCCGTCGCCGCGGTCGACACCGCGATCGCGGGCGGTACGGCGTGCACGGCGGAACTCCTCGACCTGATCGACGCGCTGCTCGGCATCCGCCTGGCCTGACCTCGGCGCACGGGCCGTCGCGCCGGTGCTGTGACCGTCCGCGGAGTGGCCGCGACACGTCGCGTGCGTGCCGCCGAGGGGTCAGGAACTGTCGCCCGGGCGGGCCGCAGCCGACAGTTCGCGACCACTCGCCGGAGGTGACCGGTGTGTCGTGACCGTTCGCGTCCGCCGGACGGGAGGCCCGAGGCAGGCCGGCCCCGCGCCTCCCGTCCGCGGAGTGGTCGCGACACGTCGCGTGCGTGCCGCCGAGGGGTCAAGAACTGTCGTCCGGCCGGGCCGCAGCCGACAGTTCGTGACCACTTGCCGGAGGTGAGCGGGGTGTCCTGGCCGCGCGGCGAGTGGCCGCGACACGCCGCGTGCACGCTGCCGAGGGGTCAGGAACTGTCGCTCGGGCTGGCCGCGGCCGACAGTTCGTGACCACTCGCCGGAGGTGAGCGGGGTGTCCTGGCCGCGCGGCGAGTGGCCGCGACACGTCGCGTGTGTGCGGCCGAGGGGTCAGGAACTGTCGCCTGGGCGGGCTGCAGCCGACAGTTCGTGACCACCCGCCGGACGTGAGCAGGGTGTCGTGACCGTTCGCGTTCGCCGGACGGGAGGCCCGTGGCGGGTCCGACCCGCGCCTCCCGTCCGGGGAGTGGTCGCGACACGTCGCGTGCGCACCGCCGAGGGGTCAGGAACTGTCGCTCGGGCGGGCTGCAGCCGACAGTTCGTGACCACTCGCCGGACGTGAGCGGGGTGTCGTGACCGCACGCCCCCACGGACGGGAGGCCGTCAGCGGGTGACGGCTACTGCTGAGGCCGCCACGGGCCCTCGCCACCGGCGGTGCCGCCGTCCTTGCCGTCCTTGCGCTCACGGCGACGGAGGTACTGCTCGAACTCCTGCGCGATGGCGTCGCCCGAGGCCTCGGGGGAATCGACCGTGTCGCGCGCCTGCTCGAGCTGCCCGATGTAGGACGCCATGTCCTCGTCGTCGGCGGCGAGGGCGTCGATGCCCTCTTCCCACTCGGTGGCGTCGTCGAGCAGCGACCCGCGCGGCACCGTGACGTCCGTGAGCTCCTCGATCTTGTCGAGCAGCGACAGCGTGGCCTTCGGCGAGGGCGAGTTGTGCACGTAGTGCGGCACCGAGGCCCACAGGGACAGCGTGGTCAGCCCGGCCTTGTCCATCGCGTCGGCGAGGACCCCGAGGATGCCGGTCGGGCCCTCGTACGAGGACTTGTCGACGTCGAACGCGGCACGGACCCCGGCGTTCTCGCTCGACACGAAGACCGAGATCGGTCGGGTGTGCGGGACGTCGGCGAGCATGGCGCCGACGAAGACGACGGCGTCGATCGAGTAGACGTCCGCCAGGTCGATGATCTCCGAGCAGAAGCCCCGCCAGGTGCGTGAGGGTTCCGGACCGACGAGTACGAAGACGTCACGGTCGGTGGGGGAGCCGGTGGCGCCGATGACCGGACGCCCCTCGGCTCCGGGGCCGTGCAGCACGATCCGGGGCCACTGCACGCCGCGGTCGCCGTTGTCGTCGGTGCCGACGGTGGGCCGGTTGAACTGGTAGTCGACGTACCGCTCACCGTCGAGTTCGCGCAGCTCGTCGAGCCCGAGGGACTCGACGATGCGACGCGCCAGACCGCTCGCGGCCTCGCCGGCGTCGTTCCAGCCCTCGAAGGCGACGACGAGCAAGCGACCGTCGCTGAAGGGGGAGTGCTGTGGCACGGAGCGGACCTCCTGGTGGTGGAGCGGAGCGGGGCGGGAGCGATGCCCCCGGCCGGACACGATTCAGGCATCCACTGTAGGCCCAGGGGGTGTCGGCGCACGCGCGCGTCCGCGCCCAGCGGAACGGCCCCGGTAGACTCGTCGCCCGTGACCGCGCATCCTCCTGCCCTCGTCCCGCCCGCAGCCGTGCTGTGGGACATGGACGGCACGATCATCGACACCGAGCCGATCTGGCAGCGGTCCCAGGTCGACCTGACGAACCGCTACGGCGCCGAGTGGACCCACGAGGACGGCCTGTCCCTGGTGGGCAGCGGTCTCGAGCGCTCCGGTGAGCTCCTGCGTGCCAAGGGCGTCGACATGGAGGTCGAGGAGATCATCCAGTGGATGACCGACTACGTGATGGAGCACCTGCGCGCCGGTGAACTGCCGTGGCGACCGGGTGCCCGTGAGCTCGTCGAGGAGCTCCACGCCCGCGGCATCCCGACCGCCCTGGTCACGATGTCCCGTCGCAAGATGGCACTCGTCGCCGCCGACGCCCTGGGCGAGCGCGGCTTCCGTGTCGTCGTGGCCGGCGACGACGTCGACCGCCCGAAGCCGTTCCCGGACGCGTACCTGTCCGCCGCCGCGCAGCTCGGCGTCGAGCCCACCGCGTGCGTCGCGATCGAGGACTCCGCCACCGGCGTCGCGTCGGCCGTCGCGTCCGGCGCCGTCACGGTCGCCGTCGAGCACATCGTCCCGCTGTCCGAGATCGCCGGCGGCGACGTGCACCTGACCACCCTGGCGGGGGTCGACGTCGACCGTCTGGTCGAGTTGACGACGCCGGCACTGGCCGCACGGACTGGAGGCGCGGTGCCGGACCCGGCGCACGCTGCGGACACCGAAGGGGTCACCCGATGAGCCACACCGACGACGCACGCGACGAGGCGGACGCGAGCAGCGCCTCCAGTCCGACCGCGGACCCGACCGCAGCGCTCCCGCACACCGCGGGCGGCGCACCGCACACGCCGCCGCGCGGCCCGTTCCGGGCCGGCGACCGCGTGCAGCTGACCGGTCCGAAGGGCAAGCTCACCACGCTGTCGCTCGAGACCGCGGGTGAGTACCACACGCACCGCGGGGTGCTCCGGCACGACGACGTCATCGGGCAGCCCGACGGCTCGGTCATCCGGGCGAGCACCGGTGACGAGTACCTCGCGCTCCGCCCGCTGCTCAACGACTACGTGATGTCGATGCCGCGTGGCGCCGCGATCGTCTACCCGAAGGACGCGGCGCAGATCGTGGCCTTCGCGGACGTCTTCCCCGGGGCCCGCGTGGTCGAGGCCGGCGTCGGCTCGGGGGCGCTGTCGCTGTTCCTGCTCCGCGCGATCGGCCCGACCGGGCAGCTGCAGTCGTTCGAGCGCCGCGAGGAGTTCGCCGCGATCGCCAAGGGCAACGTCGGCACCTTCCTCGGCGCCGTCCCGGACAACTGGTCCGTCACCGTCGGCGACCTGGTCGAGTCGCTGCCCGACGCGACCGAGCCACAGAGCGTCGACCGCGTCGTGCTCGACATGCTCGCGCCGTGGGAATGCGTGGACGCCGCCGCCGACGCCCTCGTGCCCGGCGGACTCATCGTCTGCTACGTCGCGACCGTCACGCAGCTGTCCCGCACGGCCGAGGCCCTGCGCGACACCGGACGCTTCACCGACCCGATGCCGAGCGAGACCCTGGTGCGCACCTGGCACGTCGAGGGCCTCGCCGTCCGCCCGGACCACCGCATGGTCGGGCACACCGGGTTCCTCATCACGGCACGACGCCTGGCCGACGGGACGGTGCTACCGAACCTGAAGCGCCGCGCGGGCAAGGCGGAGTTCTCGGACGAGGACATCGAGGCCTGGACCCCCGGCGCCGTGGGCGAGCGGGCGACGAGCGACAAGAAGCTCCGGAAGGTGGCTCGGCAGTCGGCGGCGCAGGCGCGCAAGGTCGCGGCGGCCGAGGCCTCGTCGGTGGCGGAGGGTGCTGCGGCGCTGTCCGACACCGCTGCGGCTCCGTCCGGGGCCGTCGAGGACGAACGGTAGGCTGACGGCGTGCCCGTCCTGCATCGAACGGAAAGAGGGTCCGTGCGCACCATCCCCGCACTCCTGGTCACCATCGGTCTCGCGGTGTCGCTCACCGCCTGCGCCTCGAACGGTGCCGGCACCACGCCCTCGAGCTGTGCCGCTCCCGGCGCCGCGTCCGAAGCGGTGACCGCCACCGGCAAGTTCGGCTCGGAGCCGAAGGTCAACGTGCCGAAGGGCCTGACCACCAAGGGCACCCAGGTGTCCGTGCTGAAGCAGGGCAGCGGTCGCACGATCGACGACGGCACCCCCGTCCTGGTCGAGTACACCCTGGTCGACGGCTCCACGGGCGAGGTCGCCCAGACGAGCGGCTACTCGGGCCAGACGGCACCGATCACCGCCGGTGCGAGCAACTACGGGGCCCTCGGTGCCTCGCTGCAGTGCGCCCACGTGGGCGACCGCCTGGCGGTGGCCCTGCCGAAGAGCGCCCTGAGCAGCACCGGCGGCACCGGTGCCAGCTCCTCGTCGAAGAAGACCGAGGACGCCGTGATCGCCGTCATCGACGTCAAGCGCGCGTTCGACGCCCGCGCCACCGGCACCCCGCAGCTCGCCGGCGACAAGATGCCGGCCGTGGTGCTCGCACCGTCCGGCGCCCCCGGCATCACGATCCCGTCGTGGAGCGCCCCCAAGTCGAACGAGACGCACCTGCTCCGCAAGGGCGACGGTCGCGAGCTCACCGCGAAGGACACCGCGGTCATCAAGTACACCGCCGTCACCTGGGGTGCCGACCCGTCCGTCGCCGGCTCGAGCTGGACCGACGGTTCCGGCGCGCAGGCCATCCCGCTCACCAAGGGCCAGGTCGACGAGGGCGTCCGGTCCGCGATCGTCGGGCATCACGTCGGCGACCAGGTCCTGGCCATCGTCAACCAGCAGGGGACCGCGTACGCGTACGTGATCGACGTCCTCGGGGCGATCTCGAACTGACCCCGTCCGACCGTCCACGGACCGCGGCGCGGGTGCACTCCGGTGCACCCGCGCTGCCGTAGGATCGGCTCGTGCCAGCGACCCGTGTGCCCCGTGTGCCCGCCGAGGAGCGGCTGTTCAGCCTCGTGCTCGCGCTGCTCTCGACGGAGTCCGGGCTGACCAAGGCCGAGATCCTGGCCAACGTGCAGGGGTACCGGCAGCGGTTCTCGACCGGTGGCGACAACGCCTCGCTCGAGCGCCAGTTCGAACGCGACAAGGACGACGTCCGCGAGCTCGGCATCCCCCTCGAGACCATCGAGACCCCGGGTGCCGCGGGCAACAACCAGACGCTCCGGTACCGGATCCCGAAGGGCGAGTACGACCTGCCCGTCGACGTCCGCTTCACCCCGGACGAATCCGCGTTGCTCTCCCTGGCCGCGATGGCCTGGCGCGAAGGCGCACTGTCCGCCGACTCCCGTCGTGGCCTGCTGAAGGTCCGCTCGGCCGGTGCCGAGGACGACGACGGTGCCCTGCAGCTCGGGGTCGACGCGTACGCCCCGCGGCTCCGCGCCCGTGATGCCTCGTTCGAGCCGCTCCGTTCCGCGCTCGACCGCGGTGCAGCCGTGCGCTTCGACTACATCACGCCGGGCCAGCACGACGCCCGTCGGCGCGAAGTGGCTCCACTCGCCCTGGTGCAGCACGGCGGCCGGTGGATGCTCGCCGCCCACGAGTTCGCGACGGACTCGGACAAGAACTACCTGCTGGCCCGCATCGTCGGACCCGTCACCCAGTACGAGGTCGGGCAGCACACCGCTCCCGTCGGCGCGGGGGAGCGCACCCTCGCCGAGCTCGAGCGGATCTGGGCCGAGCGCACCGCGCGCATCGCCGTGACGCCGGGTTCCGACGCCGAACGCCGACTGACCCGTCGCCGCGACACCGAGACCGACGCCGACGGCGCGCTCGTGCTGCACCACGTCGACCCGCAGATCCTCGCCGAGGAACTCGCCGCCTTCGGGCCCGAGGTCCGGGTGCTCGAGCCCGACGACCTGCGGGCACGGGTCGACGAGCGCCTCCGTGCACTCGTGCGCGACCACACCGACGACGATCGTGCCGCAGCCCCCGGAGAGGACCCCGTTCGTGGCTGACGCCCAACCCCTGCAGGCGCAGGACAAGCTCGCGTTCCTGCTCGCCCTGGTGCCGTACCTGATCGACCGCGAGCGGGTCTCGGTGGCCGAGGCCGCTCGGCACTTCGGTGTGCCCGAGGCCCGGATCCGGCGCGCCGTCGAACTCATCGCGGTGTCCGGGGTGCCCGGCGAGACGATGCAGTACCAGCACGGCGACCTGTTCGACATCGCCTGGGACGACTTCGACCAGAACGACATGATCGTGCTGACCAACCTGGTGGCGATCGACGACTCACCGCGCCTGTCGGCTCGTGAGGCATCGGCGCTCATCGCCGGCCTGCAGTACCTGTCCGCGCTGCCCGAGGCCGCCGACCGTGACGCCATCCGCGCGCTCATGGCCAAGCTGTCCCGCGGTGCCGGGGGAGCGGCGTCGACCGTCGCCGTCGGGCAGGACCTGCACGACGTCGCCCTCGCCACCATCCGCCGGGCGATGTCCGACGGCCGCGGCCTGGTCTTCGAGTACGCCGGACCGCGGACCCAGGGCGGCACCCGACGGGTCGATCCGCTCCGGGTCGAGTCCATCGACACCGACTGGTACCTGCGCGCGTGGGACCTCGACCGGCAGGCGCTCCGGACGTTCCGGCTCGACCGGATGTCGGAGGCGCGCGTCGACGACCGCCCGGCCGAGAAGACCATCGACCAGGTCGTGATCCCGGACACGCTGTTCCAGCAGGCCGCCGACGACGTCATCGTCACGGTGGAACTCGATTCGACGTCGCTGCCCCTGGTCGCCGACTTCCTGTCCGACACCGCCGACGCGCCTGACGGTGAGGGGCGTGTGCGCATCCGGCTCGCGGCGTCGCACGGGTTCGACGGCGTGGTCCGGCTCGTCGCGGGGTTGCCCGGTCGTGCCGTGGTGCTCGACCCGCCCGCCGCCCGTGACGCCGTGCGCGACTTCGCGGCCGCGGCCCTCGCCGCCGGCTGAGGTCTGCCGCTGCGGCCCGTCCGAGCTCTGCACGTTCCGACCGGGTACGCCCGATCCTGCGCGGTGGACTTCGGGTACCTGGTCGTTCCGGGCGTACCTGGCGTGTTGCTCTGACCAGGTACGCCCGATCTCGCCAGGTACGCCCGAACCCGCTAGCGCCCAATCCCGCCCACCCCCGCCCACCCGCCACGCGGCCGCGCCGACCCCCGGCGGACTGTCGGTCCCGACCCCGTAAGATCGAGCACATGGCTTCGACGACCGCGCGCGGGCGAGCGAAGCGGCAGGGGCGCCAGAAGACCGACGCCGAAGGCCGCATGTCGCTCGGGCAGCACCTCATCGAGCTGCGCAACCGGCTCTTCCGCGCAGTCGTGGCGATCGTCGTCGGCGCGATCGGCGGCTGGTTCCTCACCCCGTGGGTGCTCGACTCGCTGCGGGCACCGGTGACCGAGCTCGCCAAGGTCGGCGGACACACGGCCGAGCTGAACTTCCCGATGATCACCGGGGCGTTCGACCTCAAGCTGCAGATCGCGATCACCATCGGCATCGTCATCGCCAGCCCCGTCTGGCTCTACCAGATCTGGGCGTTCATCGTGCCCGCGCTCGTCCGGCGTGAGCGGCAGTACGTCTGGGGCTTCCTCGGCACCGCGATCCCGCTGTTCTTCGCCGGGTGCTACTTCGGGTGGTACATCCTGCCGCACGTGGTCGGCATCCTCGGCAGCTTCGTGTCGAGCCAGGACACCTCGATCGTCGATGCGAAGGCCTACTACGACTTCGTCATCAAGCTCATCGTCGCGGTGGGCATCGCCTTCGTCCTGCCGGTCTTCCTCGTCCTGCTGAACTTCGTCGGGGTGCTGTCGGCGTCCGCGATCATCAAGAGCTGGCGCGTCGCGATCCTCTGCATCCTGGTGTTCTGCGCCATCGTGACCCCGAGTGCCGACGTCATCTCGATGTTCCTGCTCGCGGTCCCGATGGTGGTGCTCTACATCGCGGCCTGCTTCATCGCGTGGCTCCACGACCGCCGTCTGGCCAAGCGCCAGGCGAAGCTCGACGAGGAGTACGGCCTGTGAGCGGCACGAGTGCGGCCGAGCGGTTCGCCGCGGCCAAGGTGCGCAACCGGTCGCGAAACCTCGAGCTCTTCCGGACGGACCTGCGGTTCGACCTCGACCCGTTCCAGTTCGCCGCATGCGACTCGCTCGACCAGGGCCGCAGCGTCCTGGTCGCCGCCCCGACCGGCGCCGGCAAGACCATCGTGGCCGAGTTCGCCATCTGGCTCGCCATGCGCCAGCCGACGGCGAAGGTCTTCTACACGACGCCGATGAAGGCGCTCAGCAACCAGAAGTACGCCGAGCTCGTCGACGTCTACGGTGAGTCCGAGGTCGGGCTGCTCACCGGCGACACGAACGTGAACCCCCGCGCCCGCGTCGTCGTGATGACGACCGAGGTGCTCCGGAACATGATCTACGCCGACTCGGACCTGCTCGACGACCTCGCCTGGGTGGTCCTCGACGAGGTGCACTACCTCGCCGACCGGTTCCGCGGTGCCGTGTGGGAAGAGGTCATCCTGCACCTCCCGACCGAGGTCCGCCTGGTCTCGCTCAGCGCGACGGTGTCCAACGCCGAGGAGTTCGGCGACTGGCTGCAGACCGTCCGCGGCGACACCGACGTCATCGTCTCCGAAGACCGCCCGGTGCCGCTCGAGCAGCACGTCCTGGTCGGTTCGAAGATGGTCGACCTGTTCGACTCGAGCGGTGCCGCGGCGACGAACCGCGTGAACCCGGAACTGCTCCGCATGGTCGGCGGCGGTTCCCGGAGCGAGCGGAACGGCGGCGGCCACCGCGGCCGGCGTGGTCGTGGTGGCTACCCCGAGCGTCGCGGGCCCCGCACCGAGAAGGTGCACCGCGAACAGATCGCGCACATGCTCGACGAGCGGATGCTGCTGCCCGCGATCTTCTTCGTGTTCAGCCGCAACGGCTGCGACCAGGGCGTCCGCAACGTCCTGCGCTCGGGCCTGTCCCTGACGACGGTGCAGGAGCGCAACGAGATCCGCGAGACGGCGGAGTACCACTGCCGCACCCTGCTCGACGAAGACCTGGCCGTGCTCGGCTACTGGGAGTGGCTCGAAGGGCTCGAGCGCGGGGTCGCGGCACACCACGCCGGCCTGCTCCCCGCCTTCAAGGAGGTTGTCGAGAACCTCTTCCAGCGCAAGCTCCTCAAGGTCGTGTTCGCGACCGAGACCCTGGCGCTCGGCGTGAACATGCCGGCGCGCACCGTCGTGCTCGAGAAGCTCGAGAAGTTCAACGGCGAAGCCCGTGTGCCGATCACCCCGGGGGAGTACACGCAGCTCACCGGTCGTGCCGGTCGTCGTGGCATCGACGTCGAGGGGCACTCGGTCATCCAGTGGACCGACGGGCTCGACCCGCAGGCCGTCGCGTCGCTGGCCAGCCGTCGCACGTACCCGCTCAACTCGTCGTTCAAGCCCACCTACAACATGGCCGTCAACCTGATCGACCAGTTCGGTCGGCAACGCACGCGCGAGGTCCTCGAGACGTCGTTCGCCCAGTTCCAGGCCGACCGGTCGGTGGTCGACCTCGCCCGCAAGGTCCGCTCGCAGCAGGAGTCCCTCGACGGCTACCGCGAGGCGATGCAGTGCCACCTCGGCGACTTCACCGAGTACTCGGCGCTCCGTCGTGAGCTCTCCGACCTCGAGCGCACGAACGTGCCCGGCGGTCGCGAGGCGTCGCACGGCGCCCGCCAGGAACGTCAGGCCGCGATCACGGCGGTCCGCCGCCAGCTGCAGCGCCACCCCTGCCACGCGTGCCCCGAACGCGAGGCGCACGCCCGCTGGTCCGAGCGCTGGTGGAAGCTCAAGCGCGCCAACGACAAGCTCGTCCAGCAGATCCGGTCCCGCACGGGCGCCGTCGCGACGACGTTCGACCGCGTCACCGAGGTCCTGCTCGAGCTCGGCTACCTGGTGGACGCCGGCAACGGCGAAGCCACGGTGGCCGCGGGTGGCCGTCGCCTGCAGCGCATCTACGGTGACCGCGACCTGCTCGTCGCCGAGTGCCTCGAGGCGGGGGTGTGGAAGGACCTCACCCCGGCACAGCTCGCCGCCATGGCCGCGACGATCATCTACCAGCCCCGCCGCGAGGACGCTCCCGGCACGGAGCACGCCCTGCCCCGCGGCGCGTTCCGCCCCGCGCTCGACGAGACACTGACCATCTGGTCGCGCCTCGACGACATCGAGCGTGCGGCGCGTCTGGCCGGTTCGCAGCCGCCGACCCCGGCGATGGCGGTCGGCATGTTCCGCTGGGCCTCGGGCTCGGCTCTCGACGACGTCCTCCGCACCCTCGACCTGCCGGCCGGCGACTTCGTGCGCTGGTCGAAGCAGGTCATCGACCTGCTCGACCAGATCCGGAACGCCGGCGACGACGAGCTCGCCCAGACCGCCCGACGGGCGACGGACGCGGTTCGCCGCGGCATCGTCGCCTACGCGACGGTCTGACTGGAGGCACGGTGCGGGTTCCGGAGACCAGTGTGCGCGGGCTGCCCGCGCGCGTCGGCCGCGGGGCGGTCGCGACCGGTCCGTTCGCCGCGTTGCCGCTCGGCACAGCGCTGCCGTTGGCCGTCATCGGCGGGATCCTCTTCGCCCTCGCGTTCCCGTCGCCCGGGTGGTGGTTCCTCGCCTACCCGGCACTCGCCTGCATGCTGCTCGCGGTGATGGGACAGCGGGCGCGGCGCGCGGCGTGGATCGGCTACCTCGCCGGCGCGGCGTTCTGGATCCCGGCCATCTCGTGGGCCGGTCGGTACCTGGGCCCGGTCCCGTGGTTCGCACTCGCCCTGCTCGAAGCCGCGTTCTTCGCACTCGGCAGCGTCGCCATCGCCCTGGCGTACCGCTGGGTCGCGCGCGTGGTGCCCTCGACCGCCGGACGCGTGTGGGGCCTCCCGGCCGTCGTCGCCGCACTCTGGACCGGACGCGAGTGGTTCTCGGGGAGCTGGCCGTACGGTGGTTTCGCCTGGGGGCGCGTCGGCCTGTCGCAGTCGCAGGGGCCGTTCGCGCACCTGGCCGCGTACGTCGGTGTCCTCGGCCTGACGTTCGTCGTCGTGTACTGCGTCGCGGTCGTGGTGTCGCTCGCGCTCGTGGCACCCCGTGTGCCGGGCGTCACGCTCCGGCTGCCCGTCCGGGTGGCCACGGCGGGTCTGCTGGTCGCGGCTGTCCTGGCCGTGCCGGCGTGGCCGACGGCGACGAGCGGCACGATCCGGGTCGAGGCGGTGCAGGGCAACGGTCCCGCGGGGTACTTCGACCGTGCGGAGCCCGGCGACGTCCTGGCCGCGCAGGTCGCGGCGACGGACGTGGACGCGAAGGGTGTCGACCTCGTCGTGTGGCCCGAGGCCGGTGCGGAGTACGACCCGCGTCAGCAGCCGGTCATCGCGTCCGCTCTCGACTCGGTGGTGGGGTCGCTCGACGCCCCGATCGTGGCGGGTGCCATCACGCAGACCCCGTCGGGGGTGCTGCACAACACGTCGTTCGTGTGGACCGCCGACGGCTGGCAGTCGTCCTACGACAAGAAGCGCCCGGTGCCGTTCGGTGAGTACGTGCCCGACCGCTGGTTCTTCTCCAAGCTCGCGCCGTCCCTGATCGGACTGCTGCAGCGCGACTACACGCCGGGGACGAAGCCGAACGTCCTGTCGGTGGCGGGGATCCGTGCCGGCATCTCGATCTGCTTCGACATCGTCGACGACGGGCTGACCGCCGACATGGTGCGCGGGGGAGCGCAGGTGATCCTCGCGCAGACGAACAACGCCGACTTCTCGGGCACCGACGAGAACCTGCAGCAGCTCGAGATCGCACGGATGCGGGCCATCGAGACCGGTCGGTCGCTCGTGAACATCTCGACCGTCGGAGCGTCGCAGGTCATCGACCCGAGCGGTCGCACGATCGACCGGGTACCGGAGTACACCGCGACCTCGATGGTGACCGATGTGCCGCTCGGCACGTCCACCACCCCCGCGTCGATCCTGTCCGGCTCGATCACGCTCCTGCTCTCCCTCGGCGGACTCCTCGTGCTCCTCGCCTGCGCGCCCTGGGGTCGTCGAACCCGCTCCTGATCGGACTCGCCGCGCCCAGCCACTGGGAACGGACTGTGAATGCGCCGGTACGGGATTGATGGGGCGTGGGACAGTGTTGTGGAGGGCAGACGAGCGAGAGGAGCACACACATGGCTGATCGGAGTCTCCGCGGCATGCGGCTCGGGAGTCAGAGTCTCCAGAGCGAAGAGGGCGTCGAGCTCTCGGATCGCAAGCGTGCGGTCTACCAGACGGATTCGGGTGAGACGTTCGACATCGTCTTCTCCGCTGACGCGGACGTCCCCCAGACGTGGTCCGAGCCCCGCTCCGGCCGTGAGGGCCGGCTGCTCGGTGACGACGGGATCCCCGTCGAGGTTGCCGAAGAGGACGTGAAGGCACCCCGCACCCACTGGGACATGCTGCTCGAGCGCCGCTCGCGCGAGGAACTCGAGGAGCTCCTCGAAGAGCGCCTGCAGGTCCTCCGCGCACGACGCGGCGCCTGACCCCACCGAACACACGACGACGCCCGCCCCGGTTCCCCGGGGCGGGCGTCGTCGTTCGTCCGTGCCGGAGCGTCAGCGCCGACCGGAGCCGTCGCTGGTCCGGTGGCCGGAGGCGTCGTCGCCCGGCGTGGGCGGAGTTTCCTCGACCTGCTCGGCGGTCGCGTCGTCGGCGGCCGCCAGGTGTGCGTCGACACTGCGGTTCGACTCGGCCAGGCGTGCGTCGAGGTCGGACTCGGGGACGATGTCCGCGGCAGTGGCATCCGCACGCGGCATCGTGGTGTCCGCGGCTGCGGTGTTCGCCAGGCTCTCGTTCGCGAGCTTCGAGATCCGGGACAGGAAGTCCGTCCCGCCGGCAGCGCCGCCGACCGGACCGGCACCACCGCCACCGCGGCTGGCACTGAAGCCCTTCGCGATGCCGGACAGGGCCTCGGTGAACTCGCTCGGGATCATCCAGAGCTTGTTCGACGTGCCCTCGGCGATCTTCGGCAGGGTCTGCAGGTACTGGTAGGAGAGCAGCTTCTCGTCCGGGTCACCGGTGTGGATGGCCTCGAACACCGTCGCGATGGCCTGCGCTTCACCCTCGGCACGGAGCACCTGTGCCTTGGCGTCACCCTCGGCGGCCAGGATCGCGGCCTGCCGCTGCCCCTCGGCCTCGAGGATCTGGGACTGCTTGGTGCCCTCGGCCTGCAGGATCGCGGCACGACGGCTGCGCTCGGCACGGAGCTGCTGTTCCATTGCGTCCTGGATGGACACGGGCGGCTCGATCGCCTTGAGCTCGACTCGGCCGACACGGATGCCCCACTTGCCGGTGGCTTCGTCGAGGACGACGCGGAGCTGGCCGTTGATGTTGTCGCGGCTGGTCAGCGCCTCTTCGAGGTTCAGGCCACCGACGACGTTGCGGAGCGTGGTGGTGGTGAGCTGCTCGACGGCGCCGAGGTAGTTCGCGATCTCGTACGTCGCGGCACGGGCGTCGGTCACCTGGAAGTAGACGACGGTGTCGATCGAGACCACCAGGTTGTCCTCGGTGATCACGGGCTGCGGCGGGAACGAGACGACCTGCTCACGCATGTCGAGCAGCGGCCGCAGGCGGTCGATGAACGGCACCAGGAGGTTCAGGCCCGGGTTGAGGGTCTTGTGGTACTTGCCGAGTCGCTCGACGATCCCCGCGGTGGCCTGGGGAACGATCCGGATCGCCTTCGCCAGGACGACGATCACGAAGATGACGACGACGAGGATGAGCACGAGCAGTGCGATCGTCCCCGGGGAGATGCTGGTCACGAGGTGGCCCTTTCTGCGAGGCGCACGACCGCGGTCGACCCCTCGATCGACTCGACGACCACGGGGGTCCCGAGTGGCGGTGTGCGGTCGACGGAGTCCGCGGCGAACCGCGCGCTCCAGGTCTCGCCGTTGGCCAGGCGCACCTGACCAGGACTGGAGGAGGTGAAGGCGACCGCGACCGTGCCGGGGAGCCCGATGAGCCCCTCGACGTTGGTGCGGTGCGGGTCGGCACCGCGGCCGAGCGCCACGAGCAGGCGCGGGCGGACGAGCGACAGCAGCACGAGGGCGGCGACCGCGGCGACGATGGCGGACAGCCACCACGGGGCGCCGAGCAACGCGGCGATCAACCCGCCAGCGGCACCCGCCGCGAGCATGATGAAGATGAAGTCGAGGGTGAAGATCTCGACCACGCCCAGGAGCAACACCAGGCCGATCCAGACGGTGCTCTGGATCCAATCGATTCCGTTCACGCGATCTCCCTCCCTCAGTGGCGCGCGGCGGCTCGCTGCGTCGCGACAGCCGGTACAACTCCGTTCAACATATCAGGGCCGTCCGACCCTCGTGCGGGCGATTGGTAGGCTCGATGCGCCCGACCGGCCGGAACCAGACCTGGAGAACACGACTGTGAGCAACCCCCTCGCCCCCGGATCCCTCACCGACAAGCGCGCCGTCGTCACCGGTTCGTCCCGTGGCATCGGCGCCGACACCGTCGGGTACCTCGCCGAGGCCGGTGCGAAGGTCGTCGTGAACTACCGCAACAAGGCCAAGCGCGCGGAGCAGATCGCCGAGAAGATCGTCGAGGCGGGCGGTTCCGCCCTGGCCGTCGGAGCCGACCTCACCGAGCACGCCTCCGTGCAGGCCCTCGTCGACACCGTCGTGCAGGAGTGGGGCGGCATCGACCTGCTCGTGCTCAACGCGTCGGGCGGCATGGAGTCGGGCGTCGGCGAGGACTACGCGCTCCGCCTGAACCGCGACGCGCAGGTCGACATGCTGCAGACCGCGGTGCCGCACATGCCGGCGGGGTCCCGCGTGGTGTTCGTCACGAGCCACCAGGCCCACTTCGTCGAGACCGCCGAGACGATGGACGAGTACGTCCCGGTCGCCAAGAGCAAGCGCGCCGGAGAACTCGCCCTCCGTGAGCTCATCCCGCAGCTCGAGGCCGCCGGCATCGAGTTCGTCGTCGTCTCCGGCGACATGATCGAGGGCACGATCACCGCGACGCTGCTGAACCGCCTGAACCCCGGCGCGATCGAGGGTCGTCGGCAGGAGGTCGGCAAGCTCTACAGCGTGTCCGAGTTCGCGGCCGAGATCGCCCTGGCCGCCGTCGAGCCGATCCCCGCCGACCACACCAAGCTGGTCGGCGACGTCAGCGGCTTCGTCGGCTAACGTCGGGCGGGTGACCGCCAAGTCCGGCCTGCGCCGCACCTCCCGCATCCTGCTGCTCGACCCCGAGGGCCGCGTGTTCCTGATGGACACGAAGTCGCCCTCGTCGGACGGCGCCCACCGCTGGATCACGCCGGGTGGTGGGGTCGACCCGGGGGAGTCCCACCGCGACGCCGCGATCCGCGAGCTGCGCGAGGAGACCGGGATCGTCATCGACGAACCCGGCGAGCCGGTGTGGTCCTGGGACTTCACCGTCGAGTGGGACCTCGCCGACCACGACCGCGGGCACGCCGAGTTCTACGTCGTCCGCACGCCCGGCTTCGAGCTGTCCGACGCCGAGTGGACCGACGACGAGCGCGTCGACATCCTCGCCTCGCGGTGGTGGACCGCCGACGAACTCGACGCGACCGACGAGGAGTTCGAACCCGCCGAGCTGCCGGACCTGGTGCGCCGTCACGGCGCCTGAGTACCGCACCACGGCCTGAGGGCCGACCTAGGACCGGACGGGAGGCCCGTGGCGGCCCCGCCACGGGCCTCCCGTCGGTACGCTGACCCGCATGCACACCGATCCGGTTGACGACGCCCCCACCGGCGCCGACGCGCACCCTGCCGACCGGCACGACCGGATCCGGGTGCGCGGTGCCCGCGCGAACAACCTGCGCGACGTCGACGTGGACCTGCCGAAGCGGCGGCTCACGGTGTTCACCGGGGTCTCCGGCTCGGGCAAGAGCTCGCTCGTGTTCGGCACCGTCGCCGCCGAGTCGCAGCGGATGATCAACGAGACCTACAGCGCGTTCGTGCAGGGGTTCATGCCCTCGCTCGCGCGTCCGGACGTCGACCTGCTCGACGGCCTGACCACCGCGATCGTCGTCGACCAGGAGCGCATCGGTGCCGACCCGCGCTCCACCGTCGGCACCGCGACGGACGCGAACGCGATGCTGCGTGTGCTGTTCAGCCGACTCGGTCGACCGCACATCGGGGGGCCGAACGCGTTCTCGTTCAACCTCGCCACCGTGACGGCCGGGGGAGCGATCACGGTGCAGAAGGGTGCGGACGCGAAGGCCCAGAAGGTCTCGTTCACCCGGCTCGGCGGCATGTGCGCCGACTGCGAGGGTCGGGGGCTGGTCAACGACATCGACCTGACGCAGCTGTTCGACGACACGAAGTCGCTCGGGGACGGCGCGCTCACGATCCCCGGGTACGGGACCGACGGGTGGAACGTGCGGCTGTACGCCGAGTCGGGCTACTTCGACCGGGACACCCCGATCCGTGACTTCACCGAGCAGGAGCGGCAGGACTTCCTGTACCGCGAGCCGACGAAGCAGAAGATCGCAGGCATCAACATGACCTACGAGGGGCTCGTACACCGGGTCCGGCGCTCGTTCCTGCAGAAGGACCGCGAGGCGATGCAGCCGCACATCCGGGCCTTCGTCGACCGTGCGGTGACCTTCACGACGTGTCCGGCCTGCGACGGCACCCGGTTGAACGACACCGCCCGCTCGTCCAAGATCGCGGGCCGCAGCATTGCCGACGTCTGCGCGATGCAGGTCACCGATGCCGTCACCTGGCTGCGGGGGCTCGACGACCCCGGGGCCGGGCCGTTGCTCGAGGGGCTCCGCGACCTGCTCGAGTCCTTCGTCGAGATCGGACTCGGGTACCTGTCGCTCGACCGCCCCACCGGCACGTTGTCCGGGGGAGAGGGCCAGCGCGTGAAGATGGTGAAGCACCTCGGCTCCTCGCTCAGCGACGTCACCTACGTCTTCGACGAGCCGAGCACGGGGCTGCACCCGCACGACATCGAGCGGATGAACGAACTGCTCGTCCGGTTGCGCGACAAGGGCAACACCGTCCTCGTCGTCGAGCACAAGCCCGAGGTCATCGCGATCGCCGACCACGTCGTCGACCTCGGGCCCGGTGCCGGATCCGGCGGTGGGACGCTCTGCTACCAGGGGCCCGTCGACGGGCTGCGTGCCAGCGGGACCGTGACCGGTCGGCACCTGGACGACCGCGTCACCGTGAAGTCCGCGGTGCGTCGTCCGGACGGGGCGATCGCGATCCGCGGCGCCTCGGCCCACAACCTGCACGACGTCGACGTGGACGTCCCCATGGGGGTGCTCACCGTCGTCACGGGGGTCGCCGGCTCGGGCAAGAGCACGCTCATCCACGGGTCGCTGGCCCGGCGCGACGACGTGGTCGCCATCGACCAGAGCGGGATCCGTGGCTCACGGCGGAGCAACCCGGCGACGTACACGGGCCTGCTCGAGCCGATCCGGAAGGCCTTCGCGAAGGCCAACGGCGTGAAGCCCGCACTGTTCAGCGCCAACTCCGAGGGCGCCTGCCCGGCGTGCAACGGTGCCGGTGTCGTGTACACCGACCTCGGCATGATGGCGGGCGTCGCGAGCCCCTGCGTCGAGTGCGACGGCAAGCGGTTCGACCAGTCCGTGCTCGGGTACCTCCTGGGCGGGAAGGACATCAGCGAGGTGCTCGGCATGTCCGTCGCCGACGCGCTGGCGTTCTTCGCGGCGGGGGAGTCCGCACTGCCGGCGGCCCACACGATCCTCGCCCGGCTCGCCGACGTAGGGCTCGGGTACCTGACGATCGGGCAGCCGCTCACCACGTTGTCCGGGGGAGAGCGGCAGCGGCTCAAGCTCGCGACGCACCTCGGCGACCGCGGCGGCGTCGTGGTGCTCGACGAGCCGACCACCGGCCTGCACCTGGCCGACGTCGACCAGCTGCTCGGCCTGCTCGACCGGCTCGTCGACGCCGGTGGGACGGTCGTCGTGATCGAGCACCACCAGGCCGTGATGGCGCATGCCGACTGGATCATCGACCTCGGGCCGGGTGCCGGTCACGACGGCGGGCGGATCGTGTTCGAGGGGACGCCCGCCGAGCTCGTGGCGGCACGGTCGACGCTGACCGGGCAGCACCTGGCGGCGTACGTGGGAGCCTGAGCCGGGGGACAGGATCCACGGGTGAACCTGTACGCCAGCCGTGTGTGAGGACTACCGTTCTGACTGACGCTCACGATCGGCTACCCGGCCTGGATCGGCGTCCTGACCAGAAGGAGCTCCACCATGTCCAACCCCGGCAACGCGCCCGCGCAGTCGAACACCTTCGCCATTGTCTCCCTGGTGCTCGGCATCGTCGGGACCGTCGTGGGTCTGTTCGTGCCGATCGTCGGTGTGATCGGCGGCATCATCGGTCTCGTGCTCGGCATCTCGGCGCGCAAGCGTGGCGGCAGCCGCGGGATGATCACTGCCGGCGTCATCCTGTCGATCGTCGCCATCGTCATCGGCGTGATCGGCTTCATCATCAACGCGGTGGTTCTCTCGAACATGTGAGTGGTGCGCTTCGCATCGTGAGCAGCAATGGTCGAGTCCTGCGGATGGACTCGACCAATGCTGCTCACCAGGTGTCTCCGGCGCCGAGCTTGCAGCTGTTCAGGAACCCGGGCGTACCGTCCGGCGCATGAGCTACAGCCAGCCTGACCCAGCCGAAGAGACCACCCAGAGCGAGACGCCGGAGCAGCCCGACACCGACCAGGACACCCTGAAGGAACAGGGCGGCGAGCCGGCAGCGCTCGAGATCGACGCCGACGACGTCCCGACGAAGCCCGCCGACTGACGCGGTCGTCATCCAGTGAGCAGAAGAGGTCGAGTCCGGAGTACGGACTCGACCTCTTCTGCTCACCAAGCGCTCCCCGTGGATTTTCGCGTGCGCGCCGATAATGCATATTATGTCAAATTGGAGGTTGCGACTGGCCCCGCTCGGCTGACGGGACGCTCGACATCGCTTCCCTAGCGTGGACGTGTGCACGATCACCGAGATGACCAACGCCGCTCCCGAACCGTGACGCCCCGGGTCCTGTTCGCCGTCGCCCTGTCCGCGTTCCTCGTGCTGATCGGCACGACACCCGCGTCGGCGCACGCGGCACTGACCTCGAGTGATCCGGCGGACGGCGCCACGGTCGCCACCGACCTTGAGCGAGTTACGCTCACCTTTAGCGAGGCGCCGCTGGCCGGGCTCGAAGCCGGTCTGCGCGTCGAGGTCCGCGACGACGGCGGTACCGACGAGTCCTCCGGAGCGGTGACCGTCGAGGGCACCACGATGTCGAAGGCGGTGTCGCTCTCCCCTGGCCCGCACACCGTCGTCTGGCGGTACGTCTCCCCCGACGGCCATCCGATCGAGGGGCAGCTCGCGTTCACGGTGGAGGCGGCCGCATCGCAGTCCGTTCCCGCGCCCACGACGAACCCGACGGCCGCGACCACGGCGTCCGCGGATCCCACGGCAGCGGCAGCCGCATCGAACACCGGTGGCGGCACGCACGCGCACGGGCACGGCGGCCAGACGCTCCTGTTCGGGGTCGTCGGGATACTGGCGGTGCTGGTCATCGGCGCGGTCGTGCTGCGCATCCGCCGAGGCGCGGAGGCGCGGACCGAGGGCTGACGGGAACGCCCGAGCCTCAGAACACCGCGACGGTCATGCCCGACGACGTCGCGGGTCGGTCCATCGCGACGAGCGCCTCGGGCAGGTCGTCGAAGCCGATCGTGCGGCCGATCGTCTGCTCCGGACGCAGTCGCCCCGCCACGACGGCGTCGAGCATCGCGCCGTACTCCCCGACCGCTGCGCCGTGGCTGCCGAGCAGTTCGAGTTCGTCGGCGATGACCCGGCCCATCGGGATCGCCGGAGTGGCTTCGTCGTCGAGGAGCAGCCCGACCTGCACGTGCCGACCGCGCGGACGCAGCGACGCCACGGCGGCGACGGAGGTGGCACGGCTGCCGTAGGCGTCGAGCGAGACGTGCGCTCCGCCACCCGTGCGGGATCGGACCGTCGTGACGGCATCGGCGTCCATCAGCACGGTGTCGGCGCCCAGGGCGGCGGCGCGCTCGAGTGCGGCCGTGGAGACGTCGACGGCGACGACGTGCGCGCCGGCGACCACGGCGACCATGACCGCGGAGAGCCCGACTCCGCCGCAGCCGTAGACCACGACCCACTCCCCTGCTGCGACGCGCCCTCGGGCGTGCAGGGCGTGGAACGCGGTGCCGAACCGGCAGCCGAGCGCCGCCGCCACCGCGAAGTCCACGGCGTCCGGCAGCGCGACGAGGTTGAGGTCGGCGTGCGGGACGACCAGGGAGTCCGCGTACGAGCCCTGCAGGTCGAACCCGGGCTGCTGCTGGGCGGTGCACACCTGGGTGGCGCCGTCGAGGCATTCGGCGCAGGTCCCGCAGGCGAACACGAACGGGGCCGTGACCCGGTCGCCGACGGCGAAGCGCTGGACGCCCGCCCCGATCGCCGCGACGACACCGGCGAACTCGTGGCCGGGCACGTGCGGCAGCCGGACGGAGTCGTCGTGCCCCTTCCACGCGTGCCAGTCGCTGCGGCAGACACCGGTGGCAGCCACCCGGACGACGACGCCGTGCTCGGGCGCGACCGGTTCCGGCAGGTCGACGATCGAGGGGACGGAACCGAACTGGGAGTACTGGACGGCGCGCATGCGGCCATCCTGACAGACGCGACCCGCGCGTCGGGGTCCCCACGGGCCTCCAGGCCGACGGGCACCCGGCCACCCGACCACGCGAGCGGTCCACCCCGACCCGATCGGCCGTTGCGCCGCAGGCGCGTCCGCCGGTTGACTCGTCACGTGACCGATCTGCGCTTCTCCGCCGACCCTGCCGACCTCGACGTCGACCGCGTGCACCGCTGGCTGAGCGAGGAGTCGTACTGGGCCCGCGGGCGTGACCGGGCGACGCAGGAGGCGATCATCGCCGGCTCCCGGAACTTCGGCGTGTACGACGCGACGACCGGCGCGCAGCTCGGCTACGCGCGGGTGATCACCGACGGCGTGACGTTCGGGTGGCTCGCCGACGTGTTCGTGGACCCCGACGCCCGGGGCCGCGGCGTCGGGGTCGCACTCGTGCGCGGCGTGACCGAGGCGGTCGAGCCGCTCGGCCTGAAGCGCTTCGCCCTGTTCACCGCGGATGCCCACGGGCTGTACGAGCGGTTCGGGTTCCGCCCGCTGCCCGACCCGGACGGCTGGATGATGCGCCCCGGGCCGGGGTTCGGTGCCGACGTGCACGACTGACCGAGCGCTGCCCCTCAGTACTCGATGCGTCCCTCGCGGTTGTGGAACTCCCCCGTCGGCCCGTCGGTGCCGATCGTCGCGAGCATGACCGTGGCGTCGGTGCCCTCGGTGATCGTCTGGTGTCCGCCGAACCCGTTGAACTCCGTCGCGGTGTAGCCCGGGTCGCTCGCGTTCACCCGGAACCCGGGCAGGTTCTTCGCGTACTGCACGGTCAACGCGATCACGGCCGCCTTCGACGCCGCGTACGGCACCGCCGGCACCCCGTACTCGTCGTGCCCCGGCGTCGTCAGCCAGCGCGGGAACCCCACCCCCGACGAGACGTTCACGATGACGGGTGCTGCCGAGCGTCGCAGCAGGGGCAGCGCGGCCTGGGTCACCCGGACGATGCCGGTGACGTTGGTGTCGAGCACGGTCGCCATCGCGCTCGCGTCGAGGTCGTCGACCCCGAACGAGGTGCCGAGGATCCCGGCGTTGTTCACGAGGACGTCGAGCTCGGGGATCATCGCGATCGCCGCGTCGATGCTGGCCTGGTCGGTGACGTCCAGCCGCACGACGTGGGCGCCGAGTGCGCGGGCGTCGTCGCCGCTGGCCGGGTCGCGCATGCCGGCGTGGACGGTGTGGCCGGCCTCGATCAGTCGGCGTGCGGTCTCGAGTCCGAGGCTGCGGTTGGCCCCGGTGATCAGTGTCGTTGTCATGTGCCCAGCCTGCCCCCGCCGGCCCGGCTTCCCCAGGCACGGTGCGACGGTGGGACCGGCAGTACCAGGACGGACAGGAGGCGCGGGGCGATGATGGTGGACATGAGCGAGTTCGCGAACGTGTTGCGTTCCTGGCGTGACCGGGTGCGTCCCGAGGCGGTCGGCCTGCCGGCCGGCCCCGGCAGACGGACCCCGGGCCTCCGCCGCGAGGAGCTCGCCGCGCTGGCGGGCGTGAGCGTCGACTACGTCGTCCGCCTCGAGCAGGGCCGGGCGACGAACCCGTCGCCGCAGCTGCTCGCGGCCCTCGCGACGGCGCTCCGGCTGTCGTCCGAGGAGCGGGACCACCTGTGCCGGGTGGCCGGCGTCGCCCCGCCGTCGCGTCAGGTGGTGCCGCGGCACATCACGCCCGGCGTGCAGCGGCTGGTCGACCGGCTCGGCGACGTGCCGCTCGCGGTGTTCACGGCGACCCACGACATCGTGCTCTGGAACGAGCTGTGGGCCGCGGTGAACGGCGACCCCTCGCGGTACGTCGGGCTCGAGCGCAACCTGGTCTGGCGGCACTTCACGCAGGAGCGCGACGGGGTGGACTGGGACGACGAGCACCAGGAGGAGTTCTCGAGCGACCTCGCCGCCGACCTGCGGCAGGCCTACGGGCGCTACCCGGCGGACCGCGACCTGGCGGACCTGGTCGAACGGCTGCTGCGGGAGTCCCCCGAATTCGCCCGCCGCTGGGAGACCGGCCGGATCGCCGAGCACCGTGCGAGCCGCAAGGTCGTGCACACGCCCGTCGGGCCGGTGGAGATCGACTGCGACGTGCTGAGCGTCCCCGGCGGTGACCTGCGGATCGTCGTCTACACGGTCGTGCCGGGCTCCGAGGACGCCGCGAAGCTCGACCTGCTCCGGGTCACCGGCCTGCAGGAGCTCACGCCGCGGTGAACACCAGCGACGCGTTCTGACCGCCGAACCCGAACGAGTTGTTCAACGCGGCACGGAGCGGAGCGGTCCGGGCGGTGCCGGAGACGACGTCGAGGTCCACCGCGGGGTCGAGCCGGTCGAGGTTCAGGGTCGGTGGCACGGTCCCGGTCTCCAGCGCCCGCAGGGTCAGGATCGCCTCGACCGCGCCGGCAGCGCCGAACATGTGCCCGATGGCGCTCTTCGGAGCGGTGACCAGCGCTCCGGTCCCCACCGCACGGCTGATGGCGGCTGCCTCGCCGACGTCGCCGACCGGCGTACCCGTTGCGTGCGCGTTCACGTGGTCGACGTCCGCACCGGTGAGGCCCGCCATCCGGATCGCGGCGCGCATCGCCCGCTCCTGCTCGCTGCCGTCCGCCAGCGGTGCGGTGATGTGGTGCGCGTCCGAGGTGATCCCCCACCCGGCGAGTGTGCCGTGCGACCGCTGCCCTCGGGCGGCGGCGTGGTCGGCACGCTCGAGCACGACGATGCCGGCGCCCTCACCGAGGACGAACCCGCGGCGGTCGGCGTCGAACGGACGGGACAGGGTCGTCGGGTCGTCGCCGTCGGGCTTCGCGAGGGCCTGCGACTGGGCGAACGACGCCATCGTCACCGGGGTGACCGCGGCCTCGGTCCCGCCGGTGATGACGACGTCGGCCTCACCGGTGGCGATGAGCCGCGCGGCGGTGGCGACGGCCTCGGCGCCCGAGGCGCAGGCCGACACCGTCGTGTACGCACCGCCCCGCGCCCCGTACGCGATGCTGATCTGCGCGGCGGCACCGTTCGCCATGAGCATCGGCACCGTGCGCGGTGAGACCCGTCGAGCACCGGACGCACCGAGCACGTCGTGGGCGTCGAGGAGCGTCTCCACTCCCCCGATCCCGGTGCCGATCACCACGGCGAGGCGGTCGCCCTCCACCGCGGGGGCACCGGCGTCGGCCCAGGCCTCGTCCGCGGCGACGAGTGCGAGCTGCTGACTGCGGTCGAGACGGTTCGCACGGACCCGCCCGAGCGCTCCCTCGGCGTCGAGTGCGGCATCGGCCCCGACCCGGATCGGCACCTGTTCCCAGAGCGCTCCGTCGCGGTGCAGGGCTCGGACGCCGGAGCGACCGGCGACCAGGGCGTCCCAGAGCGGCGTGACGCCGTGGCCGAAGGGTGAGACCGCGCCGTAGCCGGTGATGACGATGTCCACGGGAACTCCTCTTGTACGTTGAACAAGTTGAGTTGTACCACGTACAATTCCGACATGGCAACCACGGTGGACGGCTCCGGCACGGCTCGCGGCGCGGCGACACGGGCGAAGATCCTCGCCGCGACGGCCGGACTGCTCAGCGCGGGTGCTCGGAGCGTCACCGTCAGCGAGGTCGCCCGGGCCGCGGGTGTCTACCCGAACCAGATCACGCACCACTACGGCTCGAAGGACCGTCTGGTGCTCGACGCCGCGTTCGCGCTGTTCCTCCGCGACACCACGCGACTGCAGGCGGCCGGCCGTCGTGCGCGCTCGCCGGAGTCGTTCCGACAGGTCCTCGCCCGCACCGCCCTCGCGATGCCGTCGACCCCGCTCGTGGTCCGCGCGCTCGGGGCAGCCGGGGACGACCCGGCGCAGCGTGAGCGCGTGCGGCTGCTGCTCGCCGTGCTGTTCCGGCAGTCCGAGCGCTACCTGGAGCGCGTCGTCGGCGACCAGGGCTGGACGAGCCCCAGCGGTGTCGCCCGGGACGCCCGCACGTTCTGGAGCGCCGTGTTCGGTGCCACCCTGCTCGCGGACGCCGGGGTCACCGGCGGCCCCTCGGACCTCGACCTGGCTGGGACGATCTCGATCCGTTGACCGGAACGGGCACCGCCGCCGGGGGCTCCCCCGGCGGCGCTGTCACTCGCCCGGCGGTGGTGTCACTCGCCGAAGCCCGACCGGACCAGTTCCACCAGGGCGTCGACTGCGGCCTGCGCGTCCTGGCCGGTCGCGTCGATCGACACCGTCGCACCCTTCGGCAGCGCCAGGGCCATGATCGCCAGCAGGCTCTTCGCGTCCACGCCGTTGACGTGCACGCTCGCGTCGTACTTCGCCGCCGTCTTCACGAACTCCGCGGCGGGCCGGGCGTGCAGCCCGGTCTCGTTGACCAGCTCGACCGACGCGCTGACGCGGTCGGACCCGGCCGCGTCGTCGACGGGGGCAGCCCCGTCGGCCGGCCCCGTGCCTCCAGGCTGGTCACCGGACGGACGGGAGGCGCTGCTCGCGTCCGCATCGGAACCCGCGGCCGATGCCGCGGCAGCCAGGACCGCGTCGGCGTCACCGCCCGTCTGGGCGGCGACCGCTGCCGCCACCGTGCCCTCGACCAACGGGGCCTGCGACACGTGGACGCGGGCTCGGACGTCGTCGTCCAGGAAGTCGAGCGCGGTGTCGGTCGTCAGGTAGGCGGAGCCGAGGTCGCACAGGACCACGACGGCGTCCGCCTGGGCGAGTTCCTCGATGCCGGCGGTGATCGCCTCGAACGACGTGCCGATGCCGCCGTCGTCCGTGCCGCCCGCGGCGACGAGCGGAACGTCCGCAGCCATCTGCCGTGCCAGCTCGACGGTGCCCGTCGCGATCGCCGCGCTGTGCGAGACGACCAGGATGCCGACGGTCACGCTGCGTCCACCGCTGCGCGCAGGATGTACGCGGTCGACTGCGCACCCGGGTCGCGGTACCCGATCGCGCGGTCGCCGAGGTAGCTCGCGCGGCCCTTGCGGGCGACGAGCGGCTCGGTGTCCGCCGCACCCTGCGCGGCGGCGTCGGCTGCTGCGGTGAGCACGGCCTTCGGGTCGTCGCCGGCACCGGCAGCAGCTGCTGCGGCGTCGACTGCGGGGCTCCACGCGTCGACCATCGTCTTGTCGCCGACCGCGGCCTTGCCGCGGGAGACGACCCCGTCGCGGGCGGCGGTGAGGACGGCGACGAGGGTGTCCGCGTCGAGTTCGGCCGCGTCACCGGCAGCCTGCGCCGCCTTCAGGTAGGCGGTGCCGAAGAGCGGGCCGGCAGCTCCGCCCACGGTCGAGATGAGCTTCGTCGCAACGGTCTTGAGGACGGCACCCGGGGTGTCGAAGGACCCGGAGTCGACGGCCTCGAGCACGGCCCGGAACCCGCGGTCGAGGTTCTCGCCGTGGTCACCGTCCCCGATCTCACGGTCGAGCGTGACGAGCTCGGCACGGTGTTCGTCGATCGTCGCGGCGGTGCGACGGACCCAGTCGATGGCCCATGCGGTGTCGAGCGCCAATGCGGTTCCCTTCGTGTGTCCGGCCCGGTGGGCCCGGTGTCGTGGTCCGGTGGTCGAGCGGTCGTGGTCGGTTGCGGTTGCGGTCGCGGTTGCGGTTGCGGTCGCGGTTGCAGCCGCGGTTGCGGTCGCTCAGCGTCCCCAGCGCAGGGCCGGGGTCTCCACCGGGGCGTCCCAGAGGGCAGTGAGTTCGTCGTCGAGCACCGTGACGGTGAGCGAGAACCCCTGCATCTCGAGGGACGTGACGTAGTCGCCGACCAAACTACGCGTGACCTGGTAGCCGCGGTCGGAGAGGACCTCGGCGGCGCGTCGGTACGCGATGTAGAGCTCGGACAGCGGGGTGCCGCCCATGCCGTTCACCAGGAGCAGCAGCGACGACCCGGCCGGGGCGTCGAGGTCGGTCAGGATCGGCTCGAGCACGCGGTCGACCAGCTCGTCCGCCGGTGCCATCGCGATCCGCTCACGGCCCGGCTCGCCGTGGATGCCGATGCCGAGCTCGACCTCGTCGTCGGCCAGCACGAACGACGGCTCCCCCGCGTGCGGGACGGTGCCCGACGCCAGCGCGAGCCCCATCGACCGCGTGACGTCGTTGACGTGCCGGGCCACGGCGGCGACGGCGTCCAGGTCGTCCCCGCGCTCGGCGGCGGCGCCGGCGCACTTCTCCACCACGACGGTCCCGGCGACACCGCGACGGCCGGCGGTGAACAGGGAGTCCTGCACCGCGACGTCGTCGTCCACAACGACGGACTCGACGCGGACGTCGTCCATCGCCGCGAGTTCTGCCGCCGTCTCGAAGTTGAGCACGTCGCCGGTGTAGTTCTTCACGATGTGCAGCACGCCCGCACCGCCGTCGACGGCCTTCGTCGCGGCGACGATCGGGTCGGGCGTCGGGCTCGTGAACACCGGGCCGGGCACCGCGGCGTCGAGCATGCCGTACCCGACGAAACCGGCGTGCAGCGGTTCGTGGCCGCTGCCACCGCCGCTGACGATCCCGACCTTGCCGGCGACGGGTGCGTCAGCGCGGTGCAGGTGGATCGGGTCCTCGACCAGGACGACGTGTCCGGCGTGTGCCCGGGCGAAGCCCCGGACGGTCTCCTCGACCACGGCCTGCGGGTCGTTGATGAGCTTCTTCATGCGGTGCCTCCACGGGTACGGGGTCGAACCGTGGCGGTCACACCGCGCGTCGTCGACCGGAGTGCGCCCAATCTACATCGACGGCACGGGCAGCCGTCCGCTCCCGATGCACGTTCGTGCAGTGCGCCGAGGACGCGTCACTGGCTCAGGATCGTGCAGGGGACACTCGTCCTGCACGTTCGTGCACGATGCCGCACTTCGCTCACGAATTCATCGCCGGGCCTCGAATCGCATCACTATGGTTGGCCTCAATCACTCAACGGGGAGTGCGGCGCAGCACGGCCGGACCCCCACCTCACGCACTGGAGGTCACCGATGGACGACATCGGCGTCAAGTTCCTGTCCGAGCTCGTCGGTACGGCGATGCTCATCATCCTGGGTGGCGGCGTCGTCGCCGCCGTCTCGCTCGCGAAGTCCAAGGGCTTCGGAGCAGGGTTCCTGATGGTCACGATCGGCTGGGGCTTCGCGGTCTTCGCCGGTGTCACCGTGTCCTACAAGTCCGGCGGACAGCTCAACCCCGCGGTCAGCCTCGCGCAGGCGATCCTCGGCAACATCACCGTCGGCGAGATGTTCCTCTACTGGCTCGCCCAGCTGATCGGCGCGATCATCGGTGCGGTCATCGTCTGGCTCGCCTACAAGCAGCACTTCGACGAGGAGCCCGACGCGGCCGCCAAGCTCGGCGTCTTCTCGACCGGCCCCGCGATCCGCTCGTACGGCTGGAACCTCGTCACGGAGATCATCGGTACCTTCGTGCTGGTCTTCGTCGTCATCGCCTTCACCAACGGGCAGACCCCGTCGCAGCTCGGTGCGATCCCCGTCGCCTTCCTCGTGATCGCGATCGGTGTGAGCCTCGGTGGCCCCACCGGCTACGCCATCAACCCCGCCCGTGACCTCGGCCCCCGCATCGCGCATGCCTTCCTGCCCATCAAGGGCAAGGGCTCGAGCGACTGGGCCTACGCCTGGGTGCCGGTCGTCGGACCGCTGATCGGTGGCGCCCTCGCTGCCGGGCTGTCCTACGCCCTGCTGCCCATCGTCAGCTGACCCACCCCCACCCCGAAGGCGTGGACGGCCGTTCCGCAGGACCGAACACGCACCCGCACCGAACACACCCGTAAGGAGCACCAATGGCCGACTACATCGTCGCCATCGACCAGGGCACGACCTCGACCCGAGCAATCGTGTTCGACCACTCCGGTTCGATCATCTCGACCGGGCAGAAGGAACACGAGCAGATCTTCCCGCGCGCCGGGTGGGTCGAGCACGACCCCGCCGAGATCTGGGACAACACCCGCGAGGTGATCGGTCAGGCACTGTCGCGTGCCGACATCACGCGCCACGACGTCGCAGCCGTCGGCATCACCAACCAGCGCGAGACCGCCGTCGTCTGGGACAAGACCACCGGCAAGCCGATCTACAACGCGATCGTCTGGCAGGACACCCGCACGCAGGCGCTCGTCGACAAGCTCGCCGACGGCGACACCGACAAGTACAAGGCCATCGTCGGCCTGCCGCTCGCGACGTACTTCGCCGGGACCAAGATCATGTGGATCCTCGAGAACGTCGAGGGTGCTCGTGAGAAGGCCGAGGCGGGCGACCTGCTCTTCGGCACCACCGACACCTGGGTCCTCTGGAACCTGACCGGTGGCGTCGACGGCGGCGTCCACAAGACCGACGTCACGAACGCGTCCCGCACGCTGTTCATGGACCTCGAGACGCTGCAGTGGCGCGACGACATCCTCGCCGACTTCGGCGTCCCGAAGTCGATGCTCCCCGAGATCGTCAGCTCCTCGGAGGTCTACGGCCACGTCGAGTCCTCGAGCCTGCTGCGCGAGGTCCCGATCGCCGGCATCCTCGGTGACCAGCAGGCTGCGACCTTCGGTCAGGCCGCGTTCGACCAGGGCGAGTCGAAGAACACCTACGGCACCGGCAACTTCCTGATCTTCAACACCGGTACCGAGATCGTCCGCTCCGAGAACGGCCTGCTCACCACCGTCGGCTACAAGCTCGGCGACCAGGAGACGCACTACGCCCTCGAGGGTTCGATCGCCGTCACGGGCTCGCTCATCCAGTGGCTCCGCGACAACCTCGGTCTGATCGGCAGCGCCCCGGAGGTCGAGGCCCTGGCCAAGACCGTCGAGGACAACGGTGGCGTGTACTTCGTGCCGGCGTTCTCCGGGCTCTTCGCGCCGTACTGGCGTCCCGACGCCCGCGGTGCGATCGTCGGCCTCACCCGCTTCGTCAACAAGGGGCACATCGCGCGTGCCGCCCTCGAGGCGACGGCGCTGCAGACCCGCGAGGTCCTCGACGCGGTCAACGCCGACTCCGGCGTAGACCTGACCGAGCTCAAGGTCGACGGTGGCATGACCGCGAACAGCGAGCTCATGCAGTTCCAGGCCGACATGCTCAACGTGCCGGTCGTCCGGCCGGTCGTCGCGGAGACGACGGCGCTCGGTGCGGCCTACGCCGCAGGTCTCGCGGTCGGATTCTGGGCCAACCTCGACGAGCTCCGTGCCAACTGGCAGGAGGACAAGCGCTGGGAGCCCCAGCTGGACGCCGCCGAGCGCGAGCGCACGCTCCGCCTGTGGAAGAAGGCCGTGACGAAGACCTTCGACTGGGTCGACGAGGACGTGCAGTAACGAAGCACGCGCACGCTGACCGCGTGCACTGAACGCACCGACGGGAGGCCCGGTGCCGGTTCCAGGAACCGGCACCGGGCCTCCCGTGCGCTGCGTCTCCTGCGCGTCGGGCGCGGCCAGTCGTCGGGTCGTCGGGTGGTCGGCTGGTTGCCGGCACGGTGCGGCTCAGGCGGAAGCGGCGTGGACTACGCGGCGGGAGCTGCGCCGACCCAGTCAGCCAGTTTGCGCGCACCGGCGCCGGAGTCGATCGCCTCGGCAGCGACGACGAGCTGCTCGCGGAAGCGCTGCAGGATCGGCCGGTCGGACTCGTTCGGGTCCTGCGCCAGGCGGAACGAGACGAGGCCGGCCGCGGCGTTCAGCAGGACGATGTCGCGGACGGGTCCGGTCTCCCCCGCGAGCACCTGGTGGACGACGCCGGCGTTGTGCTCGGGGTCGCCGCCGAGCAGGTCGTCCGTGCGTGCCCGGGCGATGCCGAGGTCCCGCGGGTCGAGGTCGTGCTCGGTCACGCGGCCGCCGGTGACCTCCCAGATGTGACTGTGCCCGGTGGTGGTGAGCTCGTCGAGTCCGTCGTCGCCGCGGAACACGAGGGCTGTCGCGCCGCGCGTCTGGAACACGCCCGTGATGATCGGGACGAGCTCGAGCTGGGCGACACCCACGGCGTTCGCCTCGCACCGCGCGGGGTTGACGAGCGGGCCGAGGAAGTTGAACACCGTCGGCACGCCGATCTCGCGCCGCACCGGGCCTGCGTGGGCGAAACCGGGGTGGAACGCGTTGGCGAAGGCGAAGGTCAGCCCGACACGCCGGAAGGTGTCCGCGACACGCGCGGCGTCCATCGTGAGATCGAGTCCGAGGGCGGCGAGCACGTCGCTCGACCCGGACTTCGACGAGCTGGCCTTGTTGCCGTGCTTCACGACGGGGACACCGGCGGCCGCGATCACGATGGCCGCCATGGTCGAGATGTTCACGGTGCCGACCACGTCGCCGCCGGTCCCGACGATGTCGAGCGCCATCGGGTCGACGTCGAGCGGAACCGCGGCGTCCAGGATCGCGTCGCGGAACCCGACGACCTCGTCGACCGTCTCGCCCTTCGCGCGGAGCGTCACAGCGAAGGCTGCGATCTGTGCCTGGGTGGCGCGCCCGTGCACGATCTCCTCCATGGCCCATGTGGATTGCCTGATCGTCAGGTCCTCGCGCGCCATGAGCGCGCTGATCACCGCTGGCCAAGAAAGTGCGTCAGGCATGGCTCGATCGTAGTGAATTCGAGAGACCCGCCAGTCTCCTGCGAAAACACTGTCGGGGGTTTCGGCCATAATGGAGGACGTGACTAGCACCTCTCTCTCCAGATCAGCCAGCGGTCCGGCCCTCAACAGGCCGAACGCCGTGGCCGTGGGGACGATCGTGTGGCTGGGCAGCGAGGTCATGTTCTTCGCCGGCCTGTTCGCGATCTACTTCACGCTCCGCAGCACGTCCCCTGAGCTCTGGGCGACCGAGACCGCGAAGCTCGAGGTGCCCTTCGCCTCCGTGAACACGATCATCCTGGTGCTGTCCAGTTTCGCCTGCCAGTTCGCCGTGTTCGCTGCGGAGCGCTTCCAGGTGCACCGGACGAGCTGGAACCCGCGCCACTGGGGCATGACGGAGTGGTTCTTCGTCACCTACGCGATGGGTGCGATCTTCGTCTGCGGCCAGATCTTCGAGTACGCCAACCTCTGGCACGAGGGCGTGACGCTCTCCTCCAGCGCCTACGGCTCGGCGTTCTACATGACCACCGGGTTCCACGGGCTCCACGTGACCGGTGGCCTCATCGCCTTCCTGCTGACGCTCGGCCGCGGTTTCGCCGCCAAGAACTTCGGCCACAAGGAAGCGACCACCGCCATCGTCGTGTCGTACTACTGGCACTTCGTCGACGTCGTGTGGATCTTCCTCTTCGCCGTCATCTACCTTCTCAAGTAGGAACTGGACACCCCCCAGCACATGTTCAACAGAACCAAGTCCAAGAAGGGCCGCCGTTCACCGATGGCGACCGTGTCGCTCATCGTCGTGGGTCTCATGACCACGGGTGGCGCGTACGCACTGTTCAGCTCCACGGCGAACGCCGACGACAGCACGAACACCGTCGCCGCCTCGAGCCAGTCGCAGGTGAACGAGGGCGAGAAGCTCTTCGCCTCCAACTGCGCCACCTGCCACGGTCTCTCCGCGCAGGGCACGAGCGAGGGCCCGTCCCTCATCGGTGTCGGTGCCGCGTCGGTCGACTTCCAGGTCGGCACCGGCCGCATGCCGATGGCTGCCCAGGGACCCCAGGCCGAAGAGAAGCCCGCGCAGTTCACGGACGAGCAGGTCGATGCACTCGCGCAGTACGTCGCCTCCCTCGGCCCCGGCCCATCGGTCCCGTCCACCGAGCTCACCAACGGTGAGGACGGGGACGCCGCCGAAGGCGCCGAGCTGTTCCGCATCAACTGCGCCATGTGCCACAACGTGGCCGGCGCCGGTGGTGCACTGACCGAGGGCAAGTACGCCCCGAGCCTCGAGACGGTCTCCGGCAAGCACATCTACGAGGCCATGCTCACCGGCCCGCAGAACATGCCGGTCTTCAACGACCTGAACCTGACGCCGGAGCAGAAGGCCGACATCATCACGTACCTCAAGTACGTGCAGGACAACAAGTCCCCCGGTGGCTTCGCACTCGGCTCCCTGGGGCCGGTCGCCGAGGGTCTGTTCATCTGGATCTTCGGACTCGGCGCGGTCGTCGCGATGACCGTCTGGCTGACCGCGAAGTCCAACTGATCGTCCGTGTCGAACGACACTGAAGGGAACACCATGGCAGAGCACGACGACGAGACGCTGAACTCGTCCTCGGCTGTCGAGAAGCACGGCACGACCACCTCCCCCGGGATCGCGGTCCTCCCCGTCGACCCGTTCGAGAACCCGGGCGAGCCGCCGCACCGCCCGCGTCGCACCGACGTCGACCCGAAGAAGCAGCGTCTGGCCGAGCGCCAGGTCGCCGCCTACTTCTACCTGTCGATCGTCGGCAGCGTCCTGTCGATCGCGGCGTACGTCGCCTTCCCGATCGACCCGAGCGACTTCGGGACGGTCCGCACTGCGAACCTCTTCCTGGGCCTATCGATCGCCCTCGCGCTCCTCGCCCTCGGCCTCGGCGCCGTCTACTGGTCGAAGTCGCTCGTCGTCGACCGCGAGATCACCGAGCTCCGCCACGGCACCCGCGGCACCGACGCGACCCGCGCCAAGGCGGTCGAGGCGTTCCAGCTCGCCGACAAGGAGTCCGGTTTCAGCCGTCGCAAGCTGATCCGCAACTCGATGATCGGTGCCCTGGCCGCGTTCCCGCTCCCCGGCATCGTCCTGGTCCGTGACCTCGCTCCGGCCGAGGACCCCAACGAGCTGCTCCGCCACACCTTCTGGAAGCAGGGCCTGCGTCTGACGAAGGACCCGACGGGTCTGCCGATCAAGGCCTCCGACGTCACCATCGGTTCGGTGTTCCACGTCATCCCCGAGGGCATGCTCGAGTCCGAGCACATGCTGGAGGAGAAGGCGAAGGCCTCCGTCCTCCTGATGCGTCTGGACCCGAAGGACCTCAACCCGTCCAAGGGCCACGAGAACTGGGGCTACGACGGCATCGTCGCGTACTCCAAGATCTGCACCCACGTCGGTTGCCCCGTCGCGCTCTACGAACAGCAGACGCACCACCTGCTGTGCCCGTGCCACCAGTCCACCTTCGATGTCTCGAACAACTGCGAGGTCATCTTCGGTCCGGCAGCACGCCCCCTCCCCCAACTTCCGATCGCGATCGACGACGACGGCTACCTGGTTGCCCAGAGCGACTTCCACGAGCCGGTCGGACCGTCCTTCTGGGAGCGTGAACGCTGATGACCAGCACCACCACCACCGCACCGAACACGTCGACGAACAAGCCGGCGCCGGAGCGCGGATCCCGCATCATCGGCGGGGTCGCGAACTACATCGACGAGCGCACCAGCATCTCGGGCCTCGTCAAGGAAGTCGGCCGGAAGATCTTCCCGGACCACTGGAGCTTCATGCTCGGCGAGGTGGCGCTGTACAGCTTCGTCGTCGTGCTGCTCTCCGGGACCTTCCTGACGTTCTTCTTCCAGGCGTCCATGACCGAGGTCGTCTACAACGGCTCGTACGTCCCGCTCAAGGGCGTGGCGATGTCGACGGCCCTGCAGTCCACGCTCGACATCTCGTTCGACATCCGCGGCGGGCTCTTCGTCCGTCAGGTCCACCACTGGGCGGCCCTGCTGTTCGTGGCGTCGATCATGCTGCACATGGCCCGCGTGTTCTTCACGGGTGCCTTCCGCAAGCCGCGTGAGCTCAACTGGGTCTTCGGCTTCCTGCTCTGGGTCCTCGCCATGGCCGAGGGCTTCACCGGTTACTCGCTCCCCGACGACCTGCTCTCCGGGAACGGTCTGCGGATCATCGTCGGCATGATCGAGGGTGTCCCGGTCATCGGTGTCTGGATCGCCTACCTGCTGTTCGGTGGGGAGTTCCCGGGGACCGACATCGTTGGCCGCCTGTACACGCTGCACATCCTGCTGCTGCCGGCGATCCTCGTCGCGGTGCTCGGTGTCCACCTCGTGCTCGTCGTGATCAACAAGCACACGCAGTTCGCCGGTCCGGGCAAGACCAACGAGAACGTCGTCGGTGTCCCGATCCTCCCCGCGTTCGCCGCGAAGGCCGGTGGGTTCTTCTTCATCGTCGCGGGCATCCTGGCCCTCATCGCGTCGCTGTTCACGATCAACCCGATCTGGAACTACGGCCCGTACGACCCCTCTCCGGTGTCCGCCGGTACCCAGCCCGACTGGTACATCGGCTTCGCCGACGGCGCGCTCCGACTGGTCCCGCCGCACTGGGAGGTCGTGTGGTTCGGCTACACGGTGTCGTTCAACATCCTGGCGCCGATCGCGGTCCTGGTGCTCCTCATCCTGGCGATCCTGCTCTACCCCTTCATCGAGGCGTGGGTCACGGGCGACAAGCGTGAGCACCACATCCTTGACCGCCCGCGCAACGCCCCGACGCGCACGGCGTTCGGTGCCGCTGGCATCACGCTCTACGCCAGCCTCTGGGCGGCGGCTTCGTCCGACATCATCGCGACGCACTTCCTGGTGTCGATCGAACACGTGATCCACGTGATCCAGGCGACGACGGTCCTCGGTCCGTTCATCGCCTTCTGGATCACGAAGCGTGTCTGCCTCGCCCTCCAGAAGAAGGACCGCGAGATCGTCCTGCACGGATACGAGTCGGGTCGCATCGTCCGACTCCCCCACGGCGAGTACATCGAGGTGCACGAGCAGCTCGACGAGTACGAGCGATGGAAGCTCCTGCAGTTCAACGAGTACAAGCCGCTGATGATCCGCCCGAACGCCAAGGGCAAGATCACGGGTCTGCAGAAGGTCCGCGCCGGCGTCTCCCGCTTCTTCTTCGAGGACCGCATCGAGCCGGTTTCGAAGGCAGAGCTCGAGGCAGCGCACGCCGCGCACCACGGCCCGAACCTCGAGGGTGGCCACCTGGCTCCCCAGGTCGGCCCCGGCGATCACTGATCAGTAGCACGAAGCAACCCCCGTCACGATGTGGCGGGGGTTTCTTCGTGTGAGGGGCAACACGCCGCCCCCAGTTCACGGCTGGTTCACTCCCGCGTGCTGGACTCGTCCAGGACGGTGTGGCAACGTGTTGCACCACGCATCCGCCAACGGAATGAGACCCCGATGGACAGCCGGACGGCCGAACACCCCAGGCCGAACCACTTCCTCCTCCACCTCAGCGACACGCACCTCGTCTCCGGGGACGGCGACTTGTACGGCGATGTCGACTCCGCCGCTCGGCTCTCGCAGATCGTCGCTGACATCGAAGCCTCGGGCACGCGTCCCGAAGCGATCGTCGTCACCGGCGACGTGGCCGACAAGGGCGAGCCGGGCGCGTACGCCCGTGTCCGCGAGATCCTCGAGCCGGCCGCGCAGCGCATCGGCGCGCAGGTCATCTGGGCCATGGGCAACCACGACGAGCGCGGCGCCTTCCGCCAGGAGCTCTTCGGCCTGCAGCCCACCGATCGCCCGGTCGACTTCGTCTACGACGTCAACGGTCTCCGCGTGATCACCCTCGACACCAGCGTGCCAGGGCACCACCACGGCGAGGTCTCCCCCGAGCAGCTCGACTGGCTCGCCGAGGTCCTGTCCGAGGCTGCGCCGCACGGCACCATCCTGGCGATGCACCACCCGCCCGTGCCGAGCGTCCAGGACCTCACCGTCCTCGTCGAGCTGCGCGACCAGCAGGCCCTGGCCGAGGTCGTCGAGGGCAGCGACGTCCTCGCCATCATCGCCGGTCACCTGCACTACTCGACCAGTGCCGTGTTCGCCGGCATCCCGGTGTCCGTCGCCAGCGCCACCTGCTACACCCAGGACCTCACCGAGTACCAGGGCGGCACCCGCGGCCGTGACGGTGCGCAGTCGTTCAACCTCGTGCACGTGTACGGCCACAACGTCGTCCACTCGGTGGTGCCGATCGGGCACTACGCCACCGTCGGGCAGCCCGTCTCCGCGCTCGAGACCGAGGCGAAGCTCGCCGCGCACGGCGTGACGATCCCCGCGGCCGTCGAGCCGGCACCGGTCACCTCGAGCATCCCGGTGTTCACGCTCGACTCGGTGCCCGTCTCCCCCGTCCACCGGTAGCGCCGCGCACTTCGCGTGCAGAAGAGGTCGGGTCCGTCATGCGGACCCGACCTCTTCTGCTCACCAAGGGCGGCCGCGTGCGGTCACGACTCCCCGTCAAGGCGCGGCGAGTGGTCACGTTCCGTCGGCTGGCGGCTCGGCAATCAACAGTTCGTGACCGCTCGGCGGGCAGCCAACGGGGTGTCGTGACCGCTCGGCGGGCGCGTCCCGACGGTCGGCCCGACGGCCGGGAGGCCCGTGGCGGGCCCGACTCGCGCCTCCCGGCCCGCGGAGTGGTCGCGACACACCGCCGGTGCTGCGTCGCGTGGTCGTGTTCCGTCGTTTGCGGGCGGCGCAGCCGACGGGCTGTGACCGCTCGGTGTGTGGCTGGCGGGGAGTCGTGACCGGTGGAGGTCGGTGCCGCGTCCGAACCCGGCGGCTGGGCTCCGGCGCCGGGCTCGCAGGCTCGCCCGGAGCGCCCCAGCAGGCCGCTGGCGCGTCCCAAGCGCTGGGACGCTCCCAGCAGGCCGCTGGCGCGTCCTAAGCGTCCCGTGGGACCGGGCTCGCAGGCTCGCCCGGAGCGCCCCAGCAGGCCGCTGGCGCGTCCTACGCGCTGGGGCGCTCCCACGGCGCGGGGAACGGGAAGTAGCGCTCGAGGAAGTCCGTCACGCGCTGCGTGCGCTCCTCGTCGCTGACCTCGGGGAAGCTGCCGTCGTTGAGGCAGAAGAAGTCCACGTTCCGCTTCTTCAGCAGCTCGTCGAGGGCCTTGAGTCCGGACACCATGGTCGTGTCGATGTACCCGACGGCCGCGTTCTCCTGGATGATCGCCCGACCGGTGAGCAGCGAGTAGTAGTGGTACAGCGAGTTCGTCACCGAGATGTTGTCGGCGGCGCGGAAGCGTGACGCCGCAGTGGCTGCGAACTCGTCGGCGAACTCGTGCTCCATCTCGGTCATGATCGAGGCGCGCAGGGGCGTCGGCGCGTGCTCGAGGTGCCGGGTCGTCACCGCACCGAAGCGCTGCTGCAGCAGCTTGCGGTTCACGCGGGCGGAGTTCTCGAAACCGCTGCGTGCCGGGTTGTTGGAGCCGAGGCCGATCCGGGTCGACGCGAGGATGAACTTCGTGACCGATCCGGGGCTGTAGAACGCCGAGGGGTCGACGAGGCGCCCGAAGAACATGTCGTCGTTCGAGTAGATGAAGTGCTCGCTGATGCCCGGGATGTGGTGCAGCTGCGACTCGACGGCCTGCGAGTTGTGGGTCGGCAGGACGGACGGGTCGGCGAAGAACTCCTCGCTGCGGACGATCCTGACCTTCGGGTGCTCGGCGAGCCAGTGTGGCGCCGGGGAGTCCGTCGCGATGTAGATCTTGCGGATCCACGGCGCGAAGGTGTGCACCGAGCGGAGCGCGTACTTCAGCTCGTCGATCTGGCGGAACCGGGCCGGGGCGTCGTCGCCCTCGCCCAGGACGGCGTTCGACTGTGCGGCCTGGCGGGCGCGCTGGTACTCGATGGCGTTGCCGTCGACCCACGAGAAGACGATGTCGATCGGGAACCGGATGTCCGAGACGTGGTCGTCGAACATGTGCTCGACGGTGCGCCAGGTGCGGCCGTAGCGCTCGATGTCGACGAGGACGAACTCGTCGATCGGCAGGCTGCGACGCATCAGGGCGTTCTCGACGGGAGCGAGGACCTCGATGTCGGTGACGCGCCAGAACTCGAGCTGGACGCTCGTCTCGGCGCCGTAGCGCAGGCGTCCGAGGGGTTCGAGCCGCGGGCGGAACACGCGGAGCACCGGTTCTTCGACGGAGCCGAGTCCGTCGTCCTGCACGAGCACCGCCGGCTTGCCCGGGGGCTTCGCGTAGAAGGGCTCGTTGACGGCCGCGGACATCACGGCGCTCTCCGCGCGCTGGCGGTCCCGCTCGTCGAGGGCGATCACCGGGCGCTGGTCGTTGCCGCGGATGAGCAGGTGGTCGACGTCAGCCGCGGTGAGCGCGTCGTCGAGGAACAGCAGGTCCTCGATCATCGACTGCTGCGGCGTGAGGTGTCCGTTGATCAGGGTCAGTCGCCCCTTGCGGACGACGACGTCGGATCGGTCGAGACCGCCGGAGGACGGTCGAGGGTTCAGCAGAGGACTCTCGGTCACCGGCTCGGTCTCGTCGTTCATCCATGCCCTTCGGGTCGTGCGGTCGGGTCCTGTACCCGACCTGCCGATCCTACCGTCCGTCCGACTCGCGGGGCACCTTGACGACGATGCCCACCACGATGAAGAGCGCGGCGGCGACCAGTTGCAGGGCCGCCCACACCTGTCCGGGGATCGGCACCGTGACGAGCGGGTTCCAGCAGACGGCGACGGCGGCCATGAGGAGGGCTGCCCACCAGACCTTCCCGCGCACGCTGAAGACGAGCACGATCAACGCGAGCACCGTGACGCCCCAGCGAGCGAAGACGAAGCCCGACGAGTCGACGATGGCGACGCAGGCCAGCAGCACGATCGCCGCGATCATCGACGGTGCCAGTGCGGGGCGGGTGAAGGGCGGCGTGGCACGGGCACCGCTGGCCGGTGCGGCCGGTGCGGCCGGTGCGGGTCGAGGGGACCCTGCGGGCACGCCGTGCTGGGACGACCCCACCGGGGGCCGCCCCTTGCGTGCGGCCATCAGTCCGAGGAACCGTCGAGGTCGATCGCCTGGATCGACCGCGACATCGGCGGCAGGTCGCGGACACGCTCGAGCGCCGGCACCAGCTCACCGACCAGCGCGCGGTAGCCGTCTTCGGTCAGGTGCAGGCCGTCCTCGGTGAAGCGCGCGTCCAGGTGGTCGCCGTCGGCCAGGGCGGGCCAGGCGTCGAGGTACTGCGCGTGGCAGGTGGCGACGAACTGCCGGAGGTGCCGGTTGGCCTGCTCGATCTTCGTGGCGTACTCGGCCTGCCGGGGCAGGATCGACACGAGCAGCAGACGTACGCCCGGCAGCTCGCGGCGGAGCGTGACGAGGATGGTCTCGACGTTGCGGACCACGTGCTCGGCGCTGGCGCGGTGGTTGCCGAAGTCGTTCGTGCCGATGAGCAGCACGATCACCTCGGGCTGCTCGGCGACGACGGCGTCGAGGCGCGTCAGCACGCCGTCGGTCGTGTCGCCGCCGATGCCCTGGTTCAGGGTGTGCTCGTCGGGGAGCCACGTGTCCCAGTCACCCTGTTCGGTGATGCTGTCCCCCAGGAAGAGGACGGGGCTGCGGTCGTCGGTCATGCTGCCTCCTCGTGCGCCGGCTCGGGGGTCTCGGTCTGCTGCGTCCGGTTGCGCTGCGTGGACCCGGTGTGGTCGGACTCCCGCTCGGCGGCGGCGGTGATGCGCTCGACCATACCGGGGAAGATGATGCCGTGGAACGGCAGGATGCCGTACCAGTACAGCCGGCCGGCGAGTCCCTGCGGGAAGTAGATCGCCCGCTGGTGGTAGTCGCTGCCGCCGTCGGGGTTCGGTGTGACGGTCATCTCGAGCCACGCACGGCCGGGCGACTTGAACTCGGCGCGGAGCCGCAGGTACCGGCCGCGCTCCAGTCGTTCGACGCGCCACCAGTCGAGCGCGTCGCCCTGCTCCAGGCGCTGCTGGTCACGACGCCCGCGGTTCAGGCCGACGCCGCCGGCGATCTTGTCCATCCAGCCGCGGGCGACCCAGGCGAGCGGGAACGAGTACCAGCCGTTGTCGCCGCCGATCGACTCGACGACGCGCCAGACGTCCTCGGCGGAGGCACTGGAGTGCCGCTTCCGGTCGTCGACGTAGACCGTGTGCCCGGCCCAGTCGGGGTCGTTCGGCATCGGGTCGGCCGAGGCGCTCGAGAGCGTCGCACTGCGCCAGCTCGTCTGGACCTGACCGCTGCGCATCTTGTTCAGCGCGAGGCGGACGGCCCGACGGTACGAGGTGAGCCCGCCCTCGGGCTGCGGCACGACGTCGTCGATGTCGTGCTCGCGCTGCACGCACTCGAACTGCAGCGACTCGATGATCGGCGTCGCGAGCTTGCGCGGGATCGGGGTGACGGCGTTGAACCAGTGTGCGGCGAGGCGCGGGGTGAGCACCGGCAGGACCGTGATCGGGCGCTGCGGCAGCTTCGCCTCGACCGCGTAGCCGTTCAGCATCTGGCCGTACCGCAGGACGTCGGGGCCGCCGATGTCGAAGGTCCGGTTGACGTCGGCGGGGACGTCGAGCGCGGCCACCAGGTAGTACAGGACGTCGCGGACCGCGATCGGCTGGATGTGGTTGCGGACCCAGCGCGGCGCGGGCATCCACGGCAGGACGTCGGTCAGGTGCCGGATCATCTCGAACGAGGTGCTGCCCGAGCCGATCACGACCCCGGCCTGGTACGCCACCGTCGGCACGCCCGATCCGAGGAGGATTTCCCCAACCTCCTTGCGGCTGCGGAGGTGCTTGGACAGCTCGCCGTCGGGGTGCAGCCCGCCCAGGTAGACGAACCGGCTGACGCCGGCCGCCTTCGCCTCGCGTGCCATGGTCTCGGCGGCCTCGCGCTCGGCCGACTCGAAGTCGCCGTCGGCCCCCATCGCGTGGGCCAGGTAGTAGACCGCCTCGATCCCGTCGACGGCGGCGCGCACCGCCTCGGCGTCCTGGAGGTCGCCCTCCGCGACGTCGACCTCACTGCTCCACGGGACGTCCTGGAGCTTCCGGGGGTTGCGCACGAACACCCGGACGGAGTGGCCGGCTTCGAGGAGACGAGGGACGAGACGACCACCGATGTACCCGGTGGCGCCGGTGACGAGGACCTGCATGCCCTGCACGCTACGCGGCACGCCTGACGGGTAGGCTTGCCGGGTGGACAACGCAGCCTTCCCCGTCACCGTCGATGCCGTCCGCGGCCTCATCGACCACGCGATCCTGAAGCCCGAACTCACCCGCGCGGACGTCGACGCCCAGCTCGACGAAGCCGCCGCCCACCGCGTCTTCAGCGTCTGCGTCCGTCCGAGCGACGTCGCCCACGCCGTGGAGCGCCTCACGGGCACCGGCGTCGGCGTCGGCACCGTGATCGGCTTCCCGCACGGCACCACGTCCACCGCGGCGAAGGTCGCCGAGTCGCTGCAGGCCCTGGCCGACGGCGCGTTCGAGCTCGACATGGTGCAGAACATCGGCGCCGCGAAGTCGGGCGACTGGCAGCGCGTCGAGCAGGACGTCCGCGCGGTCGTCGACGCCGCCGGCGACACCGTCGTCAAGGTGATCCTCGAGACCGCGTTCCTGACCGACGACGAGATCGTCGCGGCCTCGCGTGCGGCACAGACCGCCGGCGCGGCCTTCGTGAAGACCTCGACCGGGTTCGCCGGCGGCGGCGCGACGGCCGAGCACATCGCGCTCATGCGCCGCACGGTCGGTGCCGACACCGGCGTGAAGGCCTCCGGCGGTGTCCGCGGGCTCGACACCCTGCTCGAGATGGTCCAGGCGGGCGCGAACCGCATCGGCACGAGCGCCTCGGCCCGCATCCTCGACGAGGTCGCGCACCGCGCCGAGACGGGTGCCGCCTCGGCGCTCGGCGACGACACGACGTCCTACTGAACCCACGGGCTGAGCCGACCTGGCTGAGCCCACCGGGCTGAGCCCACGCGCCCAGCACGACCCACCACGACCAGGCCGGTGCCCACCGGACGCGACGACGCGTCGGCGACCCGCACCGTGCCTCCAGACCGCCGCATCGGAGCGCGCATGTCCAGCACCGCACCCCAGTCCCCCGCCCTCGCCCTGGCCGTCGACCTCGGCGGCACGAAGGTCGAGGCCGCGCTCGTCACCGACCAGGGTGTCGTGCTGCCGGCGACCCGGTTCCGCAGCCCCACCGGGCCGCAGCGAACCTCGGACGAGCTGCAGGCCGCCGTCGACGAGGTCGTCACGGCCGCGCTCGGCGCGCTGCCGGTCGACGCGACGCTCGTGGGTGTCGGCGTCGGTTCCGCCGGGCCCGTCGACGAGGAGCACGGCCTCGTCTCCCCGCTCAACATGCCGGTCTGGCGTGGCCACCCGCTGCGCGACCGGATCGCGGCGCTCGTGCCGGATGACGTCCCGGTGACGCTCCGCATGGACGGCCTGGCGATCACCCTCGCCGAGCACTGGGTCGGCGCGGCCCAGGGGTACGAGCACGTCATGGGCATGATCGTCTCCACCGGCGTCGGCGGCGGGCTCATCCTGCACGGTCGCACCGTCAGCGGACCGACGGGCAACGCCGGCCACATCGGGCACGTCGAGTGCGGCGGCTACGACGACCCCTGCGCCTGCGGGGGCACCGGCTGCCTCGAGGCGATCGCCAGCGGCCCGAAGACCGTGGCCTGGGCACGTCGTCAGGGCTTCGCGGGCACGACCGGCGAGGAGCTCTCGGCCGCCTACGCCGCCGGCGACGAGATCGCCGTCGCCGCGGTGCAGCGGAGCGGCCGTGCCCTCGGGCAGGCCATCGCCGCCGCCACGAGCCTGGTCGACCTCGAGATCGTCGCCATCGGCGGCGGATTCTCGCACGTCACGCCGGACCTGTTCGAGTACGCCCGGCAGGCCGTGGCGGAGCGTGTCGAGTTCGGGTTCGTCACGAAGGTGCAGATCGTGCCGACCGGGTTGTCCCAGGACGGTCCGCTCATCGGTGCCGCTGCGCTCGTGCACCGCGCCGACGTCCTGCGCTGAGCGCGCGCGTCCCCTCCGTCCGGGCCCGATCCGGCGCGCGGCCGTGGCTGGTCGCGTCGTCGACGCGGCCCACGCCGTGGACGTGACCGGCGACGGCCTGGAGGCGCGGTGCGGGCCCGCCACGAGCCTCCCGGCCGGTCGGTGGCTTGTCCACAGGCCTGTCGGTCGCCCGCGCAGGTCGGGCAGGATGTGCGGGTGCCCCGCCCGCGACTGCTGACCAGTGACGACTGGCCGGAACCCGAGCTGCGTGCGGCGGTCCTGGCCGGCGAGCTGGTCGCCGTCGGTCCCTGCTGGGCCTCCCCCGCCGAACCGCAGACGCCGTGGTTGCGCGCCGCCGCTGCAGCCTGGGTCCTGCGGGACGCGCGCCTGATCGCCTGTACGCTGACCGCCGCGTGGATCTGGGGTGCGGTGTCCCGGCCGCCGGCGCCGCTCGAGGCCTGCATCCCGCCGCAGGTGCGGGTGCACGTCGGGCCGGACGTCCGCCTGCGAGAGGTCCGGATCGACGTCGCCGACACCGTCGAGCTCTCGCGGCTGCGGGTCACGCTGCCGGCGCGGACCGCGGTCGACCTGCTCCGGACGCCGGGGCCGACGGCCGGTGCGTTCGGGGTGGCCGAGGCGACGGCCGTGCACGGGCTGCTCGCGATCGGGGCGGTCACGGCTGCCGAGCTGCAGGCGCGGCTGAGGTCGCTCGGGACGATTCCCATGGTGCGGCAGGCTGAGCGGCGGTTGTGGGGGCTGCCGGGGTTGCCGGGGCTGCCGGATGCGGCCGGGGGCGCTGCGTTCTAGGGCGTCTCCGGCGCGTTCGCCGAGCGGTCAGGACACCCCGCTCACGTCCGCCGAGTGGTCGCGGACTGTCGGTTGGCCGGGCCCCGGCCGACGGTTCGTGACCGGTCGGCGGTGCCGGTACGACGAGTCGTGACCGGCGGATGGGGCTGAGGCACGGGAGGCGCGGAGCGGGGCTGCCGTGGGCCTCCGGTCCGGCGCGTGCGGGCGTAGCGGCGGTCAAGACACCCCGCTCATGTCCGCTGAGTGGTCACGGACTGTCGGTTGGCCGGGCCGCGGCCGACGGTTCGTGACCGGTCGACGGTGCCCGTGCGACGAGTCGTGACCGGTCGACGGGCGGGAGGCACGGGAGGC
>NZ_KK366000.1:566284-602816 GCF_000686685.1 Curtobacterium sp. UNCCL17 | reverse complement strand
GAGGCACGGGAGGCGCGGGGCGGGGCTGCCGCGGGCCTCCGGTCGGGCGCGTGGGGGCGGTCAGGACACCCCGCTCGCGTCCGCCGAGTGGTCGCGATCTGTCGGTTGGCAGGGCCGCAGCAGACGGTTCGCGACCGGTCGACGGATGAGCCGCGCGGGGCCCTGCCGCTAGCCGGCGCTGACGCGGTAGACGTCGTAGACGGCGTCGATGCGTCGCACCGCGTTCAGCACGCGGTCGAGGTGGATGGTGTCGCCCATCTCGAACACGAACCGGCTGAGCGCGAGACGGTCGGACGAGGTCGACACCGTCGCGGACAGGATGTTCACGTGGTGGTCGGTCAGCACCCGGGTGACGTCGCTGAGCAGGCCCGACCGATCGAGCGCCTCGATCTGGATCTGCACCAGGAACACCGACTTCGACGACGGGGCCCACTCGACCTCGATCATCCGGTCGGGTTCGTTCATGAGGGACTTCACGTTGGTGCACGACGACTGGTGCACTGAGACGCCCTGGCCACGGGTGATGAAGCCCACGATCTGGTCGCCCGGCACCGGGGTGCAGCACTTCGCGAGCTTCACGAGGATGTCGGGCGCACCACGGACCAGCACGCCGCTGTCGCTCGTGCGCAGCTGACGACTGGTGACCTGGCGCGGGAACGCGAGTTCGGGCTCGTCCGTCTCGGTTTCGGTCTGGACGTTCCCGAGGACCTTCTCGATGACCGACTGCGTCGACACGTGGCCTTCGCCGATGGCGGCGTACAGGGCGGAGACGTCCTCGTACCGCATCGACGAGGCGACCTCGGCGATGCTGTCCTGGCTCATGATGCGCTGGAGCGGCAGGTTCTGCTTGCGCATCGCCCGGGCGATGGCGTCACGCCCCTGCTCGATCGCCTCTTCGCGGCGCTCCTTGGTGAACCACTGCTTGATCTTGTTGCGCGCGCGGGGACTGCGGACGAACTGCAGCCAGTCCTGCGAGGGGCCGGAGTCGGGGTTCTTCGACGTGAAGATCTCGACGACGTCACCGCTGGACAGCTGGCTCTCGAGCGGGACGAGCCGACCGTTGACCTTCGCACCCATCGTGCGGTGGCCGATCTCGGTGTGCACCGCGTAGGCGAAGTCGACCGGGGTGGCTCCGGCGGGGAGACCGATGACCTTGCCCTGCGGCGTGAAGACGTAGGTCTCCTTGGCGCCGATCTCGTAGCGCAGCGAGTCGAGGAACTCGCCCGGGTCGCTGGTCTCGGCCTGCCAGTCGGTGATGTGGGCGAGCCACGCCATGTCCTGGTCGTCCGTGGTCGACGAGGTCCCGGCGTCACGGCCGGCAGCGCGCTGCTTGTACTTCCAGTGGGCGGCGACACCGAACTCGGCGCGCTGGTGCATCTCGTGTGTGCGGATCTGGATCTCGACCGCACGACCCTGCGGGCCGAGCACCGTGGTGTGCAACGACTGGTACAGGTTGAACTTGGGGGTCGCGATGTAGTCCTTGAAGCGACCGGGCAGCGGGGTCCAGCGGGCGTGCACCGAGCCGAGCATGGCGTAGCAGTCGCGGACGGTCGGCACGAGCACGCGGATGCCGACGAGGTCGTAGATCTCGTCGAACTCGCGACCCCGCACGATCATCTTCTGGTAGATCGAGTAGTACTGCTTCGGCCGGCCCATGACGTCGCCACGGACCTTGGCGGCCTTCAGGTCCTTCTTCAGGGTCCCGATGACGTTCTGGACGAACTGCTCGCGCTTCGGCTGGCGTTCCTTGACCAGGCTGTCGATCTCGACGTAGAGCTTCGGGTGCAGGACCGCGAACGACAGGTCCTCGAGCTCGAGCTTGATCATCTGGATGCCGAGCCGGTGCGCGAGCGGCGCGTAGATCTCGAGCGTCTCCTTCGCCTTGCGCGTGGCGGAGGCGGACTCGACGAAGCCCCACGTGCGGGCGTTGTGCAGGCGGTCGGCGAGCTTGATGACGAGGACACGGATGTCCTTCGACATGGCGATGACCATCTTGCGGACGGTCTCGGCCTGCGCGCTGTCGCCGTACTTGACCTTGTCGAGCTTGGTGACGCCGTCGACGAGCATCGCGATCTCGTCGCCGAAGTCGGCCCGCAGCTGGTCGAGCTGGTAGTCGGTGTCCTCGACGGTGTCGTGCAGGAGCGCCGCCGCGATGGTGATCGTGCCGATGCCGAGGTCGGCCAGGATCTGCGCGACCGCGACCGGGTGCGTGATGTACGGCTCACCGGACTTGCGCTTCTGACCGTCGTGTGCGCGCTCGGCGACCGAGTACGCACGCTCGATGAGCGTCACGTCGGCCTTGGGGTGGTGCGAGCGGACCGTGCGGATCAGCGTGTCCACCGCGCCGGCCGGCTGGGCCCGCGAGAACAGGCGCGGCAGCAGTGAGCGGAGGGAACCGAGGTTGCCGGTGGTGTTCGGACCGATCGGGCTCGAGGGCCGCGGGGCGGAACCCGGGCGGCTCGGCGCGGACGGCTCTTCGCGGGTGTCCGTCATGATGCGCCTCCCAGGACTCGGTCCGAGAGCTCGATCCGAGCTCGATCCGACAAGACTACGCGTCCCCGGTCAGTGCCCGTGACGTGGTTCGCCCTGGGCGTCGCGCTCCACCGGCGCCCCCGCCTGCTCCCACGCGAGCATGCCGCCGGAGAGGTTGACGGCCGGCACGCCCGACTGCTCGAGCGCCGCGACGATGCGCGATGACCGGCCGCCGGAGTGGCAGACGATGATGGCCGGCTGGTCGCCGCCGTCGATCTCCTGCCAGCGGTCCACGAACTCCGACATCGGCACGAGCGTGGCCTGGGGAGCGTGGACCTCGTCCCACTCCCCCTGCTCGCGGACGTCGAACAGGCGGGCTCCGGCGTCGAGGCGGCGCTGCGCCTCGGCGACGTCGATCTCCTGGATCTCGATGGGCATCAGACGCTCGCCTCTGCCGCGTCGACCTCACGCCGGCGCTTCTCGGCCGCCGCGGTCTTCTTGGCGTCGGACTCCTTGATCTTCGGCTCGTTCTCACGCAGCTGCGCGTACATCGGCGACGCGATGAAGATCGTCGAGTAGGTGCCGACGATGATGCCGATGAACAGTGCGAGCGAGATGTCGCGAAGGGTGCCGGCGCCGAGCACGTACGACCCGATGAAGAGGATCGCCGCGACCGGCAGCAGTGCCACGACCGAGGTGTTGATCGACCGGACGAGGGTCTGGTTCACCGCGAGGTTGACCGACTGCTTGAACGTCCGGATGGATTCCTGCGCGGTGTTCTCACGCACCTTGTCGAAGACCACCACGGTGTCGTAGAGCGAGTACCCGAGGATCGTCAGGAACCCGATGACCGCCGCGGGCGTGACCTCGAGTCCGACGATGCCGTACACGCCGGCCGTGATGAGCAGGTCGTGCAGCAGCGCCGCCATGGCGGACAGCGACATCTTCCAGGTGCGGAAGTACAGCGTCATGAAGACCGCGGCGAGGGCGAGGAAGATCACGAGACCACGGATGGCCTGCGCGAGCACGTCGGCACCCCACGTCGCGCCGATGAAGGTCGCGGCGACCTGGCTCTCCGGGACGTCGTAAGCCTTCGCCAGGGCGTCCTGCACCTCGGTCGTCTGCCGGTCGGTGAGCTGCCCGGTCTGCACGCGGATGCCGTGCGTGCCGAGCTGCGAGACGCGCGGGATCGACTCCGGGACGACGCCCTCGACGGTCTCGGTGGCGAGGTTCTGGTCGAGCGTCTTGACGTCGGAGATCGTGAACTCCGAGCCACCGGTGAACTCGATGCCGAGCTGGTACCCGCCACGGAGCCACGGGGTGACGAGCGAGATCACGATCATCACGAGGGCGATCAGGTACCAGGTCTTCCGGCGCCCGATGATGTCGTACGACCGCTTCCCCGTGTAGAGGTCGCTGCCGAACTGGCTGAAGCTGGCCATCAGTCGTCCTTCCCGTCCGGCGTCGAGCCGTTGTCGCCGGAGGCCTGCTGGGCCTTCCGCTCCGCGATCGTCTGTCGGCGCTGTGCCTCACCGGCACTGCGCTGGCGCTTGCCGTCCACGACGGGTGCGCGGAACTGGGCGCGCCCTCGGTAGACGGCACCGAGTGCTGCCGGGTCGAGACCACTGAACCGGTGCCCCTCGCCGAAGAACCGGCTGCGGGCGATGAGCTGCATCATCGGGTGGGTGAAGAGCGCGACCACCACGATGTCGATCAGGGTCGTGAGGAGCAGCGTGAACGCGAAGCCCTTCACGTCGGCGACCGCGAGCACGTAGAGCGTGACGGCGGCGAGGAAGTTCACCGCGTCGGACGCCAGGATCGTGCGGAGGGCACGCTTCCAGCCGGACTCGACCGCGCTCTCGAGGGCACGGCCGTCGCGGAGTTCGTCACGGATGCGCTCGAAGTAGACGATGAACGAGTCTGCCGTGATGCCGATCGCGACGATCAGACCCGCCACACCCGCCAAGGACAGGCGGTAGTCGACGCGCCACGACATGATCGCGATCACCAGGTAGGTGAGCACCGCGGCGATGCCGAGCGACAGCACGGTGACGAACGCCAGGGCCCGGTACTGGATGACCGAGTAGATGATCACCAGGATCAGCCCGATCAGACCGGCGACGAGGCCACCGATGAGCTGCGCGGTGCCGAGCGTCGCCGAGATGTTCTCGTTCGACTGCACCTGGAAGTTGATCGGCAGCGCACCGTACTTGAGCTGGTCCGCCAGGGTCTTCGACGACTCGGCCGTGAACGAGCCGGTGATCTGCGCCTTGCCGTTCGTGATCGCGGAGTTCGTCGTCGGTGCGGTGATGACCGAACCGTCGAGCACGATCGCGAACTGGTTCTGCGGCTGCTGGAGCGAGACGAGACGGTTCGTGACGGTGCGGAAGTCCTTCGAGCCCTCGCCGTTGAACGTGAGGTTGACGGCCCACTGGCCCGTCGAAGTGCCCTGCGAGTCGGTGGCGAGACCCGAGGTGGCGTTGCTGATGTCGGCACCGGAGACCTCGACCGGTCCGAGGATGTACTTCCCCGCGCCGTCCTGGTCACAGGTGACCAGGGGCTCGTCGTCGGGCGCCGTGGTGACGTCGTCCGGAGCAGCGCAGTTGTAGTTGGTGTACAGGTCCCGCAGCTTCGGCGTGACCCAGTTCAGGTCGCTCGCGTTCGTCGGCTTCGCGCTCGGGGTCGCGGCGAGCGAGGCCGGCGGCGAGTACGGCGTGGCCGATGCGGTGCCCTTGCCGTCGTCACCGACGGCGGAGTTCGTCGCGGCCTCGGTGAAGAGCACCGGACGGAAGGTCAGCTTCGCGGCTGCCTCGATGCGGTCGATCGTGGCCTTGTCGGGACGACCCGGGATCGAGACGACGATGTTGTTCGCGCCCTGGGTGTTGATCTCGGACTCGGAGACACCGGTGGCGTCGATGCGCTGTCGGATGATGTTCACCGCCTGCTGCAGCTGCTGCGAGGTGACGGAGTCGCCCTCGGTGTTCTGCGCCGCGAGGGTCAGCTGCGTGCCGCCCTGCAGGTCCAGAGCCAGCTCCGGCACCCAGCTCGCGCCCTGGTACCACTTGTCGGTGTCGTCCTTCGAAGAGCCGGCGAGGATCGACGCGGCGGTGTTCACGCCGGCGAGGATCGCCATCAGGATCACCAACCAGGTGAGCGAGCGCAGCGCCTTCTTGACGGGTGTCGATCGTGCCACCGGTCGTCTCGTCTTTCTGTTCAGGACCGTCGACACACCGTGCGACGGCAGAGGGAAGCCGCCGGGTCAGACGACCCGGCGGCCTAGGGCGTCAGTCGTCGGACTTGCGCTTCGTGGCGTCGGTCTCGTCGACACGGTCGGTGTCGACCCGCTCGCCGTAGACCGGCTCACCGTTGAGCTCGGCCACCGGCTTCGGCTCGTCCTCGGTGGTCGTGGTGGTCTCGACGTCGGACGCGTTGTCGTCGACGACGCGCGACAGGGTCTGACGGTGCACGGTGACGATGGTCCCCGGTGCGATCTCGACGTCAGCGGTGACCTTCTCCTCGTTCACGGAGAGGAGCGTGCCGTAGAGGCCGAAGGACAGCATGACCTTGGCGCCCGGGACCATCTTGTCCACGAGTTCGGCCTGCTGCTTCTTGCGCTTGCGGCTGTTGTAGAACATGAAGGCCGCGAACGCCACGACGATGACGATGAGGATGACTTCTTGACCCATGATGCGTTGCCTTCTCTGGTTGCTCGGTTTCGGGCCGTAGCAGTCTAGGGCACGCCGGTGTCCGTGGCATGTCACCCGACTGATCGGCGGTCAGGCGGTGGGTTCCGGGTCGTCGAAGAGCCCCGGCTGCCCGCCGTCGCCCTGCCCCGGGGTGAGGCCGAGGTGTCGCCAGGCCCGCGGTGTCGCGATGCGCCCGCGGGGGGTGCGGGTCACGAGTCCGACGCGGACGAGGAACGGTTCGACGACCGACTCGATGGTCTCGGATTCCTCGCCGACGGAGACCGCGAGGGTGTTCAGGCCGACCGGGCCCCCGTCGAACCGGGTCAACATGGTCTCGACGACGGCTCGGTCGAGCCGGTCGAGCCCGAGTTCGTCGACGTCGTACAGGTCGAGCGCGCCCTGGACCGCGGCCATGCCGTCAGTGGTGCGGTGCACGAGGGCGTAGTCGCGCACCCGGCGGAGCAGGCGGTTCGCGATGCGTGGGGTGCCACGGGAGCGTCCGGCGATCTCGCGCAGGGCGGTCCGGTCGATGTCGAGTTCGAGCAGGTGGGCCGCACGGATCAGGACCTGCTCGAGCTCGTCCTTCTCGTAGAACTCGAGGTGGGCGGTGAACCCGAAGCGGTCGCGCAGCGGGTTCGGCAGCAGGCCGGCCCGGGTGGTGGCCCCGACGAGCGTGAACGGCGCGAGGTCGAGCGGGATGCTCGTGGCACCCGCGCCCTTGCCCACCATCACGTCGATGCGGAAGTCCTCCATCGCCAGGTAGAGCATCTCTTCTGCCGAGCGGGCCATGCGGTGGATCTCGTCGATGAACAGCACTTCGCCCGGGACCAGGGACGACAGCACGGCGGCGAGGTCACCGGCGTGCTGGATGGCCGGGCCGCTCGACATGCGCAGCGGTCGCCCGGTCTCGTGCGCGACGATCATCGCGAGCGTGGTCTTGCCGAGGCCGGGAGGACCCGCCATCAGGATGTGGTCGGGCGTGCGCTCCTGCATGCCCGCGGCCTTGAGGAGCAGGTCGAGCTGCCCGCGGACCTTGCGCTGCCCGACGAACTCGTCGAGCGAGCGCGGACGGAGCGCACCTTCGAACGCGAGTTCTTCCTGCGACTCGGCGCCGGCGGAGGTGATGCCGCTCACCGGCCGGCTGCCGCGGGTCGGAGCGCACCGAGGGCGGCGCGGAGCAGGGCCTGGGTGCCCATCGCGGCGGCACCGGGCTCGTTGGCGACGGCGTCGTCGACCGCGGTCTGCGCCGCGTCTTCGCGCCAGCCGAGGCCGATGAGCGCCGAGACGACGTCGACCGCGGCGGGGTGGACTGCGGTCCCCCGTGCGGCGGCGACCACGGCAGCCTGCTCGAAGGCCACGAGCTTGCCGGAGAGCGCGACGATGATGAGCTTGGCGGTCTTCGGGCCGATGCCGGAGACCTTGCGGAACGCGCCGTCGTCCTCGTTCGCGACGGCGTTCGCGATCTGTGCCGGGTCCATGTGGGCCAGGACGCCCATCGCGGACTTCGGGCCGACGCCGGAGACCCCGCGGAGCAGATCGAACACCTGCAGCGCGTCGGTCGACTCGAAGCCGAACAGCAGGTGCTCGTCCTCGCGCACGATCATCGCGGTCCGCACGAACACCTCGGACCCGTGGCGCATCGTCAGCGCGTGTGCGGGGGTCACGGTGACGGCGTACCCGACTCCCCCGACCTCGATCACCACGGCCGAACCGGCGATGTCGATGCAGGTGCCCCGGAGACTCGCGATCATGCTCCGAGCCTAGGGCCGCCCACCGACGACGCCGACCTGCCACGCTGCGGGCGGGCCGCGGCGGCGGCCGCGCGGGCCAGCGGCGAGTCGACGGTGCCGCCCTGCGCGTCCCGCCAGGCGCGCTGTGCGGGGGTGAGGTTCGTGGCACGCGAGCCGGCGGCATCGGGTGATCCGAGCCTCCAGGCATGGCACACGGCCAACGCGAGCGCGTCGGCGGCGTCGGCCGGCTTCGGGGCCTCGTCGAGCCCGAGCACGCGCGCGATCATGGTCTGCACCTGACGCTTGTCGGCGTTGCCGTAGCCCGTGACGGCGGCCTTGACCTCGGACGGAGTGTGCAGCCCGACGGGCAGGCCGCGGGCGGCCGCGGCGTGCAGCGCCAGGCCGGCCGCCTGCGCGGTCCCCATCACGGTGCGGACGTTCGCCTGCGCGAACACCCGCTCGACGGCGACCGCATCGGGGTGGTGTTCGTCGATCTCGGCGGCGATGCCGTCGGCGATGCGGAGCAGCCGCTGTTCGAGCGGCATGTCCGGCGGGGTGCGCACGACCGTCACGTGGACGAGTCGTGCGCGCCGGTTCGGTGCGACCTCGACGACGCCGACGCCGCACCGGGTGAGCCCGGGGTCCACCCCGAGCACACGGAGCACGGCTACTCGCCCTCGTCCTCGTCGAGCTCGGCCTGGACGTCCGCGGGGATGTCGAAGTTCGAGTAGACGTTCTGCACGTCGTCGGAGTCCTCGAGCGCGTCGATCAGGCGGAACACCTTGCGGGCGGTCTCGGCGTCGACCGGGACCTTGAGGCCGGGGACGAACTCGGCGTCGGCGGAGTCGTAGTCGATGCCGGCGTCCTGCAGTGCGGTGCGGGCGGCGACCAGGTCGCTCGCCTCGGTGATGATCTCGAAGCCGCCGCCCTGGTCGATGACATCCTCGACCCCGGCGTCCAGCACCGCGGTCATCACGGTGTCCTCGTCGAGGCCGTCGGTCTTCGTGACCGAGATGACGCCCTTGCGCGAGAAGTTGTAGGCGACGCTGCCCGGGTCGGCCATGGTGCCGCCGTTGCGCGACATCGCGGTCCGGACCTCGGCCGCGGCACGGTTCTTGTTGTCCGTGAGGCACTCGATGAGCATCGCGACGCCGTTGGGGCCGTAGCCCTCGTACATGATCGTCGTGTACTCGATGGTCTCGCCCGTGAGACCCGCACCGCGCTTCACGGCGCGGTCGATGTTGTCGTTGGGGACCGAGGTCTTCTTCGCCTTCTGCACGGCGTCGACCAGGGTCGGGTTGCCGGACATGTCGGCACCGCCCATCTTCGCGGCGACCTCGATGTTCTTGATCAGCTTGGCGAACGACTTGGCACGGCGCTGGTCGATGACCGCCTTCTTGTGCTTGGTCGTTGCCCACTTGGAATGCCCGGACACGGTTCTCCTTGCGTCTTGCGGAAAGTCCCGCTCAGTTTAGCGGCCCTCTGGGCCGAACACCGGCCTGGAGGCGCGGCGCGGCTTCCGTCCCGTCGGTGCGGCGGGTGGGCGGTCACGCCTCAGGCGCTGCGCACCAGGTCGAGGAACCGGCGGTGGAAGCGGTCCTCGCCGGCGACCTCGGGGTGGAACGCGCTGGCGATGACGTTGCCCTGCTGCACCGCCACGACCTGCCCGTCCGGCAATGCACCGAGGACGTGGACGTCGTCGCCGCGCTGCTCCACGACGGGGGCCCGGATGAACACCGCGTGCACCGGGGCCTCTCCGAGGTCGGGCATCGGGATGTCGATCTCGAACGAGTCGTTCTGCGCTCCGAACGCGTTGCGGCGCACGGTGGTGTCGAGCACGTCCAGGGTCTGCTGCCCGTTGATGCCGTCGGTGATCCGCGACGAGAGCATGATCATGCCGGCGCAGGTGCCGTAGGTGGGCAGGCCACCGCGGATCGCGTCGGCGAGGGGCTCGGCGACGCCGAACGCGCGGGACAGCTTGTCCATCACGCTGGACTCACCCCCGGGGATCACGACACCGTCGAGGGTCTCGATCTCCTCCGGGCGACGCAGCGGCACCACGTCGGCGCCGAGCTCGGTCAGCGAGGCGATGTGCTCGCGGAAGTCACCCTGCAGCGCCAGGACCCCGATGCGGGGCCGAGCGCCGCTCGTCGGGCTACCAGCCACGCTCGGCGAGGCGGTGCGGTGCGGGGACGTCGGCGACGTTGATGCCGACCATCGCCTCGCCCAGACCACGGGAGACCTCGGCGATGACCCGGGGGTCGTCGTGGAAGGTCGTCGCCTTGACGATCGCGGCGGCACGGGCCGCCGGGTCGCCGGACTTGAAGATGCCGGACCCGACGAAGACACCGTCGGCGCCGAGCTGCATCATCATCGCGGCGTCGGCCGGGGTGGCGACACCACCGGCGGTGAACAGGACGACGGGGAGCTTGCCGGTGCGGGCGACTTCCTGCACGACGTCGATCGGCGCCTGGAGCTCCTTGGCGGCGACGTAGAGCTCGTCGTCACGCAGGTTGCGGAGCGCCGCGATCTCCTTGGTGATGGTGCGGATGTGCTTGGTGGCCTCGGACACGTCGCCCGTGCCGGCCTCGCCCTTGGAACGGATCATGGCCGCACCCTCGGTGATGCGACGGAGCGCCTCGCCCAGGTTGGTGGCACCGCAGACGAAGGGGGTGGTGAACTTCCACTTGTCGATGTGGTTCACGTAGTCGGCCGGCGACAGCACCTCGGACTCGTCGATGTAGTCGACACCGAGCTCCTGCAGCACCTGCGCCTCGACGAAGTGGCCGATGCGGGCCTTCGCCATGACGGGGATCGACACCGCGGCGATGATCTCCTCGATCATCGAGGGGTCGGACATGCGGGCGACGCCGCCCTGCGCACGGATGTCGGCGGGGACGCGCTCGAGGGCCATGACGGCGGTCGCACCGGCTTCTTCCGCGATGCGGGCCTGCTCGGCGTCGACGACGTCCATGATCACGCCGCCCTTGAGCATCTCGGCGAGTCCGCGCTTGACGCGGTCGGAGCCGGTGATCGAGGTGCCAGGGGTGCCGGAGGTGCTGGTGCTGTCGCTCATGATGCCGACCAGTCTAGTGCGCCCGGGGCCACCCGTCGGCGACGAGTCGACGGGTCTCGCCGAGCAACTGCGACATGGACTTGGTCCGGGCGATGATCGGGAAGAAGTTCGCGTCCGACTGCCACCGCGGAACGATGTGCTGGTGCAGGTGTGCGGCCACGCCGGCACCGGCGACCTCGCCCTGGTTCATGCCGATGTTGAAGCCGTCGCAGTGCGACACCTCGCGCAGGACCCGCATGGCGGTCTGGGTCAGCTCGCCGATCTCGCGCAGCTCGTCCGGCGTGGCCTCGTCGTAGAGCGGGACGTGACGGTACGGGCAGACGAGCAGGTGCCCGTTGTTGTACGGGAACAGGTTGAGCAGCACGTAGGCGTGCTCGCCCCGGGCCACGATCAGGGCGTCCTCGTCGGACATCCGCGGGGCTTCGCAGAACGGGCAGTCGTCGTCGTGCCCGCGGCCCCTGCCTTCGCGGCCGGCGTCGATGTAGGCCATCCGGTGCGGGTTCCAGAGCCGCTGGAACGCGTCCGGGACGGCTGCGCCGGTGGCCGCGTCGCGGATCACCAGCGGATCGGTGCCCGCACCCCCGGTGCCCGCGGCCGCGGTGGGACCGGTCACGTCGACGACGTGACCGGTCCCCGCGGCCTGCTCCGGGCCTCCCGACCGTGTCATCAGACCTGCGCGCGCTCGCGGATCGCGGTGAGGATGCGGTCCACGGCCTCGTCGACGGGCACCGCGTTGTCCTGGCGGCCGTCGCGGAAGCGGAAGCTGACGGCACCGGCGTCGCGGTCGTCACCACCGGCGATGAGCTGGAACGGCACCTTCGCCTTGGTGTGCGTGCGGATCTTCTTCTGCATGCGGTCGTCCGAGTGGTCGACCTCGGCGCGGACACCGTGGGCACGGAGCTTCGCGATGACCTCGTCGAGGTAGTCGCCGTACTCGGCCGCGACCGGGATGCCGACGACCTGGACGGGCGACAGCCACGCCGGGAACGCACCCGCGTAGTGCTCGGTGAGGACCCCGAAGAAGCGCTCGATCGAGCCGAACAGCGCGCGGTGGATCATCACCGGACGCTGACGCGAGCCGTCGGCCGCGGTGTAGTCGATGCCGAAGCGCTCGGGCAGGTTGAAGTCGAGCTGCACGGTCGACATCTGCCAGGTGCGCCCGATGGCGTCGCGGGCCTGCACCGAGATCTTCGGGCCGTAGAACGCCGCACCGGCTGGGTCCGGCACCAGCTCGAGGCCGGACTCCTCGGCGACCTGGCGCAGGGTCTCCGTCGCGACGTCCCAGACCTCGTCGTCACCGACGTACTTCTCCGGGTCCTTCGTGGAGAGCTCGAGGTAGAAGTCGTCGAGGCCGTAGTCGCGCAGGAGCGAGAGCACGAACGCGAGAGTCGTTGTCAGCTCCTCCTTCATCTTCTCCTGCGTGGTGAAGATGTGCGCGTCGTCCTGGGTCAGGCCGCGCACGCGCGTGAGGCCGTGGATGACGCCGGACTTCTCGTTGCGGTACACCGTGCCGAACTCGAACATCCGGAGCGGCAGGTCGCGGTAGGAGCGGGGCTGCGACCGGTAGGCCAGGATGTGCATCGGGCAGTTCATCGGCTTGAGGTAGTAGTCGGCGCCCTGCCGGGTGACGTTGCCGTCCTCGTCCTTGGCCTCGTCCATGTGCATGGCCGGGAACATGCCGTCCTTGTACCAGCCGAGGTGCCCGGAGGTCTCGAACAGGTCGCCCTTGGTGATGTGGGGCGTGTAGACGAACGAGTAGCCGTTCTCCTCGTGCCGACGGCGCGAGTAGTCCTCCATCTCGCGGCGGATGATGCCGCCCTTCGGGTGGAAGATCGCCAGGCCGGAACCGATCTCGTCGGGGAACGAGAACAGGTCGAGTTCGGCGCCGAGCTTGCGGTGGTCGCGCTTGGCGGCTTCCTCGAGGCGCACCAGGTACGCCTTGAGCTGGTCCTTGTCGGGCCAGGCGGTGCCGTAGATGCGCTGCAGCTGCGGGTTCTTCTCGGAGCCGCGCCAGTACGCGGCGGCGACGCGCATGAGCTTGGCGGCGTTGCCGATCCAGCGGGTGTGCGGGACGTGCGGGCCGCGGCAGAGGTCCTGCCAGAGCACCTCGCCCGACTTCGGGTCGACGTTCTCGTACACGGTCAGCTCGCCGGCACCGACCTCGACGCTCTCGCCGGAGTCGCCGTCGGACGCCGCACCCTTGAGGCCGATGAGCTCCTGCTTGTAGGGCTCCCCCGCCATCAGCTCGCGTGCCTGCTCGTCGGTGACGACCACGCGACGGAAGCGCTGGGCCTGCTTGACGATGCGGTCCATGCCCTTCTCGATCGCCTTGAGGTCTTCGGGGGTGAAGGGCTCGGCGACGTCGAAGTCGTAGTAGAAGCCGTCGTTGACGGGCGGCCCGATGCCGAGCTTGGCGTCCGGGTTGATCTGCTGCACGGCCTGCGCCAGCACGTGGGCTGCCGAGTGCCGGAGGATGTCGAGCCCGTCCTGCTCCTGCAGGGTGACGGCCTCGGCGGTCTCGCCGGCCTGCACGTCCGCCGCGAGGTCCTTCAGCACACCGTCGACGCGGATCGCGACGACGCCGCGCTCACCGTCGAAGAGCTCGGTGCCGGTCGTGGTCGTCGTCGCGGTCCGGGGCTCGGGTGCCTGGGGAAGCTCGGCGGGCGCGGGTGCGACTGACTCGGTCACGATGATGGGACTCCTCGATCGAAATGGTGCGTCAAGACTAGTGCGAGACGTGCTCGCGTGCGGACGCCGGGGACGCGCCTGTGGAGAGAACGGATGGGTGCCCCGACCGGGCGGTTGCCCGCGCTCAGGCCGGGACGGCGCCGAGCGTCGCGACGGGCAGCCGCGGCTCGAGACGCTCGCGCCCGTTCAGGCCGTCGAGCTCGAGCAGGGCGGCGAAGCCGATGGCCTGGTACCCGGCGCGTTCGAGCAGCGTGATGGTGGCGGCGCCGGTCCCCCCGGTGGCCAGGACGTCGTCGACGACGAGCACCCGGGTGCCGGCGGGCAGCTGACCCGGCCGCAGTTCGAGTTCTGCCTCGCCGTACTCGAGCGCGTACTGCTCGCTGAGGACCTCGCCGGGGAGCTTGCCCGCCTTGCGCACGGTGAGCACGCCGACCTGGTGCTGGGCGGCGATGCCCCCGGCCAGCGCGAAGCCCCGGGCCTCGATGCCCGCGACCGCGTCGAACCCGGCTCCGACCGCGAACGGTGCCGCGAGTGCTTCGCACACGCGGCCGAACGCGACCGCGTCGGAGAACACCGGCGTCACGTCGCGGAAGAGCACCCCCGGCTTCGGGAAGTCCGGCACGAGGGCGGTGAGGCGTTCGACGAGTGCAGCTGCGGTTTCGGTCACCCGCCAACGGTACGGGAGGCCCGGGGTGCGTCCGGACGCCCCGCACGGTGCGAGGGGTGCCCGGCATGGTGCGAGGTTCCGGACGTGGTGCCACCCCGAGGGGCGGCCACGGAGTACGGAACCTCGCACCATGCGTGCGAGCATGTGACGCCGACGCAGTGCCGCGGGTCAGCGCCACATCCGCATGGCGGCGCCCTGGGTGATCCAGTCGGCCTCGCGCTGCTGGCGTTCGCGCTCGAGGCGGGCCAGCGTGGCGAGGTCGACCTCGGGCCGCTCCTTGCGGGTGCGTCGGCTCCAGATGATGAGCGACATCCCGACCCGGAGTGCGATGCGGTCGGCGAGTGAGACCCGGCGGCGCACCGCGCGGGTATCGGGTGGACGGGTGGTGGTCTTCGTGGACACGGTGTTCCCCTTCAGGGCACGGCAGAGCTGCCCGGGTGTCGGGCAGGACGAATCCGCCCGGGTTGCGGGCAGCAGGAATTGAATGCGTGAGAATGCACTCCGGGATGGTCCGGAAATGTTCGGACAACGATCGCGGAATGCTCGTCGACACCGAGAGCGTCGCACTGTCCACCGACATTCTTCCGGCGTCCTCCGCGCAGATCGGACGGCACGCATCGACGAGTCGACGAGCCGTTCAGCAGACGAACGAACCGGTGCTGCGCGAGCCTGATCGGCTCAGCGCACGGTGCCCGGAGGCACAGGTGTCAGGAGAGTGGGACGCCCCGGGTCAGCGGACGCGGAACGGGGTACCGACGCGTCCACGGATTCCACGGAACGGAGTGGTCGTTGTGATCATCATGGGTCGGCCCCCTTTCGGTCTCGAGCTGGCGGAGTCGTCCGGGTCGAATGTTCGACCGTTCGCGACGAGTGAACACTATCGGCACCGCAATTCGGAGCGCAACCCCTTTTCCGAAAAAACGTCCGGAATTGCATTCCCGAACACCGCGGCGGTCCGTGCACGCCGAAGGCCCGGTACCGAATCGGTACCGGGCCCTCGTGTGTGCGTGCGACCGGACTAGACCGCTGCGTGCTCCGCGACGCTCGCCGTCAGGGCATCGCCATCGACGTCGATCCGCACGGTGTCACCCGCGGCGACCCCGCCCTCGACCACCAGGGTCGCGATGCGGTCGTCGACCTCGCGCTGGATGAGCCGACGGAGCGGGCGGGCGCCGTACTCCGGCTCGTACCCGTGCTCGGCGAGCCAGTCGACCGCCGCGTCGGACACCGACAGGAGCATGTCCTGTGCGACCAGCCGGAGCGCCGTGTCCTGCAGCAGCAGCGACACGATCGACGCGATCTGGGATCGGTCGAGCTTGCGGAACAGCACGATCTCGTCGATGCGGTTGATGAACTCGGGGCGCATCGCCTCGCGCAGCTTGCCCATCACGCGGGCCCGCAGGTCGTCTTCCGCGTAGCCGTCGGTGGCACCGACCGGGGAGAACCCGAGCGCTCCCGAGCGGGAGGCCAGGAACTCCGAGCCGATGTTCGACGTCATGATGACGACGGTGTTCCGGAAGTCGACCGTCCGCCCCTGCCCGTCGGTGAGCCGGCCGTCGTCGAGGACCTGCAGCAGCAGGTTGAAGACGTCCGGGTGGGCCTTCTCGACCTCGTCGAGCAGGATCACCGAGTACGGGTTGCGGCGGACACGCTCGGTCAGCTGGCCGGCCTCGTCGTAGCCGACGTACCCGGGAGGGGCACCGACCAGGCGGGACACGGTGTGGCGTTCGCCGAACTCGCTCATGTCGAAGCGGAGCATCGCGGACTCGTCACCGAACAGCGACGACGCCAGGGCCTTCGCGAGTTCGGTCTTGCCGACGCCCGTCGGGCCGAGGAACAGGAAGCTGCCCACCGGACGACGCGGGTCGCCCATGCCGGTCCGGCTGCGTCGTACCGCCTTCGCGATCGCCCGCACAGCGTCGTCCTGGCCGACGACTCGGTCGTGCAGCTCGGACTCGAGCGCGGCGAGCCGCGTCTTGTCGGCTGAGCCGAGGCGGGTCACCGGGATCCCGGTGGCGCGGGACACCACCGCGGCGATGTCGGCCTCCGTGATCGACGTGTCCGCGGACTCCTGACGGGAGGGGCGGCTGGCGTCCGCCGACGAGGCGGCGGTGATCCGGGCCTCCAGTCCGACGATCTCGTCGCGCAGGTCGGACGCTTCCTCGTAGTGCTCCTCGGCGACCGCACGGTCCTTGCGGGCCGTCAGGTCGGTGACCTGGGCATGCAGCGCCTCGACGTCGACGTCGCCCGACAGGGCGAGGCGACGGCGTGCACCGGCCTGGTCGATGAGGTCGATGGCCTTGTCCGGCAGGTGCCGGTCGGTCACGTAGCGGTGCGAGAGCTCGACGGCGGCGCGGAGTGCCTCGGGCGTGTAGACGACGCCGTGGTGCTCCTCGTAGCGCGGGGCGAGGCCGGTCAGGATCGCGACGGCGTCCTCGACGTTCGGCTCCCCCACCGTGACGGGCTGGAACCGACGCTCGAGCGCGGCGTCCTTCTCGATCCGGCGGTACTCGTTGAGCGTCGTCGCGCCGACCAGGTGCAGGTCGCCGCGGGCGAGCCGGGGCTTGAGGATGTTGCCGGCGTCCATCGAGCCGCCCTCGCCGCCGCCACCGGCGCCGACGACGGTGTGGAGCTCGTCGACGAAGACGATGAGCTCGTCGGCGTGCGCCGCGATCTCGTCCATCGCCTTGGTGAGGCGCTCCTCGAAGTCGCCGCGGTAGCGGGTGCCGGAGAGCATGCCGGGCAGGTCGAGCGCGACGACCCGCTTGCCCTGCAGCAGGGTGGGGACGTCACCGTCGACGATGCGCTGGGCGAGGCCCTCGACGATCGCGGTCTTGCCGACGCCGGGCTCACCGATCAGCACCGGGTTGTTCTTGGTGCGGCGGAGCAGGATCTCGACGGTCTGCTCGATCTCGTCGGCGCGGCCGATCACCGGGTCGACGTGCCCGTCACGGGCGCGCTCGGTCAGGTCGGTGCCGAACTGGTCGAGCGTCGGGGTGTCGCTGTCGGTGGCCTGGTCGGTGTCGACGGCGTCGGGTGTTCCGGGCATGGGGCGCCCCTCTCGTGCTGCTGCCGCTGCCTGCTGGGCGTAGTCCTGCATGACCTGCGGGGTGATCCCGGCGCTGGCGAGCAGCTGGCCGGTCACGGTCTCCTGGTCCATCACGAGCGCGAAGAAGACGTGCTCGGGATCGGTGTAGGTGCTGCCGAAGCCCCGCGCTGCCTGCGTCGCCTCGACGAGGATGCGCTGGGCGGTGGCGGTCAGCGCCGGGCGGCCGGTCTGCTCGGCCAGTGGCTCGTGCGCCATCGGCAGGCGCTGCTCGATCTCCTCGGCGAGTCGCCGGGGGTCGACCCCGGCGGAACGCACGACGGCGTCGAACGGTTCGGTGCGGACGAGCACGTGCAGGATGTGCAGTGCGTCGATCTCACGCTGCCCCTGCGCGACCGCGTACTCGGCGGTGTGCTGGAGCAGCTCGTGGGTCCGGCGGCTGAGCAGCCGGGTGATGTCGACCGGTCGACCGAACGCGCGGACGCGCTGCTGGTCACCGGTGCGCTGTGCCGCGAGCAGGCGGGCGAGGAACTCGTCGAACGAGTCATTGCCACCGGTCGGGCCGAACGTCTCTGGCAAAGGGACCTCCTGGGGAACTTGAGTGCCTTCGACTCAATGCAACGCAGGAGGGCCCGGGTCATTCCCGGGTCCGGAAAAAACTTGCGGCGACTCGACTCAGGTCCGCGCGATGGGTGCGGCGACCGCCTCGGTGATCCGCGCGAGGTCCGTCGGTGCCACCTCGACGTCGAATCCGCGACGACCGCCGGACACGAAGATGCTCGCGTACGACAGCGCCGACTCGTCGAGCACGGTGCGGAGCCGCGTCTTCTGGCCGACCGGGCTGATCCCGCCGACCACGTAGCCCGTGCGCTTCTCGGCGAGGGCGGGATCGGCCAGCGTCGCCTTCTTGCCCCCGATGGCCGCGGCGATCGCCTTGAGGTCGAGCCGGTTCGCCACCGGCACGATCGCGACGGCGAGGGTGCCGTCGACGGAGACGACCAGGGTCTTGAAGACCTGCTCCTCGCGCAGCCCGAGGGCGGCGGCCGCCTCTTCTCCGAAGTTGGTGGCGCTCTCGTGGTGCTCGTACACGTGCGGCGTGTACGGGACCCCGGCCGCCTCGAGCGCGACGGTCGCTGGGGTGCTCGGCGAACCTGCGGTCATGCCGTGATCCTCCCCCGCCGCACCTTCCGGTCCTCGACGGCACGCGGGCGTTACGCTGAACGGACCATGACCGCCGTCCTGCTGCTGCTCCGCGCCACCGCCGCGCTGGTGCTCGGCGACCCGGCCGCCGGGGTGCTGCCCCTGCTGGCCGTGGCGGCACTCGGGCTGACCGCGGTCGCCGTGACCGTCGTCGTCGCCCGACTGCTCGTCGCGGTGCTCGCGGCCGTCCTCGGGGCCGGATCGGCATCCGTGTCGGATCGGTCGGCGGTGCCCGACCTGGTCACCCGGATCGGGTGGAGCCACCCCGACGCCGACGGCCACGTCCGCTCACGGGCACCGGGGGTCGCGACCCCGGCCTGACCACCGACCGGTGGCCGGGCCGCTCGCGCACTCCGCTGACCCACCACCGATCGGAACCGTCATGGACCTGTCCACCCTGCCCCTCGTCGGCCCGCTGCTGCACGGCGGCGCGGACCTCGTCACCGCCCTCACCGCGGCGCTCTCCCCCGTCGCCGGCTCGTTCGCCGCGGCGATCGCCGTCGTGCTCCTCACCCTGGCCGTCCGCCTGGTGCTCGTCCCGCTGTCCGTGCTGCAGGTGCGGGCCGAACGGGACCGCCGGCGCCTCGCACCCCGGCTCGCGGCGCTCCGGAAGCGCCACGGCCGCGACACCCAGCGGCTGCAGCGAGCGGTGCAGCAGCTGTACACCGACGAGAAGGTCTCGCCGCTGGCCGGCTGCCTGCCCGTCCTTGCGCAGGCACCCGTGGTGTCGCTCGTCTACGCCCTGTTCACGCACGCCTCGATCGACGGCACCGCGAACGCCCTGCTGGAGGCGACGCTCGTCGGCGTCCCGCTCGGCCACTCGCTCATCGTCACGCTCACGTCGCCACTGTGGGTGCACGCCTGGGTGGTGCTGGTCCTGCTGGCGGTGCTGGCGGTCGTCGTCGAGCTCAGCCGCCGGTCGAACGCACACTGGAACCCGGTGCCGGCGCCGGAACCGGGGGTCCCCGGGGCGGCCGCGACCGCCGCCCTGGGTCGGTACGTGCCGTTCATCACGGTCGTGTTCGCGGCGATAGCACCACTCGCCGCCGCGCTCTACGTCGTGACGAGTGCGGCCTGGACCTACGGCGAACGCGCCGTGCTGCGACGGGTGGTCCGCTAGCCGCCCTGGCCCTCCTGCTGCGGTCCCTGGTCGACCGGGTCGTACTCGGTGCCGCGGCCCTGCTCCTCGTCGGCGGTCGGTACGTGACGTTCCGTGCCGGCGCCGCCGGGGCTGGTCGCGACGTAGTCGGCCTCGCCGGACTGGGTGTCGTGGCTCAGCGGCTCGAGGGTCTCGGCGTCGGCGTCGTGCTGCGGCATGGGGTCGGTGCTCATGCACCACGCCTACTCCCTCGTTCTGGGTGCGCGCGCACGGCTGCGCGGTGCCACGATGGACCTGTCCACGCGACCGGCAGAGCGGGAGTGCGCATGGCCCACGACGACGTGGCAGCGGAACGGGCACGGCTCGAGGCCGTCGCCTGGGGAGCAGGATCGAGCCCGGCGGACGCGGCGCGCGCCCGGATCGCCCTGCAGGACCTGGAACGCGGACGGCGACCCCGTGCGCGTGCGGTCGCGACGGCGCGGAATCCACTGCCGGGAGGCCCGGATCCGGTCCGCGCGTCCGTCCCGTCCGCGACGCGATCGGGTCCAGGGCCCGTGCCGGTGACCGTGTTCTCGCCCGCTGACGCGGCGGTCGTGTCCTTGCCCCCCGGCGCGGCGGCGGTGCCTGCCGGAGCCGACGTGTCGGAGGCGACCGACGGCGGTGGGGGCGACCACGTCGACGACGCCCGGGGCGACGGCGGGGACGAGCCGGGCCTCCAGGCAGTGTCGACCGAGCGATCGCGGTGGCGGCGGTGGCTGTGGACGGAGCGGCCACGCGCCTGGATCGCGGGCGGCGCCGCTGCGGCGGTGGGCGTCGCGTTCGCCGCCGGGACGCTCGTCGGGACCGCGCGACCGGACGTCGCCGCAGCGCCGAGCGTCACGCCGACGGCGGGGACGATCACGCTCGAGCAGCTGCTCGACGTCCCGCAGACGTACGCCGACCAGCTGCCGGGGCCGGTCGCTGCGCCGGTGAGTCTCCACACGACGCGACTGGTCTTCACGAACCGCGCGCTCGACGGCGGGACCGCCGAGACGCCCTGGAACGTCTGGGCCGGCATCGGGACGGACCGGTCGACGATCTGCCTGGTGGCGACGGCTGACCGCATCGAGTCGTCGACGGCGTGCTTCCCGCGGCAGGCGGCGCTGCACGGATCGGTGTCGATGTCGGCGCAGTCCAGGAGCGGCACGTTGACCATCGAGCTGCGCGGCGGTGGGGTCCAGGGCCGGGTGACGAACGAGTACTGAGCGAGCGACCCGGAGCTGAGTGTTTCGTTGGAGCGCTCCGATGTATTTGCTGGATGCCCTCGCGAGAGTCGTTCCATCGTGCAACACTGGATGAGCGCACTCGTCGTGGAGTCGTACCCACATCATCCACATCCGCCAGCGAGCGCGCCCCGCAGACCCTCCCGGTCACCGCCGTCAGAACGATCGGCATCGTCGCGCGCTCCACCGTGCCTCGGAGGAGGTCAGCAGCGTGTCCACCAACACCACCACCTCGGCCGTGTCGACCCACACGCGGCCGATCACCGTCACCACCCAGTCGATCGTCGGCATCGCCGTGCTCGGACTGGCCACGTTCTTCGCCATCACCACCGAGCTCATGCCCGTCGGGCTGCTCGGCACGATGAGCGCCGACCTCGGCGTGACCGAGGCCACCATGGGCATCGTCATCACCGTGTACGCCGCGGCCGTCGCGCTCCTCGCGCTGCCGCTCACCGCGTTCACCGCGAAGCTGCCCCGCAAGACCGTGCTCGTCGCCACGCTCGTCGGCTACACCGTGTCGAACCTGATGGTCGCGCTCGCACCGTCGTTCGCCGTCGTCTGCGCCGGACGCGTCGTCGGCGGCATCGCGCACGCACTGTTCTTCTCGGTCGCCTCGGCGTACGCCACCCGGATCGTCCCGCCGCGGCTGGCCGGGCGGGCGATCGCGTTCGTGTACTCGGGCAGCTCGCTCGGGTTCGTGCTCGGCGTGCCCGTCGCGACCTGGGTCGCGCAGCACATCGGCTGGCGCCAGGCCGTGTTCTCCGTCGGTGTCGCCGCAGCGGCACTCGCCGTCGTCGCCCTGCTGTTCCTGCCCGCCGTCCGCGGTGCCTCGTCGCCGCACATCGGTTCGCCGAAGGCCTGGGCACGCACCGGACTGCTGTCCGTCGTGATCGCCGACATGCTGCTGTTCGGCGGGCACTACGTCGTCTACACCTACATCGGGCCGTACGCGATCGACGCCGGGCTCGACGCCGGCATGGTGAGCGGGGCGCTGCTCGTGCTCGGTGGCACCGGTGTCGTCGGGCTCTGGCTCGCCGGCATGTTCGTCGACCGTGCGCCCCGGCAGACGCTGATCGCCTCGGTCGCCGTGATGGTCGTGGCCTTCGCGACGATGCCGTTCGTGCACGGCTCCCTGATCGGGACGATGGTCGTCGCGGGGGTCTGGATGGCCGCCAACGGCACGACCGGCACGCTCTTCATGGCCGCGGCGATCCGTGCCGGAGGCGTCTCCCCCGACATCGCCGGCGCGCTGGTCAACGGCGCGTCGAACATCGGCATCGCCGGTGGTGCGGCGTTCGGCGGGCAGGCCCTCGGGATCGTCGGGCTGCAGTACCTGCCGTTCGCCGGTGCCGCGGTGCTGGTCGGCGCACTCGGGGTCGTCGTGCTGGCGCGCCGTGGGTTCCCGGTGCACACGCACACGCAGGAGCACCTGTCGACCTCGTCCATCGAGGCCATCACGTCGTCGCTCGCGGTCGTCACCACGTCGGTGCCGGTCGTCGGGCGGGCGATCCAGACGGTCACGGGGTCGATCGGCGTCGCCACGGGTTCGGTGCGGCGGCCGCGGACGCGCTAGGAGCCGGGGCGGGCGCGGTCGGCGCGTCGAGGGGTCACGACATGCCGTCGGCGGGGCGTCGAGGGTGCTCGAACTGTTGTCTGCGGGGGCGGTGGGCGACGGTTCGTGACCCCTCGGCGTCCCCGGGCGGCGTGTTGTGCGGCTGCGGGGGACGCGCGCGGTGCCCGGGCTCCGAGTGGTCACGACATGCCGTTGCCGGGGCGTCGGGGGCGCTCGAACTGTCGTCTGCGGGGTCGGCGGGCGACGGTTCGTGACCCCTCGGCGTACCCGCGGCGGCGTGTTGTGCGGCTGCGGCGGACGCGCGCGGTGCCCGGGCCTCGAGTGGTCACGACTTGCCGTTGGCGGGGCGTCGGGGGTGCTCGAACTGTCGTCTGCCGGGGTCGGCGGGCGACGGTTTGCGACCACTCGGCGGACGCGGGGGCGGCGGGCGACGGTTCGTGACCCCTCGGCGGACCCGGGCGGCGTGTCCTGCGCCCGCCGCGCGGTCAGTCCTGCAGGTGGTCCGTGCGGCGGCGGTTGCGCACTGCGCGGTAGGTCAGCAGCGCTGCACCGAGCAGCACGAGCACCCCGGCGGCGATGAGTCCCGGGCCGACGTCCGCGCCCGTGTAGGCGAGCGGTCCCCCGTCCTCCGCATCGCCCTGGCCCGAGACCGGCGCGGAGCCGGAGCCCGAGCCGGCGGCGGGGTCGGTCGGAGTCGCCGAAGGAGCACCGCTCGGCGACGGCGACGGCGACGGTGCGGGAGCGGGAGCCGCCGCAGCCCGCACCACGAACGCCAGCGGCGTCGCAGCCCCGGACTCCGGGGTGACGACGGTCGCCGTCTCTGCCCCCTCGACGTCGACCGAGACGGCGTACTCCGTCGTGGGCTCCAGTCCGGTCAGGTCGAACGCACCGTCGTCGTCCGTGACGACCGACACGGGATCGCCGGACTGCGGGTCCGTCGGAGTCGCGACGACCTCGACGTCGGGAACGGGTTCGCCGTTCGTGTCGACGACCGTGCCGGGCTGGTCGGTGGTGACCTCGGCGGCGGGGGCTGCGGAGGCGAACGGCAGGTCGGACGAAGCACGCTCGCCAGCGACGGCCGGCACACCGGTGTTCGACGTCGCCCCGGTCGCCCCGGGCTCGGGTCGTTCGGTCCGGACCGTGTACGTGCCCGCCGCGGTGGCGAAGACGTACCGACCGTCAGCGTCGGTCTCCGTCGATGCGACCACGCCGCCCGTGCCGTCGACGAGTTCGACCACCGCTCCAGCGGGCACGGGTGAACCGTCGAGCGAGACCACACCGGCGACCGTCGCGACGACGGCGGCCGGGGCTTCGACCTCGTCGGGGACTGCCGGTGCCGCGTCGTCGTCGCCGGTGGTGATGGTCACGGGCGGCTCGTCGGCGACGGACACGTCGAGGTCGGTGTCCGCCGGCAGGTCCGAGCCGGTGTAGACGCCGTCGCTGTTCGTCGTCGTGTCGACGAGGACGTCCCCGGAGTCCGGGTCGGTGATGACGACCTCGAGGTTCGAGACCGGTCGGCCGTCCTCGTCGACCACGGTGCCGATGACCGACACGGTGTCCTCCGGCGACGTGAACACGAAGTCGGCCTGCTGGTCCACGCCGCCCGGCGAGCCGGTCTGCGCGAGGGAGACCCGAACGGGCTGGTCAGGGCCCTCGGCGCCGTCCGGCGGGGTGATCTCGACGCGGTAGTTCGCGATGACCGGCAGCTGCGGGAACGCGTAGGTGCCGTCGGCGTTGGTCGTCGTCGTGTACACGGTGCCGCGCGGAGCGGTGACGCGGACGATCGCCCCGGGGATCGGCGCTCCGTCGAGGGTCGCCGTGCCGGTGATCGCGGCGGTGCGGTTGGCGAACCAGGTCTGGTACACCGGGAAACCGCTGCGCTGCTGGTACGTGATCGTCAGGCTGGTGAGCGAGACGGTCGGCGTGAACCACGCCGTGGCGCCGGCGGTGTCGACCGCGCCGGTGTTGCCCGTCAGGGTCCGGGTGGCGGGGTCCCAGGAGGGCAGGTCCCGCCCGGTCGTGCCGTCGGGGTCGGCGGTGCACGACGGTCCTCCGGCGACGGCGGCCGAGCACGAGTTGTAGGAGCTCACGTAGCCGAGCTGCTCCGCGGTCGCGGCGCCGCCCCCGGAGACGGTGGCCGAGATGGTCGCACGATCGGCGTCGACGTCGCCGAGCACGAACGACCAGCTCTGGGCGCCCGGTGTCGGCTCGGCGAACGTGTAGGTGGTCGTCGATGCGCCGGACGTGGGCGAGTCGACGTTCGGCCGCTGGTTCATGTAGGTCTGGCCGCGGCTCGTCCCGTAGACCGCGCCCGGCGGGGTCGACGCCGACTGCCAGGTCGATGCCCCGCTGACGACGGTCGACTGCCGGGAGTCCGACGTGAAGGTCGTCTCGGGGAACCCTGCGAGCGTCATCGTGCCGGTGTAGGCACGGCTCGCTCCGCTGAGGGTGAAGGTCCCCCAGTTGCCGACCGGCTCGGCCGACGCACTGGTCGCGCCGCCGATCGCGAGTCCTGCTCCGAGTGCGAGGGCCGTCAGCCCAGCCGTGATCGCGCGCCAGCGCCGCATGCTTACTCCCCTGGTGTGGCGCCGGAGAACCCGACACCCCCTCAAACTATCCAGAGGGCGCGGCTCGTGTCCGGGGCACGACACGAGCAAGAAGGTCCCGCCGAGTGGTCAGGACCTGCCGCGCGCCGATCACCGAGCGGCCGAGAAGTGTCGTCTGGAAGCTCGCCGGGCGACAGTTCGTGACCCCTCGACCGCCACGAGCGGCGCGTCAAGAACCGCCAGCACCCCAACCGAGCGCGACCAGTGCGTCGAGCGCAGCGACCTGCCCGGCCACCACCAGCTCCCGCGCCTCGTCGAGGCCGACCCACCGCGCGTCGTCCACCTCGGGCACCTCCACGAACCGCCCGGACCCGCGCGGCAGCTCGAGCCGCACGGTGTTGCTCCGCACGGTGTCGACCGAGAACCCCGACGCCCGTGCCGCGAAGACCCGCACGCGCTTGCCCGACGCCTGCCGGAACTCCCCCAGGTCGGTCAGGTCCGCGGCGCTCACCGGTGTGGGCACGCCGATCTCCTCGGCGAACTCGCGCAGCGCGGTGCCGAGCGGCTCCTCCCCCGCCTCGACCAGCCCCTTCGGGATCGACCAGGCACGCGGCCGGTTCCGCCAGAACGGCCCGCCCATGTGCGCGAGGAAGACCTCGGGCCCGGACGGACCGGTCCGGTGCAGCAACAGTCCGGCACTCACGACCACGCCCCGAGACTACGCAGACCCGGACGGGAGGCCCGGATCACCACACACGCACCGCGCACCACCCGACGTGCCCGGTCCCACCGCCGGTTCCCCACGCCCGCGCCGGGAGTACCGTGTGGCGCACGGAGCGCCGTGTGACGCCCCCGGAGGACCTGCGATGGAGGAGGCCGATCGGGATGGACGAACGATGGACGACGGTGACGCTGGCCGCGGACGCCGCGATGCCGCACGACGAGGCGCTGCGGTGGATCGCCGCCCGCGCGGACAGCGGGATCGAGCGGATCCGGATCATCGGTGCCGACCCGGCGATCGAGGGCCCCGGACCGGTCGCCGACCGCCTGGCCCAGGCCGCTCGCGCCGCCCTGCCCGGAGCCGCCGTCGAGGTGCACCGGCACGCCGGGCCGTTCGCCAGTGCCCTGGTCGAGGAGTCCGACGGCGGTGACCTCCTGGTGATCGGGACCTTCCGGAGCCGACGGGGTTCGACCGCCGGCGGCGACCCGGCGCGGGTCGCGGTCCGCGCGGCCGTACCGACCGTGATCGTCCCCGAGGGCCCGCACCCGATCGACGGCGACGTGGTGCTGGCCGTCGAGGAACCCATCGACGAACGAGCCGTCTCGATCGCCGTGGCCGAGGCCGTCCGGCTGCACCGACGACTGACGCTGCTCCGGGCGTGGGAGATGCCCGTGCTGACCCGGACCGGGCTCACCGACTTCGCCGAGGACCCCCTGCGGTGGCGCGCCCGGAACGCCGAACTGCTGCAGCGGGTCACCGAGGACCTGACCGCGCGGTTCCCGGCGGTGCGGATCCGGCCGCTGCTCGTGGAGGGACACCCGGGGCACGCCATCGCATCGCGCACACGGCGGGCGTCGCTCGTGGTGCTCGGACGGGGCCACGTGCGGGTGCTGTCCGGCGCGCTCCTGCACGACGTCGTCCGTGAGACGGCGGCACCGGTCTGCGTCGTCCCACCGGCGGCCCACACGGACAGCGCGGGGTCCGGACGGGTCAGCCGGCGAGTTCCCGGATCGCGTCGGCCATCTGATCGGTGAGGTACGCGACACCGCGGCCGTTCGGGTGCAGGGCGCCGGCCCGCAGGTCGATGCGTCGCAGGTCGGTCGAGCCGGTCAGGCTGACACCGGCGACGTAGCGCTCGTCCCGCGGGGCGCAGGCCGAGTGGGCCTCGGTGCGTTCGAGGACGTCGATAAACCGCACCCCGGCGGCGTCGGCGGCGGATGCGGACACGGCGTCGAGCTCCTCCTGCACACCGTGCAGGTACGCCACGTCGTCGTCGGTGAACGGGAAGGTGTCCGAGGGGAACGACCCCGCGAGCGTGCCGAGGTCGAGCGCCGAGCGGAAGCAGCCCTTCGCGGGGGTGTGCTCGGCGTCCGGGAAGATCGCCGGGTACCCGAGGAACACGACGACGGCGTTCGGCGCGGCCCGTTGCACCGCTGCGAGGGTGTCGGCGATCCCGAGCGCGACCCGCGACCGGATCTTCACGCTGAGCTGGTCCTCACCGTCCTGCACGAGCGTGCTCTTGCACGACGGCGCGTCGCGTCCGGAGAACACCGGGCCGTCGGCCGAGATCGCCAGGCACGACGCGGCCGTGCCGAACAGGTCCGCGTCGTTGCCGCCGATGGTCAGGGTCACGAGCCGGGTGCGCGACGACAGCGACTCGATCTGCGGGGGGACGCCCGTGAACTGGTGTCCGGTCGTGACGTCCTCGCTGGTGGCGCCCGCACACGTGACGTCGGTCAGGTCGAGGCCGAACCGCGCCGCGAGCCGGTGCGGGTAGTCACGGGCCGACTGCACGCACGCGCTCGTGGGCAGCCGGGTCCGGTCGCCGAGGCCGTAGCCGGCGGAGTACGAGTCACCGAGGGCGACGTACTCGCTGCCGGGCGGGAGGTCGGCGAGCGGCTCGGTCGGGTCGTCCGGTACCGGGTAGGGCTGGGGAACGGGCCACATCGGCGCTGCCGACGCCCGTTCCACCGGCCCCGGCGCCGCGACCCCGGCCACCACCAGCCCGACGACGGCGACCGCCGCCAGGGCGGCGAGCAGCGTCGTACGGGCGGTGCGGAGCAGTTGCGGCCTCCGGGCGGGTGCGGCGGATCGGTCGGTCGGGTGGGGTCGGTGGATGGGGCGGGACGGGCTCAGCGGCGTCCGAGTCGGCGTTCGCCACCGCTGCCGGTGCGGTACTCCAGCCCGTAGTGCTGGAACAGCTCGGGCTCGGTCGCGGCGTCGAGCTCGCCGTCGGTCGAGATCGACGGGGCGTCCTTGACGAGCTTCTTCGGGAACGTCACACGCAGGTGCTTCGGGGCGACGGTGGCGCCGAACAGCGGGACGAAGACGAGCTTCTGGAACCCGACCATGCCGGTGGTCAGGGCGCCGAACGCCGGCTCGGACGTGGCGGTGTCGTAGTAGATGCTCTCGAGCGTGCCGACCTTGTCGTCGGCCTCGTCGACGACCGGCAGACCGATCCAGTCACGGATGTTCGCGGCTTCGAACACGAAGGACTCCCTCCGAGCGTCCGGCAGGTCCGGGTGGCTCTCGGTCGACGCTACCGCCCGGCCGCCTGAGCGGTCACCCGGAGCCGGTCCACCGCGGCCAGCACGTCGTCCGCGGTCACGGCCAGGATCGCCGGGTCCGGGTCCTCGGCGAAGACGTCGCCGCGACGGACCGAGGCGTCGGTGAGCACGATGTGCGGGCCGGTCGACGGCGGGCCCCACGCCTCGGGCGGTGCCGGGCCGAACAGCACGACCGAGGGCACCCCGTACGCGGACGCCAGGTGCGCAGCGCCCGTGTCGACCGTGACGACGAGTCGCGCCGCGGCGATCACCGCGGCGAAGGCCTGCAGGTCCAGGGTGCCGGCCAGGACCGCCTCCGGCGCCAGGCCGGCCGCGTCGGCGACGGCACGGGCGCGCACGACGTCGTCCGAGCCTCCTGTCAGGACCACGTCGGCACCGCGCGCCCGGAGCCCGCGCACCACGTCGGCGAAGCGGTCCGTCGGCCAGTGCCGTGCACCGTGGAAGGCACCCACGTGCACGACGGCCGCATCGGCGACCACCGGCGGCTCGGCGGGGCGGTCGATGTGCACCTCGGTCGCGTCCGCGGGGATGCCGTGCCACGTGAGCAGGTCCGCCCAACGGTCGCGCTCGTGCACGTCGTCCGGCCACTCCGGACCCTGGTAGTCGTGGGTCGGGTCGGCGTGCCCGATGACCCGGCGCGGGGCGAGTGCGGCGACGAGGTCCGAGGACTCCGGGCCGGCGCCGTGCAGGTTGACGGCGATGTCGACGGCACCGTGCGGCACCGCGATGGGGTGGTCGAGACCGTGCTGGGCCAGGTGGACGTCCACCGCCGGCACGAGTTCGACGACCGGCGCCAGCCACGCCGTGGTGGCCAGGGTGATGCGGTGGTCGGGGAACGCGCGGCGGAGCGCGTGCAGCGCGGGGACGGCGACGAGCAGGTCGCCGAGCTTGATGGCACGGAGGACGAGCAGTTCCGAGCGTCCGTCGGGGTCGGGCAGGTTCTCGAGGGCGGTCACCGCCGCGACGGTAGACCCGACACGCTGACGGTCCTGCCGGGACCGCGCTCCGCGGCTCTTCCTGGGGCGGTGCCCGGCCGGCGACCGGTAGTCACGGAGCATGGCCCTCGCACCGGACCGCGTCATCCGCGGCCTGCTCCTCGACCGCGACGACACCCTCGTGGTGGACGTCCCGTACAACGCCGACCCGCACCTGGTCGTCCCCGTCCCCGGTGCGCGCCCCGCCGTCGAACGGGCGCGCGCCGCCGGGTTGCAGCTCGGTGTCGTCACGAACCAGTCGGTGATCGCGAAGGGCATGGCCACGCGCGAACAGGTCGATGCCACCAACGCCCGGGTCGACGAGCTCGTCGGCCCGTTCGACGTGTGGTGCGTCTGCCCGCACGACGCCGGTGACGACTGCGCGTGCCGGAAACCCCGGCCCGGGATGGTCCTCGACGCCGCCGAGCGGCTCGGCATCCCGCCGGAGTCGATCGTCGTCGTCGGTGACATCGGCGCCGACGTGCAGGCAGCCCGGAACGCCGGCGCGCAGGGGATCCTCGTGCCCACCCCGCGCACCCGCCGTCAGGAGGTCGACGAGGCCGACACCGTCGCCGCGGACCTGGACGAGGCCGTCACCCTGGTGCTCGAGCACGTCGGCAGCGTGGCGGACCGGGCGTGAGCGCCGGTCGGCGCGTCCTCGTCGCCCGGCTCGACTCCTTCGGCGACGTCCTGGTCGCCGGGCCCGCGGTCCGCGCAGTGGCCGCCGGTGCCGCGCACGTGACGATGCTGTGCGGTCCGCAGGGGGCGCCGGCCGCCGACCTGCTGCCCGGCATCGACCGGGTGCGGGTGTGGGCGGCACCGTGGGTCACCGAGACCGCACGCCCGATCGATGACGCCCTGCTCGCCGAGTTCCGCGCGCTGGTCGCCGAGGAACAGCCCGACGAGGCCGTCGTCCTGACGTCCTTCCACCAGTCGCCCCTGCCCCTCGCGCTGCTCCTGCGGCTGGCCGGGGTCCCCCGGGTCTCCGGGGCCTCGGTCGACCACCCCGGGTCACTGCTCGACGTGCGGCTGCGCCCCGGCGAGGACCTGCCCGAGGACCTCCCCGAGCCCGAGCGCGCGCTGCGGATCGCCGAGGCGGCGGGGTTCCGGCTGCCGCCGGACGACGACGGGAGGCTCGCGGTGCGCCACGACGCCGTCCTGCCCCCGCCCGTGGCCGGCCTCGACCGCTACGTGGTCGTCCACCCCGGAGCCAGCGTCCCGGCACGGTCGTGGCCGGAGTCCCACCACCGTGCGCTCGTCGCCGCCTACGCCGAGCGCGGCGTCCCCATCGTCGTCACCGGCTCCCCCGGCGAACGCGCACTGACCGCCGCCGTGGCGGGCGACACCGGCATCGACCTCGGCGGCCGCACCAGCCCCGCCGAACTCGCGGCCGTCCTCGCCGGCGCCGAGGTCGTCGTCGTCGGGAACACCGGTCCGGCCCACCTCGCCGCGGCCGTCGGAGCGCCCATCGTGAGCCTGTTCTCGCCCGTCGTCCCCGCCGTGAAGTGGGCGCCGTACGCCCCGCTCGTCGAACTGCTCGGCGACCAGGCCGCACCGTGCCGTCTCAGCCGCGCTCGCGAGTGCCCGGTCCCCGGCCACCCGTGCCTGTCCGGAGTGCGCATCGCGGACGTCCTGGAGGCCCACGAACGGCTCCTCGACCGCGTTTCGCGGACTGATCGGAGAAGTCTGCGGGGCGGCCCAGAACGCGCTGCGTAGCGTGCGCCACTGCTTCTCCTGCTCCTTCTCCTGCTGCTCCGGCAGCGGCGGGGAGCGAGCCCATCGACACCGACCGGAAGGCCCTGCATGCGGATCCTCGTGTGGCACGTGCACGGCGGCTGGATGGACGCCTTCGTCCGCGGCCCCCACGAGTACCTCATCCCGACCACGCCGGCGCGCGACGCCTGGGGACTCGGCCGCGGTGGGCGCGACTGGCCGGACTCCGCGATCGAGATCGACCCGGCCGACGTCGCCGAGGCCGAGGTCGACGTGGTCGTCCTGCAGCGCACCGAGGAGCTCGACGAAGCCCGTCGTCTGCTCGGTGGCCGTGACGTACCGATCGTCTTCGTGGAGCACAACGCCCCCCGGGTCGACGTGCCGAACAGCCTGCACCCGATGCGCGACCGCGACGACCTGACGATCGCGCACGTGACGCACTGGAACGCCCTGATGTGGGACTGCGGCACCACCCGGACCACCGTCGTCGAGCACGGCGTCGTCGACCCCGGCCCGCTGTACACCGGTGCGCTCGAGCGCCTCGGCGTCGTCATCAACGAACCCGTCCGGCGCAACCGTGTCGTCGGCACCGACCTGCTCCCCCGCTTCGCCGAGGTCGCGCCGGTCGACGTCTGGGGCATCGGCACCGAACGGCTGCCGGAGCTCGGCTTCGGCGACCGCGTGGTCGCGCAGGGCGACGTGCAGGCCGACCCCATGCACGCGGCGCTGGCCGAACGGCGGGCCTACGTGCACCCGAACCGCTGGACCTCGCTCGGCCTGTCGCTCATCGAGTCGATGCACATGGCCATGCCGGTCCTGGTGCTCGCGACGACGGACGCGGCCCGCACGGTCCCGGGTGAGGCCGGGGCGATCGCGACCGACGTCGAGGAGCTGGTGCGGGCCTCCAGGCTGCTGCTGGAGGACCCGGACGAGGCGCGTCGACGGGGACTCGTGGCGCGGGAGGCCGTGCTCGCACGGCACGCGCTCGGTCGGTTCCTGGCCGACTGGGACGACCTGCTCGACGACGCCGTCGCGCGCGGTGTGCGACGGAACCGTGCGGCGGGAGCCGCGCTCGAAGGGAGCCTGCGATGAAGATCGCCATGGTGTCCGAGCACGCGAGTCCGCTCGCCGTGCTCGGCGGGGTCGACGCCGGTGGGCAGAACGTCCACGTCGCCGAACTGTCCGGTGCGCTGGCCGACCGCGGCCACCACGTGACCGTCTACACGCGGCGCGACGACGCGTCGCAGCCCGTCCGTGTGCCCCTGCGCCCCGGTGTGGACGTCGTGCACGTCGACGCCGGTCCGGCGCGTGCCGTGCCGAAGGACGAGCTGTTCCCGTTCATGGGGACGTTCGCGTCGGTGCTCGCCGCCGAGTGGTTCCTCGACCGTCCCGACGTGGTGCACGCGCACTTCTGGATGTCCGGCCACGCCACCCTCGACGCGGTGACGCAGGTGCAGGCCCGGACCGGTGGGGTGCGGATCCCGGTGGTGCAGACCTTCCACGCCCTGGGTGTCGTGAAGCGCCGGCACCAGGGTGCCGCGGACACCAGCCCGGCCGAGCGCGAGTGGGTCGAACCCGCCGTCGGCCGGAGCGTCGACCAGGTCGTCGCGACGTGCTCGGACGAGGCGTTCGAGCTCAAGGCCCTCGGCGTCCCGCTGCACCGCATCTCCGTCGTGCCGTGCGGGGTCGACGTCTCGCTCTTCCGTCCGGACGGCCCCGTCGAAGCGCGCGACCGTCCGCTCCGGGTGCTCACCGCCTCACGACTCGTGCAGCGGAAGGGCGTCGGGACGACGATCGCCGCTCTCGCCGCGCTGGTCGAACAGGGCCGCGACGTCGAGCTCGTCGTCGTGGGCGGTGCCGGCGTCGCCGGTGCCGACCTGGTGGACGACCCCGAGTACCAGCGCCTCGACGCACTCGCCCGGTCACTCGGCGTGCGCGACCACGTGACGTTCCGCGGTCAGCTCGGGCAGCACGACATGCCCGCCGTCTACCGCAGCGCCGACGTCGTCGTCTGCGCCCCCTGGTACGAGCCGTTCGGCATCGTGCCGCTCGAGGCGATGGCCTGCGGCCGCCCGGTGGTCGCGTCGAGCGTCGGCGGGCTCATCGACACCGTCGTCGAGGACGCCACCGGCCTGCACGTGCCGCCGCGCGACGAGACCGCGGTCGCCGAGGCCGTCGGCGCACTGCTCGACGACCCGGAGCGCCGCGAGGCGTACGGCCGTGCCGGTCGACAGCGCGCCGAGTCCCGCTACACCTGGCAGAAGGTCGCGGCCGACAGCGAGCGCGTCTACGAGCGCCTGCTCGCCGGCACGACCTCGTCCGCCAGCACCACCGGGCCCGCCGCCGGCCGCTCGCGCACCACCCACGCCGGCCGGGCCACCCGCGCCGCGCAGTCCACGGAGAGGACCGCACGATGACCATCGACCAGCAGACCGGGCTCGAGGACCGCGCCGTCACCGACAGCGCCCGCGTCGTCGTCGACCACGTCGCGGCGTCGGTCCCCGTGATCGCCTCCCTCGTCGACCACCGGGACCACATCGCCGAGTGGGCGGACGACATCGCCGGGCGGCTCGTCGCCGGACGTCGGCTGCTCGCCGCGGGCAACGGCGGCTCGGCTGCCGAGGCGCAGCACCTGACGTCCGAGCTCACCGGCCGCTTCGAGGGCGACCGACCGGCGTACTCGGCCATCTCGCTGCACGCCGAGACCTCGGCCGTGACCGCCATCGGGAACGACTACGGCTACGACCAGGTGTTCGCGCGGCAGGTGTCGGCGCACGCCCGTGCCGGTGACGTCCTCGTGCTGCTGTCGACGAGCGGCAAGAGCCCGAACCTGCTGCGGGCCGCCGAGGCCGCACGTGCCGTGGGTGCCCGCTCCCTCGCGCTGACCGGGTCCGGACCGAACCCGCTCGCCGACCTGGTCGACGACGCGATCTGCATCGAGGGGCCGTCCGCCAACGTGCAGGAGGCGCAGCTCGTCCTGGTGCACGCACTCTGCAAGGCGATGGAGCCGACGCTGCGTCGCGGGGGCCGTCGATGAGCGGGCCCGCTGCCGTCGCACCGCGTTCCGGCGCCGCCGGTGGCCGTGCCGCCGGACCGCGCTTCCGCATCGCCGTCGTCGGGGACACCCTGCTCGACGTCGACGTGTCCGGCACGAGCGAGCGCCTGAGCCCGGACGCCCCCGTGCCCGTGGTGGACGTCGCCACCGACGACCGCCGTGCCGGTGGCGCCGGACTCGTCGCGACGATGCTCGCCCGCGACGGCCACGACGTCACCCTGGTCACCGTCCTGAGCGACGACGGCCGTGCCCAGGAGATCCGTGACCTGCTGCCCGACGTCACGATCGTCGCCGGGCCGTCCGGCGTCCCCACCCCCGTGAAGACCCGCGTGCGCGTCGTCGACCACGCCCTCGTCCGGATCGACGAGGGCTGCGCGACCCCGCCCGTGCCCGAGGCCACCGACGCGATGACCGCCGCCCTCGACGGCGTCGACGCGATCGTCGTCGCCGACTACGGCCGCGGGGTCGCCGCTGCCCCGGCACTCCGTGACGCCCTCACCCGTGCGGCCGAGCGCCTGCCGGTGGTCTGGGACCCGCACCCCAAGGGCGCCGCCCCCGTCCCCGGCACCACCGTCGCCACGCCGAACGCTGCCGAGGCACGACGCTTCACGGACGTCGAGGGACACGGTGTGCCCTTCGCGACCGTCGCCGCCGCCCGGCTCGTCGAGCAGTGGCAGGCCGGCGCCGTCGCCGTGACGATGGGTGACCGCGGTGCGCTGCTCGCGGACGCCCAGGGCGACAGCCGCTTCGTGCCGGCTCCGTCCGTCAGCGCCGGGGACCCCTGCGGTGCCGGCGACCGGCTCGCCGCGGGCGTCGCCGTCGCACTGGCGTCCGGCGCGGACGTCCCCGAGGCCGTCTCCGCCGGCGTGGTCGCCGCGTCCGAGTACCTGGCCGCCGGTGGCGTCACCGCGCTCTTCGCCGACGACGGCCCCGCGCCGCTCGCCGTGCCCGGGGCCGACCGGGACGCCATGCGCCTGGTGCACGACGTCCGGAGTGCCGGCGGCACCGTCGTCGCGACCGGAGGCTGCTTCGACCTGCTGCACGCCGGGCACGCCCGCACCCTGTCAGCCGCCCGTGCACTCGGCGACTGCCTGGTCGTGTGCCTCAACTCGGACTCGTCGGTCCGCGCACTGAAGGGCCCGGACCGGCCGATCATGACCCAGGACGACCGGGTCGAGCTGCTCCTGGCACTCGACTGCGTCGACGCCGTCGTGGTGTTCGACGAGTCCACCCCCGACGAGGCCCTGCGCCGCTTCCGCCCGGACGTCTGGGCGAAGGGCGGCGACTACACCGCGAGCGAACTGCCCGAGACGGCAACCCTCGCCGAATGGGGTGGCCGCGTCGTCACCGTGCCGTTCCACCCGGGCCGCTCGACCACCCGGCTCGCCGCCGCGATCGAACGCGTCGGCTGAGCGTCCGCTCGCCGTTCCACACCAGCTCGACCACTTCCCGCACCACTACGCAAAGGACATCCATGCCCGTCCCCACCACCCCCATCGGCCGCGTCCTCGTCACCGGCGGCGCCTCCGGACTCGGAGCCGCCGTCGTGGCCGCCGTCACCGAGGCCGGCGGCACCCCGATCGTCCTCGACCTGCGGATCGACGCCGTCCCCGAGGGCGTCGACGCCGTCGCCGTGGACGTCTCGGACACCGACGCCGTCGAGCAGGCGGTCCGTGACGCCGCCGAGCGGCACGGTGGCCTCGACGCCGTCGTCACCGCCGCGGGCATCGACACCCCCGCCCCGATCGACGCGATCTCGTCCGGCAAGTGGGAGCAGATCGTCGGCGTCAACCTGATCGGCACCGCCTCGACCGTGCGCGCCGCCTTGCCCGCCCTCGAGGCCACGCACGGCCGCGTCGTCACCATCTCCTCGTCGCTCGCCCTGCGCGGCGTCGGCGACGGCACCGCGTATTCGGCGTCGAAGTTCGGTGTCCGCGGGTTCTCGCAGGCGCTGGCCGCCGAGACCGCCGGCCGCATCGGCGTGACGAACATCATCCCCGCCGGGATGCGCACGAACTTCTTCGCCGACCGGACCGAGCAGTACAAGCCGGGCCCGGACGCGCAGCTCATCGAGCCGGAGTACGTCGCGAACTCGATCATCTTCGCGCTGTCGCAGCCGGCCGGCTGCGAGATCCGCGAGCTGTCGATCATGCCGGCGACGGAGCCGAGCTGGCCGTAGCCGCTCGCCGCTGACGGACGGGAGGCGCGGTGCCGGCTGGCACCGCGCCTCCCGTGTGTCCGTGTGCCGGGCGCTGGTGCGAGCTTCCGCAACCCGTGCGAGGGCCGGAGCGTCCCACGGAGTGTGGAACCTCGCACCGGGCGCTCGTGACGCGCCACGGCGCCTCCGGGCCGTCAGTCGCGCGCGTCCGCCGCTTGGTGCGAGCTTCCGCACTCCGTGCGAGGCCCGGGGCGTCCCACGGAATGTGGAACCTCGCACCGGGCGCTCGTGACGCGCCA
>NZ_KK366000.1:0-566074 GCF_000686685.1 Curtobacterium sp. UNCCL17 | reverse complement strand
GCTTCCGCACCCCGTGCGAGGGCCGGAGCGTCCCACGGAGTGTGGAACCTCGCACCGGGCGGTCGTGGCGCCGCGCGCAGCGTCAGACCGTGCGGAGCAGGTCCTCGACGTCGGCGAGGACGGCCTCCGGCTCGACCTGGTCCACATAGGACGGGTCGTGCTCACACCGCTCGGCGGTCCAGCCGACCTGGGTGACGTCGACGCCGCAGACCGGGCACTGCGTCACGAAGGACAGGTGCACCCGGTGCCGACCGCGGTCGAACGGCCCGGCGTTGATCACGTTGCCGAACCAGAACACGCCGACGGTCGGGGTGCCCACGGCGACGGCGAGGTGCCGTGGGCCGGAGTCGTCGCCGACCATGACGTCGGCGGCGGCGAGGACGTCGGGCAGTTCACGCAGCGGCAGTGACCCGGTGAGGTCGTGCACGCGTCCCCGCAGCTCGGGCGGCAGCGACGCGACGATGGCGGACGACGCCGGGACGTCCGAGTCGTCACCGACGAGCACCACGTCGTCACCGGCGGCGAGCCGGGCACGGGCGACCTCGGCGAAGCGCGAGGGGCTCCAGCGGCGACGCGGGTCGGTGGCACCGGGGTGGATCGCCACGAGTCGTCCCCGGACCCCGAGGCGCTGCCGGACCCCGGCCCGCGCGGCCTCGGGGACGCGCAGTCGGGGGTCGAGGGTGACCGGTTCGGCGCCGGCGAGCGAGGCCACCTCGAGCGCCCGGACGACCTCGTGCTGGTAGTAGACGTAGCGGGCCCAGCGCTCCAGGACCTCGGCGTCCTCGGTGGCGGTGCCCACGGTGTGACGGGCGCCGAGCCGGAGCAGGAACGGGTTCGAGTTCCGGCCGCCGCCGTGCACCTGCACCGCGAGGTCGAAGCGCCCGTGCAGCCGCTCGAAGAAGTCCTGCTCGGTCGGTGCGCCCTCGCCGGAGTCCCGGACGCCGGGGACGACGGGGAGCTCCTCGAAGGCGTGGACGGCGTCGGTGCGACCCTCGAGCACCGGCCGCGCCGACGGTGCCCCGAGCAGCGAGATCCGGGCTCCGGGGTACGCGGCGGCCAGGGCCTCGACCGCCGGGAGGGCGAACATCAGGTCGCCCAGTCCCCCACCGCGGAGCACCGCGATCTCGCTGACACCGTCGAACCGTTCTCCGCCCACACCGATCTGTTGCACAGCTCCACGTCTACCGGTCGGACCCGTCCGGACGCCCAGCAGCGCCCCCGGATGGACGAGAAGCGCGATGCCGTGACCGCACACAGCGGAGCACGAGCACCGTGTGAGGCCCCGCCCGCCTCCGGAAGGACCCCATGACGATCGCACCCCCCGCCGCCGACGACCTCGTGGTGACCGACCCCGTGAACGGATCGATCGCGTCCACCGTGCGACGCTCGACCGAGGACGACGTCCGCAACGCCGTCGCCCGTGCCCGTGCCGCTGCCGGCGCCTGGGCCCGCACCGCGCCGGCCGAGCGCGGTGCACTGCTGCACGCCGCGGCCGAGCACCTCCGTGCGCACGCGCAGGAGCTGGCGGACCTGAACACCCGCGAGACCGGCAAGGTGCCCGGCGACGCACTCGGTGGGGTCGAGGCCGGCATCGGCACGCTCGTGCAGTACGCCGAGCTCGGGCCGGTGCACCGGGGTGAGGCCCTGCGCGGGCAGTTCGGTGCCGCCGACTGGTCGGTGCCGCACCCGCGCGGCGTGGTGCTCGCCCTGACGCCGTGGAACGACCCGGTCGCCGTGGCCTGCGGGATCCTCGGAGCAGCGATCGTCACGGGCAACACGGTGGTGCACAAGGGCAGCGAACGGTGCCCCGCGACCTTCGCCCGACTCAACGCGCTGCTCGCCGAGGTCCTGCCGGACGGTGTGCTCATCGGCGTCGACGGCGACGCGACCACCGGCGAGCAGCTCCTGGCGCAGGAGGGCATCGACGTCTACGCGCACGTCGGGTCGACCGCGACCGGTGACCGCCTGAGCGAGGTGGCCGCGACCACCCGCGCCCACGTCATCCGCGAGAACGGCGGCAACGACCCCGTCGTCGTCGACGCCGACGTCGACCCGGAGTGGGCCGCCGCACAGGTCGCCCTCGGCGCCTTCGCGAACACCGGCCAGATCTGCACCAGCGTCGAGCGGGTGTACGTGCACCAGGACGTCGCCGAGCCCTTCGTCGCCGCGCTGGTCGCCGAGGCGGAGCGCCGCACGGCCGCACCCGCAGCCGAGTTCGGGCCGCTCGTGGACGACCGGCTGCGCGGGCTCGTGCAGCACCACGTCGACGACGCGATCGCCCGCGGCGCGGTCGCCCGGACCGGCGGCGTCACGCCCGGCGGGCTCGGGTCGTTCTACCCGGCGACCGTCCTGACCGACTGCGCGGACGACATGCTCGTGCTGACCGAGGAGACCTTCGGCCCGATCGCCCCGGTGCGCGTCGTGTCGGACTTCGCGGAGGGTCTCCGGCTGGCCGCGGCCGACCGCTACGGCCTCGCAGCCACCGTGCTGACGAACGACACCGCACACGCGCTCCGTGCAGCGGCCGAGCTGCCCGTCGGCACCGTCAAGGTGAACGCCGTGTTCGGTGGCGCTCCGGGCGGCAGCGCCCAGCCCCGCGGTGCCTCGGGCGCCGGGTTCGGGTACGGCCCGCACCTGCTCGACGAGATGACGACCGCGACCGTGGTGCACCTCGAGGCCGCGCCGCCGCGCCGTACCGTCGAGCCGTCGACGGAAGCAGCCGGCACCACCGCAGCCACCGGCAGCACCGGCGCCGCAGCAGGCGCCACCGGCCCCGCAGCCGCTGCCGGCGCCACCGCCGGCAGCGCCGACACCGTGGGAGGCACCCGATGACCGCCGACGTCCGGCTGGTCCGTGACCTCGTCGCGACGATCGACGACCGCGAGCCCCTCGTCGTCGTCATCGGCGACTGCATCCTCGACCGCTGGACCGTCGGCGAGGCCGAGCGGGTCTCCCGTGAGGCCCCGGCCCCCGTCGTCCGCGTCACCGAGACCATCGCGGTGCCGGGCGGCGCGGCGAACACGGCCGTGAACGCCCGTGCCCTGGGCGCCCGGGTCCGCATGGTGGGGCTCATCGGTGACGACGAGGCCGGTGACGTCCTGCGCCAGCGGCTCGAGGCAGCCGGCGTCGACACGTCGTTCCTGGTCGAGATCCCCGGCGCCCGCACCACGACGAAGTCGCGCGTGGTCGGCGGTGACCGCGTCGTGGTCCGGGTCGACGAGCTGGCCGCGACCCCGACCGCCGAGCACGGCGAACGCCTCGCCCGCTCGGTGGCCCGCGCCATCCGGTGCGCCGACGCCGCCGTCGTGTGCGACTACGGCCTGGGCGTCCGCCCCGAGGACGTCGTGCCGATGCTCGACCGTGACCGCCCCGGCGCCGTCGTGGTCGACGCGCACGACCTGACCCGCTGGGCCGCGCTGCACCCCGACCTCGTCACGCCGAACGCCGGTGAGACCGCCGCACTGCTCGGCACGGAGCTCGGCACCGGTGCCGACCGCGTCGGCACCGTTGTCGCAGCCCGTGCCGACGTGCTCGCCCGCAGCGGCGCCCGTGCCGCGGTGGTCACGCTCGACCGCGACGGCACCGTGCTGCTCGAGGCCGGCTCCGACCAGGGGTTCCGCACGCGTGCGACGCCAGCCTCGGAGCAGCAGGCCTCCGGCGCCGGTGACACCTTCTGCGCCGCCGCGACCGTCGCCCTCGCCGTGCAGGCACCCCTGCGCGACGCCGTCGCGGTCGCCCAGGCCGCTGCCGACGTCGTCGTCCGCGAGGCCGGCACGTCCGTCTGCACCGCCGCCGCCCTGCTCGACTCGGTGACCGCGCCGGCGGCGACCGTCGTCGACCACGACGAGCTCGCCACCGCGGTCGAGGCCGCACGGCAGGCCGGCCGACGCGTGGTCTTCACGAACGGCTGCTTCGACGTGGTGCACCGCGGGCACACCACCTACCTGCGCCAGGCCCGTGACCTGGGCGACCTGCTCATCGTCGCCCTGAACGACGACGACTCGGTGCGCCGGCTGAAGGGTCCGGAGCGGCCGATCAACCCGGCCGAGGACCGCGCCGGCGTGCTCGCCGCGCTGGCCTGCGTCGACCTGGTCACGGTGTTCGCGACGGACACCCCCATCCCGCTCATCGAGCGGCTGCGCCCCGAGGTCTACGTCAAGGGCGGGGACTACTCCCCCGAGATGCTGACCGAGACCGAGGTCGTGCGCGGCTACGGCGGCGAGGTCGTCATGGTCGACTACGTGCCCGAGCACTCCACCAGCGCCGTCGTGCGCCGGATCCGCGAAGCCGCTGCGCGGCCCGAACCGGACCCGGCACCGTGACCGCCCGCTGGTCCGGGTCCTGGGCGAAGGCCCCCGATCCAGCGGACACGAGCACGGTCGACGTCGATGTGCTCATCCCGACCGTCGGCAGGCCGGCCGAGCTCGCCACGACGCTCGCCGGCCTCGCCGCCCAGACCGACGTCGACCTGCGCGTCGTCCTCAGCGACCAGTCCGCGGACGGAGACGCCGCCAGCGCGCCGGCGGTCGCCGCCATGCTCCGCGTCCTGGAGGCGCAGGGCCGGCCCGTCACGCTCCTCACCCACCCGGAACGGCGTGGCCTGGCAGAGCACCGGCAGTTCCTGCTCGACCACGCCGAGGCCGCCGCGGTGCTGTTCCTCGACGACGACGTCTGGCTCGAACCGGGGTCGATCGCGCGGATGCTCGACGCGCTCCGCACCCTGGGCTGCGGGTTCGTCGGCAGCGCCGTGCAGGGCCTGTCGTACCTGCAGGACCGACGCCCCCACGAGACCTCGGTGTTCGAGCGGTGGGACGGCCCGGTCGTGCCCGAGGTGGTGCGCCGCGGGACCCCCGGCTTCGACCGTTGGTCGCTGCACAACGCCGCGAACCCGACGCACGTCGCCGCCGACCTCGACCTGCACCCCGGAGAGTGGGTGCCCTACCGCGTCGCGTGGGTCGGTGCCTGCGCGCTGTACGACCGTCGTGCGCTCGAGGAGGCCGGGGGCTTCCGGTTCTGGGACACCCTGCCGCCCGAGCACGCCGGCGAGGACGTCGTCGCGCAGTGGCGGGTGATGGAACGGTTCGGCGGTGCGGGCATCATGCCCTCGGGTGCCGTGCACCTGGAGGCCCCGACCACCGTCGTCGACCGCCGGGTGGACGCGCCCGACGTGGTCTTCGCGGACGGGAACGTCATACCGCGGTAGGGGGTGGTCGAGACCACCGCGGGATGGCCGGCGCGCGCCGGTTCCGTAGCGTCGTCCTCGTCGACGAGTTCCGTCGGCGGGAGGGAGCACCCCGTGTTCGACCAGATCACCCCGCTCGTCGTCGAGCTGGCCGCGAGTCCGCTCGTCTACGTCATCCTCTTCGCCCTGTGCCTGGTGGACGGCTTCTTCCCGCCGGTGCCGAGCGAGTCCGCCCTGGTCGCGATCGCCGCCGTCGCCGCGACGTCCGGGCAGCCCGTGCTCGCCGTGGTGCTCGCCGCCGCCGCCCTCGGAGCGATCGCCGGCGACTCGATCGCGTACTGGATCGGGCGCCGGATCGGGTTCGCCCGGCTGGCCCGGTCGAAGCGACCACGGATCGCAGCGGCCTTCGCGTTCGCTGAGCGGCAGATGCAGCGCCGCTCCGCCAGCCTCATCCTGACCGGGCGCTTCATCCCGGTCGGCCGGGTCGCGGTCAACATGACCGCCGGCGCGACCGGCCTGCCCTACCGCCGGTTCCTCGCGATCAGCGCGATCGCGGGTGTGGCGTGGTCGGCGGTGTCGATCGGCATCGCCCTTGCCGCGTCGAGCGTGCTGCACGAACCGATCGTCGCGGCCCTGGTGTCGATGGTGGTCGCCGCCGGGCTCGGGATCGCGGTCGACCGGGTGCTCGGTAGCATCAGCCGCAGGCGCGAAGCCCGCGAGGCCAGCGCTGCCGCCGCCGCTGCCACACCCGCCCCCGCCACCGCCCCCGAGGCCTGCCTCGTCCGAACCGGAGAGACCGCCCGCCCGTGACCGTCGTCCCGAAGCCCCGACCCACCTGGGTCCGGCCTGCCGTGCAGATCGGCTTCGTCGTCGTCGTGGTGTCCCTGTTCGCCGTCGCCGCACCCGTGACCGCGGTGTTCTACGGCGTCCCCGTGCCGCTCGCGCTGCTCGCGACCGCCGTGCTGTCGGCGAGCATCGGGCTCGCACCGCTCGTCCCCCGCACGGCGTCGGTCGCACACCTCGTCGCGCTCGCCGGCCTCGGGGTCCTGACGGCACCCGGCACCGTCGGACCCTGGCCGGTCTCGGTCACGAGCATCATCGGCCTGAGCGTGCTGCTCGTCGTGCTGGGTGTCCGCACCACCTGGCTGCTCACCGCGGTGGTCTGGGTCGCGGCGACGCTGCTCACCCTGCTGCTCATCGGCGTGACGCCCGACCGGTGGGGGCAGGTCGACGTCTGGGCGACGAGCTTCGTGGTGAGTGCCGGCGACACCCTCGTCGTGGCGGCCGCTGCTGTGGTCATCGGGCAGCGCCGGACCGTGCGCGAGGAGCTCGCCGCCGCCCGCCGCGACACCGAGCTCGAGCAGGCCCGACGCCGGACGGTCGAGGAGCGCTCCCGGATCGCCCGTGAACTCCACGACGTCGTCGCCCACAGCATGTCCGTCGTGCACATGCAGGCCGAGTCCGCCCCGTACCGCGTCGCGGACCTGCCGCCGGAGGCCCGGACCGAGTTCGCCGCGATCGCCGAGACCTCGCGCACGGCCCTGCGGGAGATGCGGCAGCTGCTCGGCACCCTGCGTGGCGACGCCGACGCCGAGCGCGCACCGCAGCCGCGGCTCGCCGACCTGCACGCGCTCGTGCAGGCCACCCGCGCGGCCGGCATCCCCGTCGAGCTCCGACTCGACGAGGGGCTCGACCCCGACCTCGACGACGTCGACCGGCTCGCGCAGCTCACCGTGTACCGGGTCGTGCAGGAGGCGCTCGGCAACGTGGCCCGGCACGCGCCCGGTGCGACCACCGTGGTGACGGTCGGGAGGCACGGGCCGGCCCTCACGGTCGAGGTCGCCAACACCGCGCCACCGGTCGGCAGCGTGCCCGGTGCGCCGCCGGACGACGGCGGCTTCGGTCTGGCGGGCATGCGGGAGCGCGTCGCCGCGCTCCGCGGCACCATCGACCACGGACCGGACCCGGACGGCGGCTTCCGCGTCGCCGTCAGTCTGCCCACCCGGCCCACCACGTCCACGTCGCAGCCGACGGCCGACGGGGCGAGCCGATGACGCGGGTGATGGTGGTCGACGACCAGCAGATGTTCCGTGTCGGACTGCGGGCGATCCTCCAGGCCCAGGACGACGTCGAGGTCGTCGGCGAGGCAGCGAACGGGGCCGAGGCGGTCGTGATGGCGATCCGGCTCCGGCCGGACGTAATCCTGATGGACGTCCGGATGCCGGAGCTCGACGGGATCGAGGCGACCCGGCGGATCACCGCGGCGCCCGCGGAGTCGCCCGCCCGCGTGGTGATGCTCACGACGTTCGACATCGACGACTACGTGTTCGACGCGCTCCGTGCCGGGGCGAGCGGGTTCCTGCTGAAGGACGCGAGCGCCGAGGAGCTCGTGCAGGCCGTGCGGACCGTCGCAGCCGGCGACTCCCTGCTCGCACCGAGGGTGACCCGGCACCTCGTCGAGGCCTTCGTCGCCGGTCCGCAGCCGACGGCCCCTCGGACCGAGGTGCTCGACGTGCTGACCGACCGGGAGCGCGACGTGTTCCTGCTGATGGCGCGGGGGCGGTCGAACGGGGAGATCGCGGCGGAGCTGTTCATCGCGGAGCAGACCGTGAAGACCCACGTCGGCCGGGTCCTGGCGAAGCTGCAGCTGCGGGACCGGGTGCACGCCGTCGTGCTGGCCTACGAGAGCGGGCTGGTCACGCCGTCCGCGTGAGGTGCGGGCCCGAGACGTGACCGCAGACGGACAGGAGGCCCGGTGCCAGCTGGCACCGGGCCTCCTGTCAGAGGTGTGGTCGCGACTCAGGCGGCGAGGTGCGCCTGCAGGAACCAGCGGTCCTTCGTCAGCGCGCGCTCGATCTCGATCGCGACGTCCTGGCTGTTGAGGTCGACCTCGTCGAGGCCGTCGACCGCACGGCGGACCTGCAGCAGTGCGGCGTCGATCTGGGCGATCACCTCGGTGATGGTGACGTCCGAGTTCTGGAAGCCCTGCGACAGCGGCGGCAGGGTGGTGTTCGCGGCGACGGTCGCGATGCGCGAGTCGACCGGCAGGCCGAGGGCGACGATGCGCTCCGCAGCCTTGTCCGCGTAGTCCTGCGCGTGCTCGACGATCTCGTCGAGGAGCTCGTGCACGCCGACGAAGTTGCGGCCACGGACGTGCCAGTGGGCCTGCTTGCCGTTGACGACGAGCGCCTCGAGGTCGATGACGACGGGGGCGAGGAACTGCGCGACCCCGGCTGCGAGCTCCGGCGTGGTCGAGAACGGGGACGTGGTGCTGGTGGTGGTGCTGCTCTGCGTGGTCATGTCGTTTCCTCCTCCGTCGTGGCTGCACCCGCGCGCCTGGCCCTGTCCGGACCGGCGCGGTGCTGCCGATGGTCACAACCATGCCCGCCTCTCTTGCATGCCGCAAGGAAGAGCAGGCTGCCCTTACCCGCCGTACTCGACCTGGACCTGCTGGCCGGCGTCGGTGAGCTCGAGCTGCACCATGGACCGTGCGCGCTCGATCCACGGGCTGTCCGCGCACCCGATCCAGACCGAGGTGCGGGGCTCGCAGTCCGTCACGCACCACTCGGCGGCCCAGCCGGTCAGGGCGTGTGCGAGGGCTTCGCCGTGGTCCGCGAAGACCAGCGGGGCGACGGCCGAGCTGCGGGCGCTCCGGACCAGCCAGGTGACGGTGACGCGCGGCGGGGCCGGCAGGATGCGGATCTGCTCGTCGAGGGCGACCTCGACGAAGACCTGCCCGTACGCGTTCTCGGGGAGTTCCTCGAGCTGGCGGTGGATCTCGACGAGGTCCTCGGCACCGCCCGCGATGAGGATGCGTTCGCTGGGCTGTCGCCGGGTCCGTGCCATGTGGCAACGGTAAGGGAAGCCTTACCTCATCACAAGGGGGAACGACCGGTTCCGGCGATGTCCACAGCGGGCACACCGAGTTCGTGCGACAGGAACCGCCACATCCAGGACAGGGCGACCGTGTTCGTCAGCCCCGGGACGCCCTGGGCGATCTGCGTCGCGACGCCGTCGCTGTACGCGGCGAGCTGCAGCGCGACGGTGTCGGCGTCGACGTCGACGAACACCCCGGCCTCCACCCCGCGCCGGATGACCCGCACCAGGCACGCCTCCCAGACGCGGATGCGTTCGGCGTACTCGGCCGCGACCTCGGGCCGCCGGACCACCGCTGTCCAGTAGTCGGACCAGATCCGCCAGTGCTGCCGGACCTGCTCGGTGTCGCCGAACAGCGGGGCGACGAGCATCCGCAGCCCCACCAGCACGTCGGGTTCGGCGTCGACCGCTGCGACGATGGCGCCGTAGAAGCGCTCCGTCTCGAGCACCACGACCTCGTTGAGGATCTCCGCGACACTGCCGAAGTGGTACGTCACGGTGCCGACGGAGACGCCGGCCTCGGCCGCGATGTCGCGCAGCCCGGTGGCGCCGACGCCGTTCCGGACGATCACCGCGCGGGCGGCCTCGACGATCATCGCGCGTCGGACCTCCGGCCGCTGCCGGACCCGTGCCGCCGCGGTCACGCCGACGTCCGTGGGACGTCGTCGACGAAGGTCCGCTCGGTGACGAGCACCTCGGGTTCGTCCGGTCCGCCGTCGCAGGCCCAGGCGCGCACGGTGTTGACGACGTGGAAGGTGTCGGCGTCGGCGGTGACCTCGGAGGTCGTCTCGAGGCGCGCGGCCCACTCCGGCTTCGCCAGCCCGATGGCCCAACGGGAACTCGCCCGTGCGCTGGTCGGGTCGTCGGAGCGGATCCGGTACGTCTCGCGGGCGTCTTCGGTGAACACGAGGCCGTCCGGGTAGACGCGCCCGCCGCCGTACCCGGGGTCGACGTCGAGCGTCCACTCCCCCGTCTCGACGTCGTGCGTCACCGTGCGCTGCGGCAGCGGGTCGGCCGGCGCGACGCGCTCGATCACGAGGGGCTCGGACCGCTCGGGCTCGGCGAAGACGACCCCGTCGTCGGTCGACCGGGTCCAGGTGGGCAGGGTGACGCTCGAGGCGGTCGGGTCGATCGTCACCGTGGCCTCGACGCCGTGCGGCCACACCCACGGCCAGTACGACGAGGAGACCGCGATGCGCAGCCGGTGTCCGGCGGCGAACCGGTGTCCGGTCGAGACCAGGCGGACGGGCAGTTCGGCGGGCGCCCCGGGCACGAGCACGTCGTCGCGGTCCATGCCGTCGCGCTTCGCGGCGTTCAGCACCCCGCGTGTGACGAGCGTCGACGAGCCGTCCGGTGCGACGTCGCAGAGCCGGACGGTCAGGGTGGCCCGGGGCTGGTCGCTCGTGACGGACAACCGCACGAGCACGTTGCCGAGCAGGTCGAACGCCTTGCCGACGGGCAGGTCGAAGGTGACCGACCGGCCGTCCTCGGCGCGCTGGTCCGGCGGCAGGTCGGTGGCGTTGCCGAAGGGGAAGAACCGACCGGCGTCCACCCCGGTGTGCTGCGGCGACCGCACCACGACCGGTCCGAGGTCACCGCCCCGCAGGGCGGCGAGGGGCAGGACGCGCTCGTGGGTCGCGGCGGAGGGCCACGCCTCGGCACCGATCCAGCGACCGCGGCGACCGGCGTAGTACGGCGCCGGGGCTTCCCCCTCGTTGATCCAGGCCCGCAGTGCCGGGTCGTCCTCGACGCCGGTGTCCACCCCGAGCAGCCAGCGGTCCCACCACCGCAGGGTCTCCTGCAGGAACCCGATCGACGGCCCCGGCGCGAGCCCACGGTCCGGGTACTGGTGCGACCACGGGCCGACGATGCCCTTCACGGGGGCGCTGACGTGGTCGACGAGCCGGAGCACGGCGTCCCGGTACGGGTCCGCCCAGCCACCGACCGCGAGCACCGCTGCGCGGATGCCGTCGTAGTCCTCGGCCGCGCTGCCGTGCCGCCAGTAGTCGTCACGTTCCTGGTGCGCCAGCCACACGGGCGTCATCGGGCGGTTCGCCTCGAGGCGTTCCCGCCAGCGGTCGATCCACCCGGCGCCGACGACCTCGGGCCGGGGCGGCCGGGAGTTGAAGGCGAACATGGTCGCGCCCCAAGCCGCCATGTCGATGCCGAGCACGGCACCGCCGACGTAGTGCACGTCGTTGTCGTACCGGTCGTCCGTCGAGCAGACCGTCACGATGGCCTTGAGCGCGGCGGGTGCCCGAGCCGCGAGCTGCAGCGCGTTGAAGCCGCCCCACGAGATGCCGAACATGCCGACGGCGCCCGTCGACCACGGCTGCTCGGCGAGCCAGGCGATCACGGCCTCGCCGTCGAGCAGCTCCTGCTCGCTGTACTCGTCGTCGAAGAACCCGTCGGACGAACCGGTGCCGCGGATGTCGACCCGCACCGAGGCGTACCCGTGCTGGGCGTACCAGGGGTGCCGCTCCGAGTCGCGTGGTGCGGTCCAGTCGTCGAGCCGGTACGGCAGGTACTCGAGCAGCACCGGCGTCGGGCCGCCGGGGTCACCCGGCTGCGTCGGCGACTGCGACGGTGCCCAGATCCGGGCGTGCAGCCGCACACCGTCGGGCATCGGGATCCACTCGTCGCGGACCGTCACGCCCGCGGGCAGCGAGCCGGGGTCGCCGATGGCGGTGAAGGTGGCGGCGGCGGTGCCGTGGTCGGTGCCGTCGTCGGTCGTCATGCGTCCTCCCAGTTGCGGGTGCGGTGTCCGTCGCCGTGGTCGGTCCAGCCGTCGGCGTGCCGCCAGCGCGGCACCCCGTCACCGACGTCGGGCAGGGTCGTGCTGCCGGGTTCGAGCGTCGCCGCGAGCAGCGTCGACGTGTACGGGTGGTTCGGGCCGGTGAACACCCGCTCGGTCGGCCCGATCTCGACGATCCGGCCACCGGTCATCACCGCGACCCGGTCCGCCACGCCCCGCACCACGGCGAGGTCGTGGCTGATGAACAGGCAGGCGAGGCCCTGCTCGCGCTGCAGGTCGGCCAGCAGCGCGAGGATCCCCGCCTGCACCTGCACGTCCAGCGCCGTGGTGATCTCGTCGGCGATCACGAGCGACGGCTCCGCCGCGAGTGCGCGCGCGATCCCGACGCGCTGGCGCTGCCCACCGGACAGCTGCGCGGGCAGGCGGTCGGCGAACTCCGGCCCGAGCCCGACCTGGCTGAGCAGGGCGCCCGCGCGCTCGCGCGAGGACGAGCCGCTGAACAGCCGGAGCGGCCGCGCGACGGCGGCACCCACGGTGCGCCGCGGGTTGAGCGACGTGTCCGCGTTCTGGAACACGAGCTGCACGGCGCGACGCAGGTCGGGCGCGCGGCCGGCGATCGGCTCGCGCAGGTCGCCGCGGGTCGTGCCGTCGTCGTACGTGAACGTCCCCGACTCGGCCGGCACCAGTCCGGCCAGCGCCGTCGCGAGCGTCGACTTGCCGCTGCCGGACTCGCCGACGACGGCGAGCGTCTCGTGCGCGGCGATCGTGAACGAGACGCCGTCGACGGCGGCCGGCAGTCCGCGGCCGTAGCGGATCACCAGGTCGTCAGCGGTCACCACGGGGCGGGCGGTGCGCTCGGGAGGCGCGGTGCGGGTGGCCGTGGAGCCGACCGTCCCGGGGACGGTCGCGTCGTCGGGCACGTGCCCCACGCCTCCAGGCCGTCGCCCGTCCGGCACCGCGGCCAGCAGGGCGCGCGTGTAGTCGTGCTGCGGAGCGGCGAAGAGCGCCGCCGTGGCGGCGTGCTCGACGACCTCGCCGTCGCGCATCACGGCGATCTCGTCCGCCATGGCGGACACCACCCCGAGGTCGTGGCTGACGAGCAGGACGGCCATGCCGAGCTGCCGACCGAGGTCGGCGACCAGGTCGAGGACCGCGGCCTGGGTGACGACGTCGAGGGCGGTGGTCGGCTCGTCGAGGACGAGCACGCGCGGCCGGGCGGCGACGGCCATCGCGATGGCGATGCGCTGCTGCTGGCCGCCGGACAACTGGTGCGGGTACCGACGGACGATCGCGTCGGGGTCCGGCAGCCGGACCAGCCGCACCAGCTCGGCGACGCGTTCGGGGCCGTCGGGCTCGCCGTGGGCGCGGAGGGCCTCGCGGATCTGCTCGCCGACGCGCATCGACGGGGTGAGTGCCTGCCCGGCGTTCTGGGCGACGACCGAGGCGGTGCCGCCGCGGAGCGCCCGGCGGCCGGCCGGCGACAGGGCGAAGACGTCGGCGCCGTCGACGCGGACCGTCCCGCCGTCGATCGCCGACCCGGCCCGTAGGTGTGCGAGGAGCGTCCTCGCGACGGTGGACTTGCCGCTGCCGGACTCGCCGACCAGGCCCAGGGTGCGACCGGCCTCGATCGCGAACGAGACGCCCCGGACGACGGGCACGCGTCGCTTGCCGGCGGCGTACGAGATGGACAGGTCGTCGACGCGGACGATCGCGTCGGGCACGGTCGTCGTCGCGGCGGACGTCGTGCCGGTGTCGGTGCGGGTCATGCGCTGACTCCCTGCTTGGCACGGTCGACACCGAGCGACTTGCTCAGGCCGTCGGCCGCGAGGTTCAGTCCGATCACCAGCGTGGCGAGTGCCACGATCGGGGCGAGGGTGCCGAGCGGCACCACGGTGAGCGCGGTGCGGTTCTCCTGCACCATCAGGCCCCAGTCCGGGGTCGGCGGGTTCGCGCCGAAGCCCAGGAAGGACAACGACGCGACGAGCAGCACGATCCACGAGGCCCGCATCGCGTACTCGACGAGCACGACGTCGAGCACGTTCGGCAGGATCTCGCGGAACACGATCGACAGCGGCCGCTCGCCCCGGGCGCGGGCCGCGGTGACGTAGTCCTGCGTGATCACGGTGCGGGCGGCGCCGCGGACGACCCGGGTCACCGCGGGGGCGTAGACGACCGTGACGGCGAGGACGATGACCCAGAGGCCGGCGTCGAAGACCGTCACGACGACCAGGAGCGCGAGGATCGACGGCACGCTGAGCAGGGCGTCGACGACGCGCATGACGACCTCGTCGAACCAGTTGTCGGCGTAGGCCGTGACGCAGCCGAGCACGGTGCCGACCGCGACGGCGATCGTGGTGGCGAGGAAGGTCACGGACAGCGCGTACCGGCCGCCGTTCAGGGTGCGGGAGAGGACGTCACGCCCGTACTGGTCGGTGCCGAGCCAGTGCGTCCACGTCGGACCGGCGAGCACGTCGCCGGCGTTCGTGGCGACCGGGTCGTGCCCGGCGATGACCGGCGCGAGCAGCGCGAGGACGACGTGCAGGGCGATGAGGCCGAGGCCGATGCTCAGCGCCGTCGACCCGCGCAGGGGTGCGAGCGCGACGGCGAGCACGTCGCGCCCGACGCGGCGGCGGGGTGCGGTGGCGGTCATGCGGCGGCCTTCCTGGTGCTGCGGGCGCTGCGGGTGTGCGTGCGCGGTCGTCGCTGGCGGGTCCGCAGCTTCGGGTCGAGTGCGAGCGCGACGAGGTCGGCGGCCAGGTTGCACACGACGTAGATCAGGGCGCTCAGCAGGGCGATCGCCTCGATGGTGGGCAGGTCGCGGTTGAACACCGACTCGAGCATGAGCTTGCCCATCCCCGGGTAGTTGAAGACGTTCTCGACCACCACGACACCGCCGAGCAGCCACGCGACGTTGAGCGCGACGACGTTCAGCGTCGGGAGCAGGGCGCTCGGGACCGCGTGGTTCCAGACCACGCGGCGCATCGTCAGGCCCTTGAGCTCGGCCGTCGTGACGAACTCCGACGCCATCACGTCGATGGTCGACGAGCGGGCCGTCCGCACGATGTAGGCGGCCATCGCGAGGGTCAGCACGATGATCGGCAGCCAGATGGTGGGCAGCAGCTCGGCGACGGTGGCGTCGCTCCCCCGCAGCACGACGGCGGGGAACACCGGTAAGCCGATCGCGAACAGCAGCACCAGGACGGTGGCGACCATGAACTCCGGCACGCTCATCACGACCAGGCTGACGACCGAGATCACCTTGTCGCTCGGACGGCCGCGGCGGACACCGGCGACGACCCCGAGCGTCAGGGACACCGTGACGCCGACGAGCATCGCGGGCACGGCGATGAGCATGCTGTTCCGGAAGGCCGTGAACAGCGTCGGGGCGACCGGTTCGCCGCTGACGAGCGAGGTGCCGAAGTCGCCGTGCACCGCGCCGCCGAGCCACTGCAGGTAGCGGAGCCAGACGTTCTGGTCGAGGCCGAGGGTCTCCCGCAGTTGCTTCACGGCGTCGGGAGTGGCGTTCTGCCCGAGCAGCTGCTGGGCGACGTCACCGGGGAGCGCCTGCACCGCGAGGAACACGAAGAGCGAGGCGAGCACCACGGTCAGCACGGCGATGCCGACGCGGCGGAGGACGGGGACGAGGACGTCCGACGGCGTGTTCGTGGTCGTCATCGGCGCAGTCCGATCCGCAGGTAGTCGAACTCGAAGCCGTACTCCGAGTAGTTCACGACGTCGCGGGACAACCCCACGAGCCGGTCGCCGAACATCGGTGTCATGTCGGCACCGTCCTCGACGACGAGCCGCTGGGCGTCCTGGTACAGGGTGAGCCGCTTGGCGTCGTCCATCTCGGCGCGGGCGTCGTCGAGCAGCCCGTCGAAGGTCTCGTTCGACCAGGCGCTCTCGTTGTACGACGACCCCGAGCGGAAGATCTGGTTGAGCAGCTGGTCGATCGGCCGCCCCGTGAACCAGTAGCTCACCATGAGCGGCTTCTGCATCCAGATCTGCGTGTAGTACGAGTCCGAGCTGGCGTTGCGGACGGTCAGACGGATGCCCGCATCGGCGACGGCGTCGCGGTAGGCGACGGCCATCGGGGTGAACACCGACTCGTAGCTCGACGTGTAGATCGCGGCGCGGAAGTCCGCACGCCCGGCCTGCTTGAGCAGCGCCCGGGCCTTGTCCGGGTCGTACTCGCGGTGGTCGTCGACGAACGCGGCGAGCTGCGGCGGCACGGGGTTGTCCCAGCCTGCCGAACCGGTGCCCTGCAGGGCGGTGTCGACGATCTTCCGGGGGTCGTAGGCGAGCTTCATCGCCTGGCGCACCCGCGGGTCGCTGAACTCGTCGCTCGTGGCGAGCATCGGGATCGTGTACCACTGGGCGTTCTTCGACCGGGCGACGGTGGCCCGGTCGGACGCCGACACCACGCGGGCGGTCGCGAAGTCCAGGTTCGTCTGCGAGATGAGGTCGATCTGCCCGGCGAGCAGGGCGTTCACCCGCGCGGTGGTGTCCTGGATCGAGTAGAAGTCGATGCCGTCGAGCGCCGGGCGGCCGGCGAAGTGGTCCGGGAACGCCTCGACGCTGCCCGCACCGGCGGGGGTGAACGACGACAGCCGGAACGGCCCCGTCCCGATCCCGGTGCGGCCGATGTCGGCGATGGCGTCGGCCGGCACGATGTAGCACTGGTAGGCGGTGAGCAGCGACGGGAACTCGGCGTTGGGCTTCGTCAGCGAGAAACGCAGCGTGTACGGGTCGACGGCGCGCATCGAGTCGGCGTCCATGACCTCGCCGAGCACCCCGGCCTGCGGGCTGCCGGTCTTCTCGTCGAGGATGTGCCGGATGCTCGCGATGGCGTCGTCGGCGGTGAACCGGGACCCGTCGTGGAAGACCACGCCCCGGCGGAGCGCGAAGGTCCACTCGGTGCCGTCGGCGTTCGCGGACCACTCCTCGGCCAGGTCCGGCACCGGGGTGCCCTGCTGGTCGAGCTTGACGAGCCGGTTGTACAGCGCGCCGAGGTACTCGTAGGCGGACAGCGAGCTCGCGGAGTCGAGGGTCTCGGCGGCGGAGGCGGCGGGCCGTGCGATGCGCAGGCGTCCGCCCCGACGGGCGACGCCGGTGGCCGCCGCCTCGGGGATCGTGGGGGTGCCGGCGGACGCGCCGGAGCTGCATCCGGCGAGGGTGAGCAGGCCGAGGCCGGCCAGACCGGCGGCGCCGGTGATGAGCGCCCGACGGCTCGGACCGTGGGCGCCTCGGGGTTCGGGGACGATGGGCTGCATTCGGGGTGACCCCTCCTGTAATCGTTCCGGTGAACGATAGAGGTCCCGGGCCGATCCCCCAAGCCCGCTCCCGCCGCGCGGATCACCACCGCGTCCGACCCGATCGGCGAGCCCGCGCCGATCCGCCGCCGCGCACGACCGTTCCGTCCACCGGTGGAACGTTTACCAACCCGTTACACGGCACCGCCCGGCACACGGCATGATCGGGAACGCACCGACGTCCCCGAGGAGGACCATGGCCACGTTCACCCGCGGGTTCGGCGGTCGACGCGACGACCGCGACGACACCCGCATCCCGCCCGGTCAGACCCTGGTCCGCGACTGGCCCGTCCTGTCCGCCGGAGCGACGCCCGACATCGAGCCGACCGACTGGGCCTTCTCGATCCGCACCGAGTCCGGCCTGCACCAGTGGACCTGGGACGAGGTGCACGCGCTCGGCGTCGAGGACGTCACCGTCGACATCCACTGCGTCACGCACTGGACCAAGCTCGACATGCCGTGGCGGGGTGTCCCGCTCGACCGCCTGTTCGCGGACGTCGAGACCGAACTCGACTACTGCATGGTGCACAGCTACGGCGGCTACACGACCAACGTCCCGCTCGACGAGCTGCTCGACGGCAAGTCCTGGATCGCGTTCGAGGCCGACGGCGAGCCCCTGACGCCCGAGCACGGCGGGCCCGCCCGACTGCTGGTGCCCCACCTGTACTTCTGGAAGAGTGCCAAGTGGGTGCGCGGCATCGTCATGCAGTCCGACGACGAACCCGGCTTCTGGGAGAACGCGGGCTACAACCTGCACGGCGACCCGTGGAAGGAAGAGCGGTACTGGTGACGCTCCCCGACACCGGCCTGGGGGCACGGATCACCCCCGTCGCTCGTCCCGCCACGCGCAGGCGGCCGGCCTGGCACGCCGCCACCGTCGCGTCCGTCGGCCGCGAGACGACGAACGCGCGCCGGATCGTCCTCGACGTCCCCACCTGGCCGGGCAACGACCCCGGGCAGCACCTGGACCTGCGGCTGACCGCCGAGGACGGCTACCAGGCACAGCGCTCGTACTCCATCGCGTCGGCCGGCCCCGCGACCGACGTCGTGCTCGCGGTCGACCGGGTGGACGGCGGCGAGGTCTCGCCGTTCCTCGTCGACGCCGTCGAGGTCGGCGACGCGCTCGAGGTCCACGGACCCCTGGGCGGCTGGTTCGTCTGGCGGCCGGGTGAGTCCACCCGGCCGGTGCAGCTCATCGCCGGCGGGTCCGGCATCGTGCCGCTCGTCGCGATGGTGACCGCCCACGCCGAGGCGGACGACCCGGCGCCCTTCCGGCTCCTCGCGGCCGTCCGCACACCGGACGACGTGTTCTTCCGTGCGGAACTCGACCAGGCGCTCGCGAGCCGGGCACCGCTCGAGGTGACCCACGTGTACAGCCGCACCGCGCCTCCAGGCTCGTCCGCGCCGGCCGGTCGGCTGACGCGGGACGCGCTCGCTGCCGCGGTGTTCCCGCCGGACGCGGGTGCCCTGGTCTACGTGTGCGGGTCGACGCCGTTCGTCGAGCAGGTGCTGCGCTGGCTCACCGAGCTCGGACACGACACGAGTGACGTCCGTGCCGAACGGTTCGGGGGCAACTGATGGTCGTCGTGGACGGCAACGCACTGGCGGGGACGCTGGTCGACAGCCTGGGACCCGAGCCGACCGTGGTCGCCCTGCGCTGCGCTGGGTGCGGTTCGCTCGGGGTGCTCGGGCAGACCACCGTCCACCGCTCCGCGATGGGGTCGGTGGCGCGCTGCCGCGGGTGCGACACGGTGCTCGTCACGGTCGTCGAGTCCGGGACCCGGCGCTGGGTGGGGTTGCCCGGTGCCCGCACGATGTCGGCGTCGACACCGGACGGCATCGAGTAGCACAAGGCTCATGCGGCGGGTCGTGCGGGTTTCTTGCGGGTTCCCGCAACCCTGGATCCGGTTCCCACCCGAACGGGGGACGGCTCCGGATACATCCTCGGAACTGCGCCGGGCCACCCACCCGGCGCGTGCCAGTGGGGGCAGGGTCGCCTCCGCGCCCGGTGGGCGCGGGTACCCGAAGCCTGCGCCCGCTGGGCCCCCACGCCTTCGGTGCTGCGACGCCCCGCAACGACGGAACCCCCACCGCTCTTCCGAGCGACGGGGGTTCCGGTCTTCCTGTTCTGAGCGGATGACGAGATTCGAACTCGCGACCCTCACCTTGGCAAGGTGATGCGCTACCACTGCGCCACATCCGCATTCACACGCCGTGCTGGCCGTGCGGAGATGACTCTACCCGAAGAAGGGCGGCATCACCGGTTCCGGTGAAGGTTCCGGGCGTGTCCGGCGCGGCGCGGGCCGTCCGTCAGGTCGACGGAGTTCGATCGGACCATGAGCTACGTGCACGACAATCCCGGCGGGACCGAGGCCCACGGCGTCGACCTGGTCGACGGTGACGCCCCCGCGATCCGGATCCTGGTGCACGGCGACCTGCCGACCACGATCGAGCACGAGGGTCGCACCTGGCTCGCGACGGGCGATGCCCACGACGCGGGCGACGACGACACCCCGCCGATCGCGATCTATCGGCCGGTCTGAGCCGACCCGTGGCGGCTCGTCAGTGGCCGCGGACGTCACCCGTCAGGATCGCGTGCTCGACACCCGCGGACAGCTCGTCGTGCAGGGCGTCCGCGAAGAACTCGCCGGCACCCAGGCTGATGAGGTGCGCGACCGCGGCCTCCGCGGCCGGGAACCCGGGCTCCCACTCGTCGTGCAGGAACGCACGGACGTGTCCGGACTCGTGCACGACGACCACGCCGATGTGCTCGTGCCGGGTGCCGTCCTCGAGCACGGCGTCGAAGACGATGGGCTCGGTGTCCTCGCCGAGCTCCTCGAGCAGGACGGTGCCGGTGCCCGGCCACTCCGTCCTGTACGGCGGCAGGTCGGGGGCGTGCAGGTGCCCGGCGAGCTCGTCCGACGCCGACTCGATGTGCCCGGTGGACAGGTACTCGTCGACGACGTCGTGGATGCGGGCGTGCAGGTCCGGCTCGTACTGCCACCAGCGCTGGTGCACGGAGCGGAGCCACTCCTGGGTCGCGGCGTCGGCCGAGGCCGAGATCCCCACGAGCTGCGGTGCGGTGCCGGGCGAACCGACGACCTCGAGCTGTTCGTCGTGCGTCTCCACCGTGATCGACCCCGTGGTCTCGTCCGGGTGCACGCCGTGGACGTCCTCGGGCGCGGCGGCCCAGATGCTGGCGGGGAGCTTCGGCGGCAGGTCGAACGGCACCGCGATCGCCGGTTGCGTCATCGCCTGGTCGATCGCGTCGCCGAGGTGCACCTCGTCCGACCGGGACCCCATCACGATGCCACCGGCCGGCGGCACGAGCGACAGGCGTTCCAGGTCGTCCGGCGCGGCGTTCATCGAGGTGAGCACCGCGGTGTCGGCCCACTGCACGAACGCGCCGGCTGACCGGTCGTCCTCACCGAACGGCACGTCCCACACCGTCGGGTCCGTGAGCACCCACGATGCGGTACGACCGGCCGGTCCGTGGCGGACGGCGTCGACGATCGCCGGCACCAGTCCGGGCAGCTCCCGGTACGCGGGACGGACGGTGAGCCGGTCGACGGCGAGCAGGTCGGGCTTGCCGAGCATCTCGGCGGCGTGGGTCTGCAGCGAGAAGAACGTCTCCTCCGTCGCGTCCTGTGCGGCGACGGCGGACGCGAAGGACCCGGCGACGTCGGAGACCTGGTAGCCGAGCACCAGTGCCTCGAGCGACTCCGGTGCACGGCTCGTGAACGCGGTGACCTCGGCGACGGAGACCGCCTCGGTCTCGTCGTCGTCGGTGATCGGGACGCGGACGTCGATCACCCACCGGTCGACGTCCTGCCCGGGGTAGGCGTCACCGTCCTCGTCCGAGATCGTGATGTGCACCAGGCGCAGGGAACCGTCCCAGGCGTCGTGGACGTGCTGGGCGATGGCGGCATCGGGGTCGTCGTTCACGGACGCAACGGTACCGGTGCACCCGCCGTGCGTGCGCCGGTCCGCCTCGCCGCCGATGATCGCCGTTCAGATCAGCGCGCGAGCGGCGAGCACGACGGCCGCTCCCCCGACGGTCAGCGCCGCGAGCACCGACAGCACCACCGCGACGGTGTCCCGCCGCGCCGGGGCACTCGAGCGGACGGCGCCGGTGACGAGCTGTTGCGCCGCCGCCAGGGACGCTGCGCTCCCGAGCGGCCGGTCGTCCTGGTCGAACGCCAGGAACCGCTCACGCACGTGCAGCACGAGCCCCAGGCTGGTCCCGTGGTCGCGCGCCACCCAGGACTTCGGTCCCTGTTGCTCCCACCGCACGGCGAGCATCAGGGGCCAGGGATCGGAACGCCGGCCCGATCCTCCTCCGGACGCGGCCAGCTGAACGCGACGACGAGCTGGACGACACCGAACAGGATGAGCACGCTCCCCACCGCGGCCACCGTCACCAGCGCGCCGAGACCTGGCAGGTTCATCACCAGGATGCCGCTCAGCACACTGAGCACGGCGAGCACCACGGTCAACGGCCGGCGGCCCACCCACGGGGCGTAGACGAGCGCGATGCCCTCGAGGATCCAGGCGAACCCGAGCAGCAGCGCCACCCACCGCGCCCCGATCGGCGGGAACACGATCGCGACGACGCCGCCGGCGACCACCAGCGCCCCGAGGACCACCAGCCCGGCCTGACGCCACCAGACCCGAGGGTGCACCTGGACCCCCCGGACGACCAGCGCCGCTCCAGACACGACCAAGTAGATCCCGAAGACCCACGACACAGCGAACAGCGTCGCGTGGGGCAGGACGATCGCAGCCAGTCCGGCGAGCACGCCCACTGCGCCGACGATCCCGAACGCCCACCGGATTCCGTCGCCGCCCGGCGGACGCGAGCCCGTCTGCTGGCCGACGTCACCTTCGTCACGCATGTCCGTCCGACCTCCCTGCAGGTCCCGACTGGTGCTGTGGTGCTGGTTGGTGCTGGCGACCTGTGACCGCCCGTGCAGTGCGTCCTGCGCACAGGACTACACCCGGAGGTGAGTAGTTGTCCATGTCCCATGCGTGCGCATCGGGGCGCGGGCTGTCCCCGGCACCGCCGCCGTGTGAGGGTCGAGGTCCCCGTGGGCGGTAGCCTGGCGCGCCGGACGCCGAACCATCGGCGCTCGCGATCGCAGACGAGACGGAGGACCACGGTGCCAGCACTCGGAGACGGCCGCGCCGACGGTGTGTGGTGCACGCTCGGCGAACCCCGGACCACCGCCCAGATCGCGCAGAACGGGTTCGCCTGGCTCGGCCTCGACGCCCAGCACGGCGCCTTCGACGACGCCACGCTCCTGGCGACGATGCCGGCGCTGGCCGCGGTCGCACCGCAGGTCCCCGTCGCCGTCCGGGTCGCCGAGGGCTCGGACGCAGCGATCGGCCGTGCGCTCGACCTCGGCGCCGACATCGTGATCGTCCCGATGATCGAGACCGTCGAGCAGGCCGAGCACGCCGTCCGTGCCGCGCACTACCCACCTCGGGGCCGACGGAGCTGGGGGCCGATGGCGGGACTCTGGGGCGGCGCGGCACCGTCCGCCGCCGCTGCCGACCCCGAGGTGTGGGTGATGGTCGAGACACCCGAGGGCCTCCGTGTCGCTGAGCAGATCCTGGCGGTCCCGGGCGTCTCGGCGGTGTTCGTCGGCCCCTTCGACCTGTCGATCGGACTGGGCATCGAGCTGGACGCACTGCTGCACGACGACGGCGCACTCCCCGCGATCGTCGCCGCAGCCCGCCGCGCGGGCAAGCACACCGGCGCCTTCGCCGGCGACCTGGCCCGCGCAGAACGGCTCCGCGCGCTCGGGTTCGACCGCGTCGCCGTCGTCACCGACGGGACCCTGCTCGCCCACGGTGCGGCCGCGGTGCTCGGCGCAGCAGCCACCGGTCGCACCTCGTACTGACGGGTCGCGAGCGGCGAAGTAGCGACGGACCGTCCGCGGCGAAGCACTGCTGGGCCTTCATCGGCGAACGCACCGGCGACCGGCCCTCGTCCGCGTCCTCGAGGCCGCTGGGAGGACGTGCCCACGCCCCGGTCCACACTCGGTCGGGAACCCGAGCCGACCGCGACCGCAGAGAGGACGAGACATGACCGACGTCTCCAGCCAACCGCCCGCCGAGGGCGACGACCGCCGCATCCTGACGAACCGCCAGGGCCACCCCGTCTACGACAACCAGAACCAGCGCACCGTCGGAGCCCGTGGCCCGGCGACGCTCGAGAACTACCAGTTCCTCGAGAAGATCAGCCACTTCGACCGCGAACGGATCCCGGAGCGGGTCGTGCACGCCCGCGGTGCGGTCGCCTTCGGGTACTTCGAGGCCACCGGCACGTGGAGTGACGAGCCCATCGCCCAGTACACCCGTGCGAAGCTGTTCCAGGAGCCCGGCAAGCGCACCGACCTGGCGATCCGGTTCTCCACCGTGATCGGCGGCCGTGACTCCTCCGAGGCCGCCCGCGACCCGCGCGGCTTCGCCGTGAAGTTCTACACCGAGGACGGCAACTGGGACCTCGTCGGCAACAACCTCGGCGTCTTCTTCATCCGCGACGCCATCAAGTTCCCCGACGTCATCCACTCCCTCAAGCCCGACCCCGTGACCTTCCGGCAGGAGCCGGCGCGCATCTTCGACTTCATGTCGCAGACCCCCGAGTCGATGCACATGCTCGTCAACCTGTTCAGCCCGCGCGGCATCCCCGCGAACTACCGCACCCAGCAGGGCTTCGGCGTGAACACCTACAAGTGGGTGAACGCAGACGGTGACACCAAGCTCGTCAAGTACCACTGGATCCCGTCGGTGGGTGTGTCGTCGATGACCGAGGCCGACGCCGCAGCCGTGCAGGCCGGCGACCTCGGGCACGCGTCGAAGGACCTGTACGAGGCGATCGAGCGTGGTGAGTACCCCGAGTGGGAGCTCCGTGTGCAGCTCATGGACGACCACGAGCACCCGGAGCTCGACTTCGACCCGCTCGACGACACGAAGGTGTGGCCGGAGAACGAGTTCCCGCCGAAGCCCGTCGGCAAGGTGGTCCTGAACCGCAACGTCACGAACCACTTCGCCGAGAACGAGCAGCTGTCCTTCGGCACCGGCGTGCTCGTCGACGGCCTGGACTTCTCCGACGACAAGATGCTCGTCGGCCGCACGTTCTCGTACTCGGACACGCAGCGCTACCGCGTCGGCCCGAACTACCTGCAGCTGCCGGTGAACGCCCCGAAGAACGGTGCCGTCGCGACCAACCAGCGCGATGGACAGATGGCGTACCACCAGGACCACGGCGGCGAGAACCCGCACGTCAACTACGAGCCGTCGATCACCGGCGGCCTGCGCGAGGCGGAGTACCCGACCCACGACGACCAGGGACCGGAGATCGTCGGGCGGCTCACCCGCAAGCGGATCCCCCGGACGAACGACTACACCCAGGCCGGCCAGCGGTACCTGCTCCTGCAGGACTGGGAGCGCGACGACCTCGTCGCGAACTTCGTCGACCTCATCTCGCAGGCATCCCGTCCGGTGCAGGAGCGCATGCTCTGGCACTTCTACATGGTCGAGGACGACCTGGGTCGTCGTGTCGGCGAGGGGCTCGGCATCACCCTCGACGAGGTCAAGGACCTGCCCCCGCTGCAGTCCCAGACGCTCAGCGACGACGAGCTCGCCCGCCTCGCGAACCTCGGCCACAACGGCTCCCGCGACGTCGAGGGCCTGATGATGACGCACTGCGTCCCCGACGAACGCGCCGTGCGCGTCTGAGACGCGACCCCAGGACGGACGGGAGGCCCGGTGCCAGCTGGCACCGGGCCTCCCGTCCGTCTCGCTCCCGTCACCTGCCGCAGCGCGTCGCGGACAACCCGGGACGCCGCCAGGGAGGCCACGCTCATCGTGGATCGACAGGAGCGACTCCGTGGTCCCGACCGGCACGATCGCGCGGTCGTCGCTCCCGTCCCGTTGATCCGCACCGATGCGACTCATGGAGGCCGCGATGGAACACACGAATCCCCGGCGGTGTGGCGCGAACGCGTCCGCTGCCCACCGACTCCTCGCTGGGACAGCACGATGAGGGCCCGGAACCTCGCCGCCGCTGCGATGGTCACGGCTGCCGTCGGCATCGTCGTCTCGCGCCGCCGACGCGGCGCACCCGGGCCCGCACGGAAGGTGCTGGCCGAACCGCGTTCCGGCTGGCACGCGGTCACGGTGAACCGCGGGCAGGACGCGGTGCTGCCAGGCGGGCGGATCCCCGCGCCGCTCACGGCGTTCGGGCAGGACGTCGAGGTGGAGGCCCGTCCCGCGCCCGGCGATCGTGGCACCGAGCTCCGTGCCCGGTTCCGAGGCGGCGGCCCGGACACACGGGGTCGGCTGCGGGCCGCTCTGCGTGAGGCGAAGCAACTCATCGAGGTCGGCGAGGTGCTCCGGGTGGATCCGGTCCCCCACGGCCGACGGAAGGCCACACCCACCGGCGCGTTGGTGGACGTGGCGACGAAACGGAGCAACGAGGAGGGTGTGCTGTGAAGGCGCTCTGTTGGACCGGGGTCAACGAGACCGCGGTGGAGACGGTGGAGGACCCGAAGATCCTCAACGATCACGACGTGATCCTGAAGGTGCGTCTGAGCACCACCTGCGGCTCGGACCTGCACCTGCTCGGCGGGTACATCCCGACCATGCGATCCGGTGACGTCCTGGGGCACGAGTTCATGGGCGAGGTCGTCGAGACGGGATCGGCCGTCACGAAGCACAAGGTGGGCGACCGGGTCGTCGTCTGTTCGTTCATCGCCTGCGGGCAGTGCTGGTACTGCACCCACGGGCAGTTCTCACTCTGCGACAACGGCAACCCGAACCCGGGCTTGACCGAGGCGATGTGGGGGTCGTCGATCGGCGGCTGCTTCGCCTACAGCCACGCGCTCGGCGGGTTCGCGGGCAGCCACGCCGAGTACGTCCGCGTGCCCTACGCCGACCAGGGGGCGTTCACGGTCCCCGATGGCGTGTCCGACACGGCCGCCCTGTTCGCCTCCGATGCCGCACCCACCGGGTGGACCGGAGCCGACCTGGCCGGGATCACACCGGGTGACACCGTCGCAGTGTGGGGCGCCGGTGGTGTGGGCCAGATGGCCGCTCGTGCGGCGATGCTGCTCGGCGCCGAGCAGGTGATCGTGATCGACCGTCTGCCCGAACGGCTGCGACAGGTGCGCGAGCACATCGGTGCCGAGACGCTCGAGTACACCAGCGACGCCGTGCTCCCGGAACTCAAGGAACGCACCGGCGGTCGGGGTCCCGACGTGTGCATCGAGGCCGTCGGCATGGAAGCGCACGGCACCGGACCGCTGTACCTGTACGACCAGGCCAAGCAGCAGCTGCGGTTGCAGACCGACCGGCCGACCGCCCTGCGCGAGGCGATCTACGCGTGCCGGAAGGGCGGCAGCCTGTTCTCGCTCGGGGTCTTCGGTGGGCTCGTCGACAAGTTCCCGTTCGGCGCGATCATGAACAAGGGCATGACGGTCCGCGGCGCCCAGCAGCACGGACACCGCTACATCCCGATGATCCTCGACCGCATCGCCGCGGGAGAGATCAGCACCGAGCACCTCGCCACGCACGTGATGCCACTGTCGCAAGGGCCGCGCGGGTACGAGATGTTCAAGAACAAGGACGACGGCTGCGTCCGGGCCGTCTTCACCCCCGGCGTGTGACGACCGACCACGCAGCGGACAGGAGGAAGGAACGATCGTGAAGGCACGCCGATGAACGACCGGATACTCTCCACGCGCCGGGCGCTCGTCATCGCGGGGATCGGGGTCCTGGTCGGGGTCGCGTTGACCTTCACCGGGGCTCCGTCCCTCGGGCCGCTCGCGGCCTGGTGCACGGCCGGCCTGATCGCGCTGGTCCAGGTCTGGCACAAGTGCTGGCGCCAGGACGCCGACGGCACCGAGCGTCTCGCCCGGGAGGAGTCCGAGACACGGGTCAGTGACAACGCGCTCATCGTGGCCTGTTTCGCGAGTCTCGCCGCCGTCGTCCTGGCGCTGAGCGAAGCCAGCCAGGCGCGAGATCCGGCCTCGGTCGCGGCGGTCATCCTGGGTGTGCTCGGCACGATGGTGGCGTGGGCGCTGGTCAACACGGTCTACGCCTTGAAGTACGCCCGGATGTTCTTCCTCGACCACCGCGGCGGTGGGTTCGACGTCAAGCAGGACGGGCGGCCGACCTACAGCGACTTCGCCTACTTCGCCTTCACGATCGGCATGTCGTACGCGGCACCAGAGGTCGAGCCGGACGACAGCGAGACCCGGCGGAAGGCGTTGCCGCACGCGCTGCTGTCGTACTTCTTCGGGACGGTGCTGATCGCGGTCGCCATCAACCTCGTGACGAACCTCGGTCAGGGGTGAGCGGAGGGATCCTCGTCGCCCCGAGGCTGACCGGCGTGACCGACCTCGCTCCTGACCAGACCGCGCCGAGCGCCCCCGCGTTCGTGGCACCGATCGGCGGTCTCGTCGTCGGGTTCATCGTGCGGCGCGACGTGCGACTGACCGGTGAGCGGAGCGACGGCATCGCGTTCGCGGCGATCCTGATCGGGGCGACGCTGACGATGTTCGGGATCATCGTGCCGCTGTTCCTCGGCGGTGCGGGGTTCTTCGACCTGGACCTCCAGCTCTGAGCACCGGTCGCCGGTCGCTACCCTGACCGAGTGGGGAACGATGACGACGTCTCGACGCTGATCCGGCCGGCGACGCCCGCCGATGCGGATGCGATCGCCCACGTGCACACGGTGTCGTGGCGAGAGACGTACGGTCGGTTCGTCGACGACCCGGACACGAGCCCGTGGTTCGACGCGGGTCGCCGGGTCGACATGTGGCGGTCGACGCTCGCGATTCCTGGCGCCCGAGGAGTCGTCCAGGTCGCCCTGGACAGCACCGGTGTCGTGGGGTTCGCCGCGGCGCAGTCGACTCCCGAGCCGGATGCCGTCCGCCCCGAGGAGCTGACGACGCTCTACGTCCTGGCTCGTGCGCACGGGACCGGAGCAGGCCAGACACTCCTCGACACCGTGCTCGCCGAACGTCCGGCGTCGCTGTGGGTGGCCGCGGACAACCCGCGGGCGCACGCCTTCTACCGGCGCAACGGGTTCGCACCCGACGGTGCGGAGTCGGCGTTCGGACCGATCCCCCGGACCGTGCGTCTGGTGCGTTGAGGGTCAGTCCCCCGCCGGCGCGGAGATGTCCCACACGGTGGTCTCCTCGTACTGCTCGGACCAGCCGCGGCGCATTCGTGCGGCAGCACGGTCGAACGCGTCGACGACGTCGGTGTCCGGCGTCAGCAGCGCCTGCAGGCGGATGCCGTCGTAGAGGGCGAGCAGCTGCTGTGCCCCGCGGATCGGGTCCATCGTCGCCGGTTCGCGGCCGGCGCGGACGTCATCCCGCAGCGCGGTGCGCACGGTCTCGCGGAACTGCAGGTACGCGGACCGGTAGTAGTCGGCGCCGTCCGTCGACGGGTCGGTCGAGATGGCGAGCGTCGCGGCGATCAGGCGCATGAGGGACGGGTCCTCGGCGTGGGCGGAGAGCAGCGCGTGCAGGAACGCGACCGTGCCCTTCTCACCGGCGAGCGGCAGCAGCGGTGCCGACACCGCGCGGGTCCACCGCATCACCGCGGCGGCCAGCAGTGCGTGCTCGGAGGGGAAGAGCTCGAGGATCTCGGCCTGTCGCATCCCCGACCGGGACGCGACGCCCTCGAGCGAGAAGCGTGAGAGTCCGCCGTCGTGGAGGACCGCGATCGCACCGTTGATCGCCCGCGTGCGCGGGACTTCCTCGTCCGCGGCGTTCTGGTTCGTCAGTGGTGCCAGCGGGTGCTTCCGGAACCAGTCCAGGAGTGCGCGAGCGCGGGAGGCCCCGAACGCCGGGTCGGTCGGGCGACCCGGGCTGAACAGGTCGCTGAACCCCGGAACGTCGTGCATCAGCGGGTCGAGGGACTGGAACGCCATCGACCAGTCCGGGAACGAGCGCTGTGTGATCGGCTCGTCGAGCAGCACCCGGACGTTCGTGTGCCGCGGGTCGGCTCGGACCTGGTCGAAGCGCTCCCGGACGACGTCGTCCTCGCCCTCGATGATCCCGATGCAGTTGTCGTCGCGGTGCGCGAGCATGCCGGTGACGCCGAGCCGGGTGTTCTTCTCTCGACCGACCGCCAGGATCTGGGCGAGTTCGGAATCCGTGATCGGACGGGTCTGGGTGCTGGTGTAGACGAGCGATCGCATGGTGCTGCTTCCTGGTCGGACGGTCCCCCGGTGTGTGGGAGGCGCCGCCGTGTCGAACCCGAATCGACTCGACGGCACCTCGTGGCCACCGTAACCAGCGGTGACCACCTTCACTGCGACGCAAGACGGTCCGTGGCTGAGCGGCACCCGGAGGATGCCGACCTCTGAATGGAACCATCCGGCCGCGTCCGGCGGTACCCCCACTACGGGGAACGCACGTTCTCCGGCCGCTTTCCGGGGCGAGCGTCAGTGCGCGCGGTCGGCCGACGGGGGCGCCTCGACGATGCGCTCGCCCGTCGTCGGGTCCCACCCGATGGTGCGGGGTTCCGTTGCTCGCGAGCGTCGTTCCTCGCGCGGGAAGAACGGACGGGCACTGGGCAGGTAGCTGAGCACCGCGGCGACGACGACGCAGACGGTGTCGACGAGGTTCCAGCCCACGCCGTCGGTGGCGATGGTGATCACTTCGCTGCAGGCAGTCAGCCCGGCGATGATGGCGAGCCAGAGTCGCGCGTTCCCGGAGCCTCGTCCCATCCGCGTCGCCAGCCACACGAACAGTGCCGACCAGGCGAGGACGAAGAGGAGCCCGAGCGAAGCCCCGATGATCGCGCCGCCGGCTTCGCGCATGGACACGACGATGCCGGGCGCCGCGGCCACGAGGCTGATGATGACGGACGCCCACCAGAGCGCCACGGCGATCGTGACGACCCGTGGTCGCGTGCGCGGTTCGGTGTGCTGTTCCATCAGGTGCTCCCCCGTCGTTCCGCTGGATGCGGCTCGACGATCCTACGGTGACGGCGCGGAACCACGGTCGCGCCTCCTAGGGGCGGTAGTCCTCACGACGTGGCGGGACCTGCGCCGCGTGCGAATCGGTGAACGGCTTCGCGCCCCGCATCCCGCCCATCGTCTTCGCGACCGTCGTGAGCAACCAGCCCAGTCCCCGTGCCACGGTGCTCAAGATCGTCATGGCGCCCCCTCGTCGGACCGACCTGCGGTGTCGGCCTCGTCCGGTCACACCGTACGCGGAACAGCCGGATTCCCGCCAGGGACGGCAGACTCTCGGTCCCGTCGTCGATCGACGTCGCGCATAGGCTGGACGCCCGACCGGGAGGAGTCGCGATGCCGGTGGTCCGTGAGCGAGTGCCGTTGAGGCGCACACCCTGGTGGCACCCTCGCCGCTGGGAGGCGCGGATGTGGGGGCTGCTCGTTGCGGCTGCTGCTGGCGGCGTCCTCCGCGAAGTGGCGCATCCGTTCTCCGACGACGGGGTGCGGGCGGTCGCGAACTGGCTCGCCCTCTGCATCCCCGGATGTGTGATCGCGTACGTCGTGGTCGGTCGGTGGAAGAAGGGCCTCACCACGCTGTGGAAGCCGTCGTGGCGCGAGCTCCGACGGATCCTGGTGGCAGCACCGCTCGGGCTGCTGGCCCTGCGCCTGCTCATCGAGGACGACGACGGGTGGTTGTGGCTGCTCGCCGGCGTGTCCGCCGCGCTGCTCGCGCTCGCGGTGGCTCGCTGGGTCGCTGCCCACCGCGATCGTCGACGTCGGACGAATGCCTACGGGACGGTGTCCGCTGACCCGTACGCGTAGCGCCCGATGAGGTTCGTCGATCCCCTACGTGTCCTGTGCCGAATTGGTCTTCGACGGCAACCGCGATGCCACGAGCGTCCCGACGAGCGCCACCACCGCGAAGGCCGCGAACCCGAACGGCAGCCCGATCGCGCTGCCGACACCACCGACGACGAGTGGTCCGACGGCGTCCCCGGTCTCACGCCCGAGCTCCGCTGAACCCATGGTGCGACCGAGCCGGTCGGGTGGTGTCGTGCCGGCGAGGTGCGCGAACGCGACGGGTGTCAGCGTGGCGACACCGGCTCCGGCGAGCAGGGCCGCGATGAAGACGGCCACCGCCGAGGGTGCGACGGCGATCACCAGGAACGCAGTGGCCACCGCGGCCGTCCCGGCCACACCCGCCGCCCCAGTGCCGAGACGCCCGGCGTCGTGCAGTCGACCGGCGACGGGCTGCGCGAGCGACGACGTCACCGCGAGGACGGCGACCGCGAGCGTCGACACCAGGAGCGGGATGCCGACCTCGGTACCGAGCGCCGGGAGCATCCCGGTCAGCGCGCCGATCGCAGCGCTGCCGACTGCCAGGACGACGACCGGGATCAGGAACTGGCGCTCCGTGGCCGCTCGGACCATCACGGCGAGCGTGGCCCGCTGCCGGGGCAGGGGCACGATCGGCTCGACGGCGACGAGCACCGCCACCGCCGTCGCGAGAGCCATCACGACGAGGATCCCGAAGAGCCACTGCGTGCTGCCGAACTGCACCACGAGTGCACCGATGACCGGTCCCCCGGCGTAGCCGAGACCCTTCCACGAGCCGTACCGACCGAAGTACGTCCCGCGACGGTGCGCCGGAACGAGGCGGGCGACCGCGGCGGACGATGCCGGCGAGAACGCGGAGGCGCCGGCACCCTGCAGCAGACGCGCGAGGCCGAGCCAGAACGGTCCGGTCCCGAACACGCCGATCAGTGAAGCTGCCGCGAAGACGACGAGTCCGCCGACGATCACCGGTCGCGGGCCGATGCGGTCGGACAGTGCGCCGAAGACCGGTTTGAGGACGAGTTCGGCGACGTCGTAGAGCGCCAGGAAGAGCCCCAGCCACGCGAGCGTCAGGCCGAGTTCGAGGTGCTCGCCACCGACCGCCGCGGCGATGCCGTTCGCCCCGAAGGCGGTCACGAACCCCGCGGCGTACAGCGGAGCGAGCCGAGGGGCGGTGGTCGTCGACGGGGCGGTCACGTGCCCACCTTGGCCGATCACGGGCCGGACCGCCAACGATCACGATCATTCGTCGTGACGGCGTCACGCTCTTCGTCGGCTCCGCCTGGCTCCGCCGCTCGCGGTCGTCAGCGACCGCGACGCATCATGGGTGGCATGAAACAGTGGACTGTGGCCGAGACCACCGAGCTCATCGTCAAGAGCTGGTTGTGGATGACGCTCATCACCGCGCCGGTCGGCACCGTCATCGCCGTTGCGTGGTGGAACCCCATCGCCCTCTCCCTCTTCGTCCCGGCCTCGCTCGTCTTCACCGGCATCGGAGCGGCCATCGGCGGCATCGCCTCCATCCCCTTCTCCCACGGACTCAGCCGAGCGCTGATGCGAGTCCGGAGCCGCCTCGTCCACGCCATCGCACACTCACTGCTCGCCGGCGCACTCGCGGCGGCATCCTTCGCGCTCTTCCTCGTCATGAACGATGGGGACGACATCTGGACGTGGCCGCTCATCGCCTCCGCAGCCGCCGGCATCGCCGCAGCGATCGCGCGGTGGCGGCTCGACCGCGCCAGGATGACGGCAGAGCCGACACCAGCGGACGCCGTCGAAGACGCCGGGGCATAGCCGGACCACGACCAGCGCCCGTCGGAACTCGGCGGCACAGGGAGCGACGGCCGCACGACCTGCGCCACACGGCGGCGTACCTGACCATGTCCGCTGGCGTACAGGTGCGGCTCGTACAGGACATGCTCGGACAGCACACGGTGCTCGCCCGGGCGGCTCCCGTCGTGGACCCGCCGCTCGGAAGTCCCGCTCGACTGGCGTCGGTAACGCCCTGCAGGTGGCACACGTCTTTCCGGTGGGTGAACTCGAGTTCGTCTGAGGTGGCGACGGCCACGTCCGACCGGTCGATAGGGTCGGTTCGTGGGGAACTCCGTGATGCTGAACGTGCTGGCCGCTTCGTCGCCGATGGCGGGAGCCGACCCGGCTGTTCGCGCCGGGGAGGTCGACCTGGACGCGGTCACCGGTGAGTGGGAAGTGCAGTGGCTCCTGCCGTTCCTGTGGATGGGGTTCGTCCCCGAACCCTGGTTCGCAGCGCACGCTGACCGGCTCCTCGCAGCGCTTGCAGCTGGTGAAGACGAGAGCCCGGGCCTCACCGATGTCGTCGTGCCCTGGTCCACCGCTGCTGAGGCGTTCCGAACGCGGCTGCCAGCGGTGGTCGCCGTGTGGCCGGAGTCCGCTGAGCCCGCGAATCGGTTCCTCTCGGATGTCACCTCGGTGGCGGAGCGGACAACGAACCCCGTCATCCGACTGCAGCTCGATGAGCTGGTCACGGCGTCGTGGGGCGATGAAACGGAACTCAGCCGGTACGTCGCCGACGTCCTCGCTGACGCGGACCAATGGGACGACCCTCGACGGACCGCTGAGGGGCGGGTGTCCGACTTCCACCGGGCAGCGGCAGCAGACGAGCCAGGCCGGTCGTTCCTGCTCGGTGGTGAATGGATGTACGGCGGGTCTTCGTTGCCGCGTGACGAACCGGTGCCGTTGCCGGCTCCGAGCCGGGCGGCACCATCTGCGCCGCACGATGCACGCGTCGACCGTCAGGCGGAGACGCCTCGGGTGCCGAGACCTTCGTGGATCAACGAGCGGCAGTGGGCCGGCCGCTACGGGACCCGTGGTGAGGACCTCTGGCAGGTCGCAGCTCGGAAAGCCCGAGCGCAGGCGAACGTGTGGCCGTGGCACTGGGCAGTAGCGATCGCGGTGACGTTCGCAGTCGTGACGTGGCTCATCGTCGGCATGTTCTCCGACAGCATGCCGTGGGCAACCGTCGCCGGAGGAGTCGTCCTCGTCAGCGTTGCTGCGCTGTGGGGTCGCGCTGCAGCGCGAGCACGCCGAAGCTAGCGCAGCGGACGTCGCTGGTTCAACCGGGCGGTGCTGATGAACCGGTCGAGTGCGTCGCCGACGTCGTCGTGCCAGGAACCGTCGGACCAGGCGCCGGCCTTCTCGTCGGTTGCCCAGACGTGCCAGCGGCCGTCCTCTTCGTCAAGCGCTGCCGCGTCGGCGGTCCCCCGCTCGCCGGGCCAGAGGACGCGCAGGCGTTCGTTGGCGACCACCGCGCGGGCTTCGTCCAGGTCGGTGAACGGCAGCGGTTTCCGCCACTGGTCGATGACGACGCCGATGCGCTTGCTGGGGGTGCCGTCCCAGTCGATGTCGAATCCTCGGTCGGTGAGGACGCTGGCGACCCGCTCACCGGCGGTCAGCTGGGACCGTTCGTTGACGGCTGCTTCACCGCGGGTGGAGAGCATCGACTTCGCGACCAGGTCGGGATCGATGTCAGGTGCTGGGCGGAACGACCCGTACGCGAGGCGGAGAACGCACCGGTGCAGGGCGAGCCCGTCCGTGTCCTGCTCGTGGAAGTAGACGTACGCCCACTCTCGGTGTCCGTCGGGTGCTGTCTCGTCCGGGGTCCTCCGGTCACGTGCTTCCAGGAACCCGTCGCTCTGGTCGACGCCGAGGTTCATACCGGTGACGAAGCCGTCGCGGGCGAGCTCCGCGAAGGCGAACTGGAGACGGTCGTACTGGCTGCTGCGCCAGTCCCAGTTCGCTTCCTCTGTCCGGCGTGCATCCCAGATGAGTCGGGTGCGCTCGAGGACAGTGCGGCGGAGCTCGTCAAGGTCCGGTGCGTCGTCCTCGTACCATTCGATGACTGTTTCGACGATGTCGTCGAAGCGGCGGAACCCGGGCAGCATCTGCTCGGTGACCGTTTCGTCGATCATCTGCTCGTCGGGTGCAACCTCGTCGAGGATGTCGTACTCGGTCTGGTCGATGCTGTCGTCCGGCTTCCGCCGCCGCCACCTGTCGAAGATCCCCACGAACGGATCCTACGCGGCGACGGTGTCGCGCCGCCCGGACGCGGACCACTGCGGGCTCAGGCAGACGAGGATGCTCGCGGAAAAGCGCAGGTCGGCCAGTCGAATCCATCGTGAACGGCGGGCAGCCCGCCGAGCCGCGAGGACACCAACGGCGCGGTGAGGTCCGACCGGTACGCGCCGAGGAGCCGAAGACCGGCTCGGGCTCGGTGCGCTGCGGCAGCGCCATGACCGCGGGTTGACGAGGACGCCGCGCTGAGGCGGATGCTCTCCGGCGTGCCGCTGCGGACGGCGGTCACGACGAACGACGGATCGTCGGTCGGGAGGTCCCATCGCAGGAGGGACCGGTACGGCTCCTTCCCTGTCCCGGTGAACGGGGCAGGACCGTTGTCCTCCGCAAGGAGCATCCGCTCGACCTGCCAGGCGTCCAGGGGTGGGTACCCGGCGGCAGTTGCCTCGGCGACGACTCGGGTTGCGGTTCGCCGAGCAGTCGCCTGCCGGCGCTGGCGGCCGCTCCGGTACAGGACGAGATGGAGCAGGTGCGCGACGATGGGGAACGGGAGCACCCACGCGGCCGCGAGGAGGGACGACTCCCTCTGACTGCGGTAGTCGAACGCGTCGTAGTAGACGGAGATGGCGATGTAGGCGATGACGCCGAACGTGTACACGAGCGTGTAGACGGCGCCGAACACCTTCAGCCCCGGCGGGGTGCGCACCGCGGCAGCAGCGCTGGTGTCGACGATGACGTCCGCCGGCATGTCCGCTGTCAACGGCGGGGACCGAGCGTGAGAGACGAGACGACGCCGATGACCGCCCCGCCGACGAACGATGCGACGGCATCTGCACCGGTGAGGACACCGGCGGACGGACGGTGTCGGTGTGGACGGTACGTGCTCATGCTGCTCCCCCGAGAGTGCTCTGCCCTCACGGTACCGCCAGATGCAGCGGGATCAGGCGGGGACCGCGTTGCACGGCGTCGCGGGCGGCGACGTGCAGGAGCGCCAGCACTGTGAGGCAGTCGGCGACGAGGCGGAGGGGCCGGCCGGTGGTCGCCTGCTCGGTGGCGATGCGGATGCTGACCGCTTCTGCTGCAGTGGAGTCGGCCATCGGAGGGCACAGGCAAGCCGTTGCCCACCCTGGCCGACCACGGGCTGCACCGCCAACGTCGGGCGTGTCCGACCTCCGACGACCCCGTGTGCGGGCTCGTGGCAGCGGCTCGCCTCCGAGGTCATGGACGCTGCGGCGGCCGCTGCTTCGTTCCGGGGTTCGTCGTCGTCGTGGTCGTCGTCGACGGCATCGTCGGGCCGTGGATGCTGCACCACTTCCGGACGCACTCGTCGACCAGGCGCCGATCCTCGCGATGTGGGAGCAGTTCTCCGCGCTCCGGCCGCTCGAACACCACGTGATCGACACGACGGGACACGCACCCTCGGAGACACTCACCGCGGTCCGTGCGGCCGTCGAGGCAGGCACGTTCCTGCTGCGCCGGAACCCGGTCAGCTGAGCGGCGCGGGGAACGGGAACGGGAACGGGAACGACGAAAGGCTCGCAGGTCCGCCCCGGCGAGACCCCACAGGCAGCGCCCGACGGAGTCTGACCCGACCGATCAACCGATCGACCCCGGGATCTCAGCACTGTTGAGGCGCCGGATCATCGGCTCGGTCTGAACCATCCCGCTCGGCCTCGAGGGAACGCCGTCGCTACAGCCGGATCGCCCACTCGATGGTCGGCGGTGATCCGCCACCGTGCCGGAGGGCGTAGTCGTCCAACACCGCCCGACGGACGTCCACACCGCTCGCGAATCGTTCCAGGTGCGTCAGGAGCCACGCTGCCGGCGCCTCGTCGATCTTCTCCTGCCACGTCGGGCCGAGGACTTCGTCCAGTTGGAGCACTGCAGCGTGGGTGTCACGGCCGTCGAACTCGTAGACCGCGACTCGGCGCGCGGTGAACGCCAGCCAGACTCCTCGTTCGATGACGACGTCGCCGGGGTCCCGATCGTTCCGCTGCCACTCGCAGACCTTGTGGAACAGCACCGGCGTGGTGGCGCGTCGGGCACGCTTCCACCTCCGGCCGATCTGCATGACCACCACCGTACCGGGCGGGGTCCACGGAGCGCCGCGGTCCTGACGGACTGGGAACGGCGAGCAGACCGGAACGAAGAAAGCCCCCGACTGGACCTGGTGGTCCTGCCGGGGGCTTCGTGGTGGTGGGCGATACTGGGATCGAACCAGTGACCTCTTCCGTGTCAGGGAAGCGCGCTACCGCTGCGCCAATCGCCCAAGTCCCTGCGTGGACCGGAGTCCATCAAGGTCTTGGAGGGTGGATCTGGAGGTGGGGACGGGATTCGAACCCGCGTGGACGGCTTTGCAGGCCGCTGCCTAGCCTCTCGGCCACCCCACCATCGAGGATCACGTCTCCGTGAGTACCCGAACGGTGGGATACCCTCTGGTGAGTCGCGGGCCTTCGAGAAGACCCACACTCGAGCGGATGACGAGATTCGAACTCGCGACCCTCACCTTGGCAAGGTGATGCGCTACCACTGCGCCACATCCGCACTTGTCGTTCCGCTGTCGCGGCGACGACGTAAACTCTATACGCACCGGGGCACTTCCACCAAAATCCTCCCCGTTCACCGGGCGTGTCCCCCGAGTTCATGCGGATCGGGGCGGTTCGACACCCCCTGTGGGCAGCGCGCCACACCCGGGCCGCGCGATGTGTTCGATGCACCGCCGGACTTCCGCTAGTATCGATCCGCACGAACAGTGCAGGGGGCGATTGGCGCAGTTGGTAGCGCGCTTCGTTCACACCGAAGAGGTCATCAGTTCGAGTCTGGTATCGCCCACAGAGCAACACGAACACCACCGACAAGAGCCCGACGCAGCAGCGTCGGGCTCTTGTCATCTCATCAGGCCGCAGCACGCGGGCCAGACCACCAGCACGATCGGACTAAGGGGCGCATGACCGACGTCGACCTCGAGTTCGCCCGGGTCCGAGCGGTCCTCGACCGTCCGACCCTGCGGCTCATGTCCCGGCCGACCAGCGCCACGGTCCTCGCCGTGTTCCGCACGGTCTTCGACCGCGACGTGCAGTACGTCCCCGCCGACCGCATGCACCTGCAGGTCGAGGAGCACGTCGCGCGCCTGCAGGCGGCGGGTGCCCGCGTGCCCGCCAGCGACCAGGCGGTGCCGGCAGCCAGTGCGCAGACCGACAGCGAGCCAACCGGGGGCGAGCAGGAGGCCCGCCCGAACGGCCGGGCGCTGTGTCGCGAGTGGGTCGGCGCCCAGTGGCTCGTCCGCTCGAACTCCCCCGACGGCGACGAGCAGTACTCCCTGACCAGCCACGCCCTCGAGGCGCTGAGCCTCGTCGACGCCCTGTCGGCCGACCGCGCCCTGATCAGCGAGAGCCGGCTGGCGATGATCGTGGACGCGGTGCACCGGTGGGCGGCTCGCGCCGAACCCGACCCCGACGTGCAGATCCGCCGGATCGACGCCCAGATCGCCGAGCTGCAGGCCGAGCGGGAGCGCCTGGAGCACGGCGACGACGTCGTGGCCGTCGACGACGACCGGATGCGCGACGGGTACACGAACATCTCCGACCTGATCCGGCAGCTGCCGAGCGACTTCAAGCGCGTGGAAGAGGCGGTCGCGACGATGCACCGCTCGATCGTCGAGGACTTCCGGCAAGAGGTCCGCCCGATCGGCGAGATCCTCGACGACTACCTGGCGCGCACGGACAACCTGATGGAAGCGACGCCCGAGGGCCGTGCCTTCGAGGGTGCCTTCGAGCTCCTCCGCGACGACGCCCTGCTCCTGCGGCTCCGCGACGACATCGCGACGATCCTGGCGCACCCGTTCGCGCAGGGCCTCGGAGCCGGCGAGCGTCGGGCCTTCCGCAACACCGTGACGATCCTGCGCCAGGGCATCGAGGACGTCCTCGCCCAGCGCCGTCAGCTCACCGCCACGCTGCGCGACCAGATCGTCGCCCACGACGTGGTGCGCGACCGCGAGCTCGACGCGGTGCTCCGCTCGATCAACCGCGGGCTCGCCACCCTGATGGACCAGGGCGGTGCACGCGACCGGATCCCGCTGCCGCTCCTGCCTGCGGCGGCCGAGATCGGCACGCTGCGCGAGCGCTTCTACGACCCGGACGCCGAGTCGGTGCCGCCGCCCATCGAGGAACCGGACGACGACGTCTTCGAGGACCTCGACGTCGAGATGCTCCGCAAGCACGGTGGGCCGCTCCTGACCGAGCTGCGCGCGGCACTCCGCTTCGCCGAGGCCGACTCCAGCGTCGATGCGTTCCACGGGCTGCCGCCCGAGCAGCGCCGACCGGTCGAGCTCTTCGGCCTCGCGCACCTGCTGACGGGGCGCGACGACTTCGAGTCGGCCGCCCACGTCGCCGAGCACCGCACGGTCCGCCCCGACGGCACCGCGATCACCTTCCACATGCCCACCGCTGCGCTCGACGACGAGCGCACTGCGGTCGGCGACGCACACGACGAGAACGCACAGGAGGCACGGTGAGCGACACGACGCCGGCACCGGTCGACGAGACGGTCCCCTACGACGACCCCGCATCCGTGATGCAGGACGACGAGCGTGACGAGTCCAGCTTCGCCCTCTTCGAGGGCGACGAGGGCCGGCTCGACGAGCACCAGCGGCGCGCCCTGGTGGCCCTGCTGCGGCACTCGTACGTCAGCTCCCGCACCCACCCCGACGAGTGGCGTGCGGTCCTCGACGCCGAGTACCAGCTGCGGTCCCGTCTGAACGACCTGTTCCTCGAGCTGCACGTCGACCGTGACCGCGAGGTCGCGTGGAAGCGCCAGGCCCGGTCGGAGAGCCAGCGCCGCACGTTCCCGACCCTGCTCCGCGACCTGCCGTACACCCGCGAGGAGACGATCGTCCTCGTCTACCTGCGGATGCGCCTGCGCGCCGACGCCCGACCGGGCCCGGACCAGGTCGTCGTCGACCGCTCCGAGATCCTCGGCCACGTGGCGGGCTTCCGTCCGGCGACCGCGACCGACCGCACCCGCGACGAGGGCCGGGTCGCCAAGGCCATCGAGCGTCTCGTGACCGCACGCATCCTGATCCGCACCTCCGACCCGGACCGTTTCCGGGTGGCGAGCGTCGTCGAGGTGCTGCTCCCCCTGGAGCGCCTGCTCGAACTGGACGCCTGGCTGCGGACCACCACCGCGCAGGGTGAGGCGACCGCCCCGGGTGGCGAGCCGACCGACGGGGACGACCCGGGCCTCCCGGCAGACGGCGAAGCCGAGACCGAAACCGACGACGAAGGCGAGACGGAAGCGTGACCGACACGTTCGAGATCCCGGCGCTCTTCGACACGGTCGCGCAGTGGCGCGCCGAGTCGATGCAGGTCGTCAACTGGGGTGGGTTCCACGGCCACCGGCAGGTCGAGCTGTCCGGCACGGCGACGCTCATCTCCGGCGCCTCGGGCACGGGCAAGTCCACGCTGATGGACGCCTACCTGGCCGTGATGATGCCGTCCGACGTGCCGTTCAACGGCGCCTCCAACGACGCCACCACCGGCCGCGCCCGCAGCGCCGACCAGCGCAACCTGCTCACGTACCTGCGCGGCAAGGTCGACACCCGGCGCGACCCGGAGACCGGCAGCCTGCGCGACGTGAACCTGCGCGGCGACGACCAGACCACCTGGGGCGCTGCGGCGGTCACGTTCCGGAACGACGACGAGCGGCGCTTCACGGTGCTGCGTGCGTACATCGTGCCGAAGCGCGCCCGCGGGGTCGGCGACATCCAGATGACCATGGCGACGGTCGACGACACCTTCGACCTGCGTCGGCTCGAGGAGTTCGTGCCGTCGCGGTTCCACCACCTCGAGCTGACCGGTCGCGTTCCGGGTCTCGTCATCCGCGACACCTACCAGGAGCTCGCGTACACGCTGCAGACCCGGCTGGGCATCGGTGACTCCGGCGGCGGCAACCGGGCGATGCGTCTGCTCGCCCGGATCCAGGCCGGCCAGCACCTGCCGACCGTCGACGCGCTGTACAAGTCGCTCGTGCTCGAGACCCCCGGCACGTACGAGGCGGCCGACCGGGCCCTCGCGCACTTCTCCGCCCTCGACGAGGCGTACGAGGCGATGGACACCGAGGAGCGCAAGGTCCGCATCCTCTCCCCCATCACCGACCTGCACGACGAGATCTCGCGCGCGACCGAGGCCGCAGCGGCCCTGGACGGCATCGCGACCGGTGCCGAGGTGTCGCCGTTCGCGCACTGGACGGCCTCGCGGAAGCGCGACCTGCTCGACGCCGAGGTCTCGCGCAACGCCCGCGAACGCACGGCATCGCGCGCCGAGGTCGCCGCGTCCGAGGCCCGGCACGCCGCCGTCGAGATCGAGCTGCGCGACGCCGAGGCCCGGCTCCGCGACCAGGGCGGCAACGCGCTCGCCCAGCTCGAGGACCGCATCGAACGGCTCACCCGTGAGCGCGACGCCGTGGTCCGCACCCGCGCCACCTTCGACGAGCGCACCGCGGTGCTCGGCACGACCGTCGCGACCGAGGCCGACTTCACCGCCGCGCAGCGCAGCTCGCACGAGTTCCTCGGGTCGTACACCGACGCGCGCACCGCCCTCGACGAGCGCCGCGACGCGCTGACCCGCGAGGAGTACCCGCTCCTCGACCGCGAACGGTCCCTGCGGCAGGAGCGCCAGTCGCTCGAGCACCGGCAGGGCGCCATGCCGCTGCCGATGCACGAGGCCCGGCTCGCGATGGCCCGCGCCGCCGGCATCGACCCGGCCGAACTGCCCTTCGTGGCGGAACTGCTCGACGTGCTGCCCGGCGAGGAGCGCTGGCGCACGGCCATCGAGTCCGTCCTGGCGCCCGTCGCCCGCACGCTGCTCGTCGACCAGGACCGCCTCGGTGACTTCAGCGAGGCGATCGACGCACTGCGCCTGCCCGTCCGCGTGCAGTTCGAGGGTGTGCCGACCGGCCCGCACCTGGACCTCGACGGCGACCCGGCGATGGTGTCCGGCAAGCTCGCCATCAAGCCGTCGCCGTTCAGCACCTGGGTGCGCGAGCGGATCGAGTCCGACCGCACCGACGCCCGCTGTGTCGCCTCGGCCTCGGACCTCGGCGGTGGTGGCCGCCGGGTCACCGAGTCCGGGCAGCTCCGCGACGGTCGTCGTGGCGCGCACGGTGACCGCCGCCAATCGAACGTCATCGGCTTCACGAACGAGGCCCGCGTCGCCGCGGTCGAGCAGGAGCTCGCCTCGATCGCGCAGGACCTCGCCACGCTCGAGGCCCGCCGCACCGACGTCGCGCAGGACCTCACCGCGCTCGACGTGCTCCGCGCCGCGCACCAGCACGTGGTCGACGCCACGTGGGCCGCGATCGACGTCGACGGGCTGGGGACGTCCCTCGCCCGGCTCGACGAGGAACGGCAGGCGCTGCTCGCCGCCGACGACGGCCTCCGGACGCTGCGGGCCTCGGTCGCCCGGCTCCGGAAGTCCCTCGACGAGGCCGCCGACCGTCGCTCCGCCGCACGACTGTCCGTCCAGCGGCTCGAGGAGCGCCACGCGGTGCTCGTCGACGGCCAGGACGCCGCCGCCGAGATCCTCGAGCGCTTCGAGTCCTCGCCCGGTTCGCTGCCGGACGACCAGCAGGCCCGCCTGCTCGAGGAGACCTTCGAGGAGATCGGCGCCCCGGACGGCGTCGACGGGTTCGACGACGCCACGCGACGGCTGAAGCGCCGGCTCGAGGAGCGGCTCACGCAGGCACTCGACGGTGCCGCAGCAGCCTCGACCTCGTTGACGCTGACGTTCCAGCGGTACCAGGACGCCTGGCCCGACCCGAACCTCGGCACCGGCGTCGCGTCGTACCCGGACTACCACGCGATCCTCGACCAGATCGTGGCGACCGGCCTGCACGCGCGTCGGAGCGAGTGGCGTCGACGCCTGTCACAGTGGAGCGGTGAGGACCTCGTCCCGCTCGCCGGCGCCTTCGACCGCGCCGTCGTCGAGATCGAGGAGCGCCTCGAGCCGGTCAACGAGATCCTGCGGGAGCTGCCGTTCGGCGCGAACCGGGACCGCCTGAAGATCCAGATCCGCCGGGTCACCCGCGAGGACGTCACCGCCTTCCGCCGCGAGCTCCGCGCCCTGTCGGCCTCGGTCGACACCGAGCTGACCGACGACGTGCTGGAGACCCGGTTCCGACGGCTCCGGCGCTTCATGGCGGTCATCCGGCCCGACCCGGACGCCGCCCGGGGCCGCACCACCCAGCGCGACGCGGTGCTCGACGTCCGCCGGCACATGGAGATCACGGCCGTGCGGTACGACACCGACGGCAACGACCTCGGCGTGTACTCGTCGCTCGGCGACAAGTCCGGTGGTGAGACGCAGGAGCTCGTGGCGTTCATCGTGGGCGCCGCGCTGCGCTACCAGCTCGGTGACGAGACCCGTCCGCGGCCCCGGTTCGCGCCGGTGTTCCTCGACGAGGCGTTCATCAAGGCGGACTCGGAGTTCGCCGGCCGTGCGGTCACCGCGTGGCTCCGGCTCGGGTTCCAGCTCGTCGTGAGTGCGCCGCTCGACAAGGTCACGGCGCTCGAGCCGTCGATGGAGCGGCTCCTGTCGATGCGCAAGCACCCTGAGACGGGCCACTCGTCCATCACGGAGATCGCTCGAGTGGAGCCGGCCGCCGTCTGACGCGGGCCGGGGTGAGTGGTCGCGCGTGTCGGCTGGTCGGGACACCCCGCTCACCTCCGCCGAGGGGTCACGAACTGTCGGATGGCGGCGGCGCAGCCGACAGTTCGTGGCCGTTCGGCGCGGTGTCGGCGGGGTGTCCTGACCACCCGGCCGCGGCCTGGAGACGACCGTCGGCGGTCTGGAGGCGCGGTGCGGGCCCGCCACGGGCCTCCCGGCCGTCGTCCCGCCGGTCGCAACACCCCGCTCACCTCCGCCGAGCGGTCACGAACCGTCGCCTGGCGGCGCCGCAGCCGACAGTTCGTGACCACTCGACGCGCCGCAGGCGGGGTGTCTTGACCACCCGGCCGCGCTCTGGGCGCGACCGTCGGCGGCCTGGAGGCGCGGTGCGGGCCCGCCACGGGCCTCCCGGCCGTCGTCCCGCCGGTCGCAACACCCCGCTCACCTCCGCCGAGGGGTCACGAACCGTCGCCTGGCGGCGCCGCAGCCGACACTTCGTGACCACTCGAGGCGCTGTCGGCGGGGTGTCCTGACCACCCGGCGGCCGGGCCGTCAGCGTGTCGGAAGGTGCCGCACAGACGTTCCATGACCACGCGCCGCTACGGTGATGGCGTGTTCGGACGCCGCCGCTCCCCCAGTCCCCGCCCCGACGACGCTCCCGGTCTCGGCATCGGTGCCCTCGTGCAGGTGATCGACACCGATCGGGGTGGCGAGCAGTGGGCCGACGAGCCGATCGGGGTGATCGTGGCTCCCGGCGGGAGTCAGATCGGCGGGACACAGCGCACGTGGACCGTCGCCTTCGAGGAGCCCGTGTACACGAAGGACGGCCGCGGCCCCTTCGAGCGCGCGACCGTCCTGAGTCGTCAGCTGGTGCCGGTCACGACCGACAGCGGCGAGTAGTCCGGGTCAGGGACTCAGTACTCCTCGGAGCCGCTCTTCATCATGGCCGCGACGGCCATGCAGCACCCGACGCCACCGAGGACGCCGACGCCGATGATGATCCCTGCGATGAGTTCGAGCATGGGTGGTGACTCCTTGGTTGCGTCGGCGTGTGGCTCCGCTCAGGTTACCGGATGCCGCGCATGAGCCGCAGCACCGGCTTGGCCAGGAGCAGCAGGACCACGCCCACCACGACGGCGACCAGGCCGAGGATCGTGAAGTACGGGGCCTCGTTCGCCGGGTCGTAGTAGCGGGACAGCACCCCGGTGACGGCGGTGCCGAGCGACACCGACAGGAAGAACAACGCGACCATCTGCGTCTGGAACTTCGGCGGCGCGAGCTTCGTGGCGACGGACTGGCCGACGGGCGAGAGCAGCAGCTCCGCGAGCGTGAAGACCAGCAGGATGCCGACGAGCGCGAGCAGCGGTGTGCCGTTCTCGCCCGAGCCGGTGAACGGCAGGAAGAGCAGGAACGCGAGCCCCATGATCCCGGTGCCGAGGGCGAACTTCGTCGGGGTGGACGGCTGGCGGTCGCCGAGCTTGGTCCACAGCGCCGCGAAGACGCCGGACAGCACGATGATGAAGACCGGGTTGATCGACTGCACCCACGACACCGGCATCTCCCACCCGAACAGCGAGCGGTCGAGGCGCTCGTCGGAGTAGACCGTCACGACGGTGAACTGCTGCTGGTAGAGCGACCAGAACACGGCGCTGCCGATGAACAGCGGGATGAACGCGAAGACCCGCGACCGCTCGTCACGGGTGATGCCGCTCGACAGGATCACGACGAAGTAGCCGATGGTGGCCAGCACGACGACCGCGACCACGACGGTGGGCAGGTTGCCGACGTTGAGCAGGCCGGTCAGCACGGCGACGACGATGACGACGAGCGCGACGACGACGCCGGCACCGATGAGCGGCAGGCGGCGGCGGTCGACGGGGTTCGCCACGTGGCGGACGACCTCGGGTAGCTTCCCCCGCCTGATCGCGTACTGCACCAGGCCCGCCGCCATGCCGACGGCGGCCAGGCCGAAGCCCCAGTGGAAGCCGAGCGAGCTCTGCAGCAGCCCGGTGAGCAGCGGTCCGAAGAACGCCCCGAGGTTCACGCCGAGGTAGTAGAGCGAGAAGCCGGCGTCGCGGCGCGGGTCCTCGCGGCTGTAGAGGCCGCCGACGATCGTGGTGGCGGTGGCCTTGAGCCCGCCGGAGCCCAGCGCGATGAGCACGAGGCCGACCCCGACCCCGGCCACCCCGGGGACGAGCGCGAGGGCGATGTGCCCGAGCATCACGACGATCGCGCTGCCGAACAAGGTCCGGTCCGCACCGATGAGCCGGTCGGCGATCCACGCCCCGATGATCGTGAACAGGTAGACCGCGCCACCGTAGGCACCCATGATGCCGGTGGCGATGCCCTTGTCGATCCCCAGGCCGCCCTGCGTGACCGTGTAGTACATGTAGATGAGGACGATGCCCTGCATCCCGTAGAACGAGAACCGCTCCCAGAGCTCCACGGCGAACGGTGTCGAGAGCTCGAACGGTTGCCCGAAGAAGGTGCGTCCGGGACGGCCTTCGCGGTCCGCGGGGGTGGTACGTGACATGGCGGCCAGTCTGCCCCTGGCCGGGTGGGCACGCCCAATCGTCGAACACGGCTCATGTCTTTGGAGGGTTCCCACGACCTCGTGACGCCACCGACGACACGGGGTTGTGCGGCCCGCACGGCGTTCCCGCCACTGTCGGCACCGGTGTCTAGCGTGGACGGTGCAACACGGACACCGCAGTTCAGGAGGACTCCGCCCATGGTCGACACCGCACCCGCCCAGCGCACCACCCCCGCCAGCGGCAACGACACCGCGCCGGACGTCGACGCGCAGCACGCCGCGCCGAACGCGGACGCCGCCGGTGACTCGGCAGCGGGCACCCTGACCGCCGGCACGGACACCGACGTCCGCATCGACGTCGAGCTGGTGCAGGAGCTCCTGCTCGGACGCTGGGCCGAGGACCGCCGGATCTCCCGGCGGCTCGCGCTCGACCCCGCGATGCAGAAGATCGAGGGCCAGCCGATCCCCGAGCACCGGGCACGCGTGCTCGAGCAGCTCCGGACCCTGGTCGACGCCGGGGCGATCCAGCGTCCCTACCCCGCCGAGTTCGGCGGCCAGAGCAACCACGGCGGCAACCTGGCCGCGTTCGAGGAGCTCGTCACCGCCGACCCGTCGATGCAGATCAAGGCCGGGGTGCAGTGGGGACTGTTCGGGTCCGCCGTGCACCACCTGGGCACCGAGGCCAACCACCGCGAGTTCCTGCCGGGCATCGTCTCGTTCGAGGTCCCCGGCTGCTTCGCGATGACCGAGACCGGCCACGGCTCGGACGTCCAGAGCATCGCCACGACGGCCACGTACGACCCCGCGACCGAGGAGTTCGAGATCCACACGCCGTTCCGCGGTGCGTGGAAGGACTACATCGGCAACGCGGCCCTGCACGGGCACGCCGCCGTCGTGTTCGCGAAGCTCGTGACCGCCGGTGTCGACCACGGCGTGCACGCGTTCTACGTCCCGCTCCGCGACGCCGAGGGCGCGTTCCTGCCCGGCGTGAGCGGGGAGGACGACGGCCCCAAGGGCGGCCTGAACGGCATCGACAACGGCCGGCTCGCGTTCGACCACGTCCGGGTCCCCCGCACGAACCTGCTGAACCGCTACGGCGACGTCGCCGCGGACGGCACCTACTCGTCACCGATCGCCTCGCCCGGCCGCCGGTTCTTCACGATGCTCGGCACCCTGGTGCAGGGCCGGGTGTCGCTCGACGGCGCCGCGGTCGTCGCCCAGAAGATCGCGCTGCAGATCGCGCTGACCTACGCGATGCAGCGCCGGCAGTTCCCCACCGGTGACGGCACCGAGGGCGTGCTGCTCGACTACGGCCGGCACCAGCGCCGGCTCATCCCGCGCCTGGCGACGGTGTTCGCGCAGTCGTTCGCGCACGAGAAGCTCCTGCGCACCTTCGACGACGTCTTCAGCGGGCGCGAGGACACCCCGGAGCGCCGCGAGGACCTGGAGACCCAGGCCGCGGCGTTCAAGTCGATGTCGACGTGGTCGGCGCTCGACACCCTGCAGGAGGCCCGCGAGGCCTGCGGCGGTGCCGGGTTCCTCGCCGAGAACCGTCTGACCGGGCTCCGCGCCGACCTCGACGTCTACGTGACGTTCGAGGGCGACAACACCGTGCTGCTGCAGCTCGTCGGCAAGCGCCTGCTCACCGAGTTCCGCGCGAAGGCCCCGAAGGACCCGGCGTCCACCGCGAAGTTCGTGGCGGCCGTCGCGGCGTCGAAGCTGGCCGACGCGTCCGGCATCCGCCGCCTCGGCCAGACCGTGGCCGACCGCGGGTCCCTGGCCGCCAGCGTCGCCGACCTGCAGGACCCCCGCACGCAGCGCGAACTGCTCGCCGGTCGGGTCGACACCATGGTCGCCGAGATCGGCATGCGCCTGGCGTCGGCCGGCAAGGACCGAGCGCGCGCCGCCCGACTCCTGAACCGCTCCCAGCACGAGCTCATCGAGGCGTCCAAGGCGCACGCCGAGCTCATGCAGTGGGACGCCTTCACCGAGGCGCTCGACGAGGTCACCGAGGGCGACACCCGACGCGTGCTGGTGTGGCTGCGCGACCTGTTCGCGCTCGGCCTGCTCGAGCAGCACCTGGACTGGTACCTGCTGCACGGCCGGCTGTCGGCGCAGCGTGCCCGTGCGGTGTCGGCGTACATCGACCGGCTCGTCGCCCGGGTCCGGCCGATCGTGCCGCAGCTGATCGAGACCTTCGGCTACGAGCCCGGTCACGTCCGCGCGCCGATCGCTCTCGGTGCCGAGCAGGCCCGACAGGACGAGGCGCGTGCCTGGTTCGCCGCCGAGTCCGCCGCCGGCCGCCTGCCCGAACAGGAGAAGAAGCCCCGTCCGTGACGGACGTGCAGCCCCGTCCGTGACGGACGTGCAGCCCCGTCCGTGACGGAGGTGCAGCCACGTCCGTGACGGACGTGCAGCGTCGTCCGTCACGGGCACGCGGCCGCGGCCGTGTCGGCCGCTAGGAGTCGGTCGGCTCCGGCGGAGCCTGGCCGCCCGCGGCCGCCCCGCCGCGAGCCCCGAGCGCCGCGCGCAGCTGCGCCTCGGCGTCGTCACCGGCAGCGGCGGCCTCGGCGTTCGCCTCGGCGACCGCACGCACGACCTCTTCGCGCTGGATCTTCACGCCGCGCGGGGCGTCGATGCCGATCCGGACGCCGTCGCCCCGGGAGTCGAGCACCGTGATGACGATGTCGTCGCCGACGAGGATCCGCTCGCCGACCTTCCGCGTGAGTACCAGCACCCGTTCAGCCTAGCGACACGACGGGGAGCCCCAGCAGGTCCACCGACCCGGGCGTGGCGGTCTCCCCCGCACCGATCGCCACGACACCGACCACGGGCAGCCGCGACGCCACCGCGGACACCATCGCGGCCGAGTCCGCGGGCTTCCGCCCGACGTCGACCACGACCCACACCTGGTCGGCCTGCAGCGCGTCGCCGGTCGCCCGGTCGTCCCAAGCGGCGACGGCGAGCACGGCGTGCCCGTCGCGGACACCGTCGGCCCGCGCCAGGATCGCCGCACGGCGGTCGGCGGCGTCCGTCGGCCGGAGCGCGTGCCGCACCGCGAAGAGCCCGGCGGCCGCGTCGACGTCGTTCGGCCGCCCGACCAGGAGCACCAGGTCACCGTCCGCGGACCGCACGGTCGGGGCCGTGGGCCGGCCCACCGGTGCAGGCGAGGGCGCGTCGAGGACGCGGGACGGGCCTCCCGACCGGGTCTCGACGACCGGCTGCGCGACGGCCACTGCCTGCGCGTCGACCACCGCCTGCGCGTCGACGGCGGCCTGGAGGCGCGGGTCGACCCCGGTGGGCGCGTCCGGCTCGGACGGCGCGCGCGTCGGGCGCGGGGCGCTCGGCGTGATGCCGTCCGCCTGGAACCCGTCGAGCACCGACGCGAAGGCGTCGGCCCGCGTCGCCCTGGTGCCGTCGGTGCCTGCGATGCGTGCCTCGGCTGCCTCGGCGTCGGCGAGCAGCGCGGCGATGCCGACGCGCTGCACGGGCGAGTCGGCGATGAGGACCCGGGCGGTGGGCTGGTCCCCCGGTTCCGGCACCTCGACGGTGGCCTCGACGTGCGCCTTGCGGAACAGCCCGCCGAAACCCGGCGTGGTCACGCGTTCGGCCGCGACGATCCGCGCGCCCGCGCCGAACTCGGTCCGGACCGCGTCGCGGAGGGACTCGAGCGTCGCGCCGCTACGCTGCAATCGGGTCGGCGGCACGGACCACTCCCACGGTCTCGATGGTGGAGCCCGCGGCGGTGGCCTCCTGGTACGACAGCACCGGGAGCCCGTTCGACTGGGCGGCGACCATGCGGTGCACGGCCGGGCGGAGCTGCGGGGCGCAGACCAGGACGGCGGACAGCCCCTGGTCCTCCACGGAGCGGACGGCATCGCGCACGGAGCCCAGGACCTGCTCGATGCGGTGCGCGTCGAGCACGATCTGGCTGCCCTGCTCGGACGGCCGGAGCCCCTCGAGCATCGACTGCTCGAGCATCGGGTCGATCATGATGACGCGCAGGGTGCCGGCGTCGGTGTGCCGGGCGGCGAGGGCCGGGCCGAGGGCCGCACGGGCGGACTCGACGAGCCCCTCGGGGTCGGTCGACACCTTGGCGCGGAGCGTGAGGGCCTCGCAGATCCGGCCGAGGTCGTTGATCGGCACGCGCTCGGCGAGCAGGCCCTGCAGCACCCGCTGCAGCTCGGCCATCGAGAGCATGCCGGGGACGAGTTCCTCGACCGCGGCGGGGTTGACCTGCTTGACGCCCTCGGTCAGGACCTTGACGTCCTCGCGGGTGAGCAGGCGCGCGGCGTTGTCGCCGATGACCGCCTGCAGGTGGGTGACGAGCACCGAGACCCGGTCGATCACGGTCGCGCCGGTCATCTCGGCGGCGTGCCGCAGCTCGGCGGGCACCCACTTGCCGGTCAGGCCGAACACCGGCTCGACGGTCGAGGTGCCGGGCAGGCCGTCCAGGTGGTCGCCGAGCGCCAGGACGCTGCGGGCGGGCGCGGTGCCACGACCGGCTTCGACGCCGGCGATCCGGATGGCGTACGTCGACGGCGGCAGGTCGATCGAGTCGCGGGTGCGGACCGGCGGGACGACGATGCCCATGTCGATCGCGATCTTGCGGCGGAGGGCACGCACCCGGCCGAGCAGGTCGTCGGAGGCGCCGGAGACCATGTCGACCAGGTCGGGGGCGAGCAGGATCTCGAGGGCGTGCACGCGCATCTGCTCGAGCAGGTCCTCCGGGGTGTCGCCGGTCGGTGCCGCCGCCGCGAGTGCCTGCTGCTGGGCGGCGTCGGCCTCGGCCCGGGCGGCGTTCCGGCCGATGCGCCAGCCCGTGAAGAGCAGGGTCGCGCCGACGAGCAGGAAGGGCAGGATCGGCATGCCGGGGATGAAGCCCATCGCGATCGCGGCCACACCGGCGATCATCAGGGCGTTCCGCGACTGCGACAGCTGGGTCGCGGCCGAGGACCCCATCTCGGACTCGGCGCCGGACCGGGTGACGATCATGCCCGTCGACACCGCCATGAGCAGCGCCGGGATCTGCGTGACCAGGCCGTCGCCGATCGTCAGGATGCCATACTTCGACAGGGCGTCGGTGGCGGACAGTCCGTTCTGCAGCATGCCGATGGCGATGCCACCGATCAGGTTGATGATGATGATCAGGATGCCGGCGATCGCGTCACCCTTGACGAACTTCGACGCACCGTCCATCGCGCCGTAGAAGTCGGCCTCGGCGGACACCGCGGCGCGGCGCTCCTTGGCTTCCTGGTCGGTGATCAGCCCGGCGTTCAGGTCGGCGTCGATCGCCATCTGCTTGCCCGGCATCGCGTCGAGGGTGAAGCGTGCCCCGACCTCGGCGACGCGCTCGGCACCCTTCGTCACCACGACGAACTGGATGACGATGAGGATCAGGAAGATGACCGCGCCGATGATGATCGACCCGGAGACGGCGACGTGGCCGAACGCCTGGATGACGTCGCCGGCGAAGCCCTCGCCGAGCACCAGCCGGGTGGACGCCACGTTGAGGCCGAGGCGGAACAGCGTCGCGACGAGCAGCAGGGACGGGAACACCGAGAAGTCGAGCGGCTTCTTCACGAACAGCGTCGTGAGCAGGATCACCAGCGCCAGCAGGATGTTGATGATGATCAGGAAGTCGAGCAGGAACGACGGCACCGGCAGGATCAGCAGCAGGATGATGCCGACGATGAACACCGGGACGACGAGCTTCGGCAGGTCCTTGCGGTTCATGCGGGGAGTCCTTCGGTCTGGTTCTCTGCGGTGCGCGGTGTGCGGAGCCTGCGGGGGCGGAGGTCCCCGGTCAGGGTGGCGGGGTCGATGACGCTCGCGACCTCGTCCGGGGTGGTCGGCCGCGGCGGCGCGTGCGTGCCGGCCGCGGTGCCGCGCGCCTTGAGCGCCATCACGAAGGACAGGACGCGGGCCACGGGCGTGTACAGGTCGACGGGGATCTCGTGCCCGAGCTCGCACGTGGCGTGCAGTGCCCGGGTGAGCGGGACGTCGCGGACGATCGGCACCCGCTCTTCCTCGGCACGGGCGCGGATCACGTCGGCGACCGGGCCGGCCCCCTTCGCCACCACCCGGGGCGCGGACTTCCCCGGCTCGTACTTGATCGCGACGGCGTAGTGGGTCGGGTTCGTCATCACGACGTCCGCGGTGCCGATGGCCTGGATCATCCGGTTGCGGCTCATCGCGAGCTGACGGGAGCGGCGCTGTGACTTCACCAGCGGGTCGCCGTCGCTCCGCTTGTTCTCGTCCTTGACCTCGCGCTTGGTCATCATCGTGCGCTTCCGGTTGCGGCGGATCACCACGAACACGTCGAGGGCTGCGAGGACGAGCCCGGCGACGATCGCGGCGCGCAGCAGGGTGCCGGACCCGGCGGCGGCGGCCTCGAGCACAGCCGAAAGCGGCAGCGAGCCGCTCGTCATCAGGACCGGCATGAGCCCCTGCACCGCGAACCACAGGACGAGCCCGACGACGGCGGTCTTCAGCAGCGCCTTCGCCCCGTTCCAGAGCGCCTGGGTGCCGAACACGCGCTTCAGTCCGGCGATCGGATCGAAGTGGTCGGGCTGCGGCGTCATCTTGCGGAAGTGCACCCCGCCCTGGGTGACGGCGGCGGCGAGCACCGCGACCGCGACGACCGCGAGCATCGGGCCGAGGGTCGCACCCATCGAACCGAGGGCATCGGCGAGCAGGGCCTGCACGGCACCGAGCTCGGGGTCCTCGATGACGCGCTGCACGGCGAGGAGCTGGTCCTGCCCGGCGGCCGCGGCGTTGCCGATCGCGGCCGGGATCATGAGCGCCGCGACGGCGATCCCGATCCACGCGCCGAGGTCCTGCGAGCGACCGATCTGGCCCTTCTCGTGGACCTCGCGCATCCGCTGCTGGGTTGCCTGTTCGGAACGTTCTCCGCTGTCGGACACGTCGTCACCCCCGTCCCGTGATCGCCTCGACGGCGTCGCCGGTCAGCGACGACACCACCGAGGGCAGGGCCATGAAGAGCGCTCCGGCGAACAGGACGGTCAGGCCGATCTTGATCGGGAAGCCCATCTGGAACGCGTTGAGCGCCGGTGCCACGCGGGTCAGCAGCCCGAGGCCGACGTCGGCCAGGAACAGCACGACGACGAGCGGACCGGCGATCTGCAGGGTGGCGAGGAACATCTGCGACATCGCGGTCACGAGCATCGACGCGAGCCCGTCCACCGCGAAGGTGCCGGTGAGCGGCACGGCGTCGAACGACCGCACCAGGCCGCCGACGATGAGCTGGTAGCCGCCCGAGGTGAAGAGCAGCGCGAGCGCGGTCATCTGGAACAGGCGGGTGAACTGGGCGCCGTTGACCTGGGACTGCGGGTCGAACGCCTGCGCGAGCGTGAACCCGCCGAACAGGTCGATGAGCGCACCCGCCGACTGCACGGCGGCGAACACCAGGAACACCAGGAACCCGAGGGACAGCCCGACGACGAGCTGGGTGAGCAGGGCGAGCAGGAACGGCCCCGTGTCGAGCTGCTCGTAGCCGACGGCGACGCGCGGGGCGACGCCGACGGCGAGCCCCAGCCCGAGGATCACCTTCACCGTGCCGGGGAACGCCCGGTACGAGAACGGCGGCGCGATGACGAAGAACGCGACGAGCCGGACGCCGGCGAGCATGGTCGCCTCCAGACGGTCGGCGTCGATGCTGAGCTCCATCAACCGGCCCCGAGCAGCTTCGGGATCATGTCGAAGGCGACGTGCGTGAACGCGATCATCTCCGAGATCATCCAGTTGCCGCAGACCACCAGGGCGATCGCGACGGCGACCGCCTTCGGCACGAACGAGAGCGTGACCTCCTGGATCTGCGTCACCGACTGGAACAGCGAGATCGCGAAGCCGACGACGAGCGAGGTGATGAGCACCGGGGCGGCGAGCTTGCCGGACACCAGGAGCGCCTGGAGCACGAGGTCGATGACGGCCTGCTGGTTCATGCGTGCCCCCTAGACAACGTGGTAGCTCTCGATGAGCGACGTGATGATGAGGCCCCAGCCGTCGACCAGCACGAAGAGCAGGATCTTGAACGGCAGCGAGATCATGACCGGCGGGAGCATCATCATGCCCATCGACATCAGGGCCGCGGAGACGACGAGGTCGATCACCAGGAACGGGATGAAGATGACGAACCCGATGATGAACGCGCTGCGGAGCTCCGAGATGATGAACGCCGGGATCACCGTCGTCATCGGCACGTCCGCCATCGACTTCGGGTTGTCGAGCCCGGCGGCTCGGGTGATCAGAGCGACGTCCTCGTCGCGGGTCTGGTGGAGCATGAAGGTGCGCAGCGGCTTCGTGCCGATCTCGACGGCTTGGTTGAAGTCGAGGTGCCCGGCCAGGTAGGGCTGCAGGGCGTCGTCGTTGATGTGCCCGAGCACCGGCGCCATCACGAACAGCGACAGGAACAGTGCCAGTCCGGCGATCACCTGGTTCGGCGGGATCGACTGCAGCCCGAGCGCGTTCCGGGTCATCGCGAGCACGACGAAGATCTTCGTGAACGACGTCATCATGAGCATCAGCGCGGGTGCGACGCTCAGCAGCGTGATGCCGATGAGCGTCACCACGGCGGACGACGGGGTGCCGTCCGGGCCGTTCACGCTGACGCTGAAGTCACCGGTCGCGGGGGCGGTCGGGGTCGCCGGGGCGGTGGGTTCGACGACACCGGCGGCGTGCGCACCGGTCGTCGTGAGCATCAGGAACCCGGCCACGACCGCCAGGCCGAGCAGGACGAGGGCGACGAGTCGACCCGACCGTGCCAGACGGTGCGGCCCTGCCGCGGTCACCCGGCCCGCCGGTTCCGCAGCGCGGCCGCGGCCTGGCGCCAGGTGTCGACCGACAGGATCGAGCCCTGCAGCTGCTGGGCGCTCGGCACGGCGCGCTGCGGGCGACGGTTGCGCGGGCGCATCGGCAACGGCGCGACGGCGCTGGTCGCGTCGGTCGCCCGGGTCACGTCGTCCGTGCCTGCCGGGAGGCCCGTGGTGGCGTCCGACTGCTGCGCGAGTTCCCGACCGAACGCGTCGGCCGACGGGGCGGGACGCACCGGCAGCGCCACCGGTCCGGTCACGATGGTGAGTTCCGGCGCGGGCGCCTGCCCGCTGGTGAGCAGGTTGACCCCGTGCTCGGACACCCCGAGGACGAGCCGCTCCCCCTCGACGTCGACCACGACGACGCTCGCCTTGCCACCGATGCCCTGCCGACCGACGACCTCGACGGTCGCGGCACGACGGCCCGACGGCTTGCCCGAGAAGCGCTTGCGGCTCGCGCGGTGCAGCACCCACATGAGGGCGAGCACGACGCCGAGCGAGAGCGCGACGCGGAGGGTGACGACGAGGGTGTCCACGTGCGGGTCTCAGACGCTCTCGGCGACGTCGAGGATGCGGGTGATCCGGACCGCGTAGTCCTGGTCGACGACGACGACCTCGCCGTGCGCGATGAGGCGGCCGTTCAGCAGGACGTCGGCGGGGGCGCCGGCACTGCGGTCGAGCTCGACGACGGCGCCGGGCTCCATGCCGAGCACGTCGCGGACCGACATCCGGGTGCGGCCGATCTCGACCGTCAGGGTCATCTCGACGTTGTTGATCCGGCCGAGGTTGCCGGCGGGCAGGTTCGCCACGACGGGCGCCGACACCGTGCCGTTCTCGCGGATCCGGATGCCGAACCACCCGGCGGGCAGGCCACCGGCGGTGAGTTCGAACACGACGGTGTCCGGGTCGGCCAGCAGTGACGCGGCCGACTCGCGGTGCGCCTCGCCGAGCACCCCGACGCCGAGGACCCCGGCCGCGGCCTCGAGCGACGGACGCAGCACGTCGGTGACGGCCACGATGCCGTGGTCGGTGCCTCCGGCGGCCGTGATCGACTCGAGGTCGGTGAGCACGAGCGCCAGGTCGGCCGACAGGCCGCCGACGAACGAGGCGACCACGGCGTCCGTCGCCGCGTCGAGCACGACCGGTGTCGCGCCTCCCGGCAGGAGCACCGCGGTCAAGGGGGCGGCCGTCGGGAGCTGCGCCGCGAGCGACTCGGCCGCTGCGGTGTGGAGGGTGGTCGATTCGGTCATCAGTGCTGCTCCGTGCTCGTGGTGGTGACGACGATGCCGGCGAGGCGCGAGCCGTTCGCGCCGACCGCGGCGGTGCCGACGGGTTCGCCGTCGACCGCGATGGTGAGGGGCCGGTGCTGCGGGTGCGGCAGCGGCAGGACATCGCCGACGGCGAGCCGCAGGACCTGCGTCGGCAGGACCGCGGCCGGGGCGAAGCGCAGGCTGACGCCCACGGGCACGCTCTCGAGCTGCGCGTCCAGCAGGGCTCGGGCGTCGGCCGGCGACACGTGCGCTGCAGCCTCGCCGAGCTGCGGCAGGACGGCCTCGGCCGGCAGGGCCAGCGTGCCGGGGGCGATGCGGTCGCCGACCCGGATCGAGAACGAGGCGACGATCATCAGGTCGCCCTTCTGCGCGGCCTGGGCGAACTGGCTGTTGAACTGGAACCCGCCGACCGCGACGTCCTGCGCGAGCAGCCCGCCGAACGAGTAGCGGAGGTCGTCGAGGGCGTCCTCGACGATCTTGCGGACCAGGGCCTGCTCGATGGGCGTGAAGGTGCGGTCCGGCGTCGGCAGCGGCTTCGAGGCGCCCAGTGCGTGCGACACCCACGTGAGCGCGGCGTCGAGCGGGACCTGCAGCACGCCCTTCGGGGTCAGGCCGGTGATCGGCAGCAGCACCATGCCGGTGAGCGCGGGCAGCGACGCGGCGTACTCGTCGTACGTCGTCATCTCCACCTGCTCGCAGGTGACCTGGCTGACCGCGCGGACCTTCGCCGTCAGCTGCGTACCCCACTGGCGCGCGAACGTCTCGAAGGCGAGCTCGAGGACCCGGGCGTGCTCACGGGCCAGCGTCGACGGGCGCGCGAAGTCGTACACCTCGGGCGCTGGCAGGGTCTCGGTCACGGGTGCGTCTATCGGTCACCTGTGGGGCGCCCGTCAGTGCTGTACCCCGTAGTGGGGCGGTGGCGTCAGCGCTGGTGCGCTCCGCGCGGTGCGTGCCTCAGCCCTGCTGCGCTCCGTGTCCCGGCCCCGCTGCGCTCGGTGTCTCAGCCCTGCTGCGCTCCGTCCTGTGCCTTCGCCAGCGCCGGCATCAGCGCGCTGACGTCCTGGTCGGCGTTCGACAGCACCACGATGTCGACCCGGCGGTTCAGGGCGAGGTCCCGGTCCGTGCCACCTTTCGCCAGTGGCCGGCTCGACCCGAACCCGACGCTCTGCACGTGCTCGCCGGGCATCCCGCCGCGCTCGACCAGGTCGCGCAGGACCCCGGTCGCCCGAGCCGCGCTGAGCTCCCAGTTGGTCGCGTACGGCGCCGTCGAGTTCCGCTGGTCGGCGTGCCCCTCGACGCTGACGTCGTGGTCGGAGGTCTTCAGCACCGGCGCGATGGCGTCCATGATCGACCGCGCCTGGTCGGACAGGTCCGCGCTGTTCGTGCCGAAGTACGTCTCGCTGCCGATCAACCGGACGATCAGGCCGCGGGCGTCCACGGTGAACTGGACGTTCTCGCTCTGGCCCGCCTTCGCCAGGTTGTGCTGGATCGCACGCTCGAGCTTCGTCAGGTCGTCGAGCTCGCGCTTCGCCTCGGCGAGGTCCTGCTTCGTCGCCGTCGTCGGCACCACCGTCGACGCGGGGTCGACGTTGGTGTCCTTCGTGCCCGACGAGGCGGTCGAGTGGTCGGCCTGGGACTTGTCCGTCGAGTAGCCGGAGCCGTCCTCGACCTGGTCCTTCGTCACGACGGTGCCGCTCGCGGTGTCGATCTTCTGCGAGTCGACCTCGCCGAAGCCGGTGGCGAGCGACTGCTTCAGCTGGATGTACTTCTCCTGGTCGACGGTGGACATCGCGAAGAGCACGAGGAACATGCACATCAGCACCGTGATCATGTCCATGTAGGACGCCATCCAGCGCTCGTCGGGGTGCTCGGCCTCGTCGTGGGACTTCTTCGCGCGACCGCGGCCGCGGCCCCGGGGGTTGGCGCTCACGGTCAGGCCGCCAGCTGCTGGTCGTCGGCCGCGTCGGCCTTCTTGCCGGCCTTGCCGGCCTTGCCGCCCGTGTCGGCGCGGGCGGCGGGCGGGACCATGGCCTTCAGCCGCTCACCGAGCAGACGGGGCTGGCTGCCGGCCTGCACCGCGAGCAGCCCCTCCATCAGGAGCGTCTGGCGGTCCGACTCGAGCTGGGCGAGCTTGCGGAGCTTCCCGCCGATCGGCAGCCACATGAAGTTCGCGGTCAGCAGGCCCCACAGGGTGGCGACGAACGCGCTGGCGATCAGCGGTCCGAGCTCGTCGGGCTTGCCGAGGTTCGCGAGCACGTGGGTCAGCGAGACCACGGTGCCGATGATGCCGACGGTCGGGGCGAAGCCGCCGAGGCCCATGAAGAACGCACTCGCGCTCCGGGTCGGGGCCGCGTTCGACTCGATCTCGTCCTCGAGCAGGATCCGCAGCTCGTCGCCGTCGGTGCCGTCCGCGATGTTCTGCAGCGCCTTCTTCATGAACGGGTCGTCGTGCTTGTCGGCCTCCTGCTCGAGGGCGAGCAGGCCGTTCGCGCGGGCGGTCTCGGCGAGCCCGACGACGTCGTCGATGACCGACGCCGGCGGGGTGACCTTGCCGGTGAACGCCTTCGGGACCGCCTTGAAGCTGGCGATCGCGTCCTTCAGCGTGGTGCTGGCGATGCCACAGCCGATGGTGGCACCGAACACGAGCAGCATCGGGGCGGGCAGGAAGAGTCCACCGAGCTCGACGTGCTCCATCTGGACCATGCCGAACAGGGCGCCGAAGGCGAGCAGGATGCCGATGATCGTTGCGATGTCCACGTCAGCGACCCCCGTCCAGCGCGCGACCGTGCTGCGTGGAGCGGAGCGCGGCGACCGGGGCGAGCGTCGGCTGCGGGCCGGTGTTCGTGCGGGGGGCCTGGTCGGTGCCGTAGGCCATGCCGACGATGCGTGCGCGGTACGCGGCGATCAGGTCGATGACGTCGGCCATCGACTCCCGCACGATGTACTTCGCACCGTCGACCATGATGAGCGTCGTGTCCGGCGTCTCCTGGATGCGCTCCACGAGATCGGGGTTCACAGCGAATCCGCTGCCGTTCAGTCGTGTGACGACGATCATGGCCCGTCCTGGTTCTCGATCGTCCCGCCGCCGTCCGTGGGGCGGGATGCGGGCCCGTCCGTGGGCCTGCACGGAGGACTATCGGCGGGTGCGACGGGTGCGTTAGCGGCCGTCACTAGCCTGGTTCGGTGATCGATGCCTCGGACCTGCTCGCCCACCCGCGTGGCCGGCGCTTCTGCCTGGAGCTCGTCAGCGGTGTCCAGGACCCCGACGACCCGGCCGCCCTACAACTCGGCGACCTGCTCTTCTGGGCGGAGCACCACCTCGGCGTCGAACGCGGCGACGACCGAACGCTCTTCGGCATCGGTGGTGCGGTCGAACCCGATCCGGCTCCGAACCTGGCAGCGGTGGCGAGCGCACTCGCGGCGGTGTCCCTGCCGTCCGTGGGCGAGGACGACGTCGTGGTCGCACTCGAGTCGACTGCGGAGAGCGCGCTGTGGTGGCAGCAGCCCGATGCGCTGGACGCGCTCCTCGCTCGGACGGAACTGCTGGCCGCGCTCCGGCGGCTCGCTCAGTGGGCGGTCGACAGCCCGGTCGTGCGCCGGCTCTCCGACCCGCAGGGCGGAGCATGGAGCGTCGAGTTCGACGAGGGCGACCAGCCCCGTCGTCCGAGCGCGGAAGCGGCACTGGCCGACTGGGCGCTGGAGCTGCGGGACGAGATCTCCGAGGGAAGTCCGGGGACCGGCAGCGGGGTGTGGTGGACGACGCCGCCGTGGCCGCTCGCGCAGCACACGCGAGCGCCGTTCCCGTCCGCCGGGCCGCTGGCGCTCTGGGCGGTCGAGGACTCCTTCGGGCAGGAACGCGCCGTCGTCTCGGCGGTGCCGGCCGATGCCACGGCGCGCGTGTGCACCGTCGAGGGTCCCGCCGACTGGGCCGCGCTGTGCCGGCGCTGGCCGCTCGACGTGACGGGGACGACCCGAAGGAACGACTGGGCCGTGGCGACCGGACGGCAGGGCGACTGGGTGCTGCCGGACTGGTCCGCGGCGGCCACCGAGTACGACGTCGTGCACCTGACCGTCGCGGGCTGGTTCCGCACTTCCGGGCTCGCCGTGCCGGTCGACGGCAGCCGCGCGAGCGTCGTCGCCGGGTGGACGCCGGACTCCGCGTACCGGCTCACCGACCTGGGAGCCGGGGACGAGGCCGTCACGGGCGATCCGGAGACCTGGTCGCGTCCGGGCAACGCAGGGGTCTGGCGCCGTCTCAGCTGATCCCCAGGAAATCGCTGCATCCGATCGGGGTGCTCCGGCGGTAGTGGGGGTACGACGTCGAGGACGACGTCGTCCGCACCGGCCCGGACAGGCCCGAAGGAGACACGTCATGCGCAAGACACTCGCCACCGGCCTCAGCGCCGGTGTCCTGTTCGCCGCCGCCGCGGCCGTACTGCCCGCGACCGCTGCGACCGCCGCCACCGGCGAGGCGACGCTCTCGGTCCTCCACGCCGTGCCGGACGTCACCGTCGACGTCTACCTCGACGGCGAACGTGCCATCGACGACTTCACCCCGGGCACCCTTGCCGGCCCCATGATGGTGCCGGCCGGTGCGCACCAGCTCGCGATCACCGCCTCGGACGCCACCGATGCGTCGAAGCCGATCATCGGCCCGGCGGACGTCTCGTTCGACGCCGGGGGCAACTACACCGCCGTCGCCCACGACGCCACGGACGGGTCACCCACCGCCACGGTGTTCACCAACGACACCTCGGCCGTCGCGGCCGGCCAGGGACGCCTGGTCGTCCGGCACGTCGCCGCCGCACCGGCCGTCGACGTCCTCGCCGGTGGGAAGCCCGTCGTGTCGAACCTGTCGAACCCCGACGAGCAGGCTCTCGAGCTGCCGGCCGGCACCGTGTCGGCGACCGTCGCCGCCACCGGGACCACCGACCCCGTGATCGGCCCGGCGGACGTCGCGGTCACCGCGGGCTCGTCGACCATCGTCTACGCCTGGGGCAGCCTGGACGACGACAACCTCGCCCTCGCCACGCAGACGATCGCAGACCTCGGCGGCACGCCGAACGGCGTCCCTGCCGGGAACGCCGGTCTCGTGGCCACGAACGACCAGGACCCCCTGTCCCTGGTCGGCGCAGCGGCGGCCGCACTGGCCGCCGCTGCCGCGATCGGGGCCGTGGTGCTCCGCCGCCGGCACACAGCGACCCGCCGCTGAACGTGCCACGCCCAGTGCGGTCCGCCACGGTGACGCTCGTCGTCGCCGTGGCGGCCGCCGCCCTGACCGGGTGCTCGTCGGCCGGGACCACCCCCGGCGGGCAGCCGTCCGTCCTGACGACCACCACCCCCACACCGGTCCCGTCGGCGTTCTCGACCGAGGTGCCACAGCAGGCCGCCACGATCCCCCCGGTCCGGGACGCCCCCGCCCCGACCACCATCACCGTCGACCACGCCGGCATCAGCGCGCCGGTCCGTCCGGAGGGGGTCGACGAGGACGGCGCGATGGCGCTCCCGCCCGACCCGGCCGCCGCGGGCTGGTACCGGTTCGGTGCCGCACCGTCGTCCACCGAGGGCACCGTCGTCATCGCGGCCCACGTCGACGCGGTCGGCTACGGCATCGGCCCGTTCTCCCGGCTCGGCGACGCCCCGTCCGGCACCCGGGTCACCCTGACCGACGCGGACGGTGCCGAGACCGCGTGGCGGATCGACTCCGTCAGCATGCTCGAGAAGCAGGGACTCCCCTGGGGTGAGGTGTTCCGTGACGACGGGCCCCGACGGCTCGTCCTGGTGACCTGCGGCGGGACGTTCGACACAGCCACCGGACACTACGAGAGCAACCTCGTCGTCACCGCGGTCCCGGCCTGACCGTGGCGACGATCCGCCCCCTACGATCGGACCGTGGTCGACGACGACCGCGCCAGCGACAGGAAGACGTGACGACCATCCTCCCGGACGACAGCGAGCTCTCGGACGCGTTCCGCGCCGGGGGCGAGCACGCCCTGCGAGCCGTCTACGAACGGTGGTCGTCGCTCGTGTACTCGCTGGCCCTGCGCGCCCTGGCCGACGCGGCCGCCGCGGAGGACGTCACGCAGCAGGTCTTCGTGAAGGCCTGGCAGCGCAGCACGAGCTACGACCCCGGCCGCGCCCCGCTCGGCGCGTGGCTGGTCGGCATCACCCGGAACTGCATCGCCGACGCGCAGAACGAGCGCCGACGGCACGCCAGCGCCGCCGACCCGGACGTGGTCGAGGAGACCACTCCGGCGCCGGAACCGGCCTTCGACCTGGCCGAACGCGCACTCGTCGCCGGCGAGCTCGAGCGGCTCGACGAGGTCCCACGGCGCGTGATGCGACTGGCGTTCTACGACGACCTCAGCCATCGTGAGATCGCCGACCGGCTCGAACTGCCGCTGGGCACCGTCAAGAGCCACATCCACCGAAGTCTGGCTCGGCTCCGAACACGTCTGGAGGTGATCGAATGAAGCACGTCGACGACGAGACGCTGGCGATGCTCGCGGTCTCCGACCAGGTCGCGACCGACGACGTCGCCGAGCACCTGGCGTCCTGCGACCGGTGCCGCGACGAGGTGGCCGCGCTGCAGCGGGTCGCCGCGGTGACCCGGGCGTCCGAGGACGTCACGCTGGCCGCGCCCCCGGAGCACGTTTGGGACCGGATCGCGGCCGAGATCGCCCGGACGCCACAGGCCGCGGCGCCGGCGACCGATCCAGGACGAGCGGCTGAACGCGCGTCCGCCGCCACGCCGTCCGACGGGCAGCACCACGCCGTGGCACGCCGACACCGATCCCGTCCGCGTCGTCGCCGTGTCCTGGCGCTGGTGATCGCCGGCGTCGGTGTCCTCGCCGTCGTCCTCGGCATCGGTGTGGCGTCGGGGGTCGTCCCCGGACTCCCCCGCGGCGACACCGAGACCGTCCTGGCGAACACCGAGCTCGCCGCACTGCCCGGTTGGTCGGGGACGACCGGCCGCGCCGAACTCGAACGTGACCAGGACGGTCGGGTGACCCTGCTCGTCGACCTGCACGGAGAGCGCGGTCGCTCCGGCACCGGTCCGCTGCGCGAAGTCTGGATGATGCGGTCGGACCTCGGCGGACTCGTGAGCGTCGGCTACCTCGACGGTGACCAGGGCCGCTTCACGGTGCCCGACGGCGTCGACACCGCGGAGTTCCCGGTCGTGGACGTCTCTGCCGAGGCCGACGACGGCGACCCGGCGCACTCCGGCGACTCGATCGTCCGGGGCACCCTGACCGATCCCTGAGCAGTTTCGTCCCCCGAAATTCCCAACTGTGACGTATTCGAGACCTCAGGACGCGCAACGGGTGTCGATCTTCCATCGGTTTATCTCATGAGCGTGTTAGCGTGGCGCGCATGACCGACACCACCACCGTCGTCTCGCCGGCATCTCCGGCGACCGCAGCACCCCTCCGTGAGGTCGGCGCCCTGATCCGGGGCGCCCGCAAGGGCCGCAGCATGACGCAGGCCCAGCTCGCCGAACGCGTCGGCACCAGCCAGAGCGCGATCAACCGCATCGAGCAGGGTGGGCAGAACCTGTCCCTCGAGATGCTCACCCGCATCAGCGACGCCCTCGACCAGCAGATCGTCTCGATCGGCGGCGCCCCGCAGCGCGCCCACCTGCGCGTGCAGGGCGGCCGGAAGCTCAGCGGCTCCATCGCGGTGAACTCGAGCAAGAACGCCGCCGTGGCGCTGCTCTGCGCCTCGCTGCTCAACCGCGGCGTGACCCGTCTGCACAAGGTCGCCCGGATCGTCGAGGTCGACCGCATCATCGACGTGCTCCGCAGCCTCGGCGCGAGCGTCACCTGGTCGGAAGACGGCGAGACCCTCGAGATCGTCGCCCCCGACGACCTGCACCTCGACGCGATCGACGCGGACGCCGCCCGCCGCACCCGCAGCGTGCTCATGTTCCTCGGCCCGCTCAGCGGCCGGTACGAGTCCTTCCGCCTGCCCTACGCCGGCGGCTGCGACCTCGGCACCCGCACGGTCGAGCCGCACCTCATCGCGCTGCGTCCGTTCGGCGTGGACGTCGAGGCGACCTCCGGCTGGTACGAGGTCGACGTCGCGAACCAGGCCGTCCCCACCAAGTCGGTCGTGCTCACCGAACGCGGCGACACCGTGACCGAGAACGCGATCCTGGCCGCCGCCGCCCGCGACGGCGAGACCGTCATCCGGAACGCCAGCCCCAACTACATGGTGCAGGACCTCTGCTTCTTCCTCGAGCTGCTCGGGGTGCAGATCGAGGGCATCGGCACCACCACGCTTCGCATCACCGGCAAGAGCAAGATCGACGAGGTCGTGGACTACTGGCCGAGCGAGGACCCGGTCGAGGCGATGAGTCTGCTGACCGCCGGCATCGTCACCGCGTCGACCCTCACCGTGACGCGTGCGCCGATCGAGTTCCTCGAGATCGAGCTCGCGACCCTGGCCGAGATGGGCCTGCGCTTCGACGTCAGCGAGGAGTACGCAGCCGCCAACGGCCGTACCCGCCTCGTCGACATCACGGTGCACCCGTCCGAGCTGCACGCGCCGATCGACAAGATCCACGCGATGCCGTTCCCCGGCCTGAACATCGACAACCTGCCGTTCTTCGTCGTGATCGCGGCCATGGCCGAGGGCACCACGCTCGTGCACGACTGGGTCTACGAGGGCCGGGCGATCCACCTGCTCGACCTCACCCGCCTGGGCGCGAGCGTCACCTTGCGTGACCCGCACCGCCTCGACGTCACCGGCCCGACGCACTTCTCCGGGGCCGAGATCAGCTGCCCGCCGGCACTGCGGCCTGCCGTGGTGATCCTGCTGGCGATGCTCGCGGCGAAGGGCGAGAGCGTCCTGCGCAACGTCGGCATCATCGCCCGTGGCTACGAGCAGCTGCAGGAGCGGCTCAACTCGCTCGGTGCGTCCATCGAGACGTTCCACGACTGACGCTGAACCCCCGCTAGACACCGGTGTTCGCCGGTTGAACACGCGCAGACCGCGGTTCTACACGCGAACACCGGTGTTTTGCGTTTCCCCCGACCGGCCCGTCCCCGCAAGTGGGGACGGGCCGTCACCCGTTCTGCGGAGTCCCCACGGGCCTCCAGGCCGATGCCCAGGAGCGCTCCATGCGCCGCCCAGCCCGACCGTGCTGGATGGGCAGATGGCCACGAGATCACTCCTGACCGTCCCCCTTCTCATCACCGTCGCGGCCGCCGCGGCGGCCTGGCTGGTGCTCGGCCCCGCCGCAGCGCTCGCCTTCGTGGCCCTCGCGTTCCTCGAGATCGCGATGGCCGCGGACTCGTCCGTGCCGATGGCCGGCATCGCCGGCCGGCTGCACTCCCCCGCCCGGCGGCTGTTCCTGTCGCTCGGCATCGTCGCGGGCGTGCTCGCGATGCGCCTGCTCCTGCCGCCGGCCGCCGTCGCGGTCGGCGACGCGACCGACCCGGCCAGCTCGGTCGAGGAAGCCGTCTTCGCGCCCGGCTCGTTCTCCGCGCACCTGGCCGAGGTGCGTCCCGCCCTCGCCGCCTTCGGCGCCGCGTTCATCTGGCAGGTCTTCGCCGAGTACCTGTTCAACACCGACCGCGCGTCCCGCAGGTCGTGGCTGGGCAGCCTGGAGGCGCGGCTCGCCTCCGTCGCGCGACCCCGCGTCTGGTCGCTGGTCACCGCTGCGACAGGGGTCGTGGTGACCTCCGTGCTCGTCGGGTCGCGTTCCGGGTGGGCCGCCGGTGCGCTGCTGCCGGTCGCGCTCGGCGGGGTGGCCGGCATCGCCGCGTACCTCGTGTCGAAGCGGACCGCGTCGTGGGCGCTGCGCAGCGGCCCCGTCGGCGGCGCGTCGGACACGGCGTCGATCGGGGTCGGCCGCGGTGCCTGGCGCATCCACCTCTACGCGTCGACCGTCGTGTTCGAGCGGGGGCTCGTCGTGTTCATGCTGTTCGAGATCCTCGACGGCGTGTACAGCCTGTCGGGGTCCGGGCCGCTCGGATCGGACGGGCTCGGGGCCCTCGAGCAGGCCGCCGTCGCCATCGGGGCGATCGGGGTGGGCGCGGTGTTCCTGGCCCGCCTGACCTCGCGGGTCGACCAGGCTGCGGGGCTCAAGCGGCTGCGGTACCTGAAGGCCGGGGCGGCGTACGTGCTCGGGGTGCTGTCAGTGCTGCTGTGGGCGAGTCTGCTCGTGCCGATCCCGGGCGTCGTCGTGGGGTGGTTCGGGACCGTCGTGATCGGGTCGGCGCTGGTGAGCTCCCTGCCGTGGCGCGCGTGGTGGCGGCGGGTGGTGCGGCGGCCGCGGGCGGTGTGATGCTGCGGCTCGTGACGGGTCGTGCGGCGTGGTGCGGCGCGTCGTCCGGGTGTGGTGCGGCGCGTCGTCCGGCTGTTCTGGAAGGATCCACCGTGGATCGGCGTTGACTGGCGGGTCGGACGACGATCGGAGTGCACGTGCTGGGACCGGAACTGGTGGTCGTGCTCGGCCTCGCGATCGCACTGACGGCGGCCGTGGCCGACCGGATCCGGATCGCACCACCCGTGCTGCTCCTGGTCTTCGGCGCGCTGCTCGGGCTCGTGCCGGAGTTCGCGGACGTCGAGCTCCCTGCCGAGGCCGTGCTGCTGCTGTTCCTGCCGGCGCTGCTCTACTGGGAGAGCCTGACGACGTCGCTCCGCGAGATCCGGAAGAACCTGCGCGGCATCGTCCTGATGGGCACCCTGCTCGTCGTGGTGACCGCCGGTGCCGTCGCCGTGCTGCTGCACCTGCTCGGGATGCCGTGGGGGCCGGCCTGGGTGCTCGGCGCCGCGGTCGCCCCGACCGACGCGACCGCGGTCGGCGTGCTCACGAAGATGCTGCCGCGGCGGAACGTCACGGTGCTCCGCGCCGAGAGCCTGGTGAACGACGGCACCACCCTCGTCGTCTACGGCATCGCGGTGGCCGTCACCGTCGGCACGCAGGAGCTCACGTTCTGGGGCGTGTCCGGCATGCTCGTCCTGTCCTACATCGGCGGGGTCGCCGCCGGGCTCGCCGCCGCCTGGATCGGGACGATGGTGCTGCGGCGCGTCGACACCGTCGTGCTCGAGAACCTCGTCACCCTGCTCGTGCCCTTCGCAGCCTTCCTGGCCGCCGAGGCCATCGGCGCCTCCGGCGTGCTCGCCGTCGTGGCGGCCGGCATCGTCGTCAGCCAGGTCGGCCCCAAGCTCGACCGCGCCGAGACCCGACAGCAGGTGCGCGCGTTCTGGTCGTTCCTGACCTTCCTGCTCAACGGCGCGCTGTTCGTCCTGGTCGGTATCGAGGCGATGGTCGCCGCCCGCGCGCTCGACCCCGCCGACCTGCTGCGTGGGACCGGGATCGTCTTCGCGGTCGCGGTGCTGCTCGTCATCGTGCGGTTCGCGTTCCTCAACGCCGCGGGCGGGACCATCTGGCTCGTCACCCGGCGCACCGGCGGGGAACCCCGCGAAGGGCACCGCGACCGGCTCGTCAGCGGGTTCGCCGGGTTCCGGGGCGCGGTGTCGCTCGCCATGGCCGTCGCCGTGCCGCGCACCCTGGAGTCCGGCGGAGACTTCCCCGAGCGGGACCTCATCGTCTTCGTCACCGCCGGCGTGGTCATCGTCACGATCGTCGGCCAGGCCCTCGTGCTGCCGGCCGTCCTGCGCCGCGCCGCGCTGCCCGAGGACGAGTCCGTCAGCGAGGAACGTCGCTACGCCGAACGCACCGCCATCGAGGAGGCGCTCGATGCGCTCCCCCGCCTGGCACGGTCGACCGGAGCCGATCGTGCCACCGTCGATCGCCTGCGGAAGGAGTACGAGGCACACCTCGACGTGATCGAGGCCCGCGAGGGGGACGACGACGACCACCCCGCGCTGCAGCGGCACGACAACGCGGTCGCCCTCGAGCTCGCACTCGTCCAGCACAAGGCGAGGACCCTGTTGCGCCTGCGCGACGCCGACGAGATCGACGACCTGGTGCTGCGCCAGGTGCGTGCGGGCTACGACGCGGAAGAGGCGCGGTTGGATGGCATCGAGTCGGTGGCGTCACCGCCCACGTCGTCGTAGGGCGCTCCGCGCACACCTGGTCGAAACGGGCGTACCCGGTCTGTCGTTCTGACCAGGTACGCCCGTTTCCCGTCCCCATTGCAGCCGTCATGGGAAGGAACGCACTCGCTCGGCCGGCCGGTCAGGGCCGCGCGTCGAACCGTCGGCGGTAGCTCGAGGGTGTGCTGCCGAACGCCGCGGTGAAGTTCTGCCGCAGCGTGACCGGGTTGCCGAACCCGCACGCTGCGGCGATCCGATCGACAGGCAGGTCGGTGGCCTCGAGCAGCCGACGGGCCTCGTCCAGACGGCGACTCCGTACCCAGGCCGCCGGGGTGGTGCCGGTCGATGCCTTGAAGGCCCGGACGAAGCTACGGCGGCTCATGTGGGCCGCCGCAGCGAGTCGGTCGACGCCGAGATCCTCGTCCAGGTGCTCGACCGCCCAGGCCGATGCCGTCGCCACCGGGTCGTCGCCCAGACGCTGCACGACCGGGCGCTCGATGTACTGGGCCTGCCCGCCTTCGCGGTGCGGCGCGACGACCAGGCTCCGCGCGACCCGGTTCGCCGCGTCGGCGCCCAGCCGCGTCCGCACGACGTGCAGGCACGCGTCCAGCCCGGACGCCGTGCCCGCCGAGGTCAGCACGTCACCGTGGTCGACGTAGAGCACGTCGGCGTCGACGGTGACGTCGGGGTGAGCGGCGGCGAGCCGGTCGACCTCGCGCCAGTGCGTGACGGCGCTGCGTCCCGCGAGGAGCCCGGCACCGGCGACTGCGATCGACCCGAGGCACAGACCGGCCACGACCGATCCCCGCGCGTGCGCGTCGACGACCGCCCGCTCCGTCGGTGCCGGCAGGCGAGTGCCGTCGTCGGTCCAGGACGGCACGAAGCAGTTCAGCTCCGTCTTCGCCCACACGGACCTGCTCGCCTGGCTGCAGGAGCGGTCGATCGACACGGTCACCCTGGTCGGCTTCATGACGAACAACTGCATCATCGCCTCAGCTGCCGAGGCGGAAGCGCTCGGCGTCTCGGTCGAGGTGCTGTCCGACGCGACCGGCGCGATCAACATCGTCAACGCCGGCGGGGCCGTGTCGGCCGAGACGGTGCACCGCACGCTGATGGCGCTGTTGCAGTCAAACCTCGCCGCGGTGGCACCGACCGCGGAGTGGACGTCGGCACTCACCGCCGGAGTCGCGATCCCCGGAGACGCGCTGCCGACGTCTGCCGTCGCGGGAACCCAGCGGTTCCCCGGCTGACATCCGTTCTCATCTATAAATGTATTGCAACTTCTGCATGTTTGACTTACGCTGAGGGCATCCCAACCGACGATCAGCAGGAGGTCACCATGGCCGAGCACGAGAACAGCGCAGAGCACACCGTCGCCGAGCACACCCACCAGGACGGCTGCGGCCACGAGACGGTCCAGCACGAGGACCACGTCGACTTCGTCCACGACGGACACAAGCACGCCCAGCACGGCGACCACTACGACGAGCACTGATCTCCTGATCAGCGCAGGCCCGTGATCAGCACCGATCGACGGACCTGCACGACGGCCCCGACGCACCGCGCCGGGGCCGTCGTGTTGCATGCACGTATGCGCGTGCGCTTACATGAGTCCATGTCAGACGGGATCGAAGCAGCAGCCGAACTCTTCAAGGCGCTGTCCTCGCCCGCCCGACTCCGGATCCTGTCCGCGCTGATCTCCCAGCCTTCCGACGTCGGCTCCCTCGCCGAAGCGACCGAGCTGTCGCAGCCCCTGGTGTCCCAGCACCTCCGCACGCTGCGGCTCGCGGGCATCGTGCAGGTCGAGCGCATCGGGCGGAACGCCGTCTACTCGCTGCACGACGAGCACATCGCCCACATCGTCGGTGACGCGGTCAGCCACGTCAGCGAGTCCGAAGCCGGCTGAACCGCCGGCCACAGGCAGACTCCGTTCAGCAGCAGTCGCAACCCTCGCGCTCGCGCTCCCCGGTCAGCGCCGACACCGGCTGCTTGCACGCGTCACCGCGCCAGGCTTCGAGACCCTCGCGCACGGCGAACACGACCACGACGAGTCCTGCGAGCGGATCGGCCCACCACCAGCCGAACAGGCTGTTCGCCAGCAGGCCGAGCAGCACCGCCGCCGACAGGTAGCTGCAGATCAGCGTCTGCTTCGAGTCGGCGATCGCCGACGCCGAGCCGAGCTCGCGTCCGGTCCGCCGTTCGACGAGGCTCAGGAACGGCATGACCGCCAGGCTCACCGCGGCCAGGACGATGCCGACCGGACTGTGCTCCGGCAAGCGGACACCGGTGAAGGTCAGGACGGCATCGGCGCTGACCACCAGGGCGAGCCCGAAGAACGAGACCGCGATCACCTTCAGCGCCGTTCGTTCCCGGGTCTCCGGGTCACGCCCGGCGAACTGCCACGCGACGGCCGCTGCCGACAGGACCTCGACGATCGAGTCGAGCCCGAAGCCGATCAGCGCGGTGGACGACGCCGCCGAACCGGCGGCGATCGCCACGACGGCCTCGATCACGTTGTAGGCGATGGTCGCCGCGACGATCCACCTGATCCGTCGCCGGAGCACGCCGACACGGGCCGGCGCGAGCGACACCGAAGCCGTGGTCACCGCTCGACCTCGCATCCGTCGTCGTCGGCGACGTCCACCGCCAGCACCACGTCGACCAGGGACTCCAACGCGTGGGTGAGGTTGCCGTCCGCGATCTCGTAGCGGGTCCGACGGCCCTCGGGGACGGCGACGACGATCCCGCAGCCGCGCAGGCACGACAGGTGGTTCGACACGTTCGTCCGCGTCAGCTCGAGTTCCTCGGCGAGCCGCGCCGGGTAGCCGGGTTCGTCGAGCAGCCTGAGCAGGATCCGCGCACGCGTGGGGTCGGAAAGCGCCCGCCCGAGACGGTTCAGCACGTCGTGCCGCGAGGCAATGGTCAGCATGTGCTGACCATACCCGCTCGGGGTCAGACGTCCGAGAGTCGACGCCCCGTCAGCGCGTCGTTCCAGCTCGTGCGGCGGCCGGGAGCACGCGACTCGTGCACGCCGTCGTGGCCGCGTGGTCGATCACACCGCCAGCGGTCGAAGACGCTGCAGCAGCGGTGGTCGGACTGGTGGTCGGTGTCGGGGTTCTCGCGCATCGCACCGATGAGACGTCACGACGCGCCGTTTCGTCACGAACCGGCGCCGAACTCCATGCACCACGGACGATGGTGAGCAGGAACGGTCGAGTCCCCCTTCAGCACCCGACCGTTCCTGCTCACCAAGCACCCGGCGACGCGAGCGCAGCGCCCGCGACGCGAGCCCCCGCGCCTAGCGCTTCAGGTTCGTGAGCTCCTGCAGCACCTCGTCCGAGGTGGTGATGATGCGGGCGTTCGCCTGGAACCCGCGCTGCGCCACGATCAGGTTCGTGAACTCCTGCGACAGGTCGACGTTCGACATCTCGAGCGTCCCCGCAGCGAGCGAACCGACGCCCGCCGAGCCGGGACCGCCGACCGTCGCACCGCCCGAGTTCGCGGTGGCGCGGTAGCCCGACGCCCCGGTCTTCTCGAGGCCGGCCGGGTTGGCGAACGTGGCGAGGGCGATGCGGCCGAGCGCGAGCGACGCGCCGTTCGAGAACGTGCCGGTGACGGTGCCGTCCTTCGAGATCGAGTAGCCCTGCAGCGCGCCGGCCTCGCGGCCGTTCTGCGAGCCGATCGCCGCGGTGTTGAGCGAGGCGAACCCGGTCAGGTCGCCCATGTCGACCCGGATGCCCCCGACGGCGAGGGTGCCGCCGGCGGTCAGCTTGCCGTCGGCGCCGAAGGTCAGCGAGGTCGTCGCCGTGGTGCCCTGGCCGTTGCGCCCGGTGACGTCCCAGCCGTCGGCGGTGCGCGTGTAGGCGAGCGACATCGTGTGCTTGGCTCCCGAGGCGTCGTAGACGGTGGCCTCGCGCGTGATGGTCTGGCCGACCGCGGTCTCGGACGGCAGGTTGCCGGCGACCGTGGCGGCGGTGGTGCGGACCGCCGGGGCTGCGGCGTCGAGCGGCAGCGTGATGTCGGACAGCTGGCCGTTCTCGTTGACGACGCCGTTCGTGGCCGGGTAGCCCTGCACGATCTTGCCGTCGGCGGTGACCAGGCGGCCGTCCGCGTCGAAGTCGAACGCACCGGCGCGGGTGTAGACGGTGTCGTTGCCCAGGCGGGTGACGAAGAAGCCGTCGCCCGAGATCATCAGGTCGGTCGCCTTGCCGGTGGCCTGCGCCGAGCCCTGCGAGAAGTTCGTGGAGACTCCGGCGACCTGCACGCCCAGGCCGATCTGGGCGGGGTTCGTGCCGCCGATGCCGGTCTGCGGTCCGCCGGCGCCCTGGGTCATCTGCGACAGGGTGTCCTGGAACACGGTGGTCGACGACTTGAAGCCGACGGTGTTGACGTTGGCGATGTTGTTGCCGGTGACGTCGAGCATCTGCTGGTGGGAGCGGAGGCCGGAGATCCCGGAGTAGAGCGAGCGGAGCATGGTGCGTCCTTTCGGAGAGGCAGGAAGAGCGAGGGAGAACGAGGGAGAACGAGGGAGAGCGAGGAAGTACGAGGAAGGAAGGAGCGGGCGTCAGGACGCCGGAGCGGTGGTGGTGATGCCGGAGATCACGTCGAGGGCGACCTCCTTCCCGTTCACGGTGACCGTGGGGACGCTGTTCGCGTACGACACGGCCGAGGCGGTCCCGGTGACGGACTTGCCCGAGTCGGCGTCGGTGTAGCTGACCTGCTTGCCGACGAGGTTCGCTGCGGCGATGCGCATCTGGAGCGAGAAGTTCTCGTTCCCCGTCGTGGTCTGGTTGGTGATCTGCTCCATCATCGCGAGCTGCGTCTGCTGGCTGATCATCTGGTTGGTGTCCATCGGCGAGGACGGGTCCTGGTTGCGCAGCTGCGTGACGAGCAGCTTCATGAAGACCTCCGAGTCCATCGTCTGGGACTTCTGGGCCGTCGAGTTGGCGGCCAGTGCCGCTGCCTGCGCGGTCGGGTCCACGCTGCCGGTGATGCCGTCGATGGGCATGGTGAGTTCCTGTTCGTGAGCCGGATCAGGCGAGGACGTCGAGTCCCGCGGTGCGGATGGAGGGCGTGTGGGCGGTGGGCTGCGCGCGCGGGGTGACCCGCGCCTCCAGGCCGGGGTCGCCAGGCAGGGCACGCGCGGCCGGACGCTCGTCGCGACCCGGCGCGTCCTGCGGCTGGTTCTGCGACGACAGGTCGAGCGTGGTGCTCACACCGGTGCCGGCCGCGTCCCGCCGCAGGTCCGGCAGGACCTGGCGGACGGCCTCGCGGCCGGCGTCCGACGCGGCGAACAGCTCGACGTGCATGCCGTGTGCGGTGACGTGCGCGCGGACCGTGACCGGGCCGAGGCTGTCCGGCACGACCTGCACGGTGACGACGTGCTCGCCGGGGCCGGCCTGTGCGAGCGAGAACACCGGTCGCGCCAGCTGCTGGGCGAGCGGTGCCGGGGCCGGCGCGGTCGTCGCGGCGGGCGCGGCGGTCGGCGTCGTCGACATGACGAACGGCGTCTCGCCACCGCGGCTGGGGGCGACGGCCGGGAGGCCCGGATCACCCGGCGTCGACGCCTGCTGCTCCGTCCCGTGGCCGGCTCGGGAGCCGGTGCCGGCTGCCGGGGCGGCCGTGACGACCGGCGCCTGGCCCGGGGCCACGGTGGCGGTGTCGCCGTCGGTGGTGCGGGTGGCGGCGGGGGCCGCGATCGCGGGAGCGGCCGCCGGGGCGGTGGTCGCCACGTCGGTCGCGGCTGTGGTCGCCGAGACAGCGGTCGTCGCGGCTGTGGTGGTCGCGGGGGTGGCGCCCGCGACGATCGTCGCGGCGGCGGCCGGAGACGCGGTGCCAGCGGGCGACACGGCGGTGGTCGCCGTGCCCGTCGTCGGTCCGGCAGCGTTCTGGCGTGCACCACCCGATGCCGGTGTCTGCTGCGGGGCCGCCGTGGCGGAGGCGGTGGTCGGCGCCGGGGTCGACGGGACCGGCGTCGAGGTGTGCTCGTTGACCGACGCCGGTGTCGCGGTCGTTCCGGCGGTCACCCCCGTGGCCACGGCGACGTGCTGGTCGCCAGCGGGCGTCTCGGCGGCGCCGGTGACCGACTGGTCCCCCGTGCCAACCGCGAGGCCCGCCGGAGCGATCGGTGCGGTCACGGCCACGAGTCCGGCGGCGAGCAGCTCCTGCGCGTCGACCGACGGGGAACCGGTCGCGGGCACCGACTGGTCCGACGCGGACGCGGACGTGGACGCAGACGGCGTGGCGGCGGTGCTCCGCGTCGCGGCCGAGCCGTCCGCCGTGCGGCCGTCGGTGTCGTCCCGCCCGGCGGCACCGTCTCCTGGGCGCCGCTCGGTCGCGACGGCGGCGGTCAGTGCCGCGCCGAAGGACCCGGCAGCAGCGGGGTCGGACGAAGCACCCCGGGTGGAGCCCGGTGCGGTGGCCACGGACGGCTGGGGGGCGATGGTCAGGCTCATGCGGCGCTCCCGGACTGCATCATGGACAGCAGCGCGGCGGTCTGCAGGTCGGTCGCGGAACGCGCTGTCGAGGCGGTCGGCGCGGCGACGGCCGCCGGGGCCGCCTGTGCGGGGACGATCCGGCGGATGGTCGCGATGTCGCCCTGGGAGTACCAGTTGTCGACGATTCGGACGTCCTTGCCGGGGCGCGGCGCGTGCAGCACCTTGCCGTCGCCGACGTAGATGACGACGTGGCCCTCGCCCTTCGGGATGATCAGGTCGCCGGGCTGCGCGTCCTTCAGGGAGCCGACCTCGACGCCCATCTTCGCCTGGTCCGGCACGACCCGGGGCATCGTGACCCCGAGGTCCTTGAAGACCGTCTGCACCAGGCCCGAGCAGTCCATGCCCGCGGTCGTCTCCCCACCGAACACGTACGGCACACCGAGGTACTTCTTCGCGTCGGCCACGACGTCGGCGCCGGTCGCACCGCTGCCGGTGGCGAGGGTTCCGGCCCCGGCGTCGACCGAGGTCGCGGGGGCACGGGTGCCCGTCGCGGAGGCTGCTGCGGTCGCGCCGGCAGCGGTCGCCGCGCCGGTCGTGCCGTCGGCGGTGGCGAGGGCGTCGGCGAAGGCCGAGGACCCCGCGGCACCGCCGGTGGCGGACGCGCTCGGGGCAGCCGTGGCCGTCCCGCCGCGCAGCGTGTCGATCTGCGACCGGATCTCCGAGATCCGGGAGAGCACCGCTTCGACGCTCATCGGGCACCACCTTCCGTGCGGCGTCGTGCCGCGATCTCGTCGAGGGCGTTCTGTTCGGACCGGAGTTCCTCGGCCGCCTGCTGCTCGGTGTGCTTGCCCTCGAGCTTCTCGAGGCCGACGGCGGCACGACGGGCGGCGGTGTAGTCCTGCTGTGCCCGGTCGGCGTCGGCACGGCGGTTCTGCACCACGGCGTCGAGTTCCTCGAGCATCCCGCGGGTCGCGGCACGTGCTGCGGCGACGGCGCTCAGGGTGGCGGCGTCCTGGATGGGCTGGGCGTCCTCGCTGTCGGCGAGGCTCCGGCGTGCGGCGATCCGGGCGTCGGCTGCGTCACGGACGCGCTCGTTCGCGGTGGCCAGCGTGGCGGCGGCACGGTCCTGTTCGGTGTGACGCAGGCGCAGGAGTCCGGCGAGCGGGAAGCGGCGGGCCATCACGACACCCCCAGCTGCTGCACGAGGCCGCCGAGGCGCTGCCAGGACGCGTCGGCGGTCGCCCGCTCGTCCATGCCCTGGCGCAGGAACGCGTCGATCGATCCCTGGTGGTCGACGGCGGCGTCCACCAGCGGGTTCGACCCGCGCTGGTAGGCGCCGACGTCGAGCAGGTCCTGGGCACCGGCACGGGCGGCCATCACCTTCCGCAGCACGGTGGCGGCGGCACGCTGCTCGGGTCGGGTGACCTTCGAGGCGACGCGGGACACCGAGCCGAGGGCGTCGACCGACGGGAAGTGCCCGGTGATCGCGAGCTTGCGGTCGAGCACGACGTGGCCGTCGAGGATGCTGCGGGCCGCGTCGGCGATCGGCTCGTTGTGGTCGTCGCCGTCGACCAGCACGGTGTACATGCCCGTGATGCTGCCGACGCGGTCGGTCCCGGCGCGCTCGAGCAGACCCGCGAGCACCGAGAACGTCGACGGCGGGTAGCCCCGGGTGGCCGGCGGTTCCCCCACCGACAGCCCGATCTCACGCTGCGCCATCGCGACGCGGGTGAGCGAGTCCATCATGAGCACGACGTCCTGGCCGGCGTCGCGGAACGACTCGGCGATGCGGGTGGCCACGAACGCGGCACGCAGGCGCATGAGCGCCGGCTCGTCGGAGGTCGACACGACGACGATCGAGCGGGCGAGCCCCTCGGGTCCCAGGTCGTCCTCCAGGAACTCGCGCACCTCGCGGCCGCGCTCCCCCACCAGGGCGATGACGTTGACGGCCGCGTCGCTCCCGCGCGCGATCATCGACAGCAGCGACGACTTGCCCACGCCGGAGCCGGCGAACAGGCCCATGCGCTGCCCGCGGCCGACGGTGGTCAGGGTGTCGAGCACACGGACGCCGAGCTGCATCGGGGTGTCGATGCGGGTCCGGGCCATCGCGCTCGGGGTGTCGTGGTCGAGCGGGACCCAGGTGACCGGTTCGCCGCCGGGGCCTTCGAGCGAGCCGCGGCCGTCGATCGGTCGGCCGAGTCCGTCGAGCACGCGGCCGAACAGACCGGATCCGGTCGGCACGAGCACCGGGCGGCCGGTCGGACGCGCCGGCGTGCCCGCGGTCACGCCGGTCAGGCGGCCGAGCGGCATGCAGCGGACGCCCGAGGCATCGGTGGCGACGACCTCGACCGCGGTCTGTTCGCCGTCCTCGGCGCCGACCGTGACGACCTCGCCGACGCGGGCGTCGAGCCCGGCGATCGTCAGCCCCAGGCCGACGGCGCTCGTGACGACACCGACCCGCTGGGGTGCGGCCCGCAGCAGCGCCTCGTCGAGACCGCGCGGACGGAGCAGCGTGGCGGTCACCGGTCGGCTCCCGTCGCGTCGACCCCGAGGGCCGTGCGGGCGCGGTCGAGCGCCGTGGCGATGCGCGCATCGAGCATGCCGTCCGGCAGGTCGACGACGGCGTCGCCGTCGCGCAGGGCGCCGTCGGCGACGACCGGCACCGGCAGGTCGAGGCCGGCGACGCGCGCGGTGTCCGCCGGGCTCAGCCGGACGGCCACCGGGACCGTGCGGTCCACGGACGCGAGCGCGCGCCGGACGGTGGCCTCCGCGCCGGACGCGATCCGGGCCTCCCGGCTGCCCGGTCCGTCCGGACCGACGACGGTCGCGTCGTGGGCGGGCCTGGAGGCGCGGACCACGTTCCCGACGATGGCCTCGGCCAGGTCGACTGCCGCGCTCGCGACCGACGCCTCGGCGTCCGCCAGGACGGGTGCGACCGTGGAGAGCATGGCGTTCGTGGCGGCGTCGAGGACCGCGATCCGGCGTGCCGTGTCGGCCTGCAGCGCGGTGACCCGCGCGGCGTGCTCGGCCTCGAGCCGGTTGCGCAGGGCGTCGGTCTCGGCCTGCGCGGCCCGCAGGCCGGCGGTGTACCCGGCCGCGTGCCCGCGGACATCCGCGCTCGACGCACGCTCGCGTCCGGCGGGGTCGGCGAGCACCGGGAAGGCGACGCGGTGCACGACGGTGTCAGTCAACGAGCTCGTCCTCCTCGGCGCGGTGCACGGTGACGACGCCCTGGGCCTCGAGCTCGCGCACGGAGCGGACGACCTCGGCACGGGCTTCCTCGACCTGCGAGACGCGGACCGGGCCCATGGCCTGCAGTTCGTCGTCGAGGAGTTCGCGGTTGCGCTCGGACACGTTCGCGCGGATGGTCTCGACGACGGGTCCGGCTGCGCCCTTCATGGCGGTCGCGAGGATCTTCGAGTCGATGCCGCGCAGCACCTGCTGGATGTCGCGGGACTCGAGCTTCACGATGTCCTCGAAGGTCAGCATGCGGGAGCGGATGTCCTCGGCGAGCTCCGGGTCGCGGGCTTCGAGCCCCTCGAGCACGGCCTTCTCGGTCGCGACGTCCGAGCGGTTGATGATGTCGACCAGGGGTGCGATGCCACCGACGACCTCGACGCTCTCGCGCGGCGACACGACGGCCCCGGCGCGCTGGCGCAGCACACCGGCGACGATGCCGACGGCCTCGGGGGTCGCACTGCCCATGGTCGCGAAGGCCTGGGCGACGTCGGTGCGGACGCGCTCGTCGATCCCGGCGAGCACGGCACTGGCCTGCCCGGGGCCCAGGTGGGCGAGCACGAGCGCGATCGTCTGCGGCAGCTCGCCCTCGAGCAGGGAGATGACCTGGCCGGGTTCGGCGTCGTCGAGGAAGTCGAACGACTGGCCGGCGAGGTTCGAGGCCAGACGGTCCATCACGCCGGCGGCCCGCTCGGCACCGAACGACGCCTCGAGCAGCCCGAGGGCGGTCTCCCTGCCGCCGCGCTTCTGGAGCCGGCCGCTCATCGTGATCCGGTGGAACTCCGACAGCGTCTGGTCGACGACGGTGTCCTCGACGCGGCGCATCCGGACGATCTCGGCGGAGATCTCCTCGGCCTCCATCTCGGTGAACTGCTTCATCACCTCGGCGGCGCGGTCGGTCTCCATCTGCATGAGGATGAGCGCGACCTTCTGCGCACCGGTCAGGGCACGGTCGCTCGGACCGGAACCGCCGCCGGGGCTCGGCATCAGCGCGCTCACACCGGTGCCCGGTCGTCGAGGAGCCCGCGCAGGAGCTCGGCGGTGCGCTTCGGGTCGCGCTCGGCCAGGGCGGAGATGTCCTGACGGCGGCGCTCGGCGGTGATCTCCTCGGTCGTCAGCACCTCGGTGGGGGCGTCGCCGCCGGGCATCGCCGACAGCACCGCGGTCGGGGCGTCACCGGCACCGAGCGTCGCCCGGTCGTCGACGCCGTCCATCGCGAGGGGCAGCTGGAACGTCTCACCGGCGAAGGCGTCGAGCTCGCCGAGGTCGACGGCCTCGCGCTCCTGCTTCCGGTTGCGGCGGGCGACGAAGAACATGATCGCGATGACGGCGAGGACGATGCCGATCACGATGCCTGCGGTGCGGATCGACGACCACAGTGCTTCCTGCTGGTCGGCCTTCTGCTGGGCCTCGAGGGCCTTCGCGGCCTGGTCGGAAGCGCTCGTGTCGAAGTCCATCATCGCGACCTTGACCTGGTCGCCACGGTTCCGGTCGACACCCGCGGCGGCGGACACCAGGTCGTTGATGCTCTGCAGGTTCGCGTTCTGCACCGCGTCGGCCTTCGAGTTCAGCGCGACCGAGATGGTCTGCCGGTCGAGCCCGCCCGAGGGGATCTGCGTGGTCTCGGTGGTGTGGTCGACGGCGTTGTTCTTCGTCGCCGATTCGTTCTTGTACCCGTCGTCGCCGGTGCCGCTCGTCGCGGTGCCGTTCGGGACGGCGATGTTGTCCGGACCGAGGACCCCGGTCGCGCCGGTCCCCGCACCGGCGCCGGCGCCGTACTCCTCGGTGGTGCTCGACTCGTTCAGCGCGACCGGGCCCGACGTGGGAGACGTGTAGCTCTCGGACGTCCGGGTGCCGGACTCCTGGTTCATCGTCCCGGAGACCACGACGGTCGCGTTGCCGACGCCGAGCGTGGTGTCGAGCAGGTCCTGGATCTTCTTGCTCGTCGCCGCGTCGTAGTCGGCGGCCTGGTCCGCGCCGCTCCCGGTCGCACCGGTGCCGACGGCGGACAGGGTCTGGCCCTTCGCGTCGACGACCGAGACGTCGGTCGGCTGCATGCCCTCGACCGAGGCGCTCGTCAGGTGCACGATGGCCTGCACCTGGTCGGTGCTCAGCTGCGTGCCGTTCTCGGTCGCGATGAACACCGACGCGGTCGGGTCCTTCTCCTCGGAGACGAACACCGACTTCTCCGGGATCGCGAGCTGCACGGTGGCGGTCTGCACGCCGTCCATCGCACCGATGGTCTTGGCGAGCTCGCCCTCCATCGCGCGCTTGTAGGTGACGTCCTGCTGGAACTCCGAGCTCGTCACGCCCATCTTGTCGAGCAGCGAGTAGCCGCCCTCGTTCGACGACGGCAGGCCGTTCGACGCCGCCTTGAGCCGCTCCGAGTACACCTGCGCCTGCGGCACGAGGATCGTCGCGCCGCCGTCGGTGAGCTGGAACGGCACACCGTCGGTCTGCAGCTGGTCCGTGATGGAGCTCGCGTCGGCCGCGGCGAGCCCGGTGAAGAGCGGGGCGTAGGACGCCTTGCCGAGCCAGGACGCGAGGGCGATCCCACCGAGCACGAGTGCCGCGATCGCCAGGATCGCGATGGTGCGCTGGGCGGCGGAGAAGCCCTTCACGTAGGCGCTGAGGCGCGCGAAGACGTTCTTGACGGCGACGGGCATCAGGCCTGCATCCTCATGATCTCGTTGAAGGCGTCGACGCCCTTGTTGCGGACGGCGGAGACGAGCTCGAGCGTGACCTGCGCGCGGGTGGCGGCGATCGTGGCGTCGTGGATGTCGTCGAGATTGCCGGTCACGGCCTTGAGCGCGAGGGTCTTCGAGTCGCTCTGCAGCGACTGCAGTCCGTCGACGGCGTTGCCGAGGCTCGCGGCGAACCCGCTGCCGTCGGTCGTCGCGCCGGCGGCACCGGTCGCGTTCGTGCTGTCGCTGGACGTCCCCGACACACTCGTCAGGGCGTTCGTCATCGCGTTGGTGGTCACACCGTTCACGGCGTCGATGGGCATCAGTTCTTCCCGATCTGCAGTGCCGCCTCGTAGGCGGTCTTGGCACGGTCGACCACGGCGGCGTTCGCCTGGTAGCCGCGCTGGGCCATGATGAGGTCCGCCATCTGCGTGCCGAGGTCGATGTCGGGCATGCGGACGTAGCCCTCCTCGTTCGCGAGCGGGTTGTCCGGGTCGTAGGTCACACGGCCGGCGGCGCTGCCGAATGCCGCGCCCTTGATGTAGGCGCCGGAGACGCCGTTGCCCTCCTGCACCTCGACGTAGCGCGCCTGGAACGCGGTGTCGTCCATCGACTTCACGGTGTTCGCGTTGGCGATGTTGTCCGAGACGGCGTCGAGCCACTTCCGGTGCACGGTCAGGCCGGTGCTCGCGATGCCGATCGCGTCGAAGGTCGTCACGAGTTCGTCCGCATCGCCGCACGGACGCTGGTGAGCTCGGAGTTCATCGCCTGCGTGGCGAACTGGTACCGCAGCACGGTGTCGATGTTCGACAGCGTCTCCTCGTCGAGGTTGACGTTGTTGCCGTTCGTGTTCGTCGGCTCGAGGCTGCGCGCCATCGTCGGCGTGGTGGCACCGTCGCCGTCCACGATCGACTTCGCCAGGGCGTCCTCGAACTGGACCTTCTCGGCGTGGTAGTTCGTCGTGTTGATGTTCGCGATGTTGTTCGCGATCACCTTCTGGCGCATCGACAGACCGTCGAGTGCGCTCTGCAGCGCGACGCTCGTCACGGAATCGAACACGAAAGGGTCCCCTCGTCAGGCGTCGTCGGTGCGACGTCGCCGTGCGGTGGTGGCCGATCCCTGGCCGAACTGGTGAGCGATCCGTGCTCGAGTGGCGCTATCGGAGTCCGTCGTCCGCCGCGTTAGGCGTCGCCCCGAACGGGGGGCGGGGGTGCGGGTGCGGCGTCGGTGTGCGGTGTCGCCCGTTGCGCGCGCGGACAGTTGCACGCGCACGGGAGCGACACCGTCGACGTCGTACGACATCGACATCGTCGCCCCGTGCACGCGCCACCAGTTGCACGCGCGCGGAAGCGACGGAGCCGACGTCGTACGACAACGACGACGTCGCCCGTTGCGCGCGCCAGCAGTTGCACGCGCGCGAGAGCGACAGGGTCGCCGTCGTACGACGACGACATCGTCGCTCCGTGCACACGCTGCCGGTTGCGCACGCGGGCAGTTGCACGGGCGCGGAAGCGACAGGGCCGCCGTCGTACGACGACGACATCGTCGCCCGCGGGCGCGGGTCAGGCGGAAGCGTCGAGGTACACGGAGCCGCGGGGCTCGCGCGTGGCGTCGACGGCGCGCAGGGCACCGAGGTGCTCCAGCGTCGAGCGGCGGTCCGCCTCGAGCACCGTCATCCGGTCGCGCTGCGCGGCGAGCAGCCGGGAGGCCCGTCCCACCAGGTCCCGCGGCAGCGGTCCCAGCCCGGCCGGCTCCGACCACCCGGCCACGGCCGTGGAGTCGGCCGCCTGCCCGGCGGCGTCGTGCTCCAGGGAGGCGAGCAGGGCCTCCCATGCGGCTCGTCCGTCCGGCTGCTCAGGCGACAGCTCTGCGGACGGATCAGGCGACACCGAGGGCTCCCCCGGTCGGCTGCTGCGTGGTGGGCGTCGCGGGCAGCGACGCGGCTGCCTCGTGCCACGACTGACGCAGCGGCTCGAGGATCCGGATGCAGTCACGGGTGGCCTGCACGTCGCGGTGCACGTTCGCCGTGATGAGCGAGGTGGAGGCGTAGTTGTAGACGGCGAGCAGACCCTCGCCGCCGTCCCAGACGTCGATCCGGAGGGTGCTCGAGAGCTCACCGACGATCGCCTGGGCGTGCAGGAGCTGCTCGCGGGCCGCCTCCCAGTCGGCGGCGACCTGCGCGGCCTCGGCACGGTGCAGGTCGAGCAGCAGCCGGTCGTAGAGCATCGTCACGAGCTGGGCCGGCGTCGCCGACAGCACGGCCTCGTTCGTGTACTGGGCACGACGCTGGTCGGTGACGGTGCGCGGCTGGGCGGCCTGGCGGAAGGCGGCTGCCTGGAAGTCGAAGGTCATGGTCGTTCCCGTCAGCTCGACGTCGAGGCCAGCTGGCCGGCGAGCCAGCTCGACTGCGACTGGAGCTTGCTGAGGCTGGTCTCGAGGGATGAGTAGAGGGTCTGCAGCGCGGCCCGGCGCCTCGTCAGCCGGTCGGTCCAGCTGTCGATCTGGGTGTTGAGGTCCTTGGCGACGGCCTGCTGCCCGGTGATGGACGTGGTGACGGAGCCGTCGTACTTGTCGGAGGCGGCGCTGGCCGCGGCACCGACGTTCGCGGCGACGCCGGAGAGCATCGCCTGGGTGGCCTTCGGATCGGCGGCGAGTGCCTTCTGGAAGACCTCCGGGTCGAAGGTGAAGCTGCCGTCCCTCGTGATCTCGATCCCGATCGTCGACGGCGACTTGCCGTCGACGGGGGCGGACATCGTGCTCGTGAGCCGCTGCACGGCGTCGCGGGACGCACCGTCGCCGAGCAGGACGCCGGCCTTCGTCGTCGTGGTGCCGGACGTCGCGCTGGTCGAGCTCGACACCGCGGTGTTCGTCTTGTAGTAGGCGGCGACCGCGTTCATCGCGTCGACGAGCCCGGAGGCCACGGACTGGGCCTTGGTGGTGTCCTGCGCGACCGTCACGGTGACGGGTTCGGTGGTGGCCTTCGACACGGTGACGTCGAGCCCGGGGACGAGCCCGGTGAAGGTGTTCGTCGCGCTCGTCACCGTCTGCGCGGCGGCGGTGCCGGCCCAGAGGGTGACGCTGGCGTCGGTCGCCGTGGTGACGACGGCGGCACCGGTCTCGGTGAGGACGTTCGTCGCGGTGCCCGCTGCCACGTCGTCGGCGCCGCCCCGGTACACCTGGAAGCCGCCGGCTGCCCCGGTCGTGGCGGACGTGAGCTGCAGGCGGTAGAGCTTGCTGCCGTCGGCGTCGGTGCCGGCGGAGACCTTCGTCGCGGTGACGCCCGCACCGGACTTGTTCAGGGCGGACACGGCGTCGTCGAGCGAACCGGACGCCGGCGTCACGGTGGTCGACTTGCCGTCCGCGCCGACGATCGTGATCGGCTGCGCACCGGTCGACCACGTCGACATCGCGGCCGTGACCCCGACCTGTGCCGAGGCGGTCGAACCGACGGTGAAGCTGATGGAGCCGGCGGTCGCCCCGGTACCGGTGACGGCGGTGACGCTCGGCGCGGTGCTCGTCGCGGCGAAGAGGTCGAGCGACGAGGCCTTCGCGGCATCCGTGGCCTTCGTGGCGAGCCCCTGGATCAACCCGTTGAGCGTCTGCAGTGACGAGATGAACGAGTTGGTGGTGATGAGCTTGTTCTTGAGCAGGGTCTGCGGGACCCCCTCGACGCTCATCAGCGAGTTGATGAGGTCGGTCGTCTTGAGACCGCTGACCAGACCGTCGATCGCGAGGCTGCTGCTCGAGGACACGGACGAGGACATCGTCGACACTCCCTGGCGTCGTGGAGGTTGTCAGGATGGTGGCGTCCGTCCTCCGGGACACCCGATCGGGCCCGGAGGACGGACGTCGTGATGGCTAGCGCAGGAGCGAGAGCACGCCCTGGGTGCTCTGGTTCGCCTGCGCGAGCATCGAGGTGCCGGCCTGGCTCAGGATGTTGTCGCGCGTGTACTTGACCATCTCCTGCGCCATGTCGACGTCGGTGATGCGCGAACCGGCAGCGGTGAGGTTCTCCTTGGCCACGTTCGTCACGTTGATGGCGTGGTCGAAGCGGTTCTGGACCGCACCGAGGTTGGAACGAGCCTCCGAGACCGACTTGATCTGCGCGTCGAGCTCGGTCACCGCGAGGCGAGCGTTGTCGCCCGTGGTGAAGTCGAGCGCCTTGACCGCCGTGGCGACCTTCGAGACGTCCGCGCCGGTGAGGTCGACGTCGATCTTGCTGGCGTCGGAGCCGTCCGCGCCGACCTGGAACGTCAGCTTGCCGGTACCGGGACCGGCAGCCGTGGTGGAGGCCTTGCCGTCGAGCAGCTTGATCCCGTTGAAGTTGGTCGAGTCCGAGATGCGCTGCAGCTCCTCCTGGAGCTGACCGACCTCGGTCGTGATCGCCTTCCGCGAGTCCTCGTTGTTCGAGTCGTTGCCGGCCTGGACAGCCAGGTCGCGCATGCGCTGGAGGATCGAGTGGGTCTCGGTGAGGCCACCTTCAGCGGTCTGCACGACGGAGATGCCGTCCTGCGCGTTGCGGGCGGCGACCGTGAGGCCACCGACCTGGGACTTCAGCCCCTCGGAGATCGACAGACCGGCAGCGTCGTCGGCAGCACGGTTGATGCGGAGGCCGGTCGAGAGCTTCTCGAGGGACTTCGACAGGTCGTTCTGCGTCGCGTTGAGGTTCCGGTACGTGTTGAGTGCCGAGAGGTTGGTGTTGATGGACATACCCATGGTGGTTTCCTCCGTGAATGTGGGTCGTGCGTCGGCCCGTCCGTGGGCTGACATGGATGACTCTCGGCCGGTTGCCGGGAGCCGTTAGGGGATCGGCGGAGAAGTTTCCGCCGACGTCTCAACTCGCCGCGACGGCCGGGCCGGACGCGGCGTCGTGCACGGCACGGGCGACACCGGCGGCGGCGTTCGTGGCGACACGGGCGAGGTAGGCGCTGCGGCGGGCCGCGGTGGTGCGGCTCGCGGGCTCGACGGTGGTGCCGTCGCCGTAGTGGGCGGCGAGACCGTCGTGGAGCAGGCGCATCGCCTCGGAGCGCTGCTGCGAGACGGCCGAGTGCGTGATGCCGAGCTCGGCGGCGACGTCGGTGACCGAGCGGTCGCCGAAGTACACGGCCTCGACGATGAAGCGCATCCGCTCCGGCAGGGCCTCGACCGCGGCGCGGAGGTACCGGCGCTTCTCGGTCTCGAGCAGGTCGTCCCCGGGGAGCGGCAGGTCCGCGGCGACGAGGTCGTGCACGGTCTCGTCGAGCGGCGCGACGGTCCGGGCGGCGTCGCTCATCGCGTCGACGGCGGTCTGCTTGTCGACGCCCATGGCATCGGCGATCTCCTGGGCACCGACGCTCCGACCGAGGCGTGCGGACAGGGCCTCCTGCGTTGCCAGGGTCTCGCGGATCCGCTTCCGGGTGCCGCGGGAGGCCCAGTCGGCCGAACGCATGTCGTCGGCCAGCGCACCGGCGATCCGGGTGCGGGCGTAGGCGCCGAACGGCACGCCGAGGGTGGGGTCGAAGGCCTCGGCGGCTGCGACGAGTGCGAGCGATCCGACGGCGGCGAGGTCGTCGCGGTCCAGGTGCGTCGCCCGGGAGCGGACGTCGGCCACGATGTAGCCCACGAGCGGGAGGTGCTCCACGATCATCGCGTTGCGTTCGGTGCGGTCCATGCTGTTCCCCTGGTCGACCTGACGTGTGTCGGCTCACCCGTCCGTGGGCGCGACGGACGCCGGCCTCGGATGGCCGGTGCGTACGCCGAAGACCCGCCCGGGTCCCTCCGAGCGGTGCACCCCGCATCGTTCCCGAGCGGTTCCGGGTGTCCCCCGGGGTGCGTTCTGAATGTATCGGCTGGCAATGCGCTGAACAGGTGCACAACCGTCCCCAGTGCGGGGGTGTCAGGCGCCGTTCCGGGTCGGCATTTGGGGGGACCCGGGGTCGGGAACGCCCGTTCTTGTCCCCCGACGGGGGTCATCGGGTCACAGAGTCGACGAGTACGGGGGACGGCACTCGGCCGCCGGGGCTTACGGTCGCGGTCACGGAGTCGATAGGTCCCGGTGTCCGCAGGATGACGGACCGGGGACCACCCCGACGAACCACCACCTGGGAGGAGCTGATGAGCGTGAACGACCTGTCCGCCGTGCTCTGGCGCGAACGCGAGCTGCTCGAACTGCTCACCTTCAAGCTCGAGGAGGAACAGCTCCTGCTCACCGCGGGCCGCTCCCGCTGGGTGTCGCACGCCAGCCGCGAGGTCGAGCAGGTCCTCGACCGGCTCCGCAGCACCGGTCTCGAGCGCGCCGCGCAGAGCGCCGAGGTCGCCGAGGAGTGGGGCGTGGCCGCCGACGCTCCCCTGCGCGACGTCGTCGCCGCGGCACCGAACGGGCCGTGGGGCGAGATCCTGTCGTCACACCTCACCGCGATGGTCGAGCTGACCACCCAGATCGGTGCCCTCCGCGACGAGAACGACCGGTTCCTCCGTGCCGCCGCCCAGGCCACCGAGGAGACCCTGGCGGGGACCGTCACCGGCGCCGCCACCTACGACGCGAGTGGCACGTCCGGCGCAGGCCAGGACGGCGCCCGCCTGTTCGAGGGGACGCTGTAACACCGTGGTCAGCACCTTCGGATCCCTCGCGACCGCCTACTCCGGCCTCGCAGCCGCCCGTGCCGGCATCGACGTCACCGGCCAGAACATCGCGAACGCCGGCACCGCGGGCTACACGCGGCAGCGCGTCACGCAGAACTCGATCCCCGCGACCCAGACCGGGTTCATGCGGGGCACCGCGGCCCTCGCCGGCCAGGGCGTCTCGGTCGACGGCATCGCCCGCCTGGCGTCCCTGACGCTCGACGCCGGTGTCCGCGTCGCCGCAGGTTCGTCGGCCTACGCCGATGCCCGCGCCACGGCGCTCTCCGCCCTCGAGACCGGGTTGCACGAGCCCGGCAAGGACGGCCTGAGCGCCAAGCTCGACGCGTTCTGGTCGTCCTGGGGCGAGCTCGCCAGCCACCCCGACGACCCGGGTGCCGCAAGTGCCGTGCTCGGGGCCGCCGGCACCGTCGTCGCCGCCCTGGCCGCCGGCTCGAAGGCCGTCGACGCGCAGTGGTCCTCGGTGCGCGGCACCCTGACCGGGCAGGTCGCCCAGCTGAACGGCGCCGCGGAGCAGGTCGCCGACCTGAACGGCCGGATCCGCACCGCGCTCGCCTCGGGCGGCAACGCCAACGAGCTGCTCGACCAGCGCGACCAGCTCACGCAGCAGATCGCCACGCTCGCCGGCGGCACCACCCGGACGAACGCCGACGGCACGGTCGACGTGCTCCTCGGCGGCAACCCGCTCGTGCAGGGCACCGACGCCCGCTCGGTCGCCCTCGGCGGCGGCGAACGTCTCGCCGACGGCACCGCGGTCACCCTGACCTGGACCACCGGCACGGCCGGGGCGGTCGGACTGGGCGGCGGGTCGATCGGTGGCGCCCTCGCGGTCCTCGCACCCGCGTCCGGCACCGGCACCGGCGGCGCACTCGCCGAGGCCTCCGCGTCCTACGACGCCGTGGCCACGCGGCTCGCCACGACCGTGAACGCCCTGCACGCCGCCGGGACCACCCCGGCCGGCACCACCGGCGCCCCCTTCTTCTCCCTGGCGGCCGGTGTCCCCGCCGCCCAGGCACTCGGCGTCGTCCCCACGGACGCCGGTGGGCTGGCGACGCGGAACGCGGCGGGGGAACTCGACGACTCGTTCGCCGACGCGCTCGCGCGACTCGGGGCGTCGTCGGACGGCGCCGACCAGGTCTGGGCGACGTTCGTGGCGGGGGTGGGCACCGCCTCCAGGTCGGCCACGTCGGAATCGACGATGACCGGACTCGCGCTCACCAACGCGCGCACCCAGCAGCAGTCCAGCGCCGGCGTCGACCTCGACGAGGAGAACGTCAACCTGCTGAGCTACCAGCACGCGTACCAGGGCGCGGCGCGCGTCCTGACCGCGGTCGACGAGATGCTCGACACCATCATCAACCGCGTCGGACTCGTCGGGAGGGGCTGATCGTGATCACCCGTGTGACCACCCAGATGTCGATGGCGGCCGCCTCGGCCCGGCTGCAGGCCGGTGCCGCGCGGGTCGCCGAGCTCACCGACCAGGCCACGACGCTGCGTGCGATCCAGAAGCCCTCGGACGACCCGGTCGGCACCGCGTCGTCGATGCAGGTGCGCAAGGAGCAGGCCGCAGCCGCGCAGTACTCGCGGAACGCGAACGACGCCGCGGCGTGGCTCGCGACCACCGACAGTGCGCTGTCCGGCGTGTACTCGGTGCTCAACAACGTCCGCGACCTCACGGTGCGGGCCGCGAACTCCGGCACCATGAGCGACACCGACCGCGACGCGTTCGTCACGCAGTTCCGGTCGCTCAAGGCCGACCTCGAGGCACGCGCCAACACGACCTACGGCACCCGTTCGGTGTTCGCGGGCTCGTCGACCGCCGCTGTCGCCTACGACCCCGCGACGGGTTGGGCGGCATCGGGCACCGACGTGTCCCGTCGGGTCGGCGACGGCACCACGGTGCGGGTCGACACCACCGGCACCGCGGTCTTCGGCTCCGGCGACGACTCGGTGTTCGGCATGATCGACTCCATCGTCAGTGACCTGCAGAACGGGGTGAACGTGAACGCTCGCATCGGGGACGTCGACACGGCGCTCGGGACCGTCCGCGGTGCCCAGGCCGACGTCGGCGTCCGGCACGCAGCCGCCCTCGCGGTACAGGACTCGCTGAAGTCCGCGACCGTCTCGCTCGAGAGCCGCCGCGCCGACATCGAGGACGTCGACCTCGCGAAGGCCGTCCTCGACCTGCAGGTGCAGCAGACCAACTACCAGGCAGCCCTCGCCGTCACCGCGAAGGTCCTGCAGCCGACCCTGATGGACTACCTCCGATGAGCATCTCCCTGACCTTCGCCGTCCCGCCGTTCGGGCTCGCTCCCGCCGCGGCCTTCGAGCTCTCGCCGGTCGACGGCGCCGAGGGGCTGTTCACGCTCGTCGGCGACGACGCACGGCTGTTCCTGCTCGACGCCGCGGTGCACCTGCCGTCGTACGCGCCGGAGCTCACCGACGAGCAGGCCGCCGGGCTCGGGTTGACCGACCCGGCCGATGCGATGCTGCTCGTGGTCGCGAACCCCGGAGCGTCCGGCACCACGGTGAACCTGCTCGCGCCGATCGTCGTGAACGCCCGGACGGCCGTGGGCGCGCAGGTCATCCTCGAGGAGCAGGACCTGCCGCTGCGGGCGGAGCTCGCGCGGGTGTAGGTGGGGGGCTTCGGGGGCGGGGCCGGTCGGGCCCGGTCGACGCGGAACGACACTGTCGACGTCCTACGACATCGGTGCTGTCGCACCTCCGCGTCTGCAACAGTTGCGCACACGTGACAGCGACAGAGTCGCCGTCGGACGACATCGACATCGTCGCAAGTTGCGTCCGCCTCATCCCTCCACAGCCTGGAGGCGCGGTTCGTCATCCACAGATCGGCTCACCGTCGCCCCGTGGTCGGTCCCGGCGATCGATGGTTGATCCATGGACGACCGCGCACGCACCATCCCCCTCATCCGCACGACCGGCAAGCCCAGCGCCGAACGCCGGGCACTGCAACGCCGGGTCCGTCGGGGCGAGTTGGTCGCGGTACGTCCGGGGGTCCTGGTCTCCCCGTCGTCGGTCGTCGGACTCCGGCCCGAGGACCACCTGTTGCTCCTGGTGCGCGCAACCGCGCCGATGATCCACAAGCCGAGGGCCTTCGCGCGCTCGGCTGCGGCTGCCGTGCACGGACTCCCCTTCGTCCATGCCCCTCCGGCGAAGGTCGACGTGGTCGATCCGCGCCGCGAACGCTCCGACACGTCAGCACATCTGCGGCTCCATCCCGGACCGCTCGTCCGCGAGCCGACGCCCAACGCGCGGGTGGGCCGGCCTGCCCGCGACCACCCCCGCGGAGATCGACGGAGCGCCCGTCACGTCATTGGCACGGACCCTCGTCGACATCGCGGGTTCGTCCACCCTCGAGTTCGCGCTGCCGATGATCGACCAGGCGCTCCACGATCGGCATCTCCTGCCCGAGGTCCTGCTCGACGAACTCGCCGCGACGGGGCCCACGGGCCACGACAAGGCAGGGATCGCCGTGGGGATGGGCTCGGCGCTGTCGGGGTCACCGGCGGAGTCAGTGTGCCGCGTGCGCTTCCGCGAGATCGGGGTGCCGGAGCCGGTGCAGCAGCACGTGTTCGCCCGGGCCGGATCGGCCACGGCGATCGTGGACTTCTGGTTCCCCGACCAGGGCGTCGTGGTCGAGGTCGACGGCCGCGCGAAGTACGAGGACCCGGCGCTGCTCGACGGGCGATCCACCGCGGACGCGCACTGGCGCGAGAAACGTCGTGAGGACTTCATCCGGTCGTTCCCCGAGGTCCGTGTGGTCGTCCGGCTCTCGTGGTCCGACCTGATGCAGCCCGACCGGGTGCGGGCTGCCCTCCGGCGCGCGGGTGTGCCGTGCTGAGGCTGCGTGTTCGACGATCAGCGCGGACGACGCGGCGCGTCCGGGTGGTACGTGCGCTGACGCTCGATCCTCGGCCGATCGGACGCTTCACCGGCGTGCGCCACCCCACCGACCACGACCTCACCGAGTCCCACGCGGACACCACGCACCGGCCCCACGCCCTTGACCACGCCGCCGCGGTGGTCGGGGTCGGGCTCCCGGTGGTCGCCGCCGTCCGCCAGTTCGACGTCTCGCAACGAGACCGGCCCGAGCACCTGCGCGCCCGAGCCGATCCGCGCCGGCCCCTCGACGAGACACCCTGCCGTCAGGCGAGCCCGACCACCGATGACGACGTCGGACCCGTCGGCCACGATGGTCACCGGGCCCGGGCCGAGTTCGGCACCCTCGCCGATGTGCACGGCCGACGCCGACGCGACGACGGTCACGGGTCCGGGGCCCAGGCGGGCACCGGCGGCCAGCGTGATCACCCCATCGTGACGGGTCTCGAGCGTCGTGGACGGGTACAGCTCCACGCCGGGCAGGACCGACACGCCCACCCCGATCAGGACGGACGCGGGATCGAGCACCCGGACCTCGGGCGCGAGGGCGGCCACCTGCCGGACGGTCAGGAACCCGGCCGCACGACGAGCGTCGTCGAGGGGTCCCTGCTCCGGATCGGTGTCCACCCAGCGAGCCTCTCACGTGCCCGGCGTACGGTGAACGCATGGCCCGTGCCCCGAAGGACCAGTCGATCGTGCCCCTGCCGACCGCACCGGTCTCCCCCACCTCTTCCGACCCCCGAACGCAGCAGGTCCAGCCCTCGGGCTGGGCCAAGTGGCTCGATCGGGTCATCAGTGTGCAACGCCCCGTCGTGGTCGCGCACGTCAACGCGATCCGTCGCCGCAAGCCCGACGCGACCCCCGCCGAGGTGATCCAGATCCTCGAGCGGCAGTACCTTGCCGCCGTCACGACCGGCGGTGCCGCGGTCGGTGCGAGTGCGGTGATCCCCGGGGTCGGGATGGCAGCTGCGCTCGGACTGAGCGGCGCCGAGACGGTCGGGTTCCTCGAGACCACCGCCCTGTTCGCACAGTCGGTGACCGAGGTGCACGGCATCGCACTGGACGACCCGGAGCGCGCCCGCACCCTGGTGATGGCGATGATCCTCGGCGCACCGGGCACGCAGCTCATCAAGCAGCTCGCCGGACAGGCCGCCGGCGGTCAGGCCCGGACCGCCTTCTGGGGCGAGATGGTGACGTCCTCGCTGCCGAAGCAGGTCGTCAACGGCATCGGCGGACAGGTCCGTGACCAGTTCATCAAGCGCTTCGCCATCCGACAGGGCGGCTCGGTCCTCGGCCGCGCGCTCCCGTTCGGCATCGGCGCGGCCGTCGGCGGTCTGGGGAACCACGCCCTGGGGCGCAAGGTGATCCAGGCGTCGCGGACGGGGTTCGGGATGCCGCCGGCGGAGTTCCCGATCGTGTTGACGGTCACACCGGCTGCCGAGAAGACCCGGCGCGCGCTGCCGTGGAAGCGCGGCGCGGGCAACGACCAGGACCTCTGGACCGAGCCGGGCCAGGACGCCCCCCGCTCGAAGCGTTAGCGGGACGACCGAGCAGGGCCCGGGCGCGGTTGCTCAGCAGCCGAGCCCGGGCCGTTCGTGCAACTGCGCCTCAGAAGGACCGCACCGGCGTCGTCACGACCTGCCCGGCGTGGGCGAACCCTCCACCGAACCCGAACAGCAGGGCCGGCACCCCCTCCGGCAGGTCGCCACGTTCCCACGCCTTCGACAGCCCGAGCGGCACACTCGCGGCCGAGGTGTTCCCGGACTCGACGACGTCGCGGATGACGAACTTCGACTCCCCACCGAGCGCGGTCACGAGCGGCTCGATGATCCGCAGGTTCGCCTGGTGGAACGCGAACACCTCGATGTCGTCCATCGAGAGCCCGGCGGCCTCGACGACCTTGCGGGCGTGCCCCTCGGCCTCGGTGATGGCCCACCGGTAGATCGAGCGGCCCTCCTGGTTGAACCGCCCGGGCGAACCCTCCACACGGACGGCGTCGAGCAGGTGCGGCACGCTCCCCCACGACACCGGGCCGATCTCGGGCGTCTCGGCGACCCCGAGCACGGCGGCACCGGCCCCGTCACCGACGAGTACGCACGTCGACCGGTCGGTCCAGTCGGCGATGCCGGACAGCACCTCGGACCCGATGACGAGCGCGACGTCGGCCGAACCGGTGCGGATGGACTGGTCGGCGAGCCCGAGCGCGTACTCGAAACCGCTGCACGCGGTGTTGATGTCGATCGGCGCCGGGCCGTTCGTCATGCCGAGAGCGGCGGCGACCCGACCTGCCGTGTACGGCGCGCGGTCCTGGTGGGTGGTGGAGGCGACGATGACGAGTCCGACGGCCGAGGGTGACACCCCGGCGTCGGCGAGGGCACGGCGTCCGGCCTCGATCGCCATCGACGTCACGGTGTCGTCGGGCCCGGCGATCCGACGCGTCTGGATCCCGGTGCGGGTGCGGATCCACTCGTCGTTCGTGTCGACCATCGTCGAGAGCTCGTCGTTGGTCAGGACGCGTTCGGGCTGGTGGTGTCCGAACCCGAGGATCCGGCTGCCGCGGAGTGCTGGGATGTTCATCGTCGGCACGTTACCCCCTCATTCCACCGCCGCATGCCGATCGGGGAATGGAGACCACCGCATCACTTCCGCGCCGCTGCAGTCGCGCGGTCGTTCGCCTTGCCGATCGCCTCGACCAGCTCGTCCTTGGTCATCTTCGAGCGGCCGCTGACGTCGAGCCGCTTCGCGACGTCCATCAGATGCGCCTTCGAGGCGTTCGCGTCGACGCCGCCCTCGGTCTTCCCCGAAGAACGCGAACCGGAACCGCGGGAGCCAGCGGCGCCGGAGTCGGACGGCCCGGAGGACTCCTTCTCCTCCCAGTGGTCGCCGACCTTCTCGTACTCGTGCTTCACGGCGGCGAACGCCGTGCGGTGCGCCCGCTCGCCCGGGCCGTACGTCTCGTTCGCCGAGTCCAGTGTCTTCTCGAAGACCTCCTGCGCGTGCTTCGGTGACCGCTGCAGGGTGCTGGGGATCTCGTCCTTGGCTGGCATGACTGCTCCTCTCGAGTGGTACCCCCTGACTACTCCCCACCCCTCGACCGGTACTCCCAGGGCCTGGCGCCCGCAGCGCGTCACGAGTAGACCCGTCTCATGGACTACACACACCTCGGACGGACAGGGCTGTCGGTCTCGCGCGCCGTGCTCGGCACGATGAACTTCGGCCCGGAGACCAGCGAGGACGACTCGCACGCGATCATGGACCGGGCCCACGAGCTCGGCGTCAACTTCTTCGACACCGCCAACGGCTACGGCGGCTCGGTGGGCAAGGGCGCCACCGAGGAGATCATCGGCCGCTGGTTCGCCAAGGGCGGCGGACGTCGCGAGAAGACGGTCCTTGCCACCAAGGTCTACGGCGAGATGATCGACTGGCCGAACGGCGGCAAGCTCTCGGCATACAACATCCGCCAGTCGCTCGACGCTTCGCTGCGCCGCCTGCAGACCGACCACATCGACCTGTACCAGATGCACCACGTCGACCGGGACACCCCGTGGGACGAGATCTGGCAGGCCATGGAACTCGCGGTCGCGCAGGGCAAGGTGCTCTACGTCGGCTCGTCGAACTTCGCCGGCTGGCACATCGCCCAGGCGCAGGAGGCCGCGAAGCACCGCAACTTCCTCGGCCTCGTCAGCGAGCAGTCGATCTACAACCTCGTCGTCCGGGACGTCGAGCGCGAGGTCCTGCCCGCCGCCGGCCACTACGGCCTCGGCGTGATCCCGTGGTCCCCGTTGCAGGGCGGCCTCCTCGGCGGCGTGATCGAGAAGACCGAGAACGGCTCGCGTCGCCTCTCCGGCCGCAGCGCCGAGTACGTCGACTCGCACCGTGACCAGCTCACCACGTACGAGTCCTTCGCGAAGGAGCTCGGTCACACCCCGGGCGAGCTCGCCCTCGCGTGGCTGCTGCACCAGCCCGGCGTCACCGCGCCGATCACCGGCCCGCGAACGATGGAGCAGTGGGAGTCCGCGGTCCGCGCGGTCGACATCCGCCTCGACCAGCGTGCGCTGGACCGGCTCGACGAGATCTTCCCGGGGCACAAGACCTCGCCGGAGGACTACGCCTGGTGACGTCGCCGACGGAACCAACGGGTCGCTGACGCGACCATCTGCCTGGAGGCGCGGTGCGGGTCGGACCCGCACCGCGCCTCCAGTGCGTGGTCACGTCCAGACCGCGACCAGCGTCGCGATCAGAGGCGCGCGATCTCGTCGTCCTGCAGGCCGATCGCCCGCAGGTGCGCGTGGACCGAGCCCCAGCGACGCTCGACGTGGTCGATGACCGTGGTCATGATCTCCGGAACGCACCGTTGCGCGACCGCGGTAGCCTCGGGGTCGGCGCTCGCTGCGCGTTCCCGCGCGAAGCGGTCGACGAGCCGGTCCGCACTCATGGCGTAGTCCTCACCGATCGCGTCGATGTCCGCGCCCCAGTGCCGTGCGAGCAGCGCGCTGACGATCCCGGTGCGATCCTTCCCGGCCGAGCAGCAGACCAGCACGTCGCCGTCGGTGGCCGCGACGGCGCGGAGTGCTTCGGCGATCCCGGTGCGGTGCCGGTCGAGCCAGTCGATGTACTGGTCCTCGAGGGCGATGGCCTCGGCTGCCGACTCCAGCCCCGACGACGGATCGAACATCGGGACGCCTCGGTAGCGAGGCGACGCCGCGAGCGGATGCGGCACGGCGGCGGTCTCGTCGACTCGGCGGAGGTCGATCACCGCGTCGAGGCCGGGCGGGTAGGCGTCCGGTCCAACCGGTTCGGTGTTCGCCCGGTACACGGTGCGGGGGTGGTCGGCCTGGAGGGCGGTACCGCCGACGGGGCGGAGGTTGGTGAGGGCGCGCGACGTCGTGGTCATGCTTCCACTCTGCCGGGGACGAGCCGTCTGCGAGGATCGAACCATGAGTGAACACACCGAACTCATCGTCGCCCTCGACATCGCCGAGCGTGATCAGCGACGAATGGCTGCCGACGTGAACGATTGGCTCCGCGCGTCCGGCTGGAGCGTCCGATCGGCGTCCGCGAACGGGCTGGATGCCCTCGGTGCGCACGCGGACTCGTTCCGTGAGTCGACGTGGAGCAGCGCACCGTCAAGCGCGATCCTCTGCTCCGTCGAGGACTCGATGTGGGACGCGGTCAGCGACATGGAAGGTCCGCGCTGCTGGCAGTGCGACAGCGAAATCGCCGACGAGGACATCTCGCTCCTCGGCGACTGGATGTCCGGCCCAGAACCGGTGTTCACGTGCGGCCAGTGTGGAGCAGTGGCCCTCGCCGGCGACATGAACGTGGCGAGCAGTGTCGTGTTCGGGAACCCAGGAATCACGATCGAGTGTTTCGGGTACGACGGCATTGCCCTCGCGCGGCGGCTGCTGACCGAGGTCCGTGGATCATTCGCGAATCGATGGGCTTATGTGCACCGCCAACGGTGACCTCGTCTCGAAACTGGCGTGGCCCTGTCGTCCCGGCGCTCACGTGGAGGGCGGTAGCGCTCTTCGCCACCCCCGTGACCGTCCGAGCGCCGTGATGGCAACGTTCAGCTCAATGCCTGAGAACGTCGCTAGTACGAAGGGCAGGTCGTGTTCGGAACTCGGTCGAGTCCGAGTGCTCACCATTCAGTCGAAGACCTTCGGAACCGCGCCGTCGGCGAGCTCCTCTACTCGCTTGCCGACTTCGCGCAACAACGCCCGACATGACCCGGAACCAAGGCGGTAGTTCGCGTTCATCCGACGAAGAAATGCGTCCACCTCCCGACCCTCGGCGCCGTCGGCACCCAGCGAGACGAACTCCTTGGACATTCCAGCAAGCTCTTCGCGGCTGAACCCGTCGATGTAGAAGTCGACGTAGTCGGCAACGGACGAGTAGTCATCCCACCAGTATTGGTAGAGGTTCTCCAGGAAGCCCCCAAGGAGAGGAATCGCTTCGGAGTAGTTTTCGTACCCGATCTCGGTCAATCCAGTCATGGCACCCTCCGAGCCGTGTCGGGTACGCGGTCCGGACCACGAAACCGCCTGGACTGTTCTTGTCCCACAACAACTGCATCCACATCTGCTCCTCGTCTGCGAAGACCCCATCACCGAACCGTCGTTCGATCACCTGATCGAACGTCGCGGTGATCGTGAGAATCCTGGGTTTGGGCTTGGGCTCCATGTTCAACCAGTTCGAGATCTCGTCGGCTCGGCTCTCCAGGGTGCGGCCGATCAATCGGTTGAGATCGTCCCCAGGGAGACGGAATCCGTCCCGTCGGGCTCGGCGTTCACACCCGAAGCTCAGCCGTCCGCTGATCAGGATGCCGACTGCGCGTTGAGGAGTTCTTGACTGGCAAGAGCTACGAGCGGACGCATCAGGGCCTCGACATTGACCTCGTCATCGTCGAGCGCCGCGCTCGTTGGCTCCGCTGCATCCGCAGTCGACCCCGGTCGGAACTCGATCAGTCCGCCCTCGGACGCCTCACGACAGAGGCGCAAGACCTGCCCGACGCGCGTCGAGCCGACGAGTTCGCTGGAGACGACCTCAGCAACTTGAGCTGCTTCCACTGCAACACCGTCGTCATCGCTACCGGCCTGGATGGCGTCGCGGATCATGTCTCGAACGATCATCCAGTTCTCGCTGCTCGCGAGCGGCGCGAGCACTGGCTGCCAAGCATCCACGAAACGAAGCGGATTGGCTGCGAGGCGCTGGACGAGCCACTCCGGCGTGGTCGTGGTATCCCGCGGGTACTGCTTGAGATCTTCGCGAAGCTGCGTGGTCTCGACGCGCTCAGATTGCACGATGCTGCCATCGAGACCGACCTGGACCGGCCACAGCGGCTCAGTGTCCCAGTCGAAATCGAACCGATAGGCTCCGGAGCTCTCGACCTGGAGTCGCCCCGTGAACCAAGCGCCGTGGTCCGCATCAGACATGAAGGCTCGAAGATCCTTCCAGGCTTGCCACTCCGCCAGACCGGCGGGAGGGCCGAAAGTCACCCCGCTCGCGGTGAGCACCGCCCGCTGCAGTCGCGACGAGACACCAAGGTTCACAAAGACTGAAGTCGCGCGCGACCACGCGCTCGGCATGCGGTCGAAGGTCAAGATCGCAAGGCGATTCTGCGAGCCGTGCAGATCTTCCACTGAGTTCGACCTTTCAGTCCTCAGGCGCACGGTCGGCAACCTTGATGCCCTCTGCCTCCCAGAGCACCTGGAGGGACTTTGCGAGGTCAACGAATGCTTCCCACGTGCTTCGTGGAGCGAACCGGCGGTCTCGGAGACACTTGCGAAGACGCTCCGCCGTGGCGTGCGCGTCATCGGGCGCGATGTCGGGCGCGAGGATCTGCTGCCGGTCTTCAGTCACGTTCCACCGCCGGTGAGCGATCCCCCATCCACGCCGGGCAAACGCACCACGCTGCGCTCGAACCCGACCAGCCCCTCGAGCGCGTCGCGGAATTGGGCGATCTGCGGTGATAGCTGCGGATACTCAATCAGTGCCTGGCCCGCGTTGGCAGAAGGGTCGATTCCGCGCCACACGTGGTCTCGAGTGGTTTCCTCGCTCGGAATCACCGCCACGATGGATCGAAGCCGGCCCGCATCGACTTGGTTCAAGACGTCCTGGAGGAGGCCATCGGCAACCTCATCGTCATCCAGCAGGTCGAGTTCATCGTCGAGGATCGCTTCACGTAGAAGCCGCTTCACGCCTTCAGCGATGACCATCCAGTCGGAATTCTCCTGCATCTTCAGCATCGCGCTCGGCCACACGGCGTCTCGGAATTCCGGAGCCGGCAGGGACTGCAATTCCTCGAGCCATCGCGGCGTCATCTCCGGAATTCGCGGGTACCGGAGGAGATCAGCAAGCAACTCGGAGCGCTCGATGTCTCGGCCCTGCTGAACTGCCCCACCCGTACCCACACTGCTCGGCCAGACAGGGCGCTCATCCCACTCGAAATCCATGCTGTAATGACCGTCGCTCGACACCTTCAGGTGACCGGTCAACCATGCTCCGCGGTCGGCACCGGCCATGACGCCGCGAAGCCGCGACCAAGCACCGTAGAGCTCGATTGCGGGCGTGGGACGCTGCACAGACTGACCGTCAAAAGTCGAAAGAATGCCGTTGAGCTGCTGGGTGTTCGCGACCTCGACGAAAACGTCACGACAGGTCGCCCAACCTTCACCAAGTGTTCGCATCGTCAGCGCAGCTACTTCATTCTGCGCAGCGAGTTCAGCTTCCATCGATCCCAAGAATCGGCCTCCGTGTCAAAAACTTAAGAAGTCGTTGCTATCAATGCCTCGATGGATGCCGCTAAGCCAACGGCCGAAACACGTGAGTTACGACTGCGTTCGCGAATTCCTTGAGGAACACCCGCCCACCCAACCGTGTTCGGATCTTCCGTCTCTGCTGACAGCGCTCAGGATCTCGCCGCGGTCCTTGACAGCAAGTTTCTCAAGCGACGAATTCCTGAAGTCGTACCAGAAGGAGTGGTCCCGGAGCTCATCTCAAGACTTCACGACGTTCGCGATCTCCTGGTCCGCGAGCTGGTCGATGAGCGACAGCAGCACGACGACGTTGCGATGGAACGCTTGGTCGTTGCAGATCGCGTCTCGCGACGGGCCACCCTCGTCCGAATTCAGCTGCGCCGGCTCGTCGACCACACCCGCTGCCGCTGCATCTCGGAGCAAGCGCATCATCTGACTGACCCGTGTCGATGCCAGCAACTCACTGTAAACCGCTTCGGTGATCACATCACGTTCCAGTACGGCATCTCGATCATCGCCGAGCAGCTGGATCGTGTCACGGACCATTTCCCGGACGATCGACCAGTTCGGGCTGCTCCCGAGCGGCTCGAGTCGGGCGTCCCACCTGTCGGAGAAGTGCAGCGGAGATGCGCCGAGACGCTCGACGAGCCATGGTGGTGTCGTAGCCGCAGGCCGCGGATGCATCACCATGTCTTCTCGCAATTCCGAATTCTCCACCGGCAATGAGTCCACGAGCTGTCCATCGATGTCGATCAGCAGTGGCCAGCGGGGCTCGTCGTCCCAGGAGAACTCGAACTGGTAAGAACCACTTGAATCGAGGCGCAGGCGCCCTGTGAACCAGGCACCCTGTTCTGGCTCGGCCATGACTTCGCGCAGACGACTCCACGCCTCGAATTCCGCGAGGTCAGCGGGAGGGGTGTGAATGACTGCAACACCAGTGTCGACGGCCCGCTCGATCCGCGCGGTCACGCCGAGACTGACGAAGACACTCGTCGAACGTTGCCACCCTGATCCCAGCCGGTCGAACGTGAGAATCGCGAGCGCATTCTGTTGGTCGATGACGTCAGATACAGAACTCAAACCGCGAGGCCTCCGGCCCTTGTTGCCGCCTCATGCGAGACGTGGTTCGTGACGCGGACTTGTTGCAGGTGCTCGACACCGTCCCGTCCCCAGTGGATCAAGAATATCGACCCACGATCAGCGCGACCAACATACTGTATCTCGCGGCTCAGGTACACCGAGGTGTTCGGATCTTCCCGCAGCATCTTGGAGATGGAGTTCTCCACCCTCCGGACTGCTCCCAGATTGACACTTCGGCCGTGTTCCGGAATGAGATTCACGCCGTACGGTGAACCGCCATGGCCGGCCGACAGCATTGCCCGCCATGGTCTTCGGCGAGTCGGTCCGGACCGCCAGCCAGCCGCTGCTCATCAGCGTCGCGCACGCGCTCGCGCTCGCTGAGCGGGTGGCGGCGATCGATCATCGCTTCACAACGACCTGGGCGGCACCGTCTACTTCAGTCGAACTCGACGCGGAGATCCGAGGCATCCCAGATGTCTTTGATCCTCAAGCCAAGGTCTCGGAACCGTTCGTCCGCGGGTATCGGCAGATCGATTTCTACCGCCTCACCAAAGCGGCGAGCACGAAAGTCTAAGACGAACTCGTTCGGTTTGTTGATGATGGTCTGGAACGCCGCACCAGCCGTTACCGATGCATGCAGCATTGACCCACCCGGAATCGCTGAAGCCAATGAGAGGGTGAATCCCCGTGCCGGTTCCGCAACGCCGTCGACTTTGTACGGCGACGAAGCGACGAGTCCCGACCATGACCTCTCATCTGCACTATCGATGTTCCGATCGTGGAACGTCCATATTCCATCGAACACAGGCAGCGCAACTTTGATCGCGGCGGAAGTCTCAACCAGACGAGCAGCGATCACGTCCGCAGACTCGGGCCTTGCATCCCAGTCTGCCACGAGGTACCAGTCGGTGACATTGGTCTGCACGCTTACCATCCCTTGAAATCGCGAGGCATCTCGATGTATTCTACCGATACATTCCTCAGTCGTCGAATCGCGTGGGCGAATTCTGCTGCGATATCCGGATCCCGAGTGAATACCCATCGCAACTGCACGTTTGGGTCCTCAAGCGCGTTAAGTTTGGCCATGGCCGACTTGGCCCATCCCTCGATCATCTCTGCCTTCCGGGCCGGCGACAGGCTTTGCAACCAGCCGTAGTTGCCCTTCACCTCGGTGACAGTCGGGCGCCCATCGACAATGCTGAAGTCATCGAGCTTCAACGGGTGAGTCGGATGTGCTTGATTCGGCACCTCGTACTCGGGGATCCGCCCGTCGGGCAGCGATTTGATCCCCGTCACCCACTCCTGGTCGAGCATCCCCTTGCCACCCTCGATGCGCTCGCTTGCGATCCAATGTCCAACGTGGCCATGCTCGGCCGCTCCGATGGTGGGCTGCAGGTCCCGTGCGGTGTCCGGCGGACGGAAACCAGTCCGAGATTCCATTTGTGCATGCTCGAGTTCCCGCGGAGAGTCAGCGATGTGTCCGCGCGCCCCATTTGACGGATCAAGGGCACCGGCACCATCGCCGTGAGCGATTCCGGGAGACGCAGCGGGGTCGACCCCTGATTCCGTCCCAGCGTGAGGCATCGATTCCTGGCCCACGGCCGGTCGCGGCGTCGTCTCACCCTCCACCCGATCCGCCACCGAGTGCAACCAGTGCCCACCCGAACCCGGATGCCCCACCTCGATGTGCGGCCGCCCGACCCCCACCCCGAACCCGTCCGGCGTCGCCATGGCGTGCTCGACGCTGACCTTCACGGTGGGGATCCTGTCCCCGAGCCCTCGGAGTGCATCCGCGAACCCGCCACGCCCGCGCGCCAGCAGGTCCGAGACTCCCGACAACGCCTTCCCCGGCAGGCTCGACAGCGCATCCCCGACCCGCACGATCGTGGTGCCGGCGGCCGCGACCTTCGAACCGATCGCCGCGAGCTTGCTGCCGTCGGCCCCGAGCACCGCGAGCCGCGACCCGAGCGCCGCGACCTTCGCACCCGCGCCGACCTCGCCCGCGCCGGGGATGAACAGCGTGCCGATGTTGAACGCGGCACCACCGGCGGCGTGGGCGGGGTCGTCCCGCCAGTCCTCCGGCGACCCGACGAAGCCCTCGACGAGGGTCTTCTGCTTGTCCATGATGTTCCGCGCGGTGTCACCGACGACATCCGGCAGGACGCCCTTCGGCAGCGCCGCGGCGATCAGGAGCGGCGGGCTGCCCATCAGGACGATCAGCCCGAGGGACTCCGCGAAGCCCTTCCAGGACTGCGCCGCCCAGTCGCCGTCACCCCACTCGCCGGTCTGTGAGTTGTACCCGATCAGTCCGCCGAGTCCCTCGACCGTGCCCTTCGCGGCGTCGTACACGCCGGAGTCGAACGATTCCTGGCACGACTGGTCACCGCGCCCGGTGCTCCCCCACGGCATCGGTTCGTTCGCCTTGACCGCGGCCGTGTAGTCGACGGCCTGCACCGGCGCCAGGCACATGTCGGTGCGCAGCCCGTTGATCGCGTTGACGCATTCCGCGGACGCGGCGGAGAGCTTCGTCTCCTGCTCGGCGACCTTGGTGAGCAGCTCGTTGTTCTCGTCGACGTACGGCGTGTACTGGTCCCACGGCAGGTGCACGTCGTCGAGCACCTCGCCGAAGTTCTGGACGAGCCCGACGATGCCCTGGTTGGCCGGGTGCTCCGGGTCCCACGGGCCGACGGTCTTGCCCTTCAGCGCCTTCTCGACGAACGTCGCGGCCTCGGCCTTCAGCTCGACGAGCCGCTTCGCGATGGGCGCTACCGCCGTCGCGTAGTCGCCGATGAACGTCGACGCCTTCTGCAGGGTCGCGGCGAGTGCGGCGGTGTCGGTCTCGACGCCGTCCATGACCGCGAGCAGTTCGGTGGAGTCCGGCGTGGTGTAGCTGCTGCCGAGCTTCGCCCAGGCGGTCTTCACCTCGCCGCCGCGCGTCTCGACGTCGGTGGCCGACGTCGAGAACGCCGTGCCGGCGGTCTCGACCTTCGCCGCGTCGATGTTCGCGCCGGGGATCGCGTCTGGGTCGATCAGGCCGTCGGCGCGGCACTGGCCGCTCACTGGTCACCACCCAGGTCGAAGGCCGAGAAATCACCGGTACTGGAGGCCCGGATCGCGTTGGTCTGCGCCGTCGCGGCCATCTCCTCGTCACCGTGGTAGTAGGCGAGGGTCGCGGTGGCAGCGCCGGCCAGACCGGCGGTGATGTGGTTGCCCACGCGGGTCAGGAGGGCCGAGTGGCTCTCGATGAGTGCCGCGACGGCGCCGGCAACCGCCTGGTCGTCGCCGACGGCGGTCGTGAGCGCCGCGTGCGCGTCGGCGAGACCGTCGAACGCGGTCGAGAGGTTCGTCGCCGCGGTCTCGGTGTCGGTGAGCGTCGTCTGCACGCCCGCGGGCTCGATCTGCCAGCCGTTCCCCATGGCTCCCCCTGGTCGTCGTCCCGCTCGGTCAGAGCGATCGCGTGGTCAGTGCACGGCTCGGGACGCAGCCGTTCCCCCGGCGGCGTCCGCGATGCTGTGCACGATCCGCTCGGCCGTCCCCCGGAACGGGGGTTGCGCGGCCGTGTGGATCTCGGTCAACCATAGCCGATCACCCGCCACCGACAAGGGTCCGGCGAGCAGCCGCTCCGCGTCGGTGACGCTGTCGAGCCGGCGGGACTGGAAGAGCGTGAGGAGCACCACCCCGTCGTCCGACACGAGCTGCAACGCATCGCCCGCCCAGAGCTGGCGGATGCCGGTCGTCGGGTCGACCGCGGCGGCTCCGGTCAGCACGGCTGCGGCGTCCACGTGCTCGGCGGTGAGGATGGTCCACTCGGCGCTCATCGGTCCGCCCCGAACCCGAGCAGTTCGACGGCACGGGGGCCGAGCGCGGTGCCGAGCTCGGCGAGCCGCCGCCAGCGGGCCTCCACCTCGGCGCCCCCGGTCAGCCCTGCGGTCGGCGGCGAGAAGTCGAGCAGCAGCGACGGCACGCGCGGCGTCCCGACCGGCGTGGCACCCACCGGCAACGAACCGGCGTCGACGCCGAGGTCCCGCACGGCGGCGGCACCCACGACCGCTCCGAGGGGGACGGGCATGCCGCGCTGCCGAGCGGCGAGGGTCGCGTCTGCGTGCCCGCCCGAACGCCACGCCGTCGCGAGCAGCACGCGCTGTCGACGCGCGAGGTCGGCCAGGACGTCGACGACCGGACCGTCCGCCGGAGGCGAGTCGTTCCCGGGGACCGGCACCGTGCCTCCCGGCCGCGGCAGTGCCAGCCGCGTCTCCTCGGTGACACCCGTGGCGGACCGTTCGATGCGGAGCTGCACCGCAGCGACGCCGCCGTCGACCGGGGCGACGGCGACGAGCCGGGTCGGACGGGGCGCGCGGCCGCGGGCGAAGTCGGTGACGGCGCCGACGCTCCAGGCGAGCGTGGCCGGCTCGACCGTGCCCCAGGCGGTGGGCGCGCTGCCGGCGAGTCCCTCGAGCAGGAGCTCGGCGGTGCGACCGATGCCGGCCTGCTCGGTGGCGGGGTGGTGGACGGACACGATCAGCTCGACCCAGGGGACCTCGTCGGCGCCGAGCCGGGTGGTGCGCTGGGAGGCCTGCGGGGCGAACATCGCGGTCGCGACGTCGTCGACGACCTCGGTGGAGCCGGCGGCGCGGTAGCGGTCGCCCTCGCGGACGACCCACGCGCTGCTCGTGCGCCGGAGCATCGCGAGCATCGCCGGGGTGAGGCGGCTGGTGGGCGGGGTGAGCAGCACGAACGCGAGGTCGGCGGCCCGTGTCTCGAGCACGAGCCCCATCCGGGCGGAGGACAGCGACACGATCGCGGCGTCGGTTTCGGAGACGACGAAGCCGGGCCCGACCGCGTCGACGAGCGGGTGCGCGAGGGTGACGTCGTCCACGCCGGAACCCTACCGGCCGGGGATGGTCCCGCACACGACGACGGGCCCCGCGCTGCTGTGTGCGCGGGGCCCGTCGTCGTGCGGTGGTGGAGCGTGTCTAGCGGACGCTGACCGGGCTGTCGTCGGTCTGCTCGTAGAGGACGTAGCCCTCTTCGCCGTGGACCGCGGTGTCGATGCCGGCGACCTCGTCCTCGGTCTTGACGCGGAAGCCCATCGTCTTCTCGATGACCCAGCCGATGATGAAGGCCAGGACGAACGAGTACGCGCCGACGGCACCCGCTGCGGCCGCCTGCTTGCCGAGCTGCTCGAACGAGCCGGAGTAGATCAGGCCGGTGTCGTTGGCGAAGAAGCCGAGGAACAGCGTGCCGAAGACGCCGCCGACCAGGTGGACGCCGACCACGTCGAGCGAGTCGTCGAAGCCCAGGCGGTACTTCCAGTCGATGGCGAAGCAGCAGACGATGCCGGCGAGGAAGCCGAGCAGGATGCCCCAGCCCGGGGTGAGGTTGGCGCAGGCCGGGGTGATCGCGACGAGGCCGGTGACGGCTCCCGAGGCGGCACCGACGGAGGTCGCCTTGCCGTCCTTGAGCTTCTCGACGAGCAGCCAGCCGAGGACCGCGGCTGCGGGAGCGGCGAGCGTGTTGATCCAGGCGAGCGACGCGACGCCGTTCGCGGCACCGGCGGAGCCGGCGTTGAAGCCGAACCAGCCGAACCACAGGATGGCGGCGCCGAGCAGGACGAAGGGCGGGTTGTGCGGCTTGTGCGCGCCCTTGGCGAAGCCGACACGCTTGCCGAGGACGATCGCCAGGGCGAGACCCGCCGCACCGGCGTTGATGTGCACCGCGGTGCCACCGGCGAAGTCGATGACGCCCCACGTGGCGGCCCAGCCGGAGGTCAGGTTGAAGACCCACGAGGCGACCGGGAAGTAGACGACCGTGACCCAGATGCCGGCGAAGACCATCCACGCGCCGAACTTGGCGCGGTCGGCGATGGCGCCGGAGATGAGCGCGACGGTGATGATCGCGAACGTCGCCTGGAAGCCGACGAACGCGAGGTCGGGGTAGGTGGCGGCGAGCGTGGTGGCCTGGGACTGTTCGAACGCCTGGCCGAGGCCGATCTGGTTCCAGTCGATGCTGAAGAAACCGACGACGCCGCTGACGGCCGTGTGCGGCCCCGTGTTGGCGAAGGCGATCGCGTAGCCGTACAGCACCCAGAGGACGCCGACGAGCGCGATCGCACCGAAGGACATCATCATCATGCTGATGACGGACTTCGCCTTCACCAAACCGCCGTAGAAGAAGGCCAGGCCGGGTGTCATGAACAACACCAGCGCAGCCATGATCATGATGAAGCCTGTCTGGCCCTGATCAAGCATCTGTTCACCTCTCGATTGCACGAGCGGCTCTTGGACCGCCTCGGGTGTCACCGAGTCTGGCGAGGCGAGGTTTCACGAGGGAGCACGAACTGTTTCGCGGATGTAACGCGACCGCGCCGTTTGTAAACGTCGTGTTTCCGCCGGCCCGATGTCCCCTGCGCGAGGGGCAGGAGACCGCCGTGGACAGATCGGTCTGACGGCGAGGGGTCCTCAGGCGCGGGTGAGCGCCACCACGCGGGACGCCGCGCGCAGGTACTTCTTGCGGTAGCCGCCCTCGAGCATCGCGTCGGGGTACACCTGGTCGAGCGGGGTGCCCGAGGCGACGATCCGCACCTGCGCGTCGTACAGCCGGTCCACCAGGGCGACCCAGCGCAGCGCGTCGGTCTGGTCGGTGAACGCCCGGACGTCGGTGAGCCCGACGGCGTCGAGGTCCTCGACCAGCGCGACGTACCTCGAGGGGTGCACGGAACCCAGGTGTGCGACCACCGCGCCGAAGTCGTCGAGCGTCACGGAGCCGGACGGCAGCGCGGCGGGCACGTCGGACACCACCTGCGCCGACTCGTCCACGGCACGTCGGCGGTAGTCGAGGCCGTCGATGCGCATGGTGTCGAAGCGGTCCGACATCGCCTGGATCTCGCGCAGGAAGTCCTGCGCGGCGAAGCGTCCCTCGCCCAGCGCTCCCGGGGGCGTGTTCGACGTCGCGGCGAAGCGGGTGCCGGTCTCGGTCAGTTCCTTGATGAGCCGGGTCATCACCATCGTGTCGCCCGGGTCGTCGAGCTCGAACTCGTCGATGCACACCAGTGCGGTGCCGCGGAGCAGGTCGACCGTCCCCTGGAACCCCAGGGCGCCCACGAGCGCGGTGTACTCGATGAAGGTGCCGAACGTCTTCCGCCCGGTGGCCGCGTGGTAGGCGGCTGCGAGCAGGTGGGTCTTGCCCACGCCGAACCCGCCGTCCAGGTACACGCCGGACTTCGCCGCGGGTTCCGCCGACTGCTTCCGGCGCCCGAACAGCCCGCGCCGCGGGGCGTCCGCGGGACCGGCGGCCACGAACGCGGCGACGGCATCGCGGACCGAGGCCTGCGAGTCGTAGTCCGGGTCCGGCCGGTACGAGTCGAACGACGCGTCCGTGAACTGGGGCGGGGGCACGAGCGCCGCGGCCATCTGCTGCGGGGTCACCCGGGGATCACGGTCGACGAGGTGAGCGGGCAATCGGGGAACCCTTCCGGGAAGCATGTCGTGGGGTGTCACGTTGCGTCAGGGGCACGGTACGTCCGCGTACCGTTGCCCACAGGCACCGACGCCCGATCCTAGTCCGGCGCCAGCAGCACGCTCCCCAGCACCACGCTCCCCCGCACCCCCTGGAGGTACCCCCGATGACCGCACCGGTCGACCCGTCCGAGAAGTTCGCCGCCTACGCGCACCCGGAGCGCCTCGTCTCCACCGAGTGGCTGCAGGAGCAACTCGACGCCGGGGCCGGCGCGCCCGACCTGGTGGTCGTCGAGTCCGACGAGGACGTCCTGCTCTACGAGACGGGGCACATCCCGGGCGCCGTGAAGATCGACTGGCACACCGACCTCAACGACCCGGTGCAGCGCGACTACATCGACGGTGCCGCCTTCGCCGAGCTCCTCGGCGGCAAGGGCATCGGCCGCGACACCACGGTCGTGATCTACGGCGACAAGAACAACTGGTGGGCGGCCTACGCCCTCTGGGTGTTCACCCTGTTCGGCCACGAGGACGTCCGCCTGCTCGACGGTGGTCGTGGCAAGTGGATCGCCGAGGACCGCGCCCTGACCACCGACGAGACCCCGGTCACGCCCGTCGAGTACCCCGTCGTCGAGCGCCACGACGAGTCCGTCCGCGCCTTCAAGGACGACGTCCTCGCGCACCTCGGCAAGCCGCTCATCGACGTCCGCAGCGCCCCGGAGTACAGCGGGGAGCGCACGACGGCGCCCGACTACCCGGAAGAGGGCGCGCTGCGCGGCGGCCACGTCCCCACCGCCGTGAACATCCCCTGGGCGACGGCCGCAGCCCCCGACGGCACCTTCAAGTCACGCGACGAGCTCGACGCCGTCTACCGCGACGGCGCCGGCATCGGTGACGCCGATGAGGTCATCGCCTACTGCCGCATCGGTGAGCGCTCGAGCCACACCTGGTTCGTCCTGCAGCACCTGCTCGGCTACGACAACGTCCGCAACTACGACGGCTCGTGGACCGAGTGGGGCAGCGCCGTCCGCGTCCCCATCGTGCAGGGATCCGAGCCGGGTACTGTTCCGAACCGATGAACGCCAGCACCGACGCACCACTCCCCGCCACCCTCGCCGAGATCCGCGACGACTTCCTCGCCCTGGGCCAGAAGGACCGCCTGCAGCTCCTGCTCGAGTTCTCGAACGAGCTGCCTGCGCTGCCCGAACGCCTGCAGGGGCACGAGGACGAGCTCGAACGCGTCGAGGAGTGCCAGTCCCCCGTCTTCATCACCGTGACGGTGGGCGAGGACGGCGATGCCCCGGACGTGGTCCGGATGCACGCCACCGCCCCGCGCGAGGCGCCGACCACCCGCGGCTTCGCCTCGATCCTGGCGCAGGGACTGTCCGGCCTGACCGTCGAGCAGGTGCTCGCGGTGCCGACGGACTACCCGCTGACCATCGGTCTGTCCGAGGCGGTCAGCCCGCTGCGGATCCGCGGCATGGTGGGCATGCTCGGACGCGTCCAGCGTCAGGTGCAGGCGGCGGTCGCGTAGACGCGACCCGTTGACGGACAGGAGGCGCGGTGCCAGCTGGCACCGCGCCTCCTGTCCGTTGCTCGTTTCGGATGCATGCGGTCCTCTGGCATTTCAGTCGCCGGCCGTGACAGGATGGGCCGGTCAGCACCATGGGGGGAATTGACGATGGCGAAGATCCACGGGAACGATCCGACCGGCTACTCGTACAGCGCGGCGGACACGCTCAAATCGGCTTCGACGGCACTCGCGTCGTCGATCGGCGGCCAGTCCGGATCGCGGTCGTCGTCGGTGACGGCCGCGACTGCGGAGTTCCGGGGGTACTTCTCCGAGGTCTTCGCGGACAACGCCGACATCGGCGCACGCAGCGCGACGAAGCTCGTCGAGTCGTTGCAGAGCCTGTCGGGGTTCGTGCAGGAACTCCGCGACGCCGCGAAGGACGAGGACGACCGGCGGAAGCAGGCGAAGGCGTGGGACGCCCGCAAGCGTGAACGCGAGGAGAACTTCTTCGTCGGCGCCGGACACGAGATCTCGACGTGGTTCGGCGGCGGTGACGACCCGAAGCCCCCGGAGCCGGAACCGGAGCCGCGGCTGCAGGCGGACGAGGTCAGCGTCAAGGGGCGCGAGATCCCCGCGGGTGGTGGGACCAGCGGTGGGACGTCGTCGGCCGTCCCCGAAGACCTCCGCTCCTTCGAGGCGAACACCCGCACGCTCGACTCCGACCTGTCGGGTGCCGTCTCCACGTTCCGCAACGCCCTGAGCGACTACGAGGCCGAGTGCAACCCCTGCTGGGGCACGCTGAACGCCCAGTCGCTGCTGACCGCCGTCAACGACTGGCTCACCGCGAACGGGCAGGACGCCGACTGGGCGGGCACCGTCGCCGCGCAGTTCGAGGCCGCCGGTGGTGGTGCCGGGCCCGCGACGCTGTCGGACGCGGCGATCGCGGCGGCCCTGTCCGCGGCGGGCATCGACGCCGGACGTGACGACTTCACCATCGGACCGTTCTCGGCGATGGGGACGCCCCCGACGAACGGGTTCGCCGACGATCCCGTCAACACCGCCACGGGCAACTTCCTGGAGCCCGAGACCGACCTGTCGTTTGCCGGGCAGGCGGCGTCGCTCCGGCTCACCCGGATGTACAACTCGCTCGACGGCCGTGCCGGGGTGTTCGGGCTCGGGTGGTCCTCGATCCTCGACACCCGGCTGGAGATCACCGACGACGCCGCGTCGGTCGTGCTCGACGACGGCCGGCAGGTCGACTTCCCGCGGCAGGGCGTCGGCTGGGACCGGGCGGTCGGCGAAGACCTGTGGCTCCGGGCCGAGGGGAACGCCCTCGTCGTCCAGGACAACGCCGGCGGTCACTGGGCGTTCACGCCGTCCGGACTGTGGTTGCGAAGCGGCCGTGGAGCCGGCACCACCGTGACCGTTCGGCGTGACGAGCAGGACCGCATCACCCGCCTGTCGCACGTGTTCGGACGGTTCATCGACGTCGAGTACGCGGGCGACCGGGTGGCGTCGACGACCGCCTCCGACGGACGCCGCGTGGACTACCACTACGACGATGCTCGTCGACTCGTCCGTGCGACGGACGCCGTCGGCAGCCGTCAGTACCGCTGGAACGACGACGGGCTGATCGACCGCGTGACCGCTGCCACGGGTGTGGTCGAGTGCGAGAACACCTACGACGCCCGTGGCCGTGTCGTCGAGCAGCGCACGCCGTTCGGACGGCGCGTGCGGTTCGCGTACCTGCCGGGCCGCGTCACCTCGGTCTCCGACGTCGACGGCGACCACACCAACACGTGGATCGCCGACCGCAAGGGCCGGGTCGTCGGGATCATCGACACCGACGGGCGGCGTCAGTCGATGTCGTACGACCCGCACGGCAACCTCGTCTCGGTGACCGAGCGCGACGGGCAGGTGACCGTCCACGGGTACGACGAGCGGGGACGGCGCGTCCGGACCGTGACACCGGAGGGCGCCGACCTGACCTTCGGGTACGACGAGCAGGACCGCATGACCACGGTGGTCACCGCGAACGGCGGGGTCGTCGAGTACGAGTACGCGGGCGACGACCGGAACCCGTCGACCATCGTCGACCCCGTCGGCGGTCGCACCGTGCTCGAGTGGCGGGACGGCCTGTTGGTCCGGACCACCGATCCGACGGGCGTCGTCGTCGTCTTCCACCACGACGCCTCCGGCGAGGTCGTCGGCGTCGAGAACGCCGTCGGTGACACCGCACGTCTGATCCGCGACCCCGGTGGCCGGATCATCGAGGCGGTCACACCGCTCGGCAACCGGACCCGGTACCGCTACGACGCCGCCGGCCTGCTCACCGCGCGTGAGGACCCGGACGGCGGGCTGTGGCGGTTCGAGCACGGCGACGGCGGTCGGGTCACGGCGACGATCGATCCGACCGGTGCCCGCACCGAGGTCGCCTACGGCCAGCACGGCGAGATCGTGTCCACCACGGATCCCCTCGGTCGCGTCGTGACGAAGGACTTCGACGCCATCGGCAACGTCTCGTCGATGACCCTGCCCGACGGTGCCGAGTGGGCGTTCGTGCACGACGCGCTCTCCCGACTCGAAGCCGTGGTCGACCCGGCCGGCGGCACCTGGACACGCGAGCACGACGCGGTCGGAGCCCTCGGCGCGACGGTCGACCCCACCGGTGTCCGCACCGAGGTGGGGCGCTCGCGCGCTGACGGCGTCTCCACGGTCCGGGATGCCTTCGATGCCGTGTCCGTCACGACCGACGAGTTCGGGCGCCCGACCCGGCTCGAGCACACAGACGCCTCCGCCGAACTCACCACGTACGACGCCTGCGGCCGACCGGTCGAACTCGTCGACGCGGACGGTGGACTCACCAGGATCGAGCGTGACCTGGCCGGACGAGTCGTCGGTGTGACCACTCCGGCGGGCCGCACCACCCGGTACGAGTACGACGCGTGCGGCCGCCCGGTCAGCGCGATCGACCCCGCCGGCGCACGCACCACGCTGACCTACGACGCCGATTCACGGGTCGTCGCGCGCACCCTGCCGACCGGCGAGGTCGCCCGGACCGAGTACGACCGCCAGGGTCGGGTCGTCCACGCCGACGTGCCCGGGGTCGGCACCGCCCGGTACCGGTACGACCGCGTGGGTCGGGTCGTGTCGGCGCGCGACACCCGTTTCGGCCAGCGGGCCTTCCGCTACGACGCCGCCGGGCAACTCGTCGCCGCGGTGAACGGGCTCGGCGGCACCACCCGGTACGAGTACGACCAGCGTGGGCGCCTCGTCCGCACCGTCGATCCGCTGGGTGGGGTGACTCTCCGCACGTACACGCAGCTCGACAAGGTGGCCTCGTCCACCGATCAGCTCGGTCGCACGACGACGGCGACCTACGATGCGGCCGGGCGCCAGCTCACCCAGACCGACCCGCACGGGAGCGTCCTTCGGTGGGAGTACGACGCGGCCGGTCGTGAATCCGCGCAGTACGCCGGTGACCGGTTGATCGGCCGCATCGACCGCGAGGCGCGTGCTCGCACGGTGACGATCACCGACGAGACCCGTCCCGACTCCCCCGCCACCCACGTCCTCGAGTTCAGCCGACTGGGCCAGCTCGTCCGCCGTGCCACCGGCGCGCGCGAGACCCGGTGGACCCACGATGCCGACGGACTCCGCACCTCGGTGCAGTCCCCTGACGGGTTCACGACCCGGTACGAGCACGACGACACCGGACGGGTCGTCCGCGTCGACCACTCCGCATTCGGCGAGGTCCGGTACGAGCACGACGCGGCGGGGCGGCTCCTGCAGGCCCGCGGCGGCGATCAGCTGCAGACCTGGGAGTACGCGAACGGACAGGTGGTCCGGCACACGCGCATCGACGCGGACGGCACGCACGCCAGCACGATCGAACGCGACGCCGACGGGCGCATCACCCGGGTCGACGGACCCGGTGGGAGCACCACCTACGAGCACGACGATGCCGCGCAGCTGGTGGCGTCCGTCCAGGAAGCCCGTCGCACCGACTGGGTCTACGACGTCGCTGGTCGTCTGGCCGAGGAACGGACGGACTCCGGGGCCCGACGGTTCCGGCACGACGCCGCCGGTCAGCTGATCGGCGTCGACGCCGTGGACGGGTCGCCCGAGGTGGAGTACGCCTACGACGGCGCTGGTCGTCGGGTGCAGGCGCTCCGAGCCGACGGCGTGACGACCACGTACGGCTGGACCCCGCAGGGTCACCTCACCGGGGTGGCGGAGACCACCGCGGCAGGCAGCACCACGACCGACCTGCACGTCGACGCCCTCGGTGAACTCGCCGATGTCGACGGCGTCCAGATCGACTGGGACACCGCCGCGTTCGCGCCGACGCTCCTCGCTGTCGGCGACACACCGGTCGTCCGTGCTCCCGGTGGTCTCACCGGCGTGGACGACGGGTGGGCCACCAGCGGTCGACGCACGACCAGAGCAGCCGACGACGCCGACCCGTGGCAGACGCTCGTGGACCTCGGCGGCTCCGGCCTGCCCGGCGGCATCGCACTCGGCGCCGACGGTTCGCTGCAGGTCGCCGGCCTGGAGTGGATGGGCGCCCGCGCCTACGACCCGTCGTCGCGCGGCTTCCTGTCCGTCGACCCGGTCACCGCGCCCGCGGGAGCAGCCTGGGCGGGCAACCCGTACTCGTTCGCCGGCAACGATCCGCTGCACGCCATCGACCCGCTCGGACTCGCGCCGGTCACCGACGCCGAGCTCGAGGCCTACGCGGCGGCGCAGCAGGGGCCGCTCGCACGTGCCGCAGCCGCGACCGGTGACTGGTTCGCGGACAACTGGGAGTACGTCGCCGGTGGCGCGATGGTCGTCGCCGGCGGTGTGCTCGTCGCCACCGGCGTCGGCGGTCCGGTCGGCATGATGCTCATCAGCGCCGGTGCCGACACCATCATCCAGAAGGCCACGACCGGCGAGGTGAACTGGGGCCAGGTCGCCGTCAGCGGGGCATTCGGTGCGGTCGGCGGTGGTGCCGGTGCCCTGATCGGGAAGCAACTGGTCAAGAACGCAGCAGAAGGTGCGGCCGAGAACGTCGCGAACTACGCGGTGAGCGGCCAGCCGGTGACCCCGGGTGGTCTGCTCCGGAACGCGGCCGAAGGTGCCGCGACGTCGGCGGCGACCGGCGGCACGATGTCGAAGGTGCACCTGCCGACAGCGGTCTCGAAACTCGACGACTTCGCGCCGACTCCGCCTGTTCCAACAACGATCTATCGCGGCATCAACGCCGCGCATCACCGGTTCGAGGCAGCAAAGAACGGGGAAGCATTGCCCGGAGACTTACAGGGGCACCAAGATGGCGCCATGCACAACGGAGGAAACAGCCGAGAAAGCAAGCTCACCAGCTGGACCACCGACCGAACCGTCGCCGAGCGATTCGCGTCCGACCCATATGGAGACGGCGAACTCACACCTGGAGGCCGCGGCGTGATCCTCAGCACAGATCTCGAGCCGTACCGGAGCAGGGTAGTTCTCGGGCCTGACGAGTTCGGTGAGTCGGAAGTCCTCATCCGCGGAGTCGTCCGTGGCGCAAAGGTGGAGAGGTACGAGAGTTGAGCGAAGTCATGACTGTCGAGGTGCTCGAAGGGATGATCGAGCGCTCGGGATTGAACGTTCCAGCAGATGCGCTGACCCTGTTGACAGAACTGCCACCTGAACAGGAATTGTTTGTAGACCAGTTCGAGGCAGCCGAATTCGAGAGAATGGTGCGGGACAATTACCTGGTTCGATCTCCGAACTTAGTTGAACTTCTAGCGCCACTGCATGATCTTGGCAATGGACCGATCCTGTTTTGCCAGGCCGAGGCGGGCGAGCGGATCGCGTCCTTCGTCGTAGACGCCGAACACCAAGTTCCGCTCGCAGCGACATACCTCGATCGCGCACCGACGCAAAAAACAATCTCCGCAGGAGCACTTCGTCATCTCTTGAAGGAATTGACAACCCCGGCCGCTTTGAAGGCGTCCGCGGCGCTTCTGCCTCAACCCTGTGAAGAAGATCTCCGACTCAGCGTACAGGACGCCTCAAGCATCGCGCGGACACTTTGGACGAAGTACAACTTGGCCAGGGAGAAAGGTGTCGTAGTGATTGGGTTGGAAGAATTCACGACGAATCTCGCTCTCCTCGGTTCTACCGAGGTTCGCCTGTGTTTCGTGTGGCTTGAGGACTCCCTCGTGACTGTCGCACTCGAAAAGGAAAGGGACCAGGTGATGGGCGCGCTGTTCGTCACCAACTTCATCGGGAAACCAGGCGAACGTTGAGAACCAGTCTGGTCGCGGCCGATGACGACACCGCGTATCACCCGCGACGGCGGATCCAGTTGTGCGCATCGATTCTGTCGACAGCATCACGGTGACAGTCGTCTTCGACGAGGCAGTAGTCAACCCGACGGTGAGATTGGACGACTTCCTGGGGCGGTGTTCCGCAACCTTGACGAATCGATGTACGCTTTCCGGAGCGGTAAGTACGTCGTTTGGCCAAAAGAAACGGAGATGACATGCGCCTGTCCGTTGTGAGAGAAACCGTCAATTTCATCGGGATCGACCACATGGTCACGTTGCGCTTCTCCAACGGTGCGAGCACGGCTTTCGAATCCACATTCACGGTGGGTGAGCCGAGCGGAGCCATTTCCCAAGTTGCCCCGGACGGCGACAAGTCTTCGCTCGTTCCAGCTTTGCGTCTGCACACCCAGACGGTAATCGAGGCCCGGATCGACGAAAGCTCTCTGGAGCTGACCTTCTCCAGCGGAGTCGTGCTGAGAGCCGATCCTGACGCGCAGTACGAGTCTTGGCACTACACCGGCCCGGAGAGACCGCCGGTGCGGGTGATCGCTCTCGGGGGCGGAGATCTGTTCACCTCGATCCCAGACGACGAAGATGACCGGGCTGAACAACGCTGAGGACTGACGATGACCAGAACACAGCCAGACCTCTCGATCGCACACCTTCGAGCGGTCACCTGCAGGACGACCATCGAACCACCCGGCGGTATCGTCTCGATGATCGCCGCGATCCCGGCCGACGCTGAGGTGCACTGCGACGCTGTCCCCTCGGACTTCACCGGTGCAGTCCGACGGCACTCCACGAAGAAGGAAGACCCTCTCCGACCGTTCATCGGTCCACTCGACGCCTTCGCGGACGCGCTCGGTGACTACGCACCCTCGTCTCGCTCGGTCAGACCCCGATCGTCAGCGGGATCAATTAAACGCCTCACGAGAAGGCTGCGGATCATCGTCATGCCGAGCGAGGGGCCCGCGATCTGGCTCACCAACACCTGATGACCGGCCGACGAGAGGCCGCTCAGCGGTTCTGGTTCTTCCGGAGGGGCCCCTCACACGAGGGGCCGCTGCCTGGCTTCCGGGACGTGTTCGAATCGTTGAACCTCACGCCCCTGCACTGGCTCGTCACGGAGCTCGACATGGTCATGCAACCGAGCTCGACTGTCGACGTGCACGAGTGGGACCGGCGACTCATGGCAGCGTCGGGACCCGGGCTGTGGTTCTCGCACGACGAGATGCTGACGCTCGTCCAGGAGAACCACCAGATGATCGACTGCGAGTTCTTCGGCGTTCCGGTCGCCGCCGGACCCGATCCGGCGCAGGCAGTGCTCCGCATCGACTTCTTCGACAGCACTGAAGTCACCGTGTGCATCGACGGATCAGTCATCGAGATCTCGAACGCGATCGAGCGGGCTCTCGGACCCGCGGTGGCTTCGCACGTGGTCGGCAGTCGGGAGGGCGACACCACGGCACACCACATCGCGGCGATCCTGCGGACGTGCTTTGACGCGTCGCAGGACCCCAGGTCCGCCTTGCTGCGCGACCAGGTCGAGGCAGTGCGGACCGTCGACGAGTCGGTCCCGCGGATCTTCGACATCGTGCTCGCCGAGGCACCTCGGTCCGACTACGCCGACGGTCCTCTCCGATGGGCCGTGTACTACTGCTCCGACGAGGCCCCCCTCGCGGGCGAGGTACTCGTCTGGATGCTCGAGGGTCGCATCAACTTCGTCGAGTTCCCGTGGTTCACCACCGACATGCCGGCCGAGCTGCCTCGACCGGACCAGCTCATCCTCACATCCACCGACGAAGACGGAGTCCGCGATGTTCGGTAGACGGAGCAAGCCCGATCGGTCGACGCAGCAGTTTCACCAGGCCGACAGCGGCGCACAACTGTTCGCGCAGCTCCTGACCGAGACGCGCGCTGACCCCGAAACGTTGTTCACAATCGAAGTCGTCGACCACGGATGGCCGGGTCGGGACCTCGACGAGCGCGCACGCCAGCTCCGGCGCACCAGGGTGCCACGGACACCACTCGCGGCACCGGATCCAAGGGGACCCAGCACCCCCTCCGGGACAGCCAGTGTGTTCTACCCATGCAGCCGTGCGCCGTTCGCGGCCGCCGCTGGCGACGTCTTCCTCATATCGGACGGAGCGGGCGGTGTTTTGCTCGGGCACGTGATATCGGAACATTTCGATGCCGTCTACGTCGCCGTCTTCCAACGTCCCGAAGAAGTACCGCCGCCGGCGGATCCGCTCGTGGTGCTCGCGACGCAGCCCGTCATCGCCGGATTGACCCTGCCGGCGCGGTTCCAGCCAGGCATGTGGGAGGTCGTCGGCACCACGACGCCCGACTCTGACCGGCTCCTCCCCGCGTACTCCTGGGGCACCGCCACCGACGTCGAACACGTCACGGATTTCTCCGGCAAGAGGTCGCGGCCGGCGAGCGAGGTCGAGGCAGAGACCGTCCCCCATCGGATGGTCGTATCCCCGTTCTTCGTCGACATCGCCGTCCGTGCGGTGGTGGGCCTGGTCGACTGGCACCCGGACTTCGAACACCTGCGATACCGGGCTACGCCACGGTCAGTCGATCTCTTCCCACGGACCTGACGTGCGGGCGTGCGGCGCAAGCATCGCCGTCCTCCCAGCCTTCTTCCCACACCGTGCCGAGTGCCGGCCCATGTCCTTTCACCGTTCTGCGCGCTCGGCGGACCAGGGGCCACCGAAGTGGCGACGACGTGAGCAGGTGACGGACGGGAGGCGCGGTGCCAGCTGACACCGCGCCTCCCGTCCGCCCTTCGGTCGCGTCTACCGCGCGCTGGTCGCCCCGCGCCGCTGGACCACCTCGGTGAGCCACGCGAGGATGCGGGCGTCGAACCAGTCGGCGTCGTGGTTCCAGAGCTTGGTGTGCCGGGCCTTGGTCTGGATCTCGAGCCGGACCAGGTCGGGCCGTGCGCGGGCCAGGTCGTGCGAGGCCGAGGACGGCACGAACCCGTCGTCGTCGCTGTGCAGCAGCAGGATCGGCACCGTGAGCTCGTCGGAGCGCGTGACCATGTCGAGCTCGCGCAGGTCCACAGGGGCCTGGAGCCCGGCGAGCCGGTGCAGCACCGGCGTCCGGAGCAGGCGCTGCGCGACCTTGCGGACCGGACGCGGCAGGCGCAGGAGCTGGCTCTGCGACTTCAGGACGGCGTGCCAGTCGACCACCGGGGACTCGAGCACCACCCCGTCGACCAGGCCGGCGAAGCGCGAGCGGAGCAGGGTCTGCAGCACGACGGCGCCGCCCATCGACCAGCCCATCAGGACGACGCTCTGGGCGTCCTGCGCGGTGAGCCAGCGGAGGACGGAGTCGACGTCCTCCCACTCGGTGCTGCCGAGGCCGTAGCGGCCGTCGACGCTCGGCGGGGCGACGCCGTCGTTCCGCCACGAGGCGAGCACCACCGAGTACCCGGCGGCGCGGAAGACGGGGACGGCGCGGATCGTCTCGGCACGCGTGACGCCACGGCCGTGCACCAGGACGGCCCACGGCGCTGCCGGGTCGTCGGCGCGGACGACCCAGGCGGGGGCGGGGCCGTTCGGGGTGGGGATGTCGACGTCCTCGACGGGCACGTCGAGTTCGCCGGGGGTCAGGTAGAACCAGCCGCCCCAGCGACCGCGACGTGCGGCGGTCGGATCGCCGGCGTCGATCGCGATGATGCGGCGCGTCACGGTGGTGTCGGTCGTGCCGAGGACCTCGCCGACGCGCATGTGGCCGGTGCCGCCGCCGAACCAGAGCGAGTAGCGGCCCTGCAGCTCGGTGTCGGCCGTGCGCTCGATCGTGACGGTCTTCCGGACGGGGTCGACGGCGTGGATCGGGACGCGCTCGTTGCGCTTGCGGTCGGGGGTGACCACGGCGCGGGCGACGGCGGCGACGAAGCCACCGATGACGGCCGTCCCCACCGCGGCAGCTGCCAGACCGGCGCCGAGTGCGATGAACCCGGCCGATCGAGCGGTCTCCTGGACGACGTCCTCGGCGGGTCGCGCGGATCGGGACATGGCCCGGAGCCTAGTCTGCATGTGTGTCCGAAACCCGAGAGCCCGACGCCTTCGCGCGGCTCCGCGCGTTCGTGTCCGGCGGCAGCGGCCGTGCCGAGACCACCGTCACCGAGATCCCCTCGCCGACCCGGATCGCACCGTTCTCGATCGCCCTGACGGCGGACGTGTCCGGCACTGCGCACGGGGTCGATTCGGACTTGGGCACCGGCAGGTTCATCGCCCTGTACGACCCGGAAGAACCCGAGGACTGGGGCGGCGCGTTCCGTGTCGTCTCGTTCGCCCAGGCGCCGCTCGAGCCGGAGATCGGCGTCGACGAATTCGTCGCCGACGTGACCTGGAGCTGGCTCGTCGACGCGCTCGAGTCGCACGGTGCGACGTACGACCACGCCTCGGGCACGGCCACCAAGATCATCTCGCGCGGGTACGGTGACCTCGCCGCACAGGGCGACGGCGCCCAGCTGGAACTCCGCGCGTCGTGGACACCACGCGGCGACGACCTCACCGCACACGTCCGGGCCTGGCAGGACATCGTCGCCATGCTCGCCGGTCTGCCGCCCGCATCGGACGGCGTGACCCTGCTGGCCCCGAGGAGGCTCGCCAAGTGACCGACCCCGCTCCCCAGGACGCCGCTGGATCGACCGGCCCGGCTGCGTCCGCAGCCACGGCTGCCGGCTCGACTGCTCCGGCTGCCGCTGCTGGATCGGCCACTCCGGCCGCCGCCGCCAGCCCCGCCTTCGAGGCATCGCACGACGCCGTCAAGGTGATCGACACGCGCGAGGACTACCTCGAGGCGGTCGCCGCCATCGCCGCCGGCCACGGCCCCGTCGCGGTCGACGCCGAGCGCGCCAGCGGCTACCGCTACTCGCAGCGCGCGTACCTGATCCAGGTGTTCCGCCGTGGTGCCGGTGCGTTCCTGTTCGACCCGATCCCGATCGGCGACTTCTCGGAGCTGCAGGCCGCCATCGTCGACGAGGAGTGGCTGTTCCACGCCGCCTCGCAGGACCTGCCGTGCCTGCAGGAGGTCGGCCTCGTCCCGACCCGCATCTTCGACACCGAACTGGGCGCCCGGATCGCCGGGTTCCCCCGTGTCGGCCTCGGCGCCGTCGTCGAGCAGCTGCTCGGCATCACCCTGGCGAAGGCGCACTCGGCCGCCGACTGGTCGACCCGTCCCCTGCCGCAGTCGTGGCTCGTCTACGCGTCGCTCGACGTCGAGCTGCTGCCCGACCTCCGCGACGCCCTCGCCGAGAAGCTCGACGAGGCCGGCAAGACCCGGATCGCCCAGGAGGAGTTCGACGCGGTCCTGCACCGCGCGCCGAAGCCCGCCCGTGCCGAGCCCTGGCGTCGGCTGTCCGGCATGCACGCGCTCCGTGGTGCTCGGGCACTGGCGATCGCCCGGTCGCTCTGGCTCGCCCGCGACGAGTACGCCCGACAGGCGGACATCGCCCCCGGACGCACGATCCCCGACTCGGCGATCGTCGCCGCCGCGGCCGCCGCACCCGAGTCCCGCGCCGAACTCGGTGCGCTGAAGACCTTCACGGGCCGCGCCAGCCGTTCCGAGCTCGACCGCTGGTGGGCCGCCGTCGAGGAAGGCCGCACCACCGAGGACCTCCCCCGTCTCCGCGGTGCCGGCGAGGCCACTCTTCCCCCGCCCCGCGCCTGGGCGGACCGCAACCCGGCGGCCGACCGCCGGTACAAGGCCGCGCGCGCCGCGGTCACGAAGCGTGCCGAGGAGCTCGACATCCCGCTCGAGAACCTGCTCACCCCGGAGACGCTCCGGCTCGTGTCGTGGGCCCCGCCGTCGCCGCCGTCGACCGAGCTGGTCGGCGCCGCCCTCGCCGAGCACGATGCCCGCCCGTGGCAGGTCGAGGAACTCGCGTCGATCATCGCGTCGGCCTTTGTCGCTGCTGCACAGCGGCCCGCGGCGACGGACGACGACGAGTCGTAGGAACTGCCCAACCGGCATGCGGCCGCCCAGGCTGGGGGCATAGCGTCGGGAGGGTCGCCGGGCGAGGCCCGGCCAGGCCGGAGCGACCTGCGTTCCGGCCCGATCGATGAGGATCTGGGAGGCCCGGATTGCCAAAGGCATCAGACGTCGTGTTCGTGGACGGCGTTCGCACACCGTTCGGACGAGCCGGCGAGAAGGGGGTGTTCTGGAAGACCCGGTCCGACGACCTGGCGGTGCACGCGATGCGCGGACTGCTCGACCGGAACGCCTTCGACACCGCAGCCGTGGACGACGTCGCCGTCGCGGCGACCACGCAGCAGGGTGACCAGGGGCTGACGCTCGGCCGCACGGTCGGCATGCTCGCGGGTCTGCCGAAGTCGGTGCCCGGCTACGCGATCGACCGCATGTGCGCCGGCGCCATGACGAGCGTCACGACGCTCGCGGGTGCCATCGCCTTCGGCGCCGCCGACATCGCGATCGCCGGTGGTGTCGAGCACATGGGCCGGCACCCGATGGGCTTCAACGCCGACCCGAACCCCCGCTTCGTCGCGGAGCGCATGGTCTCGAGCGACGCCCTCGTCATGGGCGCCACCGCCGAGCGCCTGCACGACCGCTTCCCCGCGATCACGAAGGACCGCACGGACGCCTACGCCGTCCAGTCCCAGCAGCGCTACGCCGCAGCCTGGGCGAACGGCAAGCTCCAGCCGGACGTGATCCCGGTCGAGGTCAACAAGGGCGACGGCTGGGACGTCGTCAGCACCGACGAGCCGCCGCGGCCGGGGACGACCCTGGAGGCGCTGGCCGCGTTGAAGACGCCGTTCCGGCCCCACGGACGGGTCACCGCCGGCAACGCAGCCGGTCTGAACGACGGCGCCACCATGAGCCTGCTGGCGTCCGAGGACGGCGCGAAGCAGCACGGACTGTCGACGAAGATGCGCATGGTCTCGTTCGCCTTCGCCGGCGTCGAGCCCGAGGTCATGGGCGTCGGCCCGGTCCCCGCGACCGACAAGGCCCTGTCGAAGGCCGGCCTGTCGATCGACGACATCGGCCTGTTCGAGATCAACGAGGCGTTCGCCGTCCAGGTGCTCGCGTTCCTCGACAACTACGGCATCGCCCAGGACTCCCCGAACGTGAACGCCTGGGGCGGCGCGATCGCCGTGGGCCACCCGCTCGCGTCGAGTGGCGTCCGGCTGATGAACCAGCTCGCCGCGCAGTTCGCCGAGCGACCGGACGTCAAGTACGGCATCACCACGATGTGCATCGGGCTCGGCCAGGGCGGCACCGTCATCTGGGAGAACCCGAACCACAGCAAGTCGGCCGAGCGTTCGGCTCGGAAGGGGGCGTGACCATGACCATCGTCGACAACGACCGACTGGCCGAACTCAGCGAGGACGAGGTCGTCACGCACTCGTTCGTCAAGCACGTCACGATGCCCTCGGGTGGCACGCTGGCGCTCATCACGCTCGACAACGGCAAGGACTACAAGCGGCCGAACACCCTCGGGCCCCGCACGCTCCGTGAGCTCGCCGGCGTGCTCGACACCCTGAAGACCGAGGCCGCCGCCGGCACGATCAAGGGCGTCGCGATCACCGGCAAGGAGTACTGCTTCGCCGCCGGGGCCGACCTGTCCCAGGCAGCGGCGGTCCCGTCGCGCGAGGCCGCCCACGACCTGGCCGCCCTCGGGCACGCCACGCTCAAGAAGTTCGCCGACCTCGGGGTGCCGTCGTTCGCGTTCGTGAACACGCTGGCGCTCGGCGGTGGGCTCGAGATCGCCCTGCACTGCACCTACCGGGCGTTCTCGTCCGCGGCGCAGGGCATCGGCCTGCCCGAGGTGTTCCTCGGCATCATCCCCGGCTGGGGCGGCGCGACGCTGCTCCCCCGCCTGATCGGCCCGGAGCGCGCGCTCCGCGTCATCGTCGAGAACCCGCTCAAGAACAACCGCCTGATGGACGGCCCGGCCGCGGTCGAGATCGGCATCGGTGACGTGCTCGTCCCGTCCGTCACGTTCCTGCCCTCCGCCGTGGCGTGGGCGGACGGCGTCATCACCGGAACGACCAAGGTCGTTCGGAAGAACGAGCCGGGCATGCTCGAGAAGGCCGCATGGGGCACCGTCGTCAAGGTCGCCCGCGGACAGGTCGCTTCGAAGATCGGCACCGTGCCGAAGTCGCCGTTCCGGGCGCTCGACCTCGTCGCCGCCGCCAAGTCGGGTTCGCTCGACGAACGCTTCGCCGACGAGGACGAGGCCCTCGCCGACCTCATCTCGGGCGACCAGTTCGCCGCGTCGATGTACGCCTTCGACCTCGTGCAGAAGCGTGCGAAGAAGCCCGTCGGCGCTCCCGAGGGCGTCGACGCGAAGAAGATCACGAAGGTCGGCGTCCTCGGCGCCGGGCTGATGGCGTCGCAGTTCGCGCTGCTGTTCGCCCGACGCCTGGGCGTCCCCGTCGTCATCACCGACGTCGACCAGTCCCGTGTGGACGCCGGCGTCGAGCGGATCCGCGGCGAGGTCGCGAAGCTGCTCGACAAGGGCCGGATCTCCCCCGACGACGCGAACCGCATCACGGCACTCGTCAGCGGGTCGGTGTCCTACGACGCCTTCGCCGACGCCGACTGGGTGATCGAGGCGGTCTTCGAGGAGATGACCGTCAAGCAGGAGGTCCTCCGGAAGATCGAGCAGGTCATCGCGCCGGACGCCATCCTCGCCACGAACACGTCGTCGCTCTCCGTCGACGAGATGGCGTCGGTGCTCACCAACCCGGAGCGACTCGTCGGCTTCCACTTCTTCAACCCGGTCGCGGTCATGCCGCTGCTCGAGGTGGTTCGCGCGGCGAAGACCTCGGACGAGGCCCTCGTCACCGCACTCGCCGTCGCGAAGACCCTGAAGAAGACCGCGATCATCACCGCGGACCAGCCGGGCTTCGTCGTCAACCGGGTGCTCGCCCGGGTGCTCGGCGAGGCGATGCGCGGCGTGGAAGAGGGCACCTCGTTCGACACCGTCGCCCAGGGTGCCGCCCCACTCGGCCTGCCGATGTCACCGTTCGAGCTGCTCGAGCTCGTCGGGCTGCCGGTCGGTGCGCACGTGCTCGACTCGCACCACGCGGCCTGGCCCGAGCGCTTCTACCCCGGCGACGGCCTGAAGAAGATCGCCGAGCACGGGACGATCCTGACCCGCGACAAGAAGGGCAACGCGACCGGGTACGACCCCGCCGCCGTGAAGCTCGTCGCGCCGTCCAAGAAGGACGCGAAGCCCGTCGACGCCGCCGAGATGCAGCGCCGGTTCGAGGACGCCCTGGCCGACGAGCTGCACCGCATGCTCGAGGACCGGGTCGTCGAGCACGTCGAGGAGATCGACCTCGGGCTCATCCTCGGTGCGGGGTACCCGTTCCAGGCCGGTGGGATCAGCCCGTACCTCGACCGCTCCGGCGCGTCCGAGCGAGTCTTCGGCGGCACGTTCCACGAGCCGCGGATCGTCGGCCCCGCTTCCCGTTAGAGCCGACTCGGTCTCGAAGGCCGCACCGCCGCACAACCAAAGTCACCCCGAACCGCGGATCGCCGTGGTTCGGAGTGGCTTTGGTTGTGCGAGACGATCGCGAACCGCGCGGTCAGCGGTCGGACGCCGCGGACTCGCGGGACCGCGCGGGCTTCGCCTGCGGCAGCTTCGTCCCGACGACCTGGTCGATGACGTCGCGGGCGATGGCCTGCGCCGTCAGCCCCGCGTCGGCGAGGATCTGCGACCGGGTCGCGTGGTCGATGAACGCGTCGGGCAGCCCGAGCTCGTTCACCCCGGTGTCGACCCCGGCAGCGCGCAGGTCCTGCCGCAGCCGGGTCCCGACGCCGCCGACCCGCACGCCGTCCTCGATGGTGATCACGAGCCGGTGCGTCCGCGACAGCTCGATCAGCGACGTCGGGATCGGCACCACCCAGCGCGGGTCCACGACGGTGACGCCGATGCCCTGCGCCTCGAGCAGCGCCGCGGCCTCGAGTGCCACCGGCACCATCGACCCGACGGCGACGAAGAGCACGTCCTCGACGTCGTCCGCGGCGGCGTGCAGGACGTCCACACCATCGGAGAGACGACGGATCGCGGGGATGTCCGGTCCGACCTGCCCCTTCGACCACCGCAGCACGGTGGGGGCGTCGTCGACGGCGATCGCCTCGCGGAACTCCTCGCGCAGCGTCGGGGCATCGCGGGGCGCGGCGATCCGGATCCCCGGCACGACCTGCAGCAGCGCGAGGTCCCACATGCCGTGGTGCGAGGGGCCGTCCGGGCCGGTGATCCCGGCACGGTCGAGCACGAACGTCACGCCGGCCCTGTGCAGGGCGACGTCCATCAGCACCTGGTCGAACGCGCGGTTCAGGAACGTCGCGTAGAGCGCCACGACCGGGTGGAGACCGCCGTAGGCGAGGCCCGCGGCGGTCGTCACGGCGTGCTGCTCGGCGATGCCGACGTCGTACACCCGGTCGGGGTGCTGCTCCTGGAACAGGTGGAGCCCGGTCGGCCGGAGCATCGCCGCCGTGATGGCGACGATCCGAGGATCCGAGGCGCCGGCATCGGCGAGGGAAGACGCGAACACCGAGGTCCAGGACGGGCCCGATGCGGCGTCGAGCGACTCCCCGGTCTCCGGGTCGATGTGCCCGACGGCGTGGAACTGGTCGGCCTGGTCGCGCAGGGCGGGCTCGAAGCCGTGGCCCTTCTCGGTGATCGCGTGCACGATGACGGGAGCGCCGTACTCCTTGGCCTGCCGGAGCGCTGCCTCCATCGCCTGCTGGTCGTGGCCGTTCACCGGGCCGATGTACTTGATGTCGAGGTTGGAGTACAGCGCCTCGTTGTTCGTCAGCCGCGAGAGGAAGCCGTGCAGGCCCCCGCGCATGCCTCGGTACACCGCACGACCCGGAGCGCCGAAGCGGGCCGCCACGGCCTGCGTGCCCTCGTACAGGGCGCGGTACTCGCGGCGGGTGCGCACGGAGCTCAGGAACCGCGCCATGCCACCGATCGTCGGGGCGTACGAGCGGCCGTTGTCGTTGACGACGATGACCAGTCGACGGTCGTTGTCGTCGGAGATGTTGTTGAGCGCCTCCCACGTCATGCCGCCGGTGAGCGCGCCGTCCCCGACCACCGCGACGACGGTGCGGTCGGTCTGCCCGGTCTGCCCGAACGCGCGGGAGATGCCGTCGGCCCACGACAGCGACGACGACGCGTGCGAGGACTCGACGATGTCGTGCTCGGACTCGCTGCGCTGCGGGTAGCCGGCGATGCCGCCGCGTTCGCGCAGCTTCGAGAAGTCCTGACGGCCGGTCACGAGCTTGTGCACGTACGACTGGTGCCCGGTGTCGAAGACGAACGGGTCGTTCGGCGAGTCGAACACGCGGTGCATCGCGAGCGTCAGCTCCACGACGCCCAGGTTCGGCCCGAGGTGCCCACCGGTCTTCGCGACCTCGGCGACCAGGAAGCGCCGGATCTCGGCGGCGAGGTCGGTCATCTGCGCGTCGGAGAGACGCTTCAGGTCGCGCGGCGACGTGATGCTGGCGAGCAGGCTCACGGGCGCTCCTTTCGTGGGTACCAAGCCATCACCCTATTCCCGCTACCAGGTGACGGACTGGAGGCCCGTGGCGGTGTCGCCACGGGCCTCCGGTCCGATCTGTGGTCGCGTCAGCGACCCGTGCGTACGACGCTCCTGTCGTTCAGCGGACTCAGACGAGCGAGCGGAGCACGTACTGCAGGATGCCGCCGTTGCGGTAGTAGTCGGCCTCGCCGGGGGTGTCGATGCGGACGACCGCGTCGAACTCGATCGGCTGCTTGCCGGCCGGCGAGTGCTCGCTCGGCGTCGCGGTGACGTGCACCGTCTTCGGGGTGCGGCCCTCGTTCAGCTCGGTCAGCCCGGAGATCGACACGACCTCGGTGCCGTCGAGCCCGAGGGACTCGACCGTCTCGCCCGCCGGGAACTGCAGCGGGACGACGCCCATGCCGATGAGGTTCGAGCGGTGGATCCGCTCGAAGCTCTCGGTGATGACCGCGCGGACCCCGAGCAGGTTCGTGCCCTTGGCCGCCCAGTCACGGGACGACCCGGAGCCGTACTCCTTGCCACCGAAGATGACGAGCGGGATGCCCTGCTCCTGGTAGTGCTGCGAGGCGTCGTAGATGAACGACTGCGCACCGTCGGGCGTCGTGAAGTCACGGGTGTAGCCGCCCTCCACGCCGTCGAGCAGCTGGTTGCGCAGACGGATGTTCGCGAACGTGCCGCGGATCATGACCTCGTGGTTGCCGCGACGCGAGCCGTAGGAGTTGAAGTCCTTGCGGTCGACGCCGTGCTCGGCGAGGTACTGGCCGGCGGGGCTGTCGGCCTTGATCGAACCGGCCGGCGAGATGTGGTCGGTCGTGACCGAGTCGCCGAGCTTCGCGAGCACCCGGGCGCCGGAGATGTCCGACACCGCGTCGGGCTGCATCGTCATGCCCTCGAAGTACGGGGGCTTCCGGACGTAGGTCGACTCCTGGTCCCACTCGAAGGTGTCGCCGGTCGGGGTCGGCAGGTTCTTCCAGCGGTCGTCGCCCTCGAACACGGAGCCGTACTCGTGGGTGAACATCTCGGTGTCGATCGACTCGTCGATGACCTGCTGCACCTCGGCCGCGTCGGGCCAGATGTCGGTCAGGTAGACGTCGTTGCCGTCCTGGTCGGTGCCGAGGGCGTCCTTGTCGAAGTCGAAGTGCATCGACCCGGCGAGGGCGTAGGCGATGACCAGCGGCGGGGACGCCAGGTAGTTCATCTTGACGTCGGGGTTGATCCGGCCCTCGAAGTTGCGGTTGCCCGAGAGCACCGCGGTGACGGCGAGGTCGTTGTCCTGCACGGCCTGCGAGATCTCCTCGGGCAGCGGGCCCGAGTTGCCGATGCAGGTGGTGCAGCCGTAGCCGACCGTGTAGAAGCCGAGCTGCTCGAGGTAGGTGGTGAGACCGGCCTTCTCGTAGTAGTCGGTGACGACCTTCGACCCGGGCGCGAGGGTGGTCTTCACCCAGGGCTTCGCGGTGAGGCCCTTCTTCGCGGCGTTCCGGGCGAGGATGCCGGCGGCCATCATGACCGACGGGTTCGACGTGTTCGTGCACGAGGTGATCGCGGCGATCGCGACGGCACCGTGGTCGATCGTGAACGGGTCGGCCCCGTCCATCGCGACCTTCGTCGGCGCCGAGGCGGTCGACGGTGCGCTCGACACGTGCACGTGCTCGTGCAGCGCGGTGTCCTCGTTGGTCGAACCGGCCGCGATCGGGTCGGAGGCCGGGAACGTCTCCTCGACCGCATCGTCGAGGTCGGTCTGCTCGGACGGCGTCGTGTAGTTGTTCAGGTCGAGCTCGAACTGGCTCTTCGCGTTCGTGAGCTCGATGCGGTCCTGCGGACGCTTCGGGCCCGAGATGGACGGTACGACCGTGGAGAGGTCGAGCTCCATGTACTCGGAGTAGTTCGGCTCGACCGAGGCGTCGTGCCACAGCCCCTGTGCCTTGGAGTACGCCTCGACCAGGGCGATCTGTGCCTCGTCGCGACCGGTCAGCCGCAGGTAGTCCAGCGTGACGTCGTCGACCGGGAAGATCGCCGCCGTCGAACCGAACTCGGGCGACATGTTGCCGATGGTGGCGCGGTTGGCGAGCGGGACGGCGCCGACGCCCTCGCCGTAGAACTCGACGAACTTGCCGACGACGCCGTGCTTGCGGAGCTCCTGCGTGATGGTGAGCACCACGTCGGTCGCGGTCACGCCGGCCGGGATCTCACCGGAGAGCTTGAAGCCGACGACCTTCGGGATGAGCATCGACACGGGCTGGCCGAGCATCGCGGCCTCGGCCTCGATGCCGCCGACGCCCCAGCCGAGCACGCCGAGGCCGTTCACCATCGTGGTGTGCGAGTCGGTGCCGACCAGGGTGTCTGGGTACGCGTAGGTCTCGCCGTCGAAGTCACGCGTGTAGGTGACCTTCGCCAGGTACTCGATGTTCACCTGGTGGACGATGCCGGTGCCCGGCGGGACGACCTTGAAGTCCTCGAACGCGGTCTGGCCCCAGCGGAGGAACTGGTAGCGCTCACCGTTCCGCTCGTACTCGAGGTCCGTGTTGCGCTGCAGGGCGTCCGTGCTGCCGAACAGGTCGGCGATGACGGAGTGGTCGATGACCATCTCGGCCGGGGACAGCGGGTTGATCTTGTTCGGGTCGCCGCCGATGTCCGCCATGGCCTCGCGCATGGTGGCGAGGTCGACGATGCACGGCACACCCGTGAAGTCCTGCATGACGACGCGCGCCGGCGAGAACTGGATCTCGGTGTCGGGCTCCGCGTCGGGCCGCCAGGAGCCGAGTGCCCGGATCTGTCCCTCGGTGACGTTCTTGCCGTCCTCGGTGCGGAGGAGGTTCTCGAGCAGCACCTTCAGGCTGTAGGGCAACTTCTCGTGCCCGGGAACCGAGTCGATCCGGTGGATCGCGTAGTCGACACCCCCAACCGACAGTGTGTCCTTCGAGCCGAAGCTATTGACTGCAGCCACCGTGCCGCCTCCCTACTGATCGGTTTGCCCTCATCCTCGCGGGCCGTGGACCGTCCCACCAGCAAGGCAAACCTAATCCCGAGGACGCGTGCGCGCCCTGCGAGAACTATCTTGATGTCGAGAGAACTCTACACCGGGGCGACGTCGTCGCGTCGGACGAACACGGTGCGGACCAGCAGCCACGTCACCCAGAGCACCGCCGCGTACAGCGGCACGCCGAGGATGAGCTTCAGCCCGGCGAGCAGTTCGACCTGCGCCGTCAGGTACAGCGGGACCTCCACCGCGAGACGGACCGCGAACAGCCCGACCCAGATCCAGGTGGCGACCGTCAGCACCCGGCGCTTCACCGGGTCGGCGCGCCAGTCGACGTGCGAGCCGTCCTCGTTCGCCGGCAGCAGGAAGCCGACGACGAGCCCGATGAGCGGCCAGCGGATCGCCAGCGTGATCAGCAGCCCGACGAGCCAGACGGCGTTGATGACGATCCCGGGGATGAAGTTGCTCTCCGCACGGCCGGTGATGAGCGCGAGGCCGGCCGAGACCGCGACGCCGAGGATGCCCGCGAACGACATCGTCACCGACTGCCGCTGCAGCAGCCGGAGCACCACGAAGACCAGGCCGACCGCCACCGGGATCACGACGCTCGGCACGAGCTCCTTCGTGATCGCGTAGACGACCAGGAACGCGAACCCGGGCAGCACCGACTCGGCGAGGCCGCGCACCCCGCCGACCGCGCCGAGCAGCGCCCGGCCGGACGGCGCCTCACCGGGCGCGACGCGGGCGATGCCGGCGTTCTGCACGGCGTCGCGGAACTGCGCGGAGAAGGACGGTGCGACCGACGGCTCGGCTGCCCGTGCTGCGGGGTCGGAGCCAGCCGTCTCGGGTCGTGGGGTGTCGTCGTGGTCCGGCACCGTGCCTCCAGGCGGGGTTGGTCGTCAGTCGGTCAGATCGCGGTCTGCGTCGACTTGGGCATGTGCAGCGGGATGAGGTCGCGCGGCGGCATCGGCGTCGTGCCGCGCACGACGACGACGCTGCGGAACAGCTCCTCGATCTCGCTGGCGTCGTCGGGCTGCTCGGCGGCCTTGCCGGCGATCACGCCGCGCAGGAACCAGCGCGGGCCGTCGACGCCGACGAAGCGGGCCGGACGGGAGCCGGCGGTGCCGCCGTCGCCGTCCACGGCGACCGGGACGGACGCGCGGAGCTCGGGGCCGAACGGGCCGTCGACCTCGGTCACGACTCCGCCCTGGCGCTCGATCTGCTCGGCGATCTGGGCGCGGATCTCGTGCCACAGGCCGGTGGACCGCGGCGCCGCGAACGGCTGGACCTGCAGCGTGGACTCGTCGTAGTCGAGCCCGACCGCGACGACGCGCTGCGAGCCCTCCTCGACCTCGAGGCGCAGGTGCAGGCCCTCGCGCGGGAGCACCTTCACCCCGCCCAGGTCGACGTAGGGGCGGACCAGGTTCGCCTCGGTCTCGTCGTGGGGGCCGTTCTCGGCCCGGTCCTCCGGAGCGGACTTGTCCGTCGGGGCGACCGCGTCGACCTCGTCGAGGTCCGCGTCGGCATCCGTCGCGATGTCGACCTCGGGGGACGTGTCCGCGACCTCGATGTCGTCGGCGACGGCGTCCGCCACCTCGACCTCGTCCCGCTTGCGTCGGCCGAACTTCATGCGCGCGTTCCTTCCTGAGCGTCTGCGGCGGCACCGGTCACGGCGTCGCTCCGGTCACCGTAGCCCGACGAGCCGAACCCGCCCTGTCCGCGGACGCTGTCCGGCAGGTCGTCGACCCGGGTGTAGGTCACCTGCGGCACCGGCATCACGATCAACTGGGCGATGCGGTCGCCGACGTGCGCCTCGTACGGTTCCGTCTGGTCGGTGTTGAGCAGGGCGACCTTGATCTCCCCGCGGTAGCCGGAGTCGACGGTGCCTGGGCTGTTCACGATCGTGATGCCGTGCTTCGCCGCCAGGCCGCTCCGCGGGACCACGAACGCGGCGTAGCCCTCGGGCAGCGCGATGCGCAGACCCGTGGCGGCCAGGTGTCGTTCCCCCGGCTGCAGCACGAAGGCCTCGGTGGAGACGAGATCGGCACCCGCGTCGCCGGGGTGGGCGTGGCCGGGAGCGTGCTCCCCGGTCCAGAGGACGTCGACTGGTTCGGTCACGTGACGAGGGTAGTGCAGCCGTGACCGTTCCGTGACTTCGCTCGCTCGTGATCGAATGGACCCGTGACCCTGTACCGCGAACGACTCTGGGCCCCGCCCGCCCTCTACCTGGCGACGGCGCTCGTCATCCCCGCCACCCTGCTCGTCTTCCTCCCCATCAGCGTCCTGGCCGGCGTCCTCGTGGCGATCGGGATGGAGCTCGGGGTCCTGGTCCTCCTGTGGGCACTCGCACCCACCATCGAGGTCACCGACACCGAGTTCCGCGCGGGCAAGGCACACCTGCCCCGCACGCTCGTCGGCACGACCGAGGCGTTCGAGGGCGCAGCGGCCACCGAGCAGCGCGGGCCGGCACTCGACGCCCGCGCGTGGACGCTCTTCCGCGGCTACGTGCGCGGGGTCGTCAAGGTCGAGGTGCGCGACGACGCGGACCCGACGCCCTACTGGCTGGTGAGCGTCCGGCACCCGCGCAAGGTCGTCGAGGCGCTGCGGTCCTGACGGACCACGGTCCACGGCCTGGAGGCGCGGCTCGGCCCCGCCTCGCAGCACACGACGAAGGCCCCGCATCCCTGGAGGATGCGGGGCCTTCGCTGATCGTTGCGTCGAGGACGACGCGGCTGTGTTCGCTAGAGCGACGCGCACTCCGCGCAGACCGGTCCGAGCTTCGACTCGTGGTCGAGCTGGGAGCGGTGCTTCACGAGGAAGCACTCGACGCAGGTGAACTCGTCGACCTGCGGGGGCAGCACCACGACGTCGAGGTCGACGTCGCTGAGGTCCTGCCCGGCGAGTTCGAAACTGCCGGGGTTGTCGGAATCATCGTCGACGACCCCCGACATCTTGTCGGGAACGCGCTCCTTGAGGGCCTCGATCGACTCCGAGTCGGAGTTGTCGTCGGTCTTCCGGGGGGCGTCGTAATCGGTGGCCATGCCCATCCATTTCTCGTATCGAGAGGTCGTCGCCGGGTGATCGGCGGCGACAGTTTGCACCACGCCCCGCCAGAGCGCAAACCGAGTGCTGCGGCGGGTCGTGCTGGCGGTGCAACCCACGACCGGAACCGGACATTCCCGACACCCGTTGCCGGAGTGCCGCGTGCCCGGGATCGGCCGCGCGGATGTCCGCGGCACGCCCGTGCGCCTCCCCGGAAACCGCCCGTCGTCCCGGCATACTCACGGGGTACGACAGCAGGACCGTACGCGACGCTGGGAAGGCGGAACCATGCAAGACGTGAGAGTCATCGGAGTCGAGTCCGGCGCACTCCTCCTGGCGACCGACGGCGGCACCGAGTTCCGGTTGCCCGTCACGTCGTCGCTGGCAGGCCAGGTGCGCCAGGCGAACCCCGACGCCGGTCCGCAGAAGCGGGTCTCCCCCAAGGACGTCCAGGCACGCATCCGTGGCGGCGCCGACGCCGCCGACGTGGCCGCCGCGCTCGACGTCGACGTCGAGTACGTCCGTCGCTTCGAGGGGCCGGTCCTCGCCGAGCGCGCCTTCATCCTCGACGCCTCGCACCGCGTGCCGGTCACCCCGGTCGACGACGAGTCCCCCGACACCTTCGGCCCCGCGATCACCGCGAAGCTCGAGGCCGGCGAGGCCACCGCGATCACCTGGGGCTCGTGGAAGCACCCGGAGAGCGGGTGGCAGGTCCGCGTCCGCTACACCGCGGGCGAGGTCGAGCACGACGCCCAGTGGCACTTCGACCCGAAGACCTCGACCCTCGCGCCGGACAACGGTGACGCCCACCGTCTCTCGCACACCGACGACGAGGGCATCGCCCCGCGCCTGCGTGCGGTCGAGTTCGAGCAGCAGGACGACGACGGCACCCGTTTCGACTCGGGCGCCTTCCGCGTCGACGAGCCGGAGCAGCCAGCCGCCGAGCCCGAGCCGTCCCAGCACGCGCCGCTCCGTGCACCACTGCCCCGCATCGGTCAGGCCGCCGTGGAAGAACGTGCTCCCGGCAACGAGACCGCGGACCTGCTCGAGGCGCTCCGCCGTCGCCGCGGGGAGCGCGAAGCAGCGTCCTTCGGCGAACAGCGCGACGAGCCCGCCCGCGGGACCTCGATCAGCGTCGTCGACATCCCGCTGCAGGGCTTCGAGGACGGCGGCGCACACGACACCGCACCGCAGTCCTCCGACGTCCGTCCGGCCTCGGCGCCGGAGTCCGAGAGCCGTGGCGAACGCAAGAAGCGCAACCGTCGCTCGATGCCGAGCTGGGACGAGATCGTCTTCGGCACCCGTCCGGACGACGACCCCGCCTGATCGGCACGTGCACCGACCGTCGGCGCCGACGTCCTAGTGGGCGAACGCGCCGGCGAGTCGGAGCGGCACGATCGTCTCCTCGTCGGTCATCGCGCCGTGCTGGCCGATCATGCGCTTCGGTGTCTCGTCCTCGCGCAGGGCACGGTCGTCGTTGAACGCCCACGAGCCGCGCGCCACGAGGAGCACGTCGCCGATGCGCGGCACCACCTGGTCGGACACGTGCCCGAACCACCCGGCCTCGATCGCCTCGGCACGGCTGGCGATGTACGCCTTCTTGCCGTAGCGGGCCCGGAACGCGCCGACGAGGGCGCGCACGTCGGTGCCCGGTGCGACGGTGAGCTGGCGGCAGCGCGGGTCACCCGCGACGCCGACGACGTCGGTGAGCAGCAGCGGGTCGATGGCGATGTTCGCGTGGTCCGGCACGTCGAGCACGCCGTGGTCCGCCGTCACCAGGACCCCCACGTCGTCGGCGCTCCGGGCGTCGAGGCGGGCGAGTTCGCCGTCGAGCAGCTCGAGGGCGGCCGTCCACCGGTCGGACTGCCAGCCGTACTTGTGCCCGATCGAGTCGAGCTCCGGCACGTACAGGTAGACGAGCGAGCGGCCGCCGGTGGTCTCGGCCAGTGCGGCGTCGACGCGCTGGGCAATCGTGTCCGCCGACACGTACCGGGCGCCTCCGAGCACGTTCGCGGTCATCCCGGACGAGCGGTACCGGTCCGGCCCGACGACGACGGGATCGAGTCCGAGCTCCGCGGCCCGGGTGAACAGGGTCCGGGTCAGGAACCAGTCCGCAGGGACCTCGGTGTCCCAGCCGCCCAGCAGGTTCATCACGGCACCGGTGTCCGGGTTCCAGCCGCTGTAGCCGACGACGCCGTGGGTGCCGGGCGAGCGGCCGGTGGTCAGGGTGCTCAGGGCGGCCGCGGTCGTCGTCGGGAAGCCGCTCCGCAGCTTCTTCGCGGTGCCGGTGCCCTTCGCGCCGGTCAACCAGCGGGCGTGCCCGGCGCGCGCCGCCAGCGCGGCGGAACCGAGGCCGTCGACCAGCACGACGATCGCCGAGCGGGCGGGGCGGAGGGTGATCCGGGCCTCCAGGCCGTCGTTCCGCAACCACGCCTCGTCCGCAGCGCCGAGCGCCACGAGGCAACTCGGGAAGACGTCGGCGAGGTTCGCGACGGCGTCGGGGGCCGTCGGTACGCTTGTTCCCATCCCACGAGTCTCCCAGACGACTCCGGTTCTCCAGAAAGGTGCCATGGCACGCACGGACGTAGTCGGCCTGCCCGACGGTGAGCGCATCGAGGACGTCGACGTCTCCGAGGAGATGCAGGGCTCCTTCCTCGAGTACGCGTACTCCGTCATCTACTCGCGGGCGCTGCCCGACGCCCGCGACGGCCTGAAGCCGGTGCAGCGTCGCATCCTGTACCAGATGGCCGAGATGGGGCTGCGACCCGACCGCGGACACGTCAAGAGCGCCCGCGTCACGGGCGAGGTGATGGGCAAGCTGCACCCGCACGGCGACGGCGCGATCTACGACGCGCTGGTCCGCATGGCCCAGCCGTTCACGATGCGCGTGCCGCTCGTCGACGGCCACGGCAACTTCGGCTCCCTCGACGACGGCCCCGCTGCCGCCCGGTACACCGAGGCACGGCTCGCCGAACCGTCGATGGCGATGACCGAGGGCCTGGGCGAGGACGTCGTCGACTTCGTCCCGAACTACGACAACCAGATCATGCAGCCGGGCGTGCTGCCGGCGGCGTTCCCGAACCTGCTCGTCAACGGCGCCTCCGGCATCGCGGTCGGCATGGCGACGAACATGGCACCGCACAACCTCGGCGAGGTCGTCGAGGCCGCGAAGCACCTGCTCATGAACCCGCAGGCCACCCTCGAAGAACTCATGGAGTTCGTGCCCGGCCCCGACCTGCCGTCCGGCGGCACGATCGTCGGGCTCTCCGGGGTCCGCGACGCCTACGCCACCGGCCGTGGTTCGTTCCGCACCCGCGCGAAGGTGAGCGTCGAGAACCTCACCCCGCGCAAGGTCGGGCTCGTCGTCACCGAGCTGCCCTACCTGGTCGGCCCCGAGCGTGTGATCGAGAAGATCAAGGACGGCGTCCAGTCCAAGAAGCTCGTCGGCATCTCCGACGTCAACGACCTGACCGACCGCAACCACGGGCTCCGGCTCGTCATCGGCATCAAGAGCGGTTTCAACCCCACCGCCGTGCTCGAGCAGCTCTACAAGCACACCCCGCTCGAGGACGGCTTCGGCATCAACAACGTCGCGCTGGTCGGCGGGTCACCGCGCACCCTCGGGCTCCGCGAGCTGCTCGACGTCTACGTGCAGCACCGCCTCGACGTCGTCACCCGCCGGTCGCAGTACCGGCTGGCACGACGCAAGGAACGGCTGCACCTGGTCGAGGGCCTGCTCATCGCGATCCTCGACATCGACGAGGTCATCCAGGTCATCCGCACCTCCGACGACTCCGAGGCAGCGCGCAACCGCCTCCGCGACGTCTTCGACCTGTCCGAGGTGCAGGCCGAGTACATCCTCGAGCTGCGCCTGCGCCGCCTGACGAAGTTCTCGCGGATGGAGCTCGAGGCCGAGCGCGACCAGCTGCTCGCCGACATCGCCGCCCTCGAGGAACTGCTGGCGTCCGACGAACGGCTCCGCGCGCAGGTCGCCCTCGAGCTGTCCGAGGTGTCCGACAAGTTCGCGACCCCGCGCCGCACGCTGCTCACCGAGGCCGACGCCCCGGTGAAGGGCGGTCGGAAGGCCGCGGTCGACCCGGAGTCCCTGCAGATCGCCGACTCCCCCTGCCGCGTGCTGCTCTCGACCACCGGACGGCTCATCCGCGTCGACATCCCGACGTCGGAGCTCGGCATCGTCCGCGTGCCGAAGCGCTCGAAGCACGACGCCGTCCGCTCCGCCGTGGTGAGCACGGTGCGGGGGCAGATCGGCGCGATCACCTCGACCGGGCGGGTCCTCCGGCTCTCCCCCGTCGACGTCCCCGCCGTGCCGCCAGCCGCGGTCCGGCTCGACGCCGGCGTCCGGGTCACCGACTTCCTGGCGCTCACCAAGGGCGAGACCGTCGTGGCGATCGTCGACCTGTCCGGTGCGTCGTCGGACTCGCTGGCGATCGGCACCGCGCAGGGCGTCGTGAAGCGCGTCGTGGCGGGTGCGTGGCCCGACAAGCCGGAGTTCGTCGCGATCGGCCTGAAGCCCGGCGACCACGTGGTCGGTGCCGCGCAGGCGCCCGAGTCCGACGACCTGGTGTTCATCAGCTCGAACGCGCAGCTGCTGCGGTTCCCGGCGTCCGTCGTCCGGGCGCAGGGGCTGCCCGCCGGTGGTGTGGCCGGCATGGCCCTCGCCGACGGCGCCTCGGTGATCTGGTTCGGCTCGGTCGCACGCTCCGACGACGCCGTGGTCGCCACGGTGTCCACCACCTCGACAGCACTGCCCGGCACCGACGCCGGTCGCGCCAAGGTCTCCGCGCTGTCGGAGTTCCCGGCGAAGGGCCGTGCCACCCAGGGTGTCCGGGCGCACGCGTTCCTGAAGGGCGAGGACGGGCTCACGGTGGGATGGGCGGGCATCGCGCCGCCACACGCCGTCGGCACGGACGGCGCCGCACGGACCCTGCCCGACTGGCTGTCGAAGCGTGACGGGTCCGGCGCCCCGCTCGAGGCGGTCATCGGCTCGATCGGTGGCAGCGCGGCGACGCTCGACGGCACCGCCGGCGAGGCGTAGGCGGGCGCTGGCGTGCGCCACGTTTCGCGCCTGGCGACATCTCACGCTCTTCGGGCCCCGTGAGGTGTCGCCCAGCGCGTGAGAACGCAGGGCGCACGGCCTGGAGGCGCGGGGCGGCGCCGCCACGGGCCTCCCGTCCGCCGTCACCGTGTCGCGGACGCGGCGCGGTTTCGCGCTGAGCGACAGCTCACGGGCCGCAGGCCGCGTGAGGTGTCGCTCAGCGCGTGAGCACGCCAGGCCGCTGCGCGGCCCGGGCGTGAAGGCGCGCTACGCGTCGATGCGGTCGCGGTCCAGGCCCTCGCCGGCCAGGATGAACTCCTTGCGCGGCGCGACGTCGTTGCCCATGAGCAGCTCGAACACCTTCGCGGCACCCTCGGCATGGGTCACGTTCACCCGGCGCAGGGTGCGGTGCGCGCGGTCCATCGTGGTCTCCGCCAGCTGGTCGGCGTCCATCTCACCGAGGCCCTTGTACCGCTGGATCGGCTCCTGGTACTTCTTGCCCGTCTTCTCGAGCTTCTTCAGCACCGTCTGCAGCTCCTGTTCGGAGTACGTGTACAGCGTGTCGTTCGGCTTGCCGCGGTTCACCACGACGACCCGGTGCAGCGGCGGCACGGCGGCGAAGACCCGGCCCTGCTCGATCATCGGCCGCATGTACCGGAAGAACAGCGTCAGCAGCAGCGTGCGGATGTGGGCGCCGTCGACGTCGGCGTCCGACATGATGATGATCTTGCCGTAGCGGGCCTGGTCGATGTCGAACGTACGGCCCGAACCAGCGCCGATGACCTGGATGATCGACGCGCACTCGACGTTCGAGAGCATGTCCGACACGGACGCCTTCTGCACGTTGAGGATCTTGCCGCGGATCGGCAGCAGTGCCTGGTACTCGCTGTTGCGGGCGAGCTTCGCGGTGCCCAGCGCCGAGTCACCCTCGACGATGAAGAGCTCCGTGCCCTCGGTCTCCTGCGAGCGGCAGTCGGCGAGCTTCGTCGGCAGCGAGGAGTTCTCGAGCGCGTTCTTGCGGCGCTGCGTCTCCTTGTGCGCCCGCGCCGAGATGCGGGTCTTCATCTCGGACACGACCTTCTCGAGCAGAGCGGCCGACTGTGCCTTCTCGGTGCGCTGCGTCGAGGTGAGGATCTCGGTGATGCGCTTCGACACGACCTGGTCGACGATCTTCCGGACCGCCGGGGTGCCGAGGATCTCCTTCGTCTGCCCCTCGAACTGCGGCTCGGGCAACCGCACGGTCAGCACGGCGGTCATGCCGGCGAGGACGTCGTCCTTGTCGAGCTTGTCCTGCCCGACCTTGAGCTTGCGCGCGTTCGCCTCGACCTGGGCACGGACGGCCTTGACGACGCCCGACTCGAACCCGGCCTGGTGGGTGCCGCCCTTCGGCGTCGCGATGATGTTGACGAAGCTGCGGAACACGGTCTCGTAGCCACTGCCCCAGCGGAGCACCAGGTCGACCTCGCACTCGCGCTCGACCGAGGTGGAGACCATGTGGCCCTTGTCGTCGAGCATCGGCACGGTCTCGGTGAAGGTGCCGGTCCCCTGCACGCGCCAGACGTCGGTGAGGGGGCTGTCGACGGCGAGGTGCTCGACGAACTCGCCGATCCCGCCCTCGTACCGGAAGCGCTCGACCACCGGCCCGGCGGCCACGGTGGTACCCGTCGCCTCGGCCCGGGCGGCAGCGGCGTCGATCGACGCCGCGCGCTCGTCGGTGATGGTGATGCCGAGCCCGGGCACGAGGAACGCGGTCTGCCGTGCACGGGTGACCAGGTCGTCGGTGCTGAACCGGGCGTCGGCGGTGAAGATCTGGCGGTCCGCCCAGTAGCGGATCCGGGAGCCGGTGACACCCTTCTTGACCTTGCCCACCACACGCAGCTCGCTGCCCGAGGTGAAGGGCGCGAACGGAGCGTCCGGGCCGATGCCCTTGCTGTCGTCGAAGATGCCCGGCTCGCCGCGGTGGAACGACATGGCGTAGGTCTTGCCGCCGCGGTCGACCTCGACGTCGAGGCGCTCCGACAGCGCGTTCACGACCGAGGCGCCGACGCCGTGCAGGCCACCCGAGGCCGCGTACGACCCCGAGCCGAACTTGCCGCCGGCGTGCAGCTTGGTGAACACGACCTCGACCCCGGTGAGGCCGGTCTTCGGTTCGACGTCGACGGGGATGCCCCGGGCGGTGTCCCGGACCTCGACCGAGCCGTCGGCGTGCAGCACGACACCGATCTCGTCACCGTGCCCCGCGAGGGCTTCGTCGACCGAGTTGTCGATGATCTCCCACAGGCAGTGCATGAGGCCCCGGGAGTCCGTCGAGCCGATGTACATGCCCGGCCGCTTCCGGACCGCCTCGAGCCCTTCGAGGACGGAGAGATGGCGTGCGGAGTAGTCGGAGCTCACCGTCGGAGTTTACCGAGCGGCACCGACAGCACCGTGTGGACACTCGCACTGGGGCCAAGCGATCCGCGCTGAGCGAAACAGGGCCCGACAATGCGTCGCTCTCAGGCATCACGTGTTGAAATGGTGCAACCACCCGGCACCACCTGCGATCCGTGAGGAGCACAGCAATGACCCAGACCGTGCAGGACCCCTCCATCGACGAAGTCAGCAACCACCAGCTGACCGCCGCCGACCGTTGCGACAGCTGCGGGGCGCAGGCCTACATCCGAGCCACCATGTCGAGCGGCGAGCTCTACTTCTGCGCCCACCACGGCGCCGAGTTCAAGGACAAGCTCGCAGCGACCGCCATCGAGTGGCACGACGAGAGCAGCCGACTCTACGAGTCGAAGTAGTCGCGACCGACACACGGACAGGAGGCGCGGTGCCAGCTGGCACCGCGCCTCCTGTCTGTCTGCAGCCCGGTTCAGAACGAGCGGTTGAGCATCCAAGCGACGCCGCGGTAACTGTTCGGCCCCCACACTCCGTCGATCGGACCGCTGTACCGGCCGTGAGCGGCCGCCCAGTGCTGGAGCGCTGCGACCGTGTCTGGGCTCTCCCAGTTGGGGATGCTGTTCCCGTAGAAGTGGCCGCGCACGATGAGCTGAATCGCCACACTCTGCCACGAGTTCGGCCCCATCACGCCGTCGATGGGCCCCGCGTACCCGGACCCGGCCATGCTGCCGAAGCACTGGAGTCGCTTGTAGAAGATCGTGCCGGGTACCCCGTCCGACTCGGTCGTGGTCGTCGGCACCGAACTGCACGCGGAGCTGATCCGCGTCGTCGCGGCCTCCGCCGGAGCCGTCTGGGCGACCGTGCCGGCAGTGGTCAGGGTCACGATGAGTCCACCGACCAGGGCGAGGACGAGTTTGTTGTGGTGCATGGAGCCTCCTTTGTCGCCCTCCAACATGTCAGATGTTGAATCCGAGTGGACGCTCTTGGCAACTGTTGCCATTCTGCGCATGCAGAAGGCCGGGCCCCCTCGGGACCCGGCCTTCTGCTTCGTGCGTCAGGCGATGCGCTTGAACGCCTTGTCGACGTAGCGGTCGACCGTGGCGCGCGCTTCACGTGCGTAGCGGTCGATGGTCGCCGTCTGCTCCGCGTCCGGCGCGTACGCCCGGCCCAGCCGTGCGGTGGCCGCGGCGAGGACGCCGTCGGTCAGCTGCGGGTTGAGCGGCAGGATCGGGCCCTGCGTGTGCGTGCCGAACGACGTCCCGACGATCGCACCCTCGACCGGGGCTCCCGCCTGGTTGCCACCACCGGACACGACGTCGGCGAACGGGCTGACCCCGGGCGCGAGCTCGATCGTGGTGGCGTGGTCCTCGAAGCCGGCGAGACGCTTCGGTGCTCCGGGGAGCAGCGGGTACCGGGTCTCGAGGACGAAGTAGTTCACGCGCCGCTCGGCACCGCGGACGGCACGGGCGTCGAACACACCGAACCCGGCGACCGGCGCACCCTCGGTCGGCACGACCTCGTTCGTCGCCAGGTCGAACCCACCGCCGACCGCGATGACCGGCACACCATCGGTCGCGAACGCACGGAGCGCGCCGCCGATGCGGGTGACGTCGTCGCCCAGGGAACGCATCGCGCTGAGCGGTCCGTTGCCGATCACGACGACGTCCGCCGCGCTCGGGAGCTCGTCACCGGGCGCGTACTCGACGACCTGTGTCTCGATGCCCGCAGTGGCCGCACGGCAGACCAGGGCCGCGACGTTGCCACGGTCGCCCGAGACGCCCATCTGCCGGGGGTAGACGTGCAGGATGGTCAGCCGGTCGGCCGTCATGCGGTCTTCTCCATGTCCGGGTGGCCCAGGGCCTTGCGGGCGATCATCATGATCTCGTAGTTGACGATGAAGTTCTTCGTCCCGCGGGTCGTCGAGCCGAGCTGCTCCATGTGCTTGATGGCTGCTTCGACGTCGGGCTCGACCCGGCCGATGCGGACACCGGCGTGCTCGAGCGCGATCGCGATCTGCCACGCCTTGTCACCGGAGACGACGTCCACGTGGTCGAGCTTCGAGAAGTCGATGTCGTAGATCCAGGAGATGTCGGGCGTGCCCTCGTCGATCGCCATGAGGACCTGCTCGGGCTGGTCCGGCAGGGCGTCGAGGTTCAGCTGCAGGCTCGCGGCGTTCTTGAACATCGTGAACTCGGCCGACTCACCCGCGATCGGCAGACGCTCGCCGCGGCCGTACGCCGGCTTCATCGTGCCGAAGGCCTTGGTCACGGCGTCGGCACGGAACTGCGCACCGAGGGCCGCACTCGCCGTCGCGGTGGCCGCAGCGGCGTCGACCGCGTAGTGCAGGCCGCGGGCGGGCAGCCGGACGGGGATCTCGGCACCGTCGAAGCGGATCGTCGCGCCGTCGCCCGTGTGGGCCACGACCTCGGCGTCGGCGGTCTGCTGGGCACGGTCACCGGCGTCGAACGAGTCGGCGTTCTGCAGGCCGTTCGGTGCCGCGGCGATGACCTCGTCGCTCGCGCCGAACCGCAGGACGCGCTGCCCGGGGGCGCCGGAGTAGCCGTCGAGGAACTGGTCGTCGTGGTTCGTGATGACGTTCGCCGTCGACAGCGCGGCGGTGTCGAGCATCATCGTCGCCACGCGCTCGGTCTCGAAGAACCGGTACAGCTGGTCGACCTGCACGTTGAGCATGGTCACCGTCGAGGGCGACAGGATGCCGGCGAGCTCGACCGCGAAGGCCTCGTCGACCTCGAGGATGCCGATGTCGGCCTTGAGCCGGCCGGTCAGCGAGACCTCGGACAGCAGGGCCGACGCGATGCCCTGCGGCAGGTTCGCGCCGGACGGGTTCGTGAAGACCCGCAGTCCGTGCGCCCGGACGATGTCGGAGATCATGTGCGTCGTCGTCGACTTGCCGTTCGACCCGAGCACGAAGACGACGCCGTTCGGGAACTGCTTCGTCACGTGCTGCAGGAAGTCCGGCACGAGCTTCAGGACGATGTACCCGGGGTAGGCGGACCCGCCGCCCCTCGCACGGGCGAGGGCACGGAGGATCCGCCCGATCAGGATCGGGATGAAGAAGCGCATGCCGGCTTACTCGAGGTAGTCGCGCAGCGACTGCGACCGCGACGGGTGGCGGAGCTTCGCCATCGTCTTGGACTCGATCTGACGGATGCGCTCGCGCGTCACGCCGAACGTGTCACCGATCTGGTCGAGGGTCTTCGGCTGGCCGTCACCGAGGCCGAAGCGCATGCGGATGACGCCCGCCTCGCGCTCGGACAGGGAGTCGAGCAGGCTCTCGAGCTGCTTCTGCAGCATCGTGAAGCCCACCGCGTCGGCCGGCACGACCGCCTCGGTGTCCTCGATGAGGTCACCGAACTCCGAGTCGCCGTCCTCGCCCAGGGGCGTGTGCAGCGAGATCGGCTCGCGGCCGTACTTCTGGACCTCGACGACCTTCTCCGGGGTCATGTCGAGCTCGCGGGCGAGCTCTTCCGGAGTGGGTTCGCGACCGAGGTCCTGCAGCATCTGCCGCTGCACGCGGGCGAGCTTGTTGATGACCTCGACCATGTGCACCGGGATGCGGATCGTGCGGGCCTGGTCGGCCATGGCACGGGTGATGGCCTGACGGATCCACCACGTCGCGTAGGTCGAGAACTTGAAGCCCTTGGTGTAGTCGAACTTCTCGACCGCACGGATCAGGCCCAGGTTGCCCTCCTGGATGAGGTCCAGGAACTGCATGCCGCGACCGGTGTAGCGCTTCGCGAGCGAGACGACCAGGCGGAGGTTCGCGCCGAGCAGGTGCGACTTCGCACGCTGACCGTCACGGGCGACCCAGCGCAGTTCGCGCTCGGCGGGCTTCGAGAGCCCCGTCGCGTGCTGCAGCTTGTCCTCGGCGAACAGGCCGGCCTCGATGCGCATCGCGAGCTCGACCTCCTGCTCGGCGTTGAGCAGGGCGACCTTGCCGATCTGCTTCAGGTAGTCCTTCACCGGGTCGGCGGTGGCACCCGTGATGGTCGTCGAGTAGACCGGCGCCTCGTCGTCGTCGGTCTGCGAGATGACGAGCGCACCGGCGGCGACCGCGGCAGCGGCGTCCGGCTTGGCCGTCTTGTCGTCGGTGTCGTCGGCCTCGTCGGTCGGCTCCTCGACGGGCTCGTCGGAGGCGATCGCCTCGTCGACGGCGTCGGTCTTCTTCGCCTTGGGCGCCGCCTTCTTGGCGGGCGCCTTCTTGGCGGGGGCCTTCGTGGCGCGCTTCTTCGGCGCTGCGGTGCCCTCGGTGTCCGTGGCGTCCTCTGCCACAGCGCCCTCGGGCTCGGTGTCCTTCGTGGGATCGATCGTCGTGCTCCGGGCAGCCATGCGATCACCTCTCTCGTCGTGCCACGTTCGTGGGGTCGTGGCCTCCCTCGCCGCCCAGGTCCCGCGCCGCAGTCCCCCGCGTCGTACGAGTCCTACCGTTCCGGGCAGCACTAGGACCCATGTCAAGTCCCCCGAGTTCACCGGCGCACCGAAGTGCTCCGACAGACAGGGGTCCCGAACGGGTCCGTGATCATTATTGCACGTGCCGCTTCCGCAGGCGTGCAACGAGTGCAACCCAGAGTGGCCCGACCCGTATTCCCTCTTCCGAGTGCAGCACGCGGCGAGTCCGACGGCGGGAGTGCAGGAGCATCCCGACGCCGAAACCGACCACGACGTACTGCACCGTGAGGGCGATCCGGAAGTTCTCCCAGGCGAACACCGTGGTGCCGGTGGCCCGCGCCGCCGCGTCGAGGACGACGCCGATCAGGTACATCATCACGAAGGCCGCCAGGAAGCCGCCGACGTTCACCACGCCGTTCGCCGAGCCGAGCGAGCCGACCGGGTTGAAGGTCCGGGCGAAGTCGAAGCCGATCAGGGAACCGGGCCCACCGATCCCCATCGCGACGACGAGCAGCACGAGCAACCACGTCGGCGGGTGCCCGGGCCAGAGCAGGATCGCCGTCCAGAGCACCGCGAGCAGGACGACCACGCCGAGCACCAGGTTGGACCGGCGCATCGGGAACCGCGCGCAGAGCACGCCGAGCACCGGGCCGGCGACGAACCCGACGACCACGATGATCGTGAGGAACCCCGCCGCCTCACCCGGGGAGTACCCGAGCCCCCGGAGCATCGGGACACCCCACAGCAGCGAGAACACCGTGCCCGACGACTGCGTGACGTAGTGCGACCAGAACCCGAGCTGCGTGCCCGGGCGCCGGAGCGCGTGCCCGAAGGTGCTGAACGCGGCACCCCACGAGTGCGGCAGCGGGATCGTGTCCGTCCGCACCGGCACGGGACCGTTCCGCACGAAGACCGCGGCGAGCACGAGACCGACGGCACTGGCCGCGGCCGCGACGCCGAACGCCGGGGTCCAGCCCACCGTGTGCAGGAGCACCGCGAACGGGAACGCCGACAGGATCTGGCCGATCTGCCCGAGGTTGCCGGTCCACTGCGAGATCTGCGGCAGGATCCGGCCGCTGAACCACATCGGCACCAGGCGGATCACCGAGATGAAGGTCATCGCGTCACCGGCGCCGACGAGCACCCGCCCCGCGATGGCCGGTCCGATCGACGGGGACACGGCAACGATCGCCTGTCCGACGACCAGCAGCGCGGCGCCGAGGAGCACCAGCCGGCGGGGGCCGACGCGGTCGAGGGCGATCCCCACCGGGATCTGCAGCCCCGCGTAGACGGCGATCTGCACGACGGCGAGGGTGGACAGGACGGCGGCGGAGACGGCGAACCGGTCCTGCGCATCGACACCGGAGACCCCGAGCGAGGACCGCTGCACCACGGCGAGGACGTACGCGAGGACCGCGACGCCCCAGATCAGGAAGGCACGACGGGAGTTCACCGGACCAGGCTACCGACGCGTCCCCGCGTCGATACGCGACGAGCGTCGTCGAGGTGCGTCACGTCGTGCGGGCGACCGGAGGACGGCCTGGAGGCGCGGTGCGGGGCCGCCACGTGCCTCCAGACCGTCCTGTCGGGACGTCCGGATCCCGCGACGGTCAGTCGGTCGCGTCGCCCTGGGTGCGCCGGTCGGCCAGGAAGCGCTCGAGCTCGGCCGCGATCGCGTCCGCGGTCGGCACCTCGCCGTCGACGCCGGTCAGCGGCGATGCAACGGGGTTGCCCTCCATGTACGTGTCGTGCCGCTCCTCGAGCACGGAGACCAGGCGCTGGAGCTCGGGGTTGCCGGCCACCTGCTCCTCGACGCGGGTCAGGAACTCGCGACCCGACTCGCGCAGGGCGTCGGTCGGGAAGATGAGCCCGGTCGCGGCGGCGATGCCGGACAGCGCCGCGACGGCGGCGTCGGGGAACTCGGTGTCGGACAGGTAGTGGGGCACGAGCAGCACGAGCCCCGTGACCTGCGCGCCCGTCTCGGCGAGGCGGTGCTCGACCAGGTGCAGGACGTTCGCCGGCGCCTGGGTCTCGGGCTTCCAGACGCTCATCTGCTCGACGAGGTCGGCCCGGGTGCCGGAGACGGTGAGGCTGATCGGACGGGTGTGCGGGACCGGCATCGGGATGGACTGCACCCACGTGGTGTCGGCCACCTGCAGGTCGGCGGCGAGCCCGGTGACGGCCCGGACGAAGCGGTTCCACTGGAAGTCCGGCTCGTAGCCCGACAGGAACAGGAACGGCTGGCCGATCTCGTCGCGCACCAGGTGCAGGGCCAGACGGGGCGGCTCGACGGCGCTGATGTGGTCGTGCTCGAAGGTGATGACCGGCCGACGGGCCCGCCAGTCGAGCAGCACGTCGGGGTCGAACTCGGCGACGAGCTCGGTGTCGAGGTCCTCGAGGATCGAGTTCGTCACCTGCGCGACGGCCGATCCGGCATCGGCGAACCCGGTCAGTCCGGCGATCAGGTGCAACCCTGCTGGCACGGTCGGGGCGTCCGCGTCGAACGTGTAGAGCTCCTCGGGGTGGTTCACCGTCCCCATGCTAGGCGGGGCCTCCGACGTCCCCGGTGCGCGACGACCACGCCGACAGCGAACAGGCCCTCGGTAGGGTTGGAGCATGGTCCGACCGACGCTCTCCACCACCAGTTCACCCCCCGAGACCACCACCGCCGACGTGCTCGTCGTCGGGGTCCGCCCGGGCTCGTCCGGCGAGGCCGACAGCACCGCCGTGCTCGCTCCCACCGCCCTGGGCACGCTCGACGCCCTCGCCGGCCTCGACCTCGCCGCGATCGGGGTGACCGGCGCGAAGGACCAGCTCGTCCGCCTGCCCGCCGCCGGCGTCGGTGCGAAGTCGGTCGCGCTGATCGGACTCGGCTCCGCCACGGGTGCCGCGGCGATCCGCGCAGCGGCCGGCAGCGCCGTGCGACAGCTCCCCCGCGTCGACTCGATCACGCTCGCCCTGCCCACCGACTCGGCCGAGCTCGTCGACGCCGCCCTCGAGGGCGCGGCGCTCGGCGCGTACGCCTTCACCCGGCACAAGGGCACCGGCACCAAGGCCCCGGCCCGCGGTGACCAGCGCATCGAGGTCGTCGCGCCCGCCGACGTCGCAGCCGACGCCGGCGTGCGCCCCGCGATCGTCGCCGACGCCGCGTCGCTCGTGCGCGACCTCGTGAACACCGCCGCGGGCGACCTCGGGCCGCAGGACGTCGCCGACGTCGCGACCGGGTTCGCCTCGGACCTGCCGCTCACCGTCGAGGTCCTCGACGAGCAGGCGCTCGAGGAGCAGGGCTTCGGCGGCATCCTCGGTGTCGGCCGCGGTTCGGCGCGTCCCCCGCGCCTGGTCGTCGTCCGGTACGCGCCGGAGTCCGCCACGAAGCACCTCGCCCTCGTGGGCAAGGGCATCACCTTCGACTCGGGCGGCCTCTCGCTCAAGCCCGCGGCGTCCATGCTCGGCATGAAGACCGACATGACCGGTGCCGCCACGGTGCTCGCCGCGACCGTCGCCGCCGCCCGCCTGGGGCTGAACGTGCGCGTGACCGCGTGGCTCGCCCTCGCCGAGAACATGCCCTCCGGCACCGCGACCCGCCCGGGCGACGTCCTGACGCTGAAGAACGGCACCACGGTCGAGGTCACGAACACCGACGCCGAGGGCCGCCTGGTGCTGGGCGACGGGATGGCCGCCGCGTCGCTCGAACAGCCCGACGCGCTCGTCGACGTCGCCACGCTGACCGGCGCCCAGGTCGTCGCGCTCGGTGACCGCACCACCGGCCTGATGGGCAGCGACGACCTCGTCGCGAAGGTCCGTGCCGTCGCCGAGGGCGTCTCGGAGCCGATCTGGCCGATGCCGCTGCCCGAGGAGCTCGAGGCCCGGCTGTCCAGCGACGTCGCCGACATCGTCAACGCCACGGTCGGCAACCCGGCCGGCGGCATGCTGCTCGCGGGCAAGTTCCTCGAGCGCTTCGCCGGCGAGGGTGTCCCCTGGGCGCACCTCGACATCGCGGGTCCGTCGGAGAACAAGGGCGGCGGGTACGCCTGGTTGGGCAAGGGTGCGACGGGCGTGATGGTCCGGACGCTCATCGCTCTCGCAGAAGACCTCCAGTCCGAGTAGTAGGTTTGGTACCGGTGGGAACGGCGCACCGACGCGCCTCCCACCGGTACTGCACGGGACGGGACCGGAACCACGCGGTCCGACCGTCGGACGCCGCCCTCCGCGGTGTCCACGTAGGGCCCGATCGGCCCGACACGCACGAGGGAGTTGCACCAGGTGACGGAACAGACTTACGACGTCGTTGTCCTCGGTGGCGGGAGTGGTGGGTACGCCGCTGCGCTCCGGGCCGCCGAACTCGGCATGAGCGTCGCGCTCATCGAGGGCGACAAGCTCGGAGGGACGTGCCTGCACCGCGGCTGCATCCCGACCAAGGCGCTGCTGCACGCCGCCGAGATCGCCGACGGCACGCGTGACGCCGAGAAGTACGGCGTGATCGCGGAGTTCGCCGGTGTCGACGTGCCCAAGGTGATCGACTACCAGCAGGGCGTCATCAACTCCAAGTACAAGGGCCTGCAGGGCCTGATCAAGGCCCGCGGCATCACCGTGGTCGAGGGCTGGGGACGTCTGACCTCGCAGAACACCGTGCAGGTCGGCGACCAGACCGTCACCGGCAAGAACATCGTGCTCGCGACCGGCTCCTACTCGAAGTCCCTGCCCGGGCTCGAGATCGGCGGCCGCGTGATCACCTCCGAGACCGCACTCCGCATGGACTACGTCCCGAACAAGGTCGTCATCCTGGGCGGCGGCGTCATCGGTGTCGAGTTCGCCAGTGTCTGGAAGTCCTTCGGCGCCGAGGTCACCATCGTCGAGGGGCTGCCGCACCTGGTCCCCGCCGAGGACGAGTCGATGTCGAAGCAGCTCGAGCGTGCGTTCCGCAAGCGCGGCATCGAGTTCTCGCTCGGTGTCCGGTTCCAGGGCGTCGAGCAGCACGAGAACGGGGTCGTCGTCACGCTGGAGGACGGCAAGACCTTCGACGGTGACGTCCTGCTCGTCGCTGTCGGCCGAGGCCCGGTCACGCAGAACGTCGGCTACGACGAGGTCGGCGTGGCGATGGACCGCGGGTTCGTCACCACGAACGAGCGTCTCGCCACGAACATCCCGAACGTCTACGCCGTCGGCGACATCGTCCCCGGCCTGCAGCTCGCGCACCGCGGCTTCCAGCAGGGCATCTTCGTCGCCGAGGAGATCGCCGGTCTCAACCCGGTGGTCATCGAGGACAAGAACATCCCGAAGATCACCTACTCCGACCCCGAGGTCGCGTCGGTCGGGCTCTCGCAGGCAAAGGCCGAGGAGCAGTACGGCGCCGACAAGGTCGACTCGTACGAGTACAACCTGGCCGGCAACGGCAAGAGCCACATCATCGGGACCTCCGGCTCCGTCAAGGTCGTGCGCGTCGTGGACGGCCCCGTCGTCGGGGTCAGCATGATCGGTGCCCGCGTCGGCGAGCTCATCGGCGAAGCCCAGCTCGCCGTGAACTGGGAGGCCTACCCGGAGGACATCGCTCCCCTGGTGCACGGCCACCCGACCCAGAACGAAGCCCTCGGCGAGGCGTTCCTGCACCTCGCGGGCAAGCCGCTGCACGCGCTGTGACCGGCACCGGTCACCGCACTGTGACAATGACACCAACAACCACTGCAATCCCCCGCGAAGAGGAGTCCACCCGATGAGCGAATCCGTCAACCTCCCGGCGCTCGGCGAGAGCGTCACCGAGGGCACGGTGACCCGATGGCTGAAGAACGTCGGTGACCGGGTCGAGGTCGACGAGCCGCTGCTCGAGGTCTCGACCGACAAGGTCGACACCGAGATCCCGTCGCCGATCGCCGGCGTCGTCGAGGAGATCCTGGTGCAGGAGGACGAGACCGTCGAGGTCGGCACCGCCCTCGTGAAGATCGGTGACGGCTCCGGCTCGTCCGACGGCGGTTCGGACTCGTCCGACTCCGGCGCCGACGACGCGAACGCCGCCGCTGCCGACGCCGAGGAGCCCGAGGCCGCTCCGAGCACGGAGCAGGAGGCCGAGACCCCCGCCCCCGAGCCCACCGAGCCCGAGCCCGCCCCCGCCGGTCAGACGCAGCCCGCCGCCCCGCAGGCACCGTCCGCCCCGCCCGCGGCAGCGCCGGTCCCGGCCGCCGCTCCGGTCCCGCCGCCCGCAGCCGCACCGCCGGCAGCCGTGCCGGCCCAGGCCGCTCCGGCAGCCGCACCGGCTCCGGCGTCCGCGCCGAGTGCCACGGCCGCCGCCGCGGTGCCGAACCCCACGCAGGACGGCGCAGCCTCCGGCTACGTCACTCCGCTGGTGCGCAAGCTCGCGAACGAGCAGGGCGTCGACCTGTCCACGGTCACGGGCTCCGGTGTCGGGGGGCGCATCCGCAAGGAGGACGTCCTCGCCGCCGCCGCGAAGGCCCCGGCCGCCTCGGCTGCAGCAGCACCCGCCGCCGCTTCCGGCCCGTTCGTCGCCGAGGTCTCGCCGCTGCGTGGAACCCGCGAGAAGATGACCCGCCTGCGCAAGGTCGTCGCCGAGCGTGCCGTGCAGTCGATGACCTCGACCGCACAGCTCACGAGCGTCGTCGAGGTCGACGTCACGAAGGTGGCGCAGTTCCGCGACGCCCACAAGGCGGAGTTCCTCGAGAAGACCGGCTCGAAGCTCTCCTTCATGCCGTTCTTCGCCCTCGCGGCGTCCGAGGCGCTGAAGGCCCACCCGAAGATCAACTCCACGGTCGAGGGTGACGAGATCGTCTACCCGGAGTCCGAGAACGTCTCCATCGCGGTGGACACCGAGCGCGGCCTGCTGACCCCGGTCATCAAGGACGCGGCCTCGCTGGACCTGGCGCAGTTCTCGAAGTCCATCGCGGACCTCGCCGAGCGCACCCGGAACAACCAGCTCAAGCCCGACGAGCTGGCCGGCGGCACGTTCACGCTGACCAACACCGGTTCGCGTGGCGCGCTGTTCGACACCCCCGTGGTGTTCCTGCCGCAGTCGGCGATCCTCGGCACCGGCATCGTCACGAAGCGCCCGGCGGTCGTGAAGGTCGACGGCCAGGAAGCCATCGCCATCCGCTCGTTCGTCTACCTGGCGCTGTCGTACGACCACCGGATCATCGACGGTGCGGACGCCTCGCGGTACCTCGTCGCGGTGAAGAACCGTCTCGAAGAGGGCAACTTCGCCCCGAACCTCGGGTACTGATCACCAGCAGCACGGCCGACGGCCCCGGTTCCCCTCGTGGGAGCCGGGGCCGTTCCCGTTCCCGGCGGGTTCGGCGTCACCCGCCGCCGAGCAGGGTCAGCGCGGCGACCACCGACCCGACGGTGACGACGAGCCCCACGAGGACACGGCGGAGCGGGAGTCGTCGTCCGGCTCCGAGTGGGACGCCGTGCTCGACCGCGTCTCGCAGGCGATCGAGCAGTCCGTCCTGCCCGTCCGGTGTCGGCGGTTCAGCGAACACGAGGTCGCTCGGCACGGGGGTCCACCGGAACGGGCGGGGCGCGGCGGCGGCACGGACGACGTCGAGTGCTGCTCGTGCGCTCGGCCCGTCACCGTCGAGGGCATCCTGCAGCGCTCCGAGCACCGGGGCCTGGGCCGGGTCGGCCGGGTCGACGCGGTCCCACACGCTCCGCGCTGCGAGCACGAGGGTCCGGGTCGCATCCCCCGGGTGCGCGGTGTGCGTCGGGGTCGCCGCGTTGGTCGGGTTGATCGGGTTCGTCTCGTTGAGTGAGTTGGTCGGGTTCGTCGCGTTCGTCGGGCGGTCGCAGAGCACGACGGCACCGGAGTCGTCCACCAGCACGTCGTCGATGCCGGCGGCACCGAGCAGGACCGCGCCGTCGTGCACCGCCACCAGGAGCTCCAGGAGCGGGACCGTCAGGGTCACCGCGACGCCGGTGGTCGGGGTGCCGAGCCGGTCGAGCGCCGGCACGAGCGGCGTGCCCGTGGGCCGGTCGAGGTCGACGACGAGACGCCCCGTCGGCGTCCGACCGACCGCGGCCACCGGGACGAGGTGGCGCTCGGCGGCCGCGGAGCGGTCGGCGACCCACACGAGCACGTCGCGCTCGTCGTGCCCGTCGTGCCCGGCGTGCCCGTCGTGCCCGGCGTGCCCGTCGTGCTCCTCGTGCTCGTCGCGCTCGTTGCCGGTCGCGATCCAGCGATCCGGGTGGTGGTCGGTGCTCGTCTCCATGGTGACCAGCGTGGCGGTGGCGCGGCGGGCCTCCAGGCTCTCCCGCACCATCTGTGGACAAGACGTGTTCGCGCACAGCCGGACACGCGACGGTCTCCCCCGGCGCACGGAGGCCGTATCCTGTTCGCATGGCACGCAGCTCTTCCACAGACAAGAAGGCGAAGGAGCCGGGGCGTCTCAAGCAGATGTTCCAGGTCTTCCAGATGACCCGAAAGGCCGACCCGTCGTCGGTCTGGTGGTTCGCCCTCGCCTTCGTCGGCCCGGTCGTCCTCGGTGTCCTGCTGGCGCTGCTCCTGCCGGGGCAGAACTGGCTCGCGATCGTCCTCTGGATCGTCGCCGGTGTGCTGCTCGGTGTGCTGCTCTTCCTCATCGTGCTCGGTCGTCTTGCCGAACGCGCCGCGTACTCGCAGATCGAAGGCCAGCCCGGCGCCGTCGGTGCGGTGCTGTCGAACTCGCTCCGTCGCCAGTGGCGCTCGAGCGAGATGCCGGTCGCGGTGCACGGTCGCTCGCAGGCAGCGGTCTACCGCGCCGTGGGTCGCCCGGGTGTCGTCCTGATCACCGAGGGCCAGCGTGGCAACCTCAACCGCCAGGTCGACGAGGAGCGCCGCAAGGTCCAGCGCATCGTCCCGAACGTCGCCGTGCACGTGCTGCACGTGGGTGACGGCACCGGTGAGAGCCTGACGCTGCACAAGCTGCCCCGTGCCATGAACAAGCTCAAGAAGTCGCTCAACCGCAACGAGGTCCTGGCGGTCGCGAACCGTCTCGACTCGCTGACGCAGAGCCCTGCGGCCTCGATCCCGAAGGGCATGGACCCGATGCGGGCCCGCGCCGGACGGCCGCGCTGACCGAACCCCCACACACGAGAACGCCCCCGACCAGATGGTCGGGGGCGTTCTCGTGTGTGGGGGGTGCGTACCTCGCTCGAAGCCGGTCCTGCACGGTGCGAGGTTCCGTACTCGGTGCGGGAAGCGCAGGCGGGCACCGAGTACGGAACCTCGCACCACGCAGCCCGGCTCAGCGCCGGACGAGCACCGTCCCGGCGATACGGTCGTGCGCGCCCCGGCTGTCGCGGTCGATGATGAGCGCCGGGACCACCAGGCAGAGCAGCACCGTCCGGAGGATCGGCCGCCACACCCCCACGTAGCCCCCGCGCATCGGGACGACCCGCAGTCCGACGCAGATGTGACCGAACGACCCGGACAACAGGCAGATGAACAGGATCTGCAGCACGGCGAAGATGGCGATCTGCACCCACGAGTGCGCGATGTCGCCCGAACCGTTCACCGGCGACCACACGCCGGTGACGTAGGCGACCAGGTCGGCCAGCGCGCCGTCGATCAGCAGCGCCACGACCCGCCGGCCGATCCGCCCGACACTCCGGGGTCCGGACTCCGGCAGACCGAGGTCCTTGCCCGGCCACCCGTCCGGGTGCTCGGAGGGCGCGGACGGACTGGGAGTGCTGCGGGCCATGGTCCCCAGCGTAGGCGACGGCCCGGGCGTAACACGCCCGAAACAAACCAGTCATGTCCGGGAAACCCCGTGTCAATAGCCTCGTCGGAGGTGCCTTGACCGGTGCCTCCGACATCACCCAACCCATTGGAGATCGGCCCCATGTTCAGCGATTCCTCCGAGGTCCTGGCCTTCATCAAGGACACCGACGTCAAGTTCCTCGACATCCGCTTCACGGACCTGCCCGGTGTGCAGCAGCACTTCAACATCCCGGCATCCACCGTCGACGAGGACTTCTTCTCGGTCGGCCAGCTGTTCGACGGCTCCTCGATCCGTGGGTTCGCGTCGATCCACGAGTCCGACATGCAGCTGATCCCCGATGTGACCACGGCGTACGTCGACCAGTTCCGCGCCGAGCGCACGCTCATCATGATCTTCGACATCTACAACCCGCGGAACGGCGAGATCTACGGCCGTGACCCGCGCCAGGTGGCGAAGAAGGCTGAGAAGTACCTCGCGTCGACGGGCATCGCGGACACCGCGTTCTTCGCCCCCGAGGCCGAGTTCTACATCTTCGACGACGTCCGCTACTCGGTCACGCAGAACGAGTCCTTCTACGCGGTCGACTCCGAAGAGGGCGCCTGGAACACCGGTCGCGACGAAGAGGGCGGCAACCTCGCCAACAAGACCCCGTACAAGGGCGGCTACTTCCCCGTGTCGCCGGTCGACAAGACCGCCGACCTGCGCGACGACATCACCCTCAAGCTGATCGACGCCGGCTTCGAGCTCGAGCGCTCGCACCACGAGGTGGGCACGGGCGGCCAGCAGGAGATCAACTACAAGTTCGACACGATGGTCCACGCCGCGGACGACATCCTGAAGTTCAAGTACATCGTCAAGAACACCGCTGACCAGTGGGGCAAGGTCGCCACGTTCATGCCGAAGCCGCTCTTCGGCGACAACGGCTCGGGCATGCACACCCACCAGTCGCTCTGGTCAGACGGCAAGCCGCTCTTCTACGACGAGAACGGCTACGGCGGGCTGTCGGACCTCGCCCGCTGGTACATCGGCGGCATCCTGAAGCACGCCTCGGCGCTGCTCGCCTTCACCAACCCGTCGATCAACTCGTACCACCGACTGGTCAAGGGCTTCGAGGCGCCGGTCAACCTGGTCTACTCGGCCGGCAACCGCTCGGCGGCGATCCGCATCCCGATCACGGGCACCAACCCGAAGGCCAAGCGCATCGAGTTCCGCGCGCCCGACGCCTCCGGCAACCCGTACCTGGCCTTCGCCGCGCAGCTGATGGCGGGCCTCGACGGCATCCAGAACCGCATCGAGCCGCACGAGCCGGTCGACAAGGACCTCTACGAGCTCCCGCCGGAAGAGGCGAAGGGCATCCCCCAGGTCCCCGGCTCCCTCGACGAGGCGCTCGACGCGCTCGAGGCGGACCACGAGTTCCTCACGAAGGGCAACGTCTTCACCGAGGACCTCATCCAGACCTGGATCGACTACAAGCGCGAGAACGAGATCCTCCCGCTGGCCCAGCGCCCGCACCCGTTCGAGTACGAGCTGTACTTCGGCGTCTGAGTTCCGCTGGCACCACACGAAGGGCCCCGCACCGTCAGGTGCGGGGCCCTTCGCCGTACCGGCCACGTTTCGGGGTGGGCGACACCTCAAGGGCTGCGCCGCCCGTGAGGTGTCGCCCAGCGCGAGAGGCCGCGGCCACCGTCAGCGCGGGGTGCTGACGCGACCGCCTGGAGGCCCGGTGCCGGTCCGGCGGGCGGGCGCCGGGCCTCCAGGCGGTCGCGACGCACGTTCCTTCCCATCGCAGCTGGACTGGAAAGCGGAATCGGGCGTACCTGGTCAGAGCTTCCGACCAGGTACGCCCGATTCGACCAGGTACGCCCGGAACAACCCGACGCCCCCGGGCGCACGGGAACGGGGCCCGCGCCGCCCGGCACGGACCCCGTCTCGCGAACGGTGACTAGCGGCTCGTGGCCAACGCGTCGTTCGTCCCCGCTGCGACGCTCACGGGTGCACCCGTGACCGGCGTGGGACGTCCCAGGGAACGGACGGTCCACCCCGCTTTCACCCAGTCGGAGACCGGGAGGCAGTTGCGCGCATCGATGACGACGCGGCGCCCGACGAGGTCACCGAGGGCGACCGGGTCGGCGGTGATGATGTCGTCCCACTCGGTGAGCACGAGGACGACGTCGGCGCCCTCGATCGCGTCCGTCATCGAGGCGGCGTAGCTCAGCGTCGGGAACGAGCGCTTCGCGGGCTCCATCGCCTCGGGGTCCCAGAGCGTCACCTGCGCGCCGCGGAGGTGCAGCGCAGCGGCGACGTTGAGCGCCGGGGAGTCCCGGACGTCGTCGGTCAGCGGCTTGAACGCGGCACCGATGACGGCCACGCGGCGGTTGAGCACCGATCCCCCGGCCGAGTCGATCGCCATGTCGATGACCCGCTGGCGCTGCCCCATGTTGATCTCGTCGACCTGCTGCATGAGGCCGACGACCTGGCCCGCGCCGATCTCGTTCGCGCGGTACATGAGCGCCCGGATGTCCTTCGGCAGGCAGCCGCCGCCGAAGCCGAGTCCGGCGTTCAGGAACTTCCGGCCGATGCGGGCGTCGTGGCCGAGGGCGTCGGCGAGCGTGGAGACGTCGGCACCGGTGATCGCGCACATCTCCGAGATCGCGTTGATGAACGAGATCTTCGTGGCGAGGAACGCGTTGGCGCTCACCTTGACGAGCTCCGCGGTGGCGAGGTCGGTGGTGATGACCGGGGTGCCCTCGCTGATCGGTGCGGCGTAGACCTCGCGGATCACGGCGTCGGCGGCCTCGGAGGCTCCGCCCCAGACCAGACGGTCCGGGTGCAGCGTGTCCTCGACGGCCTTGCCCTCGCGCAGGAACTCGGGGTTCCAGATGAGCTCCGCGTCGATGCCGGCGGGGGTGAACTCGCGGACGATGCCACGGAGACGCGATGCCGTGCCCACCGGGACCGTCGACTTGCCGACGATGAGGCCCGGGTGGGTGAGGTTCTCGGCGACACCACGGGTGGCGCTCTCCACGTAGGCAAGGTTCGCGGCGTGCGACCCGGCCTTCTGCGGTGTGCCGACGCAGACGAAGTGGACGTCCGCAGCGGCCACGGCCGAGGCGATGTCGGAGGTGAAGCGGAGCTTGCCGCTGGCGACGTGCTTCGTGATGAGCTCGGGCAGCCCGGGCTCGAAGAACGGGACCTCACCGGCGGACAGCGCGGCGAGCTTCGACGGGTCGATGTCGACGCCGATGGTCTCGAAGCCCATCTCGGCCATGGCGGCCGCGTGGGTGGCACCGAGGTAGCCGGTGCCGATGACGCTGATGACGGGTGCGGGACGGGTGTCGGCCGATGCGGTCGACTTCTTGGACTCGCTCATTGCGTGACCTCCTGCAGGTCGTAGTCGATGTCGTTGCGCTTGATGCCCTCGGCGAAGGCCTTGAGGGAATCGGCGCGGGAGTTGAGACGCCAGTCGTTCGTGGTGCGCTTGCCGTCGATGATGGTGGTCGCGGTCTCGCTGAAGTACGCGAAGCCGACGATGTCCTTGTTGGCGGGGTCCGCCAGCGCATCGAAGAGCGAGTCGATCCACTGCGTCTTCTGCGGGTTCGCGACACTCGTGCCGGTCTCGGTCGCCCCGATCTCGTTGAGCATGATGCCCTTGCCCGGCGCGATCTGCCGGAGCTGCGCGAGCGTCGCTCCGAAGGTCGTGGCGAACGTCGGCTGCTCGGTGGCGTCGCGGTAGTAGCCGCTCATGCCGACCCAGTCCACGTAGTCCGCACCCGGGTAGTACTGCTGCATGTACTCGAGCGTCTGGTACTTCGTGTTGCCGAGCTTGTCGATGCGGCTCGGGGACCAGTCCCAGATGACGTACTTGTTCGCGCCGTTCGCCTGGAAGACGTCGTGCACGTGCTTCCACATCTTCTTGTAGGAGCCGACGGGGTTCTTCTGGGCGTCACCCTCGGACCAGTTGTACCAGGAGCCGTTCATCTCGTGGTCGAGACGGATGACCAGCGGCTGCCCGTTGGCCGCAAGCGCCTTGGCGTACTTCGTCAGGTAGGCGTCGAACGACCCACCGGAGATGTCGTCGTTGGTGTACCCGGGGACGTACTTCTGGTCGTTGCCGGTCTGCGCCGGCACCGTCTCCCACGTCATGAGGGGGACCCGACCGTTGGCCCAGGAGCGCTGCACCGCGGTGGCGTTGAACTCCTGGTCGAAGCCCTGGAAGAAGCCGGTCATGTTCGACGCGGTGCCGACCTGACGGGAGACCTCGTCGTACTCGGCCCAGTTGAACGGGGACTGCGCGGTGTACAGGCCGTACCAGCGCGACTGCTGGCCGAGGATCTCGGCCTTCGTCGGTGTGACGACCGGGGTGGCACCCGGGTCGGTCGAGGGGCCGGGGTTCGGCTTCGACCCACCGCCGTTGCCCGAACCCGAACCCGGACCGCTGCCCGACCCGTTGTCCGACGAACCCGAACCGGACCCGCCGGCGGAACCGGCACCGGCCCCGCCGGAACCCGAGCCACCGCTGCCGGAGCCCGCGGCGTTGACGTTGGACGAGCCTCCCGAGCTCTTCGCGGCACCGAGCTGGGACTGCAGCGACGCGATCTGCGCCTTGAGTTCCGAGATCTGGTCGCCGCGCGACCCGGCCTGGGCCGTACGGGAGTCGAGCTTGCCCTCGAGCGACCAGATGCGCTCCTGGGCGGCGTCGAGCTGCGTCTGCAGCTCGGCGGCGGACACCTTCTTGGCCTTCGGCGCCTCGACGCCGAGCGCCTGGTGCACGGCGGTCGAGACGGGGCCGGTGGGCGAGATCCACACCGACCAGGTGATGAGGCCGAGCGCCAGCACGATGGCCGTCGTGCCGATGGCCGTCCGGCGGGCGTGCTTGCTGGACTGCGCCCACCAAGCACTCGAGGAACGGATGATGTCAGACAATGAGGAACGCCTCCAGGGCGAAGATCGCGATGCCGATCACGTACGGGATCGCTGCGTACGGGTTGTACCGGCGGGCTCGGGCGGGGGCCGGCGCGGCTGCTCGCTGGGCCTCCTGCTGCGCGACCGCGGCTGCGGCCTCGCGGCGGGTGGCGAGGACGGTGGTGGTGGAGTTGGTCGCCGCGTCGGCGCCGAAGAGTTCGTCGAACGCGCGGTCGACGGCCACCTGGTCGACGGTGTCGAGCGGAGCGGACGAGCCCGAATCCGAGCCCGCCGAGCCTGCGTCCGCACCGGCCATCCGAGCACGTTCGGCGTCGATCGGGCTGACCGGGATCTGCGCCGTGGCGGACAGCGGCTGGACGGCGTCCGCCGGGTCCTCCTGCATCGGACCACCGGCGTAGGCGCCTGCTCGGGTCCCCCAGCCGGACGCGTGCGCCAGGCGGAAGAAGCCGATGAGCCGGATCGGCATCAGGAAGAACGTCGACACGATGATGAACATCGGCAGGCGGAAGAAGTCGCTCGGCTTCTCGGACAGGTGCCGCATCTGGCGGATCGCCATGCTCAGCACGCTCGAGATCACCATGAGCGCCGCGACGTAGACGAAGCCGGTCGAGAAGCCGTACTGCGACAGGATGCCCTGGTACAGGTTCTCGCCCTGGCCGGTGAAGGCGCGGTAGATCCAGCCGGCGATCACGCCGAAGAGCATGAACGGCAGGATGATGTCGGTGATGAAGAACGCCGCCAGGATCGGGGCGTGGCCGAGCATCCACGGCAGCATCCGCAGCGTGTTGTACTGCGAGCCGCGGGCCCAGCGGAGCTGCTGCTTGAACAGCTTCTTCACCTGCAGCGGGGCGTCCGTGTAGACCAGCGACGTGTACTGGTAGACGGTCCGGTACCCCTCCTTGAGCGTGAGGTTCGTCAGCGTCCGGTCGTCGGAGACCTCGAGGAACACGCCCATGAACTTCTCGTGCATGAACCGGTCCATCACCCGCATGAGGATGCTCCGGCGGAATGCGATGGTGCGCCCGGGCAGGCAGCCGATCTGCCCGAGGACACTCTGTGCCGGCATCGAGTAGAGCGCCCGCGAGTTCTCGAGCCAGTCGGCCCAGCGGGTGATCCAGCTGCGCTCCGGCTCGAGGATGCGCTGCCGGGTCGTGACGCCACCGACGGACTCGTCGGCGAACGGCCGGAGGAGTTCCTCGAGCGCGCCGGGGGTCCAGACGGTGTCGGAGTCGACCAGCACGGTGATGTCGCCGTTGGACATCTCGGTGCCGACCTTGACGGCGTTGCGCTTGCCCGGGATGGGCGTGTGGGTCCAGCGGACGAGCGGGGCGAACTCGTCGCAGACCTCTTCGAGCGCCTCGTTGCGAGCACCGTTGATGACGACGATGATCTCGCCGGGCTGCTGCTCGACCATGCGGCCGATGACGTCGCGGAACAGGTCGAGCGGTTCGTCCACGACGGGGACGACGACGCTGGTGGTACCGACGAAGGTGCCGGTGAAGGGGCGGTAGCGGGCGGAGATGACGACCTTGAGCAACCAGAGCAACCAGATCACCGCGGAGTACACGGCGAACAGGTAGAACTCGGGGTGCCCTTCGACCATCTGCCTGATCTGCAGAATGAAGGTGAACACTGATCCCTGCTTCAACGTTCGAGGTGGAGATTCCGCTTCATCGGGGAATCAGGGCCGGTTCGGGTGATGCCATTGATGCAGAACCTGAACGCGCGCGCAACGCGGCCCCCGTCCGGGGGCGTTACGAGCGCGTTACGGGGTACACACTGGTCCCCCTCTCGGCCGGTCGGAGCGGTCCCCTGTCGTGCTGACAGCACTCCTGCGGACCACCGACCGCGGAGGCTCACTTCGATGGGCGACAGGTGCGGCCTGGAGGCACGGGTCGGGGCAGGCGGAAAGCCCTGGTCAGCAGGTGGTCACGTGGCGTGTCGGGGGGCACCGGAAATGGTCCCCTGGCCGTCCGGTGGGAGTTCGGTCACGGCGCGGTAACGAGATGGACTCTGTTTCGAACAGGGGTACGAACGGGGTGCCATCGGGGGACGCCCCTCGACACGGGGAATTAACCTTCGACGGCTGCTCAGGTCGGGCCCGTCCGGAGACGTCCGGGCGTGTCGCAGGCGACGCAGCGTCCTGCCGCGGGCGACGCAGCGTCCTGTCGCGGGCGACGCAGCGTCCCGTCGCGGGCGGGTCAGGCGCCGTAGAACTCGCGTTCGAACACCTGTCGGGCGCGCCGCGTGACGCCGAGGTAGTCGTCCTCGAGGCGGCTCGCGGAGCCCGGCGGGTACTCCATCAGGCGGGCGACACCCTCGAGCTGGACGCGGTCGACGGGCAGGACGTCGGTGGTCTTCCCCGACCACAGCACGAGGGCGCTCCGGGTGCGCGATGCGAAGCGCCAGGCGGCCCCGAGCCGCTCGCCGTCCTCGGCGCCGACGAGTCCGGCGTCGACCGCGGCGTCGAGCGCCTCGAGCGTCGACGTGGTGCGGAGCGACGGGATCTCGAGCGCGTGCTGCAGCTGCAGGAGCTGCACGAACCACTCGACGTCGCTGAGCGATCCCCGGCCGAGCTTGAGGTGCCGGGCGGGGTCGGCGCCGCGGGGCAGCCGTTCCGACTCCACGCGGGCCTTGATTCGGCGGACCTCGCGCACCTGGTGGTCGTCGATCCGCTCGGGGTACCGGGTGCGGTCGGCGAGGTGCTCGAAGTCGCGCAGGAGTTGCGCGTCGCCGACGGCCCCGCGGGCGCGGAGGAGCGCCTGCGCCTCCCACGTGAGGGACCAGCGGGCGTAGTAGGCGCCGTAGGACTCGAGTGTCCGCACGACGGGACCGTTCTTGCCCTCGGGGCGCAGGTCGATGTCGAGGTCGAGCGGGTGGATCGTGTCCTCGGTGAGCCGGTTGAGCTCGCGCACGATGGTCTGGGCGGTGCGGGACGCGACCTCCGGAGCCAGGTCGGGTGCGCGGTAGACGTACAGCACGTCGGCGTCCGAGCCGAAGCCGAGTTCCCGCCCGCCGTACCGGCCCATCGCGATGATCCCGAACTCGAAGCCCTCGGGGGCGTCACGGCGGGCGAGCGCGAGGGCTCCGGCCAGGGTGGCCTCGGTGACGTCGCTCAGGGCCGGGCCGAGGCCGTCGACGTCGAGCGAGCCGAGCACGGCGGCCATGCCGAGCCGCAGGGTCTCCCGACGTCGGGCCGACCGGAGCAGGGCCGCGGAGCCGTCGACGTCGTTGCCGTGCCGGGCGGTGGTCGCGGTCATCTCGGCGAGCAGGGCGTCGATGGGCCGCGGACGCAGCAGGGCCTCGGGTTCGTCGAGCCAGGCGACCGCCTCGGGGAACCGTTCGAGCAGCCCGGACAGGAACGCCGACTCGGACAGCACGGTGGTGAGCGAGTGCGCGGCACCGGACGAGTCGCGCAGCATGCGGAGGAACCAGCTCGACTCCCCCAGGCCGTCGCTCAGCCGCCGGAAGGCCAGCAGCGCGCGGTCCGGTGCCGGCCCCTCGGCCATCCAGCGCAGGAGCACCGGGAGCAGGTTCCGCTGGATCGCCGCACGCCGGCTCGTGCCCTGCGTCAGGGCGCGGATGTGGCCGACGGCTCCGGCGGGGTCGACGAACCCGACGCCCGCGAGCCGGTCGACGACCTGGTCGTTGGTCAGGACGATCTCGTCCTCGGTCGAGGCCACGGCGGACAGCAGCGGCCGGTAGAACAGGCGCTCGTGCAGCCCGCGGACCTCGAGCTTCACGGCACGCCAGCGGGCCTCGAGCGCCGAGGCCGACGCGGCGACACCGCTCGACCGGGCGAGCACCCGTAGTTCCTCTTCGTCGGAGGGCATCAGGTGCGTCCGCTGCAGGCGCCGGAGCTGGATGCGGTGCTCGAGCACCCGGAGCAGGGCGTAGTCCGGCCCGAACCGAGCGGCCTCGGCACGGCCGACGTACCCGGCGTCGGTCAGGGCGTCCATCGCCTCGAGCGTCGACCGCACCCGCACGGACGGGTCGTCGCGGCCGTGCACGAGCTGCAGGAGCTGCACGGTGAACTCGACGTCCCGCAGGCCGCCGGGGCCGAGCTTGAGCTGCCGGTCGACGTCGGCGTCGGGGATGTGCTCGGTCACCCGCTCGCGCATCCGCTGCACCGACTCGACGAAGCCCGGCCGGGTGGAGGAGTTCCACACGAACGACGCGACGGCCTCGGCGTACCGGGCACCGAGGTCGGCGGACCCGGCGATCGGCCGGGCCTTGAGCAGCGCCTGGAACTCCCACCCCTTCGCCCAGCGCTCGTAGTACGCCACGTGCGAGTAGAGGGTGCGCACGAGCGCGCCGTCCTTGCCCTCGGGCCGGAGGTTCGCGTCGACCTCCCACAGGGCGGGCTCGGCGGCGAGGTCGGTGATCGCGTGCATGGCGGCGATCGCGATGCGGGTGGAGACCAGCACGGCACGGTCGGTGGGGACGTCGTCGGTGGGCTCGGTGACGAAGATGACGTCGACGTCGCTGACGTAGTTGAGCTCGCGCGCACCGGCCTTGCCCATCGCGATCACGGCGAGCGGGGTGGCCGCGACGTCGGCTGCGGGGAACGGCACCTCGCGCCGCGCGATGTCCACCGCGGCGTCGAGGGTGGCTCCCGCAAGGTCGGCGAGTCCGGCAGCCACGGCCGGGAACGCGTCCGTCGGCACGGGGTGCAGCACGTCGAACAGGGCGATCTGGGCCAGGTGCCGGCGGTAGCGCACGCGCAGGCGCATCCGTGCGTCCTCACCCGTGGCGCCGTCGACGGCCTCGGTCAGCGACGCCGTGAACCGCTCCTGCGACCACGGTTCGCCGACCGGTTCGAGCAGCAGCGCGAGCTCCGCCGGACGTCGGTGCAGGAACTCCCCGAGACCGATCGAGGCGCCGAGCAGGCGGACCAGGCGCTCGGTCGCCGCGTCGTCCGTCAGGACGGGGCGGAGCTCGTCCGGCGCCCGCTCGAGCAGCCGTTCGAGCATCCGCAGGGCGCCGTCCGGATCAGCGGTGCCGCCCCAGAGCGCGGCAGACCCGGCGACCGGCAGCGGCACGTCGGGGCCGAACCGGGCCTCCAGGTCGGCAGCCCGCTCGAGGCTCTCCGACAGTTCCGCGAACCCCAGACGGGCCAGCTCCGAACGTGACGTCGTCGTCCGACCGGTCATGTGGAACGTGCTCCCGAGGGGTCAGGGCGCTCGGCTCTAGAGCGCGCCGAGGTTGGTGTCGAGCTCGAACGGGGTGACCTGGTCGCGGTAGCGCTTCCACTCCTGCCGCTTGTTGAGCAGCACGAAGTTGAACACCTGCTCGCCGAGGGTCTCGGCCACCAGCTCGGAGTCCTCCATGAGGCTCAGAGCGTGGTCGAGGCTCGCGGGCAACTGGCTGTAGCCCAGGGCCCGGCGTTCGGAGTCGCTGAGGCTCCAGACGTTGTCCTCGGCCTCGGCGGGGAGCTCGTACTCTTCCTCGATGCCCTTGAGACCGGCGGCGAGCAGCAGTGAGTACGCCAGGTACGGGTTCGCCGCCGAGTCGATGCCGCGGTACTCGATCCGCGAGGACTGGCCCTTGTTCGGCTTGTAGAGCGGCACGCGCACCAGGGCCGAGCGGTTGTTGTGGCCCCAGGTCACGAAGGACGGGGCCTCGTCGCCGCCCCAGAGCCGCTTGTACGAGTTGACGAACTGGTTCGTCACCGCGGTGATCTCCGGTGCGTGCTTGAGCACCCCGGCGATGAAGTGCTTGGCCGTCTGCGACAGCTGGTACTGGCCACCGGCCTCGTAGAAGGCGTTCTGGTCGCCCTCGAACAGCGACACGTGGGTGTGCATGCCGGAACCGGGCTGGCCGGAGATCGGCTTCGGCATGAACGTCGCGTAGACGCCCTGCTCGATCGCCACTTCCTTCACCACGGTGCGGAAGGTCATGATGTTGTCCGCCATCGTCAGCGCGTCGGCGTAGCGGAGGTCGATCTCGTTCTGCCCGGGGCCGGCCTCGTGGTGCGAGAACTCGACCGAGATGCCGAGGTCCTCGAGCATCCGGACCGACCGGCGACGGAAGTCGTGCGCGCTGCCGCCGGGGACGTTGTCGAAGTAGCCGGCCTGGTCGACGGGCTGCGGGCCGCCGTCCTTCCATTCGCGGCTCTTCAGCAGGTAGAACTCGATCTCGGGGTGCGTGTAGAACGTGAACCCGCGGTCGCTCGCCCGCGCCAGGGTGCGCTTCAGCACGTTGCGGGGGTCGGCCACGGCGGGCTGCCCGTCCGGCGTCGTGATGTCGCAGAACATCCGCGCGGTGGGGTCGATCTCGCCGCGCCACGGCAGGATCTGGAAGGTCGAGGGGTCCGGGTGCGCCAGGACGTCGGCCTCGTAGGAACGGGTGAGGCCCTCGATCGCGGAGCCGTCGAACCCGATGCCCTCGGCGAACGCGCCCTCGACCTCGGCCGGGGCGATCGCCACCGACTTCAGCGTCCCGATGACGTCCGTGAACCAGAGTCGGATGAACTTGATGCCGCGCTCCTCGATGGTGCGGAGCACGAAGTCCGTCTGCTTGTCCATGCACGACCTTTCCGTGTATCGGGTGGCCGCTGGCGGGCCTCGTCCCAGGCTAGTGGTCCGGCGGTGTGCGCGGGGCCGTGCGACGCGCCGTCACCAGGGCGCCGGCGGGGTGCCGGCCGCGGTGCTCAGCGGTCCTCGGCGTCCCACTTCTCGTTGTTCGCGGCGATGCGGTCGAGCGCGTGCTGCGCCTCTTCTCGCGTCGCGAACGGACCGATCCGGTCACGCTGCGGGGACTGCGGGCCCTGCTCGACCTGGCCGGTCTTGTCGTTGAACCACCACTGGGACTCGATGCGGTCTTCGCTCATGCCGCCCACCGTACCCACGCAACCGTCTGGAGGCCCGGTGCCGGTCCGGCGGACCGGCACCGGGCCTCCAGGCAGTCACGTTCACCCCGTCGGGCCGCACCTCGTGGCGGTTGCGTTCGGCGCGTCGCGCCGCGGCTAGAGTGGTCCGCATGCCCCGGGACGAACACGGACACCTGACCGCCGGCCGCATCTCCCCGCACCGCGCCGTCCCGAAGGACATCGAGCGTCCGGAGTACGTCGGGAAGGTCGAGCCCCACGAGCACGGTCTCGGTGACACCTACACACCGGACGAGGTCGAGCGCATCCGCGTCGCCGGACGCATCGCGTCGCAGGCCATCGACGCCGTCGGTGAGGCCATCCGCCCCGGTGTGACCACCGACGAGCTGGACCGGATCGGGCACGAGTTCGTCGTCGCACACGGCGCCTACCCCTCCACGCTCGGGTACCGCGGCTACCCGAAGTCGCTCTGCTCGAGCCTCAACGAGGTCATCTGCCACGGCATCCCCGACGACACCGTCCTGCAGGAGGGCGACCTCGTCAACATCGACATCACCGCCTACAAGGACGGCATGCACGGTGACACGAACCGCACGTTCGTCGTCGGACAGGCAGCGCCCGAGGTGTCGGACCTGGTCACCCGCACCGAAGAGGCACTGCGTCGCGGCATCAGGGCCGTCGCCCCGGGCCGGCAGGTCAACGTGATCGGTCGTGCCATCGAGGCATACGCGAAGCGCTTCGGCTACGGCGTCGTCCGCGACTACACCGGACACGGCGTCGGTCGGGCGTTCCACTCCGGCCTGATCATCCCCCACTACGACGCACCGCAGTACGACACGGTGATCGAACCCGGCATGGTGTTCACCATCGAACCCATGCTCACGCTCGGCGGCATCGAGGCCGACATCTGGTCCGACGACTGGACGGTCTCGACCCGTGACAAGTCGTGGACCGCGCAGTTCGAGCACACCCTCGTCGTCACCGAACGCGGCGCGGAGCTCCTCACCGTCTCCTGACCGGACACCTCCGGCAGGCAACCGAAAGGCACGACAACCTCATGACCTCCCTCGCAGTCGGCGTCGACATCGGTGGTACGGGCATCAAGGGCGCGATCGTCGACGTCGCGTCCGGCGCCCTCACCACGGACCGCATCAAGAAGGCCACGCCCGAGGGCGGGAAGCCCCAGGACATCACGGCGGTGGTCAAGGAGATCATCGGCGAGCTCGCCCCCGGTGACGACGTCCCCGTCGGTGTCTGCTTCCCGGCGATCGTGCGGGACGGCAAGACGATGTCCGCCGCGAACGTGTCGAAGAAGTGGATCGGCTTCGAAGCCGAGGCACTGTTCGAGAAGGAACTCGGCCGCTCCATCCACTTCGTCAACGACGCCGACGCCGCCGGGTTCGCCGAGCAGCAGTTCGGCGCGGCCAAGGGCAAGGACGGCCTGGTCATCGTGACGACGCTCGGCACCGGCATCGGCACCGCGCTCATCAACGACGGCGTGCTCATCGTCAACTCGGAGCTCGGGCACCTGGAGATCGAGGGGCACGACGCCGAGTCGCGCGCCTCGTTCGCCGCCAAGGAGCGCGACGACCTGTCGTGGAAGCACTGGGCGAAGCGCCTGCAGAAGTACTACTCGACCCTCGAGGCCCTGCTCTCCCCCGAGCTCTTCGTCGTCGGCGGCGGGGTCTCGAAGCAGTACGAGGAGTTCCTCCCGCTGCTCGACCTGCAGGCCGACATCATCCCCGCGACGCTCCGCAACAACGCCGGCATCATCGGCGCCGCGACCCTGGCGGCGCGCAGCGTCTAGTCCTCGTTGCGGGCGTGCCTGGTCGCGGCTGTCCCTGGTCGCGGGAGTACCTGGTCGCGGGAGTACCTGGTCGAATCGGGCGTACCTGGTCGGAACTCCCGACCAGGTACGCCCGTTCTCATCAGGTACGCGTGTGGGTGCGGCTCCCCTCGCATCGGGCACCGCGGAGCCGGGTAGACTCGCTCCAGCGAATGGGTCGGTGAGACGGTCGCGTCGCTCCCCCGGGAGCGCCGAGGAACGTCCGGGCTCCACAGAGCAGGGCGGTGGGTAACACCCACCCGGAGCAATCCGCGAGACAGTGCCACAGAAAGCAGACCGCCGGCGGAGACGTCGGTAAGGGTGAAACGGTGGTGTAAGAGACCACCAGGGGTCCGGGTGACCGGATCCGCTCGGTAAACCTCGCCCGGAGCAAGGTCAGACAGAGGACGTTGAGGCTGCTCGCCGAGTCCTCGGGTAGACCGCTGGAGGCCGACGGCAACGTCGGTCCGAGAGAGATGGCCGTCACCGCCGCGCAAGTGGCGGGACAGAACCCGGCGTACGGCCGGCCCATTCGCCCCCTTCTCCGTGCCGCGTTGGCCCGTGTTGGCCCGTGCGCGCGGCGCGCGGCGCGCGGCGCGCGGCGCGCGCGGTCACGACTCCCCGCTCGGGTCCGCCGAGTGGTCACCAACCGTCGGCCGGCACGGCCGCAGCCGACAGTTCGTGACCCCTCGGCGGCACGCACCCGACGCGTTGCGACCAGCCCACGACGGGCCGGAGGCGCAGTGCTGCGCCGCCACGGGCCTCCCGTCAGACGGCGCGCGCGCCGCGCGCGGTCACGACTCCCCGCTCAGGTCCGCCGAGCGGTCACCAACCGTCGGCCGGCGGGACCGCAGCCGACGGTTCGTGACCACTCGGCGGCACGCCCCGACGCGTTGCGACCAGCCCACGACGGACAGGAGGCGCGGTGCCGCGCCGTCACGGGCCTCCCGTCAGGTGGCGCGCGCGGTCACGACTCCCCGCCCAGGTCCGCCGAGTGGTCACCAACTGTCGGTTGGCGCGGCCGCAGCCGACGGTTCGTGACCTCTCGGCGGCACGCACCCGACGCGTTGCGACCAGCCCACGACGGACAGGAGGCGCGGTGCCAGCCGGCACCGCGCCTCCTGTCCGTCGTCGCTCGCGATTACAGCCCGGACTCGGCCGTCCGTACCAGGATCGCGTCGCTGTCGGGGCACAGCACCACGTCGTCGGGCGCTGCCCGGCGGATGGTCTGCAGGTCGGAGTTGTTGAGTGCCACGCCCGAAGCCGTCGACACGCCACCCTGCAGCAGCGAGGCGCCGAAGCCGTAGCGCGCACGCTGCCGGTCGTACAGGGCGAGCAGCTCGGCCGGCACCTTGGCAGCGACGTCGGCGCGGGCCTGCTCGGCGGACTCGCGGTCGGCCGTGAGCCGGGCGATCTCCGCGTCGCGCTCGGCGACCAGACCACCGCGGGCGGCCTCGACGTCGGCGAGCTTCGCCTCGATGTCGCCGACCCGGGCGCGGAGCCCGTCGAGGTTCTCCATGATCTCGAGCTCGGCGGTCTCGAGGCCGCCGATGCGCCGCTGCAGCGAGTCGAGCTCGCTCTGCAGTCCGGCGGCGTCCTTCGCGTTCGCGACGTTCTGCAGCATCGTGGTGTCGCGTTCGACACGGGCCTGTGCCACAGCGGTGTCGGACTCCAGGCGGGCGAGGTCGCGCTCGGCGTCCTCGACCTCGCCGGTGGCGGCGACGAGTTCGCTCCGGAGCGCCGCGGCCTGCTTGCTCAGCTCGGTCAGCTGGTCGCCCTTCTGCAACGACGTGATGCGGTGCGCGATGCGGGTGACGTCGTTGTCGAGACGCTGGACGTCGAGGAGGATGACCTGGTCCTCGGGTGCTGCCTTCATGGTCAGGCTCCTTCTGTGGGGGTGGTGGGTTCGGCGGCCGGCAGGACGGCGAAGTCCCACGGGTCGGTGCGGAGGTCGCTCACTGTGACGCGGACCCCGGCCCGGGTGCGCAGCTGCTCGGCGGCGACGTCGAGCCAGAGCCACTCGGTGGCCCAGTGCGAGGTGTCGATGAGCGCCGGCCCGCCGCCGAGCAGCGCCTGCTCGCGGAACTCCGAGGCCGGGTGGTGCCGCAGGTCGCTCGTGATGTAGACGTCGGCGTCGAGCACGGCGGGGTGGCCGAGCAGCGAGTCGCCCGCACCCGCGCAGAGCGCCACGGTGCGGACGGGCTGGTCGAAGTCACCGGAGACGCGGACCCCGGTGGCCGTGGGCGGCAGCAGGTCGACGAGCTTCCGGGCGAGGGCGCCGAGGGTCGTCCCCGCGGGCAGCACCCCGACTCGGCCGATGCCCGTGTCGGGGTCGGCGCCGGCGTCGAGCGGTCGCTGCTCGGTGAGACCGAGTCGGTCGGCGAGGACGGCCGAGGTGCCGGTCGTCACGACGTCGGCGTTGGTGTGCGCCGCGAGCAGGGCGCTGCCGCCACGCACGAGGGTCGCGAGGACGCTGCCCTTGTAGGTCGACTCGGCGATCGTCGTCACCCCGCGGAGCAGCAGCGGGTGGTGCGTGAGCAGGAGCCCGGCACCGAGTTCGACGGCTTCACGGGCGGTGGCCGGCACCGCGTCGACGGCGAGGTGCACGTGCTCGACGGTGGCGGCGGGATCTCCCGCGACGAGCCCGACGGAGTCCCACGACTCGGCACCGGCGGCGGGCCACAGGTCCTCGATCACGGCCTGGAGTTCGCGGAGCGTCGGCATCCCGTCAGTGTACCGAGGCGACCGCCCCGCACGGGGCAGCCGGTCCGTGTGGGGTGATCCGGGCCTCCAGGCAGTGCAGCCGACGGCAGTGCAGCCGACGGCGTCGTGGCTGCGAGCCGTCAGCGACGACCGAGCAGGCCGAGCAGCCGGTCAACGAGTCGCGACCACCAGCCGGCCGGGGCCGGCGCTGCCGCCGTGGCGGTGTCGGCTTCCGCCGCCTGCGCGACGGGGGCCGGGACCACGGGTGCGGCGACGGCGTCCGGCAGGACGACCGGCGTGCTGGCGGTGACGCCCTGGTGCGCGGTGAGCGCGGCGGCGAAGGCCGCACGGTCGATGACCGTCGGCCCGGTGGCGGGCAGGACGAGCGGGGTGGGTCGTGTGGCCGCAGACACCGGGGACACGGCCGGGAGGCCCAGCACCGGTCGGACGGGTTCGTCGCGTTCCGGGGTGACGAGTTCCACCACCGGTGCGGCTTCCGGTGCGGGTGCCTGCTCCGCTGCGGGGACGGTCCGTACTGCGCGGGTCGGCACGGGGGCCGCCCGGGTGACGGGCGCCACGGGAGCGGTCGCTGCGCGGCGGGCTGCGGCGCGGTCGCGGCGGTCCGCCTCGGCGGCGGCATCGGTCAGCAGGTCGGCGAAGACGGTGTGGGCGAAGGCGCGGGCGGCCGTCACCTCGGGGTCCTCCGAGCCGGCGACGGTGGCCTCCCACGCGGCGAGGCGAGCGAGGTCCTCGTCACGGCGGCGGACCTCGTCCTCGAGCAGGACGATGCGCTCGATGCTGCTGCGGCCGGTGGACGACGAGACCTTGACCGCGAGGTCCTCGATGCGCAGGGCCAGACGCTCCGGCGGCTCCGGGAACGACGGGGCGCAGACCGCGGCGTGGCGGGCGCGGTCGCGGCGGAACGCGGGAGGTGCCGACGGGGTGGTCTCGTCCGCCGGGGTCGTCTCGTCAGCCGGGGCCGGGGTGGCGACGTGCGCCGGGGCGGTCGTCGGGTCGACGGTCGCTTCGTCGGCGGTCGAGGTGCTGATCGCGGCGTGTCCGGGGCGCTGCACGGGGCCGGTGACGGGCGGGACGACGAGGTCCGGCACGTACGGCGCGCGGGTCGCCGGTGCGTCGCGGAGCCACTCCTCGAGCTCGCGGCCGAACGGGTCCACGAGCGGGGTGCGTGCGCCGGACTGGGTCTCCATGCTCGAAGGATAAATATCGCGCGGGCCGAAATGCGGGACATCCGCGGAGTGTCGCTGCACCGCCTGCCATATCGGAGCGGAATTGAGCGGCGTGTCGCGCCCGGTGGTCACCGGGGTGGGCGGAGGCCGTCCTCGAACGCCCGCAGCAGTTCCCGTCCAGCCGACCAGGCACCGACACCACTGGCGACGTTCACGTGCCCGAGGGGACCGACACGGACGACGTCCGCGCCCATGACGTCGGCGAACACGACGCCCCGGTCGGCGCTGCAGTACGGGTCGTCGTCGCTCACGACGAGGCGCGTCGGGACCTGCTGGGCCGCGGGCACCGGGCGCGGTGTCACGAAGCCCGAGGCCTCGGCCGGGAACGCGGCGCCGAGCGGGTCGGGCGGGGCGACGAGGAAGGCACCGGCGACGAGCGCGGGAGCGTCCCCCGTGGTGGCGAGCCAGTCGGCGACGGCCAGGACGCCGAGGCTGTGGGCGATGAGGACCGGGGGTTCCGTGCACGAGGCCACGGCCGCGGAGATCGCGTCGCGCCAGTCGTCGGGCTCCGGGTCGCTCCACGAGGTGGGGGCGATGCGGACGGCGGCGCGCTGGGAGTGGTGGTCGTGGTGGTCGTGCTGGTCGTGCTGGTCGTGCTCGTCCTGCTGCTCCCGCTCCCAGACGGACTGCCAGTGGTCCGGGCCAGAGTTCCAGATGCCGGGGACGATCACCCACGGTCGCGGTCTGCTCACCCGGGCAGCGTAGCGAACCGGCGAGGCCCCGATCCGGAGTGTGACGCGCGTCAGGGCTGCAGGACAGCGCCCCGGGGCTGCTGCAGCGTGTCGCGCGGGTACTGCCCGAAGCGCGACGCGTACGCCGCCGAGAACCGGCCGAGGTGCGCGAAGCCCCAGCGCAACGCCACGCTCGCCACCGTCAGGTCGCCCGCCGACGCACGCCGGAGTTCCTCGTGCACGCGGTCCAGGCGGATCCCCCGCAGCAACGCGTTCGGGGCCGTTCCGACCTGCCGCTGGAACGCCTGCTGCAGCCCCCGGACGCTCAGGCCGACGTGCTGGGCGACGTCGGTGGTGGTCACGGGTGTGTGGGCGAAGGCGTGCATGAACTCCACGGCCTCGCGGACGCGACCCGTGGCTCCCTGTGGCAGCGCGACATCCGGGGCGATGGACTCGTGCGGGAACGTGTCGAGGAACGCCAGCGCGGTCTCACGAACGGTCTCGGCGAGGGCCAGCGCGGTGAGTGGTGCCGGGCCGAGCACGATCGCTGCGGCTCGTTGCACCCGGGCGTTCCAGGCGCGGAGGTCCTCCGGCCGGGGCGCCGCGGTGTGGTCGAACACCAGGGGGCCGGGCCGGGTGCCGTGCACCTCGGCGGCGACGCCCTCCAGGTACGTGCGGTCGAACTGCACGAGGCTCTGGCGGACTTCCTGCAGGTCGAACACGAAGGGGCGCCGCGTCGGGAACACCCGTGGCGTCCCCGGTGCGAAGTCGACCTCCTGGCGACCGACGTCGACTCGGCCACCGCCGTCCGAGGTCCACATCACGACGTACTCGTCTGGGACCTCGACCTCGCCCTGCATCCGACCGTCGAACCGGGTGGAGCGGAACGTCATCGATCCGTCGCCCACGACCTGGAACCGGTACGCGAACGGACGATCGGTCCGGGACGCCGAGAACCCCGTGCTCTCGTAGGCCTCTTCGTACAGTTGCACGGCCGCGTCGAGTCCGGCGCCGGACGTCTCGAACCGGATCCGGGGATCAGGCTCGACAGTCATCGCGCGAATCGTGACACGGTGTCCGGGAAACGCGACAATCGGCGATCCGTCATTGCGGTTTACGGCCCACGGAGTGCGCTGGGCGGACGACCGGTGCGGCTCCGTCGATGCGTGACGGCCGTGCTCCCGCTCAGTGCCGGGAGCGCAGCACCGTCCAGCGGTTCCGATCGGCCACGCGTTCGTACCGCAGGTCGTCGACGACCATCCGGACGAGGGCGAGCCCGCGACCACCCTCGGCGAAGTCGTCGGGCAGCACGGCGGCGTCGGGATCCACCGTCGCTGCGACCCCGTCGTCGGACAGCAGCGCCTGGAAGCGCTCGTCGCCGATCTCGAGCCGGAGCTCGCACGAGACGCCGTCCGGCCGGGCGCCGTGCTCGATGACGTTCGAGGTAAGTTCGACCAGGGCGAGCTCGAGGGCCATCCGGTCTTCGGCGGCGACGGACGGCTCGTGCTGCCACACGCCCGCGAGGAAGTCGTGCACGGCGGACACGTCGTCCGGAGGGCACGCCAGTGCGAGCATGTGCTCGGCGACGGGGGCGGTCATCACCAGTCGGTCACCGCGGCGTCCCCGTCGGGGTACGTCCGCAGGATCTTGTCGATGTTCGAGAGCTTGAGCACCATCTGGACCTGTTCCGACGGTGCCGCGATGCGGAGGTCGCCGCCGGCCTGCCGCGCGGTCTTGAGGCTGCCGACCAGGGCGCCGAGGCCGGAGGAGTCCATGAACTCGACCCCGGAGAGCTCGACCACGAGCCGCGAACGCCCGTTGCCGACGATCTGGGCGACGGTCTCGCGGAACGTGGGCGCGGAGACCATGTTGAGCCGGCCGCTGCACTCCAGGACGGCGGTGTCGGTCTCCGCCTCGTGTACGACGATGTCCATCTCGGTGGGTCTCCTCAGATCGGTGCGCCTTGCAACCAGCAACCTACCGGCTCAGACCGTCACTTGTGGGACCGGTTTCGCCGCGTCGCCGTCACCTGGACCACCACGGCCGCGGCCATCAGCGCTGCCATCACCCCGCCCATCGCCAGTGCCGTGCCGCCGAGCGCGCCGGCGAGCGGGGTGCCGAGACCGCCGATGCCGAAGGTCAGCCCGCCCTGCAGGGCGGCCGCGGTGCCCGGGTGTGCCGCGCCGACGTGCTGGGTGCGGGTCATCGCCGCCGGCAGGACGAACCCCCACGCGGCCGTCACGACCGCGAGGGCGCACCACACCGGCACGGGTCCGAGTCCGAGGAGCGCCGACACGAGCACGGCCGTGGCCCCGACCGTCCCGACGACCAGGCCCAGGGTCAGCAGGGCGTCTTCGGTGAACCGTCCGACGAGCCGACCGAACAGCAGCGTCGTGACGATCATCATCGACGCGTTCGTGGCGAAGACGAGCGTGTACAGCCCCTCGGAGAACCCGAACTCCGACTGGAACACGAACGAGCTCGTCGCGATGTACGCGAAGAACCCCACCGTCGACAGCACCCCGCTCAGCACGTAGGCCCGGAACCGCGGGATCGCCAGGAGCTCGCGGATGCGACGTCCGTTGGCCGCGAACCCGACGCCACCGCGACGCTCCGGCGGCAGGGTCTCGCGGAACCGCAGCACCACGGCCACGAAGAACACGGCACCGAGCACGGCCAGCACGACGAACATGAGCCGCCACGTGCCGACCGTGAGCACCGCTCCCCCGGCCAGCGGGGCCACCACGGGGCCGATCGCATTGATGGCCGCGAGTGTGCCGAAGACCTTCGCCATCCGGGTGCCGCTCGTCACGTCGGACACCATCGCCCGACCGGCCACGGCGCCCGCGGCACCGGCGAGTCCCTGGGCGACGCGGGCCACCACCAGCGTCACGACGTCGGGCGCGAGCGCGCAGCCGACCGACGCCAGGGCGAACAGGGCGGTCCCGACGACGAGCATCGGCCGACGACCGATCCCGTCACTCACCGGTCCGACGAGCAGCTGGCCGACCGCGAAGGCCACGAGGAACGCCGTGAGCGACAGCTGCACGGCGCCCGGCGTGGTGTCGAGGTCACGCGCGATGGCCGGGAGTGCGGGGATGTACATGTCCGTCGCGAACGGCGAGACCCCGACGATGAGCGCCAGCGGCACGATCGGGGGCAGCACGGTCGTCGTCGGTCCCAGGCTGCGCTCCGTCGTCACCTCGGACACGCTACGCGTCCCCGAATCGATTCGACAGGCACTTCGTGAGCAGCAACGGTCGGGTCGAGGTGCCGGACGCGACCGTTGCTGCTCACGAAGCGCCGGGCCTGCGACGTGCGTGCGGACGGACGGGAGGCCCGGTGCGGGCCGCCACGGGCCTCCCGTCCGGTGCCGCGAGCGGTCAGGACACCCCGCTCACGTCCGCCGAGTGGTCGCGTTCCGTCGCCCGGCGATGACGCAGCCGACGCTTCGTGACCACTCGGCCGGTGCCACCCGACGTGTCCTGACCACTCGGGCGGAGCGGCGGCGCGAAGCGCGCGCGGTCACGACACCCCGCTCACGTCCGCCGAGTGGTCGCGTTCGGTCGCCCGGCGATGGCGCAGCCGACGCTTCGTGACCGCTCGGCGGGCGCCACCCGACGTGTCCTGACCACTCGGGCGGAGCGGCGGCGCGAAGCGCGCGCGGTCACGACACCCCGCTCAGCTCCGCCGAGCGGTCGCGTTCCGTCGCCCGGCGACGGCGCAGCCGACGCTTCGTGACCACTCGGCCGGGGCAACCCGACGTGTCCTGACCTCTCGGGCCGACCGACCGCGCGAAGCGCGAGCGGTCACGACACCCCGCTCACGTCCGCCGAGCGGTCGCGTTCAGTCGCCCGGCGACGGCGCAGCCGACGCTTCGTGACCACTCGGCCGGGGCCACCCGACGAGTCCTGACCACTCGGGCCGACCGACGGCGCGAGGCGCAACCGACGCTTCGTGACCACTGGGCGGAGCGGCTCGGGACGTGCGCGCGGACGGACGGGAGGCCCGGTGCCAGCTGGCACCGGGCCTCCCGTCCGTCGGTCGGGGGCGTCAGCCCGTGTTCTGCAGGCCGGCCGCGATCCCGTTGACGGTGAGCAGCAGGAGCCGGTGGTCGGCGTCCGTCGGGTCCGTGCTGCCGGACGTGCGGATGGCGCGCAGCGCACGGAGCTGCAGGTGCGACAGCGCGTCGACGTACGGGCTGCGGAGGCGCACGGCGCGGGCCAGGACGGGCCGGTCCTCGAGCACGTCGCTGCCGCCGGAGACGCGGAGCACCCAGTCGCGGGTGCGGACCATCTCGTCGAGCACCTTCGCGGCGAGGTCGTCGCGGTCGGCGAGCTCGAGGTACCGGCGGGCGATGTGCTCGTCGGTCTTCGCGAGCGACATCTCGACGTTCTTGATCATCGCGGCGAAGAGCGGCCACTCGGCGTACGCGGCGCGGAGCACGTCGACGTCGCCGACGGCCTCGAGCGCGGAGCCGAGCCCGTACCAGCCGGCGAGGTTGATGCGCGCCTGCGTCCACGAGAACACCCACGGGATGGCGCGGAGGTCCTCCAGCGACTCCACCGACAGGCCACGACGGGCCGGGCGGGAGCCGAGGGGCAGCAGGCCGATCTCCTCCATCGGAGTGACCCGGGCGAACCAGGGCGCGAAGCCGTCGGCCTTGACCAGGTCGTAGAAGGCCACGCGCGAGACGTCGTCGAGCTGCTGGGCAAGGTCGGCGAACCGGGCGGCCGCGGCCGCGGTGCGCGCCTCGTTCGACGGCGACGACGCGAACAGCGTCGCCGAGGCCATCTGCTCGAGGTGGCGGGCGGCGATGTCCTGGTCGCCGTACTGGGCGAAGATGACCTCACCCTGCTCGGTGAGCTTCAGGCGACCGTCGATCGACCCCGGCGGCTGCGCGAGGACGGCCTCGTTGGCGGGACCGCCACCGCGGCCGAGCGAACCGCCCCGGCCGTGGAACAGGGTCAGCTCGATGTCGTTGTCGCGGGCCCAGTCGGCGATGCGGGCCTGGGCGTCGTACAGCGCCAGGTTCGCGGACACCGGGCCGACGTCCTTCGACGAGTCCGAGTAGCCGAGCATGACCTCGAGCCGACGGCCGGTCGCGGCGAGGCGTCGCTGGAACGCCTCGGTGCGGACGGCCTCGTCGAGGATGTCGACGCTGGCGTGCAGGTCGGCGAAGGTCTCGAACAGCGGGATGACGTCGATCACCGGCGCGGCCTCGGCGGACCCGAGCGCGGCGACCGCGAGTTCGTGCACGTTCGCCAGGTCCGCCGGGGACTGCGTGAAGGACACGATGTACCGGTTCGCCGCGCGGACGCCGTAGCGGGACTGCAGCCCGGCGATCGTGCGGAACACGGCGAGGACCTCTTCGGTGGTCTCGCTCAGTTCGCCACCGGCGCGGATCTCGGCCAGGGCGGTGCGGTGCACCTGCGAGTGCTGGCGGACCTCGAGCTCGGCCAGGTGGAACCCGAAGGTCTCGACCTGCCAGATCAGGTTCTGCAGCTCGCCGTTCGCCGGGCGGATCGCACCGGCGGCGACGAGCGACGCCTGGATGGTGCGGAGGTCCGCCAGCAGCGCCTCGGGGCCGTCGTAGGCCAGCGGCGTGGTGCCGGTCCGGGTGGCGTCGATGCGCGCGGCGACGAACAGGAGCGCACGACGGTGGGTCTCGTTCGGTGCGCGGACGCCGATGCGCTCGGCGATGCCCGGGTCGAGGGACTCCTGCGCGGCGACGAGGGCGGTGAGGCCGGCGTCGGCGGGGGTGTCGCTCGCGTCGAGGGTCAGGGCGCTGCCGATGCGGGTGGTCGCGCGGGCGAGGCCGAGCAGGATGTGCTCCGCCGCGATCTCGGCGGCCTGGCGGGTGACGTCGGCCGTCACGTGCGGGTTGCCGTCGCGGTCGCCGCCGATCCAGGTGCCGAACCGCACGAACGCGGGCGCGATCACGGGAGCGCGGCCGGCGTCGTCGCCCTGCAGCCGGTCGTCGAGCAGGCGGTAGACCTGCGGGACGATCTCGAACAAGGTCTGGTCGAACACGCTCATCGCGGTGCGGACCTCGTCGAGCGGGGTCGGCCGGGTGGTGCGGAGCGGGGAGGTGCGCAGGAGGGTCGTGATCTCCTCGAGCAGGCGGCGCTCGTTCTCGGCGCGAGCCGTCGCGTTGCGGGCGCGGTCGCGCTCGTCGATGAGGTCCGTGATGCGGCGGACACCCGTGGTGACCGCGCGGCGGCGGGCCTCGGTCGGGTGGGCCGTCAGCACCGGGTGGAACCGCAGGGTGCGGAGGCGCTCGGCGGCCTCGGCCTCGCCGACCTCGGCGACGAGCTCGGCGTAGGTGGCGGGGAACGAGTCGCCGGCCACGCCGCCGTCGTCACCACGCTGCCGGAGGACCCGCACGCGGTGGTGCTCCTCGGCCAGGTTGGTGAGGTGGAAGTAGGTGGTGAACGCCTGTGCCACGGCCTCGGCGCGTTCGGCCGACATGCCGGAGACGATCGCCTGGGCACGCGCTGCACCCTCGGCGTGGTCGCCCTCGTAGGCGTCGATCACGGCGGCGCGCAACGACTCCACGTCGTGGAGCAGTTCGTCGCCCCCGTTCTCCCGCAGCACCCGGCCGAGGAGGTTGCCGAGGTACCGCACGTCGGCGCGCAGGTCACTGTCGACCGCACCGCTGACGTCGTCCCGCGCGCGCTCGTGGCGTGCAGATCCGTCGATCGCCGTCATGGAGTCCTTTCCGGGTCGTCCGGGAGGCTGGTCCCGGGTCCCAGCAGCGTATCGGCACCCGGGGACGCATGACGTCGACCGTCCGGACGGACGCGGGGCCGGGCGGGAGTGCGAAGCCGCTGCGCGGGCAGGCGGGTTCGGGCGGGCTGGGCCTGGGTACTGCCGCCGCGGGTCAGGCGGGCACGGAGGCGCTACCCGGCTCCTGACGGAACGGCGCACGGCGGGCATCGAGGCCGGCGAGCAGCCCACGGTTCAGCTCGTAGGCGAGCTCGACCTCGGCGATCACCCGCTCCTGCTCGTCGGCCGTCCAGGGCGCGGCGTCGAGCTGGGCCCGGTAGGTGTGCTCGAAGTCGCTCGGGTCGGCGACCTGGTCGAAGATGTAGAAGAGGACACCGTTCGTGTCGAACCCGAACCGCTCGGCCAGCACCTGTCCGATCACGTGCCCGCCGGACACGTCGCCGAGGTACCGCGTGTAGTGGTGTGCCACGAAGCCGCCGGGCCACTCGGCCGCGACCTCGTTGAGGCGTCGCACGTACGCGGTCGTCGCGGGCAGCGGGCACACCAGCTCGGTCCAGTCCGGGCCGATCAGGTACTCGAGGTCGGCACGGATCGCCGGCATCCGGGTGAGCTGCGCGGTGACGAACGGCGCCGCCACGGGGTGGTCGGCCATGCGTTCCGCCGCCCGCTCGAGCGCGTCGTACACGAAGGCGTACTGTCCGAGCAGGTCCGCGTAGTCGGCGACGTCGCAGTCGCCGCCGAGCAGGTCCTGCATGAAGCCGCTCGTGGCCGAGGCACCGTGCGAGCGCCGCGTGCGACGCCGCAGCAGCTCGGAGAACGGGATTACGGTCGAGTCCATGAGGTAAGGCTAACCTTAGTGATGCGCGCGTCAAGCGGGGATCACCCAGGTGGCGCCGAACCCGCGAGAGGAAGCTCCCCCCACGATGAGCTCGAAACCCAAACGCCCCCAGCACGTCTTCGTCGTCGACCGCACCGAACGGCTCTCGCCCCACATGGTGCGCGTGCACCTGGGCGGCTCGGCCTTCGAGGACTTCGTCGCCCAGGCCGACCCCGACCGACTCGGCTCGACCGACAAGTACGTCAAGCTCCTGCTCGCCAAGCCGTCGCTCGGACTCGTGCCGCCGTACGACCTCGAGGCCCTGCGCGAGAACCTGCCGAAGCACGACCGCCCCGCCCGCCGCACGTACACGGTGCGTGCGGTCGACCACACCACGCGGACCATCGCGATCGACTTCGTCGTGCACGGCGACGAGGGCCTCGCCGGTCCCTGGGCAGCGTCCGCGCAGCCGGGCGATCGGCTCGCCCTGTCCGGGCCCGGTGGTGGCTACGCGCCCACCACGGACCCGGCGGTCACGCACGTGCTGCTCGGTGACGACAGCGCCCTGCCCGCGATCGGCGCAGCACTCGAGTCGATGCCCGACTCCGCCACCGGGGTCGCCTTGGTCGAGGTGGCCGGGCCCGCTGACGAGCAGGACCTCCGGCACCCGGCGGGGGTCGACCTGCGGTGGCTGCACCGGGACGCCACCGGCGCCCAGCCGGGCACGCTCCTGCTGGAGACGGCCCGCGGGCTGCCGCGTGCCTCCCGGCCGGTCCAGGTCTTCGCGCACGGCGAGCGGACCGCGATGAAGGCGATCCGTCGCTTGCTGCAGGACGACTGGGGGCTGGAGAAGCGCGAGATGTCGTTGTCGGCGTACTGGGCGCTCGGTCGCGGTGAGGACGAGTTCCAGGAGGAGAAGCGCGAGCCCGTCGGGGTGATCTTCACCGACTGACGGCGGCCTGCGTGCCCGTTCCTTCCCATGGCGGGCGCGATGGCTGGTGGGAACGGGCGTACCTGGTCGGAAGAACGGACCAGGTACGCCCGTTCTCGGGCGGCACGCTCGTTCTTGGGCGGTACGCCCGTTCTCGGTCGGTACGCCCGGCGGCCGGGGCGCGCGGTTCCCGCAGGTACGCCCGATCCTTCCCAGAACGGGCGCGATGGCTGGTGGGATCGGCCGTACCTGGTCCGAAGAACGCACCAGGTACGCCCGGTTCGACCGGGTACGCCCGGTTCGACCAGGTACGCCAGGCACGCCCAGTGCGCGCAGCGGCCGGGAGGCCCGGGGCGCGTCGGTGGGTCGGGCTAGCGTTCCGCGCATGGTCACCTCGTCGTGCTGCGTGCCGGGTTGCGCGGGCGTACTCACGGACGGTCTCGCGGGCGTCCCCCTGTGCGGTGCGCACGTCGCGTTCGTCGCCGACCTCGCGGCCGAACACCCCGGCATCGAGGACACGCTGCCCGGCCCGTGCCCGGCGTGCGGTTCGCGGATCGGGGTGCGCTACCCCTCGGGGATGGTGTGCGCCCGGTGCGAGTGGCGCTGGGGCGAGGTGCCGGACGGCGACCTCGCTCCCCCTCGGGTCGACGTCGTCTACTACCTGCGGATGCGCGACGACTTCGGCGACCGCATCAAGATCGGCACGACGATGAACCCCCGGCAACGGCTCGCGGCGATCCCGCACCAGGACCTGCTCGCGTTCGAGCGCGGTGACCGGACCCTCGAACGCCGACGGCACGCCACGTTCGCCGCCAGCCGGTACCCGGGTACCGAGTGGTTCCGGGTGACGCCGGAACTCCTGGCCCACGTGGACACCGTCGCCGCCGGGGTCGACGACCCGTGGGACCTGCACGCCCGGTGGACGAGCGAGGCGCTCGCGCTGCGGGGCTGACGCACGACCGAGCAGGCAGGGCGCCTGCTCAGCCGCCGGGGCGCCTGCTCAGGCGGCCTGCAGCATGCGGTCGGCTGTGCGGAGCGAGAGCGCCATGATCGTCAGCGCCGGGTTCGCGATGACCGCGCTCGGGAACACCGAGTTGTCGGCGATCCACAGGTTCGGGACGTCCCACGAGCGGCCGTCCTGGTCGACGACGGAGGTCTCGCGGTCCGTGCCCATCCGCGCGGTGCCGATGGTGTGCGCCGTGCGTTCGAGTACCCGGACGTCCTGGCCACCGGCTGCCTCGACGATGGTCGTCATCGTGCGGACCGCGTGGCGGCGGATCGCCTCTTCGTTCGAGCCCGGGGTGAAGGAGACCCGGGCACGCGGGACACCGTGCTCGTCGAGTTCGTCGGTCAGCTCGAGCCGGTTGTCGTCGTACGGCAGGCACTCGGCGTTGATGCCGACGCCGGCCGAGAACGGGTAGTCCTGCAGCGCCCGGACGAGCTCGGCACCGCGGAGTCCGCCACCCCGGACCAGCGAGGTCGCGAAGGTCTGCGGCTGCACGCCCAGGCTCTGGATGAGGTAGCCGCCCGCGAAGTCGGCGTCCGCCGGTCGGACGAAGTCCTCGGTGATGATCGACGACGGGTACCCGCGGTACGAGCGCATCGACTCGTCGAACCGCGCCCACACCTGGGTGGCTCCGTGCGCGGTGAAGTTCCGGCCGACCTGTCCGCTGCCGTTCGCGACACCGGTGTGCAGCAGCAGCCGCGGCGTCTCGACACCGCCCGCGGCGAGGACGAGGGTCCGGCAGCGCTGGCGGTGCTCACGCCCGTCGGCGGTGTACAGGACGGCCTCGACCCGTCCCGCCGCGTCGAGCTCGATGCCGTGCACGAAGGACTCCGGACGGATCTCGGCACCGAACGCCACGGCGGCCGGCAGGTAGGTGGTGTCCATCGAGACCTTCGAGCCGTTGCGGCAGCCCTGGTGGCAGGAGCCGCAGGACACGCAGGCCTGGCGCAGCCCGTGGTGCTCCTGGTGCCGGTCCTCGGTGGTCAGGCCTACCGGGGCATCGGTGGCGGTGATCCCGACCGCCGCGGTGCCGCGCATCATCATGTCCGACGAGGCGTTTCGGGCCGGCGGGCGCATCCGGTAGCGACGGGACGGGTCCCACGGGTAGTGCTCGGGGCCGGCGACACCGACGTCGTGCTCGACCTGCTCGATCCAGCCGGTGAGCTCGGCGTGGCTGATCGGCCAGTCCTGTCCCGCGCCGCTCTCGGTCCGCAGCCGCAGGTCGTGCTCGCTCGGCCGCGGGGTGAACGCGCCCCAGTGCAGCGTCGAGCCACCGACGCCCGTGCCGCTGTTGTTGGGGCCGAAGGCGGTGGGGGCTCCGCCGCCGCTCAGCCGCTCGTCCATCCAGTTGATGTCACCGGGGGCGGCGACCTCGTCCGGCACGTGGTCGCCCGGCTCGGTGTTGCGGCCGGCTTCGAGCGCGACGACCGTCAGGCCACGGCGGGCCAGCGAGGCGAGGAGCGGTGCTCCCCCGGCCCCGGTGCCGACCACGACAACGTCGACGACGTCGTCCGTGCCGTACGTGCGTTGTCCGTCGAGTCTCATCGTGCAGCTCCGGTCGTCGGTGCGGTGTCCATCGCGGTGGCGGTGGCGATTCCGGGGTCGGCGGGGGCCTCGGGTTCCCAGGCCTCGCGCTGGCCCGCCGCGAGCAGCTGGAAGCCCTGCTTGCGGACGCCGTCGCCACCGTTCGCGTAGCCGTCGAAGTCGATGGCGGCCATGGTGGCGGGGTGTGCGAGCCAGTGCTTCACGAGGTCGACGCTGGCGTCCTCGAACCACGCGCGCAGCTGCTCGGCGTCGAGATCGCCGTCGGCGCGGTACCGCCCGGCAGCCACGGACTCGAGGGCCTGGTCGAGCACACCGTCGCGGGCGGGCGCGGCGAGGACGTCGAGCGCTGCGCGGTAGGCCTCGGCGTCCACCGGCAGGCCGTCCGGCCGCCAGCCGTCGCCGAGCCCCGCGGCCAGCTGCGCGTCGACCCGCAGTGCCAGGTCGACCTGGTCGGTGCCGGGCTGCGGGACGACGATCCGCGCGACGGCACGCAGCGTGCCCAACTGCGTCGGCGTCAGCGCGTGGGGCGCGGCCGCCGGGTCGTCAGGCAGGGCGCGCTCGGCCAGCAGGCCTCGGGTCCGGGCGCTGACCCGCGGCGAGGCGATCACGCGGGCGTGCTCCACGGGGACGACCGGCGACCCCGCGACCCGGCGCTGCCAGAAGTCGCGGATGCGCTCGGCCACGGCCTCGGGCTGTTCCCAGGGCAGCAGGTGGGCGGCGCCGTCGACGACGTGGAGCTCGCTGTTCGGCCAGTGCGGCAGGGTCAGGCGACGCTGGGCGTCGGCATCCAGGTCGCCGTCCTCGGCACCGGCGAGCACCAGGGCGGGCACCGGGTTCGGTGCGGCGTCCGACCAGTCCTCGCGGCTGCCGCGGGACAGCCAGTCCATCCAGGCCGCGGGGTCGGTCCGCTCGACGTCCTGCACCGCCGCACTGTGCCGCGCGGGCGCCAGGGGTGCTGCGGTGTTGGCGGCGACGAACTCCTCGGCGTCCTCGGTGCCGATCGGGCCACCGGCAGCCCACGAGAGCATCGTCCAACGGCGGTCGTCGTCCATCGGCTCGGGAGCGAGGGGGGACGCGGCGAGGAGCACCACGGCCCGCAGCCCGAACAGGCCGTTCGCGCCGGAGATCGTGCGGTCGGCCACCACCGTGGCGACCTTGCCGCCCATCGAGTGCCCGAGGAGCATCCACTCCGTCGAGCCGCTCGCCCCGATCGCGCGCTCCACCAGGACGGCCATCTCCTCGACGGTGGTGCCGGACGACGCCGGGCTGCGACCGAAGCCGGGCAGGTCGATGCCGATCAGGTCGAGGTCGCCGAGGAGCTCGGCGCGCAGCAGCGCGAACTCCTCGGAACTCGCGCCGAGGGCGTGGAGACAGAAGACGGTGGTCACCCTGTATACCTACCCGTCGCTCGCGACCGCTCCCAGCCGGGCCGTACCCCGTGCCGCCGCGCCTGTACCCCGATCGGCGTCGTCACCGGGCGTACGCGTCGACGAACAGCGCGCCCCGGAGCTCGCGCAGGGTGTCCGCCAGCCGCTCGACGGTCCGGCCGGAGATGCCCGAGACCTGCAGGTCGTACGGGCCGAGCGCCGGCAGCCGACCGGTGCGGATGCGGACGACCTCCCACCCCACGGCACGGACGGCTCGGTCCTTCCTGCGGTCGGTGTCCTGCCGGGGTCCGACGTGCTCGAGCCCGTGCCGACCGGTGGAGTCGTACTCGATGGCGACGCGCAGCTCGGGCAGGATGATGTCCGGCCAGGCCTCGACGTGGTCGAAGAACGGGCGGTCGAGTCGGATGGCGGAGTGGTCGTAGGTGAACGCGAACCGCTCGGACAGCATGCCCCGGAGTTCGGCTTCGACCGCCGAGGCCGTCGCCGGGGCGCAGACGCTCGTGAACGACTCACCCGACGGCAGCCGCGGGGTCTTCGGGCAGATCGTGCGGGGAACGGACTGGGTGGTCCGACGGGGTGCACCACCGGCCGACCCGACCGACCCGACCGACCCGGCGACCGGCCGACGAGAGCGGGCACGGCTCGACGCGACGGCTCCAGCCGGGACCCCGCGCACCGGAGCCGCCGGCAGGGTCGGTCGTCCGGCGCTCCGGACGACCCGCTGCGGCACGGGCACCGTCTGGGGCCACTCCGACGGCAGCACCGGCCACCGCTGGGGCTGGGCCTGCACCGCGCACTCGGGGCACCACACGGAGCGGCGGCGCTCACGGCCCGGACGGGACCGCTGTTCGGACGGGGTCGCGACGAAGACGTGCCCGACGTCGCACTCCCAGGTGAGCAGGACCTCGGCCGCCGGGGGGACCTGGGTCAGGACGACGCCGTGGTTCCAGTCGGGGTGGTACTGCCGGATGAGCACCGGGTACGGCGCCCAGTCGGCGCGGAACTGTCCGACGGCGTACGGAACAGCTTCGCCGCGCGACCACTGTCGGCGGCGCCACCACGCATCGACGGGTTCGGCCACCCCACCACGCTAGGAACGACCACCGACACCCGCCGCACCAAGCACGTCGGCTCAGGAGGCCAGCGCGTGCTTCACGTAGGCGACCAGGGCGTTCGCGTGCCCGTGCCCGAGGCCGTGCTCGGACTTGAGCCACCCGACGACCTCCATGTGCTGGTGGCCGTCGAGCCGGTCCGCGACCAGGTCGAGCCACTCCTGCACCGGGTGCCCGTACGTCGTCTCGATGCTCGGGAAGTACGACGCCGGACCCTTCACCTTGGTGCCGTGCGCCGGGGGCACCGGGGCGGTCACACGATGCGCTGTCATGGCGCAACGGTAGCGCTCCGTCGGCCGTCACGGAACGTCACGCGGGGCAGGCGTTCTGTGACGCCGCGTTGCGCCGGATGGCCGGGTGTTGCGTCGCGTGGCGGGGTGTTGCGCGAGGCGTTGTCGGCGCCGCCCGGGCCTCCTACGGTCGCGACATGACCGACACCACCAGGGCCCCGCAGCGGGAGGCGACCAGCGTCGACGACGCGGGCCGGACGCCCGAGCCGAGCCGCGCCTCCAGGCCGGAGACCGCGACCATCGACGCGGCCGGACACGCCGCACTCGACCGCCCCGTCGTGCCGCTGCGCCACCCGCTGCGGTGGATCGCCGCGGCCCTCGTGCTCGTGGTGCTGCTGAACTTCGTCGAGACGCTGTTCACCAACGAGCAGTGGGGCTGGCCCGCCGTCGGCAAGTGGCTGTTCAGCCCCGCCGTCCTGACCGGACTGCAGCTCACGCTGACGGCGACGGCGCTGAGCGCGGTGATCAGCTTCGCCGGCGGTGTGGTCGTCGCGATCGCACGGCTGTCGCAGAACCCGGTGCTGTCCGGGCTCGCATGGGGGTACGTCTGGCTGTTCCGGTCGGTGCCGCTCATCCTGGTGCTCGTCTTCCTGTACAACCTCGGGTCGCTGTACCCGACCATCGGCATCGGGATCCCCTTCGGACCGCAGTTCCAGGTGCCGACCGCCAACGTCCTCGGAGACCTGGCGATCGGCGTGATCGGGCTGAGCCTCAGCGAGATCGCCTACGCGTCGGAGATCGTCCGGGCCGGCGTGCTCGCCGTCGACCACGGCCAGCACGAGGCCGCGCAGGCGCTCGGGCTCCCCCGTCGCCGGCAGTTCGTGCGGGTGATCCTGCCGCAGGCGCTGCGGTCGATCGTGCCGGCGTTCGTCAACCAGGTCGTCGGACTGCTGAAGGCCTCGTCGCTGCTGTTCTACGTCTCGCTGCTCGACCTGTTCGGCGTCGTGCAGAACCTGTCGAGCACCTACCCGACGGACATCATCCCGCTGCTCGTCGTCGCCACGATCTGGTACCTCGTGCTCACCAGCGCGGTGTCGATCGTGCAGTACTACGTCGAGCGGTGGACGGCCCGCGGTTCCGTCCGGGCGTTGCCGCCCACGCCGTTCCAGCGGGTGCGGGCCGCCGTGCGTCGCGGTTCCGGACATGGGTCGGGACGGCCTGGAGGCGCGGGTCGCCGCACACAGGCAGCCGCAGCCGAGCGCGCGGTCGCGTCCGGGGCTGCTTCCACCACCGACGAGAGGAGCATCTGATGAGCGCCGCCATCGCGATCCACGGGGCCGTCAAGGCGTTCGGCGACACGGTCGTCGTCGACGGCGTCGACCTGTCGCTGCCGTCCGGCAGCGTGACCGTCATCCTCGGCCCCTCCGGTTCCGGCAAGTCCACGCTGCTCCGGGCGATCAACCACCTCGAACCGCTCGACCGTGGGGTCGTCACCGTCGGCGGCGAGACGATCGGCGTCCGCCTGCGCACCGGGCGCGACGGGGTCCCCCGCTGGAAGGAGCTGCCCGAGCGGCACATCCTGCGGCAGCGGTCGCGGATCGGCTTCGTGTTCCAGCACTTCAACCTGTTCCCGCACCTGACCGCGCTCGAGAACGTCGCCGAGGGGCCGATCGCCGCCGGAGTCCCCCGTGCCGTGGCGCGCGACCGCGCGGCGGCCCTGCTCGAGCGTGTCGGACTCGGCGACCGTGGCGACACCCGGCCGCGGCAGCTCTCCGGCGGGCAGCAGCAGCGCGTGGCCATCGCGCGGGCGCTGGCGCTCGAGCCGTCGGTGGTCCTGCTCGACGAGCCGACCTCGGCGCTCGACCCGGAGCTCGTCGGCGAGGTGCTCGGGGTCATCCGGGGGTTGGCGGACACGGGCACCACGCTCGTCATCGTCACGCACGAGATCGCCTTCGCCCGCGAGGTCGCCGACCACGTCGTGTTCCTCGACCACGGGCGGGTCGTCGAGCAGGGGCCGCCGGCCCAGGTGCTCGACGACCCGCAGCACACCCGCACGCGCGACTTCCTGTCCCGCGTCCGCTGACCCCTGACCCCTGACCCGATCCCTGATCCCCGCACGCACCCCAAGGAGAACCATGTCCACGATCACCCCCGCCCGCTGGCGCAACCGCGCCGGCTTCCTCGTCCTCGCAGCCGGCGTCGTCGTCGCCCTCGCCGGGTGCTCGGCGGGCGCTTCCGCCGACACGAGCGGCGCACCCGACGGCTCCGTCACCATCGGCGCCGCCTCGAACGGTGCGGCGAAGGAGACGACCCTCGAGGTCACCGAGGACCCGAAGCTGCACGACGCGCTCCCCTCCGCCGTCCGGAAGTCCGGCAAGCTGACGATCGGCGTGGGTGCCCTGCCCGCCGGGTTCCCGCCGCTCGCCTTCACCGGTGACGACCAGAAGACGATCACCGGCTCGGAGCCCGACCTCGGACGGCTCGTCGCCGCGAAGCTCGGGCTGCGCGCTGACGTGCAGAACGCCACGTGGGACAACCTGTTCGTCGGCATCGACAGCGGCAAGTACGACGCCGGCTTCTCGAACGTCACGGTCACCGAGCAGCGCAAGGAGAAGTACGACTTCGCCGCGTACCGGCAGGACAACCTGGCGTTCCAGGTGCTGGCGTCGAGCTCGCTGCGCTTCGACGGCGACCCGTCCGTGCTCGCCGGGAAGACCCTGTCCGTCAGTTCCGGCACGAACCAGGAGAACATCCTGCTCGAGTGGCAGAAGGAGCTCCGGTCCGAGGGCAAGGACTTCACGATCAAGTACTACCCGGACGGCAACGCGGTGAGGCTCGCGCTCGACTCGGGCAAGATCGACGCCTACTTCGGTCCGAACCCGACGATCGCCTACCAGAACACGCAGAGCAAGAGCACCGCGAAGCCGACGAAGACCGCGGGCACGTACTCCGGCGCCGGCTCCTCGTTGCAGGGGCTCATCGCCGCGACGACGAAGCGGGACAGCGGCATCGCGAAGCCCGTCGCGGCGGCGATCAACGAGCTCATCGAGGACGGCACCTACGCGAAGTGGCTCGCGGCCTACAACCTGTCGAACGAGGCTGTGAAGACGTCCGAGGTGAACCCCGAGGGTCTGCCGCTCGACAACAGCTGAGCCCGCGCGCGCCCGGTTCGGCGCATCGGGGCCTAGTGCTGATGCCTGGTGCTCGTGCTTGGTGCTGATGCAGAGCGACACCGTCGAGGTCGTACGACCTCGGTGGTGTCGCTCGTTGCGTGCGCGGGCTTTCGCGGACGAGCAGGAACGACGATGTCGACGTCGTACGACTGCGACGATGTCGCTCGGGACGCACCACTCGAGCTGTGCTCGCCCCGGAACACGGGACGGGTCCGCGACGCCACCACGGTGCGGACGGGAGGCCCGTGGCGGCCTGGCACCGTGCCTCCAGGCCGTACCGTGCCCGGTTCCGCACCCCGTGCCCGGCCCGCACCCCGTGCCCGGTTCCGCACCCCGTGCCCGGCCCGCACCGTGCGCTGCGCGCACGAACGACTCCGTCGCTGTCGGACGACAGCGACGGAGTCGTTCCGCGTCGGTCAGCGCGCGGCGGCCGCCGGCTCCCGCAGGTCGGCGCGCGCCGCCCACTCCGCGGCGAGCAGCTCGTAGGAGCGCACCCGGGCGTCGTGGTCGTGCGCGATCGTCGTGACGAGCAACTCGTCCGCTCCCGTGACCCGTCGGAGCGTCTCGAGCCGTTCCGCGACGTGTGCCGGGTCGCCGACGAACCGGGTCGCGAGCCGGTCCGCCACCGACGCTGCGGCCTCGTCCGGCAGCCGCGCCGCTCGAGCCTGGTCCGGGGTGGGGTACTCGATCGCCCCGACGCCGGAGCGGATCGAGTGCACCCACTGGGCGTACCCGGTCCCGAGCTGGTCCGCCTCGGCCGCGGTCGGCGCCACGAGCACGTCGGCCGACACGATGACGTGCTGCGTGTCGAGCACGCCCGGGCAGAACGCGTCGCGGTAGGCCTGCACCGACGCCAGGACCGTGCCGGGCGACGTGTGGTAGTTCGCGCCGTACGGCAGGCCGAGCGCGCCGGCGATCCGGGCACTCTCGCCGCCGGTGGAGCCGTGGATCCACAGCTCGACGGCGGCACCCCCGGCCGGCGGGGCCTCGATCACCGCACCGTCCCGTGACCACGTTCGGGCGAACAGGCCGCGGATCAGGTCGAGTTCGCCCGCGAACCGGTCGACGTCGCCCGGCACCCGGCCGAGCAGCTCCCCCTGCAGGGCGAACCGGCTGCCCGGCGCGATGCGGAACTCGAACGGCGCGGGGACGAGCAGGCCGTCGACGACCTGGTCGGTCCGCGGGGCGAGCGACGGCGGCTTCGGGGCGCCGGGAGCCGGGGCGCCGGACCGGCCGAGCCCGAGGTCGATGCGCAGCCCGTACAGCGCGGCGAGCGTGCCGAAGGTCTCGGCGATCTGCAGCCCGCGGACGTTGCCGACCAGGGTCGCGGCGCTGCCGACCCGGATGGTCGAGGTGGCGGCGGCGACCGCACCGATCACGATCGTCGGTGCGCTGCCGGCGACCCCGGGGTTGAGGTGGTGCTCGGCCAACCAGTACCGGGCGTACCCGGCACGTTCGGCACGCTGCGCGAGGTCGACCGTGTTCGCCAGGGCCTCGGCGGGGGTCGACCCGCTGCTCACCGGCACGAGGTCCAGGACGGAGAGCGGGACCCGGCTCATGCGAGCACCCGCTGCCGGTCGAGGACCCGTCCGGGCAGGTCGAGCGTCTGCCGGAGCGTCGCGCCATCGTCGTACGACTGCCGGTACACGCCGCGCTCCTGCAGCAGCGGGACGACCCGGTCGACGAACTCGTCGAGTCCGTACGGGTTGGTGTGCGGCACGACGACGAACCCGTCGGTGGCGCGCTCCTGCACGTACCGGTCGATCTCGGCGGCGATGTGAGCGGGCGTGCCGACGAAGCCGCCACGGGTGGAGGCGCGGATGACCAGGTCACGGATCGACAGGTGTTCGGCCGCGGCCAGGTCACGCCAGGACTGCACCAGGGCGGGGACGTCGCGGGTGTGGCGGACGCGGCCACGGGTGATGTCGGCGCCCTCCAGGTCCGGCTCGATCGAGGGCAACGGCCCGTCGACGTCGTACGACGACAGGTCACGGTTCCACACCTGTTCGAGGAACGCGATCGCCGTCGCCGGGCTGACCTGGGCGCGGCGGATCGCCCGGGAACGTTCCTCGGCCTCGTCTGCCGTGTCGCCGAGCACGAAGGTCGCGCCGGGCAGGATCTGCAGCTCGTCCTTCGACCGTCCGACCCGTTCGAGTCGCTCGGTCACGTCGCGGTAGAACGACTGCGCGTCGTCGAACTCGGTGTGCAGCGAGAAGATCACCTCGGCGTGGGCGGCGGCGAGGTCGCGGCCTTCGTCCGAGTCACCCGCCTGCACGATCACCGGGTGCCGCTGCGGGCTGCGCGGGACCGGGAAGGTGCCGGACACCTCGAACTGCGGGCCGTGGTGGTCGACGTCGTGGATCCGGGACCGGTCGGCGAAGGCCCCGGCGGCCAGGGTCCCGGCGGCGCCCGACCCGTTCGCCACGATCGCGTCCGACTCCCACGAGTCCCAGAGCTCGCGCGACAGCTCCACGAACTCGGCGGCTCGCGTGTACCGGTCGGCGTGGTCGAGGAATCCCCCACGGCGGAAGTTCGCACCGTGGAACGCGTCCGAGCTCGTCACGACGTTCCAGCCGGCGCGGCCGTCGGTCAGGTGGTCGAGCGTGGCGAGCTGCTTCGCGAGTTCGACGGGCTCGTTGAAGGTCGTCTGCAGGGTGCCGACGAGCCCGATGTGGTCGGTGACCCCGGCCAGCGCGGCCAGGACCGCGAGCGTGTTCGGGCGCCCGACGACGTCGAGGTCGTGGATGCGTCCCTTCTGCTCGCGGAGCCGCAGGCCCTCGGCGAGGAACAGGAAGTCGAAGAACCCCCGCTCGGCGTTCCGGGCGAAGTGCTCGAACGACGAGAACGCGATCTGGCTCTCGGCTCGGTCGTCGCTCCAGACGGTGGTGTTGTTGACGCCCGGGAAGTGGGCGGCGAGGTGGACCTGACGCTTGGTGCTCATGCTGAGACCCCCAGGGAAGACGGACGGGCGTACCGGCTGACCGCCGGGGCGATGCCGAGCCGCGTGCGCAGGTCGGCGGTGGGACGGGACGCCACGTCGGCACGGAGCCCGGCGGTGACGAGGGCGGGGACGAGCTGCCGGGCGATCGCGGTCGAGTCGATCGGGATCCGCAGCGGGCGGAGGCGGACACCGGCGAAACCGAGGTCACGGAGCGCGCCGATCCGGTCGACCAGGTCGGCGACCGTGGTGGCGAGGACGGTCGTGTCCGAGCCGGAACCGAGCGCGTACGGCGCACCGGCCGCGGCGTCGAGCGCCGCGAGCTCGTCCGCGGCGGCAGCCGCGGAGGACCCGATGAGCACCGCGAGGTCCGCGAGGACCGGACGGCGGAGGTCGGACCCGGCCGCCTGCTCGGCGTCACGGACGAGTGCCAACGCGTCCTGCGCCTCCAGGCCGTCGAACCCGGGCGTGACCAGCGCGACGTCCGCGGCGTCGACGGCGAACGCCGCCGCGTCGGAGCGGTGCGCGAGCGAGAAGACCGGCGGCCGCCCCTGCGGCGACCGCGGCACGATCGACGCGCCGTGCACCGAGACGAACGAGCCGGAGAACGCCGCGTTGTGGATGCGGTCGCGGTCGATGAAGCGGCCGGTCGTGACGTCGCGGATGATCGCGTCGTCGTCCCAGCTGTCCCAGAGGCGGGAGACGACTTCGGCGACCTCGCGGGCCTCGTCGAACAGCGTGGCCGCGTCGTCGCCGCCGGGTCGGCGGCCGAACAGCGCGGCCTCGCGGGTCGTCGGGCTCACCTGGATCCGCCACCCGGCTCGCCCCAGTGAGACGTGGTCGAGGGTCTGGAGGCCCGTGGCGACGTGGAACGGTTCGGTGTGCGTCACCGAGACGGTCGGCACCAGACCGATCGCGCGGGTCGCGGGGGCGACCGCGTTCGCGACGAGGAGCGCGTCGAGGCGGCCGACGACGGTCGACGTGTCGAGGTCGCCGTCGGGGTCGGTGGGGCCGGCGGTGAAGGAGTCCTCGAGGGTGACGGCGTCGACTCCGAGCCGGTCCTGCTCGACGACGACGTCGCGCCAGTGCCGGAGGCTCGTGAGCCGGTGCGCTGCCGAGCCGGCGGCGCGCCAGGCGGCGGGATGCCAGCCGGCGCCCTGCAGCGCGGTGACGAGGGTGATGCGGTCGGGCACGGTCATGGGGCGACGCTAGGACGGTTCAGCCGGGTGGCGCAGCGGTGTTGCGGAACGTGACCGACGGTGTCGCCGTGTGACGCGCGGCGGGCGGGCGGCAGGGGCGTCGCTCGGTGCGAGGCGTCGCGGGCGGCGGCGCGTCGCGAGGCGTCGCGGGCGGCGGGGCGTCGCTCGGTGCGAGGTTGTCCACTCGGTGCGTCGGAACAGACCGGCCACGGAGTGGGCAACCTCGCACCAGACGGGGCCGGGGCGCACCTCGCACCGTGCGAGGATCGCCGGATGGTCTCGTCGTTCCTGACCCACGCTGAAGTGGTGGTCGACCCCGCGGTCCCGATCGAGTCGTGGGGGCTGTCGCCCGAGGGACGCGTCCGGGCCGCCGCCGCACACCGGCTCGCGTGGACACCGGGCTCCCGGCGGATCGTCTCGAGCACCGAGCGCAAGGCCGTCGAGACCGCCGACCTGCTCGCCAGCGCCGTCGGACTGCCGGTCGAGCACGACCCACTGCTGGGCGAGATCGACCGGAGCGCGACCGGCTACCTGCCGCCGTCCGAGTTCGAGGGCGTCGTCGACTCGTTCTTCGCCCGACCCGAGCAGTCAGTCCGCGGCTGGGAGCGGGCGATCGACGCCCAGGAGCGCATCGTCGCAGCCGTCCGCCGGCACTGCGCCACCGGCGACCTCACGATCGTGTCGCACGGTGCGGTCGGCGCGCTGCTCCTGGCCGACCTGCGCGGCGTCCCGATCACGCGCGCCCTCGACCAGCCCGGCATGGGCAGCGTCTTCCGCTTCGACGCGCCCGCCTGGCGGGCGACCAGCGGCTGGAGACGCGTCCCCGCGACCTGACGGGAGGCGCGGGGCGGGGCCGCCACGGGCCTCCCGTCCGCCGCCTGTGCAGCCCGACCGCCCCGCTCGTCAGACCACGCGGGTCGCGCCCGTCACCGGGCCGGGGGCGGCGTCCTCGTCGTCGGCGTCGTGCAGGGTCCGCTCGGCCTGCCCGAGCAGGTGGTGCACGGCGAGACCGATCGAGCGGGCACCGACGACCGCGACGAGCACGCTCAGCAGCGCCAGCAACGCGGCGGTGGGGATCCAGGCGGACGGCAGCGCGAGTGCCCGGAACCACTCCACTGCGGCGGTGGCGACCGCGGCGGCCGGGAACACGAAGGACCAGAACCCGAGCGAGAACGCCAGGCGGACGTACCGCGGCAGCAGGGCCAGCTGCACCAGGACCATCAGGACGCCGAGCCCCGCGATGGCCTGCACGGGCAGGGTGACCGCTCCGTCGGTGAGGGCGAACACCGACAGGGTTGCGACCGCCGGCGGCGCGACCAGGATCGCCATCGTCGGCACGAGCGGCCCCGGCAGCGCCGGTCGGAACGCCAGCCGGATGAGCAGCAGGCCGGTCATGACGCCCCAGAAGAACACGCCGACGCCGAGGGCCGGCCAGGAGAGCCAGCCGACGCCGACCTCGTGTGTGGCGACCGAGGCGACCAGCGCCGCGGCGACGGTCGGCAGCAGGTAGCCGCCGTGCACGGACTCCAGGGCGAGTCGGCCCTCGAACCAGGTGCTCAGCAGCCAGGCGGCGAAGCCGGCCGCGGTGGCCACGGCGGCGAGCACCACGACCTGCCCGGCGACGGGGGCGAACCGCGCGAGGTCGACGCCGAGCAGCATCGCGGTCGCGGGCACGAGCGCGGCGATCGGCCCCTGCGCCGGGTGGCGGAGCTGGTCGACGAGCCGTTCGCTGACGCGTGCGCCCCGGACGGCGTGCGCACCGAGCAGCCACACCCACGCGACGGCGGCGATCGCCCAGAACACCTGCGGCACCACGGTGGGCAGGTGCAGCACGGGGGCGGCGTACGACCACGTCTCGGCGAAGCCGGCGAGGCCGAACGGGACGGCGAGGGTGTTGAGCGGGATGCGGGAAGTGGGTCGTGGCATGGCTCCCCCATTCTCGTGGACGGGTCGGCTGCGTTGGTGCGCGCCCGGGGGCCGCGCGTGCTCCGCGGTCAGGCTGCGGGCAGCTGCTCGCCCGCCTCGATCGCCACGTCGAGCCGGTTCTCGGCGGGCGGCAGCGGACAGGTCGCGTGCGGGGTGTACGCGCACGGCAGGTTCGTCGACCGGTTGAAGTCGATGCGGGTTCCACCGTCGGCATCCGGTGCGGCGATGTCGAGACTCCGGTTCGCCGCGTACGTCGTGACCCCGCTCGTGCGGTCGGTGAACAGCACGTGCAGGCCGCCGGCGTGCCCGTTGAACGCCAGGAGCGACCGCGGCCCGTCGAGGTCGAACGTCAGGACGCCGGGGGCCTCGTACACGTGCAGCAGGCCGTCGACGACGCTGCCCACGGTGACCTCGCGCGGGGTGTCGAACGGCTCGAAGTGCGCGTCCACGACGAAGTGCTCAGCGGGGGCGTACGCCGGGGTGCCGTGGTAGCCGACGCGGGTGGGGTTCGACGGGTGCCGCGGGCGCAGCAGGTCGCTGCCGCCTCGCCGGGCGACCTCGATCACCACGGTCTCGTCGCCGTCGCGCCACACCACGTTCGTGCTCGAGCGCTCGGGCAGCGGGCCGAACCGGTGCGTCCCGGTGACCTGCTGCCCGTCGACCTCGATCGTCTCGTCCTCGGCCAGTGCGACCACCGGGCCGTCCTCGTCCGTCGACCAGCTGCCCGGTGCGTCCTCGAAGCGTTCCGGCGTGGCGGTGAGCCAACGGATGCTGGTGATCGCGAGGAACCCGTGCTCGCTCGCCCGGGCCTGCTCGTGGTCGTCGTGCCACGTCGTCCACGACTCGGCGAAGGTCGGTGCGGTCGTGGTGGTCGGGGTCGTGGCGTTCGCCGGGGTCGTCGTGCTCATGGGTCGACCGTACGACGCGTGGCCCGGCTACGCGACGATCGTGTCGCCGTGCGTCGGCGGGGGTCGCGCGCGTGCGGGCGGGCGGTGGCCGTTGGCTGCGCGGGGCGGGCGGTGGGCTGGTCGACGAGGAACGACACCGTCGACGTCGTACGACATCGATCCTGTCGATCGGACGCGCCTGCAACTGGCCGCGCACGCAACAGGCGACTGAGTCGGTGTCGTACGACAACGACCCTGTCGTTCGGCGTCCGCACGAAGCCGTGGTCGCGCAACGTAACGGGCCCGGCCCCTCGTGGCAGAGTGGCACTGCAGCGCACCGCGAAGCCTCGCGCGCGGCCCCCGACTCCCGACAGTCCGCACCCATCGAGAGGAAGGCAGCGCATGCCCTTCGAGAACACCGACCGCATCCAGGCCACCACCGCCGGATCGCTCCCCCGCACCCCGGAGCTCATCGCTGCGAACGCCGCACGGCCCGTGGCCGCCGACGGCTTCACACTCGAGACCACCGACGAGGTCCGGGCCCTGACGAGCTCGGCCGTCGACGACGTCGTCGCCCGGCAGACCGCGCTCGGCATCACGCAGCCCGGCGACGGCGAGTTCGGCAAGGCGATGTCGAACAGCGTCGACTACGGCGCCTGGTGGGGCTACTCGTTCCAGCGCGTCAGCGGCCTGAGCCTGACCGACGAGAACATCTTCTCGCAACAGCCGGTCCGGTCCACGCCGGGGAACATCCGGCTCACGAGCTTCCCGGACCGCCGCGACTGGACGATCTTCCACGACGCCTACACCGACCCCGAGTCGGGTATCGGCACCGGCAAGAACGCCACCGCGTTCCCGACCACCACCGGCCCGATCACCTACACCGGCCACGAGGCCGCGGCCACCGACGCCGCGAACCTCAAGCACGCAGTCGAGGCCGCCGGCGCGGACAACGGCTTCATCACGGCGCTCTCCCCCGGCTCCGCCGCCCGCATCGCGAACGAGTACTACGCGACGGAGGAAGAACACATCTGGGCGTGGGCCGACGCCCTGCGCGAGGAGTACACGACGATCCTCGACGCCGGCCTGGTGCTGCAGATCGACGACCCCTCGATCGCCGAGAACTGGGACCAGATCAACCCCGAGCCGAGCATCGAGGACTACCGCGCCTTCACCCGCATCCGTGTCGAGGCGCTCAACCACGCGCTGCGGGGCCTCGACACCAGCCGCGTGCGCTTCCACCTGTGCTGGGGTTCCTGGCACGGCCCGCACACCACCGACATCGAGCTCCGCCACATCGTCGACCTGATGCTCGACATCGACGCCGGCGCGTACTCGTTCGAGGCCGCGAACGCCCGCCACGAGCACGAGTGGACCGTCTGGCAGGACGTCACCCTGCCCGAGGGCAAGGTCATCGTCCCCGGTGTCGTCGGCCACGCCACGAACGTCGTCGAGCACCCCGACCTCGTCGCGCAGCGCATCGAGCGGTTCGCGTCGGTGGTCGGGCGTGAGCGCGTCATCGCCGGCACGGACTGCGGCCTCGGCGGCCGCGTGCACCCGCAGATCGCCGCGGCGAAGCTCGAGTCCCTCGGCGAGGGTGCCCGGCGCGCGAGCGCGAAGCTCTTCTAGCCGTCCGTTCCTTCCCAGAACGGCTGCGATACCTGGCGAGATCGGGCGTGCCTGCCACGAAGAACACGGCAGGTACGCCCGGTTCCGCTGGGCACGCCCGGTCCCGCCAGGTACGCCCGGTTCCGGCAGGTACGCCCGGTTCCGCAAGGTACGCCCGGTTCGGGGAGGTGCGCCCGGCTGTACACGCACGCACGGGCGGACGGGAGGCGCGGTGCGGGCTGGCACCGTGCCTCCAGGCCGTCAGCGGCGTCGGCGCAGGGCGACGGCCGCGACCGCGACCGCGACGAGCGCTCCGGCCCACAGCACGGGGCGCGTGACGCGCCGTCGCTTCGCGACCCAGCCGCCGTTCGTCGCGTTCGCGGCGTCGGCGGGGGCGTAGAGGTTCCCGTCGGTCGGGGCGCCCTTGCCACGGAGCGCGAACGTCTCCACCATCGGCTTCGTGATCTTGTGGAACAGGCCCGGGAACACGTACTGCAGCGGCACGAGCGAGGCCTGGATCCGTCCGACGAAGCGGTAGCGCTTGGGGTGCGTGGCTGCCTGCACGACGGCACGGCCGGCCCGCTCGACCGAGACGGTGGGCGGCAGCGGGTGCGAGGTCTTGCCGGTGTAGTTGGCACCGTTCTGGTAGATCGGGGTGTCGATCGTGGACGGCAGCAGTGCGGTGAACTCGATGCCGGTGCCCGCGAACTCGTCGCCGAGCACGTCGACCAGGCCGAGCGCAGCGTGCTTGCTCGTGACGTACGCCGACTGGTACGGCGCCGAGAGCAGCGACTGGATCGAGCCGACGAGCACGTAGGTGCCCTTCCCGCGCTGCTTCCAGTGCGGGAGCAGGTGCGTGACGGCGTTGAGGTGCCCGTACAGGTTCGTGTCGACGACGCGCTTGAACGCCTCGGTGGGGGTCTGCTCGAACAGGCCGTAGACGAACAGGGCCGCGTTGCCGACGAAGACGTCGATGCGACCGAAGCGGGTCGTCACCGTGCCGATGAGGTCCTTGACCTGGTGCTCGTCGGCGACGTCCGTCGGGATCGCGATCGCCTCGGCGCCGAGCTTCCGGCACTCGGCGGCTGCGGCCTCGAGCGAGTCGTGCCCGCGTGCGGCGAGCACGAGCGTGGCGCCCTGCCGGGCGAACTCGTGTGCGGCGGCCCTCCCGATGCCGCTCGATGCTCCGGTGATGACGACGATCTTCCCGCGGTACCGATGTCCCATGTGTCCTTGGTACCCGGCCGTGGTCCGTTCCCGCACAGCCGGGTCGTACCCCTGCACGCGGTGCGAAGATGGAGCATGCGCAAGGACGACCTGACCGTCGACGAAGCCGCGGTCATCGCCGAGCACGCCCGCTCCGGTGTCCTCGACGTCGACGACCCCGAGGTGCGGAAGGTCGTCGAGCAGGCGAACCGGGTGCTGGTCCGTGCACAGATGTGGGGCGAGGAGCGGAGCCCGAAGCTGCGGCGTCGCCGACGGCTCATCGCGGTCGGCGCCCTCGTGATGGTGCTCGTCTGGGTCGCGGGCCTGCTCGTGCCGCTGGCGATGCGCTTCGGCTGACGGGTCCGTCGGCGCCGGCTGCGGTGTGCGCGGGGCGGATCAACCACGGTGCGGCCCTGGCCTGACTCGTCCGGATGGTGCATGATCCGACGACCACACCACCATCGCGCTGCAGGGAGCACGACATGGACCAGCACATCGATCGACGGCGCTTCATGACGCTCGGACTCGCCGGAGCCGCGACGACGGCCCTCGGCGCGACGGCGATCGGCGCGGACGGGTCGGCGCAGGCAGCGACCACGTCGGCTGCCGCCCCTGTGCTGCTCGCCGCCGACGAGTTCGACGGCCCGGCCGGCAGCGCGCCGAACCCGGGGATCTGGCGGTACGACCTGGGTGCCGGCGGCTGGGGCAACGCCGAGCTGCAGACCTACACGGACTCGCGGCGGAACGCGGCGCTCGACGGTGCCGGCAACCTCGTGATCACCGCACACCGCGAGGCCGACGGCTCGTACTCGTCGGCCCGACTGAAGTCCGAGAGCACCTACACCGCGCAGTACGGCCGCATCGAGGCGCGGATCCGGATCCCCCGCGGTCAGGGCATCTGGCCGGCGTTCTGGATGCTCGGCGCCGACATCGGGCAGGTCGGGTGGCCGGCGTGCGGGGAGATCGACGTCATGGAGAACGTCGGGTACGAGCCGGGGATCGTGCACGGCACGGTGCACGGGCCCGGGTACTCCGGCGCTCAGGGCATCTCGGCGGCGTACACGGCTCCGTCCGGAGCAGCGTTCGCCGACGACTTCCACGTGTACGGGGTCGACTGGCGCCCCGGCTCGATCACCTGGACGGTCGACGGTGTCGCGTACCGGACGGTCACGCGGGCCGACGTCGGCTCGGCCCCGTGGGTGTTCGACAAGCCGTTCTTCGTGATCCTCAACGTCGCGGTCGGCGGGAACTGGCCGGGTTCACCGGACGCCTCGACGCGGTTCCCGCAGCAGATGACGATCGACTGGCTGCGGGTCCACCAGAACGCTTAGCCGGGTTGCCCGCGCCGGGAACGGGTTGCCGCGCCGTGACCGGGCTCCTCGCCGTCGGGCCGCGCTCAGCCGGGTCAGGGACGGCGGTTCGCCCGGGCGACGAGCCACAGGTAGGTGCTGTGCCCGACCAGGGCGAGTCCGAAGAAGACCGCGGCGACCGCGTACACCCGGTCGAGCTTGCCCTGCCCGATCACGAGCATCACGACGCAGAACGCGACGGCGATCGCGAGGACACCGACCTGCACGGTCGACCAGATCCGTCGGAAGCGCGGCATGCCCGTCTCGTTCACGCCACCCATTCTGCCCGATGCCGTCAGCGCTTCTCCGGGTCGTGGCCCCAGTTCATGAGCGAGTACCGCCAGGGGGTGTCGTGCACGTCGCCGTCGGGACGCTGTTCCGAGTGCCGGGCGACGTAGCCGACGACCTTCCGCATGTGCGCCAGGTCGTCGTCGGTGCGGTCGGCCTTGTGCTTCTCGAGGATGCGGATGATGTGCCGACCGCTCTCGTGGCCGGTCGACTCGCCGCCGCCGGACGGCTTCTGCCCGACGGACTTCGACTCGTCGGTGTCGAGCCACTTCCGCAGCTCGGTGGCGGTCATGTTCACCGCGTCGTCGAAGTCGGCTCGGGTCTGCTCGTCGTCGTGCTCGCTCATGCCGTCGAGACAACCCGACGGTGCTGGACGACTGCGCAGGGCGGATGCGCCTCCGACCGCGCCCAGCCCCTCGCGCGTTTCCTGACCCTGCGAACCCCGCACCCGAACAGGAAGAGGCATCACATGCGCGCAGTCGTGTGGCACGGCATCGGCGACATCCGGCTCGACGAGGTCCCGGAGCCGACGATCCAGGACCCGGAGGACGCGATCGTCCGGATCACCCGCAGTGCGATCTGCGGCACCGACCTGCACTTCGTCCGCGGCACGATGGCGCCGATGGTCGAGGGCACCATCCTCGGTCACGAGGCCGTCGGCGTCGTCACCGAGGTCGGGGACGCGGTGCGCGGCTTCAGCCCCGGCGACCGCGTCGTCATCAACTCCACGGTGTCCTGCGGTGCCTGCCGGTACTGCCGGATGGGCAAGACCGCCCAGTGCGACCGCTCGAACAGCAACGGACCGCAGGCGGGCACCGCGTTCTTCGGCGGCCCGGCCTCGACCGGACCGGTGGACGGCATGCAGGCCGAGTACGTCCGCGTCCCGTGGGCCCGCAACACCATGCACCCGCTCCCGGACACCGTCTCCGACGAGCAGGCGATCCTGCTGTCCGACATCTTCCCCACGGGGTGGTTCGGCGCGGAGCTCGCGGGCGTCACGCGCGGTGACGTCGTGGTGGTGTTCGGCGCCGGGATCGTCGGTCAGTTCGCGGCGGCCTCGGCGTACAAGCAGGGTGCGGCCCGCGTCATCGTCGTCGACGGCGAGGAGACCCGGCTCGCTGCCGCGCTCGCCCAGCACTGCGAGGTCGTCGACTACAACGCCGAGGACCCGGTCGAGACGATCATGTCGCTGACCGACGGCATCGGCGCGGACTGCGTGATCGACGCAGTCGGCGTGGACGCCGAACGCCCGAAGCGCGGCCCGGCGGCGGTCGACCAGGAACAGGCGGCGGCGTTCGACGCCGAGGTCGCCGCGGTCGCACCCGATGCCGCGACAGACGGCTTCGGCGCGCAGCAGCAGTGGAAGCCCGGTGACGGCCCCTCGCAGGTGGCTCGCTGGGCGGTGGCGAGCGTGGCAAAGTACGGCCGCATCGGGATCATCGGGGTGTACGGACCGACGGCCGAGCACTACCCGATCGGCGAGGCGATGCTCAAGAACCTGACCGTGCGGATGGGGAACTGCGACCACCACTCCGTCACCCCACCGCTGATCGACATGGTGGCCGCCGGACAGTTCGACCCGACGGCCCTGATCACCGAGCACGAGCCGATCACCGACGCGATCGCTGCCTACCAGGCGTTCGACCGACGCGAACCCGGCTGGATCAAGGTCGAGCTCGGCACCTCCTGAACCGAACGCGACGCACCGGAACGCGCTGCGCCGGACCGCGCTGCGCCGGAACGCGCTGCACCGGACCGCGACGACACCGGGTGGGAATGGAACGGCCCCGCCCGGTGTCGAACTCTCCACCGACCACGAAGGAGCCCACCATGAGCCTCGACCTCCACAAGAGCACCGGCACCGGAACCGTCACCGACGAGCGCACCTGCCTGCCGAAGCCCGTCCTGCCCAGCCTGCACGACGAGCGCACCCCGTCCTTCGGCCGCTGGCTCGGACAGATCAACCACACCGACTGACCCACCAGCGGGATCGAGGGCGCCCTCGGCCCGGGCCCTCGCCGCGCACTGCTACCGTGCACCCATGTCCTGGGGCCGGCGGTACTACGCGCTGCAAGCCGTCGGCGGAGCGGCCTGGTGGATCGCCGTCGCGACGCTGCCGTGGATCCGCACGGCGACGCTCGGCTCGCTCGACCCGGTGCTCGTCGCCGTGTTCGACGTCCCGCTGTTCGTCGTCGGCTCGGCGCTCGCCGCCGCCGGGGTCCGAGCCGCCGCGGTGGTCACGACGGTGTGGACCGCCCTGGTGCTCGTCGCCCTGAGCGTCTGGGCCACCGTGGCCGGCGAGGCCGGCTGGGGCGTGCTCGTCATGCTGGCCGCCACGGTCGGTTCGACGGTCGCCCTCGCCCTCGTCCTGCTCGGACGGGTCCCGACGGAGTGGGTGACGAGCGGTCCGCTGCGGATCCGGACCGCTGATGCCGCGGCCCCGCGCTCCCGGCACGTCACCGCGACCGTGCTGCAGATCGTCGTCTTCTGGGGCCTGTTCCTCGGGGTGTTCCCCCTGGCCATCGCGTTCGCCGAGCACCGCTGGGGCCTGCACCCGCAGCTGCCGACACCCTTCGTCACCGCCCTCACCGTCGTCGGTGTGGTCGTGCTCCTGCTGGCCAGCGCGCTCGGCATCGCGTCGGCGGCGGCGATGTCGACGAAGGGCGAGGGCACGCCGCTCCCCTCGGCCACCGCGAACCGCCTGGTGGTCGCCGGGCCGTACCGGTCGGTGCGCAACCCGATGGCACTGGCCGGCATCACCCAGGGCGTCGCCGTCGGCCTGCTGCTGTCGTCGTGGCTGGTCGTCGTCTACGCGATCGCCGGTTCCGTGGTCTGGAACTGCATCGTCCGCCCGCTCGAGGAATCGGACCTGGCGGAACGGTTCGGCGACGACTTCCGTCGCTACGCCGAGCAGGTCCGGTGCTGGGTGCCGCGGTGGCCGGTGCCGGCACGCGTGGGTTCGGTGCCGCTCAGCTCGTCGCGCCGCTGATGTTGACCAGCCACGACACCCCGTGGCGATCGGTCAGCATGCCGAATGTGTCGCCCCAGGGCGCGGTGGTGAGTGGTTCGACGATCGTGGCGCCCTGGGCGAGGCCGTTCCACCACCGTGTCAGCAGTTCGTGGTCGTCGCCGCTGAGCGAGAGCGAGATGCTGCTCTCCGCCGGTGTCGGCATGCCGGACGGCGCGTCCGAGGCCATCAGGAGCAGGCCCTGGTCGCCGTCGAGCTGCCCGTGCATCACCTTGTCGGCGTCGGCGGGGTCCTGGCTCATGCCGGCTTCACCGAACGTGCCGATGGTGAGCGTGCCACCGAAGACCGAGTGGTAGAACTCGAGCGCCTCGCGGGCGCCGCTCCGGAACCCGAGGTAGGGGTTGAGGCGAACGGTCATGACGGTCTCCCTCGTCCTGCGCGGGCGCCGTCGCCCGCGTCGTGATCATGCTGGCAGAGTGCGCGTCCCCGCGGAAGGAGACGCCGTCGTCTTCGTCCGGCGCCGCCAGGTCGTCGACACGCCTCCACATCCGGCGGCGTCTCGACGGCGGGGCGGCGTCACAGCAGCACGCCGGCGTCTTCGAAGCAGCACCAACGCCGGACGGGAGGCACGTGGCGGCGCCGCCACGCGCCTCCAGGCCGTCAGGCGGTGGGGTCCACAACCGGCGGCCGCGCGGACGGGGCGAGCTCACGGATCCGCTTGGCGGGGACGCCGGCGTAGACGCCGTGCGCCGCCAGGCGGCCGACGACCACGGCACCGGCGGCGACCACGACGTCGTGCTCGATGTGGGCGCCGGGCAGGATCGTGGCGCGGCCACCGATCCAGACGTGCTCCTCGACGACCACCGGGCGGCCGGTCGCGACGTCGCTCCAGCGGCCCTCGGCGTCGATCTCGTGGTGGCTCGTCATGATGAGCACCTGCATCCCGATCGCGGTGTTCGCGCCGATCGTCACGGGGGCCACGGCCTCGACCGTCACGTTCCGGTTGCAGAAGACGCCCCGGCCGATCGTGAGGTGCTTCGGGTCGCCCGTCAGCGAGAACCCGGTGCCCACACCGGACTCGGCGTGTGCACCGGCGGCACGGAGCAGCAGCCGACGGACGATCCGGGGCAGCAGCGGGGATCCGAGCAGTGCGGTGAAGACGAAGTGCTCACCGGCGTAGGAGGCGTCCTCGACGAGCCGGCGGCCGAACGTCGACGGATCGGTCGTCGGCGGGACGACCGCGGTCGGGACGGGTGGTGCTGCTGAGCCGGCCATGGGGTCTCCAGTCGTCGTGGCTGCGTGTCCGTGCAGCGCAAACGTAGGGCGACGATCGTCGGCGATCGGCCGGACCGCGGGCGGTTGCGGGATTCTTGCGGGCCCGCGCGGCAGCTCGTCTACGCGCGAGCGCCGTCGCGCGCGGTGGACGCCGTCTGCCGGGGCAGCTCGCCGAACTCCTCGCGGTAGCTCCCCGCGAACCGGCCGAGGTGGGCGAACCCGGTGGCCCGGGCGATCTCGGCGATGCTCCGCCCGTCGCCCGACTCGAGCTGTTCGCGGGCGAGCAGCAGCCGGATGCGTCGCAGGTACATGGTCGGGGTGATGCCGTGGTGCCGCTGGAACGCCGCCTGCACGCCGCGCACGCTCAGGCCGGCGGCCTCGGCGACGTCGTCGACGGTGATCGGCTCGGTGGCGTGCTCGAGCAGGAAGGTCTCGGCACGGGCGAACCGGGCGGTGGAGGCCATCGCCGGCTCGTGCTGCCCGACCGGCCAGTGCGGGATCGCGGTGAGCAGACCACCGGCGGCGAACCGGGCGAGCTCCCGCTCGCGTTCGATCGGGACGGCGTCCGGTCCGGCCAGCACCTCTTGTGCGACGGACCGCACCATGAGCCACCAGGCAGCGAGCGGGGCGCCCTCGGGGACGTGCCGCGGACGGAACTCGATCGGACCGGGTGCCCAGTCGCCGCGCTCGGCGGCGACCTGCTCGACGATCGAGCGGTCGATGCGCAGGACGTCCTTGTTGCAGGCGATCCAGCGGAAGCGCTGGGGACCCTGACGGAAGAGCGTCGGGCGGCCGGTCTTCACGGTGTTCTCGTCGAGCTGGGCGACCCCGGACTTCATCCAGAAGATCATCATCGCGTCGCCCGGCTCGATCGTGCCGCTCAGGACCCCGGTGCAGCGGGTCGACTCGAGCGACAGCAGTGCCGTCCCGCGCACGCGCTCCTCGAACACGAACTCGGCGTCCGTCGGTTCGACCGACAGCCCGTGGGTGATGTGTGTCCGGGCCATCGCCTCGGCCGCGACCGACGGCTCGGCGGTCTGGATCTCCCGCAGCAGGCGGTGCATGGTCTCGGGCACGTGATGATCCTGACGACAAGTCGGCGTCGGCGCAACGAGCGACGCGCCGTGTTCCTGTACGACGGCCAGCCGACGGCCTGTTGGCTGTGCAGATGGAGGCCCGGACATGAAGCAGATCCAGTACGACCGCTCGACGATCCTGACGAGCGACGACGTGGCCGACGCCGTGATCGAGTACGCCGCAGCCCTGGCAGGCGGCAACCGGGCGGACACCGTCGCGATCCCCGCTGTGGCCGCCGACGGCACCATGACGACGACCAAGGTGCTGATCGGTCCGTCGAGCCAGCTCGTCGTCGAGGATGCCGAAGAGGACGAGCTCGAGCGCGAGGACGCGGGTTTCGTGGAACGGCTGCGGGCAGCCGCGCTGACCTTCGAGCACGACGAGGTGATCCACGCGGACACCCGGTCGGACCTGACCGACGGGCCGGTGGCGTAGGGGCGCCCGCTCAGCGCCCGAAGTCCGGCGGCGACGCGTTGGTGTCGACGGCGAGCGCGGCCTCGGTGCGCCGGCCGAGCTCGAGCAGGAACGCCTCGCCCTCGGGTTCGAGGTCGTCGTCCGGAGCCGGCTCGAGGGCGACCGGGATCGCCGGGGCCAGGAGCACCTCGATCGTGCTCGCCACCCCGAAGTCGTCCGCCGTCGGGATCGACACGACGTCGCTCAACCGACTCTGGTGCAGGGCGGCGGCGTACCGGATCACCGCGTCGGCGATCGTGTCGCTCGTCAGGACACGGACGGTACCCGCGTAGTTCACGTACTTCAACGTTGCTCCCTGGTGAAGAGGAGCATCCGTCGCGGTGACGGTTCCCTGATCCGCTGCCACGGTAGGCCGCCGTCGTGCCGGGTACACATCTTCGAGCGCGGAACGGGGTACGCCGTGACCCTGGACGGGCGTTCAGTGGCGCCCGCCCAGCATCGGGGACGTCCAGGGAAACCGACCACAGGGAGAGACATGACCGAGCAGCAGCAGCCCCCGGGGAGCGACCAGGAACTCACGCCGAAGGCCGACCACGGCGAGGAGTCCTACCGCGGCTCCGGCAAGCTCACCGGTAAGCGTGCCGTCATCACCGGCGGGGACAGCGGCATCGGGAAGGCCGTCGCGATCGCGTTCGCGCGCGAGGGTGCTGACGTCCTGATCAGCTACCTGCCGGAGGAAGAGGACGACGCCCGGGACACGAAGCGCTGGATCGAGGAAGCCGGTCGGAAGGCCGTGCTGTTCCCGGGCGACGTGAGCGACCCCGCGTACTGCCGATCGGTCATCGACCAGGCGGTATCGGAGCTCGGCGGGCTCGACGTCCTCGTGAACAACGCCGCTTACCAGATGACCTACGAGACGATCGAGGAGATCAGCGACGAGGAGTGGGACCACACCCTCGCGACGAACCTCAGCGCCTACTTCCACCTCGTCAAGGCGGCCCTGCCGCACCTCGGCCCGGGATCGTCGATCATCGGCTCGAGCTCGGTGAACTCCGACAACCCGAAGCCGAACCTGGCGCCCTACGACGTCACCAAGGCCGGCGTCGCGAACCTGTCCGCCGCGCTCGCGCAGCTGCTCGGCGATCGCGGCATCCGCGTGAACAGCGTCGCACCCGGTCCGATCTGGACGCCGCTGATCCCGTCGACGATGCCGCCGGAGCAGGTCGAGCAGTTCGGCAAGCAGTCGCCGCTCGGCCGTCCCGGCCAGCCGGCCGAGCTCGCACCCGTCTACGTGCTGCTCGCCAGTGACGACGGCAGCTACGTCTCCGGCGCACGGGTCGCCGTCACCGGCGGCACCCCGATCCTGTGACGGGACGCCGGTCCGGCAACGGGACCGGGTGACGGACGGGAGGCCCGGGGCACGACGTGCGCCGGGCCTCCCGTCCGTCGTCGGGGGACGTTCCTGGCTGAATCGCCGCCCACCGGGGCCGGCCTACGTTCAGGGCCATGTCCACGCGAGCGAAGACCGTCACGGCGCTGTTCGGCGCCGCCACCGTAGCCCTCCTGCTCACCGCCTGCGACCCCGGCGGAGCCCAGAACATCAACCCCGTCGGCAAGGTCCCCGGCTCCGAGGAGAAGTCCCAGTCGGCCCAGTGCGACGTGGCCGCCAGCGCCGCCGTCGACATGATCGACAAGGCGGTCGGGTCGCACGACACCACCGAGTTCGCGAACATCCAGAAGGGGGACGGCGGCTGGTACCTCGGTGCCGCGATCGTCCCCGCGGACAGCAACGACTCGAACGACGACGAGGTCACCATCTGGGCGACCACCGCCGACCCGACGGCCGACGACTTCGACGGCCCGCTGTACGCCGTGAACGACGTCGCCAAGCAGGCGGTCGCCGACGAGACCACCACGACCTCGGACGCGCCGACGCCGTTCGCCGACGACTCGAAGGCCGCCCAGCAGGTCGAGAGCTGTGTCGTCGAGGCGTCCGACCGCTAGTCGTCGGACACCGTGTCGTGGCCGATCAGCTCTTGGGCTGGTCGGCCACTTCAACGTCCACGTGGTAGTCGTCGCCGCCGTCGGTGCTGATCGTCGACACCGAGTCGTAGACCACGTCGTAGCCCGCCGTGTTCACGTCGCAGTGCACCTCGGCGCCGTCCTCGATCGCGATGACGTCCGCACCGCAGTCGACCTCGGGCGTCGCATCCGAGACGTCGGCCAACGCGTCGACGACGACGCGTTCGAAGGCGTCCGGTGTGACGGTCCGTGACGCCGCTCGCCCCGAGATCGGGGACCGGCGGTTCCTCGACGATAGCGGGAAGGTGCGAGGACGTCTGCCACGAGTTCGGGTCAGGAGCAGACGTCCTCGCGCTACGACGCCGTCGGGTTCGACGCGGTGGTCATGACGAGGCCAGCCCGGGAACAGGGTGTCGGGCACCCGCCGGTAGGGTCCGGCGAGGTAGCTTCCCGAGACTGTACGACGACCACGGCTCAGACGTGTACAGAATCCGCCGGAACCGGTGTGGCTGGAACGCTTCGTGGCGTGGTTCCGAGAATGCTGCGTGGCCCAGCCGCCCTGTCGGCGTGGCCGGTCGGGTCAGGGCTGGCTGTGCTCGGCGTTTGCCTGGTCGTGGGTATCGGGGTGGTCACTCATCATGCGGAGCACGGGCCATGAGCCGCTGCGGGCGAAGACGACGAGCAGGAACGCCGCGACGAGCAGGAACACGATGTTGAGCCAGGTGGTGGGGTTCCAGCAGATCGAGGTCGTCACGATGGTGAGGTGCCGGTTCGTGGGGATGAGGTGCAGCGGGGTGAGGAGCAGTTCGACGGCGTAGCCGGCGAGGACCATGGCGCCGGAGAAGATCCCGGTGATGCGGAGGGCTGCTTTCCAGCCGTGGTACTTCCGGTAGATGATGATGATCAGGTCGGCGAAGATGAAGCTGATCACACCGCCGAAGCTGATCCCACCGTTCCAGAGGACCGCTGCGAGGGGGACGTTGCCGACGGAGCAGGGCGCCGGCGATGAGGAGGCCGATGACGATGTCGCGGATGACGGATGCCCAGTCCATGACGAAGTCCTGCGACACGCTCGTGAGCCCGGGCCTCGAGAACAGTCGCCGCCAGAAGCCTTGGTCGCCCTGCACGGACATGTCCATGGCTGCGTGGCCCTCCATCGCGCCGGCGAGGCCCTTGTCGGCCTGTTCGCGTGCGGCGTCGACGATCTTCCCGCGCACCCAGAGCCGGAACCCGAGGGCGATGAGGATGATCATCAGCGGTCCGCCGACGAACTCGGCTGCGGTGAACTGCCAGCCCATGACGAACGCGAGGATCAGGCCGAGCTCGACGACGAGGTTCGTGGAGGCGACCTCGAACGCCATGGCCGACGACAGGCTCGCGCCCTTGCGGAAGAGCGCCCGTGCGAGGGCGACGGCGGCGTAGGAGCAGGAGGAGGACAGTGCGCCCAGGCCCCTTGCGACGCTGATCGCTCGGGAGGAGTCGTCGCGCATGAGCTTGGTGATCTGGTCGGTGCGGACGACGGCTTGGATGATGCCGGAGAGGGTGAAGCCGAGGATGAGGGGCCAGACGATCTCCCACCCCATCGAGCCGGCTGCTACCAGGGTGGTCACGAACGGGGAAGAACCGGTCTCGGGCCGAGGCGGACTACGTTGCCCGCCTCGACCCACGACTGGTGTCACTTGGACGCGAGCATGTCCTGCATCTGCGTGATCTGCTCGGTCTGGCTCGACACGATTGACTTCGCCATCGCGACCGCGTCGGTGTTCTTGCCCTTGTCGACTTCGCTCCTGGCCATGTCGACGGCGCCCTCGTGGTGCTGGACCATCTGCTGCAGGAACACCTTCCCGGCGTTCTTCGCGGATGCCTGGTCGAGGTCGGTCATGTCGGAATCGGACATCATCCCGGACATGGAGTGCCCCGACCCAGGGTGCTCCGACTCCGTGGGCTCGCCCCAGCCCTGCAGCCAGCTGGTGAGCTGAGTGATCTCCGGACCCTGCTCGGCCTTGATCTGCTTCGCCAGGGTGACGACGTCGGGGTCGACACCGTCGCCCTTCGCGAGGAGCACGTCGCTCATCTCGACGGCCTGCTCGTGGTGCGGCAGCATCATCTGCGCGAACATCACGTCCTGGTCGTTGTGCGCCGACGCGGCCGAGCTCGACGAGGCGGACGAGCCCGCGTCGGAGCTGCTGTTGTTGGTGGAGCAGCTCGCGAGGGTCAGGCCGAGGATGAGCGAGGCGGCGATCGCGAGGGTGCGCGTGGTCGTGGTGGTGTGCATGGAAGGTCCGTTCCCGTGGATGCGTCAGTTGGTCCGGGCAGGCGGGTGCCTCCCGGTTCTGGGCAGCGGGAGCCGCCCTGCGGCGGTGTGGTCCCGCAGGGGGCGGATCAGATGCGGATGATCTGCAGTGCCGTCAGTGACGGTCGTTTCGGTGCTGCGATGTGGCGCGGCAACCGGTCAGCCAGCGCAAGCAGTCGCGACAGCAGTGCGAGGACGCCGCCGGGCCGTGCGCGCAGTAGCGCCCATGCGAACAGGGCGATCGTCAGCGCGCACGCCATCCCCATCAGCGAGCACATCAGCGCGCACAGGCCGCTGTCGCAGCCGGCGTCGGTGAGGACCGTCAGCACCGCGGCCGCGGGAGCGGCATGCTCCCCGTGGCGGTTTCCGACGGCCTGGACGTGCTCAGTGGTGGCGGCGGGAGCTGCCATCGGGTGCTCGTGGCCGGCGGTGTGGCCGGCCATCGTGTGCATCAGGACCGTGAACCCGACCAGCAGCAGCAACGCCAGCGTCGCCGTGACCTGCAACAGCAGCCGGCGACGCGGGGAGGCGGTGGCGGTGAGCATCGATTCTTCGATCAGGACGAGGGGTGGCGGATCGTCGGGCTGCATCGGAAGCACGTTCCGTTGCGAGGTCGACCGAATGGAACTGTACCCCCTGGGGGTATGCGCTGTCTCTGCCGGCTGGCCGATCGATCAGCACAGGGGCCGAGGATTCTTCTGGCGTGGTGCGTGGTGGTGGTGGTGGCGGGTGCATACTGGTGGTGTCTTCGGACCCGGTAGTGGGGCTTGCCGGACCCAACCTCGACATCTGTCGACAACAGTCCCTATCTCAGCATGGTGCGCGTCAGCGTGCCCGAGATAGGGAGATGACATGGGTGAGGCAGAATCCGCCCGCACGATTGTTGCCGGTGTGCAGTCCGGGCAGGTAGAGGGCGTTGTCGGCGTTGCCACGCTGATCGCGAAGCATTTCGGTGCGTCGGTGGTGTGTGTTGCGGTGGATCCGGCGCTGCTGAGTGCGGGAGCTCGTCGGGACGGTTCGGAGATCATCGAACCGATCGATCCGGACACGGCGGACACCGAACCGCAGCAGCTGCCCGACCGCGACGTCGCCGTCGCCGTCATCCACGATCTCGCTGCAGCGCGGTCTGTTCGAGTGGAGATCCTCATCCGGGTCGGGGATCCGAGCCGGGCGTTGGCTGCGGTGGCGGAGCAGCGTGACGCGGTGATGATCGTCGTCGGGTCGCAGACGGGCCGACGGCGGGTTGCGGAGTTCTTCAACGCATCCGTCGCCGCCCGCTTGACGCACCAGCAGCACCGTCCCGTCGTGGTCGTTCCACACGCTCCGGTCGGGTTCGAGAGCGCCCTGCCGTGGGATGCGTCGTGACGGGCCGGCTGGTGCTGCTGCGCCACGGGGAGAGCACCGCGAACCGGGCCGGCACCTTCACCGGCCTCCGCGACGAACCACTGACCGTCGAGGGTGAACGGCAGGCCGTGACCGCGGGGCGGCTCCTGAAGGCGGCAGGCATCTTGCCGGACCGGGTGCTCACGTCGACGTTGCAGCGCACCGTGCGCACCGCGGAAGTGGTCCTCGACACCCTCGGCATCGTCATCCCGATGGAGACGGTCTGGCAGCTCAACGAACGCAACTACGGCGCACTCACCGGGATGACGAAGACCGATGCCCGCCGAACGCTCGGCGACGACGAGTACACCCGGCTCCGCAGGTCCCGGAACGGCGCACCACCGGCAATGAGCCTGCATGCGTGGACGGCGCTGCGGTCGAGTTCCGCGCTGCGCGACCTGCCAGAAGCTGCCCTCCGGCGCACCGAGGCCCTCTCCGATGTCATCGAACGGGTCCGACCCGTGCTGCAGAACCGGCTCGTACCGATGGTGCGGACCGGTCGGAGCGTCCTCGTCGTCGCGCACGGCAACTCGCTCCGCGCCGTGTGCGCGTGCATCGACGACCTCACAGACCTGGAACTGCACGCACTGAACCTGCCCACCGGTCAGCCGCTGCAGTACCAGCTCACGCCGACGGGTGCCCTCGCCCCACGGGGTGGGACGTACCTGGATCCGGCAGCAGCGCAGCACGCCGCGGCGCTGGTCGCAGCAGAAGGCGGAACATGAACACCCGAACGGACATCCCAATGCTCGACGCTCAGCGCCCCTCCGACCCGGATGTGGACGTCTCCGATCCCGCAGCGAGCATGCGGCCCGTGCACCTGCGGTGGCGGTACGTCGGCCTCGTCGCGGCCGGTGGCACGGTCGGCACACTCCTGCGCGACGTGATCAGTGCGCTGCTCCCAGCAGACGGCGGGGTGAGCTGGTCGATCTTCTGGATCAACATCAGCGGAGCGGTGCTGCTCGGGGTGCTCCTGGAAGCGTTGGCGCATCGCGGTCCCGACGCGGGCCGCCGCCGTGTCCTGCGTCTGCTGCTCGGCACGGGAGTACTCGGCGGCTTCACCACCTACAGCACCCTCGCAGAGTCCACCGCCGCACTGTTCATCACCGGCCACGGTCTCGCCGGCACCGGGTACGCGCTCCTGACCGTCATGGCCGGTGCGATCGCGACCGCGGTCGGACTGGTGGTCGCCGGCTGGTTCCGCCCCCGGACAGTGTCCGCATGAACGCCGTCATCCTCCTCGCAGTCGCCGCCGGTGGCGGCGTCGGCGCTGCCGGCCGGTTCCTCCTCGACGGGCTGATCAACACCGGCCGGCAGTTCCGGCTCCCCGTCGGCACGTTGACGATCAACATCACCGGGTCCCTGCTGCTCGGGCTCATCGTCGGCGCAGCCAGTCACCTCGGCGCAGCCCCCGTGGCGGTGCTCGGCACCGGGGTGATGGGCGGCTACACCACGTTCAGTACCGCCAGCTTCGAAACGGTCCGCCTCGCCCGCAGCGGCCGGATCACCGCCGCAGCCGCCAACGGTCTCGGGATGCTCGTCCTCTCGGTCGCGGCAGCCATCGCCGGCATCCTCCTCGGCGGTCTGCTGTGACCGCCACCCCACATCCTGGAACGGGCCTTCCCATGCTGTTCGACGTCACGATCGAGGTTCCCCGCGGCAGCGGCAACAAGTACGAAGTCGATCACACCACCGGCCGGATCCGGCTCGACCGGGCCGTGTTCACCAGCATGGTGTTCCCCCAGGACTACGGCTCCATCGATGACACGCTCGGCGATGACGGCGACCCCCTCGACGCGCTCGTGCTGCTGCCCCGACCGACGTTCCCGGGCGTCGTCATCACGGTCCGGCCGGTCGGGATGCTCCGCATGGTCGACGAGAACGGTGGCGACGACAAGATCCTCGCCGTCCCCGCCGGCGACGACCGGTTCGAAGACCTGCAGGACATCAGCGACGTCCCGGAGCACACCCTCATCGAGATCGAGCACTTCTTCTCCCACTACAAGGAGATCGAACACGGCAAGCACGTCACCACCAACGGGTGGGCCAACCGTCCTGCTGCCGAAGCCGTCGTCCGCACCGCACAGGAAGCCCACACCCGACACCCGTGACCCACGGGCCCCTCGACCGCCGCGGGGAGGCACTGGCGCTGAGTGATCGCCAGCAGGTCGTCCCCTCCGCCTCCCCGCGGCTTTCCCTTCCATCCGCACGATAACGACGCATGACCCCACCAGAAGGAGCGTCACCATGAACGACTACATCAGCGGCATCCACCACCACGGAGCCCACCAGGGCGAGTACGTCACCCACCACGACCACCCCGTCACCATCGACGCCGTCCACGGCACCCGCATCCTCGACTCCCGCGGCTACCCGACTGTCCGCGTCCTGCTCGAACTCGACGACGGCCGCACCGTCACCGGCGACGCCCCCGCGGGCGCTTCCACCGGCGCCCATGAAGCGATCGAGCTCCGCGACGGCGGAACAGCGTTCGGCGGCCGCGACATCACCGAGGCGCTCCACCTGATCAACACCGACATTGCGGGCCTCCTCACCGGGCGATCGTGGTCCGCAATCGGACAGGTCGACGCCGCCCTCGCCGAACTCGACGGCACCACCGGGTACCGCCGACTCGGCGCGAACAGCGTCGTCGCAACCTCCATCGCCGCATCCCGGGCGCTCGCACACGCCGCGAGCCTCCCGCTCTGGCAGTGGATCGCCGAGATCACCGGCTCGACGCCGCGGATGCCGGTCCCGCACTTCAACGTTCTCAACGGAGGCGCGCACGCAGCGAACAAGCTCGACTTCCAGGAGTTCATGATCGCCCCCGTCAACGCCTCGTCGATGGCCGACGCTGTCCGCATCGGCGCGGACGTGTACCACGCCCTCGCGGGCCTGGTGCGGGACCGGTTCGGTAGCCTCGGCCTCGGCGACGAGGGCGGCTTCGCACCATCGATCGCTGCACCCGAGGAAGCGCTCGACCTGCTGGTCACCGCGATCCGCGCCGCAGGCTACGAGCCGGGCGTCGACCAGGTGGCGATCGCCCTCGATCCGGCCGCGAACGAGTTCTCCCTCGGAGACGGCTCGTACCGGATGCTCGACGACAGCCTCGAACGGGACGGGCTGGTCGACTACTACCGGCAGCTCATCGACACGTACCCGATCCGCAGCATCGAAGACGGGTGCGCTGAGGATGACCATGACGGGTTCCGCCGCATGCAGGCGGCGCTCGGTGACCGGATCCAGATCGTCGGCGACGACCTCTACGTCACCGACCCCCAACGCATCCGCGACGGCGGCGAGCAACACCTGACGAACGCGGCACTGATCAAGCCGAACCAGATCGGCACCGTCTCCCAGACCCTGGGCGCGATCGCCACCGCCACCAGCATCGGGATGGCCAGCATGGTGTCGCACCGTTCCGGGGAGACCACGGACACGTTCATCGCCGACCTCGTCGTCGGGACCGGCACTGGGCAGATCAAGTCCGGCGCACCCGCCCGCGGCGAACGGGTCGCGAAGTACAACCGGCTCACCGAGATCGCCGAGCAGCACCCGGATCTGCCCTACGGACTGATCTGACCACCGGCACTCGAGCTGCGAGCGGTGTCCAAGAACGCCGTGACAGCAGGCCCGGGGTGGCCCGACCAGATCGCACGCAGCGACCGGATCAGCGGCGGGCCGAGCAGCGGCACGCGGACGAGGGCACCGTCGGCGAGGTCCCTGCCGACGGTGCGGAGACTCATCACCGCCGGAGCGATGCCCGCTCGAGCGTTGGCGCGGATGATGCCCGTCGTCTCCAGTACCGCCGCTGGCGGAACGAGGGTGCGGCCCGCATCGTCGAGCCACGCCTCGACCGTGGCGCGGGTGCCGGACCCTTCCTCACGGAGCAGGAGCGGCGTCTCCGCGAGGTCATCCGCGGTGATGCTCGAAGCCCGCGCCCACGGATGGTGCGGAGCGACGACAACCACGAGTTCGTCCTCGTCGACCACCAGAGAGGAGAGCTCAGGTGGCGCAGCAGGGGTCTCCGTGAATCCGACGTCGGCAGCGCCGGAGCGAACAAGTTCGATCACAGTGGTGGAGTTGCCCGCGATCAACCGGACCGACGCATCGGGCGCGGCAGCACGGTGGGTGAGCAACCATCCAGGCAGCAAGAGTTCGGCGATCGTCTGCGACGCTGCGACCACGAGGGATCCCGCCGGTTCTCGAAGCGCGACAAGTCCTGCTTCGAGCCGCTGCGACGCCTCCAACACCGGAACGGCCAGACCGAGCACCACCCGGCCGGCGTCGGTCAAGGCTGTCCCGGATGCTCTCCGGTGCGCCAGCGGCTGACCGATCGCCTGCTCCGCGGCACGCAGTCGCGCAGACACCGCCTGCTGTGTCACCCCCAACACTTCGGCCGCGCGGGTCAACGAACCGGTCTCCGCGACGCGGACGAGGACCTCGAGAGTGTCGAGGTCCAGGGTTCGGTCGGTCAGCCGTCGCAGTGCCACAAGCGAACATTGTGCCCCGCCAACGAGTTCGCCGTTCCCGAACCACGGGAAACACGCGCACGCTGGGTGCATGTCCGCGCACCTCGTCCATGCACCCGCACCCGCACGTTCCGAGCACGGTGTGCAAGAACGGCGGTTGTTCCGGGAGCTGGAGCGGCCCGGGCTGATCGTGTCGAACCTGACCCCGAACTGGTTCGCATCGATCATGGGGACCGGGATCGTCGCCGTCGCGGCTGCGTCGTTGCCGCTGCAGTTCCCAGGTCTGCGCACTGCGGCGACGGTCGTCTGGGCGATTGCCGCGGTCCTGCTCGTCGCCCTCACCGTCGCGACGGTGCTGCACTGGGTGCGCTACCGGAGCACCGCAGCGAAGCACCACCTGCACCCGGTCATCTCCCACTTCTACGGGGCACCGCCGATGGCGTTCCTCACCGTTGGTGCCGGAACGATCCTGCTCGGCAAGGACTGGATCGGCCTCCCGGCTGCCGTCACCGTCGACTGGGTCCTCTGGAGCATCGGCACCATCGGAGGACTGCTCACGGCAGTGCTCGTGCCGTACCTGGCGTTCACCCGCCACGAGAACGCGCCCGACTCCGCGTTCGGCGGTTGGCTGATGCCGATCGTCCCGCCGATGGTGTCCGCCTCCACCGGTGCGCTCCTGCTGCCGTACGCCGCCGCCGGGCAGGCGCGGGAGACGCTGCTGTGGTCCTGCTACGGCTTCTTCGGCCTCAGCCTCATCACGTCGCTGGTCGTGATCACGCTGATCTGGAACCGTCTCGCGCAGCACAAGGTCGGCGCCGCGGGCATGGTCCCGACGCTGTGGATCGTCCTCGGGCCGGTCGGACAGTCGATCACCGCCGTGAACCTCCTCGCATCGAACGCCCCCACCGTTGTCGATGCGAGTACCGCGCATGCCCTGCTGGTCGTGGCGCTGGTGTACGGGTTCGCGATGCTCGGCTTCGCGCTGCTGTGGACGGTCATCGCCCTCGCGATCACCATCCGCACTGCCCGAGAGCACTTGCCGTTCAGTCTGACCTGGTGGTCCTTCACCTTCCCCGTCGGGACCTGCGTCACCGGCCTGAACGGCCTGGCCCTGCACTCCGGACTCACCGTCGTCGCCGTCCTCGCAGTTGTGTACTACGTCGGCCTCGTCGCCGCGTGGATCACCGTTGCCGTCCGCACCTTCCACGGCTCCGTCATCCGAGGCACCCTCCTGGCACCACCACAGCCGGCGTGAACACCGCCGAGGAGCTCGCGGATGAGCTCGCGGACGTTCGGTCGCTGAACGCCCTCGCCGAGACATGGCGCACCGCACCGGACGGCTCGCGACGGTTCGTCCCGAGCTTCGACCCACGATCCGGCGGCACATCGAGCCGCGTGCTGGTCCTCATGCAGTCGCCCGGCCCGCAGACCATTGCCGCCGGGCACGCGGCGGTCTGCAGCGAGGACAACCCGGGCCCGACCGCGGCCGCGTTCCGCGCAGCCCGCATCGAGTCCGGACTCCCACGCAACGAGTACCTCCGCTGGAACCTCATCCCCTGGGAAGCCCCCGGCCGCGTACGACCTGCGGACATCGACGAGGGGCGACGCGCCCTCGGAGCGTTGCTCGAGGTGCTCCCCGTGCTCGACGCCATCGTCACGTACGGGACCGTTGCCCTCGACGGAGTCATGCGGCATCTCACCCTGGACGAGCACCCCAGACTCGTACCCGTCATCGCGGCGCCACACCCCTCTCCCGCCAACGGCCGCCACCGCGCGGAACAACATCGACGTTCCGTGCAAGCACTCCGGCTTGCCGCACTGGAGCGACCGGTGTAGCGAAGACGAACGATTCCGCTACAACTGTCCGAACCGACGCTCCTCGACCCTGATGACTTCACCGACGACGTCATCGAAGCCGCCCGCAGCACTCTTGTCATCGGAGTCAGCCAACAAGCCGAGGAACGATGCCAGAACCGGACCATGAGGCGCTGCCACTCACAGGAACCGGACGTGTTTCGTCTGTCCGCCACCGTCGCCCGACTGAGCTTGCGCTCGACGATTCGTGAGGGCCCCCTCAGCAGCACGTCGTTTCACTAGACGATCGTCTTCTGAACGCCTACGGTTCCCAGCACCCCGTCCCGCTCCCGAACCGTGAGAGACCGCATGCGCAGCCCCCGCCAGACCACCGTGCTCGAGACCGGCCGCTGACGTGGCGGCGGCGAAGGCGACCGTCCTGCTCGTGAGCGACTTCCCACTGTCGGCGATGCGGGGTGAACGCGCCGCGCTGGTCGAGCAGGCGAAGGCCTTCGCCGAGTCCGGTCACGTCGTCTGGGTGGCGACTCCGCGGTCGAGCGAGACCGCGGAGCTGCGGAGGCACGGCGTCCGCCTGTTCGAGGTCGAACCGTCGATCAGCGCCCCGGAGAGCGACCTGCCGGTGGTCCGCAACTCGGTCCGTGTCCGCCGGTGCCTCGGCACGCTGATGCTCGAGGAACGGATCGACCTCGTCGTCACCCACTCGGACTTCGGCCTCGCCGCGGCGGCGCTGACCACGGCGCGCTCCCTCGAGCTGCCGACGATCCACACCGTGCACGGTTCGGCGCCGGTCCGGGGCCGGACCGCGGCGGCGATGGCGCCCCTCGCACGGCACGCGCACCGTGTGGTGACCGGCATCCGGCCCACACGGCACCACTTCACGGGGCACCCCATGGACGACGCGCGCCGCAACATGGCCGTGGCCGTCTGCGGGGCGGCCGACGTCGTCGTCACCCCGACGACACGGCAGGCACGTGCGCTGCGCGAGGCCGGCGTCGGCCCGGTCCACGTCGTGCCCAACGCCCTCGGCCGCCGGCCGGTCGAACCGCCGCCGGCGCCGGAACTCGGCCCGCTCCGGCTCGTCTGGGCGTCGCGGTTCACCCCGGACAAGCGTCTCGACGTCCTCCTCAACGCGATCCGGCTGGTGGAGATCCGACTCGGTGCACACGCGGTGCGGGTCGACGTCGCCGGCGGGACCGTCCCCCCGACCCGCACGCCGGTGTCGGTCCGCGTCCACGGCCGCCTGTCGTCGCAGGCTGTCCACGACCTGCTGCTGTGCGGGCACGCGGCGGTGGTCTGCTCGCTCGAGCACGACGGCCAGCCGATGGCCGCGCTCGAGGCGTTCCGGGACCACCGTCCCGTCATCGTGTCCGACATCCGCCTGGCGAGCGAGTTCGGCTCCGCCGCCGTCCTGACCGACGACGAGACCGCGTTCGGGCTCGCCACGACGATCATCGAGCTGGCCTCGGACCGGACGCTGCTGCGGCCGCACACCGCCGCCGCCATCGAGCACGCCCGGCTCGCGACGGCGGAACGGCACACCGATCAGGTCCTCCGGCTGGTCGCCGGCAGCCGCCGGTCCTGAGTGACGGGCTCCCCGGGGAGCGCACGCCGCCCTGGGCGCACCACGCGACGGACGGGAGGCTCGGTGCGGGCCCGCCCCGTGCCTCCAGTCCGCAGGCGGTCGAGCAAGGAGAACGCCCCGATGAGGAGGGGGGATCTCATCGGGACGTTCCGTTCGTGGGGCCGCGTCAGGCGGCGAGGCGCGCAGCGAGCGCGGTGGCGCGGGACCGGAGGTCCGCAAAGGTGGCCTCGTACGCGTCCGGCGTGCCGACGCGCGACGGGTTCGGCAGCGACCAGTGCAGGCTGTCGCCGTCGTCGATCGACTCGTGCGCGCGGTCGCAGACCGTGACGACCAGGTCGCCGTCGGCGACGAGATCGTGGAAGGCACGCGGGACGTGGCCGCCGAGGTCCAGGCCGTGGCGCTCCCCGACGGCGACCGCCCCGGGGGCGATGGCGGCTGCGGGACGCGTCCCGCCCGACAGCGAGCCGATCTCGCTGACCTGCGCCCAGACACCCGCGGCCAGCGGAGAGCGCGCGGAGTTGCCGGTGCAGACGAACAGCACGCGGGACACCGGCCCCGGCACCGCTGCCGAACCGTGCGGGACACCGCTCGGTTCGAGGTGCAGGTAGCTGCGGCGACCGTCGCCGTCGGAGCGGCGTCGCGTGACCAGACCGGCCTGCTCGAGGATGCGCAGGTGGTGCGCCAGGAGCGGCCCGGAGATCCCGAGGGCGGCCCGCACCTCGCTCGGGCTGGCGTCGGACGCGGCGAGCAGGTCGACGATCGCCAGGCGGGCGACGTCGCCGAGGGCCGCGTGCTGCGCCGCACGCTGCTCGAGGCCCTGCCGCCGGGTGTTCATCGGTTCAATGTTGACTGAACCATCTGCCGTCGTCAAGATGAGCGGGTGACGACGAGCCCCGAGCCCCTGCGGTCGTCCGCGGGATCGGTGTTCCTGGTGTTCCTGCGGCTCGGGCTGACCTCGTTCGGCGGGCCGGTCGCACACCTCGGGTACTTCCGCGAGGCCTTCGTGGTGCGTCGCCGCTGGCTGCGGGAAGACGCCTACGCCGACCTCGTCGCGCTGTGCCAGTTCCTGCCCGGACCGGCGTCGAGCCAGGTCGGGATGGCACTCGGGCTGCAGCGCGCCGGACTGCTCGGACTCCTCGCCGCGTGGTGCGGGTTCACCCTGCCGTCCGCGGTGCTGCTCGTCGCGTTCGCCCTGCTCGTGTCCGGCACGCCCGACCTGGCCGGCGCCGGGTGGCTGCTCGGGCTGCAGGCGGCCGCCGCCGCGGTGGTGGCGCAGGCGGTGCTCGGCATGGCGCGCACACTCACACCGGACCGCCGTCGGGCGACCATCGCGGCCGCCGCCACGATCGTGGTGCTGCTCGTCCCCGGACCGGGGCCGCAGGTGGCGGTCATGGCGGCCTGCGGCGTGGTCGGCGTGCTGTGGCTCGGCCGGGTGGTCGGACCGGTCGAGGAGGTCGCAGGCACCGAGGTCGCCGTGCGGCTCCCCCGCTGGGTCGCCGTGTCGGCGCTCGTCGCGTTCGCCGCCCTGCTCGTCGCGGCACCCGTCGCTGCGAGCGGCACCGGGGCCGTGCGCCTGTTTGGGGTCTTCGCGCAGGCGGGCTCGCTCGTCTTCGGCGGCGGCCACGTCGTCCTGCCGCTGCTCGAGTCGCAGACCGTGGCCACTCACCTGGTCGACCACGCGGACTTCCTGGCCGGGTACGGCGCCGCACAGGCCGTGCCCGGGCCCCTGTTCACCTTCGCCGCCTACCTCGGCGCCGTCGCCCACGGCAGTCCGAGCGGGCTCGTCGGCGCCGCGGTGGCACTCGTCGCGATCTTCCTGCCGGCGGCACTCCTGGTGGTCGGCGCGCTGCCGTTCTGGCACGTGCTCCGCGCCCTGCCGTGGGCCCGGCGCGTGCTGGCCGGTGTGAACGCGGGGGTCGTCGGGCTCCTCGCCGCGGCGCTCTGGGACCCGGTCATCACCGAGGGGGTTCGCTCGGCACCCGCACTGGCGCTCGCCGTGGCTGCCTTCACCGCCCTCACCCGCTGGTCCGCTCCCCCGTGGGCGGTCGTCATCGGAGCCGGCCTGCTCGGCGCCGTCGTCCTCTGATCGGAGCACCCCGCATGCCCACCGTCCTGTTCGTCTGCGTCCACAACGCCGGCCGTTCCCAGATGGCCGCCGGCTTCCTGCAGCACCTGGCCGGTGGCCGCGTCGACGTCCGGAGCGCCGGCTCCGAACCGGCCGACCAGCTCAACCCCGTGGTCGTCGCGGCGATGCTCGAGGAGGGCATCGACATCCGGAGCGAGCAGCCGGCCCTGCTCAGCACCGATGCCGTCCGCGCGGCCGACGTCGTCATCACGATGGGGTGCGGGGACGCCTGCCCGGTGTTCCCGGGCAAACGCTACGAGGACTGGGAGCTCCCCGACCCCGCGGGGCTCGACCTCGACGCCGTCCGGCCGATCCGCGACGACGTGCGCGCACGGGTGCAGGACCTCATCGCCCGGACCGCTCCCTGACGCGGTCGAGCAGGCGGGCGACGAGCTGCTCGCGCCACGGGACCGACGACCAGACGTGGTCCGCACCCTCGACCGCGGTGAACGTCGCCCCGCTGAGCAGTTCGCCGTAGCGCCGGCCGTACTCGACCGGGACGATCTCGTCGGCGGTGCCGTGCAGCACGTCGACCGGCCCGTCGTACCCGCGGGCCTGGGCGTAGACGTCGAGTCCGTCCCGGACCTCGTCGACGAACCCGCGCCCGAGGGCGGTCCCACCGAAGTCGAACCAGCCGCGGTCACGGACGGGTGCGAGCGGCTGCCCCTGGATGGCGTCGTGCACGGCGATGTCGTCGACCACGACCCCGGCCGGTGACCACAGGGTCAGGCTCCGCACCAGGTCGGGGACCCGGGCCGCCGCCATCGCCGACTCGACGGCGCCCAGGCTGTGGGCGACGACGTCGATCGGTGCCCCCTGGTCGGCCGAGAACGCCCGGATCATCGTGACGACCTGCTCGACCTCGTCGCCGATCGAGATGTCCGCGAACCGTCCGTCGCTCGTGCCGTGCCCGAGACGGTCGTAGGAGCGGACCGTCAGACCGGTGTCGGTCAGGACGGTCGCGGCCTGCACGAAGAGCTGGCGCGGGCCGATCGACGAGTCACCGAACCCGTGCACGAACAGCACCGCGCCGCCGGCAGCCGCGGGCGCCGACGCCGACGCCGACGCCGACGCCGGGTGGTACTCCCACCCCCGGAGCGCCGCGCCCCGGTGCTCGAGCCGGATGCTCGTCAGGGCACGCTCCAGCGGACGTTCCGCGGTCATGCTCAGTTGCTCCGGTCGGCGAACCCGGCCGGCAGGTCGGCGGGCGCAGTGTCGACGACGGTCTCGTCGTCCTGGCCGACGAACTCGAACAGGGTGATGTGGGCGAACTCGGGGACGACGTAGATCGGGTAGGTGGGGCCGGCGTCGCGGTACTCGCGCATCCGGTCCAGGTGGTCGTTCTGGAACAGCACGGTCTTGCTGCCGTCCTCCTCGACCCAGTGCGGGAAGAAGATCGTGCCGTGCAGCACGCGCTCCCCCGGCACCACGGTCACGACGACGCTCGTGCCGGTCGGCTCGTTCCACGACACCTTGTAGACGCCGGCGGTGAGCACAACGAGGTCGACCTGCTGGTCCTTGACCCAGCGCCCGCCGACCATGCCGGAGTGGATGCGGTAATCGATGGTGGTGGCGTTCTTGACGTACATCTCGTACTGCCAGCCATTGGCGTACGTGTAGATGAACCGGTGTCCGACGATGCCGGAGAGGTCCTGCGACGGGACGGGCTGTGCAACTGAGGTGGTGATCGTCATGCACTCATCCTGCGCCAAACATAGTTTTGTTGCAAACCTTTTTCGAGGACCTAAGCTGAGGACATGGGCAGCGAGCACGACACGGCAGGACTCCGGGACATCGCCCGGCGGCTCAGCGACCAGGTCGGCCCGTTCCGCCGCACCCTGCTGAACGCATCACGCCGTGACGGTGCACTGCCGGAGCTGCCCGATGCCCAGATCGAGGTCCTGCGACGACTCGACGAGGCCGGATGGCTCACGCCGACGGCGCTCGGCCGGTCCCTCGGCCTCGCCCGCTCCACGGTCAGCAACCTCGTGACCGCGATGGAACGCGGCGGGCTCGTCCACCGGCGGCTCGCCACCGGCGACGGCCGCAGCACCGAGATCGCCCTGACCGAGCTCGCGTCCGAGCGGCTCCGGGTCTACGACGCCTCGGCCGAGCACGTCCTGGTCGGCGCGCTCGAACGCCTGGGCCCGGACGGGGTCGACGCGCTGCGCGCCGCGCTGCCCGTACTCGCCGAGCTCCGTCTGGCCATCGACGAGCCCGGAGCGTAGGGATCGGCTGACAGTGCGCGTGAGCCGTCGCACAGGTCCGGCTCGTCGATCACCAGCGGGAGCGGGTCACCCTGGCAGCGCGTGCACAGGCCACCCTGGAGGCGCGCACCGCGACTGAGAAGCCGGTCACGGTCGCAGCGCGTGGCGGCTCCACCGCGCGCGCCGGCCCCCAGGGTCCGGTTCCATCGTTCTGCCGTGCAGACGACATCACTTCTCCCCATCATCGCCAAGGCGTGTGCGGTGGCAGCTCCGGTCGCCATCGCCGTGTCGCTCGTGGCCGGTCCGGCCGTGGCGGCCCCCCTCCACACCTCCACCTCCGACACCACCGCAACCGCCGCGCACCAGACGGTGACCCGTGCGGCGCGGACGACCTCGGGCGGCACGGCCGTGTCTCGGCTCGACCGTCGCGCCGAGCAGCGCAACGAGGCCACGGTCCGGCACCTGTTCCGGTGCGCGTTCCGGTCCCCCGGGTCCGCGCAGGCCCGTGCGGCTGCCCGGACCGCCGTCGCGACCGGTGCCGTCGCCCACGGTGCGACGAGCGCCTCGGGTCCGTCCGCGTTGCTCGCCGAGTTCACCGCGGACCGCTCCCGGGTGCCCGGCGCCCACGCCGTGATCAAGCACGTCGCCGGGGACGCGGACCTGGTGGCGGTGCACTGGCAGATCACCGCGAAGCCGACGGATGAACGCACGGGTGACGCCGCCGTCGACCTGTTCCGCATGCGCGACGGGCGCATCAGCGAGTGGTGGGCACTCCGTCAGACGGTGCCGACGGGGACCCCGGCCAGCGGCAACACGAACAGCATGTTCAGCGACCTGTACCCGGCCGCGAAGCGTGACCGTCACCTGACCGAACAGCAGGAGGAGCACAACCGGGTGCTCGCCGTGACCGCGTACGACCGACTGTTCCGCGACCACGACGTGTCCGTGCTGGACGAGGAGTTCGACCCGGCGTACCTCCAGCACAACTCGGTCGCGGCGAACGGCACGGCCGCTCTCAAGCAGTTCTTCGCCGGCAGCGCCGCGCAGAGCCTCCCGAAGCAGGAGTCCGTCATCTCGCTCGCCGACGGCGACCTGGTGTGGACGTTCTCGAAGCCGGTCGGGGCGAAGGCCGACGCACCGTTCGGTGCGGCCGACCTGTTCCGGGTCGACGGCAACCTGATCCGCGAGCACTGGGACGTCGTCCCGACGAGCTGAGACTCGGCCGGAGGAGCCGCGCGTCTCAGGACGCGCGGCTCCGTCGCGCCCGCTCCTTGATCGCGGTGATGACGGCCGTCTTCGCGTCGGCGTAGGCGTTCATGTCGTCCCAGCTCTGGTCGAGCAGCTCCCGCTTCGTCCGTTCGTACAGCGCCCGGTCACCGGCATCGGCGCGCAGGTGGTCACGGAGGAGCAGGTACTCGTCGACCGCCGCCGCGCCCCGCTCGTAGACGTGCACGTGGACGTCACGGGTCGGCGTCCGGACCAGGCGGTGCCCCGGCTCCCGGACACGGAGCTCGTACCCGGCGGCCAGGAGCTGGTCGAGGTAGGTGGCCTCGGCGGTGATGTCCGCGACGGCGACCACGATGTCGACGATGGGTTTCGCGGCCAGGCCGGGGACGGCCGTGGAGCCGATGTGCTCGACGACCGGGGCGTCCGTGCCGGAGCCGAGGAGGGCCTCCAGGATGCGTCGCCGGTGGTCCGCGAAGACCGCAGCCCACCCGCTGTCGGCGGGGTGCAGGGTCACGGTGACCGGTTCCGGGCCGCCGATGATCTCGACGGTCGTGACGTCCGGGCGGGTGTGGTCCTCGTCGTGGTGCTGCACCCGGCCATGATCGCAGCCGGCGGTCGCGGTCGCGGTGGCTTTCGCGGTCGCGGTCGCGGTCGCGGTCGCGTCAGAGCTTCGCGGGGAACGCCGATCCCCGACCGATGACGGTGAGGAGCGCCGCGACCGCCCCGAACACGATCATCACCACGGCGAGCACGAGCCCGTCGAAGGCAGTCAGCAGGGCTGCGCCGAACAGGCCGGCCGCGAAGATCGCGATGTTGAACGCGACCGGCAGGAACGCGCTCGCGACGTCGGCGTCCTCGCCGCCGGCGGTCGTCAGGGCGGCCTGCAGCTGCGTCGACGAACCGCCGAAGCCGATCCCCCACAGGCCCGCGGCCACCAGGACCGCGACCGGTGACGTGTGGCCGACGAGCAGCACCACGCCGGCCAGGACGAACAGGCCGACGCTGCCGTGCAGCAGGGGTCGGGGGTGCCGGTCGAGCAGGGCACCGGTCACGACGACGCCGAGGATCGCGGCGATCCCGTAGACCAGCAGCACCAGCCCGGCGCTCAGTTCGGTGCCGGTCGCCCGCAGGTACGGCGAGATGTACGTGTAGATCGTGTTGTGTGCCACCATCCACGTCGCGATCACGGCGAGGATGACCGCGATGCCGCGGATCCGGAAAACCCTCACGACGGACAGCTTCGCGGCGCTCGTCTGCCCCGGGGCATCCGGCACGAACAGCGCGATCAGCGCCAGGACCACCACGCCGACCAGGCTCAGCCCGATGAACGACGACCGCCAGCCCAGGGCGTCGCCGATGAAGGACCCGAGCGGGGTGCCCAGCGCGAACCCCACCGGCGCGCCCGTCGAGACGATCGCGAGCGACACCCCGGCGGAGCGGGCCGGGCTGATCCGCCGGGCGTAGGTGGCGAACATGCCCCAGATCGTCCCCGACATCGCGCCGGCGACGAACCGGGTGACCAGCGCGACTGCGACGTTCGGCGCGAACGCGGTCAGGGTGTTCGCGACGAGCAGCACGGCGATGGCGGCCACGATGAGCGGCTTGCGACGGAACCCGCGGGTCAGGGCGATCGCCGGGACCGTGGCGATGACCGTGCCCATCGCGTACGCGCTGACGAACAGGCCGACCGTGCCCTCGCTCGTGCCCATCCCGTCGGCGATCGCGGGCAACAGCCCGGCCGGCATCGTCTCCATGGCGACGAGGAGGAACCCGATCGCGGCGAGCAGGGCGAGCGGGAACCAGGGCAGTCGGCCGTCGGTCGCCCGGTCGGTCGTGGGGTGGTCGGAGGTCGTCGTGGTCACGGACCGACGGTAGGGGCATCGTCCGGCGGACAGGGAGGTTCTGCAGGACCCCGTTTCGCCAGAGCCTCACTGGGCGGGTGGTGGTGGGGCTTCGATGGTCGGTGTCCACCAACTCAGGGAGCTCCGATGCACATCCGCACCAGACGCCGTACCGCCGAGGGTCCGCTCGTCGGGCTGGGTCCGCTCGCGTCGGCTCCGGTCGTCGCGCTCGTGGTGGGGGCGCTCGCCGGGTGCAGCGGCGTCGAGCGCGCGGAGTCGCCTGCGCCGTCAGCTGCGACGTCGACGGTGTCTGCGTCTCCTTCAGCAGCTCCCACGATCACCACCCCGACGGAGGCCGACCTCGTGCACATCACCATCGAGCTCGACGGCGAGACCCTGACCGGCCGGTTGACCGACAACGCGACGGCGCGCGCGCTGGCCGCTCAGCTGCCGGCGACGCTGACGTTCGGCGACTACGGCGGCCAGGAGCAGATCGCCCGGCTCCCCACGCCGCTCGACACCACCGGCGCCCCGAGCACGAGCGATGCGCCGGCAGGCACCATCGCGTACTACGCGCCGGACCAGTCGATCGTCCTGTACTACACGGACGTCGGCAGCTTCTCGGGGATCGTGCCGATCGGCACAGTCGACGACGTCGGAGCGGTGCGCGACCTGCCGTCCGGCGCCGCCACCGTCCGAGTGCGCGGCTGACGGGCATCCGTCCCCTTCTTCGCGTCCCTTCCATCGAACAGGAACCACACACCATGACCGGAACCAGCACCTTCCTCATCACCGGCACGAGCCGCGGGATGGGCACCGACTTCGCCCGGGCGGCCCTCGACGCCGGGCACCGGGTCGTGGCGACCGGACGCGACCCCGAGCGGGTCCGCGCCGTCCTCGGCGACCACGAGCACCTGCTCGCCGTCGCGCTCGACGTGACCGACCCGGAATCGGTCCGGGCCGCCGTCGACACCGCGACCGACCGGTTCGGCGGCGTCGACGTCCTGGTGAACAACGCCGGGAGCTTCCAGGCCGGGTACTTCGAGGAGATCTCGGCCGAGCAGTTCCGTGCGCAGATGGAGACGAACTTCTTCGGAGCGCTCGCCGTGACGCGCGCCGTGCTCCCGGTCATGCGACGGCAGCGCTCCGGGCACGTCATCAGCATCAGCTCCACCGCGGGCATCGTCGCCGGCGCCGGTGGGAGCGCCTACTCGGCGTCGAAGTTCGCGCTCGAGGGCTGGATGGAGGCCCTGCACGACGAGGTGGCACCCTTCGGCATCTACACCACCGTGGTCGAGCCCGGCTTCTTCCGCACCGACCTGCTGGCCGAGGGCGACTCGACCTTCTGGGGCGACGTCGCGATCGACGACTACGCCCCGCTCTCGGCCGGGTCGAAGGAGTTCTTCCGCGGCATGCGGGGCAACCAGTCCGGCGACCCCGCGAAGCTCGCGCAGGTGCTGCTGACGCTGATCGCGATGCCCGAGCCGCCGCTGCGGTTCGCCGCCGGCGCGGACAGCGTGGCGGGGATCGTGCAGAAGGGACAGCAGCTCGTCGAGCAGGCGCAGGCGTTCCCCGAGCTGTCGACGACGCTCGACCTGGACGCGTGACGGCCGCCCCTTGCCAATGTCGGCTACGGGTATTAGCCTTTCAGTTACTACCCGTAGCCGAAGGAGCCACGACATGCTCGAACACCTGGACACCGAAGGCGGCACGATCGCCTACGACCTCTCCGGAACAGGGCCGCTCGTGGTCCTCGCCCACGGCATGGGCGACAGCCGGCACGCCTACCGCTTCGTCGTGCCGGAGCTCGTCGCGGCCGGCTACCGCGTGGCGAACGTCGACCTCCGCGGCTGCGGCGACTCGAGCACCGGGTGGGCCGGCTACGAGCGCGCCGACATCGCACGCGACCTCGTCGCCGTGGCCCGCCACCTCGGTGGCCCGGCCGTGGTCGTCGGGCAGTCCATCAGCGGCGGTGCGGCGACGATCGCCGCGGCGACCGCCCCGGACCTGGTCGCGGGCATCGTCGAACTGGCGCCGTTCACGCGCAAGCAGTCCGTCGACCTGGGCGGACTCCTGCGCAACCGCCGGCACCGCGCCGGCACCGTCCAGCTCGCGCGGGTCATGACGAGCGGCAGCCTGCCCGGCTGGCTCGCGTACCTCGACATCGCGGTGCCCACCAAGCCCGCCGACTGGGCGACCGAACGCAGCCGCATCGAGACGACCCTGCGGCAACCGGAGCGGATGGCGGTCCTCCGCGCCATGACCCGCACGTCACCCGCCGACGCCGGCGAGCAGCTGGGTGCCGTCCGCTGCCCCGTGCTGGTCGTCGAGGGCAGTGCCGATCCGGACTGGGCCGAGCCCCGCGCCGAGGGCGAGCGGATCCTCGCCGACCTGCCGGACGGCCTCGGCGAACTCGCCGTGATCGACGGTGCCGGTCACTACCCCCACACCGAGACGCCGGCGGCGCTCCTCGCCCTGCTGCTGCCGTTCCTCGCCCGCACGCTGCCCGTCGCAGGTCCCGTTGCCTAGGGCGGGGCTCGACCCGGCGACCGTCACCGAGGCCGCGGCGACGTTGGCCGACGAGATCGGCCTCGCCCAGCTGAGCATGAGCGTCGTCGCCGATCGCCTCGGGGTGAAGGCACCGTCGCTGTACAAGCACGTCGACGGACTCGGCGACCTCACCCGCAGGATCGCGATCCTCGGCGCGAACGAGCTCGGTGACGCGCTCCGCGACGCCATGCAGGGGCGCAGCGGTCGGAGTGCGCTCGAGGCGGCGGTGCAGACCGTGCGCCGGAGCGTCCAGGAGCACCCGGCGCGGTACCAGGCGGCCGTCAGCGTCCGGCCGACCGGTGCTGATGACCCCCTGGCGGTCGCTCTCGGTCGCACCCTGGCGTCCTTCGCCGCGGCGCTCCGCGACTACCCGCTCGACCCGGCTGACGAGATCCACGCGCTCCGGGTGCTCCGCAGCGTCCTGCACGGGTTCGCGACGATCGAGGCGTCCGGTGGGTTCCAGATGGACACGGACGTGGATGCGAGTGCCGCGTGGATGGTCGACTTCCTGGATCGTGGCTTCCGTGCCGCGACGACACGGTGACCGCATCCACGGCGGCGCGCCCGTCGAGGCCCGTCGGGCACGACCCGCTCCGTGGCGGCCTGCGGTTCCTGGCGGAGTTCGTCGCGTGGGTGGCCGTTCCCTGGGCACTGTGGTCCCACTCGCCGGTGCTCGCGATCGCCGCCGTCCTGGTCCTCGTCGTGCCGCCGGCGGTGTTCGGGACCCCTGGTGACCGACCTGGCGGTGACCCGCCGGTCGCGGCGCCGGGAGCGGTCACGATCGCGTCGGTCCTCGCGCACCTCGTGGGGGCGGTCGCTGCGGCCTGGATCCTGTGGCCGACGGCGGTCGCGATCGTCGTCACCGTCCTGTGCGTCGCCGTCGTCGTCTCGGAACAGCCGAGGTGGCGCGCGCTGGTCGGACACGGGCACTGAGTCGTTCGTAGGCTGACGCCATGGCAGCAGCAGACGAGACCGGTCCGTTCTGGCACGGCACCGTGGCGGTCCTGCGACCCGGGGAGTTCCTCTCCCCCGGTTTCCGCTCGAACTACCGCCCCGACGTCGTGATGAACCACGTGTACTTCACGGCGACCCGCGACGGAGCCGGGCTCGCGGCCGAACTCGCGGCCGAGCTCGTGCCCGGCGACCGTGAGCCGCGCGTGTACCGTGTCGAGCCGACCGGTCCCTTCGAGGACGACCCGAACGTGACCGACAAGAAGTTCCCCGGCAACCCGACCCGGTCGTACCGCAGTGCCCTCCCGCTCCGCGTGGTCGGCGAGGAGACCGGGTGGACACGGCTCACCCCGGAGGCGTTGCGCCAGTGGCGGGAACGGCTCGTCGCGCTCCCGCCCGAGGAACGCGGCGAGATCGTCAACTGACCGGCGTCAGGCCGCGATGAGGTTCGGGGCGAACCGGCACCAGTAGTCCGTGATCGGCCCGTCGGACTCGCGGATGCCGACCCCGAAGGACTCGCCGCCCACGACCCACGACCCGAGCACCGGGTGGTTGTGCCCGTTCGACCCCGGGAAGTCCGGTAGCTCGTGGTACTGCTGCCACACCCGTTCGGCCCCGGTACCGGGGCGCCGGTACTCGCGACCGTTCGTCGTGACCGAACCGTCGGCTCGGTGCACCGCGATGCCGTCGCCCTCGCGCCCGAACACGGGCTTCACGACGAAGTCGCGCATGCCGTTCGGACCGTCCGCGAAGGCCGGCAGCAGGTTCGGGTGGCCCGGGAACAAGCGCCAGAGCGCGACGAGCAGCAGCTTGTTCGACAGGAACATCTTCCACGCCGGCTCGTACCAGCGGCCGAGCCGCCCGCGGTCGCTGACCAGGAAGGCGCCGAACTCCTCGTCGCCCTGCGCCCGGTCGTCTCCGGAGACGAGGTCCTCCCACGGGTACAGCTTGAAGAGGTTGCGGATCACCGGGTACTGGGTCCCCGGCTCGCCCCCGGGCAGCGTGAACACGCTCCGCGACGAACCGGCCGGCTCCTGGTCGCCGACGAACTGGCGGGCCGTCGCGTGCCAGCCGATGTCCTTCATCTCGATGCCGGTGTGCTCCCACCCGGCCTCCCCCGCCAGGTCGCGCATGTAGGCCACGGTGTCCCAGTCCTCGCCCGCCGTGTCGAGGTCGGAGTGCGCCACGAACAGTCGCCCACCGTCCTCGGCGCGCAGGGACTCGTGCAGCAGTGTCCGCCAGCGCGCCACCATCGCCTCGTGGATGCCGTTCCACTGGTCGGTCTCGGCGGAGAGTTCGCCGGTGGCGAGCCGGTCCTGCATCCAGTGCCACTGCGTGACCGATGCCTCGATCAACCCGGTCGGGGTGTCCCCGTTGTACTCGAGCATCTTGGCGGGTGAACCGTCTCCGGCGTAGGCCAGGTCGAACCGCGCGTACAGGTCGGGCTCACCGTGCTCGAGCGACCAGGCGGCGAGGTCGAACCCTGCTCGCGTCAGGCCCAGCGTGCCGAGGGCACCGGTGGCGAGGTACCGCGCGGCTTCGAGGCACATCCGGTGCAGTTCCTCGGTCTCCCGCTCGAGCGCCTCGACCTCCGGGAGCGTGAAGACGTACGCGGCGGTGTCGTTCCAGTACTCGACGGGCGTGCCGTCGTCGCGGACCGACCGCGAGTAGATCAACCCGGTCTGCTGGATCCGGCGCCGCCAGTCCGGACGCTCGGGGAACTCGATGCGCTCCATCAGCCGCCGAACCCACCGTGTCCGCCGGCTCCGCCGAAGCCGCCCTTGGTGACGGAGCTCCCACGGGACGAGACGCCGGCCTTCGCGGTCTTCCCGGCGGGCAGGGCGCTCGTGCCGCCGGAGACCGCGTCCCCCACGCCGGGGACCCTCGTGGCACGGTTGGCGAAGAGCGGCAGGAAGTACCAGCCGGCGTGCCCGCCGTGGTTGTTGCAGTCGTCGTCCGGCAGACGCTTCTCGGTCGCGTTGTCGCGGCAGATCTTCGCGTAGTCGCTGTCGACGCCGGCTCCCTCGCCGCACCCGGTCAACGACGCTGCCAGGGCTGCGACCACCCCGATGGAGACGACACGGGAAGCACGGCGACGAACACTCACGAAGGGGAACAGTACCGCTCACCACGGACCGGTGTCCGCGTCGGCACGTCGGCCAGCGCAGACGATCGTCTGGCGAACCGGTAGCGTGTGCGGTGGCGGCACCCGCCGCACACCGTCCACGAGAGGGTCGACCATGTCGCGGAGCACCGATCGGGTCCGGGTGGCACCGATCGCCCTCGCGGTCGGGGTCGCGGCGCTCGCGGTCACCCTCGCGCTGCCCGCGCCGGCCGCGCCGGGACCCGAGGCGCTCGGGGTGGGGGCATCCGGCGCGCTCGGCACCGCGCTCGGCGCGCCGCCAGCGGCGAACAGCACGCACCGGTTCGCGGTCAGGTCTCCACGGACGGTCGGCACGGAGCGGGTGGTGCGCGTCCGGTTCGCCGGCTCGGGGAGGCCCGGCGCCGTCGTGGTCGTCCACTACGCCGCCCCGGAGAGCCAGGTCGCGGCCGTCCACGTCGCGGAGGTCGAGCCTGGCAGCAGCGCCGTCGGCCCGACCGGCCGATTCGCCTTCACCGCGGCCTTGCCCGAGCTGCCCCGCGACGCCGACCGAGCGTCCTGGAGCGCCCTGCTGATCGACCCCGCGTCACTGGCCGTCATCGGCCGCGTCGAGGGCGTCCACCTCGTCGAGCAGACTGACCGCTGACGCCCTGCTCCGTGGCCCCGCTCGATGAGAGGGCGCGCAGGGTGCTGGCCGCCGCACCATCCTGCGGTTACGTTCGCTAGACGAACGTCTGGCCAGCAGTCAGCGGCGAGACCTGACCACGAGGAGCCCCCGTGTCGGCACCCCACCGCACCCCGTCATCCCGACCCGTGTCCATCGCACTCGGGGCCGCGCTGCTCCTGGCCCTCGGCCTCGCAGGCTGTTCCACGGCCGGGTCCGCGACACCCTCGCCCTCCCCGTCCCCCGCCGCGCAGGGCGACGCACCCGCGACGACCGACTCGTCACCCTCGGTCGACGTGACCGTCGCCGCGACGTCGCTCGGCAAGGTCGTCGTGGACGGCAAGGGCATGACCGCCTACTACTTCGACGCCGACGTCAAGGACTCCGGCACGAGCACCTGCACCGGTGGATGCGCGACCGCGTGGCCCGCGATCGAGGCGACCACCACGACGCCGAAGGTGTCCGGCATCACCGGCACGGTCGGCACCATCAAGGGCGTCGACGGCGGACGGCAGATCACCATCGACGGTCGGCCGATCTACACCTTCGTCGGGGACGAGAAGGCCGGCGACGTGACGGGTCAGGGCGACAAGGGCGTCTGGTACGTCGTGAACCCGGACGGGACCGAGCAGAAGAAGTAGGCCGGAGGCCCCGGCGGGAGGCCCCGGCGGGACGGCAGACATGCCGGGACCGCCGGGGTCAGTTCTCGGCCAGGCCCGGGTCCCCGCCCACGCGCACGGGCTCCACCCGCTCGAGCAGCGCTTGCACGCCGGGCAGTCCGAGCCCGGTGAACAGCGCCGCCCACAGGTCACGGAGCTGCCCCTCGGTGTCCCGGGTCAGCCGCACGCTCGTCCGGGCCCACATCACCCCGAAGGTGGACGTCAGCACCAGGTCCGCCGCACGTGCCCACTCGGGATCGGAGTCCGGGCCGACACCTCCGCTCGAAGCCGACAGGTGCCGACGGACGTAGTCATCCCAGGTGAAGACCCGCGGGATCACCTCCCCCGCACCACGGAGTTCGTGACTCAGCCGGATGGCCCCGGCCGCCACCGAACACCGCATCGCGTCCGAACAGGCGGACGTCAGCATGACGAGCAGGTGCTCGAGCCCCGCGGGCTGCCTGATCCGCGAGTCGATCGCCGCCCAACGCACCTGCTGCCGCTCGATGACCGCGAAGGCGAGCTCGTGCTTGGACGAGAACACGTGGTAGCCGATCGCCGACTTCGGCCGGTCCATGGCGGCGGCCACCCGCGCGAACGAGGTCCCCGCGTAGCCGTGGCTCGCGAACTCGGACGCCGCGGCCTCGATGATCTGCTCGCGGGTCTTGGTCTTCGCCTGCTGCCGCTGGTTCATCGCACTCCTCGGTCGGGCCTTGGTTCATCATACGAACGTCTGACCAGGCATGGGCAGTGGTCACGCCGGGGGCGATGCCTCTGATCTCCTCAGGTTCACTATTTCGCTAGACGATCGTCTGACGCGTTGTTAGCGTTCACGCACACCGAGCCGCCCGGCCGCACCGCCACGAACCGAGGAGTCCCATGCGTTCCACCCCGTCCACCCACCGCACCCCGTCGGTCCGCCGACTGACCGTGCTCGCGACCTGCATCACCCTCGGCGGTGCGCTCGCCGCAGGCGTCCTGGTCCCCGCGCAGGCCGGAGCCGCCACGATCTCCCACACGACGCACACCGCGCACACCTCGGCCCAGCCTGCGGCCGTGGCATTCACCGCCAAGACCTACGGCGGACCCGACCGGAAGAGCTTCACCGGCATCACCTTCGCCGGGACCGGCAAGCCCGACACCCTGGTCATCGTCTACTACGACGCTCCGGGCAAGCCCCGCGGCCTGTTCGACAAGCACATCGCCGAGGTCACGTCGGGGGACGACTTCGTCAGCGCCAGCGGCCACTACCGCTTCACCGCGGCGTTCCCGGACCTGCCGCGCGGGACGACGACGCTGCACTGGCGCGCCCGGCTCGCCGACCCGGACACCCTGTCGGTGATCGGACGCGTCAACGGCACCCGCACGCTCGGCTGACCCGTGACCAGCCACGCGCACCCGGCGCTCGTCCGCGCCCTGGCCGTCGCCGTGTCCCTGGCGGCCGTCGTCGGGGCCACCCTCACCTGGGCTCCTTCGGCCTCGGCCACCACGAGCGACCCCGACCGGGTCGCAGCACCGATCATCGCCGGCACCGAGGTCGGGGTCCCCGGCGGCACCTGCACGGTCGGTGCCGTGCTGGCCGCGAAGGGGTTCCGCAGCCAGTTCACGCAGTACCAGCGGGCGACCCGGTGGGTCGTGCTCGCGAAGCACTGCGCGCCGCTGCAGGCACCCGTGCAGCTCGACGGTGCGACCGTCGGCAGCGTGGTCTGGCAGTCCGCGGAGTCGGACCTCGAACTCGCGGTCGTCCCGCCCCTGCCGTGCACCCGGGCCCGGGCGGCGACCGGGTCGTGCGACCCGTCCGTCGCGACCTGGACGCCCCGGGCATCGGGTCGCGTGTTCAACCGGGTCGGCGGGGTCCTGGCACGTCCCGCCGTGACCGGCATCGGCCAACCGGATGCCGCTCCCTTCTGCACCAGCGGGGCGTCGAGCGGGCTGCTGTGTTCCTGGACCTCCACGCGTGTGCCGGCAGCAAGCCGTCCCGGCGCGCAGCACCTCGACGCCGCGCGCGCCGAGGCCGGTGTCGGCGCCGGCATCGAGCCGGGCGACGCCGGCGGACCGGTGATCAGCACCACGAACCGGCTGTACGGGATCATCTCGGGCAGCACGACGACGAGTACGACGAACTCGACGGTGCTGCTCTACACGCCCGTCCAGCAGGTGCTGACCGAGCTGTTCCGGTACCGGCTGGCCCCGGCGTCCTGAGGCGCGGGCCGCCGGGTGGGCGACTGAGCGCTGCCTCATGACCCGGACACGCCCCGGCCACCTCGCCGCCACACCGCCGACGACCCTCGCCGCGATCCTGCGGGGAGCCGGACGCCACCACGTCCGGCTCCCCACGACCCCCGGGTCCTGATCAGATCGAGGTTGCCCCGTGTCTCCGCTCCGCCACTCCCCACGCATCCACTCCCCACGCATCCACTCCCCGCGCACCACCCGCGTCGCCGCGACCGCCCTCGCCGGCCTGGCCGTCGTCGCCTCCGCCGCGTTCTCCGTCACCGCCGCCCACGCCGACAGCACCCTCCAGCCGGCTTTCACCGCCGCCGACCACCCGATCACCGACGTCCCCGGGCTGGTCAACGGCCGTGAGCTCGCCGCGGTCCACGGCCGGTCCGGTCAGACCGTGAACGCCCCGCGGCTGATCCGCTCCGAGTCACTCGACAAGATCACCGCGGCCGGGGCCACGACCCTGGCCGACGAGTACCACGTCGACCTCGTCGTCGACCTGCGCACGCCGTCCCAGATCGCCGCGAAGCCGGACGTCGCGATCCCGGGTGCACGACACGTCGACATCTCGATGTTCGGCGCGGACGGCGACTACAGCGATGACACCGCGATGTACCACGACCTGGTCGACAAGGGCCGGGTCGACCAGGCGACACCCGGGTCGATGATCACCGCGTACCGCCGGGTGCTCCGGATCCTCGCCACGCACACCAGCGGCACGGTCCTGATCCACTGCTCCCACGGCATGGACCGCACCGGCACCGTCGTGGACCTGCTCGACCGGGTCCTCGGCGTCGACAGCGCAGACATCCTGCACGACTACCTGCTCTCGAACACGCAGCTCGGGGTGACCTGGGCCACACCGCAGCTGCTGCAGGGCACCTTCGAACAGGACATCGCCACCGAGTACGGCGGCATGGGCTCGTACCTGAGCGACACGATCGGCGTGACGAAGCACGAGGCCGCCGCCCTGCGCGAGCGCTTCCTCGTGTCGAACGACCCCACCGCGTCCTCGATCACGGTCGCGGGCGTGCGCGTCCACCTGTCCGCCGCTGCCTCGTCGCACGGCGCGACGGTCACGGTCCCGGTCCGGACGCTGCGCGCTGTGGACGTCCACGTGCACACCACGAACCCGAACGCGGGCACGAGCGTGCACGTCTCCGGGCGGACCGCGCACATCACCGTGACGGCCCAGGACGGCACCACGACCAAGGGGTACCGCCTGACGGTGCGGCACCGCTAGCCCGACGCCGACCGCCCGCGGCCCGCGCCGGGCGGTCGGCGTGACCAACTGTTCACCACCGCCGTCGCCCGGTCCGGGCATCCGTCCGGCTACCGTGACACTCGTGCAGTCCTCCAGACAACGGCGCCCGCGGTGACCGGACACCCCGCCGTCCCGACCATCCACGACGTCGCCGCCCTGGCCGGAGTGTCGAAGTCGGTCGTCTCCCGAGCCCTCGCCGGTGCGTACGGCGTCGCTCCGTCGACGACCGAGCGGGTCAAGCGCGCCGCCATCGACCTCGGCTACGTGGCGAACGCGAACGCCCGCGGCATGTCGGCACACCGCACGCACACGCTCGGGGTGTTCGTCCGCGATGCCTCCACCCCCTTCTACGGGCACCTGCTGACCGCGTTCCAGCTGCAGGCCGCGGCGCGCGGGTACCGCGTCGTCACCGCCACCGGTGCGGGGTCGTTCCCGGTCAGCGAGGAACGCCGAGCGCTCGAGACCCTGGTCTCCCTGCGCGTCGAGGGGCTCATCGTCTGCAGCGGCGCCCTGCCGATCGCCGACGTCCTGCCGTTCGCCCGGCGCATCCCGACCGTGGTCTCCGGGCGCCCCGAGACGAACGATGCGGTGAGCAGCGCGTACTGCGACGAGCGCGGCGGCGGACGCGGGCTCGCCGACCACGTCGCCGATCTCGGACACCGCCGCGTCGCCGTGCTGACGGTCACACCGGCCGGGTCGCTGACGCAGTCGGCACGCACCGACGCGATGGTGCGCCGACTCCGTGCGCGCGGCGCCGAGGTGCTCCGGATCCGCTCCGAGGACCACGGAGCGGATCCCGAGGACCTCGACTCGTTCCTCGAGCAGGTCCTGCGGGCCGGTGGCGTGACGGCGATCATGGCACCGAGCGACCGCTGGGCCGTCGGTGTGCTCGAGTCGATGCGCCGCCGCGGCCTCCGTGCGCCGGACGACCTGTCGGTCACGGGCTACGACGGGGTCGCCCCACTCGCCACCGAGCTGCTCGGCATCACCTCGTGGCGACAGCCACTCGGCCTGATCGGCCGCCTGTCCGTCGACGACGTGGTCGACCAGATCGACGGCCGGTCGACGGGCGTGACCCACAACGCGGTCGACGGCACCCTTGTACCGGGCCGGACCGCCGCCCGGGTCTGAGCGCCGAGCGGAGCGGAGCGACGAGCACGACCGACACGGCGCCGCCGACATCCATCGTTCACCGTCCCGTCACGGACCGACGGGTGAGATCCGGACCCGTCCGGTCGATCATGGGGAACGTTCCCGATCATCGGGAACGTTCCCCATCCCCGACCACGGACGGACCCATGCCCCAGAACGTCACCGCCAAGCTGCCGCGCGACCCGAGCGACCCGTACCGCCACGGCATCTACCTGCGCCCGGACGCCCGCACCTGCCGAGCCGTCACGGTCGTCACCGATCAGCTCCGCGCGCAGTACGGCCTGCTGTCGGCCGGCGCCTTCCCGCCGCACGCCACACTCGTCGGCAGCCAGCCGTTCGGCAGCCACGAGGACCAGGTCATCGCGGCCGTCTCGGCGCTGCTCGACGGCCGACCGGGGTTCGACGTCCACAACGCCGGCATCCGAGAACAGGGCATCGGGTTCGTCTACGACGTCGCGACCCGACCGGACGGCTCGCACAACGACGACTTCGTCCGGCTCGCCGCCGACATCGAGGCCGTGGTCGCCCCGTTCCGGCAGCCGATGCAGGTCCCGCTGGCGAACGACTACGACCCGGAGCAGTACCGCGCGCACCTCTCGCTCGCCTCGCACGACCTGTACGGCCGACCGGACCTGCACGACGAGGTCGGCGCGTTCATCCGCGAGCTCGACGTCGACGTCCCGACCGGGTTCCGCGGCGACACCGTCGTGCTCTACCACACCGCGAGCCCGGACTGGTCCGGTCGCTGGTGGCAGACGATGACCTGGGAGCACGTCCACACCTGGAAGCTCGCCTGACCGTGGCCGCGACCCTCCGCGACGTCGCCGAGCGGTGTGCCATCTCGCGATCGCTCGTGTCACTCGCCCTGCGGGGCGACGACGGCGTGTCCCGGCCACGTCGGGAACTCGCGGTGCGGACGGCGGACGAGCTGGGCCTCCCGGTCGGTTCGCTCGCCAGGCGGCGCGCGCAGGGCGCGCCGCTCGTCCTCGGGGTGGTCGTCACCGAAGCCGCGAACCCGTTCCACGACGAAGCACTCCGGAGCGCACGCGCGACCGCGCAGACCCTCGGGTTCGCGCTCCGGGTCGTGGACGGGTTCCGTGACCCTGCCCGGTTGGCCGACGGCCTGGAGGCCCTGCACGCCTCCCGCGGATCGGCCGACGGTGTGCTCGGGGTCGCGGTCCTGAGCAGTCGGCTCGCCCCGGCACGGCTCGCGGCGGTCGCGCGCGACCTGCCGGTCGCGGTCCTCGGATCGAGCGGGTCGGCGCTCGCCGGTCTCGGACTCGACACCGTGCGCGCCGACGAGGAGTCGGGCATGCGGGCACTGGTGCTCCACCTCGCCGCACTCGGGCACCGACGCACGTGCTTCGTGGCGGAGTCCGGCCACCCGTCGACGACCCGTCGTGCCGTCGCGCACGCCGCGGTCACCGGGCAGCTCGGCGCACCGGGCGAGCACCGCGTCGACGACGTCGAGGCCCTGGCGGCGGACCCGGCACGGATCGCGCGGCACCTCGGTGACGGGGTCACGGCGTTCGTCGCGACGAACGACGCGACCGCGGCGCGGCTCGTGGCGATCGCCGACGGCGCGGGGCTCGCGCTCCCCCGGGTGGCGGCGGTGACCGGGTTCGACGGCACCGGTCTCGGCGAACGGCTCGACGTGACGAGTGTCGACCAGCCGCGCGTCCGGATGGGCGCGCGGGCGGTCGAGCTCGTGGTCGAGCGGCTCCGGGGTCGCCGCGGCGACCGGCATGAGGTGCTCCCGACACGTCTGCTGCCGCGTGGGTCCACCGCGCGGGCGGTCGCCAGGCACCCGCTCGGCTGACCGCTCGCGACACCCGCGCCGGGTCGGTCCGCGGCCGGCGGTCGGGCCGGCGGGCCGACTGGCGGCGGTCGGCGGCTCAGTCGGCGACGGTCGTGGCCGACAGCTCTTGCACCCGGCGCACCAGCTCGGCGTGCGATCCCCCGGCGCCGGCGGCGACGTAGTCGTCGGCCAGGTGTGCACGGTCGACGACGTCGCCCCCACGGAAGCCCCGGAACCACCCGCCGGCGCGCTCGAGCACCAGCGCTCCGGCGGCGACGTCCCACGGGTGCGTGGCGAAGCCCATCGTCACGTCCGACCACCCGGCGGCGACGTGCACCAGGTTGAGGGCACCGCTGCCGAGGCTGTGGTGGTGGCGGTACCGGAGCGTCAGGTCCCGGAGCAGGTCGAACGCCGCGGCCTCGCCGAGCAGGTCGAGGTCCTGCTGCACCGGGAAGCTCGTCAGGACCGTCGCTGCGTCATCCGGCCCCGACGACGAGTGCATCGGCGCACCGTCGAGCCAGGCGCCGGCGTCGTCCGCCGCGAACACGTGGTCCGCGACCGGGTCGAAGACCACCCCGGCGACGACCTCGCCGTCGACCTCGGCCGCGATCGAGATGCACCAGTACGCGAGTCCGCGGGCGAAGTTCGCGGTGCCGTCGATCGGGTCCACGATCCACCGGACCACGGGGTCCGCGGTGCTGCCGGTGGTGCCGGTGTCGCCGGTGGTGCCGCCTTCCTCGCCGAGCACGACGGAGCCCGGCACGGCCGCGGTGAGCACCGCCGTGATCGCCTCCTCCGCCGCGCGGTCGTGCAGGGTCACCACGTCGTGCGCATCGCGCTTCGTGCTGATCGTCATCGGGGCGCGGAACACGGCGAGCAGGTCGGGCGCGACGGTGCGCGCGGCCTCCTCGGCGATCGCCCGGAGTGTCTGGGGAGCAGGAACGGTTCGCATGGTCCCCGGTTCTACGACGTCGAGGCCCCTGGACGGCGAACCACGCCGGTCGACGGGCCGAACCCGAGGTGAACGCGCGGCGTGCGGCGGTGAACGTCGGCACCCGATCGTCGGAGGGGTTGAACGCGGCGTGAACGGGTGACGGCGGGTGGTCGACGTGCCTTGACCGGTCTCCGACCCCCGCCGCACAGTGGAGTCGTTCCCGGTTAGGGAACGTTCCCTACTCGGAGGAGTCCGCCCCATGACGGTCCCCGTCAGGTCCGGCCTGGTCGCCGGTCCCCCGCGTGCCGCAGGGTCGCCGCGGTCGCCGCAAGCGCGGCGTCCACCCCGGGCGCCCCGGACGACGCGGTCCTCGTTGCGCTCGGACCGACGGCTCGGTCTGGTGCTCCTCGCACCGGCGCTGCTCGCGTTCGCGGTCTTCGTCTTCTACCCGCTCGGCCGCGTCCTCGTCCTCAGCACCCAGGGCACCGACATCTTCGGTCAGCCGGCGGGCTCGGTGGGGCTGCAGAACTACGTCCGCACGTTCACCGACCCCGCGTTCGGGCGGACGATGCTGACCACCGCGGTCTTCTGCGTCGGCGTGGTCGTCGGCCGGATCGTGTTCGGTCTGCTCGTCGTGATCCCCCTGACCGTGAAGCTCCGCGGCCTGCCGGTCTTCCGCGCACTCCTGACGGCACCCATGGTCGTGTCCGTGTCAGCGGGGTCCGTCGCGTTCGCGGCGATGCTCGCACCCGGCAACGGGCTGCTGAACACGGTGATCACCCAGTTCGGCGGCGCGCCCGTGCCGTTCCTCACGAGCACCCAGTGGGCCCTGGCGAGCGTCATCGTCGTGACGATCTGGGGGTCGCTCGGGTTCACCGTGCTGCTCCTGCTCGGAGCGTTCGGCGCCATCGACCAGGACGTCATCGAGGCGGCGCACCTGGACGGCGCCGGGCCCGTGCGGACGCTCTGGTCGATCTCCCTGCCGCTCGTCACGCCGACGCTCTTCTTCGTCGTCGTGACCGGAACCGTCGAGGCACTCACGACCTTCGGGCAGATCCAGATCCTCACGGGCGGCGGTCCGGCCGACTCGTCGAAGACCCTCGTCTACGCGATCTACCAGCAGGCGTTCGGGTCCGGCAGCGCGAACTTCGGCCTCGCCGCCGCGCTCGGGGTCGTCCTGTTCCTGCTGGTCCTCGGGCTGTCGCTGGTGCAGTTCGGCGTGCTCGAGAAGCGGGTGAACTACTGATGCGCCCCGTCACCGCACGCCGGCTCCGGAGCCTCTTCGTCTACGCCTGGCTCGTCATCGCGGTCGTCGTCGTCTGCTTCCCGCTCTACTACGTGTTCGAGGGCGCGCTCACCCCGACCCGGTACCTGGACCAGGGCCTCGCCGGTCTCGTGCCGATCCACCTGACACTCGACAACATCGTCCGAGCCACGCAGGTCGTCCCGCTCGGGCAGCAGTTCCTGAACAGCGTCGTCGTCACCCTCGCCCAGACGGTGCTGCAGGTCGTCATCGGCATCATCACCGCCTACGCCCTGGTGTTCTGTCGGCTCCGGGGCACCCGCGCCCTGTTCCTCGTCCTGCTCGCCAGCATGATGATCCCCGGCGAGACAACGCTGATCGCGAACTACCTGACCGTCGCGTCGTGGCACCTCATCGACACGCTCCTGGTCGTCTTCCTGCCGTTCGTGGCCTCGGCGCTGACGATCTTCCTGTTCCGCCAGGCGTTCCTGAGCTTCCCCGACGAGCTGCGCGAAGCCGCGGTGCTCGACGGTGCCGGACACTTCCGGTTCATCCGGTCCATGCTCCTGCCGCTCACCCGCCCGACGCTCGTCTCGGTCACCCTGGTGAGTGCGACGGCCGCCTGGAACGGGTTCTTCTGGCCGCTCCTCGTCACGAACTCGCCGGAGCACCGCACCGTGCAGGTCGGCATCGCCCAACTGTCCGACGCCGAGGCCGCCGACATCGGCGTGGTCCTCGCCGGTGCAGCCATGGTGACCCTCCCCGTCCTGGTCCTGGTCCTCGTCGCCCAGCGGTTCCTCGCCGGCGGCCTGACCGCCGGAGCGCTCAAGTGACGACACGTTCGCTCCCCTCCCCGATCCCCGCCCGCCCCACACCCGAAGGACGCACCATGCCCGCACGTCGCTCCATCACCCTCACCACACTCGCCACCGGTGCCGTCGCGGTCCTCGCCCTGACCGGGTGCTCCACGTCGAGCTCCGCATCGGACAGCTCCGGCCCCGTCACCGTCGACTTCTGGCACGCCATGTCCGGGCCGCCCGCAACCGAGCTCGACGCGCTCGTCGCCCGCTTCAACAAGGAGAACGACCAGCACATCACCGTCAAGTCGTCGTTCCAGGGGGACTACGCGGCCGTCCAGACGAAGTACACGGCGGCGGTGCAGTCCGGCTCGACGCCGGACCTGCTCATGATGAACGACGTGTCGACCGGCTTCATGATCGACTCCGGCCAGACGGTGTCCCCCGCGACGATCCGCGGCTCGAAGTCAGGCACCGACACGATCGCGCCGGCCGCCGCGACCTACTACAGCGACGGCAAGCAACTCGCGGCGATGCCGTTCTCCGTCTCGATGCCCGTGCTCTACCTGAACAAGGCGCTCGTCGCGAAGGCCGGCCTCGACGCCACGAAACCGCCGAAGACGCTGGCGCAGGTCGCGACCTGGGCCGAGAAGATCCACGCCGCGACCGGTGGCTACGGCATGAGCATGAACATGGGCGACTCGTGGATGCTCGAGGAGCTCACCGCCTCGGGCGGTCAGGCGTTCTGCACGCCGGAGAACGGGCGGAAGGGCAAGCCGGTCACCGGCGTCTCGCTCACCTCGGACAGCCAGGTGCAGTTCATGACCACGCTGCAGAAGCTCTACCAGGACGGCGCCGCCCTGAACCCCGGCACGGACTCGACCGTGCAGAACTCGGCGTTCTCGAGCGACAAGGTCGGGATGCTGCTGACCTCCTCCGGTGCCTACACGACGGTCGACCCGGACGGCTCGAAGTCCGTCGTCGCTCGGTTCCCCACCACGTCGGCCTCCGACGACGCCGGGCAGGTCATCGGCGGCAACGCGCTGTGGATCTCCGGCAAGGGCCACTCGTCCGGCGAGCAGCAGGCGTCGTACACGTTCGCCAAGTGGCTCCAGACGCCGGACGTGCAGGCCGAGTGGGCGAAGGCGACCGGCTACGTCGCGATGAACACCGACGCCCAGGACACCACCGTGGGCAAGCGCTCCCTGTCCGACCCGAACATCGCCACGATGTACCAGCAGCTCGCCGACGACCCCACGAGCGTCGCCGCGGCCGGCTGCATCACCGGCGCGTTCCCGACCGTACGCGCCACCGTCATCGGCGCCTTCAACCGGATCGTCGAGGGTGCCGACGTCGAATCGACCATGAAGGACGCCGAACAGCAGGCCGGCAAGCAGATCGAGTCCTACAACGAGGCCGCTGGCAAGTGACCGACTCCGGGTGCACGCCCCGTCGAGGCTGACCAAGGGTTCATGGAGCGCGACCGCCGTTCGCCATACGGTTGTCTGATGAAGCGGGCAGGCGGCCCGCGCGGACGATCGGAGCCCTGTGGTGTCTGCTGCGAACGGCCGGCCCGGCTACGGGGCTCCGGAGTCCCTGCGCATCGTGTTCTCGTTCCCACGGGGGCGGGGACACCTGGCGCCGATGCTGCCACTCGCCCGCGCGGCCAGCGCAGCCGGACACCGGACCGCACTGAGCGGCGCACGCGAGGCCGTCCTCGAACAGACCGGGTTCTCGCACCGGCAGCCGCGGGACGTGGAGCTGCCGGCGAGCAGGCCGGGCACCGGCACCCTGACACCGATCGATCCGAGTGCGGTGCTCACCCGCGTCCCCCAGGTCTTCCTGGGGGACGCGGCCGCCGGGGCCGTCGTCGACGTCGGACGGCTGGTCACTCGGTGGTCGGCTGACCTCGTGGTCTGCGGGGAGTTCGACTTCGGCGCGATGACCGCCGCCGAACGAGCCGGGGTGCCGTGCGTGGTGGTCCTGGCCTTCGCCTCGGCCGGCGGGACCTGGCGCGACTCGGTGCGGGAGCCGCTCGAAGCGCTCCGCCGACGCGCGGGACTCGGGCCCGACCCGCAGCAGCAGATGCTCGGCGGCGCACTCACCGTCGTCCCGTTCCCGGCGTCGATGCGATCCGGGCACGAGCTGCGTGGTCCGGTGATCCGGATGCGACCGGACACCTGGTCGTCACACTCGTCGGATGCCGCGGCGTGGCTGGCCGCCGGCGACGGACCCCGCGTCTACGTCACGCTCGGCACCGAGTTCAACACGAAGTCCGGCGACCTGTTCGCCCGGCTCATCGACGCGCTCGCGGCCCTGCCGGCGCGGATCCTCCTGACGACCGGAGCCTGGGTCGACCCGACGACCTTCCCGGTGCCGGAGGGCCCGGGAGCGATCCGGATCGAGCAGTACGTCCCGCAGGACTCGGTGCTCGGGCTCGTGGACCTCGTGGTGAACCACGGCGGGTCCGGATCGGTGACCGGGGCGCTCGCGCACGGCGTGCCTCTGCTGGTCCTGCCGCTCGGTGCGGACCAGCTGCCGAACGGCAGCTGCGTCGAGACCCTGGGCGCCGGACTCGTCCTCGACGCCGCCACGGCGACCGCGGAGGACATCCGCACCACCGCGTCGCGACTCCTGACCGAGCCCGAGTTCCGCTCCGCGGCCGGACGGATCCGGTCCGAGATCGCGACAGGCGAACCCCCGGCCGTCGTCCTGGCCGCCATCGAGCGCCTGGTCGGCTGGACACCGGCCCGCGGTGACGAGCATGCTCGAACATCGTCCGCCACACCCGATTCTGCACGGCGACGTCCGCCGACGAGCTGATCCCAAGCGGCCCGTCAGGGGCAGGACGAGCCGCGAGGGAGCCCACCCCCTCGCGGCTGCCACTCGGTCCAGCTGCCGACGGGTCGGTTCAGAGTCGCGTCAACAGGGCTTCAGCGTTGCCGTGCGCGATCTTCCGCTTGTCGGCCGGGCTGAGGGGTGCGTTCTCGATGAAGCTCGTGTGAGTTGCGGAGTCGCCGAACGGGTAGTCGACAGCGAACAGGATCCGGTCGATGCCGAACACCTCGAGCGCGCACAGGAGCGGCGGAACCGTCGTGTAGGCGGAGATGGTGATGTGGAGGTGATCGCGTACCTGTTCCGCGACGGTCCCGGTCAGTCCCTTGATACGCGGGGTGAGCCACTCGTCCGCGCGCGCGAGGGAGAACGGCAGGTTCTCGCCCATGTGGCCCACGACCATCTGCAGGTCCGGGAACCGCTCGAAGACCAGGTTCGAGACCATCCGGAGGATGTGCATACCGTTCTCCGCGTGCCATCCCCATCCACCCGTGGAGAGCATGGTCGCGACGTACGGGTCGAGGCCCGAATAGTAGGCCTTGAAGACCTCGATGGGCGGGAAGCCGGGGTGGAGGTAGATCGGGACGCCGAGACGTTCGACTTCGGCGAGGATCGGCCGCATGGAGGGGTCGTCGAGGAAGACGCCGTTGGTCTGCCCGTGGATCATCGTGCCGACGGCGCCCTGCTCCTCGACGGCGCGACGGAGCTCTGCGACGGCAGCCTTCGGGTCGGAGATCGGGAGGGTGGCGAAGAACTTGAACCGGTCAGGGTGGTTGTCGACCACCGTCGCCATGGTGTTGTTGAGGCGCCGGGAGAGCTCGGCGGACTGGTGTGGGGGCAGGACCTGCACGAACTGTGCGACGGAGGAGAGCACCTGGACGTCGATGCCGGCGGTGTCCATCCGCTGGATGCGGGCTACGCCGCCGTCGGTCAGGTCGTTGAGGCCGTCGAGGTACGGCTGATCCATCATTGCGTGACCGTCGGCGCCGGCGGCGTCGAAGATCTCAGCGGGCATCATGTGTTCTTCGAGTCCGATGAACTTCATGGTCGGGTTCCTTCGTGGTGCGGTGGTGCAGTTGCGCCCGTTCTGGGCGCGGAGAGGACCGGGCTCGGTGGCCCGGTACGGCGGTCCGTGAAGCAGTGACCGGTCATTGTCGACGCAAGAGCGTCGAGTCAGGGGTGGTTCATCGGCGGATCGTGACCCGGTGAGGCACCAGCGTCATCAATCGATGTTCGAGGGTCCGCCGACTCGGCGGACCACGGCGACGATCTCGACGGCCGCCAGGCGCGCTCCGGCTTCGTCGTGCGCTTCGATGCTGTCGACGAGCCGATCATGGAGCGCAGCATGCTCATCAGCGATTCGATCGTCGGCCTCGAGCCCCCCGACGACCTCACTGACGGCTGCTCCGAGATGTTCATGGAGATCTGCGAGAAGTCCATTACCGCTGATCCGGGCAACCTCTCGGTGGAATCGTCTGTCCGCAGCGGCGATGCGTTCCATGTCAACCCGCTCACCAGTCGCTACGGCCAGGAGTGCGCGAAGCGTGGCGATGTCCTCCGGGACAGCACGTCGGGCGGCGAGGGCCGCAGCGTGTTCCTCGAGGACCGCGCGGAGTTCCATCACCTCGTCCGGCGTTGACGTCGCAGAACGCCGGGAGATGGCCGACCGCAGCTCGCTGGTCGCGATCACGTAGGTTCCATCCCCCACCCTCGCCTCGAGGAGACCGGTGTGGACGAGTCCACGAAGCGCCTCGCGTACGGTGTTCCGGCTCACACCGAGCTGCTCGACGAGGTCGTGCTCCGCAGGGACGCGTGTCCCAACCGGCCACACACCATCGGTGATGGATGCACGGAGTCGATCAGCGGCCTGTTCCGCAAGCGTTCCGGATCGTGGGAGCCGGCTGAGTGGCGACATGAGTCCTCCAAATGTCCAACAATTGGTAGTTTACGCCCCGTCGCTTGCCCAGCAAGGTTGCTGAACGGACCCGAAGTGCGGAGTCAGATCGCGGTCAGGACCGCCACGGACGCGGACCGAGACCGCCGCAGGGCCCCGGTCGCCGTCCTCACCACCGTCGAGTATCTGGCGGGCCATGCGTCGAGCATGCCCAGACGGGCGGAGGTCAAAGGACCCAACGGCCCACCTGCCAGGCGACCCCACCACGGCGCGTACCTTCAGCGCACCAGGCAGATCGTGCGGAAGTCGACGTCCGGACCGGGCCGTGTGTACGACGAGCCGCTCTCGAGCCAGTCGGCGGTCGGCGCGATCTGGTCGAGGACCATGTCCTCTTCCGACCGCGCGTCGATGCCCTCGGACGCCCAGTACTCCCGGACTCCGTCCACGTCGCGGTTCGCACCCTCGATCACGGTGTGGTCCTCGGGCAGGAGCTCGTTGCCCTGGTCGTCGGTGTACTCCCCCGGGTCGTACCAGTACATCCACCGCACGCCCTGGTGGGCGTTCGACAACTGGCAGTCCTCGCTGTACGCACCACCGGCTCGCTCGCCATCGCGGTAGGCGGACTTCCGGTCGCCGCCGAGGATCCGCACCGTGCGGTCCCCGATCCGCTCGAGCGTGGCCCGGGCGTCACCGTCGGCGAAGTGCCGCTCGGCGGCGGTCGGCGGCTGCGCCCACTGCTGGGCGTCGGCGGCCATGCTCCGCACCTGTGACGTCAGGACCAGGCCGTTCCACGGCACGGCGATGACCAGCACGACGATCGCCGCGACGACGGCGACCAGTGAGTGGCGCGGTTCACGCCGGCGAGCCCGGACCTGCACGACGAGCACCACCACGGGGATCCCCACGGCGAGCACGGCGCCGATGACCAGCCGCGTCAGCACGCCCCCTGCTCCCAGCCGGTCGTCCATCGACCCGAAGTCGCGCGCCAGGTACGCCCCGATCTGGACCACCCAGCTCACGACGAGCAGCACCGGCAGCACGAGCGCGATGGCGATCGCGTTCCCTCGCCCCGTCGTCGGGCCCGTCCCCTGGTCACGCCAGTCCTGCTGTTCCGTGCCCATGCCGGCCCCCGCCCCCGTGGTGTCGGGACCATCCTGCCAGCAGAACGCGCCCCGGGCCCCGCGGGCGACGCCGCCGCCCCACCCCCGAAGCGGTGGTGCCCCAGCGGCCCCTGTTCCTGCCATGATGACCGACGTGACCACGACCACGCCCCGCGCCGATCCCGACGCCGCTGCCGACGGCTTCCAAGGCGGCTGGTTCCGCATCGACGGCGACCTGGAGCACCTGGACGACGTGGTGTGGCGACCCGCCACGGACGCGGACGACACAGCGACCACCCCCGGCCCTGCCGCCGTCATCGTCGGTGGCGAGCCGCGCGAGCACGTCGGTTCGACGCTGCCGTTGGCGCAGCTGGCGGAGATCGACGTGGCACGTCAACGCACCGTGCGGAAGCTCTGGCTCAGCCCGATCACCATCGTGGTGTGCCTGCTCGTCGTGACCGCGCTCGAGGTCTCGAGGCTGCCGTGGCGCACGGACCTCGGTCGGCAGCTCCTGGTCGGACTCGGCACGGCCCTGCCGGTCGACGCGCTCTGCACCGCGATCTGGTGGCGGATCACGCGTGACCCTTCGGGCGCCGTCGTCCGCAAGATGGGCGGACACCGGACCCGCCAGCAGTACGACCAGCAGCGCGCCGTCCTCGAACGCTGACCGCGCCGCGAGCGTGCCCCGACCCCTCAGCGAACCGGCGCCGACACCGCGGCTGCACCCGCAGCACCCGCAGCAGGCTCCGCCTCCGACGACGGCCGCACCCCTCGACCAGGCCGCAGCACCGCGTCCACCCGCTCACGGTCGAGCTCGCCCTGCCACCGCGCCACCACGAGCGTCGCGACGCAGTTGCCGAGTAGGTTCACGCTCACCCGCATCGCGTCCATGATCCGGTCGGCACCGAGCAGCAGCGCGACGCCAGCGACCGGGAACAGCCCGAGGCTCGTCGCCGTCGCGGACAGCGCCAGGAACGACGAGCCCGGCACCCCGGCCATGCCCTTCGACGTCAGCAGCAGCACCCCGAGTGCGGCGACCTGCTGCTCGAGCGTCAGCGGCACCCCGAACGCCTGGGTCAGGAACAGCAGCGAGATCGACAGGTAGATCGCCGCCCCGTCGAGGTTGAACGAGTAGCCCGTCGGCACGACGAGCCCGGCGACGCTCCGTGAGACGCCGACCTCGGTGAGCCGGGTGATCATCCGCGGCAGCACCGCCTCGGTCGACGCCGTGCCCAGAGCCAGCCCGAACTCCGCGCGGGTGTGCCAGACGAACCGCCAGATCGGCACGCCGGACAGCAGCCGCCCGCCCACGAGCAGCGCCACGATGAACACCGCCGCTGCGCCGTAGCAGGCAGCGATCAGCAGCCCGTACGACCCCAGGGTGTCGATGCCGTACTGCCCGACCACGTACGCCATCGCCCCGAACGCACCGAGCGGCGACAGACGCATCACCCAGCCCAGGATCCGGTAGACGACCTCGAGGCACAGGTCGAGGCCCCGCACGAGCGGCCGCGCACGGTCTCTGCCGATCGCGGCGATCGCCGCGCCGACGAACACCGCGAACACGAGCACCTGCAGGATGTCGTTCGTCGCGAACGCGTTCACGACGCTCGACGGGATGAGGTCGAGGATGAAGGTCCCCGCGTCCGGAGCCGTGCCACCGGCGGTCTTCGCCGCCACGGCGGAGGCGTCGAGCGACGACGGGTCGATCCGCAGGCCGGCCCCGGGGCGCACGAGGTTGCCGACCAGCAGGCCGAACACGAGCGCGCACGACGACGCGAGCAGGAAGTAGACCATCGCCTTGCCGGCGATCCGTCCCACGGAGCGCAGGTCGCCGACGTGCACGATGCCCGTCACCACGACGATGAACACGAGCGGCGCGATCACCATCTCGATCAGCCGGATGAACCCCTGTCCGACGACGTTCAGCACCGGCGCCGCCGCGGGGAAGCAGACCCCGACGGCGATGCCGAGGGCCACCCCGATCGCGATCTGCACGAACAGCGAGTGGTACCAGCGGGCGGGAGCACGATCCGTGGTGGTGACGTCCATGCATCCACCCCACCGCGCGCGTGTTTCGACGACGTTGCGAGTCTGTTCCCACCTGCCGCGCCGCACGCCCACCGAAACAGGGCCGCACGCCCACCGAAACAGGGCCGCACGCCCACCGGAACAGGGCCGCACGCCCACCGGAACAGGGCCGCTCGCCCACCGGAACAGGGGCCGCCGTCCGGATCAGCTGCCGCCGACGACCGTCAGGGTCGGGCGGTGCCGAGCACCGGACTCGTCCTGGCTCGTCAGCACGCTCCACGACCGGACGACTCCGGCCGCCGGACCGACCAGGGTGTGGTCGATGGGCATCGCCAGCCGCGGATCGAGCCACGTCGGCCACGTACCGAGCGCCGCGGCGTGCACGGTCGACGCGGCGTCCCGGCACGAACCGAGACCCCCACCGTCGAAGCTGTCGACCGATCCGTTGAAGTCCCCCGACACGACCACGTCAGCGCCGCGGCCACACTGTTCGCCGACCCACCGCAGATCGGTCCGCCAGCCCGCCAGGCCCCGCCCGATCGGTTGCGGCGCGTGCACGGCGACGATCGTCGGGATCGACGGCCCGGACACCGTCATCGTCTTCACCGGATCGACGCCGGGCGACATCGAGGCGCCGGACGCGCGGTCGGCCCCGACGAGCACCGCCACCTGCGTGCCGGCACCACCCATGAACACCCGCACCGGCCGACCCTGCTGCCCCATCGACCGCGCCACCGCGGTGGCGGACCGTCGGTCGCCCGCGTCGGGGAGCACGACGACGTCCGCCCGTGCGGTCAGTGCCGCGCGGGCGATGCCCTGCGGGCCGACGAGTCCTCCGTTGGTGTTCCACTCGAACACCCGGAGTGCACCCCGGGCACCGTCGACCGGCCGCTCGTCCCATCCCCGCACGCCGAGCACCGCCGTGTTCGCCACGGCGACGACGAGCAGGACCGCCCCGAGCGACGCAGCGACCAGCCGCACGGCTCGCGTACGTCGCAGGACGATGGCGACGAGCACCAGGGCGAGACCGGTACCGACCAGTCCCGCGGTCACGAGGGACCGGGCCGGCAGCACGGCGGCGAGCACCGGAGCCCGCCCGACACCGAGCCAGGGAGCGGCGACGAAGACGGCGCCGAGAACGGCACCGACCAGCAGCACGATCACGACCACCACGGCGGTCCGGACGGCAGCACGACGACGAGGCACCCTCGGATCATCGTGGACGGCAGCCTGCAGCCGCCGGTGAACGGCGACCTCCCGCTGAGGATCCTGCTGGATCTAGCACCCGCCGCACCCGCAGCGGCGCTGGGGACCAGCCCACGCCGTGGGGCGTCACGACACCGGACTGGAGGCCCGGTGCCAGCTGGCACCGACCCTCCAGTCCGTCACCCGCCCACGTCGCGGGCCGCACCCGCGACCGCGGGCAGCTAGCTGCCGTTCGCCTCGACCACGCGCCACACGAGCATGCCGACCGTCACGAGGGTGCCGAGCACCGAGACGATCGCCGCGACGACGCCGAGCCGGCGTCCGCGACCGGGCCGCACGATCGCGACAACCGCGAGCAGATCGTTCGTCGACTCGCTCGTGCCCCCCGCTGGGAGCGGAGGCGGGAGGATCAGGTCGGAGTGCCGAGCTGGTAGCCGGTGCCGCGGATCGTCGTGATGAGGTCCCGGTCGGTCTTCCGCCGGATGTAGTGCACGTATGTGTCGACGGTGTTCTCCTGCTCGCCGTTCTCGAACACGGCGGAGAGCAGGTGCTTCCGCGAGAACGCGCGCGCTGGCTCCGCCGCGAGGAACCGGAGGAGGGCGCTCTCCTTCTCGGTGAGCAGGATCCGCCCGGAGTACGGCGAGTGGATGCTGTGGTCGTCGGGGTAGAAGGTCCAGCCTCCGATCTCCACCCCCGTCCCGGTGCCGGTGTAGTCCCGGGTGAGGGCTCGGAGTCTGGCGGCGAGTTCGTCGAACTCGAACGGCTTCACGAGGTAGTCGTTCGCTCCGGCGTCCAGACCGGAAACGCGGTCGCGGAGTTCGCCGAGTGCGGTGAGCATGAGGACCGGGGTACTGATCCGTCGGCTCCGGATCGCGCCGACGAACTCGGTGCCGTCCATGCCGGGGAGCCGGCGATCGACGACCATGACGTCGAAGTACTGCTCCACCGCCGCGACGAGCGCCTGCTCACCGTCCGGCGCGAGGACCACGTCCCAGTCGTCGCGGAGCACCTCGGCGACGAGCGGCCCGAGCCTGGGGTCGTCCTCGACGAGGAGCAGCCGCTGTCCCATGGCGTTCATCCTTCCCCGATCTTCCGTGTCGTGGTCGGGATGTCCGTCGGTGCGTGGTGTGTCGGGATCCGGAGGGCGAAGACCGTTCCCTGATCGCCGGTGGACTCGACGGTGACGGCTCCTCCGGCGCGGACCGCGATCTCCCGGACCAGCGCGAGCCCGATGCCGTACCCGGTGCGCGTCGCGGCGTGTTCCGGGCCGGGCCGGGTGCCGTGCGCGAAACGTTCGAACACCCGCGCCGGGGCGATCCCGGTGATGCCCGTGCCGTCGTCCTGCACGCGGACGCACACTCGGTCGGGCTCCGATGTGGTGGTCACGGTCACGGTGCCGCCCGGTGGGGTGTGCCCGATGGCGTTGTCGGTGAGGGCGACGAGACACCGGTGCAGCTGTGTCGGCGTCAGGGCCAGGGTGGCGCTGTGGTCGGCCACGCGGAGGCGTACCTGCCGTTCGGCGGCCAGCACGCTCATGTCGCGGCGGAGCACCGCCAACCCGTCCTCCAGACGTGTGACGCCCGGTTCGGTGGGTGTCCCGGCAGCGGCTCCGAGGAGGTCGTCGACGATGTCGATCAGGATCCGCGTGTCGCCGGTGACCTCGTCCACGATGCCGCGGCGCGGATCGTCGGCGGGTGTCTGCATGCGGAGTCGTTGCACGCGGGCATGGAGGACGGCGAGCGGTGTGCGCAGTTCGTGACTGGCGTCCGCGACGAAGGTCCGCTGCACACGCAGCGCCTCGGTCAGCGGGCGGACCGCGCGGCGCGCGATCAACCAGGACGCGACTCCCGCGAAGACGATCGCGAGCCCGCCGACCCCTGCGATCGCGACCGTGAGATCGACGGTGTCCAGGGTGATGTGCACGTCGAACGGGCCGGCCTGCTCCCGCTGCTGGCCGGGGGTGAGCTGCCAGACCACGTACGCGACGACCAGGGCGATGATCCCGACGACCAACGCGGCTGACACTGCCGCGACGCGCACGGCGATCCCGATGACCGAGCGTCGAGACGCGAGGCGATCCGCGTCCTGGTCCGGCTCGCGACGGAGCGACCAACGTGCAACGGCATCGACGAGTCGATGCCATGTGGTGCCGATCATGCGGTCGCTCCGTTCCTTCCCGCGAAGCCGACCAGATCGGTCCACCGGGATTTCTTGGTGAAGTCTTGCAGGCCCCTTCGTACCGTCGTCAAACCGAACCGGGCAGCAGGCCCACGGCACGACGAGGAGCACGCCATGACCCATCTGACCGACAGGCCCCGCCCGCTGCGCAACAAGGTCCCCGACCCGACCCCGTCGTTCTGGATCATCAAGGTCCTCGCCACGACCGTCGGTGAAACCGCAGCCGATCTGCTCAGCGACACCCTCGGGTTCGGTCTCCCGCTGACGACGGCCGTGATGGCCGCAGTGCTCGTCGTGTTCCTGGTGCTGCAGTTCCGGACGCGGGCCTACCGGCCGGTCACCTACTGGGTCACGGTCGTGCTGATCAGCATCCTCGGGACCTGCATCACCGACAACCTCACCGACGGGCTCGGCGTTCCGCTGGGTGTGAGCACGACCGTGTTCGCGGTCGCTCTCGCCGTGGTGTTCATCGCCTGGTACCGGACCGAGCGCACGCTCTCGATCCACGAGATCGACACCACCAGGCGGGAAGCGTTCTACTGGCTGGCGATTCTGTTCACCTTCGCGCTCGGCACCGCGGCCGGTGACCTCATCGCCGAGCAGACCGGCCTCGGCTACCTGCCGTCCCTGCTGTTGTTCGCCGCAGCGATCGCCGCAGTCACTGCCGTCTGGTTCATCGGCCGTCGCGGTGCCGTCACCTGCTTCTGGATCGCGTACATCCTCACCCGTCCGCTCGGTGCGTCGACCGGGGACCTGCTCTCCCAGCCGACACACGACGGCGGGCTCGGCATCGGGACCATCACCACGAGCATCGTCTTCCTCGCCGTCATCGCAGCGCTCATCGCATGGATCTCCGTCGGTCGCCACGAACGCGTGCAGACCGGCGCCCACGAGCAGCTGTCGTCGTGATCGCCCGGTCCCACTGACCGAGTCCCCTTCGCCCGCACCCAGCCGGAAAGGCCACGATGCTCACCGTCCCGCTCGCCGTCCACCTGTTCGACGCCGGATCCGTCCTGCACGCGTTCGGCCCCGCCGTCCTTGCGGGGATCGCAGTCCTCATCTTCATCGAGTCCGGGGTGCTGTTCCCGTTCCTGCCCGGTGATTCGCTCCTGGTCACCGCAGCGATCACGAGCGCTGCACTGGGCATCGCGCCATGGCAGGTCGCGGTCGTCGCGTCGATCGCTGCCGTCGCCGGGGACCAGGTCGGCTACTGGATCGGTCGACGCTTCGGCCGCCGGCTCTTCCGTGCGGGTGCACGGGTACTCACGACCGCTCGGTTGGACGAGGCCGAAGCGTTCTTCACCCGGTGGGGCGGGCTCTCCCTGGTCCTCGGTCGGTTCGTTCCGGTGGTCCGGACCTACGTCCCGCTCGCGGCGGGAACAGCGGACATGCACTACCGCAGGTTCATCCTGTGGAACGTCGTCGGTGCGGTGGGCTGGGCCTGCGGACTCACGGTGGTCGGGGTGCTGCTCGGCGGGATCCCGTTCGTGGCGCACAACATCGACGTCCTCATGATCGTCGTCGTCATCGTCTCGATCCTGCCCATCCTGATCGGGGTGGTCCGAAAGCGAGCGAGCAGCCGGACCGACCGGAGCCGCCCGGACGAGCAGCCCGTGGCGAGCGACCGACGAGCGTGACCGGCACCCGGACACTCCCGACCCGGGTCGCCGAACCGTCCGGGTCGTTCTGGGTGATCAAGATCCTCACCACGGGGATGGGTGAGGCGCTGTCGGATCGGCTCGTGACCCGCTTCGCCCCGGCCCCCACGGTCCTGATCACCGGGGTCGTGTTCGTCGTGGTGCTCGCTGTCCAGTTCCGGTCTCGCCGGTTCTCGCCGTGGAAGTACTGGTCGGCGGTGGCGATGGTCGCAGTCTTCGGCACGATGATCGCCGATGTCGCGCACGTGGTGGCAGGGATTCCCTACCTCGTCTCCACACCGGTGTTCCTCGCAGTCCTCGTCATCGTGTTCGCCGCGTGGCGACGAACCGAGGGGACCCTCGACGTGCACACCGTCACCACCACCCGACGTCAGGGGTTCTACTGGGCAACCGTGATCGTGACGTTCGCCATGGGCACTGCGGCGGGTGACCTCATCGCCTCGACGCTGCACCTCGGGTACCTGCTCGGTGCCGGCGTCTTCCTGGGCGGGATGGCGGTGGTCGTCGCGCTGCGGCGGACGAGGACCCTCGGCCCGGTCGCGGCGTTCTGGACCGCGTACGTCCTGACCAGACCGCTCGGCGCATCGGTCGCGGACTGGCTGGCCGTCTCCCCGCTCCGAGGTGGACTCGGCTACGGCACCGGCATGGTCAGCGTGATCGCGATGCTCGCGATCCTCGTCGTCATCGCGATCACGAGCGACCGCCGACGTTCTGGTCCACGCACGGCAACTGACGGCTGACACCGTTCCGGCCGTACAGTGCACCAGATGAGCGAGCAGCTGACATGACCGAAGACGTCCTGGTGCGCACGGTGCTCGGCGTCCTTGCGCTCGTCGCGACGGCGACCGTCGTCCTGCTCGCTGCTCGCGCATCGGCACCCTGGGCTCCGGCAGCGGCGATCGCGCGAGGTGTCCTGCAGCTCGCTGCCGTCAGCCTCGTGCTCACCGGTGTCATCCGATCGCCCGTCCTGATCGGTCTTGCGCTCGGGGTGATGTTCATCGTGGCGACGTGCACGTCGGCCCGTCGGCTCGGGGACCTCCGGACGATGGTGCTGCCGGTCGCCGGAGCGATGGCGTCCGGCATCCTGGTCAGCGCGGTCGTCGTCTTCGGGAGCGGAGCCATCGCGCTCTCGCCCCGCTACGCACTTGCGCTCGGCGGCATCGTCATCGGCAACGCGATGTCGATCGCGACCATCGCCGGTCGTCGCTTCCGCGAACTCGTCGACGATCGGTGGGACGAGGTCGAGGGGTGGCTCGCGCTCGGAGCGACACCCGGCCGCGCCACCGCGGACCTGGTCCGACGCGCCGTGAGTGCCGCCCTGGTGCCGACGGTCGACCAGACGAGGACGACCGGGCTCGTCACCCTGCCCGGCGCATTCGTGGGGGCCGTGTTCGGTGGCGTGTCCCCGCTCGAGGCCGGGCGCTTCCAGATCGTGGTGCTCGCCGCGATCATGGCGACCGGCAGCATCACCGCCGTGCTGCTGACCCGTTGGCTCGCCCCGGTACGGACCAGGCCGGCCGTCGAGACGACCCGCTGACCGCTTCGCGAGGCCGGCAGCGTGCGCCGGTCCGGAGCGCGAGCGGTACTGCAGCGGGAGCGCCCCGACTACTGCAGACGCAGTACGTCAGCCATGCGCCGACGTGTGTGCCGTCGTGTGCTCGAGGACTCTCACCCACTCCCAGTCCGTGCCGCGCCACGCGCCTGCTCGCCGCGCCTACGCTCCGAGCGTCCGGCCATCCCCCGACGGAAGCGGCCCCCGTGTCCTCGTACCTGCTCTGCGCCCCGCCCGTCTACGGCCACCTCGCGCCCCTCGTCGACGTGGGGCGCGACCTCGCCGAGCGCGGCCACGAGATCACCGTGCTGACGGGGTCCAAGTACCGCGACCTCGTCGTCGGCGCCGGGCTCGGCTTCGTGGCCCTGCCGGCCGACGCCGACTTCGACGACGCCGAGCTGCAGGACCGGCTCGCCGACGCCACGGCGGCCCGCGGGGTGGCCGTCGTCCGCGAGGGCATCATCGCGATGTTCGTCCGGCCGATCCCCTCCCAGTACCGCGCGCTGACGGCCCTGCTGGCAACGAGTCGGTTCGACGCGGTGCTCGGCGAGGCGACGTTCACCGGGCTCGCCCCGTACCTCGCGCTGCCGCCGGGCGACCGCCTGCCCGTGCTCGGGATCGCGACCACCCCGGTGACGCTCACCAGCGTCGACGCCGCACCCTTCGGCACCGCGCTCTCGCCGGGTCGCGGGCCGCTGGCGCGCGCACGCAACCGACTGCTCACGGCGGCGATCCACCCCGTCCTCACCCGGCCGCTGCAGCAGGCCGTCGACGTCGTGCTCGCCGAGGTGGGGGCGCCGCCGTCGCAGACCGGGACCTTCGACTTCGCCTACCGCTGCTTCGACACCCTGTTCCAGCTGAGCGTCGCGGAGCTCGAGTACCCGCGCCGCGAGCTCCCCGACTCGGTCCGGTTCGTCGGGCCGGTCGTGGCCCGCGCGGCACCGACACCCGAGGCCGACCTGCCCGCGTGGTGGGACGACCTGGACACCGACACCCCGGTGGTGCTCGTGACCCAGGGCACGATCGACACCGTCGACCTCGGCCGGCTCATCGCGCCGACGCTCCGCGCGCTGGTGGACGAGGACGTCCTCGTCGTCGCCACCACCGGTGGCCGCCCGGTCGACCAGGTCGAACGCGCGCTCGGCACGGGGCTGCCCGGGAACGCCCGGGTGGCGACCTTCCTGCCCTACGACCAGCTCCTACCGCGGTGCAGCGTCGTCGTCACGAACGGCGGGTTCGGCGGGGTGCAGCGTGCCCTCGCGCACGGCGTGCCGCTCGTGGTCGCCGGGTCGACCGAGGACAAGCCGGAGGTCGCCGCCCGGGTCGCGTGGGCCGGGTGCGGGCGGAACCTGCGCTCCGGGACGCCGCGGCCGGCGGCGATCCGTCGGGCGGTCCGCGAGGTCCTCGCCTCGCCGACCCACCGCGCCCGCAGCCGTCAGGTCGCGGCGTCGATCGCAACCCTGCCCGACCCCGTGGACGTCATCGAGGCCGGGCTGGCGGCGGCCGTCGCCGCCGCCGCGGACGGCTCACAGCGACGCTGATCCCGCCTGCCGGCCCACGCCGTGCGGTCGAGTGGAGACGGACGGGAGGCACGGTGCCAGCTGACCCCGGGCCTCCCGTCCGGCTCATCCCACGTCGTCGTGCCCGGTGCCGGTCAGCGGTGTCGGTGTCGGTGCTGTTGCGGACGCCGTCCGGATCCGGAGCGGCACGGTCCCGGCGACGTACCGGTCGTCGCCCGCCTCGAGCGGGCGGCCGTCCTCGGCGGTGCTGGACCGGCGCACCTGCAGGAGCGCCGCGCCGGGCCGGACGCCGAGGAGCGCGGCGTCGGCGTCGTCCGCGAGCAGCGCGTCCACGGTGGTGACGGCGGAGCCCACCCGGATGCCGAACCGGTCCTCCAGGGTCGCCGACACCGACGTCTGCCCGCCCGGGATCGTCCGGATGACGGCGGCGACCCACGGCGCGTAGGCGGTGCGCTCGAGCATGACGTCGACACCGTCGAGGGAGCGCACCCGCACGACGTGCAGGACGGGCTCGTCGTGCGCAGCGCGGAAGAGGCGCCGCTCACGCACGGTGGCCGGCCGTTCCTCGGTCGCCACCACCCGTCCGCCCGGTTCGTGCCCCCTCGCCCTGGCCAGCTGACCGAACGACTCGAGCCCGCCCGCCTCGTGGCCCAGCGTTGCCGTCCGGACGCGCCAGCGGGAACCCGAGCGCGCGGCGAGGACCTGCCGATCTCGGAGCAGGCCGAGCGCGTTCCGCACGGTGCCGCGCGCGACGCCGTAGTCGGCGGCGAGGTCGTGCTCGGACGGCAGCACCCCGGTGGCGTCGAACTCACCGCGGAGCACCCGGTCGGCGAGGTCCTCGGCGAGGTCCCGGAACAGTCGTCGCACCCGCTGATCCTCCTCTGCCCCGCGACGAGCTGTCCACGTGCGAGGCAGCGTCGGTGCTGAAGATCCCGGAAGGACGGCCCCGAACAGTCGGGCACCCGGACACCTCCGTCCCGTTTCCACCGGACGCGTTCACCCGCCTGCCACGACCAGGCCAGACCCGGTTCAGCGCACCTGGTTGTCATGCTGACGGGCGTTCTCCCACCGGGCGCCCGCACTCCCCACGATCAGGAAGGCCCCCGATGAGCACGAGGAAGCCCGAACACGGCGCACCCGACGTCGACCTGGACGCCGCACCACCGCTGACCCCGGACGCCGCGTACACCGCCGCGGTCCGCCCCGGCCTGAGCCGCCGGACGGTCCTGATCGGCGGCGCGGCCGCGATCATGGCCGGCGTCGCCGCCGGCTCCGCCTTCGGTCCGGGCGCGGCCGACCGCGCCAGCGCCGCGACCGCCCGTGCCGTCCCCACCGGCACGATCGCCGATGTCGAGCACGTCGTCGTGCTCATGCAGGAGAACCGGTCGTTCGACCACTACTACGGCACGATGCCCGGGGTCCGCGGGTTCTCGGACAAGCAGGCGCTCGAGCTGCCGACCGGACACGACGTCTTCCACCAGCCGTCGGCTGCCCGCACCGACGGTGGCGCGATGCTGCCGTTCCGGCTCGACACCACCCGGTTCAACGCGCAGAACGCCGACGGCCTCGACCACTCCTGGGGCGGTGGGCACACCGCGTGGAACGGCGGTGCCTGGAACCGGTGGGTCGACGCGAAGAGCGCCCAGACGATGGGCTACTTCACGAGCGAGGACATCCCCTACCAGCGCGCACTCGCCGGTGCGTTCACGGTCTGCGACGACTACCACTGCTCGCTCAACGGTCCGACCACGCCGAACCGCCTGTACCAGTGGTCCGGCACCATCGACCCCCGCGGTGCCCAGGGCGGACCGGCGACCGACAACCCGGCCGATTACGAACCGGTGTTCGCCTGGACCACCTACGCCGAACGACTGCAGGCGGCCGGGGTCACCTGGAAGACCTACGCCAACGACGAGGTCGGTGACAGCTCCGCCGACCCGTACGTCGGCGACTACGGCGACAACCCGCTCTGGCTGTTCGAGCAGTACCACCGTGCGCTCGCGTCCTCCGACCTCGCCCAGCAGGAGCTCGCCGCGCGTGCCGGGCTGCACGACGGGTGGAAGCCGAACTCGGGCAAGGGCCTCGACGTCACCCACCTGCTCAGCCAGTTCGGGCAGGACTGCGCGACCAACAGCCTGCCGACCGTGTCGTACGTCATCGCCCCCTACGGCTGGAGCGAGCACCCGGCCGCCAGCCCGGACTACGGCGCCCACTACACGAACGCCGTCGTGCAGGCCCTCTTCAGCAACCCGGACACCTGGGCCTCGACCGTCCTGCTCGTCAACTACGACGAGAACGACGGGTACTTCGACCACGTCGTCCCCCCGTTCGCCGAACCCGGCACCCCCGACGAGTACGTCGACGGACTGCCCATCGGCATGGGTGCCCGCGTGCCGATGACCGTGGTCTCGCCGTGGAGCCGTGGCGGGTGGGTCAACTCGCAGGTGGCGGACCACACGTCCGTGATCCAGTTCCTCGAACACGTCACGGGCGTCCGCGAGCCGAACATCTCCGACTGGCGACGGACCGTCTCCGGAGACCTGACGAGCTGCTTCGACTTCACCGCGCCGGACCCGAGCATCCCCGGCCCAGACGTCGTCCCCGGCATCGAGCAGACCCGTGCGCTGGTGGCGGCCGCCGACGCCGACCAGGCGAAGCCGCCGATCGAGGAACCGGCGATCGGTGCGCAGACCCTGCCCGTCCAGGAGCCCGGCACCGTCCGCCGCCGGAGCCTGCCCTACCGGCAGCACGCCGACGCGACCGTCGACCACCGCACCGGCCGGGTCACCGTGACGCTCGCGAACGACGGCCGTCAGGGCGTCAACTTCCTGGTCTACCCGAACACCGCGATGCCGTTCGCCGCCCACCCGAAGACCGTCCCCGTCGGCGCCACCGCCGACTGGGCCTGGGACACCACGACGACCGCCGGTGCCTACGACGTCAGCGTCTACGGACCCGACCGGTTCCTCCGTCGCTTCGCCGGCACCGTCGCTGTCGGTGGTCGGGCGATCGGCGGCGTGCCGCACGTCTCGGTCGTCCGGGACACCCGCGGCCGGCGCACCCTGCAGCTCCTGCTCGAGAACACCGGCGGGGCCGAGCTCCGCTTCGTGCTCGTGGCCAACGACTTCGTCGAGCACCGCGAGACCGCACACGTCCGCGGCTCCGGGCACAAGACGATGCACTGGCCGCTCGACGAGTGGGGGTACTACGACGTGGTCGTCACCGCGGACGGTGTGCCCGGGTTCCGGTACCGCTTCGCCGGACGCGCGGAGCGCTGACCGGGGCCGACCCGCGTGGGTCGGCAGGGGCGGTCAGGCCGCGTCCACGACGAACGGGAGGCCCGGTGCCAGCTGGCACCGGGCCTCCCGTCCCGTCTCGTGACCGTCTCACGTCCGTCCCGCGTGCCGTCTCACGCGTCGGCGTCGGCGTCGGCTCGCGCAGCCTGCCGGGCCAGCGCCGTGTCCAGGAAGCGTTCGACGAACGGCAACGCCACCACGATCGCACTGACGACGGCCGCGACGGGGACGATCACCGTCCAGCCGCGCAGGATCGAGTAGATGGTGGCACCGAGGACGACCCACACCACGACCGTGAGCGGGCGCACCGGACCGGCGCTGGCGGGCAGGTTGAGCGCCTCGACGGCCGCGGGCATCGCTCGCCGTCCGAGCAGTGTCAGCATGACCCCGATGACGATGAACCCCGTCGCCCGGACGGTGCCGACCCACGCGACGTCGCTCGCCGGATCCGCCAGCACACGCTGGATGAACACCACCGCCGACAGGACCCCGACGGCGAACAGGGTGACGATCACGAGGACGGTCAGGAGACGGACGGAGCGGCGCACGAGGACTCAGCCTAGGGAACCGTCGCAGCGCCCCGACGCGGCGGCCCGACGCGACGCTCCGTCTCACCGGCTCGACGGCTCGACGGCTCGACGGCTCGCTAGGCGACGACCACCTGCGCGTTGACCAGGATGTCGTGCAGGTCGGGACGGAGCGCATCCTGCGAGGTCGTCCGGACCTTCACGATGAGCGCCGCTCCGGGCTTCGCGAAGGCACGCGCGACCGTCGCCGACCAGGACCCGTCCGTGTTGTGCCCGGCGATCGACAGGAACTGCGCGGTGCCGCCGGTGATCGTCGGCAGGAGCTGCTCCTCGAGCCGGTCGGCCGGCAGCCCCGCGGCCGTGAACAGCTGCTCGGTGGCGGCGCGGTCCCCGATCGTCGGGTCGAGGTCGGTGAGCCGCTGCTGCGTGATCGTCGCCACGGAGCCGTCGGCGTTCGTGTACTCCCGCGACCCGGTGGTCGGGTCCTCGCCGGTCTGCTCCCAGCCGTCGAGCGCCGAGACCTGGAGCCCGAACGCGGGCAGCGTGCTCGCCGAGAGCGCGGCGCCGTCCTCGAACGTGAGGTCCTTCGTGGCGGAGTCGGCGGTGGCCGGCGCGGTCGGCGTCTCCGTCGGTGCCTGGGTCGGCGCTTGTGTCGATGCCGACGACCGCGGTGTGGCCCGCTCCACTCCCGGTGCCGTGGTGCCGGTCCCGGCGCAGCCGGAGAGTGCGAGCACGACGATCACGGTCGCCGTCCCCGCGGTGGTGATCCTGGATGTGATGGCCATGTGGTTCCCCCTCGGATCCCGCCGTGCGCCCCGTGCACCGGTGGGTCCGCCTGGAGCCTACGGGTCCCGGCGGCGGACCGCCGCTCGGGTCACACGTCCGGGTTCTGTCCAGACGCGCCGAGCGATCTCCGGAGCACGACGAAGTGCAGCCCCGCGACGCGAGCGACGTGTGCCGGGCGCGGGCGCTCGGCCGACTACGAGTCGTCGCCTGCGTTCCGAGCACGCTTCCGCGCCTGAGCCCGGGCGTAGGACACCGAGCCGATCTGCACGGCGGCGAGGATGATCCAGAGGACCGCCATCTGCGTGTGGAACCGTGACGGTTCGACGACGGCCAGGACGAGCCAGACCAGCGCGATGACCGCCCACACCCAGACGAGCCACGGCAGGGGCTTGCCGATCAGCCGTTCGAGCAGACTGCGTCGCTGCATCTCGGTCATGGCGCTGACGCTACCGGACGCCAGGGTGATCGCCGAGGACCCGGGGCGACGATCGGTTGGATCCTTCCGGATCTGGTGGCTGCCGTTCCGGGAAGCGGGTCGAAGCGGTCAACCCGCCGGCAGCTCGCGGCGTCAGGGTCAGCTCTGCACCGTGTACGGTCGCGATCATCGCCACGAGCGGCAGGCCGAGTCCGTGCCCGCTCCCGTTCGTCCGCGTGCGGTGGCGGCGGCGGAACGGCTCCGTCAGCTCGTGCGCCTCGACGGTCGGGATCACCTCGCCGTCGTTCTCGACCCGGAGCTCGGACGACCGATCGTCGAGGACCACCCGCAGGCTCCCGCCGGAGACGTTGTGGACCACGGCGTTGCGGATCAGGTTGCCGACGAGTTGCCCGAGCAGCGGTCGGTTGCCCAGCACGACGACGTCGTCGAGCTGGACCGACACGACGATCCGCCGGGCGAGGCGTTCCGCGTCCACTGCCAGCAGCGCGGCCGCGACCTCGTCGCGGAGCGACACCGGGCGCGCGTCGATGGGTTCGTCCCCCCGTGCCAGGTCGAGCAGCGCCGTCGTCATCCGGATCATCTGGTCCGTGGTGACGAGCAGTCGTTCGAGGGTCTGCGTCCGGTCCGGACCGTCGGGTGTGCGGAGGGCGACCTGGAGCATCGTCTTCATCGTGGCGAGCGGGGTCCGGAGCTCGTGCGAGGCGTTCGCCGCGAACCGCGACCGACTGACGGAGGCGGTCTCCAGGCGGTCGAGCATCCGGTTCAGCGTCGCACCGACGTCGCGGATCTCGTCCGGTGGCCCGGAGACGTCCACGCGGGCGTCCAGCGTCCCGGCACCGAGCCGGTCGGCGGTCGTGATGATGTCGCGCAGCGGGCGGAGGAGTCTGCCCGCGACGAGCCAGCTGACGACACCACCGATGCCCCCGACCACGAGCAGCGCCGGGACCGAGACGATGACGAAGAGGCGGAGGACGTCGTCGCGGCCGGTGATCTCGTACACGTCGTGCGTCGACCCGGAGGGGAACGGGCCTGCCGTGAACGCGTAGCCGGGCACGATGGCGAGGACCGCGAAGACGACCGCGAGCATGACGGCGCCGGTGAGCAGGATCAGGGCCGTGTAGGTCAGGGTGAGCCGCGCCCGGATCGACAGACGGTGCAGCGCGGGGATCCTCATGCTTCGTGACCCTCGCGTGCAGGACCCTGTGCGATCGCGTACCCGACACCGGGCAGCGTGCGAATGGCGTCGGGACTGCCGAGCTTCTTGCGCAGCGTGGAGATGGTCAGCCTGACCGCGTTGGTGAACGGGTCAGCGTGCTCGTCCCACACCTGCTCGAGCAGCTGCTCGGCACTCACGACCCCGCCGTCCGCACGCAGCAGGACCTCGAGGACCGCGAACTCCTTCCGCCTCAGACGCAGGTAGCGTCCGTCGCGGTAGGCCTCACGTCGGAAGGGGTCGAGCCGGAGGCCAGCCGTCTCGAGGACCGGCGCGACCGCGCGACGTGCTCGCCGGTTGAGCGCGCGGAGCCGTGCCACGAGCTCCTCGAAGTCGAAGGGCTTGCCCAGGTAGTCGTCGGCCCCGAGCTGGAGGCCGTGGACCCGCTCCGCGAGTGTCGTCGACGCCGTCAACATGAGGACGCTCGGCGCTTCCGGGTCAGCGACGATCCGGGCACAGACCTCGTCGCCGTGCAGACCGGGGATGTCCCGGTCGAGCACGACCACGTCGTACGCATGGACGGCCAGCTGATCGAGCGCGGTGAAGCCGTCGCCCACCGTGTCGGCGGCGATCGCTTCGAGCCGCAGGCCAGCGCGGATCGCCTCCGCCAGGAACGGCTCGTCCTCCACCACCAGTACCCGCACGTCGCTCTTCGCTGCTCCGGCCGATCCTGACCCGGTCAGCACAGCAGATCGGATGTATGCGGAGCGTATGCGCTCGACCAGACGCTCGGCTGACGTGCCGACTGTTCCGATGAGGGCATGTCCAGAAACGACCCCGCGCTCGAGACCCCTGTCCTGCCGTCGTTGACCGGCCTGCGATGGGTCGCTGCGTTCGGGGTCTTCGCCTACCACGTGCGGAACCTCGGGTACTTCGACGGGAACGCGCAGACGACCCTGAGCGCTGTGGTCGGCAGCGGGGACACCGGCGTCTCGCTGTTCTTCATGCTCTCCGGCTTCGTGCTGGCCTGGTCGGACCGCACGGACGGGGACCGCGCAGGACCGCTGCGAGCAGCACTGCACTTCTGGTACCGCCGTGCCGCGCGGATCTGGCCGCTGCACCTGGTCGCCGTCCTCGCCGCGATCGTCGTGGGAGCGACACTGATGCCGAGCATCCGGACGACGTCGCCGGCAGCCCTCGTGGCGAACGTCCTGCTCGTCAACGCCTGGCACGCCCCGTGGTGGCAAGCCGGGAACCCGGTGTCGTGGTCCCTGGCCTGCGAAGCGTTCTTCTACCTGACGTTCCCGTTCCTCATCCGGCTGCTCCGACGCGCTCACCCTGCCGTGCTCGCGGCCCTCGCCGTGCTCGCAGCCGTCCTCGTCCTGGTCGCACCGGTGCTCGTGCCGCACCTCCCGGGTTCTCCCGTCCCGGCGAGCTGGCCCCCGGCTCGGTTCCCCGAGTTCCTGCTCGGCGTCCTGACCGCTGCCCTGGTGCGCTCGGGGGCCTGGCGTGGACCACGACTCACGGTCCCCGTCCTGCTGACGGTCGCAGGACTCCTCGCCGCAGACCTGCATCCCACCTCGGGCTTCGCGCTGACCGGCTGCACGGTCGTGGGGTTCTCCCTGCTCCTGCCCGCGCTCGCCAGGGCGGACGCCGAAGGACGTTCCACCGGCCTGTCGTCTCCGCTGCTGGTGCGCCTGGGGACCAGGTCGTTCGCGTTCCACCTCGTCCATCTCCTGACGATCGACGCCGTGCTGCGCTTCCGACCCCAGGATGCCGCCGGAGGCGTGACCAGCGCCCTCCTGACCCTGCTCGCGTTGGTGGTCGCGCTGGCCGTCGCGACCGTGCTGCACGACGCGGTCGAGGTGCCGGCGCGCCGACTCCTGCTGCACGGCCTCAGGAACGGCGCGGCACGCGCTGGCCTCAGCTCCCCACGCGTCCCCACCAGCATCGCCACGACCCCGTCGAGACCGTGACCGCTCGTGCCTGGATCAGGTCCGGGTGCTGTCGGAACGGACGAGCGAACATGCTGCACGCTGGACGATCGCCGAGGTCTTGCTCGGGACTGTTGGCTCGGACGACGACGCTGGCGAGCTGGGGCCCCGGCGATGCACCGCTACCGTGATCCCATGACGCGTCGAACAGCTTCACTCCGATGGGCGATTGCCCTCATCGCACTGAGCGTTGTTGCACTCGTGATCTGCGTCGGAGCGACCGTCGAGGCCGGCCAGGTTGCGCCGGTCTTCTCCTGGCCGACCGCCGAGGGCTCCGATGTCGTCCTGACGAAACGGCAGTACGAGTCGGCGCTCGCTGCGCAGCAGGTGGGCAGGCTTGCCGCAGCCGCAGCGGTCGTCCTCGCTCTCGCCGCGGTCACCCTTACCCACCGGGCACGCCGAGCCTCTCGCGTTCGATGAGGATCGCCGATCGAGACATGGCTCTCCCGTGGTGACGGCCACGCGTCGGGCCGCGCCCGGCGGCTCGCTGCGACACTGCGGAGCAATTCAACGCTGGGCCGCAGGCCGCACGACGATCTCGTTCACGTCGACGTCGGGTCGCTCGGCCACCGCGTAGGAGACGGCGCGGGCGATCGCGTCGGCGGAGATCGACTCGGCACGGTAGACGACCATCGCGGCGGCGGCGGAGGCGTCGGTGATCGTTGCGGCGAGCTCGGACTCGGTCACTCCTGGCGACACGGTGGTCACACGGATCCCGCGCGGTGACTCCTGACGCAGCCCCTCGGTGATCGCCCGTGCTGCGAACTTCGTGCCGCAGTAGACGGCAGCCGAGGGCGAGACGTCGTAGGCGCCGACGGATGCGATCGTCACGACGTGGCCGGTGCCCTGCGCGAGCATGGTGGGCAGGGTCGCCGTGATGCTGTGGAGAGGCCGCGGACGTTGACGTCGATCATCCTGTCCCACTCGTCGACGAGACCTGCGGCAAGGGGCGACAGCGGCATCACGCCGGCGTTCGCGACGAGCACGTCGATCCGGCCGAAGCGTGCCCGGGCGGCAGCCGCGAAATCCTGCACCGAGACGAGGGCGGTGACGTCGAGCGGCACTGTCATCGCCGTGCCACCCGCCGCCTCGATCTCGCTGACGAGCTCGTCGAGCCGGTCGGTGCGCCGGGCCCCGAGCACGACGGGGTGGCCGGCCGCGGCGAGACGGATGGCCGTCGCGCGCCCGATGCCGCTCGAGGCGCCCGTCACCAGGACGACCTTCCGTCGGTGCAGCACCATGCCCGCGTGGTGCAGGACGTCGTCCCTGAAGTCGCCGTCCGCGGTGAAGCCGGTGTCGTCTCGGTAGTCGATGTGGTCGCCGTCGACCTCGTAGGCGCCTACGTAGGCCGCCTCATGGTCACCTCGGGCCTCCACGTAGCGGCCGTCGGGCCGCAGCTCGTGGCGGATGCGGCCATCGGCGGTGACCCAGAGGCCGAGGTAGGGGTGAACGGGCTGGGATGCGCTGCTGGTGTCCATGCTCCCAGCCTCGACGCCGCGCAGTCCCGGACCATCGCCCTGTCCTGCCGGGGTGCGGCAGGACCAGGGAGACGGAACTCCTGCCACCTACCCTGGTCCCGTGCCCGTGCCCGTGCCCGCCGACGACCTCACCCTCGCCGGGTACCTGCGCGCCGTCCGCGGGCGCCTCGCCCCGGAGTCGCTCGGACTGCCAGGCGGAGGTGTCCGCCGGGTTCCCGGGCTCCGCCGCGAGGAACTCGCGGTGCTGGGCGGCCTCAGCGTCGACTACTACACGCGCCTCGAGCAAGGGCGGGAGGTGAGTCCCGGCGCCGCCGTGCTCGAGGGCATCGCCGACGGGCTCGAGCTCGAGGGCGACGAGCGCGCCCACCTGTTCGCGTTGGCAGGACTGGTTGCTTCCCCGCGAGTCCCCCGCGTGGCGACGTCGGTGACGCCGGCTCTCGGGCAGCTGCTGGACTCGTGGTCGACACACCCCGCCTTCGTGATCGACCCCGCGCACGAGGTCCTCGCCGCGAACGCCCTGGCCCGTGCGGTGTACGCACCCTTCGGACGGTTCGACAACCTCGTGCGGATGACCTTCCTCGACCCGACGGCGCGGCACTTCCACGCCGACTGGGCCCGCGCCGCCGACGCAACCGTCGCGAGCCTGCGGGCGGCGACCGCGGAGTTCGGGAGCGACCCGCGCCTCCTCCGTCTCATCGAGGAAGTGAACGACGCCAGCCCGGAGTTCGCCGAACGGTGGAGCACGCAACGGGTACGGCGCAAGACGACCACCGCGAAGCAGTTCGAGCACGGGGAGGTCGGGCGGCTGGAGTTCGACGCCCACCCCTTCGCCGTCGAAGGGTCACCCGGCCTGCAGCTCGTCGTCTACGGCTGCGAGGCCGGCTCTGCAACGGCGCGCGCGCTGATCCTGCTCTCCATGGGCGCGGCGAGCGAATCGACGATCAGCGAGTAGTGCTCCCGTCAATCGGGGCGCTCACCTGCGCGGGCGACCGTTCGGTACCGCCCGGGCGGGAGCGACCGTTCACGGCTGAACGCTCGGCTGAACGCGTAGACGGAGGTGTACCCGACGTCGGCGGCGATCTTCTGGAGGCCGTCGTCGGTGTCACGGAGTCGACGCGCTGCGAGGTCCATCCTCCAGCGGGTGAGGTACTCCCCCGGCGTGGTGCCTGCGAACGTCCGGAAGCGGCGCACCAGCGTCTGCTTCGACGTCGCGATGTCACGTGCGAGCGCCTCGGTCGTCCAGGGGTGACCGGGAGCCTCGTGGATCCTCGTGACAGCCCGCACCAGGAGCGGGTCGCGGAGGACTCCCCACCACGAGGCGCCGGGTTCTGGCGAGGAGGCGAGCCAGGTCCGCAGGATCGCGACGAGGAGGACGTCGACGAGACGATCGAGGACGAGGTGGGTCGCGAGGCCGGGACGAGCGAGTTCGTGCCCGATGAGTCGGACGATGTCCGCGAGGCTCGCGTCGAGCTGCTGTGCTCGGAGGTGGATCACCGGAGGAAGCAGGGCGAAGACCGGTGTGGATCCAGCGGGGTCGTGCGAGTACGAAGCGCCCAGGATCTGCGTCTGCTCGTCCCCGTCACCCAGACGCAGGAGGCCACCGCCCCGGCGTGCCTCGTCGGCGGCCGCGACGTCGCAGGAGTGGATGCCGACGCCGGGCGCACTGGAGAGCGCATGGGCGGCGCCGGTGGTGAGGACGACGACGTCGCCCGTCGTCAGGAGCCTCGGGGCCCCGCCCTCGACCGTCAGGTAGGCGACACCGGCAGTGACCGCGTAGACGACGGCGTCGCGATCCCGGACCCACTCCACGCCCCAGTCCCCGGCGGCCGCGATCCGGGCGCCGGCACTCCCCCGGACTCCGGAGACGTCGAGCACTTCGGAGAGGACGTCCACGTCGACGAAGGTACGCCGGACTTCCCGGACGGACCAGGGAACGATTCCGGATGGTCCTGGCGGACATGACCCTGGTCCTCAGGGTCATTGAACGTCCCACCGGCCGCTCCTAGCGTTGGCGACGTCCGGAGCACTCGTTCGGGACGGCAACGACACGAAGGAAGCAGTCACCATGAGCACGACCGAAGACACCGTCCCCGATGGCCTGATGCCCCCCGACGTCCTGGCCTCGACGACCCCGGTGGCCGTCTACGGGTTCGCCCGCGCCCGGGCCGGCAAGGAGCAGGAACTCGAAGACGCGATCCGCGCGATCATCCCCGCGGTGCGATCCGAGCACGGCTACGAGCAGTACTCGGTGCACACCACGAAGGAGCAGCCCGGGGCGTTCGCGTTCTACGAGCGGTGGTCCTCCGGGGCGGACATCGCGCGCCACGTGCAGCAGCCGCACATGCAGGACTACTTCGGCAAGCTCGCGGACCTCGTCGAAGGCGACCTCGAAGCCGAATGGCTGTCGCCCCTCAGCGACTGACTGATCGCTGGCCGGTCCTGGTGGGAGACCGGCCAGCGGTGGCTCGGTGGGCCCTGCCGGGATCGAACCGACGACATCCACGGTGTAAACGTGGCGCTCTACCAGCTGAGCTAAAGGCCCTCACGACGATCCTAGGGCGTCGGCGCTCCATCGTCGTCGAACCAAGTGGGCACGTCACGACACCCCGCACCGGGGTCGGTCGCAGCGGATCACGAGTCCTTGCACGTCCTCGTCCCGGTCCTCCGACACGCCCCCCGACAGCACGATGGGGGTGTCGTCGGCGCTGAGGCTGATCGCCAGCGTGCTGGTGCCCGACCGTTCGTCCTGCACCGGCGGGAACCGGGCGATCGTCGTCTGCTCGGAGTTGGTGCACCGCGCGTCACGGCACGAGAGCAGTCCCAGAGTGCCGCGTTCCTCGTCACGGACCGCGACGAGTGGCCGCCCCGATCGGTCGATGACGAACGCCGGAAGGAGGCTCGTCGGCCCCTTCGGCGTGATGTCCGTGTGCGACGAAGACGAGCACGACGCATCCGCGCAGAACGTCAGCCGTTGGGTCGAGACACCGTTCGACCGCGCGAGCACGACCGGGTTCCCGTCGCCGCCGATCGCCACCCGCGCGTCGTACGCCTCGTCCCACTCCCGGACCGGCTCCCCCGGCGGGATCGCGTGCGACAGGTCGCGGACGACGGGCTGACCACCGTCCGGGCTGAACGACACCAGCCGAAGGGCGGTGAAGGTCGGCGAACGAGCGTCGGTCTCCGACACCAGCGAGACCACCGCGGTGCCGTCCGGCGCGACGGCGACGTCCACGCCCTGGTGGTCGAGCGGCGGGATCCACGGCAGCGCCACCTGCCGAACCGTGTGTTCGACGCAGGACACGTCCTCGCAGAACACGGCGACCAGGTGCGAGCGTCCTTCCGGTTCACCGCCGCGGGCGATCCCGACCACGACCGGTCGGTCGCCGGAACCCGCGATGGCGACGTCCGTCATCCAGTAGCTGACGTGATCCCGGTCTCCGTCGACGATGTCGACGGCAGTGACCGTGGTGCGGCGCCCTTCGGGGCGATCCACGGCCGGTGCCTCGTCGGCGGAGTCGCGCTTCTCCGCCCGTCTCCCCGCGGGCCAGGCGGCACCGTCCGACTTCGGCGCCGCATCGAGTTGGTCCGGCCGGGAGTGCACGACTTCGAGCTCGTACTGCTGCGCTTCCTCGCCGTCGAACCGCACCTTCCACTGGGCGGTGAGCAGCCCGCCGTCACCCGCGCTGCCGACCGCGGAGCCGAGCGTCCGGCCGGGCATCTCCATGGCCCCGTCACAGGACACCTGTCGACACATCCGAAGGCTGCTCGGAGGCCTGTACGGCGCACTCACGACAGCGGTCTGCCCCGTGACGTCGGCGACGTCTCCACCGGAGACGGCGCGCGCATCGACCGATGCGGCGTCGTACTGCACGGCGCCGAGCGGGTTGCTCGAGACGACCACCGCGAACACCACCGCCGGGACGAGCAACGCCGCTGCTCCAATGAGGCCGGGCCTCGCCCGTCGTCCCCCGGCCACCGAGTCCGCCGCCAGCGGTGACCGAAGCCGACCGCCTTCGTTCCGTGTTGCGGCCCCACGCACCGCGATCGCGACGATGACCAGCACCAGACCGGTCACGGCGACGCAGCACCAGGCCACGACCACGCTGCTCCGGAGCGCGGACGGCGGCAACAGGCGCAGCAGCACCAGGACGCCGACCCCGAGCACCGTCATCAGAGTCACTCCCCCGACGAGCGCACGACGCGGCGTCGCCGTCGCCTCGTGTCCACCACGGACGACGACCCGACCAGATCCCCAGGCACGACGGAAGGCCGATCGACGGGGCACACCGGCCACGAGCAACGCCCAGCCGAGCAGCAGGGGCGCCACGATGACGGCACCGAGCACCAGCAGCACGACGATCACGACGGCACCCCATCCACCTGCCCGCCACGACACAGCGGTGGCTGTCCCCGCCGCCAACGCCACCAACGCGACGAGAGCGGCCTCGACGACGAGCCACCGGTGGTGGACCGACCACCGCCAGGCGTCGCGCGGCCCCGCCACCGCGTCGTCTGCGGCCGCGAGCATGACCACGGTGGTTGCGGTCACCCCGAAACCGAGCCCGAGCGCCGCGATGACCGTGCCCACGGCGAGCAGGGCCACGGGTACCCCGGCCCCGTCGAGCGCCACGAACGCACCGTTCACCAGGGCGACTCGACCACCAGGGACGCCGAGCAGCAGCACCACCCCGGCCAGCAGCAGCCCGGCAGCGAACGGCACGACGAAGGCGAGCACCGCGCGGCCCCCGCTCCACGCGATCAACGGCACGGGTGGCGGACCGTACTGCCGCCGCACCGCGGTCTCGGTCCGTCCCGCGCTGGCGACACCCGTCCCCGGTCGTGCACCATCCATCTGCTCGTCCCCCTCCGACAGCGTCCGCCCATGCTGTCAGGTTCAACGCCGGACGTCCAGAAGGTGACATTTCAGCCGCATGCCCGCGCAGTGACGGGAGTGGCCGACGCGAATGGTTTAGCCCGAGGCTTACTTTCGACGATATGAAGCTCTACGCTTAACCCATGCAGTCCGAGCCCGTGATCGCCGTGATCGTCGACCTGGTCGACTCCCGCACGCTCGAGGACCGCTCCGCAGCCCAGCAGGACGTCGAGCACGCCTTCGACAGTACCGCGGACGTCACCGCGCTCGACCCCCTCCGCGCCACGGTCGGCGACGAGTTCCAGGTCATCTACGGCACGCTCACCGACGCCCTCGTGGCGACGACGGCCGCGACCCTCGCACTCCCCCAGACCGTGCAGATCCGCCTCGGCATCGGCCGAGGGCAGGTCCGGACGATCGGCACCGTCGGCACCGGCCCGCTGCAGGACGGCCCGGGCTGGTGGTCGGCACGGGACGCCATCAACGAGACCCACCGGCGCGAGGACGGCCGGACCGCGTTCCTGCGGTCCTGGTACCACGACGCCGACGACCGCCACGGAACGACGGAACGACTCGTGAACGCCTACTTCCTCAGCCGCGACCACGTCGTCTCGCGACTCGCACCCCGCGCCCGCCGGATCGCACTCGGTCTGGTGCAGGGCCGGACGCAGGCACAGATCGCCGCGGACGAGGGGATCACCCCGTCGGCGGTGTCCCAGTCCGTGCAGAAGTCGGGCGTCGCCGCCCTGGTCGAGGGCCTGCGTGTCCTCGGGGACGGGGGCCGCTGATGCTCGCCGGAGTCCTCCTGACCCTCGTCGGGCTCGCCGACGTCGTCCGCGCACGGACCGGGACCGACGCGGCACCACGGCGCGTGCTGACCACCACGGTGATCGTCCTGCTCTGGGCCGCCGTGGCGACTGTGGCGGTGCTCGGCCTCGGCCTCGCGGTCTGGTCGGTGCTGGTCACGGTCGTCCTCGCGGCCCTGTGGGTCGCGACGACGATCCCGGTGCGGTCCGGCGGTGCACCCGGCGGTCGCGATCGGGCACTCCCCTGGCTCCGACGCTCCGGGTCCTGGCCGGCCGTCCTGCTCGCGGTCGCCGTCGCCGTGCTGCTGCTCTGGGCACCGGCTGTCGACCCCTCGGGCTTCCTGGTCGACTGGCACCGTGACGCCGGCCCGGCGTTCGTCGGAGCGGTGCCGCTCGCGGCGCTCGTCGCCGGCATCGGGTCCGCACTGTTCCTGGTCGACTCGGCCAACGTGGTCGTCGCCCAGGCGCTGCCGCCGGGGCTGTCGCCCGACGCACGGCTCGGTGCAGTGGCGGCCGAACCGACCCGCCGGAAGCGCTTCGACCGGCGCCGCACCACCCGGGCGCGCGGAGCCGACGGGACCGCAGACGCCGACGCCGACACGGACGGCACGGTCACCCTCAAGGGCGGACGCATGATCGGCCCGATCGAGCGTCTGCTCTTGGCCGGGTTCTCGGTGGCCGGCGCCTTCCCCGTCGTGGCGGCGCTGATCGCCGCGAAGGGGATCGTCCGCTTCCCCGAGATCCGCCGCGAGACGACCGGGTACCAGGCCGAGTACTTCCTGATCGGCAGCCTGGTGAGCTGGGCGATGGCGTTCGCCGCCGCCGGCATGTGCTGGTTGCTGGCACTGGGCTGACGAACAGCCCCGCCCCCGATCACCGCAGGTACGCTCTCCTGCGTGAACGGTGTCGGAGTCGGTGTCCTCGACGAAGCCGGGCGGCTCCGCCTGCTCGGTGCGGGTGTGACGGGCGCGGCCTTCGCCGTCGTCCTGGTCATGCTGGTCCTGTCGTCGTGGACCGAAGCGACCACCGCCGTCCTGGTCTCGGTCGGCATCCCGACCGCGGTGGCGGGTGCGGCGATCGCCGTCGTCCTGCAGCGCCGCGCCTGGCGCGCCGAGGGCGGCTACGAGCGGTCGATCGTCGTGCGCGAATGGATCGCCGACGGCCAGGTGCCCGACGGTGTGCCGGCGGACCAGTGGATCCCGCTCGTGCAGGCCCAGGCCGACCGCGAAGGCGCCGGCTGGGGCAAGGTCGTCCTCGGCGTCCTGTGGATCGCGATGACCTGGTCGATGCGCGACCAGCACGGCACGCTCATCACGACGATGCTCATCCTGCTGTGGAGCGCGATGGCCCTGTGGGCAGCCGTCTGGGTCATCCCCCGCGCCCGGGCGGCGCGAGCGCTCCTGCGCCGCGGCGTCACCACGATCGGCTGAACCCCGCGCGGCTGAACCCCGCTCGGCTGAACGCTCGGCTGAACCCTGCCCGTGCCCCTCTGACTACGCTCGGATCCATGCAGAGTCGCACCCTCGGCCGCACCGGCCGCTCCGTCTCCCCCATCGGCCTCGGCACCTGGCAGTTCGGCGGTGACTGGGGTCCCGTCTCCGAAGCCGACGCGAACGCCGTCATGGACGCCTCCGTCGAGTCGGGCGTCACCCTGTTCGACACCGCCGACGTCTACGGCGATGGTCGGAGCGAGCAGCTCATCGGCGCGTGGCGTGCCGCGAACCCCGACGTGCCGCTGACGATCACCACGAAGATGGGTCGTCGCGCCGACCAGGTCCCCGAGAACTACGTCGCCGCGAACTTCCGCGAGTGGGTGGACCGCTCGCGGAAGAACCTCGGGCAGGACACCCTCGACCTCGTGCAGCTGCACTGCCCGCCGACCCCGGTCTACGAGGACGACGCCGTCTACGACGCCCTCGACGCGCTGGTCGCCGACGGCTCGGTCGCCGCCTACGGCGTCAGCGTCGAGACCGCCGACCAGGCCCTCACCGCGATCGCCCGGCCCGGCGTCGCGAGCGTCCAGATCATCCTCAACGCGTTCCGCCTCAAGCCGCTCGACCGCGTGCTGCCGACCGCCCTGGAGGCAGGGGTCGGCATCCTGGCGCGCGTCCCGTTGGCCTCGGGGCTGCTCTCGGGCAAGTACACGACCGACACGTCGTTCGCCGAGGGCGACCACCGCAACTACAACCGCCACGGCGAGGCCTTCGACCAGGGCGAGACCTTCAGCGGCGTCGACTACGACGACGGCGTGCGCGCCGCGCAGACCTTCGCGGCGTCCCTGCCGGACGCCGTCTCGGTCCCGCAGGCTGCGCTGGCGTGGATCATCGCGCAGGACGGCGTCACCGCGGCGATCCCCGGCGCACGCAACCCGGAGCAGGCGCGCTCGAACGCCGCCGCCGGCGACCTGCCGCCGATCGAGGGGCTGGACGCCACCGTGCACGACCTGTACGACACGTGGTTCCGCGCGAGCGTCCACGACCGCTGGTGAGACGCCGGAGCGTCGCGGTCGCGGTGGCCGCACTCCTGCTGCTGTCCGGGTGCGCCGCATCCGGACCGGCCACCGCCGGCGACGCTCCGCCCTGGCCACGGCCGACCGACCTGACGGCCCGCGCCGAGTCCGCCGGGCTCCGGAACGTCTGGGGCGAACGGCTGGCCGAGCACGTGCACACGCACCTGACGATCCTGGACGGCGACGAACCGGTGACCGTCCCGGCGAACGTCGGGCACTCGGACAGCCGGAAGTTCGCCGCCGAGATCCACACGCACGACACCTCGGGCATCGTGCACGTCGAGTCCCCGACGGAGCAGACGTTCACGCTCGGGCAGTTCTTCGACGAGTGGGGCGTCTCGCTCGGTCCGGAGCACGTCGGTGGCCTGCGCGGCGAACTGACGGTGTGGGTGGACGGGCACCGGAGGATCGGCAACCCGCGCTCGATCGAGCTCACGGACCTGCGCCAGATCGTCCTCGTCGTCACGACCGTCGGCGAGGTCCCGCACCTGCCGGCGCCCTTCGACTGGCCGCCGCAGTACGACTAGCGCCGGAACCGGCTCGGCTCAGGCCTCCTTCGCCGCGACCCACGACAGGTCGAGGTCCCACTGCGCGACCGACCCGGCCGGCAGCTGCCACACGTACTCGTTCTTGAGCTTCTTGCCGTCCTCGCGGAACGGCCCCGTCCGGTACAGGTAGAACGCCACCGTCGGCAGCGTGCCGGGGGGCGCCGTGCGGATCGCGTTCGAGAAGTCCTTGTTCAGCCGGCGCAGCTCGGCGATCACGTCACCCCGGGCGGCATCCGCGTCGAACCCGCCAGCACCCGAGGCGAGCTGGAACGCGATGTGCAGCTGCCGGTCACCGCGGTCGTCCTCGTAGCTGATCAGCCGGTGGTTCTCGACGGCCTCGAGCAGCTCCGGGTCGCCGTAAACGACGTCCCGCACCACGTCGGGTGCGACGACAGCGCCGTTGTAGTCGACGGACAGGTCGGACCGGCCGTAGTGGAACAGCAGCGGTAGGTCGAGCTCGGCCTCGGCGGCGAGCGCCGCGTGTCCGGTCGCCCGCAGCACGGACCGCAGCTCCTTCATCCGCACCACGTGTCCGCGGTCGTGGATGTTGTAGCGGATGCGTGGGCTGATGTTCTCGGAGCGGGCGATGGTGACGATGAGTTCGCCGAGGTCGTTCGTCTCGATCAGGTAGCCGAACGGGTTGAACTGGAACACCATCGGCAGCACCCCGTACTCGCCCTGCTTGGTGAGGGCGGCGGAGAGTTCCGGTGAGGCGGCGATCGCCCGGCGCAGCTGCACGCTGAACGGGGTCTCGATGCCGAGGTTGATCTCGAGGTCGCTCGCCCCGTAGGAGCCGAGCACGGCCTGCGCGTACTGCTCGATGTGGGCGCGCATGTTCTCGCTGATGCCCTCGCCCCCGAACGCGGCGACGATCGTGTACTGGCTCCAGTCGAGCCGGTCGTCCTCGAACAGGGCCTTCAGGAACGGTGGGTAGCTGCAGATGATGTAGGTGAAGTCGGTGCCGAACTCGCGCATCGTCTGCACGATCTTGTCGCGGTCCGGGCCGATCGACTTGATCATGGAGGACTCGGTGAGCGAGGCGGTCACGTTCATCCCGGTGGCCCAGGCCCCGAGCGAGAAGGCGTTGAGCACGAACGGCTGCTTCGACAGGTCCTTGGCGGTGCGGGAGAACCCGAGCTGCAGCAGCTGTCGGGTGGCCTGGCGTTCGTCGGGGCCGCGCACCCAGCTGGTCGGGGTGCCGCTCGACCCGCTGGACTCGTCGACGACGACGCCGCGTCGGGGCAGGCGTCCGTCGATGCAGCGCTCGGGGATGCTCCAGCGCTTGACGTAGGAGTCCTTGTCCATCTCGGGCAGTCCCGAGATCGCCGCGGCGATCCCGCCACGGGTGTCGAGCCTGGAGGCCCGTCCGGACTCCGCCAGGAACGCCCGGTACGCGGGGACCCGCTTCGCAGCCCGTTCCGCGGTCCGCCAGGCGCGCCAGCGTCCGAGGGTCCAGCGGAGCGGCTCGATGCCCGGCGTGAGCAGGAGCTTGTGGGTGCCGACGCGGGGCATGAACAGTGCGACGAAGGTCTCGACCACCCACACCACCGAGAACACCGCTGCGCGCTTCACCGGGTCCCCCCGACGGTCATTGCTGCGGCGGGTCGGCGGTGTGCCAGGGGTGGTGGGTCGCTGTGTCCGAAGCGGAACAGCATCCAGGCCATCCGCCCGTCGGACTCGTCGACGCCCGCGCGTTCGACGAACGCGGCGTGTGACCGCGGGTTGGTGATCACGGTGCCGAAGGGGTGCATGGCGATGCCGCGCGCGGAGAACTCGAGCCAGATGCGCATGAAGACCCGTCCGGCCTCGACGTACTCGGCCGGGGTGCTGAACGGTCCCTCGAGCCAGGCGAGCTGTCGGACGCCCCGCATGGTGGACAGGTACACCCTGCGGAAGACCGCGCCGATGCCCGGGGCCTGCCAGAGTCCGCGGTGCTCCATGGCGAACCGGAGCACCGGGCCGGGCATGAGCATCGTCTCGGCGGACAGCCCGTCGCCGGTGGCCGCTGCCTGTCGCTTCGAGAACCGCAGCCAGTGCAGGATCTCGTCGTGCACGGCGTCGTGCTGCAGGTCGTCGAACAGGGTCTCCTGGTTGACGCGCACGATCTCGTCGACGGTGGCCCGGTCGTCGGTGGTGCGGAAGCGTTGCCCGGCCGCCGACGCGATGGCGGACGCGGCCTCTATCGCGGTGGCGTCGACGAGCGTTGCGTCGTAGGGCCTGCGTGAGGTTCGCCGTGCGAGGAAGCCGGCCAGGGCCTCCCGGTCGTCCGTGGTGACCACGTGCGGACGCAACGTCACCGTGCCCAGCCGGTGCAGGTGGTCGTCCGCACCGGCGTCGAGCCGACCGAAGTCCATCTCGGCGTGGTCGAGCCGTTCCTGCACGGTGAACCCGTGCGCTCGTGTCACCACGTCGAGCCCTGCGAGGAACACCCCGGCGCAGACGTGCCCGAACGGGATGCCGAACGACTCCGCCGGCAACCCCCGTCGCAGGTCGTAGAACACGGTCGCGGTGCGGTCGTCCTCGACGCGCACGACGATCGGTTGCGAGTTGTGCGGCGACGGGTAGTGCCGCGCGTCCTCGATGATGCCCGTCCACGGTGATGCCATCGTTCCCCCTCGGTGGTCCCTGGCGACGATCATACGAACCCCCTCGGCGCCCCATGCCCCTCGGGGAATGCGCTGTGGAGAACTCGTGCGTAGCCTGCTCCTCGTGATGACCATCCGGACCGGCACCGACCTCGCCGCGGTCGAGGACGTCGTCGACGCCGTGACGGCGCACGGCGAGCGGTACCTGGACCGGGTGTTCACCCTGCGGGAACGCACCGACACCGGCGACGACCCGGAGCGCCTCGCTGCCCGGTTCGCGGGCAAGGAGGCCGTCGTGAAGCTGCTCCGGCCGGCTCCGGACCAGGCGATCCCGCTGCGGGACGTCGCCGTCGTGCTCGATGCCGACGGGGCCCCCACGGTCGAGCTGTCCGGGGCGGCCGCGGCCCTGGCGGAGTCGATCGGGTGCGGCCCGATCGCGGTCTCGTTGGCACACGAACGGGGGCTCGCGGTGGCGACGGCGGTGGCCCTCTCGGAGCGCTGACCCGGCGCTCCGGACAGGGGTGCGGTTTCCCGCACCGGCACGGCGGTTTCCCGAGGGCCGTTCCTCTTTACGGTTGCAGTCATGGAACAGGACCCGAACCCCTCCAGCACCACCGCGACGATCGCCGACCCGGCCACCGACCGGGCCGTCCGTCGCGCCCTCGCCGAGCACGGCCGGCTGACGGTCGACGCGTGGGACGTCGCGTCGATCGCCGACCTCTACGCCCTCGGCCTGACCTCGCACGCCACCGTCAACGTGATGCTCGCGGTGGAGTCGGACCTCGACGTCGAGTTCCCGGACTCCGTGCTGAACCGGTCCACCTTCGCGAGCGTCGAGTCGATCACCGCGGCCGCGGAGCTCGCGTCGTGACCCTGGTCCTGCCCGCTCCGTCGGTCATCGACCGCTTCGCCGAGCGTGCGAGCGCGGTGGCCGAGGTCGCCGCGCAGTTCGCCGACGAGGTCGACCGCGACGCCCGCCCTCCGCGCGAGGCCATCGCCGCGATGCGGGAGTACGGCCTGCTCGCGGCAGCGGTGCCGACCGAGCACGGTGGCGAGGGTGCCTCCGTGGCCGAGCTCTCCGCGATCGCGACCGAACTCGGCCGGGCCTGTGCCGCGACCGGCATGGTGTTCGCGATGCACCAGGGCCAGGTCATGGCGCTCTGGCGGCACGGCGGCGACGGTGCCGGCGTGCTCGAGACCATCGAGGCCGTCCGTGGCGGTGCGCTCGTGGCGTCGGCCACCACCGAGCGCGGCGTCGGCGGTGATGCGCGGCGGTCCACGTGTTCCATCGAGCCGACCGACGACGCCCGGATCCGCCTGCGCAAGGACGCGCCGGTGATCTCGTACGCCACCGAGGCCGACGCGGTGTTCGTCACCGCCCGACGCGACCCGGACGCCCCGGCGTCGGACCAGCGACTGCTCATCTGCCGCACCGACACGATGGTCCTGTCGCAGACGTCCACCTGGGACACCATGGGGCTCCGCGGTACGTGCAGCAACGGGTGGATCCTCGACACCGAGACGACGATCGACCGCGTGTTCCGCGACGACTACGCCACGATCTCCGCCCAGACCGTCCTGCCGGTGTCGCACGTGCTCTGGGCCTCGGTCTGGCTCGGCATCGCGGTCTCGTCCGCCGAACGTGCCCGCAGCGCCGTCCGCAAGCAGGCCCGCGCCGCGGTCGGGACGACCCCGCCCGGTGCGCTGCGGCTGGCCGAGCTCCTGGTCGACCTGCAGGCCCTGGCCGACTCGGTGCGCCGCGCCGCCGAACGGTTCGACGCCGCCGCCGACGACCCGGACGTGCTGGCCTCGAGCGCGTACGCCCTCGCCGCGAACGCCCTGAAGATCGGTGCGTCCGAGCGCGTCACCGACATCGTCACGAAGGCGCTGCGCATCGTCGGGATCGCGGGCTACGCCGCCTCGGGTCCGATGAGCATCGCCCGACACCTCCGAGACGCCCACGGGGCCGCCGTCATGGTGAGCAACGACCGTCTCCTCAAGAACGACGCCGACCTGGCCATCATGACGGGAGTGATCCTGTGACCATCACGGACACCACCACGCACACCACCGACACCAGCACCGCGGACACCGCCGCCGCGCTCGACGCCGCCCGCGCCGCCCTCCGCGCCCGCCTGCTCACCGACGGCGTCCTCCTCGACCTCGGCACGCCCGGCCTCTACGGCCGCACCGGGGTCTTCGAGCGCGTGTACGCCGCGGTCGACGCCGCAGCGGTGCGCAGCCAGCAGCACCTCGGCGCCGAGGTCCTGCGCTTCCCGCCGGTCGAGCCACTCGCGTCGTTCGAGCGCACCGACTACATCGCGTCGTTCCCGGACCTCGCCGCGTCGATCTCCGGGTTCACCGGCGACGACCGCACCCACCGCGCGCTGCTCGCCGCCCGCGAGCGCGGTGAGCGCTGGGAGGGGTTCCTCGAGCCGGCCGACCTCATGCTCACCCCCGCGGTCTGCCACCCGGTCTACGGCCTGATCGGCGACACCGTGCCCCGGCAGGGTCGGTTCTTCGACGTCCTCGGCGACTCCTTCCGCCGGGAGCCCTCGCTCGACCCGATGCGCCTGCAGGCCTTCCACATGCACGAGTTCGTGCACGTCGGCACGCCCGCGTCCGCGGCGGCCCACCGGGACGGCAGCATCCCGGTGATGCGCGCGCTGCTCGAGTCGTTCGGGCTCGAGATCGACGTCGTCCCCGCGAACGACCCCTTCTTCGGCCGCGTCGGGCAGATGCTCGCCCGCAACCAGGTCGAGCAGGCGCTCAAGTTCGAGTTCGTGACGAAGGTCTACGGTCCCGACCACGACGCGACCGCGATCAGCTCCGCGAACCTGCACGAGGACCACTTCGGCACCTCGTTCGGCCTCCGCACCGAGGACGGACAGGTCGCGCACAGCGCCTGCATCGCGTTCGGCCTGGAGCGCATCACCATCGCCCTGTTCGCCGCCCACGGCACGGACCTCGACGCCTGGCCGGCGTCCGCCCGCGCGGCCCTCGCCCTGTGACCACGCTCCACGGCTGGTCCGGATCGCCGGCGATCCGCGCCGCGGTCCAGCTCCCCGCCGCCGCGCGCGCCGGCGTCGTCATCTGCCCGCCGCTCGGGCAGGAGGGCGTCATCGCGTACCGCACGCTCCGTCTGCTGGCCGACCGCCTGGAGGCCCGTGGCATCGCCTCGGTGCGCTACGACCCGTCCGGACGTGGTGACGGCGCCCCCGACACCACGCCGGACGCGCAGGTCCGGTCCGCACGCCACGCCGCCGCCGTGCTCCGCACGACGGGGGTGCAGCACGTCGCCTTCGTCGGGTTGGCCTCGGCGGCCCTCGTCGCGGCGAACGCGGCCGCGGACACCGACGGCCTCGTCGTCTGGGACGCCCCGGCATCGGGCAAGGGCTGGCTCCGTCGGCAGCGCGCCCTCGCGACCATCACCATCGGTGCCGACCGCGTGGTCGACGGCGTCGAGAGCCTCATCGGGTTCGACGTCGAGCCGGACGAGGCCGCCGCACTCTCGGACCTCGCCTTCGCCCCGCGCACCGGGCCCACCGTCGCGCTCGTCCGCCCGGGTGCCCGGCCACCGAAGCCCCTCGGCGGTGTCGACGTGACCGAGGTCACCGGCAGCGCCGAGCTCCTCGACGGCACGAGCATCCACGCCCGCATCCCCGGAGCCGCCGTCGACACCGTCGTCGCCTGGCTCGACACGTGGGCACCCGAGACGGCGGTGCCCGTCCGCGCGCCCGTCCTCGACGAGGTGCTCGACGTCGACGGCCGCGTGTCGGAGCGGATCGTCCACCTCGGCGATCAGGGGCTGTTCGGGATCGAGACCGTCTCGTCCGCCCAGCACCACGACGCCCCCGTCGTCGTGCTCCACAGCGGCGGCGCCGAGCACCGCGTGGGCGCCACCGACTACCAGGTCGAACTCGCCCGCGCCCTCGCCCGCGACGGCGCCCGGGTCGTCCGGGTCGACCGCCGTGCCACCGGCGAGAGCACCGGCGTGCACGAGGACGAGCGGAGCTTCCTGTTCGCGCAGGAGTGGGTCGAGGACCAGTCCGCCGTCGTCACCGCACTCGCCACACCCTCGGACCGGCTCGTGCTCGTCGGCATGTGCGCCGGCGCCTGGGTCGCGGGCCGCGCCGTCGAGGAGGCCCCGCGCCTGGTCGTCGAGATCAGCCCGAACGACTACCGTCGCGTCCCGGCCGAGCCCGGCTCGTACGCCGACGGGGTCCGGGCGATCGACGCCCCGTCGCCCGCCCGGATGTGGGTGCGCGAGCGGTACAACCGGTTCGTGCCGAAGGCCGTCCGCGACCGGATCGCCCGTCGCGACCGGATGGGCGGGGTCGTCGGCCACGTCCGCCCGCTCGTCGAGCACGGCACCGACGTCGTCGTGATCGTCGCTCCCGAGGACGCAGCCCTGTTCGACCGGCTCGGTGGGCAGAAGGCCGTCCGGCGCTGGCCCGGTGACGACCGTCGCGGCTCGGTGTCCGTCGTCCGCGTCGAGGACGGCGACCACGCGCTGTTCTCCCCGGCGATGCGCGAGGCCGTCGTCACCGAGGTGCGCTCCCGCGTCGCGGCGACGTTCCCCGTCCACACCTGACGCGGCCCGACCGGCTCAGCGGAGGCCGAGCTCCCGCGCGACGGCGTCCGGACGCTCGACGTGGGCGAAGTGCCCGCAGTCGTCGAGCAGCACCGTCCGGACCTGTGGCACGAGCACCCGCAGCGCCTCGAGGTCCGAGACGCGGGCGAACACGTCGTCGCGCCCGGCGATCGCCGTCACCGGGCAGGTGACGGCGCGCCACCGGTCGACGTCGTACGCAGCCGCCGACCGTGCCGCCTCGGTGAACTGCTCCGGCCGGAGCTCCTCGACGAAGGCCTCGAGCACGCTCGGGTCCAGGCGTCGCACGTGCGTGAACACCGGCGCCGCGACGAGCGGCAACAGACCGACCCGTGCGATCCCCCGGAGCAGCGGACGAGCGACGCCCCCGGTCACCGTGAGGCCCGCACGCAGCAGGGTGAACGCCGGCAGGGTGCCGAGCGCCCGCACCGGGTGCCGAGCCGCACCGGCCGTCGCGACCGTGGTGCCGGACACCAGGGCGAGCGACCGCACCCGCTCGGGCGCCACCACCGCCAGGTGCAACCCGACGAACGCGCCCATGGAGTGCCCGACCACGTCGACCGCACCGAGCCCCAGCGTGCCGAGGACCGCCGACACGGCACCCGTGACGGCGTCGAGCCCGAGCGGACCGTCCGGAGCCGGCGAGGACCCCCAGCCGGGCAGGTCGACGAGCACCAGGCCGCGGTCGCCGACGCCCTGTGCGGCGTGCAGCAAGGGTGTCCACGTCGACCAGGAGCCGGCGACGCCGTGCAGCAGCAGGAGCGGGTCCGGACCGGCGCGGTGGTGCACCACGACGGGGCCGGTCGGGGCCTCCACGACCGTGCGGGTCAGCCCCCAGGTGCCGGGCGTGACGCGCACCGGGTACGGAGCGTACGCATCAGCGGTGACCCCGTGACCACGTGGGTCGGCGTCGATGGCGTGCACCGGGCCTCCTGTCCGACCGTCGACGCGGACGCGTCCGTCAGGAGGGATTCGGAACGCTAGCCGACGGGGACGGGTGCCGAGCAGGCGGCGAGCCGGTCGAGGGCAGCCTTGTACTCGGCGACGTCACGCTGCAGGCCGGGCTCGGTGATGATCGAGGCCTTGATCCGACCCTGCACGTCGATGACGAAGGTCGCGCGGGTGGCGAAGCCCTTGTGCTCGAGGAACACGCCGTACTCCTTCGAGACCGCGCCGTGCGGCCAGAAGTCGGCGAGCAGCTCGAAGTCGTAGCCGTTCGTCTCGGCGAACGACCGCAGGGTCGCCTTCGAGTCGACCGAGATGCCGAGGAGCTCGATGCGCTGGTCCTGGAACATCGTGATGTTGTCCTGCAGGGTGCAGAGCTCGTTCGTGCACCCGGACGAGAACGCCAGCGGGAAGAAGACGAGTGCGACCGGGCGGTTGCCGCGGAAGTCGCTGAGTCGGACGTGCTCACCGAACTGGTTCGGGAGCTCGAAGTCCGGCGCGAGTGAGCCGATCTCCAGTGCCATCGCTACGTGTGCTTCTTCCTCGGGCGAGGGGTGTGCCCGTCGGGTCCGTGCGCCGCAGATCGCGTGTGCACGATCGGCCATGCTACGCCGACGACACGCGAATGCAAGCACCCGTCCACCTGCACGTCACCATCAGCATCAGCGTCGGTCCTGGGGCCTAGAGTGGACGGGGCCCCAGCCGGTCGCGACCCGACCACCGGAGCCACCATGTCCACCACCACGAGAACGAACGAGGTCAAGGGTGACGGTGAACGACCAGGACCCGTACAGCGCCGGGGCGAACGACCAGGATCCGCAGGAGACCGCCGAATGGCGTGAGTCCCTCGACGGGCTGGTCCAGACCCACGGACACCAGCGCGGTCGCGAGATCATGCTGAGCCTGCTCAAGCGGTCCAAGGAACTGCACCTCGGTGTGCCGATGGTCCCGACGACGGACTACGTGAACACCATCGCGCCGGAGAACGAGCCGGAGTTCCCCGGCGACGAAGAGCTGGAGCGCCGGTACCGCCGCTGGATCCGCTGGAACGCGGCCATCACGGTGCACCGCGCACAGCGTCCCGGCATCGGGGTCGGCGGGCACATCTCGACGTACGCGTCCAGCGCTGCGATGTACGAGGTCGGCTACAACCACTTCTTCCGCGCGCAGGACCACCCCTCCGGTGGCGACCAGGTCTTCTTCCAGGGCCACGCCTCCCCCGGCATGTACGCCCGCGCGTACATGGAAGGGCGCCTCTCCGAGGACCAGCTCGACGGGTTCCGGCAGGAGAAGTCGCACGCCGGCGGCGGCCTGTCGTCGTACCCGCATCCGCGCCTCATGCCGCACTTCTGGCAGTTCCCGACCGTGTCGATGGGCATCGGCCCGATCAACGCGATCTACCAGGCGCAGCAGGCCAAGTACCTGTCGAACCGCGGCATCAAGGACGCCATGGACCAGCAGGTCTGGGCGTTCCTGGGTGACGGTGAGATGGACGAGGTCGAGTCCCGCGGGCAGCTCCAGGTCGCCGCGAACGACGGCCTCGACAACCTGAACTTCGTCATCAACTGCAACCTGCAGCGGCTCGACGGTCCGGTCCGTGGCAACGGCAAGATCATCCAGGAGCTCGAAGCGTTCTTCCGCGGTGCGGGCTGGAACGTCATCAAGGTCGTCTGGGGCCGCGAGTGGGACGACCTGCTCGCCCGTGACACCGAGGGCGCGCTCCTCAACCTGATGAACCAGACGCCGGACGGCGACTACCAGACGTACAAGGCCGAGAACGGTGCCTACGTGCGCGAGAACTTCTTCGGGCGCGACCCGAAGGCGCTCGAGCTCGTCAAGGACTACACCGACGACCAGATCTGGAACCTCAAGCGCGGTGGCCACGACTACCGCAAGGTCTACGCCGCGTTCAAGGCCGCGACCGAGCACAAGGGCCAGCCGACCGTCATCCTGGCGAAGACGGTCAAGGGCTACGGCCTCGGCCCGAGCTTCGAGGGCCGCAACGCGACCCACCAGATGAAGAAGCTCACGCTCGACAACCTCAAGCAGTTCCGCGACGAGATGCGCATCCCGATCTCCGACGCGCAGCTCGAGGAGAACCCCTACACGCCGCCGTACTACCACCCGGGCAACGACGACGAGGCGATCCAGTACATGCACGAGCGTCGTCGCGCGCTCGGTGGCTACGTGCCGGAACGTCGCACGAAGTACACGCAGTTCACGCTGCCGGACGACTCGAAGTACCAGGTCGTCAAGAAGGGCTCCGGCAAGCAGGAGGTCGCCACCACCATGGCGTTCGCGCGCCTGCTGAAGGACCTGCTGCGCTCGCCCGACTTCGGCGACCGCGTGGTCCCGATCATCCCGGACGAAGCACGCACCTTCGGCATGGACGCCTACTTCCCGTCGGCGAAGATCTACAACCCGAACGGCCAGCACTACACGTCGGTCGACCGCGAGCTCCTGTTGGCCTACAAGGAGAGCCCGCAGGGCCAGATCATCCACGTCGGCATCAACGAGGCGGGCGCCCTCGCGGCGTTCACCGCGGTCGGCACCTCGTACTCGACGCAGGGCGAGCCGCTCATCCCGGTCTACGTCTTCTACTCGATGTTCGGGTTCCAGCGCACCGGCGACGCCATCTGGGCCGCCGGCGACCAGATGACCCGTGGCTTCATGATCGGCGCCACCGCCGGCCGCACCACGCTGACGGGCGAAGGCCTGCAGCACGCGGACGGCCACTCGCCGCTCCTCGCCACGACGAACCCGGCCGTCGTCTCGTACGACCCGGCGTTCGGCTACGAGATCGGCCACATCGTCAAGGCCGGCCTCGACCGCATGTACGGCACGAACGAGGACGGCTCGCCGAAGCACGCCGACCCGAACGTCATGTACTACCTGACGGTCTACAACGAGCCGCTGGTGCAGCCGGCCGAGCCCGAGGGCGTCGACGTCGAGGGCATCCTCAAGGGGATGTACCTGCTCAAGGCGAGCGAGCACGACGGCCCGAAGGCCCAGCTGCTCGCGTCCGGTGTCGCCGTGCCGTGGATCCTCGAGGCGCAGCAGCTCCTCGCCGAGGACTGGGGCGTGTCGGCCGACGTCTGGAGCGTCACGAGCTGGGGTGAGCTGTACCGCGACGGTGTGGCCGCCGAGCAGCAGGCGTTCCTCAACCCGAACGAGCCGGCCCGCACGCCGTTCGTCACCGAGCGTCTGCTCGGCACCGAGGGCCCGGTCGTCGCCGTGAGCGACTTCATGCACCTGGTGCAGGAGCAGATCCGCCCGTTCGTGCCGACCGACTACGCCACGCTCGGCGCCGACGGCTTCGGCTTCTCGGACACCCGTCCGGCCGCTCGCCGCTTCTTCCACATCGACGGCCCCTCGGTCGTCGTGCGGACGCTGCAGCAGCTCGCCCGCCAGGGCAAGGTCGACGGCGCGCTCGTCCAGCAGGCGATCGACAAGTACCGCCTGCACGACGTGACCGCCGGCACCACCGGCAGCGCGGGCGGCGAGAGCTGATCAACCCGTGACGACGGTCCGCCCGGACCACGAGAGCCAGGAGAGCGCGCGCGAGCGTGCGCTCTCCTGGCTCCGTCAGGTGTCCGGAGAACTCTCCACCGCCACGATCAAGCGACTCGAGGACACGCTCCCCTGGTACAGCGAGATGCCGCCGGGGCGCCGCTCCGCCGTGGGCCTCGTCGCCCAGGCCGGCATCACCTCGTTCATCAGCTGGCTCGAGGGCACCGCGTCGACGCCGTGGATCGCCGCGGCCGACGTCTTCGGGTCCGCCCCGCGGGAACTCCTGCGCTCGGTGAGCCTGCAGCAGACCCTGCAGCTCATCCGCGTCGTGGTGACCGTGGTCGAGGAACGCGCCGCCGACGACGAGATGCTGCAGGAGGCGATCCTCAAGTACTCCCGCGACATCGCGTTCGCCGCCGCCGACGTCTACGCCCGCGCGGCCGAGGCCCGTGGCCTGTGGGACGCCCGGCTCGAAGCGCTCGTGGTCGACTCGATCCTCTCCGGCGAGTACGACGACGAACTGCCCTCCCGCATCGCCGCCCTCGGGTGGCACGGCCACGGCGAGGTCGCGGTGCTCGTCGGCACCGCACCGAAGCAGCTCGAGGTCGACCAGGTCCGGCGCACCGCACGGCACATGGACGCCGACGTGCTCGTCGGGGTCCAGGGATCGCGGCTCGTCGTGGTGATCGGCCGCGCCACCCCGCGCGACGACGTCCCCGAGGGCGAGGAGCCCGTCTCCTTCACGACCATCGCGCAGGCCCTCGAACCGCTGTTCGGCGAGGGCCACCTGGTGCTCGGCAACGAGGTCCCCGGGGTCGTCGACGCCTCGACGAGCGCGAAGGCCGCCCTCGCCGGGTTCGCCGTCGCGCGTGCCTGGCGTGGCGTGCCCCGCCCAGCCCTGGCCGACGACCTGCTGCCCGAGCGGGCCCTGGCCGGCGACCCCCTCGCCCGGTCGGCCCTGGTGCAGCGCATCTACGTCCCGCTCAAGGACCAGTCCACCGAGCTCCTGCAGACGCTCTGGTGCTACCTGGACACCGGGCGTTCGCTCGAAGCCACGGCGCGCGAGCTCTTCGTGCACCCGAACACCGTGCGCTACCGCCTGCGCCGGGTCGCCGACATCATCGGCTGGGACGCCACGCACGCCCGTGACGCCCTGATCGTGCAGTCGGCGCTCATCCTCGGCGCGATGTCCGAGTCCGCGACCGGACGCCGCCGCATCACCCCACGGCGGTAGAGAACCAACAATGTCCCGCGGGGATTCGTGTGGGAAGTCCACACGGGCCCCGCGGGACGAGAACGCGAGGATTGTCCGGTGATCGTCGTCGTCGCGCCCGGACAGGGCTCCCAGACCCCCGGCTTCCTCGCCCCCTGGCTCGAGGACGCCACCGTTCGTGAACGAGTCGGGCAGTGGTCGGAGTCGATCGGCGTCGACCTCGCCGAGCACGGCACGAACTCCGACGCGGACACCATCAAGGACACCGCGCTCGCACAGCCCCTCATCGTCGCCGCCGGCCTGGTGACCGCCGACGCACTGCTCGCCGAGGGCCGTCGTGCCCTGGTGGGCGGGGTCGCCGGACACTCGGTGGGCGAGTTCACCGCCGCCGCGGTCGCCGGGATCCTCGAGCCGACCGACGCCGTCGCCCTGGTCGCCGAACGCGGCCGCGCCATGGCCGACGCCGCAGCGCTCGAGCCGACCTCGATGGCCGCCGTCCTCGGTGGCGACGCCGACGCAGTGGCCGCAGCCCTCGCCGAACACGGTCTGGTGCCCGCGAACCACAACGGTGGCGGCCAGACCGTCGTCGCCGGTGCGGCCGACGCGATCGCGGCCCTCGCCGCCGACCCGCCCGCCAAGGCCCGCGTGATCCCGCTCGCCGTGGCCGGTGCGTTCCACACCCGGTACATGGCCCCCGCCGTCGAGCGGGTCGCCCCGGTCGCGGCCGCCGCCACGGTGCAGGACCCGACCCTGCCGATCTGGACCAACGCCGACGGCTCCCGGATCGACGACGGGCGCCGCTTCGTCGACCTCATGGTCCAGCAGATCGCGAACCCCGTGCACTGGGACGCGGTCATGGAGTCCTTCTCCACCGCCGGCGTGACCGGCATCATCGAGCTCGCACCCGCCGGTGCCCTCGTCGGCCTGGCGAAGCGCGGCCTCCGCGGCACGCCGACCGTCGCCATCAAGACCCCCGACGACCTGCCTGCAGCGATCGACCTGCTGCAGCGCGCGGGCCAGGAAGCAGACACAACCGCATGACCGACCCGACCACCCCGACGGACGCCCCCACGGGCCTCCCGACCGGATCCGCGCGCCCGCTGCTCCAGCAGCGCCGCGGCCACGAGTTCACCCGGATCCTGGCGTTCGGCGCCGCCCGCGGCGAGAACGTCGTGCCGAACGACGACCTCGTCGGCCCGATCGACTCGTCCGACGAGTGGATCCGCCAGCGCACCGGCATCATCACCCGCAAGCGCGCCGGCAACGACGTCGAGGCCGTCGACCTCGCCGAGGCCGCCGCGCGCGAGGCCATCGAGAAGGCCGGCATCGAGCCGTCCCAGATCGGCGTCGTGCTCGTGAGCACCGTCACGCACACCGTCGCGACCCCGTCGATGGCGTCGCTGCTCGCCGAGCGCATCGGGGCCACCCCGGCGGCCGCGTACGACATCAGCGCCGCCTGCGCCGGGTACGCCTACGGCATCGCCCAGGCCGACTCGTTCATCAAGTCGGGGCTCGCCGACCACGTGCTGGTCGTCGGGGCCGAGAAGCTCAGCGACGTCGTCGACCCGACCGACCGCTCGATCTCGTTCCTGCTCGGGGACGGTGCCGGCGCCGCCGTGATCGGCCCGAGCGACTTCCCGGGCATCGCCCCCACCATCTGGGGCTCCGACGGCTCGAAGTGGGACGCCATCGGCATGACCGCGACCTACAACGAGTGGGAGGCCGGCGCACCGCGCCCGACCATGCGCCAGGCCGGGCAGACGGTGTTCCGCTGGGCCGTCTGGGAGATGGTCAAGGTCGCCCGCCAGGCACTCGAGACCGCCGGGGTCCGCCCCGAGGACCTCGCCGCCTTCGTGCCGCACCAGGCGAACATCCGCATCATCGACGAGTTCGCCAAGCAGCTCGGCCTGCCCGAGACGGTGACGATCGCCCGCGACATCACCACCACCGGCAACACCTCCGCCGCGAGCATCCCGCTCGCCACGCACCGCCTGCTCGAGGAGCACCCGGACCTGTCGGGCGGCCTCGCCCTGCAGATCGGCTTCGGCGCCGGACTCGTCTTCGGCGCGCAGGTGGTCGTCCTCCCCTGATCCCCGCCCGGTCGCGCAGCCGCGCGCCCGGTCCCCATCCCGACGAGCCTCCGCGCACCCGGACCCCGCGTGCCCTAGGCTGGTCAACGGTCAAACGACACCCCCCTTCAAGGAGAACACTCATGGCCCTGTCCAACGAAGAAGTCCTCGCCGGCCTGGCCGAGCTGATCAACGACGAGACCGGTATCGCCACCGACACCGTCGCCGCCGACAAGTCCTTCACGGACGACCTCGACATCGACTCCATCTCGATGATGACCATCGTGGTCAACGCCGAGGAGAAGTTCGACGTGAAGATCCCGGACGAAGAGGTCAAGAACCTCAAGACCGTGGGCAACGCGGTCGACTACATCGTCAAGGCCCAGGCCTGACACGAGCTTCCTGAGCGCCGCGGCCCGCGGACCCCTGCGGGCCACGGCGCTCATCTTGTTCACCCCAACGAAAGAGCACGTCGTCCCATGACCAAGAAGACCGTCGTCGTCACCGGGATCGGTGCGATCTCACCCCTCGCCGCGACCGCCCCGGACACCTGGGACGCGCTGCTCGCCGGCAAGTCCGGCATCACCCGCATCGAGGACCCCCGCTACGCCGAGCTCGAACTCCCCGTGGAGTTCGCCGGCCAGGCGCGCCGGTTCCTCACCGACCAGCTCACCCGCCCCGAGTCGAAGCGCCTCGACCCCTCGTCGCAGCTGTCGCTCGTCGCGGCGCGTGAGGCCTGGGCCGACGCCGGCATCGACGACGAGTCGGTTGTTCCCGAGCGCCTGATCGTCGACTGGGCGACCGGCATCGGTGGCGTCAACACGCTGCTCGACGCCTGGGACACCCTGCGCGAGAAGGGCCCGCGTCGCGTCCTGCCGATGACGGTCCCGATGCTCATGGCGAACGGCCCCGCCGCCGCCATCGAGATGGAGTTCGGCGCCCGTGGCGGCGCCCGCACCTACCTGTCGGCCTGCGCGTCCTCGACCGAGTCGCTGGCCGAGGCGTACCGGCACATCGCCGACGGCGATGCCGACATCGTCATCACCGGTGGTGCCGAGGCCGCGCTGCACCCGCTCCCGCTGGCCGCGTTCGCCGCGATGCAGGCCCTGTCGCGCCGCAACGACTCCCCCGAGACCGCCTCGCGTCCGTACGACGTCACGCGTGACGGCTTCGTGCTCGGTGACGGCGCAGCAGCGCTCATCCTCGAGTCGAAGGAGCACGCGGAAGCCCGCGGTGCGACGATCTACGCCGAGGTCGCCGGCTCCGGCATCACCTCCGATGCCTTCCACATCACCGCGCCGGACCCCGAGGGCAGCGCCGCCGCCCGTGCGGTCCTGCAGGCCCTCGAGCACGCCGACGCGAGCATCGAGGACGTCGTGCACGTCAACGCGCACGCCACCTCGACCCCCGTCGGTGACGTCGCCGAGTACCACGCGATGCGTCGGGTCTTCGGCGACCACCTGGACGACGTCGTGGTGTCCGCCACCAAGGCGTCCACGGGCCACCTGCTCGGTGGTGCCGGTGCGATCGAGGCGGTCTTCACCGTCCTCGCGCTGCACAACCGCGTCGCCCCGCCGACGATCAACCTGCACGACCAGGACCCGGAGATCGTCATGGACGTCGCCCGCGAGCCGCGTGCGCTGCCCGAGGGCGACCTGCTCGCGGTCAGCAACTCGTTCGGCTTCGGCGGCCACAACGCCGTGGTCGCGTTCCGCAGCGTCTGATCCGTCGCACCCTCTGCCAGGAGGCCCGTCCCGCGTCGTCGGGGCGGGCTTCCTTCGTTCCGCTCGTCGGTTCGGAGTTCCGCCAACACGCCGTCGTGTCGCTGAGGCGCCCCTGGAACGACGAGACGCCGCCGTGTTCGGCGGCGTCTCGAGTCTTCGGCGGTGTCAGGACAACACGCCGGCGTGTTGCGCACCCGACGCCGGCGTCCGCGCACCCGAGACGCCGGCGTGTTGCGAGTCGGGTCAGCCGACGCGGTGCAGCCAGACGACCGGGTTGCCCTCGGCCGCGTGGCGGAAGGGCTCGAGCTCGTCGTCCCAGGCCTGCCCGAGGGCGAGTCGGAGCTCACGGTGCAGTTCGAGGGCGTTGCTGCCCGCGACCTCCATCGCGTAGCGCACCCGGTCCTCGGGGATGACCATGTTGCCCGTGACGTCGGTCTGGGCGTAGAACACACCGAGGTCGGGCGTGTGCATCCAGCGGCCGCCGTCCGAGGCGCTCGTCGGCTCCTCGGTGACCTCGTACCGCAGGTGCTCCCACCCGCGCAGTGCCGACGCGATCGCGGCACCGGCACCCACCGCACCGGTCCACGTGTACTCGGTCCGGCGCGCACCGTCCTGTGCGGGCTGGTCGAGCCACGAGAAGTTCACGGCGCGGTTCATCGCGCGACCTGCTGCCCATTCGACGTGCGGGCAGAGCGCGCGGGGTGAGGAGTGCACGTAGAGCACTCCTGTCGTCGTTCCGTTCACGGTTCCTCCGATACGTCAGGTGCGACTTCCCCATCGACCTGGTGCGGAGGATCCTGACCCGAGGGGCCACGGAACCATCGGTATGCGATTGTGATGTCCCGACGGGACACGCCCATTATGCAGCGCCACGCCTGGGAACGGCAAGGACCCGACCGGATCAGTGCCACCGCAACCCGTCAGTGCAGGACGGCACCGTTCGCGTCGACCGGGTGCCGCTCCCCCGCCGTGATCGGCACCGGGACGCGGTTGTCCTCCGGTGGGATCGGGCAGGCGTACTGGTACGAGAACGCGCACGGCGGGAGCACCAGCCGGTTCCAGTCGAGCTCGACCGTGGCCTCGGCGCCGGGGTCGTCGAGGTACAGGAACCGACCCATCGAGTAGGTGCTGCCCGGGTCGTCCTCGGGCAGGGCACTCGTGGCGTCCTGCACGATGAGCTGCAGCCGGGCGGCTCCGCGGTGGGCAGCCGACCGGACGGCGACGAAGCGCACCGCGGCACCACCCACGACGGTCTCGACGTGTCCAGCGACCGGCAGGGCGTCGCCGGCGGCGTCACGGACGCTGCCACGGGCCTCCAGGGCGTCCCCGACCAGCGGGACGTACGTGCCGGACGTCACCCAGTCGCCGGACCACGCGAAGCGGGCGATCTGCGCGAAGCGGGCGATCGCCTCGGACGACGGGTCCCAGACGCGAAGGGTGTCGCCGCTGACGGTGCCGGCGAAGCCGTCCGGCAACGCGACGCTCGACGGCACGACGGCGGTGTCCCCGGCCACCAGGACCGTGCCGTCGACCGGGACGCCGTCGACGACGACGCCGTCGGATGCCTCGGCCGTCACGGTGAGTCCGCCGACGGCCGGGGCCCACGTCCCGGGGACCGGCCAGACCGGCTGCGGGTGGTCGACGTGCTGGGCGTTCACCAGGGCGAGCGGCCCACGGGCACTGCGCGCCCAGCGGTCACGGTCGTGGACGTGCTCGGCGAAGGCGGCGACGACCGCGTCGTCGGGTGCGCCGGTGCCGCTCGTCACGCCTGCTCCTGGCGGGGGTAGATGACCTTCTGCACGATGATGATGACCGACGCCGCGACGGGCAGCGCCACGAGCGCACCGAGCACGCCGCCGATCGTGCCGCCCGCGACCGCCGCGATGACCACGAGGGCGCCGGGCACCTGGACCGCCCGCGACATGATGCGCGGGGAGATCAGGTAGGCCTCGACCTGCATGTAGACCAGGTAGTAGATGCCCGAGAACAGGGCGGTGGCCGGCGACGCGAAGAAGCAGAGCAGCGAGATCACGATCGCGGCGGCCAGCGTGCCGACCAGCGGGATCAGCGAGCCGAGGAACGCGATGAACGCGAGCAGCACGGGCAGCGGTGCACCGATGATGAGCAGGAAGACGAAGCTCAGGATGCCGTTGATGAGCGCCTGCGACACCTGCCCGACGACGTACCGGCCGACCGCCTGCGTGATCTGCTCGCTCACGTCGATGAAGTTCTGGCGACGCGACGCCGGGACGAACCGGTAGGCCGCGCGCTTCATGCCCCGCATCGACGCGAGGAAGTAGAGCATCAGGATGATGACGATGAGCGCCCCGGTGACCCCGGACAGGATCCCGCTGCCGACCGCCAGGATCCCGCCGCCGACGCTGAGCAGGTTGCCCGGCTTCTCGACGAAGGACTGCAGCGACTGCAGCGCGTGGTCGATGTCGAACGACCCCGCGAACTGCTTCGACAGGTCCTGCACCCACGGCTGCTGCGAGATGTCCTGCACGATCTCGGGGAAGTTCTGGACCAGGTTCGAGGTCTGCTCCACCAGGATCGGGACGACGGCGAAGACGATGCCGGCGAAGGCCCCGAGGACGACCACCACGACGATCGTGATCGCGGACCAGCGCGGGATGATCCGCTCGAGGAACGACACGAGGGGGTCGATACCGAGCGCCAGGAACAGCGCGACCCCGATGTAGACCAGGACCGTGCTCAGCTCGTTGATGATCGACCCGGCGAGCAGCGCGACGAGCACCCCGATGGCGCCCATGAACCCGATGCGGAAGGCGTTCACGCGCACGCCGGTACCGCCACGGGTCACCTCGAAGGTGACGTTCGGTGTCGGTGCGTGGTCGTCCTGCGACGTGTCGCGCTTCCTTGGCATGTGCACGTAGGGCGGGCGGGACTCGAACCCGCGGATCGTTCGGTTATGAGCCGACTGCCTTGACCAGCTTGGCTACCGCCCCTCGCCGGAGACCCTCAGGCCACCGGCTCACCACGATACAGCGACTCGAACGTCGACAGCGTGCGGTTGATGTCGTGTGCCTCGATCATGGCCAGGCTGCGTTCCCGCATCGCCACGTACTCCGACTCGGGCGCGGTGAGCACCGTCGTGAGCTTCGCCGCCAGGTCGTCCACGTCGCCCGGGGTGAACAGGTACCCGTTGCCGTCGATCAGGTGCGGCAGCGCCATCGAGTCGGCAGCGACGACGGGCAGCCCCGAGGCCATCCCCTCGAGCGACGAGATGCTCTGCAGTTCCGCCGTGGACGGCATCGCGAACACCGTCGCGTTGGTCAGGGCCTCCTGCTTGCGCTCGTCGGAGACGAAGCCCAGGAACCGCACGCGGTCCTCGAGCCCGAGCTCCTTCGCCAACGCGGTGAGCTTCGGGATCATCTCGCCGTCGCCGACGATCGTCAGCGTCGCGGACAGCTCGGCGGGCAGCAGCGCCACCGCGCGGACGAGCACGTCGAGGTTCTTCTCGGGCGCCACACGTCCGACGAACACGATGTCGTTGTTGACCGGGCGTCCCTCGCGCGCCACGTACCGGGACGCGTCGATGCCGCACGAGATCGCGAGGACCTGCTGTCCGGCGATGGCCTTCCGCAGGTAGTCGGCGGCCAGGTTCGTCGGCGTCGTGATGGTATCGGCCAGCCGGTAGGTCTTGGCGGCGTCGCTCCACGCGATCTTCAGCGCGAGGGGCAGCGTCCACTTGCCGAACGGCGTGTACTCGAGCAGGTTCTCGGGCATGAAGTGGTTCGTCGCGATGACCCGGATGCCGCGGTCGTTCGCCTCGTGCACGATGCCGCGACCGATGACCACGTGCGACTGGATGTGCAGCACGTCGGGCTTGACCGCGTCGAGGATCGGACCGGTCCACTTCCGGACGCTCCACGGCCACACGAAGCGCAGCCACGGGTGCAGCGGCCACTTGTACGACTTCAGCCGGTGCACGACGAGCGTGACGCCGTGGTGCTCCTCGTCGAAGGTGCCGTACTGGCGGCTCGAGGCCGGGGCCACGACGTGCACCTCGTGCCCGCGCTCGGCGAGACCGACGGCGAGCTGCTCGGCGAAGGTGGCGGCGCCGTTGACGTCGGGGGCGAAGGTGTCCGCTGCGATCAGCACGCGCAACGGTCGGTGACCGCCCGTCGCACCCGTCGGTCCGGCGGTGGCGGTGGTGGCGTCTCCTGACACGGCTGAGTTCGTCCTCTCGTGGGCGATGGCTGGTCGGCAGTGACGCTATCGCACCAGGATCGACGGTCGCGTCAGCCGCGCGGATGAGGGCGGCGACCACCGGGCGCGCGGCGTCAGGCCCGGGTCTGCGGGTGGTGCTTGGCGAGCAGGAACACCCCGGTGATGGCGATGCCCGCGGCGACCACGAACCCAGCCACCGCGAACAACGGCGCCCCCGAGGCCTCGCCGAGCACGATGACGCCGATGCCGACCGCGACGATCGGGTCGATCACCGTCAGCCCCGCGATCACGAGGTCCGCCGACCCGCTCGAGTACGCGTTCTGCACGAAGTACCCGCCGAGCGACGCCGCCACGACCACGCCGGCGATGGCGAGCACGGTCAGCCAGTCGAAGGTGCCGTTCACGAACCGGTTGAGCACGACCTTGGCCAGTGTCGCCACGAACCCGTAGAGCACCCCCGCCCCGACGATGTAGTAGAGCGCACTGCGGTGCTTGGCCACCAGGCGGAACGACACCAGCACGAGGACCAGCACGACGGCCAGGATCACCAGCACGGTGACGAGCTGCTGGCGGGTGATCGCGCTCTCGTGGCCGACGAACGCCGCGATCCCGACGAAGATGCCGACACCGATGATGCACGTCCACACGGCCCGCCGCGCACGACGACCGAGCGGCACACCCGACGACCGCGACGAGAACCACGTCGTGATGACCAGCGCCACGGCACCCAGCGGCTGCACGACGATCAGGGGGGCGAACGTGATGCTGATGAGCTGGAGCACCACCGCGATGCCGAGCATGAGCGTGCCGAGCACCCAGTAACCGCTCGAGACGAGCCCGACCACGTGCCGGACGCTCAGCCCCTTCGACTGCCGACCGAGACGCGCCTCGACCCGCTGCACCCCGCGGCTCTGGAACTGCGCCCCGAGCGACAGGAACACCGCACCGATCAGGGCCACCGGGATCATCAGCGCCTGGAACGGCGTGAGGTTGCTCACGGCGTCCGGCAGCTGGAGGTCCGTCGTCACGCGTCGAGGCTACCGTCCCCCGCCGGATAACCTGGGTGAATGGCCGTTCTCCCGATCCGCATCACCGGCGAACCCGTCCTGCACGAGCGTGCAGCCGAGGTCACCGCGTTCGATGACGACCTCCGCACCCTCGTCGCCGACATGCTCGAGACCATGGACCTGGCCCCCGGCGTCGGCCTGGCCGGACCGCAGGTGGGCGTCGGCAAGCGCCTGTTCGTGTACTCCTACACCGATGACGACGACGTCCTGCACCGGGGCGCCGCCGTCAACCCGGTCCTGTGGATCACGCCCCCGGTCCCCGAGTCCGTCCAGGAGCTCGACGAGGACGAGGAGTCCGAGGGCTGCCTCTCGATCCCGGGCGAGCGGTTCCCACTCCGCCGCTCGGAGAGCGCCCTGCTGCGGGCCTTCGACGAGCACGGCACCCCGTTCGAGGTCGAGGCGCACGGCTGGCTGGCCCGGATCTTCCAGCACGAGTACGACCACCTGGACGGCTGGCTCTACGCCGACCGCCTGGTGCACCCCTACGGCAAGCAGGTCGCCAAGGCGATCCGCAAGAGCAGCTGGGGCGGACCCGGCCAGTCCTGGTTGCCGGGTCGCGACCACCCCGAGGGCTGACGCCCGTCCTGCCGCCGTCGGCCCGTCGCGGGTGCGGCGGTCGGTCTGGAGGCCCGGCTCAGCCCCGGTAGGCAGCCAGTGCGTCCCGCAGGTGGTCGGTCTCCGGGTGTCCGGGGCAGTACCGCAGGAGGCCTGCGGCCACGTGCGCACCGCGCTCGTCGGCGACCGCCGACGTCCACGGGTCCGAGCCGCGCACCGCGCAGGCGCTCGCGAGCTCGACCAGGGTCGCGTCGCCACGCGCCGCCGTCACCGCGGCCTGCTGCTGGCTCGACGGCACCGAGCCGGTGAGGCGCTTCGCCGAGCAGTCGGCACGCTCGGCATCCCACACCGCCGAGTAGGTCGTGTAGGTCTCGCTGTCCGATCCGCCGCGGTCGCAGACGAACGCGAAGACCACCGGCGACGCGCCCGAGCCCAGCCCGGTGTCCGAGCTCGTCGGGTCCTCGGAGGCATCGGTGTCCGGGCCGACGCTGCTGCAGCCGGTGAGCACCGCCGTCGCGGCGACGACCACGCCCACGAGCGCGAGTCGAGGCGAACGGGAACGGTGCACCTGTGAACGCTAACAGCATCGACCGGGCAGGAGCCGCGCGAACGCTGCGGATCCGGTGCGCAGCTGCGCTGGTGCAGTTCGGCAGCGGGAACGCAAAAGGTCCCCACCCCGAAGGATGAGGACCTGTCGCTCCCCGAGTTGGACTCGAACCAACAACCTGCCGGTTAACAGCCGGCTGCTCTGCCAATTGAGCTATCGAGGATCACTGTTCGCTGGCGAATGACGTGCGAACAACGGGTAACAGCATAGCAGGACCCTGCGGCCCTCCACCGCATCGGACACGCCGCCCGGGCGCGCCGCGCGGTGGAGCCCCCGGGTCAGTACCCGGCGACCGGGTCGACGACGCCGACGAAGCCCTCGCCGTCGCCCCCGAGGAACGCCGTGGCGTTCAACCGGACGCGCTCGGCCAGCAGGGGCGCGACCATGTCCGGGGTGTCGGCCTGGTGCGGGGTGATGACCGCGCCGGGCTCCGACCAGAGCGGGTGCCCGTCGGGCAGCGGCTCGGGGTCGGTGACGTCGAGGCCCGCCGCGGCGATCTCCCCGGTGCGCAGGGCGTCGACCAGGGCGTCGGTGTCGACGAGTCCGCCGCGCGCGATGTTCACCAGCCTGACGGAGGGCTTCATGATCCGGAACTGCCGCTCACCGAAGAGCTTCGCGGTGCCCGAGGTCATCGCCGCCGCGATCATCACGACGTCGGCGTTGGGCAGGACCCGGTCGAGCTCGTCGGTGGTGACGGTCCGCGCGGCTCCCGGCACGGGCTCGGGCGAGCGGCGCACGACGGTGGCGTCGACGTCGAACGGCGCGAGCAGCCGGAGGTACTCGAGCGCGATCCCGCCGGCACCGATCACGACGACGTTCCGCCCGTACAGCGAGACCCCCTCGGGCTCGGTCGCCCACGACGACGCACGAGCGCGCTTCTGCAGGACCCGGAGCGTGCCGAGGGTCAACGCCAGCGCGTGTTCGGCGACCGGCTCCGCGTAGGCACCCTTGGCCGACGTGAACAGCACGCGGTCGCCGTGCTCAGCGATGAGGTGCGCGAAGGCGTCCACGCCGGCGAACGGCAGCTGCACCCACCCGACGGCGGGGTGCCGGCGCAGGGTTTCGTCCAGGCCGGCGGGATCGCGGTTGTCGAGCCAGACGATGCCGCGGGTGTCCGGGCCGAGCGGCCCGACCGTCCCGCCGGCCTCGGTCACGACCCGCGCGTGCAGGTCGCTCGGTCCGACGGTCCCGCTGGCCTCGGGGGCCGCGCTCACGGGCTGGTCGGCCGGCGCGGGCAGCACCGCGACGGGGCCGGACTCCGGGGCCCGGATCGGCAGGGGCGTGCGGGCGGTGGGGACGACTGCCCGGTGTCCGCGGGCCGGCCTCGCGGCGCTCACAGGCCCTCGGGCCGATCCGTGCGGGGACCGCTACCGGCGGCCACCGGACGGCGCGGCGCCGACGAACGGCGGGACGTGCTCGGCGCCGGACGACGCTTCACCCCGCGGGCCGCGGTCGAGGCGAGGGTCTTCACGTAGGGGTCGACGGGGTTGTCGAGGACCTCGTCGAAGGTGCCGAGCCCGACGAGCCGGGCATCGGCCATCACGGCGACACGGTCGGCGAGGGCGCGTGCCTCGCGCAGGTCGCTGGACACGACGACGGCCGAGAACTGCCGGCCGCGCTGCAGCGTCGCCAGGGCCTCGAGCACGGACTGCCGCACGAGCACGTCGACGCCGCGTGCCGGTTCGTCCGCGACCAGCAGCTGGGGTTCGAGCACGAGCGCCTTCGCCAGGGCGACACGCTGGCGCTGCCCGCTCGAGAGCTCCCACGTGTTCAGGCGCATCGCCCCGAGCGGCAGGTGCACCGCGTCGAGCAGACGGGCCACGATGAGCCCGGCCTCGCGCCGGTCGAACCGGCGGTCGCGTGCGTAGATCGGTTCGGCGACGGCTTCGCCCACGGTCAGGTCCGGGCTGAGCCGGTCGGCACCGTCCTGCGGCAGGTAGCCGATCCGGCCGCTCAGCCGTTCGAGCTTGCGCGACGAGGGACGGAGGCCCCGGGTCTTCTGGCCGAGCACGGTCAGCTCGCCGCCGACGATGTGCCGACGGAGGGCCCCCTCGCCCTCGCCGTGGGACCCGAGCTGGCCGGCGATGGCGGCGGCGAACGTCGACTTGCCCGAGCCCGACTCACCGAGCAGGGCGAGGATCTCCCCCTGCCGGACCGTCAGGCTCACGCCGTCGACGGCACGGATGGACTCGCCCCCGCGTCCGCCCCGGTACTCGATCGACACGTCGTCCGCGACGACCGCCGGTCCGTTGACCGCGATCATGGGTCCCCTTCCACGCCGCCCCCTGGCGGCGGTTCGCGACGGACCGCCCTGGCAGGTCCGTCGTGCGTACAGCAGTGGAGCCGACCACCCTGGAGGCCCGGCGTGCGTCGACGACGCTGGCCGGGCCTCCAGGGTGGGTCACGTCGGGTCAGGACCCGGCGTGCTCCAGTCGCTCCAGCGTACGCCGTCGCTCCGCCTGCTCCGCTGGGTCCGGCACCGGCAACGACGCGAGGAGCCGCTGCGTGTAGGGGTGCTGCGGCGCGCCGAGGACCTGCGCCGTCGTGCCCGTCTCGACCAGGTCACCGCGGTACAGCACCGCGATCCGGTCGGACAGCGCGCCGACGACCGCGAGGTCGTGGCTGATGAACAGCGATGCGAAGCCGAGGTCCTGCTGGAGCTCGAGGAAGAGCTCGAGCACGCGCGCCTGCACGGACACGTCGAGCGCGCTCGTCGGCTCGTCGGCGATGAGCAGCTTCGGCCGGAGCGCGAGCGACCGGGCGAGCGACGCGCGCTGGCGCTGCCCACCGGAGAGCTCGTGCGGGTAGCGGTCGCCGTACGCGGCCGGCAGCTGCACGGCCTCGAGCAGCTCGTCCACCCGCTTGCGCGCAGCACGCGGGCTCGAGACCTCCTTGTGCACGACCAGCGGCTCGGCGACGCACTCGGCGATCGTCAGCAGCGGGTTGAACGAGGTCGCCGGGTCTTGGAAGACGAACCCGATGTCCTTCCGCAGGTGCTTGAAGTCACGTTCGCGGTACCCGAGCATCTCGGCGCCGAGGACCTTGAGCGAGCCGCCGGTGACCTTCGTCAGGCCCGCCATGGCCCGGCCGATGGTGGTCTTGCCGGAGCCGGACTCCCCCACCAGGCCGAGGACCTCACCCGGACGGATCGCCAGGCCGACGCCCTTGACCGCCTTGAACGCCGGCGAGCCGAGCCGCCCGGGGTACTCGATCTCGAGCCCCTTCGCCTCGACCAGCGGGGTGACGTCCTCGGCGATCGCGGCGCGCCGGGCCACCCCGGTGGACGCCTCGAGCCGGGGCACCGCCGCGAGCAGCCGCTTGGTGTAGTCGGCCTGCGGCGTCGCGAACAGCGCCGACGCCGTGGCCTCTTCGACGATCTCGCCCTGGTACATCACGGCGACGCGGTCGGCCAGGTCGGCGACCACGCCCATGTTGTGCGTGATGACGACGATCGCGGTGCCGAACTCGTCACGGCAGCGGCGCAGCAGGTCGAGGATCTCGGCCTGCACCGTCACGTCGAGCGCCGTCGTGGGCTCGTCCGCGATGATGACGCTCGGCTCGAGGGCCAGTGCACTCGCGATGACCACGCGCTGCTTCTGCCCGCCGGAGAACTGGTGCGGGTAGTGGTCGACGCGGGTCTCGGGGTCGGGGATGCCGACGCGACCGAGGTAGTCGATGGCCTTCGCCCGTGCTTCCTTCTTGGACACGCCGCCGTGGGCGCGGAGTCCCTCGGCGATCTGCCACCCGACGGTGAAGACCGGGTTGAGGGCGGTCGACGGTTCCTGGAACACCATCGCCCCGGCCGTTCCGCGCAGGCTGCGGAGCTTCTGCGCGCCGACGCTCACCACGTCGGTGCCGTCGAGCAGCACCGCGCCGCCGAGCGTCGCCGTCTCCGGCATGAGCCGCAGCATGCTTCGCGCCGTGACGGACTTGCCGGAGCCGGACTCGCCGACCAGGGCGAGCACCTCGCCGGGGCGGACGTCGAGGCTGACGCCCTTGACCGCGTCGACGGCACCGCCGTCGGTCGCGAACGTGACGGTCAGGTCGTCCACGACGACGACGGGTTCGGTGGTGGTGTCGCCCGGTTGCAGGCGGGTGGTCGGGGTCATGCGCCCGTCCCTTCCGTGTCGTTCCCGGCGGTGCTCGGTGCCTCGGGGTCGCGTGTGTCGCGGGGTGCCTCGGGGTCGCGCGTTTCGCGCGTCTCGCGTGTTTCGCGCGTTTCGCGCGTGGACACGAGCTGCTTCAGGCGTCGGCGTGCACGCAGGCGGGGGTCGGAGATGTCGTTCAGGCTCTCGCCGATGAAGGTCACGCCGAGCACGAGCACCACGATCGCGACACCCGGGTAGACACCGGTCCACCAGACACCGCTCGCGACGTCCGAGAGAGCGCGGCTCAGGTCGTAGCCCCACTCGGCTCCGGACGTCGGGCCGATGCCGAACCCGAGGAAGCCGAGGCCGGCCAGGGTCAGGATCGCGTCGCTCGCGTTGAGCGTCAGGATGAGCGGCAGCGAACGCGTCGAGTTCCGCAGGACGTGCCGCGTCATGATGCGCCACGGGTTCGTGCCCATCACGCGCGCCGACTCGACGAACGCGTCGTTCTTCAGCCGGACGGCTTCGGCACGGACCACGCGGAAGTACTGCGGCACGTAGACGACGGTGATCGAGATCGCCGCCGCGATGATGCCGCCCGAGTAGCTCGAGTTGCCCCCGGAGATGACGATGGACACGATGATCGCGAGCAGCAGCGACGGGAACGCGTAGATGGCGTCGGCCACGACCACCAGGACGCGGTCGAGCCAGCCGCCCAGGTACCCGGAGACCATGCCGAGCAGGACGCCCACGATGATCGAGACGATCACGGCGACGATGACGACGAGCACGGCCGTGCGGGCGCCGTAGAGCACGCGGCTGAACACGTCGAAGCCGCCGACCGTGGTGCCCCAGATGTGCTCGGCACTCGGTTCGCCGGTGCGTGGGAAGCTCTGCCCGTCCGCGCCCTGCAGCTGACCGAAGCCGTACGGGGCGAGGAGCGGTGCGAAGACCGCGACGAGCAGGTAGAGGGCGCAGATGACCACGCCGACGATGAGCATGGCGCGCTGCCAGCCGGTGCTCCGGCGGAGCTGGACCACCACGGGGAGCCGCTTCCAGAGCGGCTCGTGGCGGTCGACGAGGGTGGTGTCGACCATCGTCAGAACCTCACTCTCGGGTCGATCAGGGCGGCGACCACGTCGACGACGAAGTTGGTCACCGCGACGATCACCGCCAGCATCGCGACGATGCCCTGCACCGCGACGAAGTCACGGGCCGACAGGTACTGGTTGAGCTCGAAGCCCAGGCCGCGCCACCCGAAGGTCGTCTCGGTGAGCACCGAGCCACCCAGGAGCATCGCGATCTGCAGCCCCATCACGGTGATGATCGGCACGAGGGCCGGACGGAACGCGTGGGTGCGGACGAGCCGCGACTCGCGCACGCCGCGGGACCGGGCGGCGTCGACGTACTCCGAGCCGAGCGACCCGATCATGTTCGCGCGCACCAGGCGCAGGAAGATGCCCGCCGTCAGCAGACCGAGCGTCAGCGCCGGCAGGACGGCGTGCTGCAGCACGTCGCCGATGACCGCGGCGTTGCCGGTGCGGAGCGCGTCGATGATGTAGATGCCGCTCGCGCCCGGGATGCCGTCGAGGATGAGCGACACCCGGGTCGAGGCACGGTCCCCGAGGGGCAGCCAGCCGAGCCACACCGAGAAGACGAGCTTGAGCAGCAGGCCACCGAAGAACACCGGCGTGGCGTAGGTCAGGATCGCGAGCGCGCGGAGCAGCACGTCCGGCCACTTGTCGCGCGTGTACGCGGCGAGCATGCCGAGCGGGATGCCGAGCACGAGCGCGACGATGAGCGCGTAGAACACGAGCTCCGCGGTCGCGCCGCCGTACGTGACGATGATGTCGGTGATCGGACGGTTGTCCGTCGACGAGGTGCCGAAGTCACCGCGCAGGATGTTGCCGAGGTACTCGAAGTACTGCACGAGCACCGGCCGGTCGTAGCCGGCGGCGTGCAGGCGTTCCTGCAGCTGGCTCGGCGTGAGACGACCGCCGACCGATGCGGTGATCGGGTTCCCGATGACGCGCATCAGGAAGAACACGAGCGTCACCAGGATGAAGACGGTCGGGATGATGAGGAGGAACCTGACGAGGATGTACCGGCCGAGTCCGCCACCACTGTTCTTGGCACTGCGTTGTGCCTGTGGCTTGGTGGGATCGGTGCCGTTCACGTCCTGCGTCGCCTCGGGAGTGCTGAGGGTCACGGGGTGTGTGCCTTTCGTCGCCGTTGCACAGGCACGCGGGCGTTCCTCGTGGGAACGCCCGCGGCCTGCACGTGGGGCTTGGTGCTACTTGCTCAGGGTGGCGTACCGGAACTTGAACGAGGCGTCGAGGGTCAGGCCCTTGACGTCCTTGCCGGCGACCGCGACGGACTTGCCCTGCAGCAGCGGCAGCGTCGAGATCTGGGTGGCTTCGCGCTCCTGGGCCTGCTCGATCAGGGCAGCACGCTTGTCCGTGTCGGACTCGGCCTGCTCCTTCGCGATGAGGTCCTGGATCTCCGGGTCGTCGTAGTGGTTCTGGACGAAGTTCTCCTTGGTGAAGAACGGCGACAGGTAGTTGTCGGCGTCGGAGAAGTCCGGGAACCAGCCGAGCTGGTACACGGGGTAGGCGTCCTTGGTGCGCTCCTGCGCGTAGGTCGTGTAGACCGTCGACTGGATGTTGACGGTGAACAGACCGGAGTCCTCGAGCTGCTGCTTGAGCAGCGCGTACTCGTCGTCCGAGGCCGAACCGTAGTGGTCGGGCGCGTACTGGATGTCGAGCTGCACCTTGCCCGTGACACCGGCGTCCGACAGCGTCTTCTTGGCCTTCGCCACGTCCGCGCCGCCGTCGCCGTCGCCGTACATCTCCTTGAACGGCTGGACCGCGCCGGTCAGGCCGTCCGGGACCATCGAGTAGAGCGGGGTGAAGGTGTCGTTGTAGACCTCCTTCGCGAGCTGGGCACGGTCGACCACGTCGGCGGCGGCCTGACGCACGGCCAGGGCCTTCGCCTCGTCGGCGTCGTCCTGCCCGGTGCCGAACGGCTGGGTCTTGAAGTTGAAGACCACGTAGCGGATCTCGCCGCCGGGGCCGTCGGTGACCTTCAGGGAGTCGTCCTTGCGCAGGTCCGAGATGTCGGTCGGCGTCAGGGAGCGGTACGCCACGTCGACGTCGCCCTTCTGCACGGCGAGCTTGAGGTCGGTCTCCTTGGTGTAGTAGCTGGCGGTGACCTCGTCGGTCTTCGCCTTGCCGAGCAGGCCGTCGTACTTCGGGTTGGTCTTGTACTGGATCGTGTCGTTCTCCTTGTAGGAGCTGATCTGGTACTGCCCGGCGAAGGCCTTGCCCTTGACGATGTCGTCGGCGCTGGTGAGCTTCGTCGCGCTGAAGACGTCCTCGTCGACGATCGGACCCGCGGGGCTCGAGAGCACCTGCGGCCAGGTCTGGTCGGCGTGGTCCAGGTTGAACACCACGGTGGTGTCGTCCGGGGTGTCGATGCTCTTGAGGTTGGCCAGCAGCGACTGCGGACCGTTCTCGTTGTTGATCTTCAGCTCGCGGTCGAACGAGAACTTCACGTCGCTGGACGTGAGCTTGTTGCCGTTCGCGAACTCGAGCCCGTCCTTGAGGGTGACCTTGTAGGTCGTCGGGTTCGTGAACTCCGCCTTCGTGGCGATGTCCGGCTCGACGTCCGGGCTCCCCACGGGCGTGTTCATCAGGAACGGGAACACCTGGTTCTGCACGGCGAAGGAGCCGTTGTCGTAGGAACCGGCCGGGTCGAGGGACGTGATCTTGTCCGTCGTCCCGATGCTCAGGCCGTTCAGTTCGGTGTCACTCACGCTGCTGCTCGCGCAGCCGGTCAGCACCAGCGCCGTCGCTGCTGCACCGGCGCCGAGCGCGATGCCGCGCTTGCCCCACTTGGTCACGGATGCCATGTCCGCTGCCTCTCTGGTCATGATTGCAAGAGTCCTGAGCCGGAGGGTGGAACGTCTGTGTGCCCGGCCAGGAACGCTCATTGGTATCACCCTGTCACGGAACGGAACGAACCGGGGGCGATTTGTTTACACCGCTGTAATGCACGGGCCCGCCGCGTGATGCATGATTCCGCCGGAGTCGAGCGGCGCGTCACGCACGAAAGTTGCGTGGTGCAACCTGGGGTGTCTGGCGCTGGTTCCCGGCCGTTCCTGCCCCTTCCCACCCCGAAAGTGCCCGTCCCACGGGACGCCCGGCGACGGTTCGCGCGACCTCGGGGGTGCGCCGGCGGCGCGTCGTGCGACTTCACCCCCGGCCGGGAGGCCCGCCCCGCGTCCGCCCCGCCCCTCGCCCCCGCCGACCGGTCACGACTCCCCGCCCGACCCACCCCGAGCGGTCACGTCCCGTCGTCCGAACCCCGGCCGGCCGCCGCTTCGCGACCACTCGACGCCCCACACGCGGCACGTCCTGACCATTCACGCCGGCGCCGGCACAACCAGCAGCCGCTCGCAGCCCCACCGTGCGACAGTTCGCGCGACCTCGGCGAGACGCACCCGGCGCGTCGTGCGACTTCACCCCCGGCCGGGAGGCCCGCCCCGCGTCCGCCCCGCCCCTCGCCCCCGCCGAGCGGTCACGACTCCCCGCCCGACCCACGTCCGCGCCGCCCCTCGCCCCCGCCGACCGGTCACGACTCCCCGCCCGTCCCGCCCCGAGCGGTCACGTCCCGTCGGCCGGACCCCGGCCAACCGACGCTTCGCGACCACTCGACGCCCCACACGCGGCACGTCCTGACCACTCACGCCGTCGCCGAGAGAACCAGCAGCCGCTCGCAGCCCCACCGCGCGACGGTTCGCGCGACCTCGGCGAAGCACACGTGGCGCGTCGTGCGACTCCGCACACCCCGGCCGGCAGGCCCGCCCCGCGTCCGCCCCGCGTCCCTCCCGCCCCTCGCCCCGCCGACTGGTCACGACTCCCCGCCGGACCCACCCCGAGCGGTCACGTTCCGTCGTCCGAACCCCGGCCGGCCGACGCTTCGCGACCACTCGACGCCCCACACGCGGCACGTCCTGACCACTCACGCACCCGAGGTCGCACCAACAGCCGCTCGCAGCCCCACCATGCGACGGTTCGTGCCACCTCGGCGAGACGCACGCGGCGCGCGGTGCGACCCCGCGCACACCAACAGCCCGAAGAGCCCTAGGACGCCTCGGCGTCGGCCCGCAACCGCATCCGCTGCCCGTCGATGTCGACGAGCTGCCGCTGGATCTCGGCGCGACGCTCCGCCTGCTCGTGCGGGTCGGCGCGCTGCAGCTGGCCGAGCAACGAGGCCTTGCGGGCGAGCAGGTCGCGCTCGACCAGGGCCACGACGATGCTCCGGCAGTAGGCCGCCAGGTCCTCGGCGTTGCGCGCGGGGATCGGTGCGAGGGCGAGTTCGTGCGTCAGGGTGCGGAGGGGTGCCGGCACGTCGGCGAGCAGCCGGTCGAGCCAGTCCCCCGCGCCGATGACGTCGACGTTGGCGACCACGGCGTCCCGCACGGCGGCGAGCATCGGCGTCGAGAACGTGGCCGACGCGGCGAGCCCGAGCATCGGTGCCCCGACGGACGTGGGCTGCTGCACCATCGCCATCACGGCGTCGCGCTCCATGCGGCTGATCGGGTCGTTCGGCAGCGAACGGATCCCGGCGACGGGCTCGTCGGGGGTGTCGGCCCCGTCGGTACCGGTTCCGGCACGGCCGTCGCGCCCCGAGCCCGCGGACCGGTCGTCCTGGGCAGCGGACCCCGCACGACGCCGGGCGGTCTCGACCGACCGACGGACCTCGGGGATCTCCATGCCCAGCCAGCCGGCGAGTTCGCGCACGTAGCCCTGCGTCAGTGAGCGATCGCGGATACCGGCGAGCACGGGCGCAGCAGCGCGCAGGGCACCGACGCGCCCCTCGACGGTCTCGAGGTCGTGGCCGTCCAGGGTGCGGCGGATCATGAACTCGAACATCGGGCGCTTGTTCGTGACCAGTCGGCGGATCGCGTCGTCACCGCGGGCGAGCCGGAGGTCGCACGGGTCGAGCCCACCGGGCGCCACGGCGACGTAGGTCTGCGCGGCGAAGCGCTGTTCTTCCGCGAAGGCACGCGAGGCTGCGCGCTGCCCGGCCTCGTCGGGGTCGAACGTGAACACGACCTCGCCGTTGGCGTTCGGGTCGGCGCCGGCCAAATCACCGAGCATCGGGCGCAGCACCTTGATGTGGTCGACCCCGAACGACGTGCCACAGGTGGCGACGGCGGTCGTGACGCCCGCGACGTGACACGCCATCACGTCGGTGTAGCCCTCGACGATGACGACCTGCTTCTGCTTCGAGATGTCGCGGCGTGCCAGGTCGAGCCCGTAGAGCACCTGGCTCTTGTGGTAGATCGGGGTCTCGGGCGTGTTGAGGTACTTGGGACCCTTGTCGTCCTCGAGTAGGCGGCGCGCCCCGAAGCCGATGGTCGCCCCGGTGACGTCGCGGATGGGCCACATCAGGCGCCCGCGGAACCGGTCGTACGGCGAGCGGTCACCCTGGCTGACGAGGCCGGCGGACACGAGCTCCTCCATCGTGAAGCCGCGCCCGCGCAGGTGGTCCTTGAGCATGTCGTAGGACTTCGGGGCGAACCCGACGCCGAAGTGCTGGGCGGCCGAGGGGTCGAACCCGCGCTCCCCCAGGAACCGGCGGGCGGGGTCGGCGGCAGCGGTGGTGAGCTGCCCCGTGAAGTACTCGAGCGCGGCTTCGTTCGCGGCGATCAGCCGGGCACGGGTGTTGTAGTCGGTGCGCGGCCCGTCGCCCTCTTCGTAGTGCAGGGTGAAGCCGATCTTCGCTGCCATGCGCTCGACGGCCTCGGCGAAGGTGGTGTGGTCCTGCGCCATGATGAAGCTGAAGACGTCGCCGTCCTCACCGCAGCCGAAGCAGTGGTAGCGGCCGACCTGGGGCCGGACGTGGAACGACGGGGAGCGTTCGTCGTGGAAGGGGCAGAGGCCCTTCATCGACCCGACGCCCGCGTGCTTCAGCGTGACGTAGTCGCCCACGACGTCGGCGATGTTGACACGCGAGCGGACCTCGTCGATGTCGTTCCGCGCGATCCTGCCAGCCACCCCTCGATCCTAGTTCGTGGGACCGACGTCGGCGGACCGGTCAGACGGCGATGTGGACCGGGTCACGGTCACCCACCACCAGACGTCGGTGCCACGCGAGTGCACCCTGGTCGGTCAGGCTCGCGACCTGGTCGACGACGGCGCGCAGTCGGCCGGCGTCGTCGCCCGCGGCGTGCCAGTCGGCGGCGAAGCCGGGCTCCAGGTCGGACGCCCCCGTCGCCGCCAGCGCGTCGAGCAGTTCGGTGAGCACGCGGCGCTGGTCTTCGTACACGGGCTGACGGTCGCCCTGGGTCATCACGAAGGCCGCGACGATGCCCTTGAGCACGGCGATCTCACCGATGATCTCGGGCGGGGTGACGACCGACGCGGCGAACCGCACGAGCGACCCCGAGGCGTAGGACTCACGGGTGGCCGTCGTGGCGGTGCGCGCGAAGCGTCCGATCAGCTGCGACGTCAGGTTCTTCAGGCGTGCGGCGTCACGGCGGGAGCCGTCGTACGCGGTCATCCAGAGCGGCAACTCGCGCAGGCGGTCGAACGCCTCGAGCAGCTCGTCGCGGCTCAGGTCGTCACCGACCCAGGCGTGCATGGCGCTGACGATGTCGTTCTCGCCGACACGGTCACCCAGGGCCGCGACGTCGATGAACCCGGCGACGACGGCGTCCTCGAAGTCGTGCACCGAGTACGCGATGTCGTCGGCGAGGTCCATGACCTGCGCCTCGATGCAGCGCTGACGACGCGGGGCGCCGGCGCGGAGCCACCCGAAGGCGTCGTGGTCGTCGTCGTAGAAGCCGAACTTGGTGCGCCCGGAGGACGACTCCGAGACCCCCTGCGCCGCCGGCCACGGGTACTTGCAGCTGGCGTCCAACGACGCGCGGGTCAGGTTGAGCCCGTACGGACGGTCGACGTCGGAACCCGGCCGGACGCCGTAGACCTTCGGCTCGAGCCGCGTCAGCAGCCGGAGGGTCTGCGCGTTGCCCTCGAAGCCGCCGATCCCGGTGGCCCAGGCGTTCACGGCGGTCTCGCCGTTGTGCCCGAACGGCGGGTGCCCGATGTCGTGCGCCAGGCACGCGGTGTCGACCACGTCGGGGTCGAGCCCGAGCGAATCGGCGAGCTCGCGGCCGACCTGCGCGACCTCGAGCGAGTGGGTCAGCCGGTTGCGGGCGAAGTCGAGCCCCGCCGTCGGGCTGAGCACCTGGGTCTTGGCGGCCAGACGCCGGAGGGCGCTGGAGTGGAGCAGTCGGGCGCGGTCACGGGCGAAGTCCGAGCGGCGGTTGCCGTGTTCTTCGGGGAGCCAGCGCTCCGCGTCGGCCGGGCCGTACGAGGCGGTGGCGCTCATCCGCCGCTGTGGTGCAGCTCGGCGGCGGCCAGGACTTTGCGGAACTCGGAGTCGACGTCGCGGCTCTCGAGCCAGCGGTCGGGCAGGGCGGTGCGCTTCGGGTGCCCGGCACGACCGCGCGGCCCCTCGGCGTCGGCACCCGGGTACGGCGCGTCGTGGTCGAGCTGGCCGAGGAAGTCGTCGATCTCCTGCAGGCTCGACGCCATCGCCAGGCCGGCCCGGACGTCGCTGCCGATCGGGTACCCCTTGAAGTACCAGGCCACGTGCTTGCGGATGTCGCGGCAGGCGTGCTCTTCGTCGGCGAAGAACTCGACGAGCAGCTCGGCGTGCCGGCGGAACCCGTCGGCAACCTCGCCCAGGGACGGCATGTACCGCAGCCCCTCGCCGCGGAACGCCGCGGCCAGGTCGCCGAACAGCCACGGGCGGCCGAGGCAGCCACGCCCGACGACCACGCCGTCGGCGCCGGTCTCGTCGATCATCCGGAGCGCGTCGGCGGCCGACCAGATGTCGCCGTTGCCGAGGATCGGGATGTCGGTGACGGTCTCCTTCAGCGTGGCGATCGCGGACCAGTCGGCGTGCCCGGAGTAGTGCTCGTTCGCGGTGCGGGCGTGCAGCGACACCGCGGCGACACCGGCGTCGCGCGCGATGCGTGCGGCGTCGAGGTAGGTCAGGTGGTCCTCGTCGATGCCCTTGCGCATCTTCACCGTGACGGGGACGTCGCCCGCGGCGCGCACGGTCTTGGTGACGAGCTCGCGGAACAGGTCGAGTTTCCAGGGCAGCGCCGCGCCGCCGCCCTTCCGCGTCACCTTGGGAACGGGGCAGCCGAAGTTGAGGTCGATGTGGTCGGCACGGTCCTCACCGACGAGGATCGTCGCCGCCTCGGCCACGGTGTTCGGCTCGACGCCGTACAGCTGGATCGACCGCGGGGTCTCGGACTCGTGGTGCTGGATGAGCTGCATCGACACGGGCGTCCGTTCGACGAGCGCGCGCGAGGTGATCATCTCGCACACGTACAGGCCGGCGCCGTACTCGCGGCAGAGCCGGCGGTAGGCCATGTTCGTGATGCCCGCCATCGGCGCGAGCACGACCGGCACGTCGACCTCGATGGGGCCGATGCGCAGGGGCTTCGCCGGACGGGTCGCCGTCCCGGGTGCGTCAGTGATCGTCATACGTCTCCCATTCTCCCACGTCGGTGCGCGCCGGTAGCGTTCTCCACATGACGACCGACGCCAGCACCCGGTTCGACGCCGACGCCCAGGCCCGTGGCCTGCCGGTCGAAGTGGTCGAGCGCCCGGCCGCGAACTCCCTGCACGAGGCCGCCGGACTGCTCGGCATCGAGCCCGGCGACATCGTCAAGACCCTGGTGGTGAAGCGCCACGACGGCGGGTTCCTGCTCGCCCTGGTGCCCGGCGGCCGCAGCATCGCCTGGAAGAAGCTCCGCACGGTCGTCGGCGTCAACAAGCTCTCGATGCCCGACGCCACCACGGCGCTCGAAGCGTCCGGCTACGAGCGCGGCACCATCACGCCGATCGGTGCCACGGGCGACCTGCCGGTGTACGCCGACGAACGCATCGTCGGCCGCAGGGTCGCCCTGGGCGCCGGCCGGCACGGTGCGAGCGCCTTCGTCGACGCCGACGCGCTCATCGCCGCCTACGGCGCGACCGTCGCCGACATCACCGACGAGGAACCGCAGCGCGACTGACGCAGCCGTCAGTCCGGCACCTCGGACCAGTCGCCCTCGGCCCCGGCGAACGAGCCGGCGTCGATCAGGCAGGCATCGCCCTCGCAGACCGGCGCACCGCCGGGCGTGACGAGCGTCAGCAACGCGGGACGGGCCTCCAGACCGGGGACGCCGGAACCACCGAACGCACCCGGCAGCCCCGTGAGCGCGTCCGGGACGGACGGCACCGACGTCACGGCCTGGAGGCGCACCGCGCCCTGGTCGCTGATGGTCATGTCCGTCATCGGGTCACCGCCACGTCCGCGCTCGCGTCGTCCGCAGCGCGCTCGGCCGCCGAGGCGACCTCCTCCGGCGTGGTCTCGCGGAGCGCGACCACCTGGCGGAGCACCTGCTCGAACGCCGTGGGGTCCTGGGCGCCGGAGACGCCGTACTTGCCGTCGATCACGAAGAAGGGCACGCCGTTGATCCCGTACGCCTGCGCCTGGGCCTGGTCGGCGCGGACCGCGGCGAGCTGGGCGTCGTCGCGCAGGGTGCTGAGGACCTCGTCGCGGTCGAGGCCGATCTCCGCAGCCAGATCGGCGAGGGAGGACTCCTGTCCGACGTGTTCGCCGCGCTCGAAGTAGGCGGTGAACAGACGCTCGACCATCTCGAGCTGCTTGCCGTGCTGCTTGGCGAGGTGGATGACCTGGTGGGCCTTCACGGTGTTGGTGTGGTGCATGGCCTCGAAGTCGTAGTCGAGACCGACGCCAGCGGCGATGGCGGTGACCTGGTCGAGCATCTGCTGCGCCTGGTCGACGGGCATGCCCTTGTGGCCCGAGAGGAACTCGGCCTCGGTGCCCTCGAAGTCGACGGGGGTGTCCGGGCTGAGCTCGAAGGAGTGGTACTCGACCTCGACGGGGCGGCCCTCGCTCGAGGCGCCGAACGCGGCGACGCCGGCCTCGAACTTGCGCTTGCCGATGTAGCACCAGGGGCAGGCGATGTCCGACCAGACATCGACCTTCACGGAGTCGTTCATGCTGACCCCAACGCGATCGTGCGGCGCGCATTCCCGCCGAACAACCAAAGTCACCTCGCGCCGCGCGATCACGCGGTTCGAGGTGACTTTGGTTGTGCGAAGGCGGCGCGGAGCCGGTGCGAAGGCGACGCGGGGGCGGTGCGGGGCCGCGGAACCCCTACGCGCCGAGCAACCGCTGCGCCAGGTACCCCTGCAGCTGGTCGAGCGAGACGCGCTCCTGGCCCATGGTGTCGCGCTCGCGCACCGTGACGGCCTTGTCCTCGAGCGTGTCGAAGTCGACCGTGATGCAGAACGGCGTGCCGATCTCGTCGTGGCGACGGTAGCGACGGCCGATGGCACCGGCGTCGTCGAAGTCCACGTTCCAGTTCTTGCGCAGGTCGTCGGCCAGGCCGCGGGCGACGGGCGAGAGCTGCTCGTTGCGCGACAGCGGCAGGACGGCGGCCTTCACCGGGGCCAGGCGCGGGTCGAGGCGCAGGACCGTGCGCTTGTCGACACCGCCCTTCGCGTTGGGGGCCTCGTCCTCGTGGTACGAGTCGAGCAGGAACGCCATGAGTGCACGGGTCAGCCCGAACGACGGCTCGATGACGTACGGCACGTACTTCTCGTTGGCGGCCTGGTCGAAGAACCGGAGGTCCTGGCCGGACGCCTCGATGTGGTTGTTCAGGTCGAAGTCGGTGCGGTTCGCGACCCCCATCAGCTCGCCCCACTCCGAGCCGGTGAAGCCGAAGCGGTACTCGATGTCGGCGGTGGCGTCGGAGTAGTGCGCCCGCTCGCCGTCCGGCACGTCGAAGCGACGCAGGTTCTCCGGGTCGATGCCGAGGTCGGTGTAGAACGCGACCGAGTCGGCGATCCACTGCTCGTAGTGCTCCTCGGCCGAGGCCGGCGGCACGAAGTACTCGATCTCCATCTGCTCGAACTCGCGCGTGCGGAAGATGAAGTTGCCGGGCGTGATCTCGTTGCGGAACGCCTTGCCGACCTGACCAATGCCGAACGGGGGCTTCATGCGGCTGGTCGTGACGACCTGCGCGAAGTCGACGAAGATGCCCTGCGCCGTCTCGGGGCGCAGGAAGTTCAGGCCCTCTTCCGACTCGACCGGGCCGAGGTAGGTCTTGAGCATCCCGGAGAACTCGCGGGGCTCGGTCCACTCGCCGCGGGTGCCGCAGTTCGGGCAGGCGATCTCGGCCATGCCACCCTCGGGGGCGCGGCCCTTCTTCGCCTCGAACGCCTCGAGCAGGTGGTCCTCGCGGAACCGGTGGTGGCAGTGCAGGCACTCCACCAGCGGATCGGTGAAGGTCGCGACGTGCCCGGAGGCCTCCCACACCTTGCGGGGCAGGATCACCGCGGAGTCGAGTCCGACCATGTCCCCGCGGCCCCGGACGAACCGCTGCCACCACTGGCGCTTGATGTTCTCCTTGAGCTCCACACCGAGGGGCCCGTAGTCCCATGCGGAGCGGGAGCCTCCGTAGATCTCACCCGACTGGAAGACGAAGCCGCGGCGCTTGGCCAGGGCGATGACGCTGTCGAGACGGGAGGGCTGTGCCAAAGGGTGCTCCAGAGGTCGCCGAGCTGGGTGCTCGGTGCGGAAACGGTCCGGGCAAGACTACCGGCGATCCTGGCCCGGGAGGCCCGCCACGGGTCCGCCCTCCACGCTCACCTCGCCGACGTGCCCGGCCCCACCCCGCCGAGCGCGGCCACGACGTCGGTCACGTCGGACTCGTCGTTCCACAGGTGGAACGCGATGCGCAGTCGCCCGGCACGCCCCGAGGCGGTGACGCCTGCGGCGGCGAGGGCCCGGAGGGCCGCCCCGTCGGCGTCCGCGAACGTCACGATCGCCTGCCCGTCGCCCTGCCGAGGCGACCCGAGGGCGTCGCACAGCCGATCCGCGAGACCGGTGGCGTGCCTCCAGACCGCCCGCTGGTCGAGCGCGACCGCGTGTTCGAGCGCGGCCACGGCACCGGGCCACGCCTGCCAGGCCGGCGAGACGTCGAAGCGACGCGCGTCGTCGGCCAGGTGCATGGCGGGGCCGTAGCAGGAGGACCAGACGTCCGCGCCCGCGTACCAGCCGGCCTGCACCGGGCGGAGCCGGCCGAGGGCGGTGTCGGAGAGCGTCATGAAGGCGACGCCGCGCGGAGCGCAGAGCCACTTGTAGGTGTGCGTGAGCGTCACGTCGAACGGTGCGGCGTCGACGGGCAGCACGCCGGCGGCCTGCGTGAGGTCGCAGAGGGTCAGGGCGCCGACGCGACGGGCGGCGGCCACGACCGGGTCGGGGTCGGTGACCACGCCGGTCGCGGACTGCACCGCGGACCACGCGACCAGGGCGGTGTCGGGCCCGACGGACGCCGCGAGCCGCTCGAGCGGGACGCTCCGGACCCGGACGCCGCGGTGCGCCTGGGCGAGGAACGGGAAGACGACCGAGCTGAAGTCGCCGTCGGGGACGACCACCTCGGCGCCGTCCGGCAGCGCGTCGGCGACGACCGCGGCCATCACCGAGGTCTGCGATCCCGTCGCCACGCGCTCCACCGGGACGCCGACCAGCGCGGCGAAGAGCGCACGTCCCTGCTCGACCAGCGCGCCGTACCGGGCGGGCGACGTCTCGGCCCGGGACCACGCGTCGAGGTCGGCGCGCTGGGCGGCCAGGGTGCCGCGGGTCGGCAGGCCCGCGGTGCACGCCGCCAGGTAGCCGCGGCCGGCGGGGAAGGAGTCCATGCGGACAGCGTCCTCGTTCCCGTCCCATCACACCAGAGCCGGTTCGTTGTGCCACCGATAACATCGGGTGATGGACGAGATCGATCCCCAGTTGCTCCGGGTCCTCCGCGCCGTGGCCGACGGCGGGTCGATCACCCGCGCTGCCGCCGCACTCGGGTCGAGCCAGCCGGCCGTCAGCCAGCTGCTGGCCCGGGCCGAGCAGCGCCTCGGCCACGCGCTGGTCCTGCGGGGCGGACGGGGCGCGACCCTCACGCATGCGGGGCAGGTGCTCGCCGACCACGCCCTGCACGTCCAGGCCGCGCTGACCGCGGCGCGCGAGGACCTCGACGCCGTCGGCGGACTCAGCCGTGGCCGGGTGCGGCTCGCCGGGTTCCCGAGCGCGTCCTCCGCCCTCGTGCCTGCGGTGCTCGCCCGGCTCGCCGCGACGGCGCCCGGCGTGACGACCTCGTACGTCGAGGTCGAGCCACCCGAGGCACTCGACCTGCTGCGCGGCGGCGAGGTCGACGTCGCCCTGACCTTCACCTACGTCGGTGACGAGGTCGGGACCACCCCGGACCCGGGCCTCGTGACCCGGGCACTCGGTCGCGACCCGCTCGCGCTGGTGACGCCGGTCGAGCCAGGAGGCTCCGAGCGACTCCGCCCCGCCGGCTCCACCGTCGTGGACCTCGCGTCCCACCACGACGCCCGGTGGATCGGGGGCTGCCCGCGTTGCCGTGGGCACCTGCTCGCGTCGTGCGCGAGCGCGGGGTTCACGCCGGACATCGTGCTGGAGACGGACAACGCGGCCGCGGTGGTGGGGCTCGTCGCCGCCGGGCTCGGGGTGGCGCTGCTCCCCCGGCTGGCACTCGCGACGACGGTCATCCCCGCCGGTGTCGCGATCGACCCCGTGGACGACGAGCTCGCCCGGCGTGTCGAGGTCGTCGTCGCGCGTGGTGCCGACCGTGTGCCGAGCGTCCGTGCGGCGCTCGACGCGGTGCGCTCCGCAGCCCACCTGCTCGAGGGGCCGCTGCCGGGCTGAGGGGCCGGGCTTCGGGGCTTGGGCTCGGGCTTGGGCTCGGGCTTGGAGTTGGGCTAAGCCGTCGGGGTGTCGACCGCGCCGCCGTAGCGTCGGTCGCGGCTGGCGTACTCCTCGATCGCACCCCACAGGTCGGTGCGACGGAAGTCCGGCCAGAGCCGGTCGAGGAACACCATCTCGGCGTAGGCGGACTGCCACAGCAGGAAGTTGCTGGTGCGCTGCTCCCCCGAGCTCCGGAGGAACAGGTCGACGTCGGGCATCTCGGGCACGTACAGGCGCTTGGCGAGAGCCTTCTCGGTGACCTGGCTCGGCTTCAGGCGTCCGGCGGCGACGTCCTCGGCCATGCCCCGCACGGCGTCGACGATCTCGTTCCGGCCGCCGTAGTTCACGCACATCGTCAGCGTGAGGACGTCGTTGCCCGCCGTCATCCGCTCGGCGGTCTCGAGCTCGTCGATGACGCTCCGCCACAGCCGCGGGCGCCGGCCGGCCCACCGCACCCTGACGCCCCACTGGTGCAGCTGGTCACGGCGACGGCGGATGACGTCACGGTTGAAGCCCATCAGGAACCGGACCTCTTCCGGGGAGCGCTTCCAGTTCTCCGTCGAGAACGCGTACGCCGACACGTGCCGGACGCCGATCTGGATCGCACCGGCGACGACGTCGAGCAGCGATGCCTCGCCCGCCTTGTGCCCCTCGATCCGCGTCAGGCCGCGGCCGTTCGCCCACCGGCCGTTGCCGTCCATGACGATGGCCACGTGCTCCGGCACGAACCGGGCCGGGATCGCCGGGGGCGTCTCGCCGGTCCAGTCGATCGGGCGGAACGGTTCGACGTCGTCGGGGCGGCGGGGGCTCATGCGGTGGGGGCTCCTTCGACAGCGGGATCAGGATCGGGCTCGGGTACGGCGGGCGCCGGGGTCGAGGCCACCGCGCGCGCCGTCGCCTCGGGTCCGCCGTGGGTCTGCGGCACCGGCATCGGGTGTTCGGAGCGGTCGACGTGCGGCAGGGACCGGAGCGATCGTTCCAGGTGCCACTGGGCGTAGGCCGCGACCACGCCGGAGGCCCGCGAACGCGTCCGCTCGTCGGTGGCGTCGACCGTCGCCCAGTCTCCGGCGAGCAGGGAACCGAGCACCCCGAGCGTCGCCGGGTCGAGCCGCGGGGTCCCCGGTGGTGCCGCACGGTCGGCGACGACACCCCCGAGCTGCACCACGAACGCCGAGTGCGGGCCGGGCTCCCCCGTCACCGCACAGTCGCTGAACGAGGGGGCCCACCCCGCGATGCTCATCGCACGGAGCAGGTACGAGTCGAGGGTCGCGCTGGACTGGTGCTCACCGCGCGACAACGACCGGAGCGCCCCGACGAGCAACAGGTACTGCTGCAGCCCGGCGTCGGCCTCGCTCAGTCGGTCGGCGGTCTCGACCATGGCGCTGGCCGCGGTGTACGCGCCGTAGTCGGCGACGATCTGGGCCCCGTACGCGCCGAGCGACTCCGCCTGGGTGACGATGTCGAGCGACCGGCCCTCGTAGAACTGGGCGTCGACGACCATGAACGGCTCGAGTCGGCTGCCGAACTTCGACGCCGTCCGCCGCACGCCCTTGGCCACGGCGCGGATCTTGCCGTGCTGCCGCGAGAGCATCGTGACGATGCGGTCGGCTTCACCGAGCTTGTGGGTGCGCAACACGACGCACTCGTCCCGGTACAGCGGCATGCCCCCAGTATCCCCCGCCCCGCCGACAGCCGCGTGCGCTGCGGGCCGGGGCCCGGGGGTACCGAGCGGAATCGGGCGCACCTGGTCGGAAGAATCGACCAGGTACGCCCGATTCGACCTGCCATCGCGCGTGACGGGGGAAAGACCGGGCACAGACGGGAGGCGCGCTGCGGGACGGACCCGCACCGCGCCTCCAGGGCTGGTCGCGTCTCAGGCGGAGACGAGCTCCGGCGCGCCGGCCGTGGCCCCCGCACGCACCGCGCGGTTCACCGCGGACACGATCGCCTTGAGCGACGCCGTCGAGATGTCGGCGTCGATGCCGACGCCCCACAGGCGCACGCCGTCGACGTCGAGCTCGACGTAGGACGCGGCCTTCGCGTCACCGGAGGCGCTCATCGTGTGCTCCGAGTAGTCGTACAGCGTGACCTGGACGCCCTGCTCGGCGAGCACCTTCAGGAACGCGTCGATGGGACCGGTGCCGACGGCCTCGGCCGTGACCGCGCCCTCGTCGACCCGGAGTGCCACGGACAGCGAGGTCGTGCCCTCGAAGTCGCTCGACGTGGCCGTCTTGGTGAGCTCGTACCGGCCCCACTTCTCGTCGTCGATCGACGCGGGCAGGTACTCGTCCTGGAACACGTCCCAGATGCGCTGCGACGAGAACTCGCCGCCCTCGGTGTCGGTGTGCCGCTGCACGACGCCGGAGAACTCGATCTGCAGCTTGCGGGGCAGGTCGAGGGCGTGGTCGGTCTTGAGCAGGTACGCCACACCGCCCTTGCCGGACTGCGAGTTGACGCGGATGACGGCCTCGTACGACCGGCCGATGTCCTTCGGGTCGACGGGCAGGTACGGCACCGCCCACTCGATCTCGTCGATGTCCTTGCCCGCGGCGGCGGCCTTGGCCTTCATCGCCTCGAAGCCCTTGTTGATGGCGTCCTGGTGCGAGCCGCTGAACGCCGTGTACACGAGGTCGCCCGCCCACGGCTGGCGCTCGGGCACCGGCAGCTGGTTGCAGTACTCGACCGTGCGCTTCACCTGGTCGATGTCGGCGAACGAGATCTCCGGGTCGATGCCCTGCGTGAACAGGTTCATCCCGAGGGCGACCAGGTCCACGTTGCCGGTGCGCTCACCGTTGCCGAACAGGCAGCCCTCGATGCGGTCGGCGCCGGCCATGTAGCCGAGCTCGGCGGCCGCGACCGCGGTGCCGCGGTCGTTGTGCGGGTGCAGCGACAGGATGACGTCCTCGCGGTGGGCGAGGCGGCGGGACATCCACTCGATCGAGTCGGCGTAGACGTTCGGCGTGGCCATCTCGACGGTGGCGGGCAGGTTGATGATGACCTTGCGCTCGGGCGTCGGCTCGAAGACCTCGAGGACGGCGTTGCAGATCTCCAGTGCGACCTCGAGTTCGGTGCCCGTGTAGGACTCCGGCGAGTACTCGTAGTAGATCGTCGTGTCGTGCTGCAGCGTCGCCTCGGCGGCCTTGCAGAGCTTCGCGCCGGTGACCGCGATGTCCACCACGCCATGCACGTCGGTGCGGAAGACGACCTCGCGCTGCACGATGCTCGTCGAGTTGTACAGGTGGACGATGGCCTGCTTCGCGCCGTCGATCGCCTCGTAGGTGCGCTGGATGAGGTGCTCGCGCGCTTGGGTCAGCACCTGGATCGTGACGTCGTCGGGGATCGCGCCCTCGTCGATCAGCGACCGGACGAAGTCGAAGTCGGTCTGCGAGGCGCTGGGGAACCCGACCTCGATCTCCTTGTAGCCCATCCGGACGAGGAGGTCGAACATCGCCCGCTTGCGCTCGGCGTCCATCGGGTCGATGAGGGCCTGGTTGCCGTCACGCAGGTCGACGGCGCACCAGCGCGGCGCCTTGTCGATGCGCTTCGTGGGCCAGGTGCGGTCCGGCAGGTCGACGCTGATCTGCTCGTGGAACGGGACGTACTTGTGGATCGGCATCCCGGAGGGCTGCTGGGTGTTCTGCATCGTTCTTCGCTTTCGTCGCGTGTTCGTGAGCTGTTGTGGTGCGGCCACGACGGACTCCGCGACGAGGTGGGCCGGAGTGTCAGGCCTCGTCGCGGCAGCGAAGGAGGAGGAGTGCCGAGTACATCGGGACCCACGGTAGCACCGGTGTACCAGGCTGGCGCAAGCGTGTGACGCGGGACCGCCCGGTGCCGCCGAACGGGGCGCCGAGTGGGTGCCGGGTGGGTGCCGGGTGGGGTGCCGGGGAGGTGCCGAGTGGTCGAGACCTGCCGCGCGCCGGTCGCCGAGCGGTCAGGATCTGTCGCCCGTCCGGACGACGGTTCGTGACACCTCGACGGACGTGAGCGGCGTGGCGGAGCCGGGCAGGGCACGTCGGCGCGACCACACGACGAACGGGAGGCCCGGTGCCAGCTGGCACCGGGCCTCCCGTGTCGTCGCGTGGTGCGACCAGGGCGACGGGTCAGTCGACTGCGAGCGCCTCGGTCGGCGGGACGCGCATCGCGCGCCGCACCGGGGCGATGGTGGCGACGACCGCCAGGACCAGCGCGCCGATCACCACGATGCCGATGGTCAGCGGCGGCAGCACCGGTGCCACGGGCGTCCCGAGCGAGCCGAGCAGCGTCTGCCCGCCGACCCAGCCGTACAGCGTGCCGAGTGCGAGCCCCGAGACGACGGCCGCGACGACCATCTGCACGGCCTCGGTCACGATCATCCGTCGGACCTGCGCGCCGGTCAGGCCGAGCACCCGCAGCAGCCCGAGTTCGCGCCGACGCTGGAGCACCCCGAGCGCCAGGGCGTTCACGACCCCGACGGCGGCGATCACGGCGGAGAAGCCGACGATCACGCTGACGACGGCGTTGATCTGCACGAAGAGGTCCCGCTGCGCCTCGATCATCTCGGGGGTGGCGCTCCCCGCGCTCATGGCGCGCATCTCGGTCTCGAGCACGTGCTGCATGATGCCGAGCGCCACCGCGAAGGTGACGAGCAGGGTGACGCCGATGACGAGCCCGATGGTCGCCCGCGAGGACCGCCCCGGCGCCCGCATCGCGTTCCGTCCGGCGAGCAGGACGACGGGGTCGTGCGAGCCGATGCGGCCGATGAGCTGCAGCACGGGCGGCATCACGATCGTCGCCCCCACGGCGACCCCCGCGAAGGACACGAACCCACCGAGCGCCGCCGGCAGGACCGCGACCGGGGACAGCGAGCTCACCGCGAGCCCGAGCAGCATCAGCACCGCGCCGCCGGCCATGAGCACGATCGCCCAGACCTTGCGGGCCGTACCGGACCGGACGTCGTCGTGGCTCGGCTCGACGGACGACGACAGGGCTTCGAGCGGTGTGACGGTGAGCACGCGGCGGGACCCGGCAGCAAAGGCACCCCAGGTGGCGAGGACGACGGCCACGACCGGCAGGACCAGCTCCCACGGGACGTACGTGTACTCGGCGTCGGGCAGGACCCCGTTGCCCCGCAGGACGACCACGAACAGGGCCGAGAGCGCGGTGCCCACGACGGCGCCGACGACCCCGCCGAGCACGCCGACGACCAGGCCGGTGCGGGTGATCCGCGCCCGGAGGGTCGCACCGGTCGCTCCGACGAGCCGCTGCAGCGCGATGATCCGGGTCTGTCCGGCGATCAGGGTGGCGCAGGTGTTCGCGGTGACGATCGCGCCGACGTAGAGCGCGATGCCGAGGAACAGCCACCCGACCACCGACAGGATCGCCTTGATCGGTCCGAGGTCGGCGACCCCGGCGGCTCGGAGCGCCTCGGTCACGATCCCCGGTGCGATGACCAGGGCGGAACCGAACGTGGTGCCGAGGGCGGCGACCAGGACGGTGGGGGCGAAGGATCGGATGCCGTTCACGCTGCTGCCTCCATCCCGAGCATCGTCGTGGAGATCGCGCCGGCGTCCATCGCGGGGCGGTCGGCGACGATCCGGCCGTCGGCCAGGAACAGGATCCGGTCGGCGTTCGCGGCCGCCACCGGGTCGTGCGTGACCATGACGACGCTCTGGCCCCATTCCTGGACGGCGCCGCGGAGGATCGCGAGCACGTCGCGCCCGGTGCGGGAGTCGAGCGCGCCGGTCGGTTCGTCGGCGACGACCACCGCCGGCCGCGAAGCGAGCGCCCGTGCGATGGCGACGCGCTGCTGTTGCCCGCCGGAGAGCTGGTGCGGCCGGTGCGTCAGCCGGTTGCCGAGCCCGAGCATCTCGACCAGCCGGCCGATCCAGGCGGTCTCCTCGTTCGAGGGCTTGTGCCCGCCGAGCAGGAACGGCAGTCGGATGTTCTCGCTGACGTCGAGCGTCGGGACGAGGTTGAACGACTGGAACACGAAGCCCAGCCGACGACGACGCAGCTCGGTGAGGTCCTTGTCGCCCAGGGCCGTGATGTCGACGCCGTCGATCTGGATCCGGCCGGCGGACACGGCATCGAGGCCGGCCGCGACGTGCATGAGCGTCGACTTGCCGGACCCGGACGGGCCCATCACCGCGGTGAACTCCCCCGCGCCGATGTCGACGCTGACGTCGTCGAGCGCGGTCACACGTCGGGCGTCGTCGCCGTAGTGCTTGGACACGTGGTCGAGGCGGATGATCGGGGCGTGGCTCGTGGTCATGCATCCACGATGGCGGTCAGCGGTCCGGTCCCGCGTCGCCCGCTCGGCTCCTGTGGATCGTCCGCTCGGCTCGGTTGCCTGTGGAGGGGTCATCCCCGCGGATGACCCGGCGTCAGTCGGCCTTGGTGACGAGCCCGTGTTCGTGGGCGAAGACGACGAGTCGCACCCGGTCCCGGAGCTCGAGCTTCGTCAGGACCCGCGAGATGTGCGTCTTCACGGTCGCCTCGCTGACGTACTCGTGCTGGGCGATCTCGCTGTTGCTGAACCCCCGGGCGGCCAGGTCGAAGATCTCGCGCTCACGCGGCGTGAGGTCGGCGAACGCCGCGGGGACGGCGGCAGCGCGTCCGACCGAGTCGTCGTACCGCCGCAGGAGCTCCCGCGTGGCCGACGCGGCGAACACCGCGGTGCCGGCGTGCACGGTCCGGACCGCCGCGAGCAGGAACTCGGGGTCGGCGTCCTTGAGCACGAAGCCGCTCGCACCGGCGCGGATGGCCTTGGCGGCGGCCTCGTCGAAGTCGAACGTGGTCAGCACGAGGACCTTCGCACCGTCGGTGCCGGACTGCTCGACGATGTGACCGGTCGCCGTGATGCCGTCCATCACGGGCATCCGGACGTCCATCAGCACCACGTCGGGACGGGTCCGTCGGACGAGTTCGACCCCCTCGGCACCGTCGCCCGCCTCGCCGACGAACCGCAGGTCGGGCTGTGAGTCGATGAGCATCCGGATGCCGGTGCGGAACAGCGCCTGGTCGTCGACGAGGGCGACACGGATCGAGTGCTCGTCGGTCGGGATCGTGGTCATCGGGCGGTGCGCTCCTGCTCGGTCGGGGTGATCCGGCCGCGGGGCATCTGCCCGCTGGCCGGGACGGTCGGCATCCGGACGGCGACCGCGAAGTCGTCCCCTCGGGCCCCGGCAGTCATGGTGCCGCCGGTCATGACGGCGCGCTCGCGCATGCCGACCAGGCCGTGGCCCGTGCCGGGGCCGCGGACCCCGTCGTCCGCGCGTCGGTTCACGACGGCGATCTCGACCGTGTCCGGCCGGTAGGTCAGGGCGGCACGCACCGGGCTGCCGGGCTCACCGTGCTTGTACGCGTTCGTCAGGCTCTCCTGCACGATCCGGTAGACGGCGAGCTGCGTGGTGGTGGGCAGCCCGGCGGGGTCGCCCTCGCGTTCCACCCGTACGTCGAGCCCGAGCTGCCGCATCTCGTCGACGAGCCGGTCGATGTCGTCGATCTCGGGCGTCGGTGCGGTCCCCTGCTCGTGCCGGAGCGCGCCGAGGAGCTCGCGCACGTCGCCGAGGGCTCGGCGGGCCGTGGCCGAGATGGTGCTGAGGGCCTGGTCGGCCACCGCGGGGTCGGCCTTCAGGGCGTACCGGGCACCGTCGGACTGCGCGATGACGACCGCGAGCGAGTGCGCGACGATGTCGTGCATGTCGCGGGCGATCCGCACGCGCTCCTGCTCGACCGCGACGGCCCGATCGGCCCGCGCGGCGTCACGCTCGGCAAGCAGCTGGGCCTCGCGACTCATGCTCGCCGAGCGACGGGTCCGGACGACGAGTCCGGCGAGCCACGGGAGCAGCAGCAGGAGCAGGACGACGGCGAAGAACGACAGGGTGACCTGCAGCGACTCCGGCACCGACGTCGAGGTGGTCTCGTAGGTGAGGCGGTTCTGGTAGTCGTCGAAGCCCATGTACGCCGCCGCCGCCACGGACCCGAGGATCGCCGACACGAGCCCGGCCAGCCGCACACGGCGGCTGCCGTAGGCACTCGTCGTGTACATGACGCCGGCGATGAAGGCGTTCGAGACGTCCGGCACCTGCAGGGTGGCCATCTCGAAGACCGCGAACACCCACGCCACGGCCAGGGCGAGCCCGGGTGACAGACGCCGGATGGCCAGGGCGCCGGTCATCCCGACGACGGTGACCACGGACAGCGGCCCGTCGAGCCCGCGCCCGCTGGCGACCAGCACGAGGCCGCCGAGCAGCACGGCGATCAGCAGGTCGGTGATGACCTGCGCGCGCAGCATGGGACGGAACACCCGTCCACGGTACGGCGGGTCGCTCGTCCCCGCGTCCCTCGCCCGGATGACCCGGGGTGCGAGCGGCCGACGGTCAGAAGCCGAGGCGTCCGAGCTGCTTCGGGTCACGCTGCCACTCCTTGGCCACCTTCACGCGGATGTTCAGGTAGACGTGCCGGCCGCCGAGCAGCGACTCGATCTCGACGCGGGCCCGGGAACCGACGTCCTTCAGGCGCTCGCCCTTGTGTCCGATGACGATCGCCTTCTGGCTGTCCCGCTCGACGAACAGGTTCGCGAAGATGCGCAGGGGGCCGTCGGCGTCGTCGTCCGCGTCGGGCTCGACGATGTCCTCGATGACCACGGCCAGCGAGTGCGGCAGTTCGTCACGGACACCCTCGAGCGCGGCCTCGCGGATGAGCTCGCCGATGCGCTCCTCGTCGGTCTCCTCGGTCACCGCGCTCGAGTCGTACAGCTGCGGCGACTCGGGGAGCAGGGCGGTGATCACGCCGAGCAGGTCTTCGAGCTGCATGCCCCTGGTGCCCGAGGTCGGCACCACGGCGTCCCAGTCGCGGAGCTTCGAGACGGCCAGCAGCTGCTCACCGACGCGGTCCTTCGAGGTGCTGTCGATCTTCGTGACGATCGCGATCTTCTTGGCGCGCGGGTACTGGTCGAGCGTGTCGTTGATGAACCGGTCGCCGGGACCGACGGGCTCGTTCGCCGGCACGCAGAACCCGATCACGTCGACGTCGCCGAGCGTGGACTGCACGAGGTCGTTGAGCCGTTCGCCGAGCAGGGTGCGCGGACGGTGCACGCCCGGGGTGTCGACGATGATCACCTGGCCGTCGGGCCGGTGCACGATCCCGCGGATGGCGCGCCTGGTGGTCTGCGGCTTCGACGAGGTGATGGCGACCTTCTCGCCCACCAGGGCGTTGGTCAGCGTCGACTTGCCGACGTTCGGACGGCCGACGAACGAGACGAAGCCCGCGCGGTAGGGCTTCTCCGAGCCGGCCTGGGTGGTGTCGGGGTCGGTCATGCGTGCGTGGTTCCCGTCGTGGTGGGTTCGGCGTCGTCGAAGGCGTCCTCGACGTCGGCCAGGGCGTGGGTGCGCTCGGCGAGCACGGTGATGAGGTGGCGGCGCTTGCCCTCCACCCGGTCGGCGGTCAGGACGACCCCGGACACGGTGACGGTGTCGCCGGAGACGGCGAGGTGTCCGAGCTCCTTGGTGAGCAGGCCACCGGCGGTGTCGACGTCGTCGTCGTCGAGCTCGATGCCGAACAGGTCGCCGAGCTCGTCGATCGGCAGTCGAGCGGAGATCCGCCAGATGCCCGGTTCGACCTCGGTCCGGTCGACGACGGCGCGGTCGTACTCGTCGGAGATGTCGCCGACGAGCTCTTCGATCAGGTCCTCCATGGTCACCAGCCCGGCGACACCGCCGTACTCGTCGACCACCAGCACCAGGTGGTTCTTGGCGACCTGCATGTGCCGCAGGGTGTCGTCGGCGTGCTTCGACTCCGGCACGAACTCGGCGGGCCGCAGCAGCCGGCTGACCCGCTCACTGCGGGACGCCGGCCGTTCGTACAGCCACCGCGCGACGTCGCGCAGGTAGAGCACCCCCCGCACGTCGTCGCTGTCCTTGCCCGTCACCGGCATCCGGGACACCCCGGCGGCCAGGAACTGCTCCATGGCCGCGGCCAGCGTCTCCGCACCGTCGACGGTGAGCATGTCCGTGCGGGGCACCATGACCTCGCGCACCAGGGTGTCGCTGAACTCGAATACCGAGTGGATGAGCTCGCGGTCCTCGTCCTCGAGCACGTTGCTCTCGGTGGCCTCGTCGACGAGCGAGAGCAGCTGCTCCTCGCTCGACACGGTGGAGGCGCTCCGGCCGCGGCCAGGGGTGACGCGGTCGCCGATCTGGACGAGCAGCCCGGCCAGCGGACCGAGCACGATGCGGACCCCACGGACGATGCCGCCGGTCGCACCGATCAGCCGCTCGGCGTGGGCGCGTCCGACGCTGCGCGGGCTCGACCCGACCAGCACGAACGACACCGCGGTCATGATCGCGGCGGAGACGACGAGGGCGATCCACCAGCTGTCGAAGGCGCGCACGAGGGCGATCGTCACGAGCACCGCAGCCGCGGTCTCGGCGAGGACCCGGAAGAAGTTCAGCGCGTTGACGTGCGCCCCGACGTCGTCGGCGATCGCCTCGATGGCGCGGCGGCGCTTGTTGCCCCTGGCGATCTCCTCGAGGTCGGCACGGGAGACCACCGAGAGCGCGGCGTCGCTCGCGGCGAGGAGCCCGCCGAGCACGACGAGCGCCAGCGCCACCGCGAGGAGTCCGGCGACGACGACCACCGGCTACCGCCCTCGGTGCTGGGCGGCGAAGGCGGTCAGGATCTCGCCCTGGATGCCGAACATCTCGGCCTTCTCGTCGGGCTCGGCGTGGTCGAAGCCGAGCAGGTGCAGGATGCCGTGGCAGGTGAGCAGCAGCATCTCGTCGGTGCTCGAGTGCCCGGCGGTCTTCGCCTGCTCCTCGGCCACCTGTGGGCAGAGCACGATGTCGCCCAGCAGCCCGGCCGGCGTGGGGTCGTCCTCGGTGCCGGGGCGCAGTTCGTCCATCGGGAAGCTCAGGACGTCCGTCGGTCCGGGCTCGTCCATCCACCGGACGTGCAGCTGCTCCATCGCGCCCTCGTCGACCAGCACGATCGCGAGCTCGGCATCGGCGTGGACGTGCATCGCGTCCAGGGCGAACGCGGCGAGCCGCTGGATCGCGGCCTCGTCCACCTCGACGCCGGACTCGTTGTTGAGCTCGATGCTCACCGGGTGCCTCCTCGGGCGTCGTTCTGGGGGTACGGGGGTCGTGCGCGGTCCTGCGGCGGTCGCCCACGGCGTTCGGCGCGGTTCGCTCCGGCGGGGTTGCCGACCGGGGCGGTGCCGCGGCCACCGGGGCGCTGCCCGGCCTGCTCGGCGAGGCGCTCCTCGTCGTAGACCGTGTACGCGTCGACGATCCGGCCGACGAGGGTGTGGCGGACCACGTCCTCGCTGCCGAGACGGGCGAAGTGGATGTCCTCGACCTGGTCGAGGATGCGCGTCACGAGCCGGAGACCGGAGACGTTGCCCGGCAGGTCGACCTGGGTGATGTCACCCGTGATGACCATCTTCGAACCGAACCCGAGCCGGGTCAGGAACATCTTCATCTGCTCGGGCGTGGTGTTCTGCGCCTCGTCGAGCACCACGAAGGAGTCGTTGAGGGTCCGGCCACGCATGTACGCCAGCGGGGCGACCTCGACGGTGCCGGCCGCCAGGAGCTTCGGGACCAGCTCCGGGTCCATCATCTCGTTGAGGGCGTCGTACAGCGGGCGCAGATACGGGTCGATCTTGTCGGTGAGCGTGCCCGGCAGGAAGCCGAGCCGCTCGCCGGCCTCGACCGCGGGACGGGTGAGGATGATCCGGTTGACCTCGCGCCGCTGCAGCGCCTGCACGGCCTTGGCCATCGCGAGGTACGTCTTGCCGGTACCGGCCGGACCGATGCCGAACGTGATGGTGTGCTCGTCGATGGCGTCGACGTAGGCGCGCTGCCCGTCCGTCTTCGGGCGGACGGACTTGCCGCGGCTCGACACGATCGGGGTGCCGAAGGTGTCGGACGGCTTGCGGTCGTCGTCGAGGATGCGTGCGGACATCGGGATGTCGGACGGGCCGATCTCCTGCCCGCGCCTGACCATGCCGACGAGCTCGTCGACGAGCGCCTTCGCGCGTGCGACGTCGCGCTCGGGCCCGGTCAGCGTGACCTCGTTGCCACGGACGACGACCCGGACGCCCGGGTACTGGCGCTCGACGGTCTTGAGGAGACGGTCCTGGGGACCGAGCAGCTGCACCATGGCGATGCCGTCGACCTGGAGCGAGACGGAGACGGGCTCGTCGTCGGCGGCGGTGGGCTGTACTGGTTCGTTAACCGGCAAGGGTGCCTTCCTGCAGTTCACCTGCGAGTACGTGCGCGTGCACGTGGAACACGGTCTGACCGGCGGCTTCGCCGGTGTTGAAGACGAGTCGGAACTGGCCGTCGGCGCGCTCGTCGGCGATGCGCTGCGCGGTGGCGACGACGTGGGCCAGCAGATCGGGGTCGCCCGCTGCGAGTTCGCCGACGTTCGCGTACTGCTCGGTCTTGGGGACGACGAGCACGTGGACGGGAGCCTTCGGGGCGATGTCCTCGATCGCGATCACACGGTCGTCCTCGGCGACGATGGTCGCCGGGATCTCGCGCGCGATGATCTTGGAGAAGACGCTGGGCGTGCTGCTGCTCATGGGTCCATCGTAGGACGCGCCCGACGGCGTGGTCCGGCTCACCAGCGACCCAGTCGCGCCTGCAGGACAGCGAGTGCCGCCGGTCCGGCGGTGGACGTGCGGAGCACGCTGTCGCCGAGTCGGACCCGCACGGCGCCCGCGGCCTCGAGCCGGTCGAGCTCCGCGCCGTCGATGCCTCCTTCGGGGCCGACGACGAGGGCGATGTCCTCGGCGTCCGTCGGGGGCTCCCAGGTGGCGAGCCGCACGGTCGCGGTCGGGTCGAGCAGGACGAGGGTGGTCCCGTCCCCGAGCGCGGACACGAGCTGTCCGGTCGTCACCAGCGGCGCGACGACGGGCACCCGCGGACGGATCGCCTGCTTCGCCGCCTCGTGCACGATCGCGGCCCATCGGGCACGGCCCTTCTCGACCTTCGCGCCGTCCCACCGGGAGACGCTGCGCGCGGCCGACCATGGCACCACCCGGTCGACGCCGATCTCGGTCGCCGCCTGCACGGCCATCTCGTCGCGACCGCCCTTGGCCAGGGCCTGCACGAGCGTCAGCGACGGGCGCGGTGCGTCCTGGTGCTCGACGGTCTCGACCGCGAGCTCCAGCGTGTCCTTGCCGAGTGCCGTCACCGGACCGGAGACCACGGTGCCCCGGCCGTCGGCGATCCGCAGGACCTCGCCGACCCGGACGCGCGCGACGGAGACCGCGTGCCGGCCCTCGGCGCCGTCGAGCGACACCGGGTCACCGACGGCGACGCCGTCCAGCGAGTCGACGAGGTACAGCGACGCCATCAGTGGTTGAAGAACCGGTCGCGGAGCTTGCCGAACATGCCCTGCTGGAACCGGGCGAGCTGCGGGGCGGTGGTCTTGTGCGACTTCGCGAGCTGCTCGACCAGCTGCCGTTCCTTGTGGGACAGCTTGGTCGGCGTGACGACCTGCACGCCGACCCGCAGGTCACCGCGGCCGTTCCCGCGCAGCTTCGTGATGCCGCGGTCCTTGATGACGAGGACGTCGGCACTCTGCACACCGGGACGGATCTCGAGCTCGACCGGACCGTCGAGGCCGTCGATCGTGGTGGTCGTGCCGAGGACGGCGTCGGTCATGCCGACCTCGAGCGTCGCGAGCAGGTCGTCGCCGTCGCGGCTGAAGACGTCGTCGTGGCGCACGCGGATCTCGAGGTACAGGTCGCCGGACGGGCCGCCGGCCGGACCGACCTCGCCCTGGCCGGGCATCTGCAGGCGGAGTCCGGAGTCGACGCCGGCGGGGACGTCCACCGGCACGGTGCGCCGCGCGCGGACGCGGCCCTGACCCTGGCAGGTCGGGCAGGGGCTCGGGATGACGGTGCCGTAGCCGCGGCACGTGCCGCACGGGGCGCTCGTCACCACGTTGCCCAGGAGCGAACGGACCTGGCGCTGGATGTGCCCGGAACCGCCGCAGATGTCGCACGTGCGTGGGCTGGTGCCCGGTGCGCAGCAGGAGCCGTGGCAGGTCTCGCACAGCACCGCCGTGTCGACCTCGACGTCCTTGTGGGTGCCGAAGACGACCTCGTCGAGGTCGACCTCGATGCGGAGCAGAGCGTCCTGGCCGCGCTCGGCACGGCTGCGCGGGCCCGATCCACGGCCGCCACCACCGCCGCCACCGAAGAAGGCGTCGAAGATGTCGCTGAAGCCACCGGCGCCACCACCGAAGGGGCTGTCGGCCTGCGGCCCGGCGTCGTACCGGCGCCGCTGCTCGGGGTCGCTCAGCACGTCGTACGCGTGCGTCACGTCCTTGAAGCGCTCGGCGGCGTCGGGTGCCGGGTTCACGTCCGGATGGAGCTCACGCGCCAGGCGGCGGTAGGCCTTCTTGATGTCGGCATCGGAGGCGTCTCGCTGGACGCCGAGGACGTCGTAGTGGTCTGCCACGTATCCCTCAGTCGGTTGGGTTCGGTCGGTTGGTCAGTGTTCGCCCAGGAGCTTGGACAGGTAGCGGGCGACGGCGCGGACGGCCGCCATGTTCGTGCCGTAGTCCATGCGGGTCGGTCCGAGGACGCCCAGGCGGGCCACCTCGCCACCGGCCAGGTAGCCGCCGGCGACGATGCTCGTGGCGTCGAGCCCGTACTCGGCGTTCTCGACGCCGATGCTGGCCGCCACCGCGATGTCGTCCACCTGCATCTCCCCGAACAACCGGAGCAGGGTGACTTGTTCCTCGATCGCTTCGAGCACCGGGAAGAGCCCGCCGGAGAAGTCCTGCTCGCTCTTCGCCAGGTTGGCCGCACCGGCCATCAGCAGGCGGTCCTGCCGGTTCGCCGCGACCTGCTCGATGAGCGTGGCGACGACGACCCCGCCGAGCGTCTGGGCGTCGGGGCGGAGCTGCTGCGGCACGGCTCGGAGCGCGGTCGGGACGTCCTGCAGCAGGAGCCCCACCGTCGCGCCGTTCACCACGGTGCGGAGTTCACCCAGCGAGTCTTCGTCGAGCGGGACGTCGGTCTCGACCACGCGCTGTTCGACGCGGGCGGTGTCGGTGATGAGCACCACCATCAACCGGGCGTCACCGAGCCGGACGAGCTCGACGTGCTGCACCCGGGCGCGCACCATCGAGGGGTACTGCACCAGGGCGACCTGGTTGGTGAGCTGGCTGAGCAGCCGGACGGTGCGCCCGAGGACCTCGTCGAGGTCGTTCGGGGCGCCGAGGAAGGTCTCGATGGCGTGGCGCTGGGCGCTGGAGAGCGGACGGGCACCCGCCAGGTGGTCCACGAAGACGCGGTACCCCTTGTCGGTCGGCACCCGGCCGGACGAGGTGTGCGGCGCGGCGATCAGCTGCTCGTCCTCGAGCAGGGCCATGTCGTTGCGGATCGTCGCGGCGCTGACCCCGAAGGCGTGCCGCTCGACGATGGTCTTCGAACCGACGGGTTCACGCGACGCCACGTAGTCGCGCACGATGGCCTTGAGGACCTCGAGGCTGCGTTCACTGACCACGAGCGCCTCCTTTCCCGATCGACCTGGCACTCGGACGTGTCGACTGCTGATCCTACGCCCGACCGCTGACGGCCCGGGACTTCCGGGCGGTCGGCCGATACGCTTCCGCCATGACCTACGGACAGCAGCCCGACGGCCCCGGACCCGAGCACCCCGGCGGCCAGTACGGCCACGGCCCCGGTGGCCCCCAGCAGCCCGGCGGACCGCAGTACCCCGGCGGGCCGCAGTACCCCGCCGGCTACACCCCGCCCCGGCCGATGAGCCCGGAGGACCAGCGCCTGTGGGCCACGCTGACGCACATCGGCGGCATCTTCTTCAACTTCATCGCACCGTTGGTCGCCTACCTGGTCCTCCGCGACCGCGGCGGCTTCGTCCGCGAGCACACCCGCGTCGCGCTGAACTTCCACATCACGATGGGCATCGCCTACGTGGTCGGTTCGCTCACGTCGGTGTTCGGCGTCGGGGTCCTGATCGTGCTGGCAGCGGGCATCGTGTCGCTGATCTTCAGCATCATGGCCGCGATCGCCGCGAACCAGGGCCAGTTCTACCGCTACCCGCTCTCGATCGAGTTCATCAAGCAGTAAGCGGCAAGCACTGCGCAGCCGGCAGTGCGCCGGCTCCTCAGTCGAGCAGCTCCCGCACCACCGCGTCGGCGAGCAGGCGACCCTGCAGGGTCAGGTCGATCCGTCCCCGCACCGCGGCCGACCCGTCCACGAGTCCGCGTGCGATGAGGCCGGCGACCCGGCCACGGGCCTCCTGGCGGATCTCGCTCGTCGCGAGCTCCCCGCGGACCCGCGCCGCCAGCAGCAGGCGCTCGACGTACCGCGTCTCGTCGTCGATGGTCTCGCGGCCGGCGGCCGGCGACTCCCCCGACAGCACCCGGTTCGCGTACGCGGCCGGGTGCTTGACGTTCCACCAGCGCGTGCCGGCGACGGCGGAGTGTGCGCCGGGGCCGACGCCCCACCAGTCGTGGCCCTTCCAGTAGGACAGGTTGTGGCGACTCGCGTGCGCGTCGCCGCGCGCCCAGTTCGACACCTCGTACCAGGAGTAGCCGGCGTCGCCGAGCACCTGGTCGGCGAGCTCGTACATGTCGGCGGCCAGGTCGTCATCGGGGGCTGGGAGCTCGCCGCGGGCGACCATGCGGCCCATCGCAGTGCCGTCCTCGACGATGAGCGAGTACGCCGACACGTGGTCGGGCTCGCAGGCGATCGCGGCGTCGAGCGAGGTCCGCCAGTCGGCGAGGGACTCCCCCGGCGTCGAGTAGATGAGGTCGAGCGAGACGTCGAGCCCCTGCTGCTTCGCGAGGTCGACGACGACGGGGACCCGGAGCGGGTCGTGCGTGCGGTCGAGCGTGGCGAGCACGTGCGGCACGGCGGACTGCATGCCGTAGCTGATCCGGTTGAAGCCGCCGGCCCGCAGCGTCTCGAGCGACGCCGCGTCGACGGAGTCCGGGTTCGCCTCGGTGGTGACCTCCGCCCCGGGCAGGATGCCCCAGGTGTCGTCGATCGCACGGAGGATCATCGCCAGGTCGGACGCCGGGAGCATGGTCGGGGTGCCGCCACCGAAGAAGACGGTCGACACCGGCCGCCGCGGCACACCGGAACGGTCGAGCACGGTCGCGGCCCACTCGATCTCGCGCACGGCGTGCCCGGCGTAGTCGTCGCGACGGACGCCGCGGAGTTCCGACGCCGTGTAGGTGTTGAAGTCGCAGTAGCCGCAGCGCACGCGGCAGAACGGCACGTGCACGTACACGCCGAAGGGCACGTCACCGGCGGTGGGACCAGCCCCCGGCCCGGCAGCGGAGCCCGCTGCCGCCCACGGGGTGATCAGGCCGTCCGCTGGTGCTGGATCGGCGATCGGGAGAGCACTCGGCATGGGCTCCATTCTCCGTCATGATGGAGCCATGGAGCACCATCCCGTCCCCACCACGGTCCTGTGGGACATCGACGGCACCCTCGTGATGAACGCGTCGTCCCCGGGCAACCTCTACCACCTCGCCCTCGAGCGGGCGGTGGGCCGCGACCTCACCCTGCGGGTCGGGCACCAGCACGGCCGGACCGACGCCGGGCTCATCGCCGAGCACGTGCACGCCCACGCGTTCGAGGACACCCTGATCCCCACGGTCAGCCGGCACCTGCACGACCTGACCGCCGAACGGCACGCCTCCGGCGACCACCGCAGCCCCGTCCCCGGGGCGAAGGCGCTCCTGACCCGCTTCGCCGAACTCGGTTGGCGCAACGGCCTGCTCACCGGCAACTCCGAGTACCGCGCCCGGGTGAAGCTCACCGGCGCCGGGTTCGACGCCGACGTCTTCGACTGGGAGCACTCGTACTTCGGCGACACCGAGGTCGAGCGGGCCGGGGTCACCCTGCGCGCCGCCGCCGAGCTGGTCGGCACCCGGGCGGTCATCGTCGGCGACACCCCGCGCGACGGTGAGGCCGCGGACGCCGCAGGCATCCCCTTCCTGGCCGTGGCGACGGGTGTCTACGACGTGGACGCGTTGCGGCACACGAACGCCGTGACGGTCGCACGCGACTGCCAGCAGGACGCCGCCCTCATCGAGGATGCGATCGCCGCACTCCCGCCGCTGCGCTGAGGAGCAGGAGCGAGCGGGGTCGCGAGACCGCGGGCGCGACCGCGAGACCGCGGGCGCGACCGCGAGACCGCGAGACCGCGACCAGACGCCTAGTCGCCCCGCAGCGCCGCCAGGTACTTCTCCGCCATGACCTTCTGCTGCCGCCGCACGAACGGCGCGACGAAGCGCCACTTCCGGCTCGCCGGCTGCGAGAACTGCCGGACCTGCAGCCACACCGAGCCGTCCGGGGTGCGCTCGACGACGAACGACTCCTCGCCGGAGAGCGGGTGCCCCTCGAGCGTGCCGTAGGCGAACCCCTTGCGGTCGTGCTCGTCGATGATCGACACGACGCGCACCGGTGCCAGCACGGTCTGCCCGAACGCGTGGATCGTCAGCGTCGCGCTGGTGCCCGCCGTCAGCAGCGGGGTGCCGTCGGGCGCGAACTTCTCGACCCGGGGCGTGCCGATGGACGCCGGCGCGATCGGCACACCGTCGTCGTCGAAGGTGACCGGGTTGTACCGGACCTCGTCGTCGTCGGGCTGCTCCTCGACGCGCACGCGGACCCCGCTGCGCTCCTGGATCTGCCACGTGAGCGCCTGCACCACGGCGGTCTCGAACCGCTGGTCGCCGTGTCCGATCCGCGCGCGCGACTCGGCCGGCGTGAAGCCGTCCGGCGGGTAGGTCATGAGGTCCGACGCCTGGGTCGCCCCCACCGCGCCGTACGTCAGGGCGGTCCGGTAGCTCCCGCGGATGCTCATGCCGCCATGTTACTTGGGCAGGCCGCCCCGGATCGAACCGATCCACGCTCACCTCCGTCGGATCGGCGCACCCGCCGTGCACCCCGAACTGGAGGCCCGACAACCGCCCGCCCCGGGGCTATCGTCAGCAGGTGCCCCGCCCCACCCCCGTCCGTCCGCGGTCCGTCGACCGCCGGACCGCCGTCCTCGCCGCGCTCACGCTCGTCGCGTTCGGCGTGGCGGCGACCGCCCGGGTGCTGGTGGACGTGACCACGTCGGCCGCGGCGTCACCCGCCCGGTACGCCACCGTCGCGCTCGCTCCCGAGGCGTGGAACGGCTTCGACACCGCGAACGTCATCGCCGCCGTCGGGGCGAGCTGCGCCGGCGCCGGGGTGCTGCTGTTCGGTGCAGCACTGGTGTCGGCCGTGCGGCGTCAGCGCGGCCGTCGGCTGCCGCTGGTCCTCGCGGTCGTGACGCTCGCGATGGTCGTCGGCGCCGTGGTCGCCGGGGTGGCCTCCGGCGAGCAGACCGACTTCGACGCGGCTGCCCACTGGGCCATCCTGCGGACCGCACTGGCGGGACTGGCCGCTGCGAGCCTCCCGGCCCTCTGCCTGGCCGCCCTGCGGGCGCGCGCCCGCCGGACCGGCTGACCCGCGCCGAGCTTTCGCGCTCACCGACAGATCTCGGCGGTCGCAGTGCGTGAGCTGTCGCTCAGCGCGAAACGCGCTACGCGCTACGCGCTACGCGCCCGGCGCTACTTCTTCTTCTCTTCGACGTCGCCGGAGAGCGCCGCGATGAAGGCCTCCTGCGGGACCTCGACCCGACCGATGGTCTTCATGCGCTTCTTGCCCTCCTTCTGCTTCTCGAGGAGCTTGCGCTTGCGGGTGATGTCACCGCCGTAGCACTTCGCCAGGACGTCCTTGCGCATCGCGCGGATGCTCTCACGGGCGATGATGCGGGCGCCGATGGCAGCCTGGATCGGCACCTCGAACTGCTGGCGCGGGATGAGCTTGCGCAGCCGCTCGGTCATGAGCGTGCCGTAGGCGTACGCCTTGTCACGGTGCACGATCGCACTGAAGGCGTCGACCTGGTCGCCCTGCAGCAGGATGTCGACCTTGACGAGGTCGGCGGCCTGGTCGCCGGTGGGCTCGTAGTCGAGCGACGCGTAGCCCTGGGTCTTGCTCTTCAGCTGGTCGAAGAAGTCGAAGACGATCTCGCCGAGGGGCATCTCGTAGCGGATCTCGACGCGGTCCTCGCCGAGGTACTCCATGCCGAGCAGGGAGCCGCGGCGCTGCTGGCAGAGCTCCATGATCGCGCCGACGTAGTCCTTCGGGGCCAGGATCGCGGCGCGGACCATCGGCTCGCGGACCTCGACGATGCGCCCGCTCGGGAACTCCGAGGGGTTCGTGACCTCGGTCACGGCGTTGTCCTCGGTCGTGACCTCGTAGATCACGCTCGGGGCCGTGGTGATGAGGTCGAGACCGAACTCGCGCGACAGCCGCTCGGTGATGATCTCGAGGTGCAGCAGCCCGAGGAACCCGCAGCGGAACCCGAACCCGAGCGCCACCGAGGTCTCCGGCTCGTAGACCAGTGCGGCGTCGGAGAGCTTGAGCTTGTCGAGCGCTTCGCGGAGCACCGGGTAGTCGCTGCCGTCGATCGGGTACAGGCCCGAGAACACCATCGGCTTCGGGTCCGTGTAGCCGGGCAGCGCCTGCGTCGCGGGCTTCTGTGCGCTCGTGACGGTGTCGCCGACCTTGGACTGGCGGACGTCCTTCACACCGGTGATCAGGTAGCCGACCTCGCCGACGGACAGCCCCTTCGTGGGCTTCGGCTCCGGGCTCGAGACCCCGATCTCCAGGATCTCGTGCGTCGACTTCGTCGACATCATCTGGACCTTCTCGCGGGGCGAGATGGTGCCGTCGATCATGCGGACGTAGGTGACGACGCCGCGGTAGCTGTCGTAGACCGAGTCGAAGATCATCGCGCGGGGCGCTGCCTCGGCATCGCCGACGGGGGCCGGCACGCGACGGACGACCAGGTCGAGGAGCTCCGGCACCCCGACGCCGGTCTTGCCGGACACCCGGAGGACGTCCTCGGGCTTGCCACCGATGAGCTGCGCGAGCTCGGCCGCGTACTTGTCCGGTTCGGCCGCCGGGAGGTCGATCTTGTTGAGGACGGGGATGATCTCGAGGTCGTTCTCGAGCGCCAGGTACAGGTTCGCGAGCGTCTGCGCCTCGATGCCCTGGGCGGCGTCGACGAGCAGGATCGCGCCCTCGCACGCGGCCAGGGAGCGCGAGACCTCGTACGAGAAGTCGACGTGCCCGGGGGTGTCGATCATGTTCAGCGCGAAGGTCTCACCGTCGAGTTCCCACGGCATGCGCACGGCCTGCGACTTGATCGTGATGCCGCGCTCGCGCTCGATGTCCATGCGGTCGAGGTACTGCGCACGCATCGCACGGTCCTCGACGATGCCGGTGATCGACAGCATGCGGTCGGCCAGCGTCGACTTGCCGTGGTCGATGTGCGCGATGATGCAGAAGTTGCGGATCGCGTCGGCCGGGGTCGCTGCGGGCTCCAGCGGAGCGGATGCTTGTGGGCTCACGGTTCCTCAGGTGGGTCGGACGGTCGCAACAGTCTCCCACGCTTCACCCGCCCTGGAGGCACGGCGCGCGTCCGCCACGTGCGTGACGGACGCGGGGTGCGCCTCCGAAGCGGTGATGCGGTCGACGAGGCGGGCGTCGGCCGCCGGTCAGACGGTCGCGTGCGCCGGAGCCGGCAGCGCGCCCAGGCCACGTCGGAGATCGTCCGCGGTGGCTGCGAGGCACACGCGGATCCACCCCTCGCCGGTGCGTCCGAAGGCACTGCCCGGCGCGACGGCGACCCGCTCACGCTGCAGGAACCCCAGCGCCCACTCGGCGATGTCCCCGTCGGACGCGTGCGACATGTCGATCCACAGGTAGAACGCCCCGCGTGGGTCGAGGTACCGGATGCCGGCGGCGTCGAGCGTCTCCTTCGCGACCTCGAGGTTCGCGCGGTAGTGCTCCCGAGCGTCGCGCACCGCGGAGTGGTCCCCCACGATCGCCGCGAGGGCCGCGTACTGGTCGGGTTCGGCGACGCAGCTGATCATGGCCTCCTGCGTGGTCCGCATCGTCGCGCCGAGTCCCTTCGGCGTGACGAGGTAGCCCACGCGGACGCCGGTCATCGCGTACGTCTTGCTCAGCGAGAACGCCGAGAACACACGGTCGTCCTCGTCGAGCGCCGCCAGGCTGACGTGCCGGGTGCCGTAGGTGAAGTACTCGTAGACCTCGTCGCTGATCACCCAGAGGTCGTGCCGCTTCGCGAAGGCCAGGAGCGCACGCAGGGTCTCCTCGCCGAAGACCGAGCCGAGCGGGTTCGACGGCGAGTTGACGATGAGCACCCGCGTGCGTTCGGTGACGCTCGCCTCGAGGGCCTGCAGATCGGGTTCGAACCCGTGCTGCGGCTCCAGCCGGTACGGCACGGGGGTCGCCCCGATGATGTGGGCGTTCATCGTGAAGGTCGTGTAGCCGGGGTCCGGCACGAGCACCTCGTCGCCCGGGCTCAGGGTCAGCGTCATCGCCTGGAAGAGCGCCTGGGTCGCACCGATCGTCATCCAGATCTGCTCGAGGTCGGCCTCGATCCGGTTCTCACGGCGGAGCTTGTCGCGGACGGCTTCGCGGAGCGGCGCGATCCCGCCGTTCGGCGTGTACCCGGTGCGGTCCTCGGTCCAGGCGCGACGGGCCGCCTCGCCGATGTGCGGCGCCACCGGGACGTCCGGCTCGCCGATCACGAGCATCGTGACGTCCGTGCCGCTCGACTGCAGCAGGGCCGCCTGCTCGAAGACCCTCCGGATGCCGGAGGCGGGCACGGTGTCGATGCGCGGTGCGAGGGAGGGCATGTCCGTCACGGTATCCGGTGCGTGTTGCCGTGGGGTTTCGGCGCGGTCGGCCGCGGGCTTCCGCCGATCCGGCGGTGTTTCGTGCTTTGGTGGCAGCCCGCTTGCCTGGTAGTGTTGGTGGCTGGCTTCCGCGTTCCCCGCCCACGGGTGGAACGCGATGCGACCAAGGGCCCCTCTACCCTGCGGTCGCGCCCACCCGTACGAGACGAGCAGGAGCAATTCATGGCGAACATCAAGTCGCAGATCAAGCGCATCAAGACCAACCTCAAGGCCACCGAGCGCAACAAGGCCTACAAGTCGGAGCTCAAGACGCACATCCGTCGTGCCAACGACGCCGTCGCCGCCGGCGACAAGGACAAGGCCGTTGCCGCCCTGGCCCTCGCGTCGAAGAAGCTCGACAAGGCCGTGAGCAAGGGTGTCATCCACAAGAACCAGGCCGCGAACCGCAAGTCGGCCATCGCGAAGAAGGTCTCGTCGCTCTGACGTCCTGACCCTTCTGGTCCGAAGGCCCCGCACCGTTGGTGCGGGGCCTTCGTCGTGTGTGGGGTGCGTGCGCGGCGTGGGGCGGCGTGGGGTGCGTTTGGTTCACTTCGTGAGCAGAAAGGGTCGGGTCGTGATGGTGCACCCGACCCTTTCTGCTCACGAAGCGCCGGCCGACCGGCGCGCGGGAAGGTCGGGAGGCCCGACTCGCCTCAGCGGGGCTCGCCGCGTCGGGCGATGGTGCGGACCATGACCTCGAGCGCGTAGTGCGCGTCGCGCGAGCCACCCTTCACCGCGGTGTCCGCCTCGGCGATGCTGATGATCGCGTTCGCCAGCCCGGACTCGCTCCAGCCGGCGACGTCACGCTGCGCGCGCTGCACCTGCCACGGCGCCATGCCGAGCGCCGAGGCCGCCTGCCCGCTCGGACCCCGGAAGGCGCTGACCTTCGCCATCGTGCGGATCTTGCTCGCGAACGCGGCGACGATCGGCACGGGGGCCTCGCCGGTGGCCAGGGCGTGCCGCAGCTCGACGATCGCCGGTGCCGACCGACCCGCGAGGGCGATGTCGGCGACCTTGAACGCGTTCGTCTCGACGCGGCCGCCGTAGTACTTGTCGACGACCTTGTCGGTGATCTCCTCGGCCTCGTCCGCCAGGAGCTGTCGGCACGCGGCGGCGAGTTCGGCGAGGTCGTCGGCGAACGCGGTCACCAGGGTCCGGACGGCGGAGGGTGCGATCCGGCGTCGTGCAGCACGGAACTCGGCGTTCACGAAGTCGATGCGGTCGGTCTCGCGCTTGAGCTCGTCGCACAGCACCTCGACCCCGCCGCCGACACCGCTGCGGATCGTGTCGAGGAGCTTCTTGCCGCGCACACCACCCCCGTGCCGGAGCACCAGGGTGACGTCGTCGGCGGGGGCCTGCAGGTACGAGATCGTCTCGGTGATGAAGGCGTCGGTGCACTTCTCGACGTTCGTGACCTGCACGAGTCGCGGCTCGCCGAACAGCGATGGGCTGGCGAGGGTCGCGAGGAGCCCGGGGGCGTACTGGTCGGCTTCGAGGTCGTGTACCTCGAGCGCGGGGTCCTCGCCCTGCAGCAGGTCCTTCAGCACACCGCGGGCGCGGTCGGCGAGGAACGCTTCGGGCCCGGTGATGAGCACGACGGGTGCCGGACGGATCCCCGACCAGGGCACCTGGTCGATCTTCGCTGCGGCGCGCGCGGGCTTCTTGGCGGCCATGTGGTCCTTCCGGTGGTGCCGGCCCGGACGGTGCCGGGTCGAGTGGTGCACCGACGATCCTACGGGCGGCCGCCGACGACGAGCGCTCCGTCCACACCCGCACCTCGTCGCTGCCGGAGCGGGCGAGCACCACGGCCCCGCGTTCGTCGGTGCGGAGCGGCAGCGTGCCAGCAGCCTCGAGCATGCCGAGCGCGGACGGCGTCGGATGCCCGTAGGTGTTGCCCGCACCGACCCCGATGAGCCCGACCCGCGCGGCGAGCCCTCGGTAGAGCTGCGGGTCCTGGTCCGCGGAGCCGTGGTGCGCCACCTTCACCACGTCGATCGGCCCCGCCGGCAGACCACCGGCGTTGCGCAACCGACGTTGCGACGACTCCCCCAGGTCCCCGAGGAAGACCCCGGTCAGGCACGCCGCACAGGAGTCCCCGTCCGCCGGCCCCGTGACCAGCACGATGCTCGCGTCGTTGCCGGCGGCACGGTCGTCGCCCGGTGGCCACACCACGCGCCAGGCGAGCGGGCCGAGGGTGCCGGACACGCGGTCGTCCGCCGTCCGGACGTCGACACCGGCACGCCGGAGGTCGTCGACCACACGCTCGTCCGACGCACGGCCCACGGGTCCGACCAGGGCGGTCTCGACCGTGTCCGCCACGGCGGGCACCGCGCCGACGTGGTCGCGGTCGAAGTGCGTCAGGACGAGCAGGTCGATCCGGGTGACCCCGAGCAGGCCCAGGCACGCCCGGAGCCGTTCCTCGTCGTCGCCGGTGTCCACCAGCGCGACGGCGTCGTCGCCACGGAGCAGCACGGCGTCCCCCTGCCCGACGTCTTCCGTGCTCGGTCTGTCTGTGTTGCACCTCGTGCCGCTGCTTCGGGGCATCTGGCTCGATGACTCGGGCCTGAGTGGTATTCGTCGAAGTCTCTGCACAACACCCCTATGCGGCGGTGCGGTGCTCGGCGGCGACCCTCTCGGATGGTGCTGGGCATGGCTCCTGACTTCGGGCGCGTTCGAATGTCCTGCTCGGGTCCTTAGACCGGAGCACGCTCCGAGTCATGGGGATCGGTCACCATCCCGACGCTTTCAAGTCTGTAGCCTGTAGTCATGGCAGGCGGACGATTGGGACGGTCATCGCCTGCTGAGTTGGCGGGAGGCGATTGGCCGGCAACCCCTTCGGCCGATCCGCACGTCGAACTTGCTCGCCAGTTCAACATCCGATTGCGCGATGCGATTGGGGATGAGACTCTCCGGTCGGTAGCGGCACGGGCGGACTTGTCACATCAGGGCCTCAGCCGAATACTGGCTGGAGCTACGTGGCCCGACATGCTTTCGATCTCACGTCTTGAGGCAGCGCTTGGTACCGATTTGTGGCCGCGACACCCGAGTTTCACAAGCGGCGACGAGTGACTTTCTTCATCAGTCCGTAGTACCGAGAAGTTGACTGCCCGGCACCAACGTCGCGATTTCATCGAGCGAGTTGGTGGGGACGTTGGCGTAGGACTGCTTATTCCGCGTCGCCCGCATGCAATGAAGGGCTGCGGAAGCGAGATCGACGAGATCTGCGAGCTCAGGCGCCGCGGATGAGATCAGTCGCCGCCCAGTGTCAAGATCGCCAATGACCGTCACCTGGCGATCATCCGCGGTGACGACGACGTTGCAGCGCCATCCGAGGTCGACGATCTCGACGTCCACACCCGCTGGGACGATGAACCGCGAAAGGCGGCTCAGGTCTAGCGACTGACCGCTCAATGTGGCGAGCCGGATGACTGCTTGCCCACGAGTCAACCGCGCCCTCACCTTCACACACGTGATGTTGTAGTGCCCTCCCGTGGCAACTACAGTTGCCAGTATGCATGGACTTCTGGCTTCAGATCAAGGCGAGGCGTCGCGTCGCGGCGGTCGACTCGACAGCGTGTTCGTGCGACGCGTCGCTCCGAGTCCTTCGGCTGGCTCGTGCCCAGTCCCGATGCTCCGCGGCTGATGTCGCCTGCGAACGAGTCACCTCCGGTGCGGTACGTGGACGCGGCCGACTTCGGTGCGAACCCTGTGAGCTGGGTAGTGGTCCTCAGCGGGAGTGGAGCAATTGTTCTGACCGTCGAAGGCATCCCGTTCGCACGAGTCAGCCCAATTGGGCCACCGCTCGAACCATCCGTTCTGGCGCGAGCGGAAGGAGCATCGAAGACGCATGACTGAAGAGACAGGTGGCAGGAGGGAGCAGCTCCCGGGGAAGCGACGTTTGGCGCGCATCCCGTTGTCGGATCTGCGCGACCAGAGTCCCCCGAACCTTCGGGCCCTCTACGCCGACGTTCAGGACGGCCAGGCGCTTATCCCGGGCCTGAAGATGGGTCTCGGCGCCCTCACCGTGCAGCGTTGGGATCCTGCGTACACTGCCGCCGATTGGACACTGCACGGCGCGGACCTCACCCTGAACATGGGTCATCCGTTCGGTTCGATGTTCTACCGCAACGACGCCGACGGCCGGGTGCTGCGCATCGGGGTGAAGTGGCATCCGCCGGTGCAGCAGCTCGAGTTCCCCGCCCTCCATCCGTCGAAGCCGGAGCCGGCATCCGACTGCACGCCCGAGGAGGTCGCTGCGGTGGTGTTGGATGCGCGAAGTCGGATAGGGACTCTTGTTGCGGTCAACGCGCAGATCGGGTCGTTCGTCGCCACCGAGGAGTCCGAGAACGCCATCCTCGACGCGTCCGGGCTCGGGCTCGAGCGGCTCTCCGAGGACGACCCGCGGCTTGCTGGCCGTGACACGCCCCGGCCGTCATCGCCGGGCGGGGGCGGCGTTGATGAGTGACCGGCAGTGGGTGCAGGACATTCGACACCAGCAGACGATTCTGTCGTTGCCGTTCGGGCTCGGGTGGACGATCGACATCACGCAGACGTTGGTCGCGCTTGAGGCGGCGGGGATGCCCGCTCGTGTGGAGGCGTTCGACCGGCTCCGTTTCGAGGACGGCCGGTCCGGGTTCCTGTGCACCCCGAATCCGACCGCCACGATCCGAGACGACGGCACCCCGTCCGAACAGGCCGAGGACCTCATCGTCCTTCCCGGCGGGTCGGAAGGCGGCGTGCTCTCGCTCGTCCGTCGCTACCCGGACCTGGTGGTCGTGAACGGGAAACGGCAACGCGTCTGGGCGAACGCTCGGCAGGTGTATGGGTCGTCGATGGAGCGGGATGCCACACCGGGGTGGCGGACCGTGTTCGCTATCGCCCGCAGCATCGTCCTCCATGGTGGCGGTTCGCAGTCGATCGCGGACCGCATCGGCATCCCACTCGACGACGTGCGCGCCGCGATGCCCGCTCTCGGGACGCATGTCTTCCACACGCCGAGCGGTTGGGAAGCAGCCAACCGGGGCGCCCTGTGCGACTGGGCGATGGCGGCGTATCCGGGTTACGGCGGGATTCGGACCTGCTGGCGTCGCGACACCACCGTCGACGAGCAAGCGGACCAGCTCATTGTGCTGGGTGGGGTCATGTCCGACCGGTGGGCGGCGCAGCAGTCCGGCGTCATCGTCGCACCGAACCGACTGACGGCGTTCTTCGCCGAGCACCCCGACATGGCAGCGCTCGGCTACAAGCCCGCCACGGTGAATGACGCGACGGTGTCGGTCGTCATCCCGCAGGACACCACCGTCCTGACCGGCGCTGAGGGGTGTTGCACGGACGACTTCATCACGGCGCACGTCCTCTACGAAGACAGCTGGGTGGCAGCGAACACGGATGCGGTGAACCGGCTGCGGCAGCTGCTGCACTTCCGGTCCGACCTCGCCCACGACCTTCGGTGGCACCCCGGCAGCGGTGAGGGCGGGGTGGGCTGATGCTGCAGCTGCTGTCCCACCCCGGCAGCGGTGAGGGCGGGGTGGGCTGATGCTGCAGCTGCTGTCGCTGACGTTGGCGTACGACGACTCCCGGTTCTTCGGCTCCGTCATGTTCACCGACCCCGACCACCCGGGCGACAAGCCGACGACCGTCCTCATCGATCACGCCGACGAACGGCCTTGGTTCTGCCTCACCAACGTCGACCCGGACGGCCAGGCTCCGATGGTGCCGGCGATGGTCGAAGCGGACCGCATCATGCGGTTCCTCCTCCGCTACACACCCGACCGCATCGGCCGCACCCGCGCCGACTTCCCGCAGCCCTAACCCGCCCCGCTCAAGCCACCGTCTGGAGGTAGTTGCTGATGATGCGTCTGGTGTCCCTGCACTTGTCGAACGACCGGATCCTGTGGGGGCATGTGCTCCTCGAGGATACCGAGAACCCGGACGCGCACCTGGCGCAGATCCTCGTCCGGCCCATCGATAAGGAGCCCGGCTACGAGCTCTACGACAGGACCAACACGGTCCTGTCGGACCTTTCGGTGCCGGCGGTGCGGGAAGCGAACCGCATCGTGCAGACACTCCTCATCCCCGCCGCGGAGATCGCACGACGGGAGAAGGCGGTCCGGGCGGTGATCCACTCGGGCTACTTGGAAGGGTTCCCGGATGACATGCCGTGGCAGTCGCAGCTGTGGATGTACGCCCGCGGGGAAGTCACCCGCGAACAACTCTCCGCATACGCCGATGAAGGCAGGCAGATCCCCCGCCAACCCGACCACTCTGCGGTTGGTCCGGCGGACGTTCCCGAGGACTGGTGGCAGACCACGCAAGCACGCATCCGCCGGAACCTCCTCAACACCACCCTCACCGAGCCAGAAGTCGCCGCAGCCCTGCAGATCAGCATCGACGAGGTCGGGGAGCTGTTTGAAGCGAACCGGCTGACGAGCTTCGACCTCGACGGCGAAGAACGCATCCCCGACTGGCAACTCATCAAGCCCGCCCTCCCCGAGTTCGGCGACCCGTCATCGCTGCTGCCAGGCTTGGACGTCCTCTACGCGGCCGCTCCGCAGCCACTCCTTGACGCTGCCGCGATGACGGAGTTCATGACGACACCCCTCGAGTTCCTCACTGTCGAGGACCGGGTCCTGACGTCGCTGGATTGGATGCGGGAAGGCCGGCCGTTGACGACGATCATCGCCCTGTTCCGCGGACGACGGTGGCGGCAGTGAGCAGCCGGCCGGACCTGGTCCTCCTGAACGTGGCCTATGACGTCACCGGCGTGCACGGGCACGTGTTCTTTCGCGACCCGCCCAGCACCACGCTGCGGCAGGTCATCATCCGCAGCACTGACACCGGCAACATCTGCGAACCAGCGCACGGCGACACCCGCGACGGGTGGGAACCGTTCCTCGAGGAAACCCGCTGGCTCATCGCCCTCACCCGGCCCGACACCCCGGAAGAGCGCAGCTGATGGGGCCCGGGCTCGAGTGGGTCGCCGCCGCGTACGCCGGTCGGCCGCAGATCACGATGCCGTATGGGCTCGGTGACACCACCGACCTCACCAACACCCTCTCTGTCTTGAAGCTCGCGGGGCTCGCCGCGGTCGTGGAGTCGCACGACACGATCCGCCTCGCCGACGGCCGCCGCGCACGCTTCCCCACCCTCACCCAACGCCCCCGCGATGAGGACCCGAACGACGCGGAACTGCTGCTCCTTGCTCCGCGGACGGTCACTGCGACGCAGATCGCGCTCGCGGAGCAGACGGCGACGGTGCTGCTGGTCGACGTTGACCGGCGCCGTGTCTGGATTGACGGCCGACAAACCCTTGGGACGAAGGAACGGTGGAAGGACGCGGCACCGATCTACGTCGCGTTCGCTGTGGCGCGCCTGCTCGCCGTCAACGGCGCCACCTTCGACGGGCTTGTGCAGTCCGGGCTGTCGCCGGGGCAGGTTGACGACGGGCTCGCGCGCCTCGGCAAGCGCGTGCACCGCACCGACGTCGGGTGGGAGTCACGACACGTCGGAGGGCTCGTCGACTTCGCCATCGCCTGCTACCCCGGACCAGGGGGCGTTCGGACCCGATGGACGTCCAACCTGCCGCTCGTCGAGCAAGCGAAACGGCTCATCGCAGCAGGGTGCCGCCTCTCCGGCCGCGCCATCTCCGACCGCCCCGGCTACCCCGCCATCAGCAAACGCGAGATGCCGTACCGAGTCGTCGCGTTCACCGAGCAGCAGGTCGACATGCCTGCACTCGGCTTCGAGCCCGACACGATCGGCTTCGCGGGCACCGAAATGATCCGACCAGCAGATCCCACGGTCTTCCTCACCGCAGCAGCCGCCGGCTACACGGACCGCACCGACGACATCATCACCGCGAACACGCTCCTCCGCGCCGACTACCGCAACGCCGATGACGCGTCCTCACTGCAAGAAGTCCGTGGCCGGCTGCAGTTCCTCGCCGACACGGGCTACGACCTCCGCCACAACCTGCCCGACTGACGACGAGCAAGCGATCAGTCCGTCATCAGACCGACTTGCCGTCGGTGCTTCACCGAACTGCGCCACACCCAAGCAGCCAGCTTGGTCTCGCCGCGACCGGCTTGCACCCAGACCGCATCCCGCGTGATGCTCCGAGCAACCGCATCGTCCCGGCGAATCAGCCGGTCCGAGAGCTGGAACCAGGCGAACATCGGCAGCGGCTCGGCAAGCTCGCCCGCGTCAACACCACGTGCCGCCTCCTCCAGAGAAAACGGCTCTGGCGGCACCCAACGACCCGGACGACGACGACCACGGCACGGATTGTACGAAACAGCATCGACGTTCGGATCGGGACCGCCACCAAGACGACCAGCGGACGGGATATATGAGACAGAGCCCCATTAGCGCACCCCTCGAACAGAATGACAACCGGTCAAGCACGCGCCACCGGTCGACCTGTGAGGTGCGAATTCACAGCGCAACAACCGAGATCCGACCTCGAACAACAGGACTCTCAACGCGGGGTTGAACAGCACCAGCAGCAGGTAGACGTCGGATCACGTGAGACGTACGATCGACATCGAGCCGAACACGCCCCCGAAGACGAAGGCGATCAACCTCAACACCTTTGCGCTCACCGCGTCATGCGGCGATTGAATAGCTCGTGCCCGTTGCAGTAGGCAACTCGTCAGCGGGCGCGGCGTCGGGCATGTAGATTCCGCAACCAGTTGCCCTCGCCCCCCCCGGTCGGGTGGTGCGTACGGCGCGCGACACCCTGGTTGATCCAGTGGTCGGAGAACTAGACTCGGAGTTCCGAGATGACAGGAGCAACTACCGTGCTCGATATCCACGTCCCCTCACGCACCACCGACCCCGTCGTCTCCTACGACGTGATGTGGGAAGCGGCGAATCGGCTCACTTCGCTGTATGTCCGTCGTATCACTGTCGGGGGTACGGAGGATCCGGCGATAGTCGAGATTCGTCAAATCCGACGACGAGCCGATGACGTCGACGTCGACGACCTCGATGCGCAGCACCAGTTGACCGTCGAGTTCGCGGACCGACGGGAGCGAATCCTGAATGGTGAGTGATCATCGGTATGATCTGAACGAGGTCACTCTCGATCGAATCTTCGAGGAGCAGATAGTCCCGATCCTCTTCGCCAACGTCGAACCGGCAGAGCATCCCCTCTTGATCCTCGTCGGAGCACAGCCCGGCGCCGGGAAGACGCGGGCCGGGCGCTTGGCAGCGAGAGAAGCTACGAGCGACGTGGTACGGATCATCGGTGACGACCTCCGTCAATTCCATCCGGCGTTCGAAACGCTCCTGGGCCATAATCCCGCGGCGATGCCTGACGCCACCGCACAAGCGCTCAGCGCTTGGGTTGAACGGAGCATCGATTACGCGATCTCACACCGGGTCAGCGCCCTGGTCGAGGGGACCTTCCGAAACCCTGACGTCCCGTTGCGAACGGCACGCGTGTTCCGCCGCGCGGGATATGCCGTCCACGTCGTCGTCGTCGCGGTCCGTCCGCACATCTCGAGAGCGTCGATAGCTGCTCGGTATGTGCACGACGCGGCGAATAACGGCGACGCGCGTTTCACGTCCGTCGTCGCGCACGACGTCTCATTCGGTGCAATTGAAGGAACCCTAGAGAAGCTCGGAAAAAATACTGCTCCGATCGGCATGGTTTCTTTCTTCGATCGCACTGGGCTGGTTGAACGCGTGAAGGGCGCCCCGTCCACCGGGATTCCACGGCTCGTCCTTTTCTACCGACGAGCATTGTCTCGCCCGTTGCTAATGGATGCCGTTAACACGTGGCGGGAGGACGTTACCGTCGCACTGAGGTACTTCGAGGAGAGCGGTGTCGAAGCCGAGGAATTGGACGCATTGGTAGCGAGCCTTGTTCAGGATCTGCACGATAACGAGTTAACGTGGATCCCAGCTTATCGCACGCCAACCGACACGATCCGCGGTCACATCGGCAGGTAGCGCAGTCCAGCCCGTATGTCATGCGGCGGTGGCGCGGTGGCGGAAGACGCTAGCGGAGAGATCGTGGCCGACCTGCTCCTGCGAAGCGCTCAAGTGTTTCCCGCCATGATGAACGCACAGCAACCCGGAGGAGCCGTGATGACCCGAGCGACCATTGCCCTCTGCCGCGTGCAGTTCGACGTCACTGGGAATCCGTCGGAGCTGCGTGAGGCGAAGACCGATCGGCTGGTGACCCTGAGTCCAATCCAGCAGGCCGACCTCGCTCGGTCAGTTGCGTGGGCCAGCGATGGAGACCTCGTGGAAGTGCGCGGTATCGTCGAGCTCGATGCGAAGGATGAGCTCCGCTTCAAGCACTTCGTTCAGCTCTCTGGTCCGGTCAGGTATTGCTAGCGCTCATCTTCGCTGCGGTACCGACGCCGGCGACCGAACCGGACCAGGTCCAGACTGCAGTCGCCAGCGCGCCGTGGTGGCTGCAGATCCTGCTGCAGGCGCTTGCCACCGGCATCTTCGTCCTCGGTGCCGCACTGATCACCTTCCGTTCGGTGCAGGCGAGCGACCGGCGCAAGCTGGAGCGCGAAGACCAACGACAGTGGGACAACGAGCGGAAGCTGGCTTTTGTGGCGATCGCCGCTGCGATCTCCGCCGTAAAGCTCGAACTACATCGGGTGCGGTCGGGCTCTTCTGATAACCGCTTGTCGGCCGTGCTTACCAGTCTTGAGACGGCGGTGACGAACGTGCGAGATGAGGTGGAGCTCTTGCGAATCATCGCGAGACAACCAGTCATCGACGCAGCGCGAGCGCTACAGGAGCGGCTTGCTGGCCTCTGGCAGGACGCTCTGCTCTCCGACCTGGGTGCGCCCACTACGGAGGAGATGCTCGGAGTGCCCCAAGCGCTGTGGCAAGCCTTCGGCGAGGTCGACGACCTTCTGGACCAGCTCCGGATTGAGGTTCGGGCGGAAATCCGGGTCGATACTCGGCGCTGACCGCCTCCGACCAGCGCAGCACACGGCGGGGCCCCGACTTCGGCGCTTTTGCGCGATCAGGACGACCGTCCTCGCACGGAACGAGGGCACGCGAAGGTCATCGAGATCCTCGACGCCATTCGCGACGACCTCGTGCCCCGGCACTACCGGAGTGCACTGCAGGATGAAGACGCTCGCGTGGACGCAGCAGTTCGGCGAGCTGACTCGCAATCACATCGAGAGCGATCGGGTGCGCACCGCACGCCAGCATAAGAAGCCCAGTCGGCATTGCCGCGTGATTGACCACCACGCCGCGAGAGCCGCCGGCTCTTGCGGGACATGGCTGCTAGACCGTCAATCCTGAGGCTGCTGTGATGGAATGGTCCGCGCCAGCGCCTCGTCGAAATCGACGGGGCGCTTCTCGCATCCTGTCGAGCATCCGGCGCCGTGAACGCACTAGCAGGAGCTCAGTCGTCGGCCTCCGGTCGCTGGTGGGTTGGACGAGTCAGTTCTGATCTTTGAGCTCAGGGAGCTCTTGTTGCCACTGCTGCCAGCTCGCGAGGGCACGTAGCAGGGGCTGCGTAAGCTTCTTCACGGTGCCGTTGGCTGCTTGCAGGTCGAGCGGCGTGGCGCTGCTGAAGCGCTCGTACTGGGGTTCGTCGAACGCGACGTAGTCGTGTCGGAAACCGTGGGGGCGGTCGGCCATCATGGAGCGGGCGCCTTCGAGGTTCGTGATACGGATGCCGATGTCCCACGTGCCGTCGTAGCCAGTCGCTTCGGCCACGCCTGCCGCGATTCCGAGGAAGTGCCACACGCTGGTCAGGACCCCGCCGTCGAGGACTCGTTGTGATGGCGGATCGTCGGCGCTCGCCTCAGTCGCACCAGTGATGGTGTACCCGACGGAGGCATCGGTCCCGATGCGGACCTCACAGCCGTACGATTCCGCGTCAACGAGCTTCGCGGCCTCCAGGTTGAGGTTGGTCACCGATATCGCACTCGATCGCGGAACCTTCGAAATACCCCCGACGAGGTTGAGCCAACCCGCAAGCTTCTCCGGAACGCTTGATCCAGCGTTCGCCACGAGGTTCAGCGCGTCCGACGGCTGATCCCACACCAACGATTCCGCTAGGCCTGGAGTGGCGCGGCGTGGCTTCGCGACGAGATACAGGTGGCCGAGCCGAGCCTGCGGCGCTGCCGCGGCATCTGCGTCGGGCCGTGCGTTCGGGAACGGGTCTTTGCGTTGCAGGTCTGTCAGCGCGGAGCGAAGCTGATCGTCGGCGTTCCGGCGCTGGCCATGCAGTCGAAGGACGTCTGCGTCGGAGAGTGTCCGGTTGGTTCGTTCTCCGCGCCCGTAGTACCGGCTGTCGACCATATGAGGTGCGTCGGGGCTTGCCGGTACGTCTACCCACACGTAGCCGAAGCCTTCTTTGTCGGAGGGAATCTCTCGCGGTCGAACGACGAGTGGCGGGTCGGCGCGGTTCCGAGCGATGTCCTCAATACGTTCGACGACGTCGTGCAGGTCGACAGGTTCGGGATGGAAGGTGCGTGCTTGCTTGTCCTCACGCACACCGATCAGTAGCGTGCCGCCGTCGATCGCGAACGAAGCGAGGTCCTTCGCCGTTTCCTTGCGTGCGCCGCTGCTGTCGCCGACTTGAGCTTTGAAGTCGAGTCGAGATGACTCGGTGATGTTTCCTTCCGCGAGGGCAGTGACGATGTCGGCTTCGGTCAGGGGAGGCCACGTCATGACGGTCCTTTCGCCGGGATAGATGCGATGTCCTTACCATGCCTACAGCACGCACACGACGTCCGGACTCCGTGCTCCTAGATTAGCGTGAGCGATCACAGGCTCCCGAAGTCGCCTGCACGGCGTGCGGTAGCGGGTCTGCTAGCGAAGATCCGAGCCCCGAAGGTACGGAAACACCCTCACATCACAAACAAGCTCAGCCCGGCTCCGATATGGACTGCAGGTACGTGATGCCGCCCTGATTGATGCAGTCAGTCGCGAGGTCGACGAGCTGCTGCCGGTACGAGCGATCGTCGATGCCGACCTGGATCGTTGCGTCGACAGGCGCGTATCGGTGGAGTGCGGTGGACGTACCCATGAACTGGTAGCCAGTCGAATCTATGGTCGCCAATCGGAGGGGTTGCAGCCCGCGGGATTCTATCCCGATGCGAACGTCATACTCATCTCCGCCCAAATGAAGTCCGACCGCTCGTATCAACGCCACAAAGTCCGACACGGCGTTCTCTACGGCGACAGACTCAACCACCCAGGGTTGAGAGTGCTCGCCCATAACGTTTCGGTGCCCTCCGACTGCTGCGGCGACCGACACGGCACCGTTGTGGTGCACGCTCACCCACGCCTCACGCCAGGCAGCGTTGGCTGTCGCATTGTTCGGCGCAATCCATCGCCGCAGGCCGGGCCGCACGTTGTAGCGATCGGTCGAAGCCAAAGGGTGCATTCCCCGCCTCGTCCATCCGTTCGACAGGCTCTCTGCGCCCCCGAGAAGCCGAACTGTGTCATCGCGTGAGACGCGTTGCAATGAGTCCACCCGGCGAGGCAGCCCCACCGCCACCAGCCATGCGCGACTCTCGGCGTCGCGACCGTCTGCCTCGTAAGCGAAGAGGTCGTCGAGCGCCTGGATAGCGCGACGTTGCTCATCGAAGCGAGCGCGGTACATCCGCGCGACTTCGCGCTCTCTCATCCACACGGTGTCGGAGTCGTTCCGGAGCGGAGCCCCGAAAAAGTCGTTGCGGTAGATCAAGTGCGGTCCATCGACGCTCGCCGGAACTTCCACAACAACCGCGCGCGGCTCTTGCCCGAGGCTGTGAACACGCAGTCCGAGTAACGGCGGCGAGATCGCCGTGACGGCAGCACTCACGAGCGCGCTCTCGTACCGTTCGTGAAACTCAGCAACGTGTGCCCGCCCGGTCGCAGCCTTGTCTGTTTCACGGACGCCGTAGACGATCACACCCCCGCCAGCGTTTGCCATCGCTGCAACATCCTTCGGGAAGTCGCTTTGCGAGAGGTTCTTGATCGGCGGAAGTTCGGACTTCCAATCAAGATCAACTGATTCTCGTGCGCCTGCGGCGACGGCGTCGTCAAGTAGCGAATCGGTGAGCGGCCCGGCAGCAGCTCCCGCCGCGCGGTGAAGGCCAGTGAAGGTCATATCTCCAACTTAAGCGGCTACGGGAGTGTACTCGCCCTCCCATCGGCGGCCCGCTGCCTCGTCCGGTAGCCGATCGACGGGTCGACAAGCTATAGTGCCGTCAGGCTGAAAAGGGAATGTTCCACGCGTGGCAGAGGGCGTTGTGGAGGATGAAGCTCCCGTGGAGGTAGAGCTGGGCATCGTCTCGGCGGTGGTAGAACTGCATGTAGCTGCCACCGCGGATCTGCACTTCGTTGCCGATCGCCCCGGCGAAAAACAGCAGCTTGAGGAGTCGATTGACGACGGTCGCTTCGGTGACGCCCAGTGTCGCAAGTTGGAGCGTGAAGGCGGCGCGGTCGAACCGCTGCCGCTGGAGCGTCTGCAGGGTGTCGAGGGCCTTACTGGCTTCGTCGGGCCCGAATTCGTAGCCGGCGAACTCGTTGCGGATCGCACCTGGGAAGTAGCGGGTCGCGTACTGCAGTACCCCTTCTCGGATGACGTCTTGGCGTAGCTGCTGTTGGCTGGCTGGGAAGATCTGCGACGCTTCGACCTCGCGGATGGCGTCCAGCAGTCGGAGGAGATCGCGGGGTGTGTGGCGGGTGAAGTTCAGGAGGTACTGCAGGCGGTTGATCGTGCGGTGGTTCTTGCCGTGGAGCTCGATGTTCTTCGGAAAGTAGTCGAGGACGTCAACCCGATCGACTTCGAGAGCTTTGGCGGCTTTGCCGTTGACGAGGCGGATGAGTGGAGCGTTGGCGCCTGCTGCTCCGGAGAGGACACGCCAGTCGAGCTCGACTGAGAAGTCGTCGCGCATCTTTTGGGAGTCGGGCAGCGTTAGAGACACTCTGTTGAAGACGTCGTTGCGGAGAAGTAGAACGATAGTGCCGGTGGCGCCGGTGTTAGAGAGGCGCTGGTTGATCGAGTAAGCAGCTTGTACTAGCGACGCGAGGCTCTCGTCGTACTTCTCGTCGTTCAGGAAAATGGAGTCGAGGCCGTCGAGCATGAGTAGGTGCCGATTCCCGGAGCGGGCGTTTGCTGCCCACTCTTCGAGGTAGGGCAGCAGCGAGAAGATGTTCAGCTTCGTTCTCGACTCGCGCCGGTAGACAGTGCCGAGCTTTGGGATCGGGATCTCGATGGTGGTGTTCGATACGTTCAGGATTGCCCGGCCGGAGGTGTCGCCGAGAAGTCCGTACTGGCGCAGTAAGCGAGTGACGCGCGTGACTTCCGCACGGTTCGGGAGGTCGCAGGACTGGTCTTCGAGGAGGAGGGCCAGGTAGTTGCAGAGCAGGATGAACTTCCATGCCGAGACCGTCCGGTCGGTGCCGGCGGGTTGGCCGGTGTCCAAGCGGGGGATGTCTGCGAGTGGCAGCTCGGAGGCGTCGCGGACGACGCAGAGGTAGTCGTTGCCGTGTTGGGACTCGTGGAGGTACCACGCGAGGGCAGACTTCCCGGTTCCTTTTGGCCCGAGAACCAGGGTCTTCTCGCCGGACACGACGGCGTCGGTGATCCGGTTGAGGTCCACGAAGCTCCGGACGAAGTCGTCGCGACCACCTGACAGCTCGTTCTTCGAATCGCTCTTCCCGAAGTAAAGGTCCGCAAACCGAGGAGTCGTCACCGTCATGGTCGAATCGTACCGCCGAGTACAGACCTCCACCGAACGCAGATGCACGGCAGCGCACGCTGGTCCTCGCCGATTGCAGCGCAGGTCGCGGTCACCTGTTACTCCAGCGGCCGACAGCTCGCCGCCGATCCTTCGGGGCTCGTCGACAAGATCAGCACAGCCTTCGAATGCGTCCAAGCACTCAACCTGTGGAGCGGAGATGAGCACGATTGGGTCACGCTCTGATCCTCTGCCCGCCAGCCGGTGCTTCACCGAACGCGTAGCGAAGTACCGACCGGCTTACAATCGCGTTCAGGGGGTGCGGGATGCCGTGCGGCGTTAGTCGACGGCATCAGTGAGCACGATGGTGCTGGGCAGGGTGTCGCTTTAGTTGGCCTTGGTGTGCGCAAACTTCGTGCTGTTAGTGACCGCGGAGGTTGCGCTGCGCTGGTTCGTCTTCGGTACGCCGACGGCCTCGTAGAGGCCCGCGGCGCCGCCGGTGACGTAGAAGTGCGACGCGAGATCCTCGGACAGCCCAGACGGCGTCAGGTACAGCAGGTACGTCTTCCCGGGGGTGAGCAGGTCCGCAGGCCCCGGCGTTGCGCTGGACCTGATCTGGCGGACAACGACCGATGTGCCCGTTGCGTGTGAGGCGTCGGACTTCGGCGCCTCGACGACCGTAAGCGTCGGGAGGGTGAAGTCACCCTCGTTCTCGACGTCACGAGGGTGTGCTGCTCGGTCACAGTTCCAACGACCACGATCGAGCTGTCCGAGGCGAGGGCGTCGACGGACGAGTAGAGCTGCACTCGCGAACCGCCGTAGCTTCGAAAACACTACCGCCCGAAGGCGAAGCCCACATCTAGCTCCAGGACGGTCCGCATCTATCCCGCTTATCGTCAGCGGCTGATGATGGTAGTCTCACCTGCGTTCATTGGGACCGTGGTGAATAGCTTCGATTGGTCTCCGATGCCGGGTGCTATGTATTGCATGAGGTCGAATGTGCGATGTTCGACTTGCGTGAGCGTTCCGTGCAGGGCGGATAGCGCTGTCAGGAGCACTTGACCTGGGCTGGATGTGACGGTAGCTGCGAGGTCGCCGATCAGACCGGTCGGTTTGTAAGTGCCCTTCACGGCGTCGTACCAGACGACGCTCCCTCGGTCGAGGATGAAGATGCCATCGACTCGGAGAGCCGGGTCGGGCTCGTTGCGGGCGAGCTCTGCAAAGACCTCTCCAATCTTTTCGATCGTGTTGGGGCTGCTGAACGCGAAGACGAACCCAAGCGTTGGCCAGTGCGGCCAGGAGCGTCCGTAGACATCAAAGGAGAACTGCAAGCCAACCTGTTCTCGGTAGGCGACCTTCGGCAGCGCCTTCACGCTTCGGATGTTGGCCCACGCCTTCCTCAATTCGTCACTGGTCAGACTCGACTTCACCTCGATCACGGCGTCGACGCATTCGACCGGTACCACCTGGAAGTCCTCCGCAGCCCAGATAGGCGGCGTGGATGGGTCGACGATGAGGATGTCTGACTGCGCACCGTTTCGTCCGTTCGTGGCGACCACTTCGCTGCTACCGAGGACTCGGACGGTGCCCGGAAGGTACTTTTTGAGGAAGTCCTTCACACCCGTTTCACGGACCGTGCCTTTCGAACCGCGGTGCTGTATCCCGGCGGACGCGGCGAAGTCGGCCGCCATCTGCGCTGCTACAGCATCAACAAACCCGTTCAACGTGCCAGAGGAGGTCATGCGGCCAAAGTAGTCGCTCTGCATCGACAAGCCAGGTTTCGGTGACGATGGTTCCGTCGGGCCGCGACGCGCCCCGAACTCGGCGTCTACCACCGACTCCATTGCGCATTGCTGATGCTGTGGGAGGCTTGTTGGATGACTCGCCGACACGCTCCGGATCCGACGGCTCGTCTGCAACGCATACGGGCTCTGTCAGCCGAGTTGGACGTCCAGCGGCAGACCGCCGTCGATCGGGGGAAGACACAGGATTCAAAAGCCTCGTTCGTCCTCGTCGTTGTTGGGCTCGTCGCTAGTGTCGCCTCGGCTCGGCTTGCAGATTCTTCGCTATGGGTGCTCGCGTTGTTGCCCCTCATCGCGGCTCTCGCTGCGGCAGCGGAGGCTGTCGTCGTACTCTGGCCTCGCAGCATCAAAGTCGTTGACGCGTCCGCGCTGACTCTTGCGTGGGTTGACAGTGACCAGACGCAAGAGCAGCTCGAGGATTACCTGCTCGAGTCCAAGCGCAAGGAGATACTCGCCCGAGACGACCGCCACAGACACTCCACCCCGCATCTTCGCAGCGCGTTCCGACTCCTCATCGTCAGCGTCGCGATCCTTTTCGCCGTCACCATCATCGACGGCTTCACCCACGCCCCAGGAGAGCAAACGATGACCGATAGCCAGACACCAACCCCGCCGGCCGCTGCGATGCCAAGTGCCGCAGCGCGGCCGGATACCGACGCGACAATGCAAACCCTGTACGCCACCAACCCGCAGCACCCGAAGGACGAAGCACATGGCTGAGAAGGACACCCCCGCCCAGCAGCAACCGCCCAAGCGTCCCGACACGGACAGCACCTTCAAGCATGTGCAAGAAAGCGGCGGCGGCAAGCCACGACCCACGGACCGTCCGCAGTGATGACACCGCTGAAGTGACGGCCGACGGCGTCATCGCCGCGGGCGAAGCAGACCCACTCGATGGCGCCTTCACGTGCTGGACACGTCCACGAACGAAGAAGCCATCGGCAGCCGCTAACAGCGCGCAAGTCTGGCGAGGCGAGGGTTCTGGAGGACACTACACAGCGGACACTTCCCGCTCCTCAAGCAGGCAGCGCTCGGGCGTCTCCGGTCAGCAGTTCATCGTCGAGCTCAAGAACGGCGCACATCGACGTGTAATGGTCCGCATCGAGAATCCTCATCAGTTCGAACACCGCCTGAATCACCGGGACCGCTTCGCTCGGCTGCAGCGGACGGCCGATGTCCGGCTCTTCGTTGTGGGAGTAGGCATGGAGGTACCGAACGACGCGAGTGCGCGCGGGACCCAATTCCAGGGCATCGATTGCCACCCTGAGGGCGGCGTCGAAGCTCCCGACGTGCTGAGGGTATCTGAACGCTAGAAACGCCTCGAGCATCCGTCGTGCCGCGTTCGGTGCGAGCGCGAGTGCGTCCAGCTGCTCAGCCAGCGTTCCACCGTTCACCGCTGCTTCAAGTGCGCGGCCGACCTGGCTGAAGAGGTAGTGGTACTGCGAGCGGAGCGTTGCAGCCTTGGACGAGTCAGTGTGTGGCCACTTCACGAACGTCGGGGTCCGCTGCACGGAACCGTTGGCCTCGACATTCCGGATGTGCAGCTCGTGAACGGTGGCGGAACCCGGCACGTGCCTGCGCCCGGTCTGCAGCTGAATCACCCATTGACGGAACATCTCGAAGCTGTGGGTGAAGACGAACACCTGGGCGATGGAGGTGCGCGGTACAAGCTCAGCCCACAGGTGTGAGGACACACCGAACATCACGTTGTGGTCGAGGCTCGAGACCGGGTCATCGATGAACACGATCGGCTGGGTGTCTACAACGGCACTGCTTCGTAGGCGCGCGAGGAAGTGAATCAGCGCGATACAGGTACGTTCACCCTCGCTGAGCGCGGTTGCCGGGGATCCGTTGCGTTCGAGTCGATAGGTGACCCGGTCCGGTCCTGTCGTGATCGACAACTCATCCCGGCCGAGCAGGCGCGTCAACGACCTATTGAGCTCATCCGCGAGCGGGATGGGATCGGCTTCAAGGTCCGCTAGCGCGAGAATCCGATTGTCTGTCTCGACCTTCTCGCGGCCGAGCTCCGTCCATTCATCATCTGCTCGCGTCACTTCCGCCTCTGATCGGTCAACTTCGGAGGCGATATCGGCGATGTACCGAAGCTCGACACGACGCGCTGCATCCGCGACGCTCTTCGCGTGCGTCTGGCTGCGTGCGTCGTGGCGAGACAGAATCGCATCGATGTCGGCCGTTGAGGGCGGAACGAGACGCAGGTCTGCGGGACGACGAGGGGTGTCGAATGGGTTTGATCGCTTCATCTGCAAGGCGTCAAGGAGCGCCTGAATTGAGGCTTGGTAGACCGCGAGTGCGTTGGAGTACGCCTCTTTGGCGTTGTCGAAGTCGACGACGACTTCGGTGTAGAGGTCACGGCTGAGCGGCAGTGCAGTGAGGTGCCGCTCGGCGTTGCTCGACGAGTCCTCCAGGCGACGGATGAGGATGTCGACGCGACGTTGTAGATGCAGAAGTGCCGCGCCGAAGTGCGCGTCGAGCTCTTCTCGGCGTGTCGTTGTGATGGATCCATCGCAGAAGAGGCAGCGGTCGAGATCCTTGTGCAGCTGCAGGCCCGCTTGCACCCACTCAGCCCGTTCCCCGTTTCCAGCGAGTGCGTCGATGGCTCGGTCGGTGGCGCTCTCCGAGAGCACCGAATCGATCGGTTCCAGGTCCGCTTCGTCGACGAGATCTGGTCGTGTCACGTGAGTTGAGGACACCATCGGCGCAGCCTTGGCGACGACCAGATCCTCCGCCAGGTCTGCCGACGCGCCCTCGAGAACAGAACGGTCCTGACGGAGGGTGTTGCGGACTTGCGTGATGGTGTAGGCGTTGGTTGCGCGAAAGCGATCGCCGACTTGGCCGAGATTCGCAACAACCGTCTTCGCGGCGGAGCGCATGAGGTCGTCGCGTCGCTTTGACGCGGCCGTCGACTGCGCGCGGAGCTCTGCGCGCCGAGCCGTGATTTCGGTCGCACGAGCACGTTTCTCCGCGAGCTCCTCTCGCGCACGCACATTCGCTTCACCGATCGTGAGGAGCGCGTCCGGGCGAGGACCGTCACCACCTTCGAACCGAAGGCTCCGAAGCACGTAGTCACGGTTGAAGACGTGGACACGTCGCCAGGCGTCGTGGCCGGGACTGGTGACTTGTTCGGTGACGAGGCCTTCTTCTTGCCAGTCGAACCGCACGTCTGCCGACGGCAGGAGCGTCTCGTCAACGCACTCCTGCATCAGTGATGCGAGCGTCGATTTGCCGGACCCGTTTGTACCGAAGACGAGGTTCACGCGACCGAACGGGCTCGCGCTCGACCCCATCGACCAGCGTTGGTAGATGCGGTAGTCACCAATGTGATTGAAGCGCGTGAACACTTCTCCCCCTTTGTCCTCGGCCACCTTGGCCAGCATCGAAGGTAATGGAGGCTCATGATCGCGGAGGGAGGCACGCCGAGCCGATACCGCCCTACGCAACATCGTTGCTGAAGCGCAGACGTCATCCAGTCTCGGTTCGCGGGCCCGTCCGAAGGATGACTGTTACCGGCGGCCACCTCCGACCGCCGAGTTCCCACCGCCCGGCATTCGAGACCACCGATCGATACAACTTAGCGCCGAAGCCACAGCGCAGTGCGACGCCGCCTAGCTGCCGGGGAACATCTCTCGAAACCGCGCGTACGCATCGGGGTCGACCGAGAGTTCCATTGCCGCGCGCTGATGACGAAGCTGTTCGAGCTGCAGCTCCTCCTTCGCGTCGAGCGCGCCTCCGATGAGCTCGCTAACGCGTCGGGTGAGCGGCGTTCCGATGCCTTGGCGGAAGTTGAAGCCGAGCAGCTGCATCACGTTGACTGTCTCGACCGAAAGCAGCGGAGCGAAGGTTTCGATCTGCTGCTTCATCGCGGCGCCGGCGGCTTCATCCTCTGTCGCTTCAGCGAGCTGCACAAGTAACGGCACCACGGTGTCAGCGATGTAACGGATGTCTCCGGGGGTGAGCTGCTGCGCGACGAGCTCGTGCTGGTAGGACTGGGCGATTCGGGTGAGTTCGTTCTTGTCAGCGATGAGGTCCGAGACGATCTGCTCTAGCGCATCTGCACGGGCGGCGGCGTCTTTCGACGCGCGGAGCGCCCCAATCTTGTCAGTAATTGCCGTCGCCGTGTTGCGGGCCGCGCTGGCGGCGAGCTGCGTTGCGAGTTGAGCGACCTGAGGAGTTACGACGTCATCCATGCCTGGAGCCTTGCAGCAGCATCTGACAGCGACGCGCACGCGAATGCGAGACCAGCCCAGGCCGGGCCCAGCCTCCCAGAGATACGGGTACCGCCGGCGACCGCTCGGAAGTCGGATGCACGCATGAGACGACTCGTTCGGAGCTCGGAGCGCGTCTTGCCACCACGCCGTGTTCACCGGCTGCCAGCAGCCCCCATCGTCCACACGGCGGCGTTGGGGTCGATGGGCTCGAACGTAAGCCCATCGTCGACCAGTCAAGGTCTACCGAGGAGCGCTCCGCGGGCGGCCCGGTAACTGTCGGACCGGATTGAGCTGTTCCGTCTGTTGACCATGCTCCTTCAGGAAGGCGTCTACTTCCAGCACGTTGTTAATGCGCCTGAGCCTGCTCAGCTCTGACGTCAGCCGCTTCACAGTCTCTCGTGCCGAATCACGCTGCCTGGTCACCTCCTGGAGCTGCGCGCGGAGTTTCACTTCCGATTCCGGCACGGAACCTTGAGCACGAACCCGCAGATAGAACTCGTCCTTCAGATCGGTGTGCCGGTGCGTGAGCATATGACGCTTAACCCCTGCCTCTTCGGCCAGCGCTACAACGGTCAATGCACCGTTCGAGCGGATCGGCCTCCCCTTGAGGAGGCGCTCCATGGCGGACCGTATCTCGGTACGTTCATCGTTCATCGTCAACCTCCATAGCAGCTATGGTGCGGGTGTTCAAGTGACATTGTGTAGTTTGTCGGAGTTTGTCAGCCTCGCTTTGCAACCGTTGCGCTAAGTACAACGGGCTGACGCTCGCTTCGAGTTCCAGTCGTGCGATTTCTTCCTGCTGCGCTTCGGCCAGACTGTCACTCATTGCAATGTTGCTACACGTCGTTCGGCACTTCCCGGTGTGCGGGCGCGCGTCGGTCGCGTCACGCTCCGCTGCCGTGAGACACAGAGCGGTGGCGCGGCGAAACATACACCACACGAGAGCGTCGTCATTTTGGTAGGCCGCCTGCGTTGGATCGCCGTGCAGTTTCTTCGCCTGTCGCTTATCTACGACGATACCGCCATATCGATCGCTCTGTGCTTTGGCCGCGGTGATCAGTCTTCCCGCGGCCGGGCCGGAGACACGCTCGCCCGCCCGCAGTCTTTCCCAGACGCTCATCAAATTACGAGCGATGGTGCGTGCCGATTCAAGGTCGATGAGCCCCTCAATTCCGTCTGCGAGCTGCGATGCGTATCCTTCAGAAATCGCTGTGTGGACGTGCCCGTATTGGATAGCAAGGGCGACAACCCCGTTTGGCTGATTCGCAATGTGCCATGCGAGGGTGCGCCGGAAGCGCCGTGGGGTGATTCGGCCGCGCGGGTCGTCGTCGATGGCTCCCGGTATGCGTCCATTGACCCAATCGATCATGTCCAGGATCGAATCAGTGATCGTTGTGGGCCCCCTCGATCGTCCAGACCGGTCTTGACCGTGCGGGTTGCGCGTGGCGAAAAGGAGAGATCCGCTGTCGCAAAGTCGCTCGAGGACCGCAAGAGCTCGGCTCACGGGTGTAATCGCAACCCAGGGCGCTTGCCGGATACTGCCGCGGGAATCGTGAACGCCGTTCTCGTCGCGAACGTTCTTGAAGTGCCGTGAGCGGATGAGTGCCCAGCCGCCTGAGGTAGTGCTAGGACTGAGGCAGCCTTGCTCGAGAGCGAGCACTTCTCCCGGCCGCATCCCTGTGAGGTAACAAATCACGATGTAGCAGGCCGCCTCCAGTCGCCGCACCATCGACTCGGTTTCGTGCAGCGGGAAATTCGGGCCGAGTAGACGCGTCCCTGAGGCCGCAACGTCGTTCACCTGATGCAAGCTGAACGACGATCGAGCAGGGCCAGTTTCGACCGTAGGCTCGTATATCCATTGATGCACGATGTTCGCAGGGACCTGGGCTTTGAACGCGATCATTGAATGATCGAACACCAGGGTGCCGGCGTGCATCTTGGTCGGGAGGGGCCGCCCGGCTGCGCGTTCTGCGGCGTACCAGACCCGCAGCCGCTGACGCCCTGACGCGCGCCGCCCCGCATCGATGTCGGTCCACCGGCCCAGGACCTCCACAAGCGGATCCCCCTCCGCTCCTGCCGCGAGCCCCCCGCCGTCGCACCACTCCCGCACGTCGGCGGGAGCGATGGACAGGGCCGCGGCGACGAAGTCGACATCCACCTCTGGGCCCGTTGTCATGTGACGGATCGGCATCCGCAGGCCGGCTGCCACTGCTCTCTTGAGCATCGCAAGTCCCGCATCTGCTGAGCTGGCGTCTGACGACGCTCCGACCGTCATGTCAGCCAGATTTGAGCACTGAGCTGCCCATGAGTGCAGAGAGTGCTCGAGGTATGACGCGGTTGGGTGTGCTTTGAACAGGCGATCTACCGACCCGTATCCAATGTGCAGGGCACGGGACACCGCGGCAGCCGAGACTTCACGGCCGAACGCTCCCGGCAGTGTTGGGAGTGGAAGCTCCGCCGCCTGCACTGCCTGCAGCCAGCCCTCAAGCCACGCTTTCGGAGTGACCTGTTCGTTGCGACTGGTCCGGGTCCACCGCTTGACCTGGAGATCGGTCTCATGAGCGGCAATGATCGTGTCAGAGCACTCCTCGACCATGACGAGGCTCCACGCCAACAGTGACGCCATCACATCCGGGCTGATCGGACGGCTTGTCTCGCCGCCGGCGCTGAGCGGAAGGTAATCTTCCGGCCCGTCTTCGATCCACGGCGGCATCCCGGCAGTGCGAAGCTCCGGGAGCACTAATCCGAGCGTCCACAATCGCGCTAATGCTGTCAGGTATGACCGCGCCGTGACCTCGGCGATTAGACGGTCTTCCGCGAGGTGACGGGCAAAATCCTCGTAATGAGCCTCACTGACTTCGGCCCACTGCCGGCAGCCTCGACTACGCAACCATCGGCAGAACCGACCCCATAACGAGACTGTACTGAAAGCAGCCGTTGCGCTCAGCAGCGGCCTCGCGTTCGCCCCGACGAACGTAAGAAGACGGTCGGATAGCTCGATGTTCAGAAGTCCCCACGCGGCAAGGCGCATTGGTTCACGGAACTCTTGTGGGAAGTTCCGCCAAGCCATCCCAAGGCCCGGTGTTGACGGGTTTGCGGACAACACCCGAAACTCCCACACCGCGTCACCGAACCGAGGCGCCTCGCCCCCCAAGTAAACCCGGTCAGCCGAGACGACGGGCTCGTTCGGACTGGGCCGAGGAACATACTGCGCGGTTGAGAGAAGCTGGCTCAAGAGGTCAGCCAATCCATGAGCACTCTATTCACAATCTCCCGATCCCTCTCAGTTACCCGGCGCGACGCGTCTTCCCACTTCGCCGCCGTGACATGCTGCAGCTTGATGACTTGAATCCGCTCAAAGTGCGAGCGCCACTTACTTTCCCAGAGCTCAGGGGGCAGCGCGCCCGCGAGCGAGAGTAGAGCCCGCAGTAAGAAGGTTATTCGCGGGAGGTGCCTCGGCATGATCACAGCGTTGGGGCAGCCGAAGCACATCAGGAAACTCGCCTGGCAAGGCAATCCCTCCTCCGAAAACGGACTGTGGTCGTAGTCAAGACACGACCCCACCGCGGTGTCGTCAACTTCGGTGTCCTCATGCGCAATCCGAGCGAGGAGATCTCGTGACCGTGAAACTACGTCCGAGATGCCCGCGGCGATCGTCGCTTCGGCTGCGACGTGTGATGCCGGTTCCGGAAGAACGTAGACGCTGTTGTGCGTTTCCTCGGTGTTTTGGTTTGGACCACCTCCTCGCAGAACGTTGTACGTCTTTCGCATGCGGCGGAAATTGGGATGGTAGCCAAATTCCTCAGCCCAGGACGGTGGGTTCGCCGCGCCGTCGAAACGGATCCGCCTATCGCCAACGTCTCGGGCGGGCCGCCAGACTATGAGTCGCTGAGGGTCCGACGACGACAGCAGCGCTCTACCTGGAGCGGTGATAGTCATGATCCGTGTGATGAGCCGGCCCGTTGATTGCGGGCCGTCGTCGATGACGCTTTGGGTCTCGATGGTGCGCGACCCGCCGCGTCGACGTTTGACGAGTTTCAGATGATAGAGGAAAGTCCCATCGACAGACACAGTGTTCGGTACTTCGAGTTCCTCAATCGTCGTGTAGTTCCAACCGAAAGAATCGCAGAGCAGGATCTGCGCGGCCCAGGCTTCGCGCTTTGAGAGGAACAATCGACCTCGAAGGTGATTGAAGGTGTGCCCTCCCAGCGCCGAGTGAACGTGCATCGAAACATTCCCATGCTTGATGCGTGGCACGTCTCCTGTGCGCGCTACTTCGAGGAGGATTTGCCTGACCGAGAACGGATCCTTCTCCCCCGGAGGGTCAATGTCGTCAGCATCGAGGATGGATAGATTCTCGCGTATACGTCGTTCAGCCTGGCCGAATACTCTGCGCGCGTCCTGTGCGATGGCAGCCATCTTGCTCAGTGAATACGCCGTCTCAGTCGGAGGCGGGAGGTGCGCCTGCCGCCGCATTGCCTCACGGGTGTCCATCGTCAACTCGCGCGACGTGAGAAGAACCCGCCTAACCCTTACGTTGTGTACGAAGCGGCTTGTATTCGCAGGCAGACTCAGGTACCACTCTTTCCACTGAGCAGGGGTAACGTCTTTGAGCGTAGCCTCATTGCTCAGGCGCCCCTGCATCCACCGACAGAAGATCAACAAAGATGCCCAATACCCTTCTGAGGTCCGTACGCTCGACCAAGGGCCCTTCGGACGACAGAGGTGGGCAAAGAGCGCCGCGAGCTCGACTCGAAGCCCGTTCGGCACTGCTAACAGCGCGAAGTCGTACCGCTTGCTTCCTTGATGTTCTACGCCCTTATGTATGACAACAAGATCACGTTTGTTCGTCGGCTGCTCTCTCCGCCGCGGCGCCCTCGGCTGTGCGGCGGGCCTACCGCGAGTCACTTTCCCAGTCCTGCACCAGCGGGGACGAACGGGCAATGGCAGACAACAGCGCCACGAGTCGTGACTCCGAATTGCTGAAAAGACTCTGTAACTCGACGTGCTTCAAAGGGGCTGCATAGATGTCTCGCGTCGTACTTTCTTCCTTGTGCCCGAGCAGGTCCTTCACCGTTCGCCAGGGATTCTTGATGAGACGCTGCAGGTTTTCGCGTTCATGCTCCGTAACGTCAGCTTGCTCGCTGGCGAGATAGAGGAATGCGACGAGCATGTAAAGAGCAAACGAGTGACGTGCCATGTGCGGCGTCGCGTATGGAGCGCTCTCACCAAGAATACGAGCTGCGCGCTCGTTGCCATCGCGGAAGACGCCCTCCCACGAGTGGCTACGGAAGGGCAGGCCGCTCTCACTCAAGAACAGCATCGCAGGCTCAAGGGACCCGGCGCTATCGCGGACGTATAGACGGTACCGCGTCGCTTCGTCGATCAAGTCGAGCGACTCTTCCCACCGCCTGCCCGTTGCAGGCGCCCAAAGAGACAGCCGATGACTCGGCCCCGACGAGACATGTTCGATCTCTACTCGTGTGACGTCTTCCGCGTAGAGCCCATTCCGCTGCGCTCGCGACACGGCAGCAGATCGCGAAATCTCGCGATAAGACTTGAGTCGTGCGCGCGTCACGGCATCTGTCAGGAACGGACGGCCACTGTTACCTTTCGCCGCACCGTTCGACAGCTGCGACAATACATAGTCACCCACTGCATCGTTATTCGGGAGTTCGGACACAAGCAAAGTCGCAGCCTCAGTGCGGCGAAGACCGCTTCCGAAGAGAAGCTCTGCGTAGGCCGCGTTGCGATCTGCGCTGCGGCCACGGAACGAAGGGTCATCCAGGCCGTTATCAAGGATGCCTTCCAGGCCTACCTCTCTCCAACGATCCCACATCCGCGGAGTCAACCACTTGAGAGCCGCCTTGGGAACGTTGGTCGCCCTCAGTTCAGGCGCCTCGCCAGATCGGCCATTTCGAGAGCGCCAATGTTCTTTCAGAATAGGACTGCTGGCGATAAGTTTCCGGCGGACCATCCAATCGTAGAGTTGCGTGAAGGCGGCTAACTCCCGATTCCACTTGCCTTCACTAACACGATCACCTGCAGGATCGTCGACTCGCGCGTCTGCATAGTCCTCGAGGTCATCTGTCGTTGCTTCACTCCAGTGTTTGCCGTTGAACGAAAGCCAGTCAAACAACAGTCGGTAATCGTAAAGATAGGAACGCTGCGCCGACAACGCCAGGCCGCGAAACTTTGCGGAGTTGAAAAACAACGACAGACGGGGATCTGCTCGTCCGTCCGGGGCTATCATGAACGGCCGGTCGGGCCGTAAGCGGCGCCGAGATTCCAAAGCCGTCACCGCACTCGTTTCGGGGTCGTCCACTGGCAAAGACTCGCCGCCGGCCGCCGGCCACACCACCAGCCAGCCGATCGCCGATTCAGCCGAGGCCTCAGAGGGGTTCACAACACGGAAACTACAACACGTTGAGGCAATACGGAACGGCATACACGCAGCGACCGACCAGTCGTCCGGCACCGAGCCCCGGACGACGAGCACCGGGACGGTGACGGCTGCGACACCGACCACGACCACCACCCCTGCTGCGAGCAGCAACCGGGAGCCGAGCCGCCCCCGGACCAGCACGGCGACCGCGATGCAGCCGCACACCAGCACCGCGGCGGCTACACCGAGCACCCCGGCCGGCCAGGGTGCCGAGGCGTAGGGCAGGGCCGCCGCACCGTGCGCAATGCCCCCGACTGCGGCGGCCGGGACCCACGCGACGGCCGCGAGTCCCTGCGCACCGACCGGCCACACCGGAGCGAGGCCACACGCGGCGAGCCCGATCACCGTGACGACCGGCGCGAACGGCTCCGCCAGCAGGTTCGCGGGCACCGCGTAGGTCGGGAGCGCCGCCGACAGCGGGATCGTCACCGGCCAGCAGGCCACCTGCGCGGCGACCGGGATCGCGAGTGCGGCGGCGACCGGCGGCCACACACGACGTGCCAGGAGCTCGGTGAGCGGCGGGCCGAGCACCACGATCCCGCTCGTGGCGAGCACGGACAGGGCGAACGCGAACGACCGCGCGAACCACGGGTCGACCACGAGCATGCCGACCGCGGCGAGGGCGATGAGCGGGACACCCCGCACCGGTCGACCGGCCAGGTGCACGACGAGCACCACGATCGCCATCACCGTCGCCCGGACGATCGACGGGTCGGGGCGCACGAGCACGACGAACACCAGGAGTACGCCGACGGCCGCCGCGGCCCGGGGGCCTCTCGGCAGACCACAGGCTCGACCGAGGACCACGACGAGCCCGAACACCACCGCGCAGTTCGCCCCGGACACCGCCGTCAGGTGCGTCAGCGCCGAGGTCTCCATCGCCGCCTCGGTCGTCGGGTCGAGGCCGGAGCGGTCCCCGATCGCGAGCCCGCGCAGCAGCGCCGCTCCGGGCTGCGGCAGGTCGGCCGTGGCCCGTACGAAGGCCTGCCGCGCGGTGTCGGTGGCACCGAGGAGCCCGTCGGGCGGCACCGATGACGGCGTCCCGCGCAGGAACGCCACGAAGGCCGTTGCGGAACCGGGCTCGTCCGGCTGCAGGGTGGCGGTCACGGTGACCCGGGCACCGGCTGCCAGCACGGCGCCCGGTGCGTCGCCGTGCTGATCGGGGACGAGCCGGACCGGCACCCGGAGCCCGTCGAGGTCGTCCGCCCGCACCAGCGTCGCGGTGACGGAGCGGTCCCCCGGCACGAGGTCGCGGGTCAGCACGGCCTCGACGTCCACGTTGCCCGCCCCCGGGCCGGCGACGAGCGCACGGAGCGGTTCCGGGGCCCGCCGGGAATCCCCCACGGTGACCGACACCGCGAGCAGCGTCGTCAGGGCCCCCGCGACGAGCAGCAGCCCGGCGACGGCCGGCACCACCCCGGCGCCCCGACGCCACCGGAGCACGCTGCCGCTGGCACCGGTCAGGAGCGCCGCGGCCCCACCGACCACGGGTGCCACGTCGGGCATGCCGACGAGCAGGGCGGTCGTGATCCAGGCGACGGCCACCGGCACCGCGACCCGCAGGTCGATCGCACTCGGAGCGAGCTGCACGGTCGCCCTCAGACCCGCACACGATCGCGGAGCTCTGCGAACCGCACGTCGCCGATGCCGCTGACGTCGAGCAGGTCCTCGACCGCGGTGAACCGGCCGTGCTCGTCCCGCCAGGCGATGATCCGCCCGGCCAGCCCTGGTCCGATCCCGGGCAGGGTCTCGAGCGCGGTCTGGTCGGCGGTGTTCAGGTCGACGACGGCGGACTCCTCGCCCCCGGTGCCACCGCCACTCCCGGCCCCGGCCCCGGCGGCGGCAGTCGGCCCGGCGGCAGCACCGTCTGCCATCGGTCCGAGCGCCTCGGGCACATCCTGCTGCCCGACACGCGGCACGTACAACCGCTCGCCGTCCGTCAGCACCCGGGCCAGGTTCAGGCGGTCGAGATCGGCGTCGTCGGTGGCCCCACCGGCACGTTCGAGCGCGTCACCGACCCGGCTCGATGCCGGCAACTCGACCACACCGCTCCGCCGCACCGCCCCGAGCACGTGCACCACGACGCGCCCCGCACCCGTGGCCGCGCCGACGCCCGGAGCAGACGAAGCCCCGAAACCGGCGCCAGCACCAGCACCAGCAGAGGCTGACGGCGACGGCCGGACCGAAGCCTGCCCCGCACCGGCCGTCGGCGCCCCACGCACGACGACCCCAGCCGTTCCCCCGGCACCCTCGCCACCACCCGACACCAGCGCCCCGACGAGGACCACCACGACGGCGACCACCACCACGACCGCCGCCAGCACCACGGCTGCCCGCGGTGACAACGCGAGACGGGACCACCAGGGTCCGGGAGACGACGGGGACGACATGCCCCGAACGCTACGGAGCCCGGCCGATCGGCCGGGCTCCGGAGGTCACACCCGTGGAGGGGTGCCACGAACGCCCCTGCTGTGAGGGACGACGCCAGCGACGGTCGCTACCCCTTGATGGCGATGTTCACGAGCTTCGGCGCCCGGACGATCACCTTCACGATCTCGCGGTCACCGATGTACCGCTGCACGTTCGCCGACGACCGTGCGAGCTGTTCGAGCTCGTCCGCCTCGATCGACTTCGACACCTCGAACGAGTCACGCACCTTGCCGTTGACCTGCACGACGGCCGTCAGGGTCTCCTGCACGAGCAGCGTCGGGTCGGCCTTCCGCCAGCCGTACGTGGCGACGGTGGCCTCGTAGCCCAGCTTCTCCCACATCTCCTCGCCGGTGTACGGCGCGAAGACGCTCAGGCCGAGCGTGATGGTCTCGACGGCCTCGCGCACGGCGGGGTCACCGGCGCCGGGACCGCTGTCGATCGCCTTGCGGGTGACGTTGACCAGGTCCATCAGTCGCGCGATCACGACGTTGAACTTGAACGACTCCATCATCCCGGGGGCGTCGGCGAGGAACCGGTGCGTGACCTGGCGGAGTGCCCGGTCGCCGTCGGCCCAGACGACGTCGCGTGCGGACGTGACGTCGAGCGCCAGGCGGTACGCCCGCGCCAGGAACCGAGCCGAGGCGGACGGCGAGACGTCCTCCCAGTTGATGTCGTCCTCGGGCGGGCCGGCGAAGCCCATGACCAGGCGGATGGCGTCGACGCCGTTCGCGTCGAGCTCGTCACCGAGCGAGACGCCGCCCTTCGACTTCGACATCTTCGAGCCACCGGACAGCACCATGCCCTGGTTGAGCAGTGCCGAGAACGGCTCGGTGAAGTCGAGGTACCCGAGGTCGAACAGCACCTTCGTGACGAAACGGGCGTAGAGCAGGTGCAGGATCGCGTGCTCGATGCCGCCGATGTACTGGTCGACGGGAGCCCAGCGGCGTGCGGCTGCCGGGTCGAACGCCTGGGTGTCGTCGTTCGCCGACAGGAACCGCAGGAAGTACCACGACGAGTCGACGAAGGTGTCCATCGTGTCGGTGTCGCGGAGCGCCGGGGTACCGTCGACGGGGTTCGGGACGTTCACCCAGTCGGTCGCGCCACCGAGCGGGGACGTGCCCTTGGGCTTGAGGTCGAGGCCCTCGGTGTCCGGCAGCACGATCGGCAGCTGATCCTCGGGCACCGGGTGCTCGGTGCCGTCGGCACCGTGGATGATCGGGATCGGGGTGCCCCAGAAGCGCTGGCGCGAGATGAGCCAGTCGCGAAGGCGGTAGGTCTTGGCGGCACGGCCGGTCCCGCGTTCCTCGAGCAGCGCGATGGCAGCGGTGATGGCGTGCTGCTTCGACATGCCGTCGAGCGGCCCGGAGTTGATCATCCGGCCCTGACCGGTCAGCGCTTCGCCGGTGGCGACCGGGTCGAGGGTCGGCACGTCGAAGTCGTCGAGCGTCGCGCCCTCGGGGATGACCGGGATCGCCCCGGTGACGGCGGCGTTCGTGTCGACGACCACCTTGACGGGCAGGTCGAACGCCCGCGCGAAGTCGAGGTCGCGCTGGTCGTGCGCGGGCACGGCCATCACGGCGCCGTGGCCGTAGTCGGCGAGCACGTAGTCGGCGGCCCAGATCGGCAGGCGTTCCCCCGTGAGCGGGTGGATCGCGGACCGGCCGAGCGGCACGCCGGTCTTCGGGCGGTCGGCGTTCTGCCGGTCGATCTCGGACGTCTTCTGCGTTGCCGTCAGGTAGGCGTCGAAGTCGCCACGGACGGAGGACGGCACCGACGGGTCGGCGACCAGCGAGGCAGCCAGGTCGGAGTCCGGCGCGACGACCAGGAACGTCGCCCCGTGGATCGTGTCCGGACGGGTGGTGAAGACCGTGACGGGCTCGTCGCGGCCCTCGATCACGAAGTCGACGTCGGCACCGACCGAGCGGCCGATCCAGTTGCGCTGCTGCGCGATGACCTTCGCCGGCCACCGCCCCTCGAGCTGGTTCAGGTCGTCGAGCAGCCGGTCGGCGTACTCGGTGATCTTGAAGTACCACTGCGTGAGCTTCTTCTTCACGACGACGGCGCCGGAGCGGTCCGAGGTGCCGTCGGGCAGGACCTGCTCGTTCGCGAGCACGGTCTGGTCCACCGGGTCCCAGTTGACCCAGCTGTCCTTGCGGTACGCCAGGCCCTTCTCGTACATCTTCAGGAACAGCCACTGGTTCCACTTGTAGTACTCGGGGTCCGAGGTGTGGATCTCGGTGGTCCAGTCGAACGACGGCGCGTAGCGCTTGAAGGACGCCTTCTGCTGCTCGATGTTCGCGTAGGTCCAGTCCTTCGGATCCACCCCGCGCTTGATCGCCGCGTTCTCGGCGGGCAGCCCGAACGAGTCCCAGCCGATCGGGTGCAGCACGTTGAAGCCCTGCTGGCGCCAGTAGCGCGCGACGAAGTCCCCCAGGGCCCAGTTCTCGGCGTGCCCCATGTGCAGGTCGCCGGACGGGTACGGGAACATCTCGAGGATGTACTTGCGCGGACGGGTGTCGTCGAGGTCGGTGGTGAAGAGCCCGAGCTCTTCCCAGCGGGGCTGCCACTTCTCCTGGATACGACGGAAGTCGTAGGCGTTCGGGTCCTCGGCGTGCTGCTCGGTGGTCACGGTCGTCAACGATACAAGCCGGGAGGCCCGTCCCGCGTCCGCCTGTCGGCTCACCCGGCGAGCAGGCGTCCGTCCCGCATCCGCAGGGTGCGGTCGACCAGGTCCGGCGCCACCGGGACGTGCGAGACGATGACGACCGTCCGGCCCGCTGCGCGGGCCGTGGTGACGAGGTCACGCAGCACGGTGTCACCGAGGTCCGGGTCGACGTCGGCGGTCGGTTCGTCGAGCACCAGCACCGGGAACGCGTGCAGCAGTGCACGGGCGAGCGCGAGCCGGTGCGCCTGGCCGCCGGACACCAGCACGCCGCGTTCCCCGACCGAGGCGTCCAGCCCGCCCCGCCGGACCACCCACTCCCCCAGGCCGACCCGGTCTAGCACGGCGAGCAGTTCGTCGTCGGTCGCGGTCTCACGGGCGAAGAGCAGGTTCTGCCGCACCGACTGGTCGAACACGAACGGGTCCTGTTCGATTAGGCCGACCCGGGCCCGCACTGCGTCGGGGTGCATCGCCTTCGCCTCGACGCCGTCGAGCGTGTAGGAGCCCTCGTGCTCCACGAACCGGACGAGCGCGTCGACCAGGGTCGACTTGCCGGCGCCGCTCGGCCCCTCGAGCACGACGACCTCGCCGGGGGTGAGCGTGAACGAGACCCCGTCGACCGCGGGCTCGGCAGCCCCCGGCCAGCGGACCGTGAGGTCGTGGACGGCGAGTGTGACCGGCCCCTCGACCACGAGCGACGCCGGGTCGGCGTCCTCGTCGGGCTCGGGGACGATGCCGACGGGCACCTCGGCGGGCACGACCTGCTCGACCCGATCGGCCGCAGCACGCACCCGGCGGAGCGTCAGGACGGCGAGCGGGACGGTCCCGACGACCTCGAAGAGCGCGAGCGGCACGAAGACCGCCAGTGCCCAGAGCGGACCGTCGAGCGCACCGGACACCACGGCGGGGGCACCGACGGCGAGGATCCCGATCACCGCACCGCCACCGACCAGGCCGACGAGTGCACCGACGAGCGACTCGACCGTGCCACGGCGGCGGACGGCCCGGGTGACGCCGGCGTCGAGCCGGGCGATGTGCGCGAGCCGCTCGTCGAGGGTGCCGTACGCGGCGAAGACGTCGAGCGTCCGGACGGTGTCGAGCACGAGGTCCGCGACGCGACCGCGGTCGGCGGCGGTCTCGCGGTCCGAGCGCTCGGCGATCGACCGGGCGACGATCGTGCCGACCAGGGCCGCGACCGCCAGCGCGAGGACGAGCACGAGCGCCGCCGGCACCGACACGAGCGCCACGGCGACGACCGAAAGCACGGCGACGACCCCGGCGGAGACGAGCGGGCCGACGACGCGGATCGGCAGGTCCTGCAGCCGGTCGGTGTCGGTCACCAGACGCGTCATGAGGTCGCCGCGTCCGGTCCGGCCGAGTCCGGCTGGCGCGATCGACGCCAGCCGTCGGTACATCTCCGTCCGCACCACGGCCAGTTGCCGGAAGGACGCGTCGTGCCCGGCGAGCCGGTCGACGTAGCGCAGCACCGCACGCCCCAGCGCGAAGGCGCGCACGCCGACCATCACGAGCGTCAGGTACAGGATCGGCGGGTGCTCGGCGGCACGGGTGATCAGGTAGCCGCTCGCGGCGAGGAGCGCGACGGCGCAGAGCGCGCTGAGCGCTCCGGCGGCGACCGCCTTCGCCCAACCCGACCCGTGCGGCATCGCGAGCCGCAGGACGGAGCCGCCACGGGCCTCCCGGCTCATGCGCGCACCCCCCTGCGGACCGTCACGGACCCGCCGGCGCGGACGTCCACGCGGACGTCCGCCGCGGCGACGACCGCGGGTCGGTGGCTGGCGATCACGACGACGGCCCCGTCGGCCGCCAGGCCTCGGGCTGCCGCGATGACGCGTTCCTCGGCCTCGGCGTCCAGCGCCGAGGTCGGCTCGTCGAGCAGCACGAGGGGCGTGGCGGCGCGGCGTGCGCGGTACAGCGCGCGGGCGACGGCGACGCGCTGTGCCTGGCCGCCGGACAGTCCGCTGCCACCGGCGCCGACCGGGAGGCCCGGGTCGAGTCCCAGCCCCGCGTCGCCCAGGGCGGTGCGCACGTCGGCGTCGTCGGGGGTCGCGCTGAGCGCGACGTTCTCGGCGATCGTCCCGCGGACGAGACGCGGGCGCTGGTCGGCCCACGTGGTGCGCTCGGCGACGGACGCGCCGGCCGGGCCGGGCACGGTGACGGCACCGTCGTGCGGCAGGACACCGCGGAGTGCGGCGATGATGCTCGACTTGCCGGAACCGCTCGGGCCGGCCAGCACGACGACGGTGCCGGGCTCGGCGTGCAGGTCGAACGGTCCGATCACGACGTCGGGTCGGCGGACGGTGAGCCCCCGGACGTCGACCCCCCGGACGTCCACGGCGGTGGCGGGTGCTGCGGTGTCCGTGTCGGTCCCGCTGCTGCCGGTCGCGGACGACGATGCGGTCTCGTCGTCGGCCAGCACGTCGAGCACCGCGGCCGAGGCCTCGACGCCGTCCTGGGCGGCGTGGAAGTCGGCGCCGACCTGGCGGATGGGGGCGAAGGCCTCCGGGGCCAGGACGAGCACGAACATCGCGGCCCCGAGGCCGAGCGAGCCGTCGACCAGGCGGATGCCGATCGAGACGGCGACCAGCGCGACGGACAGGCTCGCGGCGAGCTCGAGCGCGAAGCCGCTCACGAACGACAGCCGGAGCACGCCGATCGTGCCGCGGCGGTACTCGTCGGTGACCGCCCCGATGCGACCGACCTGGCGGCGCGCACGGCCGAAGACCTTGAGCGTGGCGAGCCCCTCGACGGCTTCGGTGAAGGCGCCACCGAGCTTCGCGAGGGCGTCCGACTGCTTCCGCTGCAGCGACTGCGTCGCCAGGCCGATCAGGATCATGAAGACCGGGATCACCGGCAGGGCGAAGAGGATGATCAGCCCGCTCGTCAGGTCGCCCAGGCCGATCGCGACCAGGAGCATCGGGGTCGCGATCGCGGTGAGCGCGAGCTGCGGCAGGTACCGGCCGAAGTAGGCGTCGAGTGCGTCGAGCCCGGGACCGAGCGTGGTGGCGAAGCCGGCGCTCGACCGGCCGGCGAGCCACGACGGACCGCGCTCGGCGGCGCGGGCGAGCACCGTCGTGCGCATCTCGCTCTTCACCTTCGCCGCAGCGCGTGCCGCCAGGTCGTCGGTCGCCCACGCGGCCAGCGCACGCAGGACGAACGCCCCGCCGAGCAGCGCGAGCGCCTGCCCGAACGCCGCCGGGACCGTGCCGTCGCCGACGGCGTCGACCCCGAGGGTGACGGCCGCGGCGATCCCCCACGCGATCGCGATGGTCGCGAGCGTGCGGAGGACACCGGTGCCGGCGGCGGCGACGATGAAGCCGCGCGCCGTCCGGGACAACCGCAGGAGTCGGGGGTCGAGGGGCTTCATCGTCGTCCGCCTAGTGCGCGGCCGCGGTGACCTGGGCGCGGGAGACGCGCTTGCGGAACACCCAGTAGGTCCAGGCCTGGTACGCGAAGACCAGGGGCACGAAGATCAGCGCGACCCAGCTCATCACGGTCAGCGTGTACGACCCGGACGAGGCGTTGTACACGTTCAGGCTGTTCGCGACGTCGTTCGAGGCCGGCATGACGTCGGGGAAGATCGCCGTGAACATCGCGAGCACGATCGCGGCGATGGTGACCGCCATCAGCGTGAAGGCGCGCCCCTCCTTGCCCCAGGCGTTGCAGAGCACGGCGAGCACCAGGGCCAGGGCGGCGACCACGGAGAGCACCAGCGAGGCCGGGGTGGCCCGGACGAAGGCCATCGACACCAGGAACGCGGCGCCGACGACGATCGTGACGATGCCGGCCCGGGTCGCCAGGCGCTTGGCGCGGACGCGGATGTCGCCCTCGGTCTTCAGCGCGACGAAGACGACCCCGTGGGTGAAGAACACCAGCAGCGTCGCGGCACCGGTCAGCAGCGCGAACGGGTTGAGCAGGTCGAAGATCGTGCCGGTGTAGTTGTGCCCGGCGTCCATCGGGATGCCACGGACCACGTTGCCGAACGCGACGCCCCACAGGAACGACGGCACGGCACTGCCGACGATGATCATCAGGTCGAAGCGGCGCTTCCACTCGAGGTGCTTGTTCTGGTGCCGGTACTCGAACGACACCCCTCGCAGGATGAGGGCAGCGAGGATGAGCAGCAGCGCCAGGTAGAAGCCGGAGAACATCGTGGCGTACCACTCCGGGAACGCCGCGAACAGGCACGCCCCGGCGACGATGACCCAGGTCTCGTTGAGGTCCCAGACCGGGCCGATGGTGTTGATCAGGACCCGACGGTCGGTGTCGTCCTTGCCGAGGAACGGCAGGGACATGCCGACACCGAAGTCGAATCCGTCGAGGACGAAGTAGCCGACGAAGAAGACGCCGACGATCGCGAACCAGAGAACGGGGAGATCCATCAGGCAGCGTCCATTTCTCGTGCAGTGTCCATTGCTAGTAGACCGTCACTTCGTGCTTGACCTCGCCGGTCTCCTCGTCGACCTCGTCCGGGTCGGCGGGCCCCTCTTGCGCGACCTTCTTGATGAGCTTGAACTCGACGACGGCCAGCGAGCCGTAGATCAGGGTGAAGACCAGCAGCGAGATGAGGACCTCGAGTCCGGTCACGTTCGGCGACACACCGTCCTTCGTCTGGAGCAGCCCGAACACGAGCCACGGCTGGCGGCCCATCTCGGTGAAGACCCAACCGACGATCATCGCGGCCATCGGCAGCGGCACCGTCCAGGTGGCGATGCGCCACACCCAGCGCTGCGTCGGGAACCGGCCCTTGCGGGTCAGCCACAGGCCGACCAGCGAGACCATGACCGCGCCGACGCCGAGGGCGATCATCCAGCGGAACGACCAGTAGGTGACCCAGATGATCGGCTTGTAGTCGCCGGGGCCGTACACCTGCGTGTACTGCGCCTGCAGGTCGTTGATGCCCTCGACCGTGCCGTTGAACGTGTGCGTCGACAGGAACGACAACAGGTACGGCACCCGGATCGAGAACAGCTCGTGCACGCCGTCCGGGGTGCCGAGCGTGAAGATCGAGAACGAGGCGTCCTTGCCGGTCGCGGTGTTGTACAGCGCCTCGGCCGCCGCCATCTTCATCGGCTGCGTGTCGACCATCGTCAGTCCGAGCTGGTCGCCGGTCAGGACGGTCAGCGCGCCGGCCGCGAGCATGGTCCACATGCCGAACTTGAGCGCCGGCATCATCGTCTCGAGGTTCTGGTTGCGCGCCAGGTGGTAGGCCGCGACCGAGATGATGACCGCCGCGGCGACCATGAAGCAGGCGAAGAGCGTGTGCGGGAACGCGGCCAGGGCGACCTTGTTGCCGAGCACCGCCCAGATGTCGGTGAGTTCCGCACGGCCCTTGGCCTCGTTCATCGCGAAGCCGACCGGGTGCTGCATGAAGGCGTTCGCGGCGATGATGAAGTACGCCGACATGATCGTGCCGGCGCTGACGCACCAGATGCTCGCCAGGTGCAGCCCCTTGGGCAGGCGGTCCCAGCCGAAGATCCAGATGCCGATGAACGCCGCCTCGAAGAAGAACGCCAGGATCCCCTCGAGCGCGAGCGGTGCGCCGAAGACGTCACCGACGAAGCGCGAGTAGTTCGACCAGTTCATGCCGAACTGGAACTCCTGCACGATGCCCGTCACGACACCCATCGCGAAGTTGATCAGGAAGATCCGCCCGAAGAACCGCGTCAGCTGCAGGTAGTGCGCGCGGCCGGTCCGGTACCAGGCGGTCTGGAACACGGCCACCACGGCTGCCATGCCGATCGTCAGCGGGACGAAGAGGAAGTGGTAGATGGTCGTCAGACCGAACTGCCACCGCGACAGGAGGAGCGGATCGAGGAGGTCGTTCATGCGGCGATTCCGAGACGGGTGGCCGCGCGCTGTTCGTGCACGTCAGTTGCTTCCTGTGGAACGGATACATCAGGTGTCACAGCCCTTGGGACACCCCAACGCTATCGCGCCGCACCCCTGTTCGACAACTTGTAGAACCTCCCTGTGCACAAACGTGCACAGCCTCTGCACGGCACAACCGTGCGGCACGGATGTTCGCGCTGCCCCGTCCGCGAACGACGACAGGCGCCGGGTAGATACCCGACGCCTGTCGCTTTTCTGTCGTGGAGCTGTGGCTACAGCAGACCCTCGGCCTTGAGCCAGTCCTCGGCGATGGTGGACGCCTTCTCCTTGTCGGCCGTGCTCTTGGTGTTGAGCTCGATCAGGGCCTCGGTCGTGAGCTTCTCGTTGACCGAGTCGATCGCGTCCGCAGCCTTCTCGTTGACCTTCTTCGAGACGACCGGCACGACGTTCTGCGGCAGGATCAGGTTCTCCGGGTCCTTCAGCGTGACGAAGCCGTTCGCCTTGATGCTCGGGTCGGCCGTGTAGATGTCGGCCAGCTGGACGGTGTCGTCCTTGAGCGCCTTGACGGTCAGGGCGCCGCCGCCGTCCTCGATCGCCTTGAAGTCGACGTCGACGCCGTAGACCGACTTGAGCCCCTTCGGGCCGTACGGCCGCGTCTGGTTCTCGGAGTTGGCGCCCACGGTGAGCTTCTCGTCGACGTTCTTCAGGTCGGCCAGGCTCGTGACGTCGTTGTCCTCGGAGAACTTCTTCGTGACGGTGTAGCTGTCCTGGTCGGTGGCGTCGGCCTCGTCGAGGACCCGGAGACCCTTCGGCAGGGCCTTGTCGAGCCCGTCGTCGATCTGGTCGGCGGTCTTCGCGTCCGAGCCCTTGTCGAAGTACTGCAGCAGGTTGCCGCTGTACTCGGGCATGACGTCGATGGCGCCCTTCTCGAGCTGCGGGATGTAGACCTCACGCTGCCCGATGTTGAAGTTGCGCTTCACGTCGAAGCCGTCCTTCTCGAGGACCTGGGCGTAGAGCTCGGCGATGATCTCGTTCGAGTAGTACTGCTGCGAGCCGACGACGATCGTCTTCGAGTCGGACGAGTCGCTGGAGCCGCTGTCGAGCGGGTCGCTCGACGCGCAGCCGGCGAGGGCGGCGACGACGCCCACCGCCATCGCGGCGGCGACACCGGCGCGGATCTTGGGTGCTGTGATCACGAGGGATTTCCTTCCGGGAGTGGATTGCGGGCTCGCTCACGCGACCCCTGACGCTGTCGGGCCGACGGGTCCGCGGTGCCCTTCGGCACCGCCGCCCGCTGCAGCACGGCGAACACGATCTCGAACGCGATCGCGAGGGCGATCACGAGGATGGAGGCGCCGAGCATCTCGGCGTAGTCCTGGGTCTTCAGGCCGAGGAAGAAGTACCCGCCGAGACCACCGGCCCCGACGTACGCGGCGAGCGTGGCCGTCGCGACGACCTGCAGCACCGCGGCACGGATGCCACCGATCAGGAGCGGGAGCCCGAGCGGGATCTCGACCTTCCACAGGATCTGCCAGCCGGTCATGCCCTGGGCCTTCGCGGCGTCGACGACCCCCGGGTCGACGGACTCGATGCCGGAGTACGCACCGGCGAGCACCGACGGGATCGCCAGGATGACGAGGGCGAGCAAGGGAGCCTGCAGCCCGATGCCGAGCAGCAGCCCGAACAGCGAGAGCACGCCGAGCGTCGGGAGTGCCCGCACCCCGCCGGACACCGCGATCGAGAAGCCACGAGCACGGCGTGTGTGGCCGATCGCGTACCCGACCGGCACGGCGATGACGGCGGCGATGAGCACCGCGAGCAGGGTGATCCAGACGTGTTCCCAGAGGCGCTGGGGGATGCCGTTGTAGCCGCCGTAGTTCGCTGGGTCGAACACCCACGCGAAGGCCTGTCCGATGATCACGAGGAGACCTCCGCTGCTTGCAGGACCCGGCGGGCCTGTCGGCGTGACACCGAGTTCGTCCGGGTCCACGGCATGACCAGGCGCCCGAGCAGCACGAGGAGGCCGTCGAGGGCGAAGGCGAGCACGAGCACCATCACGATGCCGGAGAGGATCTCCTCGTAGATCCCGCGCCCCAGGCCGTCGGTGAACAGGAGGCCGAGACTCGGGATGCCGAGGACCGCGCCGACCGTGGTCAGCGAGATCGTGGAGACCGAGACCACCCGGAGCCCGGCCAGCAGGACCGGACCGGCGAGCGGGAGCTCCACACGGAAGAACCGCTGCGCCGGTGAGTAGCCCATCGCGGTCGATGCGGACTTGGTCTCGGAGTCGACCGAGGTCAGCCCGTCGACCGTGGACCGGACCATCAGTGCGAGGCCGTACAGCGTCAGGCCGATGACGACGTTGATCGGGCTCTGCAGGCCGGTGCCGATGATGCTCGGCAGCGCGACGAACAGGGCGAGCGACGGGATGGCGTAGAGCAGACCGGCGAGGGTCACGATGCTGCTGCCCACTCCCGACGCGAAGCGCGACCCACCGGGGCGCTGCAGCCGGACCACCAGCCACCCGATCGGGATCGACAGCAGGAACGCGACGATGATCGGCGGGATCGCGATCGCGAGGTGGGAGAGGGTGTTGTCCCAGATCGTGTCGAGGTTCGCCAGCACCCACTTCACCGGGTGCCCCCACCCTGCGCCGGAGCACCCGGTGCGTCGTGCGACGCTCCGGCCTCTGCTGCTCGGGAGTCGGACTGCGGCACGGCCTCGGCGGCGTCGACGACCCCGACGGGGCCCGTCAGCACGCCGGCCGCGCGGCCTTCACCGTCGACGACGATCGGACCGGTCGGGGTCTGCTCGACTCGGAGCGCGCGGCGCCCGCGTCCGGCGCCGATGAACGTGGCGACGAAGTCGTCGGCGGGTGCGGCGAGGATCTCGGCCGGCGTCCCCTGCTGGGCGATCTCGCCGCCCTTCTTGAGGATGACGACCTGGTCGCCGAGCTTGAACGCCTCGTCGATGTCGTGCGTCACGAACACGACGGTCTTGCCGAGTTCGCGCTGCAGGCGGATGAGCTCGTCCTGCAGGTCGTTGCGCACCAGGGGGTCGACAGCACCGAACGGCTCGTCCATGAGCAGGATGTTCGGGTCGACGGCCAGCCCGCGGGCCACACCGACGCGCTGCTGCTGGCCACCGGAGAGCTGTGACGGGTAGCGGTCGGCGAATGCACGGTCGAGTCCGACGGTGTCCATGAGCTCGAGGGCGCGCTTGCGTGCGTCGGCCTTGGAGACGCCGGTCAGCAGCGGGACGGTCGCGATGTTGTCGACGACCTTGCGGTGTGGCAGCAGTCCGGAGTTCTGCATGACGTACCCGATGTGGCGACGGAGCTCGACGGGGTTGATCCCGGCGACGTCCGAGCCGTCGATCTCGACGGTGCCGGAGGTGGGGTCGACCATGCGGTTGATCATGCGCAGCAGCGTGGTCTTGCCACAGCCGCTGGATCCGACGAAGACGGTGGTGGTCCGGGACGGGATGACCAGATCGAAGTGCTCGACCGCAGTCGTGCCGTCCGGGTAGGTCTTGCGTACCGAGCGGAACTCGATCATGGGGTGCCCTTCTGTTCGGAGGTAGCCCGACTCCGGATGAGAGTACCCGGGGGTGCCGACATCGGTTCGCTGTGACGATCCGTGACGGCCCCGCGGCGGTGCACCGGTCGGTGGGGATGCCGACGGGCACGACGGGAACGGCGGGGACGACGACGCCCGCGCCTCGGTGTTCGGAGGCGCGGGCGGATCGGATCGGTCACCGGCGTGTCGCGCCGGCTGAGTGGGTGGTCAGGACGGCGCGATCACCGATTCCAGGTGCGCACGGTTCATCCGGCGGTACTCCTCGATCAGCTCCGTGTCGGGGTGCTCGCGGTCGCGGTGCGCCCGCGCCAGCACCGCGTGACCGGACTCGGCGAGGACGACCCAGGCGCGGGTGATGTGCTCGTCGTCCGGCAGGCCGAAGCGGTCGCGCATGATCTGGCCCACGGTCGCTCCGAGTGCGCCCATGCGGTCCTCGGCGTCACCGGTACCGGTGTCCGCCGGGTCACCGAAGCGGATGGCCCGGAAGCCGGGTTCGGTGCGGTACATCTCGGCGGTCATGTCGATGAGCGCGTCGTTCGCGTCCTGCCAGGTCTCGGCACCGCTGGCGTCGAGGGCCTCGACGAAGCGGGAGGCGAGCCGCTGGGTGCAGCGGATCGCGAGTGCCTCGACCACGGCGATGCGGTCCGGGAAGTACCGGTAGACGGTGCCGATCGACGCCCCCGCGCGCTCGGCGACCATGGCGGTCGTGAGCCGTTCGAACCCGATCTCGTCGATCACCGCGGCTGCGGCGTCGAGGAGGCCGGCGAGGCGCGCCGAACTGCGGGCTTGGACCGGCTCGTTCCTGAGCAGTGATGATCCCCCCGGCAGAGCGTTCGTTACCTCGGTGACGAGCACGTGTTCTCCTCTTGCGCTCCAGCGCGGTTGGTTGGTGTGACGGGGACAACTTTCGCAGAACGCGCCTGGAACATGGCTGCGACTCACCAGTTCCGCCCAGCGCGCGGTTTCGTCAGCCGTACGTGGGATGATGGCGCCATGCCCGACCCGACGTCCCACGAGCCGTCGTTGGCCGAGCCGCTCCTGCACCGCGCGGCCCGCATCGAGGACGCCGTCCAGGAGTTCCGCGAGCACCGTGCACGCCGTCGCGGACTGGTGCCGACGGTGGTCCCGTACACCGGCTACGGCGCGCCCGGTTGGGTGCGCATCCTGTGCCGTGTGCTGCTGACCCGCCGCGGTCTCGCCTCCGACGTCTCCTACGCGGGCGTCCGAGGCTGGAAGAGCTTCACGAGCGTGGCCGTCGACCACGCCGAGGTCACCGTCACCGCCGGCGGTGTCTCCCACGTGGTGAAGACCGACCGTGGCGGCGTCGTCGACACCATCGTCCCGATCGACCTCGAGCCCGGCTGGCGCACGGTGCGGCTGTCGGCAGGCGGCGGGCGCGACGTCGAGGCCGACGTGTTCGTCGTGCACCCGGACACCCGCTTCGGGCTGCTGTCCGACATCGACGACACCGTCATGGTGACCTCGCTCCCCCGCCCCATGCTCGCCGCCTGGAACTCGTTCGTGCTGACCGAGCACGCCCGCCGCCCGGTGCCGGGCATGTCCGTGCTGTACGAGCGGATCCTCGCGCAGCACCCCGGTTCCCCGACGGTCTACCTGTCGACCGGGGCCTGGAACGTCGCCCCGACGCTGCAGCGCTTCCTGTCGCGCAACATGTACCCGTCCGGCACGCTCCTGCTCACCGACTGGGGCCCCACCCACGACCGGTTCTTCCGAAGCGGCCAGCTGCACAAGCAGGAGAACCTGCGGCGGCTCGCCAAGGACTTCCCGGACATCCGCTGGCTCCTGGTCGGCGACGACGGACAGCACGACGAGAGCCTCTACGGGGACTTCTCGCGGGAACACCCGGACAACGTCGCGGGCGTCGCCATCCGGCAGCTGTCCACGAGCGAAGCGGTCCTGGCCGGTGGTCGCTCGCGGGCGCAGGAACGCTCCCGTGACTCGTCGGCGCCCTGGGTGTACGCACCGGACGGCGCCGGCCTGTGGAGCGAGCTCGCTCGGGTCGGCATCATCGAGTCCGACGGTTCCGACCCGGCCTGAGCGACCCTTCATCACGTTCTCGGCCCGGAGCCCCCGTCGCCGACCGCGGCGCTCGGGCATCGGGTGTTCGATCGGTCCATGAGCACCGAGCCGGCCGCACCGCCCGAAGCCGCACCACACCCAGCCGCACCGCACGCAGCCGCGCCGGAACCAGCGCCGAACACACCGCCGAACCGCATCGAGGACCACGCCCTGATCGGCGACACCGGCACCGCTGCCCTGATCGGCCGCGACGGGACCATCGACTGGGCGTGCCTGCCGCGCTTCGACAGCTCGTCCACCTTCGCCTCGCTGCTCGGCACCGAGGACCACGGGCACTGGACACTCCGACCCGTCGACGACGACGCCACCGCCGAGTGGCGGTACCACGGCGACACCCTGGTGCTCTCGACCGTGTGGACCACCCGTGACGGCGTGGTCGAGGTCACCGAGTTCATGCCCGTCGGCGCGCACCGCCCCTCGATCGTCCGCCGAGTACGCGGGCTCCGCGGCACCGTCGAGCTCCGGCAGACGCTCCGGATCCGCTTCGACTACTCGCGCGCCCTGCCCTGGATCCGGCAGATCGGGGACGACGACGAACCGGCGCTGCTCGCGACGGCGGGCCCCGGCTCGGTGATCGTCCGGGGACCCCGGTTCCGCGCCGACGACCACCGGCACACCGCCGTCACGACGATCCACGACGGCGACGTGCTCGACACGGTGCTCACCTGGTACCCGTCGCACCGCGAGCCGCCGGAGCCGCTCGACGTCGACGCGGCCCTCGCCCACACCGTCTCGTGGTGGACGGCGTGGACCGCCCCGGCGCAGACCACCGGTCGGTACGCCCACGCCGCACGACGGTCGCTGGTGTTCCTCCGCGCGATGACCCACGGCGAGACCGGTGGCGTCGTCGCCGCCGCGACCACGGGCCTGCCGGAGGACCCCGGCGGCGAACGCAACTGGGACTACCGCTACGTGTGGCTGCGCGACGCCTCCCTCGCGCTCGCGTCGCTCATCGCCCACGGCTACCGCGACGAGGCCACGCACTGGCGCGGCTGGCTGCTGCGCGCGATCGCGGGCGACCCCGCCGACGTTCAGATCATGTACGGCATCGCCGGCGAACGCGAGCTGCCCGAACGGGAGCTGCCCGAACTGCCCGGGTACCTCGGGTCGACGCCCGTGCGCGTCGGCAACGGCGCCTCGACCCAGTACCAGGGCGACGTCTTCGGCGAGGTGCTCGCGGCACTGCACGACGCGCGCGAGCTCGGGGTCGAGGAGAACGCCGACTCCTGGGCGCTGCAACGGGCACTGCTCGGCTACGTCGAGGAGCACTGGCAGGAGCCGGACAACGGCATCTGGGAGATGCGCGGCCCGCGGCGCAGCTTCACCCACTCGCGGGTGATGATCTGGGCTGCGTTCGACCGCGGGGTCGCCGCGGTCGAGGAGTTCGGCCTCGAGGGCCCCGTCGACCGCTGGCGGACCCTGCGCGACACCGTCCGCGCCGAGATCGAGGAGCACGGCTGGAACGCCGATCGCGGTTCGTTCCGCCAGCACTACGACACCGACGAGGTCGACGCGAGTCTGCTCGTCCTGCCGCAGGTCGGGTTCTGCCGCGCCGACGACCCCCGGATGACGGGCACCGTCCGCGCCATCGAGGAGGACCTGCGCGTCGGGGACGAGGGCCTCGTGCTCCGCTACCGCACGACGGCCGGCTTCGACGGACTGTCCGGTGCCGAGCACCCGTTCCTGGCGTGCTCGTTCTGGCTGGTGGAGCAGTACGCCGCCTCGGGACGGGTCGAGGACGCCGAGCATCTGATGGACGTGCTCGTCGGGTACGCCAACGACGTCGGCATGCTCTCCGAGGAGATCGACGTCGCCACCGGGCACCACATCGGCAACACCCCGCAGGTGCTGTCGCACCTGACGCTCGTGTCGGCAGCGGACGCCATCGAGCGCGCACGTGGCGCGACCGTCGGGCACCGCACGCGGTTGCCCGTCCACGACGGCGGCACGCGGTCGTGGACCGGCGAGGGTGAGCGCGCCGGCTCCCCCGCCTGACGTCCGGCTCAGCCCCCGGGAGACGCCGTCGTCTTCGCGCGACACCTCGAAGCCGCCGAGACGCCGCAGGATCCGGCGGCGTCTCGACGACACGACGGCGTCTTGCGGTGCCCTGATGGTGACCCCACGACGGACGGGAGGCCCGGTGCCAGCTGGCACCGGGCCTCCCGTCCGTCAGGGCGTCCGTTCAGGACGTCGGCAGCGCATCCGTCAGGACGACGACTCCCAGTCCGCCGGACCGCGCGAACCGGCGCGGTACTCCTCGAGCGGGACCTCGTCGGCCTTCCAGGCGGCGACGACCGGCTCCACGATCTCCCAGCAGCGCTCGGCCACGTCACCGCGGATGGAGAGCAGCGGGTCGTCGTGGAAGATCCCGTTCAGGACCTCGCCGTACGGGGTGAGCTCGCCGTCGCTGAACGACGACGACAGGGTGACCTGTCCCATCTCGAACGGGTTACCACCGCCGTTGGCCGACACCGACAGCTCGATCTCGTCCGGGTTCAGGACGATGCGCAGCGTGTCGGTCTTCGGGCGACCGCTCAGACCGGAGGGCAGGCGCGTGACCGGCTTGAAGGTGATCAGCACCTCCTTGCGGCTGGCGCCGAGGGCCTTGCCGGAGCGCAGCGTGAAGGGGACGCCTGCCCAGCGGGCGGTGTCCACCTCGACCGAGATCTCGGCGAGGGTCTCCGTCTGGCGCGACGGGTCGACGCCGTCCTCTTCCTGGTACGACGGCAGTTCCTTGCCGTCGATGGTGCCGGCGGTGTAGACCGCGCGGCGCGAGGCGATCTTCGCGTCGTCGCCCTTGAGGCGGGTGGAGCGCAGGACCCGGGCGAGCGACGAGCGGAACTCGACCGCGTCGATCGCGGCCGGGGCGTCCATCGTGACCAGGCCGAGGATCTGCAGCAGGTGCGACTGGATCATGTCGACCATCGCACCGGCCTCGTCGTAGTACTGGGCGCGGTTCTCGAGACCGAGGGTCTCGTCGTAGAAGATGTCGACCTTCTCGATGTTCTCGGCGTTCCAGATGGGCTCGAACAGGCGGTTCGCGAAGCGCAGACCGATGATGTTCAGCACCGTGGTGCGGCCGAGGAAGTGGTCGGTGCGGTGCACGCGGTCCTCGGGGACGAGCTTGAGCACCGTCTCGTTGAGGGCCTGGGCGCTGGCGACGTCCGTGCCGAAGGGCTTCTCGAAGGCCAGGGTCGTCCCCTCGGGGAGCTCGACGTGCTCGAGCGCCTCGCAGATGTCGGAGGCGATCTGCGGCGGGAGGGCGAAGTACAGGATCGGCTCGGAGTCGGCCGCGGCCAGGAGCGCCTCGAGGTGCTTCGGGTCGGTGGGGTCGCCCTGGATGAACTGCGTCGACTCGATGGTCGCGTCGACCTCCGGCCCCTTGACGTCCTGCGACGCGAAGGACTGCTTGACGATGTCCTTCCACTTCTCGGGGCTGCGCTCGCTGCGGCCCGTGCCGATCAGCTGCACGGGGACGGCACGGCCGCTCTGCAGGAACGTGCCGAGGCCCGGCAGGAGCAGGCGGGAGGCGAGGTCGCCCGTTGCGCCGAAGATGATGAGGGTGCGCTTGTCGGTCACCTGAGGTGACTCCTTTCGCTGTGGTGGGAGGTCCGCTCCAGTCAAGTCGCGGGCGGGCCCGTTTGTTCCGGATCGGGACCGGAGTTCGTCTCCTGGACGCACTTCGGGCGGCACCGTTCTGGTGCCGCCCGAAGTGTCAGGTGCGCTGCAGCGCCGGGTCAGTGCCCGAAGTTGCCGCGGTAGTACTCGTAGACCCAGCCGACCAGGGTGATCGCCACGAGGACGAGCCCGATCGGGACGATCCACAGGCCGGCGGCCACGCCGAGGAAGCAGACGGCGACCGCGGCGGCCAGCAGGATGGGCCACCACGACCACGGGCTGAAGTGCCCGAGCTCGGCGTCGCCGTCCTCGATGTTGGCGTCGGGACGGTCCTCGGGCAGGACCCCGCCCTGGGACGACATGACCTTGCCGAGGTAGAAGGCGATGAACGCCGACATCAGGCCGGTCAGGCCGATCGCCACGGTGCCCACCCACTCGGGCTCGCCGTAGTAGATCATCGCCCACGTGGTGTAGGCGGCGTCCGCCAGGATGAAGAACCCGAAGAGGATCCAGAACAGGTTGGTGTTCGCGCGCATGGCGTTACTTCACCTCGCCCTTCGCGGCGTCGTAGGTCGGGGCATCGGGGGCGTCCTTCGCGGGACCCACACCGATCGGCACACCGGCCTCGGGGTGGTTCAGGTCGAAGGCCGGGGACTCCGAACGGATACGCGGGATCGACGTGAAGTTGTGGCGCGGCGGCGGGCAGGAGGTCGCCCACTCGAGCGAGCGGCCGTAGCCCCACGGGTCGTTCACGGCGACCTTCGGTGCGTTCCGGGCGGTCACGTAGACGTTGAAGATGAACGGCAGGAACGAGATCGCGAGGATCATCGAGCCGATCGTCGACAGCTGGTTCATCCAGGTGAAGCCGTCGTTCGGCAGGTAGGTCGCGTACCGACGCGGCATGCCGATGACGCCCAGCCAGTGCTGGATGAGGAACGTCGTGTGGAACCCGATGAACAGGAGCCAGAAGTGGATCTTGCCGAGACGCTCGTTGAGCATCTTGCCGGTCCACTTCGGCCACCAGAAGTAGAAGCCGGAGAACATCGCGAAGACGACGGTTCCGAAGACCACGTAGTGGAAGTGCGCCACGACGAAGTACGAGTCGGACACGTGGAAGTCGAGCGGCGGCGACGCCAGGATCACGCCGGTGAGACCACCGAAGGTGAACGTGATGAGGAAGCCGAGGGCCCAGAGGAGCGGGGTCTCGAACGTGACCGAGCCGCGCCACATGGTGCCGACCCAGTTGAAGATCTTCACGCCGGTCGGGACCGCGATGAGCATCGTCATGAGCGAGAACCACGGGAGCAGGACGCCACCGGTGACGTACATGTGGTGCGCCCACACCGTGACCGAGAGGGCCGCGATGGAGATCGTCGCGTAGACCAGGGTCTTGTACCCGAAGATCGGCTTGCGGCTGAACACCGGGAAGACCTCGGAGACGATGCCGAAGAACGGCAGCGCGATGATGTAGACCTCGGGGTGCCCGAAGAACCAGAACAGGTGCTGCCAGAGCAGGGCCCCGCCGTTGGCCGGGTTGAAGATCTGTGCGTCGAACACGCGGTCGAGCCCGAGGCCGAAGAGCGCCGTCGCGAGGACCGGGAAGGCCATCAGGACGAGGAGCGCCGTCACGAGGGTGTTCCACGTGAAGATCGACATGCGGAACATCGTCAGACCCGGGGCACGCATCGTGATGATCGTGGTGATGAAGTTCACCGCGCCGAGGATCGTCGAGAAGCCGGTCATCCCGAGCCCGAAGACCCAGAGTGTGCCGCCGAGCCCTGGTGTGAACGTCGTGTCACTCAGTGGCGCGTAGGCGAACCACCCGAACGAGGCAGCGCCCTGCGGGGTGAGGAAGCCGCCGACCGCGATGAGCGAGCCGAACAGGTAGAGCCAGAAGGCGAAGCCGTTGAGTCGCGGGAAGGCGACGTCCGGCGCACCGATCTGGAGCGGCATGATCGCGTTCGCGAAGCCCGAGAACAGCGGCGTCGCGAACATCAGCAGCATGATCGTGCCGTGCATCGTGAACAGCTGGTTGTACTGCTCCTTCGTCGCGACCACGTGCAGGCCGGGTTCGAAGAGCTGGGCACGGATCACGAGGGCCATCACACCTGCGAGCAGGAAGAAGATGAACGACGCGATCAGGTACATGTACCCGATGGTCTTGTGGTCGGTGGAGGTGATCCACCGAACGACGATGTTGCCCTTCCGACCCACCTTCGACGCCTGGAAGTCCGGCGACGAGGTCTGGGTCGGTTGGCCGACGAGTGACGTTGTCATCTGACGAGCCCCTACTTGTTCTCGCTGGACGCCTCGACCGGCGCCTTGTTGTTCGGTTCGTTGGTGTTGGTGTTGTACTCGTCACCGAGCAGACCGACCTTGCCCTGGTCCTTCAGGGTGTCGAGGTAGTCCTGGTACTGCGCCGGCGTGACGACCTTCACCTGGAAGAGCATCAGCGAGTGGTACTCACCGCAGAGCTCCGCGCACTTGCCCTGGTACGTGCCGAGCTTCTCCGGGATGAAGTACTCCCAGTTGGTCTTGCCCGGGAGCATGTCCTTCTTGTAGAGGAAGTCGATGACCCAGAAGGAGTGGTCGACGTCGCGCGAGGAGAGCTCGATCGCGACCTTCTTGCCCTTCGGCAGGTAGAGGGTCGGCAGCTGCGACTCGTCGATCGCCCCGTTGGCGTTCTCTTCTTCCTGGGCCTGGATGCCCTGGTAGTAGACGCTCTCTTCGGGGTTGTCCTTGTTGATGTAGTTGAAGTCCCACGCCCAGCGCTTGCCGTACACGTGCACGGTGGCGTCGGGGTCGGCGAAGGGCTTCTCGATCGCGGCCTGGTCCTTCGCGGTGAAGGCGAAGAAGCCCAGCACCAGGATCAGCGGCACGATCGTGTAGAAGATCTCGAGCGGCATGTTGTACCGCATCTGCACGGGCAGGCCGGTCTGGCCCTTCCGGCGGCGGTAGACGATCGCTGCCCAGATGATCAGGCCCCACACGATGAGACCGACGGCGAGGAGAACGACCCAGCTGGTGGTCCACAGGCCGACGATGCGGCTCGTGTGGTTGGTGACGTTCTTCGTCTCCTCCGTGCCGGGGAGCCATCCATTCATCTGCTGCTGCGTGCAGCCAGCCAGTGCGATGACCAGACCGACGGCCACCGGGACGGCCGCCCAACGTATACGGCGATTCGAACGCACTGTTACCTCTCGCAAAAGACGTGAGCTTCAGGAGGTCAGCCCGTCGAGTCCGACGGCGAGCCGCACGAAGGCGGCGCATGGCTGGCTCCCAGCTTGATTGGAACACTCCTAGCTTACTCGCAGCTCGGTACCGCTCGCGCACACACGACACGGTTCTGGCCTCGATCCGCACGTCGGCGGGCATCATTTCGCCCGGTCACGCCGCGCCCCGGCGCGCCACGTCCGGCCACACGAACGCGAGCGGGGAGCGACCGTTCCGGTCGCTCCCCGCTCGCGTGTCGGATCGCTGGTGATCAGTGGAAGCTGTCACCACAGGCGCAGCTGCCCTGCGCGTTCGGGTTGTCGATCGTGAAGCCCTGCTTCTGGATCGTGTCCTCGAAGTCGATCGTCGCGCCGTCGAGGTACGGGACGCTCATCTTGTCGACGACGACCTCGACCCCGTCGAACTCGGCGGTGACGTCACCGTCGAGCAGACGCTCGTCGAAGTACAGCTGGTAGATCAGGCCCGAGCAGCCACCGGGCTGGACGGCGAGGCGCAGGCGCAGGTCGTCGCGGCCCTCCTGCTCGAGCAGGCTCGCCACCTTGCCGGCAGCGGCGTCGCTCAGGAGGACGCCGTGCGACTGCGTTTCGGTCGCCGGTGCTTCGGTGATGGTGTCGCTCATCGCGCGTCTCCCTCCGGGCGGTGCTGGTCACCGCGCCTGGCGTCGATTGTAAGCACCCTCAGCTGCGCGTCGCGAGCCTGGCGAGCAGGATCGTCTCCGACGCGATGGCACGGTGCAGGACACCGAGGTGCTGCGACTCGTTCGGGCTGTGCGCACGGGTGTCCGGGTCCTCGACGCCGGTGACCAGGATCTGCGCGTCCGGGAACTCCGCGGCGAGGTCGGACACGAACGGGATCGACCCGCCGATGCCCTGCTCGACCGCCTCGGCGCCCCACCCCTCGCGCATCGCCGTGCGCGCCTCCTGGACGGCCCAGCCAGCGGTGTCGACGAGGAACCCGTCGCCGCTGTCCGGCTCGGTGATCTCCATCCGTGCGCCGAACGGGACGTGCTCGCGCAGGTGCCGCTCGACGGCCGCGGACGCCTGCCTGGCGTCCTGGCCGGGGGCGACGCGGACCGAGACCCGTGCCGAGACCGTGGGCAGCAGGGTGTTCGAGGCGTTCGCGACGCTCGGCACGTCCATGCCGGTCACCGTGATCGACGGCTGGAACCACATGCGCGACAGCACGGCGCCGGTGCCGATCGGGCGCACACCGGGGACGAGCGCGGCGTCGGCGGCGAGTTCGTCCTCGGTGCGCTCCGGCACGTCGGCCTCGTACGAGGTCAGCCCGTCGACGGCGACCGAACCGTCGGCGTCGTGCAGCGAGGCGAGCAGCCGCACCATGGGGATCATCGCGTCCGGGGCCGCTCCCCCGAACATGCCGCTGTGGCTGGCGTGCTCGAGCGTGGTCAGGGTGAGCTTGAAGGTGACGTTGCCGCGCAGGGAGACCGTGATCGACGGCACCTCGGTCGACCAGTTGTCGCTGTCCGCCACGACGATGACGTCGGCGGCGAGGTGCTCCTTCTGCTCGCGCAGGAACGTGCGGAACGAGCGGGAGCCGAACTCCTCCTCGCCCTCGACGAACAGCACGATCCCGAGGTCGAGGTCGTCACCGAACTGGGCGTGCACCGCGCGGAGCGACGCGATGTGCGTCATCACGCCGGCCTTGTCGTCCGAGGCGCCGCGGCCGTACAGGCGGTCACCGCGCAGGGTCGGCTCGAACGGTGGCGTCTCCCACAGGGCCTCGTCGCCCTGCGGCTGCACGTCGTGGTGGGCGTAGAGCATCACCGTCGGCTTGCCGTTCCGCGCCGGGCGCACCGCGAGCACCGCGGGCTGGCCGAGCTCGGCGTCGGCCTCGGCGACGTCGGCCGTCGAGCCGGACACCGCCGACCGCACGATCCGGACGTCGTCCGCACCGAACACCCCGGTGGACCGGGCGAGGTCCGCGACGGCCTCGGCACTCGCGCGCACGTTCGCCGGGTCGAAGGCCGACCAGGACACCGACGGCAGGCGCACCAGCGCGGACAGGTCGGCGATCGTCGTGGGCAGTGCCCCCTGCACGTGTTCGCGCAGGGCGTCGAGGAGCGCGGGGTCGGTCGCGGGGCTGTGCTGTTCGCTGTCGGTCATGCCCGGTAATCTAGAGGAGATCCCGCACGCACACCGCCGTTAGGAACGCACCGTGGCGAAGGCAGCCCCCAAGACCAACACGACCGTCAACCCGACCGACGCCGAGCTCCTCGAGCAGGGCAAGGGCCGCCCCACGCCGTCCCGCCGCGAGCGAGAGGCAGCGAACCGCCGCCCCCTCGTCGGCAACACGCCGGTCGACAAGAAGGCTGCGCGCGCACGTCTCAACTCGGAGCGCGAGCGTGCCCGGGTCGGCATGGCCAACGGCGAGGAGCGCTACCTGCCGGCGAAGGACCGCGGTGAGCAGCGACGCTTCGTCCGCGACTGGATCGACGCCCGCTGGAACGTCGGCGAGGTCATGATGCCCGTGCTCGTGCTGTTCCTGATCGTCGGGTTCGCGGCCGCGCAGACCGTGATCGCGTCCTACTCGCTCCTGCTGGTGTGGGCGTTCGTGGCGCTGTTCATCATCGACTGCGTGGTGCTGTGGCTGTCGCTCCGCCGCAAGCTCACCGCCAAGTTCGGCGATCTCCAGCGCGGCACGTTCCTCTACATCCTCACGCGGGCGTGGCAGCTGCGCTTCCTGCGGCTGCCGAAGCCCCAGGTCCGGCGTGGGCAGTACCCCACGCTCTAGCCACACGCACACGACGAAGCGCCGCCCGGCCTGCCGGGCGGCGCTTCGTCGTTCCCGCTCCCCCATTCCTGCTCACGAAGCGGCCGTGAGCGCACCCACACGACGGACTGGAGGCCCGTGGCGGTGTCGCCACGGGCCTCCGGTCCGTCAGGTGGTCGCGTCTACCGCGCGGCGCGACGCAGCCGCCGTCGGCGCAGCCGGTTGATGCGCGCGGCCCAGGTCGGTCCCTCGTAGAGGAACGCCGTGTAGCCCTGCACGAGCGTGGCCCCGGCGTCGATGCGGTCCTGCACGTCCTGCTCGGTGGTCACACCACCGACGGCGATGACGCAGAAGTCGGCGGGCACCGCGGCGCGGACGCGACGCAGGACCTCGAGCGAGCGGGCGGCGACCGGCGCACCGGAGAGGCCCCCGGCACCCATCGCCTCGACGTCGGACGGATCGGCCGTCAGGCCCTCACGGGAGATCGTCGTGTTGTTGGCGATCACCCCGGACAGTCCGAGCTCGACCGCGAGGCCCGCGATCGCGTCGATCTGCTCGTCGGTCAGGTCCGGTGCGATCTTGACGAGCACCGGCGTCCGGCCGGCGGCGTCACGCACCGCGGACAGCAGCGGTCGGAGCTGGTCGAGTTCCTGCAGTCCGCGCAGGCCGGGCGTGTTCGGCGAGCTGACGTTGACCGCCAGGTAGTCCGCGAACGTCGCGAGCCGACGGGTGGACTCGAGGTAGTCGTCGATGGCGTCCTCGACGGAGACGACCCGGCTCTTGCCGATGTTCACGCCGATGACCGGTCGGCCGGGGTTGCGGCGGGCGCGCTCGAGGCGTCGGGCGGCCGCAGCGGCGCCGTGGTTGTTGAAGCCCATGCGGTTGATCAGGGCGCGGTCGCCGATCAGCCGGAACAGGCGCGGGCGCTCGTTGCCGGGCTGCGGCTTGGCGGTGATGGTGCCGACCTCGACGTGGCCGAAGCCGAGCAGGCCGAGACCGGCGATGCCGCGGGCGTCCTTGTCGAACCCGGCGGCCAGGCCGAAGCGCGACGGGAAGTGGATGCCCATCGTGGTGACGCCGTCGGACGCCGCGGGACGGCAGTACCGCTCGACGACGCCGCTCAGGAACGGCACGCGGGGCAGCCCCGCGATGACGGCGAACGCCAGGTGGTGGGCGCGCTCCGGGTCCATGTTCGCGAACACGGAACGGAACACGACGCGGTAGCCGCCGCGCACGATCCGTTCGGCGATGCCGCTCACGCGCGCGTGCCGGACGGTGCGGACGACCCGGCGGCCGTGTCGGATGCCCCGTGGTGGTCGCGGCGGAGCTGGCCGATGGCGTCCTCGAAGTCCTCGAGCGAGTCGAACGCCTGGTAGACGCTCGCGAACCGCAGGTAGGCGACCTCGTCGAGCTCCCGCAGGGGCGCGAGGATCGCGAGGCCGATGTCGTTCGCGTCGATCTGGCTGGATCCGGAGGACCGGACGGTCTCCTCGACGCGCTGCGCGAGCACGGCCAGGTCGCCGTCGGTGACCGGGCGGCCCTGGCACGCCTTGCGCACGCCGGAGACGATCTTGTCGCGGCTGAACGGCTCGGTGACACCGTTGCGCTTCACGACGTTGAGCGATGCGGTCTCGGTGGTCGAGAACCGTCGACCGCAGTTGGGGCACTGACGACGGCGGCGGATGGAGGTTCCGTCGTCGCTCGTCCGTGAGTCGACGACGCGGGAGTCCGGGTGGCGGCAGAAGGGGCAGAACATGTCGTTCCCCAGGCTATCGGTTCGTGCGCTCCGTCACGGCGGCCCCGTGCGCGGGGAGCTGCTCCTCGGTGGACAGCGCGACGATGTGCGGCGCGACCTCGGCCAGGGCCTCGGGCGTGTACCGCACGATCTGCTGAGGTCGCAGGAACGTCGACGCCGACAGTCCGGACCCGAACCGGGCCTGGCCGCCGGTCGGCAGCACGTGGTTCGACCCCGCCAGGTAGTCCCCCAGGCTCACCGGCGTGCTCGGTCCGACGAACACCGCACCGGCGGCGTCGATGTCGGCCAGCACCGCGTCGTCGTCGACCGTCTGGATCTCGAGGTGCTCCGGCCCGTACGCGTTGCTCACGGTCGCCGCGTCGGTCAGGGAGTCCACCAGGACGATCGCGGACTGCGGTCCGTCCAGGGCGGCCTGGAGGCGCGCAGCCGTCCCGAGCACCGCCGTGCGTTCCGGGATGGCGGCCTCGACCGCGTCGGCGAACGCCGCGGACGTCGTCACCAGCACACTGCCGGCCTGCTCGTCGTGCTCGGCCTGGCTGATGAGGTCGGCGGCCACGAACCCGGCGTCGGCGGTGTCGTCCGCGATCACGAGGATCTCGGTCGCTCCGGCCTCGGAGTCGATGCCCACCACCCCGCGCACCAGGCGCTTGGCCGCGGCGACGTAGTTGTTGCCCGGACCGGTGACCAGGTCGACCGGCTCGAGGTCGATCTCGGCGACGCCGTACGCCAGTGCGCCGACGGCTCCCGCGCCGCCCATGGCGTAGACCTCGTCGATGCCGAGCAGCCCCGCCGCCGCGAGGATCGTCGGGTGCACCGCGCCGCCGTGGTCGCGCTGCGGCGGCGACACGAGGGCGATCGAGGACACGCCCGCGACCTGGGCCGCGACGACGTTCATCACGACGCTGGACGGGTAGACGGCCTTGCCACCGGGCACGTAGAGCCCCACCCGGCGCATCGGCTGCCAGCGCTGGTGGACCTCGGCGCCGTCGGCCAGGGTCGTCACGGACGGGGCGGGGATCTGCGCGGCACTCGCGGCCCGGACCCGGCGGATGGCCTCGTCGAGGGCTGCTCGGACCTCGGGGGTGAGCCCGGCCACGGCGGCGGTGATCTCGGCAGCGGGGACCCGGACGTCCGCGGGGGCCCCGCCGTCGAAGCGCTCGGCCTGGTCGTGCAGGGCCGCGGCACCACGGTGCCGGACGTCCTCGATCAACTCGCGCGCGGCGTCGACCGCGTGCGACACGTCACCCGCGGCGCGGGGCATGAGTCGGAGGAGTTCGGCACGGGCGGGGAGGCCGCCGCGGAGGTCGATTCGCTGCATCATGAGGCCTCCAGCGTACCGGCGGCGTGCTGCACGACGGCGTCGACCACGGGCCGGTGGCGGACCGTCTGCTCGGCGTCCCACGCGTCGAGCAGGTGCAGCGTGGCGATCCGGAACGCCAGGGCACGGACGAGCAGCTGCGGCCACTCGGGGACGCCGGTGCCGAGCACGCCGAGCCGACCGACGGCGACCCCGTGCCAGCACACGGCGTCGACCGCGGCGATCGCGGCGCCGAGGCCCGCCGGGCGCCAGTACGGTGCCCAGTCGAACACCGTGGGCGGCTCCCCCGGAGCGAAGAGCACGTTGCCGAGCAGGTCACCGTGGACGAGCTGCGACGGGGACGTCACCGGCCGGAACGTCGCGGCCAGGCGGTCCAGCGTCGGGTCGTCGGGAAGGGCTGCTCCGCCCCAGGCCGCGCGGTCCGCCCGGCTCCAGGGCTCGTCGCGGTCGTCGAGGAAGTCCGGGCGTGGCAGATGGGCGATCGCCCGGTGGAACGCTGCGCCCGCGGCGATCACGTCGTCCACACGAGTCGGGTCGGTTCGACCGTCGACCCACCGCCAGGCCTCCCAACCGTCGCTGTCGGCGTCGCCGGCAGCGGCGCGGGCGTCCACGACCCAGTCCCCGGACGTGGCGGCGACCGGGCGCGACGTCCGGAACCCGGCCGTGTGGTCGAGGCCCGCCAGCGTGGCAGACCGCCACCGGGCCTCCAGGCGGTCACCGGACGGGCGGAGGACGACGTCCCCGGCGCGCCACGTGAGTCCACGCCCGCCGCCGAGGCGCTCGAGCGCCCGGTCGTGCACGCCGAACGCCCGGAGGACGTGCGGTGCCGGCTGCCCGTCGGTCACGCGGTCCGCAGGATCTTCACCATCGGCCGGCCCTTGGCGACCTCGTCGACGAGCTTGTCGAGGTACCGGATCTGCCGCATGAGCGGGTCGTCGAGCTCCTCGATCCGCACCCCGCAGATCACCCCGGTGATGAGCGGGGCGTTCGGGTTGAGGTGCGCGCCGGCGAAGAAGTCCTCGAACGTGGTCCGGTCGGCCAGGTGCTGCGCGAGCGCCAGGTCGTCGAAGCCGGTCAACCACTCGATGACGGTGTCGAGCTCCGCCTTCGTGTGGCCCTTCCGCTCCACCTTCGCCAGGTAGTGCCCGTAGACGTCCGCGACGGGCGTCCCGAAGATCCGGTGACCGGCCATGGTCGACGCTCCTACACCAGGCAGCGGGGTCCGAGCAGGCTCTTCAGCTCGCCGAACAGGTCGGGGGTCAGGTTCACCGGGAACGGCAGCTCGAAGGTGCGCGCGACGTCGTCCTTGAGCAGCTTCAGCCGGACCTCGGTGTCACCCTGGTGGCGGCCGAGCACGGCGGCGAGTTCCGTCACCGTGGTCGTCGTGGCCTGTCGCTCCGGCAGGGACAGGGTGAGCGGGCCGGAGCCCATCGCGTCGCCGACGTTCGGCTGGAACATGCTCACCGCGTGCAGGGCCTTGCCGTCGTCGCGGACGTTGACGCGGCCGCGCAGGACGACGATCGAGTCGGGCACCAGGGACGGGCCGAACTCCTGGTACGTCTTGCCCAGGAACATCACGCCGATCTGACCGCCGAAGTCCTCGATGTCGACGATGCCGTACGGGTTGCCGCTCGTCTTCGCCACCCGGTGCTGCACGCTCGTCAGCAGACCGGCGACGGTGACCGTCTCGCCCTCGATCGAGTCGTCGGCCGTCAGCAGGTCGGCGATGGTGATCGACTGGTGCTTCGCGAGCTCGATCTCGAGCCCGGCGAGCGGGTGGTCGGACACGTAGAGCCCGAGCATGTCCCGCTCGAACGCGAGCTTGTCGCGCTTGGACCACTCCGGACGGTCCGGCACCTGCGACACCGCGGCGCTCGGGGCGTCCTCCGCTGCCTCGGCGAAGAGCGAGTCGAAGTCGAACCCGACGTTGCCGTGGGCCTCGTCGCGCTTGACCTTGACCGCACCCTCGACCGCGCCCTCGTGGATCTCCACCAGGGCACGCCGGGTGTCGCCGAACTCGTCGAAGGCACCGGCCTTGATGAGCGACTCGACCGTGCGCTTGTTCGCCGACGAGATCGGGATCTTGCGCAGGAAGTCGTGGAACGACTCGAAGGCGCCCTTCTCGGTCCGGGCCTTGACGATGTCGTCGACGACGTTGAACCCGACGTTGCGGATCGCACCCATGCCGAACCGGATGTCGTCGCCGACGGCGGCGAAGAAGCCGATCGACTCGTTGACGTCCGGCGGCATCACCTTGATGCCCATCCGGCGGCACTCGTTCAGGTACAGGGCGAGCTTGTCGCGGGCATCGCCGACGCTCGTCAGCAGCGCCGCCATGTACTCGGCCGGGTAGTGCGCCTTGAGGTAGGCGGTCCAGAAGGACACCACACCGTAGGCCGCCGAGTGCGCCTTGTTGAACGCGTAGTCGGAGAAGGGCAGCAGGATGTCCCACAGCGTCTTGATCGCCGCGTCGGAGTACCCGTTGTCCTTCATGCCCTGCTGGAAGCCCGCGTACTGCTTGTCGAGCTCGGACTTCTTCTTCTTGCCCATCGCGCGGCGGAGGATGTCCGCCTGGCCGAGGGAGAACCCCGCGACCTTCTGCGCGATGGCCATGACCTGCTCCTGGTAGATGATCAGGCCGTAGGTCGTGCCGATGATGTCCTTGAGGGGCTCTTCGAGCTCCGGGTGGATCGGCGTGATCGGCTGCTCGCCGTTCTTGCGGAGCGCGTAGTTCGTGTGCGAGTTCGCACCCATGGGCCCCGGGCGGTACAGGGCGATGAGCGCGGAGATGTCCTCGAAGTTGTCGGGCTTCATCAGCCGCAGCAGGCCACGCATCGGCCCACCGTCGAGCTGGAACACGCCGAGGGTGTCGCCGCGCTGCAGGAGCGCGTACGCCTCGGGGTCTTCCAGACCCATGTTCTCGAGGTCGAGCTCGGTCCCACGGTTCGTCTTGATGTTGTCGAGGGCGTCACTGATGATCGTGAGGTTGCGGAGCCCCAGGAAGTCCATCTTGATCAGGCCGAGCGACTCCGCTGCCGGGTAGTCGAACTGCGTGACGATCTGGCCGTCCTGCTCCCGCTTCATGATCGGGATGATGTCGATCAGCGGGTCGCTCGACATGATGACGCCGGCCGCGTGCACGCCCCACTGGCGCTTCAGCCCCTCGAGCCCGAGTGCGGTGTCGAAGACGGTCTTCGCCTCGGGGTCGGTCTCGACCACAGTGCGGACGTCGACGGCTTCCTTGTAGCGCGGGTGGTCCTTGTCGAAGATCCCGGTGAGCGGGATGTCCTTGCCCATCACGGGCGGCGGCATCGCCTTCGTGAGCTTCTCGCCCATGCCGAACGGGAAACCGAGGACGCGCGAGGAGTCCTTGAGCGCCTGCTTCGCCTTGATCGTGCCGTACGTGACGATCTGCGCGACGCGCTCCGACCCGTACTTCTCGGTGACGTACTTGATCGCCTCACCGCGGCGCCGGTCGTCGAAGTCGACGTCGAAGTCGGGCATCGAGACGCGGTCCGGGTTGAGGAACCGCTCGAAGATCAGGCCGTGCCGGATGGGGTCGAGGTCGGTGATGCGCATCGCGTACGCGACCATCGAGCCAGCACCGGAGCCACGCCCCGGACCGACGCGGATGCCGTTGTTCTTGGACCAGTTGATGAAGTCCGCGACCACCAGGAAGTAGCCGGGGAAGCCCATCTGGTTGATGATGCCGACTTCGTAGTCGGCGCGGTCCTGGACCTCTTTCGAGATGCCGTCCGGGTACCGGTAGTCCAGCCCCTTCGCGACCTCTTTCTCGAACCAGGAGTGCTCGGTCTCGCCCTCGGGCACCGGGAACTTCGGCATGTAGTTGGCCGAGGTGTCGAACTCGACGTTGCAGCGTTCCGCGATGAGCAGCGTGTTGTCGCAGGCATCGAGGTTGTCGCGGAAGACGTGCCGCATCTGCGCCGGGGTCTTCAGGTAGAACTCGTCGGCGTCGAACTTGAAGCGGTTCGGGTCGTTCAGGGTCGAGCCGGACTGCACGCAGAGCAGTGCCGCGTGCGACTTGGCGTCGTGGGCGTGCGTGTAGTGCAGGTCGTTCGTGCCGACCAGCGGGATGTCGAGGTCCTTCGCCAGGCGGATCAGGTCGCTCATGATCCGGCGTTCGATCTCGAGGCCGTGGTCCATGACCTCGGCGAAGTAGTTCTCCTTGCCGAAGATGTCGCGGTAGTCGGCGGCCGCCTGCACTGCTTCGTCGTACTGGCCGAGACGCAGGCGCGTCTGGATCTCCCCCGAGGGGCAGCCCGTGGTGGCGATGATGCCCTCGTGGTACTCCTGCAGGAGCTCGATGTCCATGCGGGGCTTGAAGTAGTAGCCCTCGAGCGACGCCTTGGAGGACAGCCGGAACAGGTTGTGCATGCCCGTCGTGTTCTCGGCGAACATCGTCATGTGCGTGTACGAACCGGCGCCGGACACGTCGTCGCCACCACCGTCACCCCAGCGCACTCGGGTCTTGTCCGAACGGTGCGTGCGCGGCGTGATGTACGCCTCGGTCCCGATGATCGGTTTGACGCCACCGGCCTTGGCGGCCTTCCAGAACTCGAAGGCGCCGAACATGTTGCCGTGGTCGGTCACCGCCACGGCGGGCATCCCCTGCGCGGCGGTCTCCGCCACGAGGTCGGAGAGCCTGGCGGCACCGTCGAGCATCGAGTACTCGCTGTGCACGTGCAGGTGGACGAAGGAGTCGGAATCCGACACGGAACCTCCGGTTCGTACGGTGTGCTGCGGGGTGGGAACAGCCTAACCGCGGCCGCCCACATTCCCGCGCGCGTCGGGGCGGGCTGGACGCGCGTGGCGGGGCCGCACCGTGCCTCCAGGCCCGCAGCCGGACGCGACGCGCGCGGGGCGCGGCGCCGAGCGGGCAGGACACGCCGTACGCCAGCCGCGGCGGGTGCGGAAAGCGTCGCCTGGCGGCCTCCCAACCGACAGTTCGTGACCCCTCAGCGAGAGAGGTCGGGCGCGTCGTCGGGCGCGTCGGGCGCGTCGGCCTGGAGGCGCGTGGCGGGGCCGCACTGCGCCTCCAGACCGGCAGCGGGTCGCGACACGCGCGGGGCGCGCCGCCCAGCGGTCAGGACACGCTGCGCGGGGGCCGCCGCGGGTACAGAACCCGTCGCCTGGCGGCCTCCCAACCGACCGTTCCTGACCCTTCGGCGCAAACGGCGGGGTGCGGCGGCCTGGAGGCACGTGGCGACCCCGCACCGCGCCTCCAGACCGGCAGCGGGACGCGACACGCGCGGGGCGCGCCGCCGAGCGGTCAGGACATGCCGCACGCGAGCCACGGCGGGCGCGGAAAGTGTCGCCTGGCCGCCCCCCGCCGACAGTTCGTGACCCCTCGGCGCAAGCTGCCGGGCGCGCCGGCCTCGGGTCGCGACACGCGCGGGGCGCCCGCCGAGCGGTCGGGACACGCCGCACGCGCGCCGCCGCGGGTACAGAATCCGTCGCCTGCCGGCCTCCCCGCCGACAGTTCGTGACCACTCGGCGCAAACGGCCGGGCGCGTCAGAGCGACGCCCTCCGGATCTGCTCCAGCGCGGCCTGCAGGTCGTCCGGGTACTGCGCCTCGAACGACACCCACTCGCCCGTGCGGGGGTGGTCGAAGCCCAGTCGGACGGCGTCGAGCCACTGGCGGGTCAGCCCGAGCTCGGCCGCCAGCACCGGGTCGGCGCCGTACATCGTGTCCCCGACGAGCGGGTGGCGTGTCGCCGCCATGTGCACCCGGATCTGGTGGGTGCGCCCGGTCTCCAGGTGCACCTCGAGCAGGGTGGCCGAGCGGAAGGCCTCGAGCGTCTCGTAGTGGGTGACGCTCGGCTTGCCCTCGGACGTGACCGCGAACTTCCAGTCACTCGACGGGTGCCGGCCGATCGGAGCATCGATCGTGCCCGACGTGGGGTCGGGGTGGCCCTGCGCGAGCGCGTGGTAGACCTTCTCGACCGTGCGCTCCTTGAACGCCCGCTTCAGGTGCGTGTACGCCAGCTCGGTCTTCGCGACCACCATCAGGCCCGAGGTCCCGACGTCGAGGCGGTGCACGATCCCGGCACGTTCGGCGGCACCGGACGTCGCGATCGTGAAGCCGGCGGCGGCGAGGCCCCCGGGCACGGTCGGCCCGTCCCACCCCGGCGAGGGGTGCGCGGCGACGCCGACGGGCTTGTCCACGACGACGATGTCCTCGTCGTCGTGCACGATCGTCATGCCGGGCACGGCCGCCGGAACGATGCGCGGCGGCTCCTTCGGGGTCCACTCGACCTCGAGCCAGGAGTCGGCATGGAGCCGGTCCGACTTGTCGACGGGCACCCCGTCGACGCGGACGCCCCCGGCGGCGACGACGTCGGCCGCGAACGACCGGCTGAAGCCGAGGAGCTTCGCGATGGCGGCGTCGACGCGCTCACCGGCGAGCCCGTCGGGCACGGGAAGAGAACGCGATTCGCTCACGTGGCGTCGTGGCCCAGCGTGTCGCGACGGTCGCGTTCCTCCGGCCTGGAGGCGCGGGTCGGCTCGTCGAACGCAGCATCACCCGACGAGAACGCGGCCCCACCGTCGAGCGGCTGCGCCGCGTCGACCGGCTGCGCCGCGTCGAGCTGCGCCTGGCGCTTGGCCGAGAGCGTGCGGGTGCCGTCGAGGTTCACCCCGAGGATCACCAGCAGCACGAAGACCACCATGCTGATGCAGATGAAGGAGTCGGCGACGTTGTAGATCGCCGGCATCATCCACGGCGTCGAGATGAAGTCGACGACGTGGCCCCGACCGAAGCCGGGCTCACGGAAGAGCCGGTCGAGCAGGTTGCCCAGCGCGCCGCCGAGCAGCATGCCGAGCACGATGGCCCACCACATCGACCGGATGCGACGCGAGTACACGATGATCGCGACGACGACCGCGGCCGAGATGACCGAGAACACCCAGGTCATGTTCACCGCGAACGAGAACGCGGCCCCCGGGTTCCGGACGTACAGGAACTGCAACGCCCCGCCGAGGACCGGGACGGGGGTGCCGTACGGCAGGTTCGCGACGACCAGCGTCTTGGCGACCTGGTCGAACGCCACCACCACGACAGCGGCGAAGGCCAGTGCCGCGATCGCGCGGACACTGACCTTCGCTCGTGATGCTGGTCGCGACAACGTCAGTTGCCGAAGCCCTGCGCCGAAGCCGGCGCCGGGGTGAGACCGGACTGCTCACCGGAGTCGAGCTCGGAGAGCTGCCCCTGGATGTAGCTCTTGAGCTGCGCACGGTAGTCGCGCTCGAAGGTCCGGAGCTCGTCGATCTTGCCCTCGAGCTGGCGCTGCTCCTGCTCGAGCACCGCAACACGCTGACGGTTCGTGTTCTCGGTGTCGGCGATGATCTGGCGCTGCTTCGCCTCGGCCTCGGAGACCAGGCGAGCGGCCTGGGCCGTGCCCTCGGCGATGAGTGCATCGCGCTTCTCGATGCCCTCGCGGACGTGCTCCTCGTGGAGACGACGCGCCAGGGTCAGGAGGTTCGTGGTGCCCTCGGTGTCCTCGTCGGCGGGGACCGTGGTGGTCGGTGCCGCCGCGGCGACCGGAGCGGGCTCCGGTGCTGCCTCGACCGGGGCCGGGGTGGGCTCCGGCTCGGCTGCGGGGGCGGGCTGCTCGGCCTGCGCCGACTGCGGGGCCGATTCGGCCGCCTGCAGGCGCTGGCGGAGCTCGTCGTTCTCCGCGGTCAGGCGACGGAGCTCGACCACGACCTCGTCGAGGAAGTCGTCGACCTCGTCCTGGTCGTAGCCCTCGCGGAACTTCGTCGGCTGGAACCGCTTGTTGACTACGTCTTCCGGCGTCAAAGCCATTGCCGTCACCTCAATAGAACTGCTGAACGTGTGGAACCGCGTGCGGTGCGACCGAATGTACCAGTCGTACCGTGCGGTGCGGATGCGCCACCGGAGCGGGCATCGATCCCGACCACCGTACACCGACGATGGGGAGGAACCGTGCCGCGCGCCTGGCGTGGCGCGTGTCGCGGACGGGAGTCCGCTCAGATACCGCGTGCCAGGGCGGCGACCACGAACCGGGCGATGATGACGACGAGCATCACGATCGTCCAGCCGAAGTCGAGCGCCACCGGCCCCAGGCGGAGCGGCGGGAGGACCCGTCGCACCGCTCGGATGGGCGGATCCGTGATCGTGTAGACGAACTCGGACACCACGAGCATGCCCCCGCGCGGACGCCAGGAACGGTTGAAGCTCTGCACGAGGTCGAGCGCGAAACGCCCCCACATCACGAAGAAGTACAGGAGCAACGCGAGGGAGATGATCCCTAGGATCACGGACACGATGGGGCTCGCTCGTCTCGGGCGAGCGTCGTCAGACGACGCTCAGGGGCGGGTGTGCCGGGTACGGCTCAGGACTGGGCGAAGAAGTTCGCCTCGATGTCGGACTCTACCTCAGCAGGCTCACCGCTCACTGCGACGTGCGCCGGCGACAGGAGGAAGACCTTGTTCGTGACGCGCTCGATCTTGCCGAACAGACCGAGCGACAGCCCGGAGGCGAAGTCGATCATGCGTCGGGCGTCACCCTCGGTCATCTGCGAGAGGTTGATGATGACGGGGATGCCGTCGCGGAAGCTCTCGGCGATGGACTGGGCGTCCTTGTACTCGCGCGGGTGGACGGTGAGGATCTCGTTCATTTCCTGGACCGGGGTCGCCTTCTGTGCGGTCGTGTGCGAGCGGCGGAGCGGAGTGACCTGGGCGCCGCGCTGGTGGGTGTGCGTCTTGGTGGGAGCCGGGACGGCTGCGGGAGCGGCCGCGGGGGCTGCTGCCGCCGCGGGGGTCTCCTGCGGCTCGGCGGGCGCCGGAGCAGCCGCCGCGGCCTGGCGTGCAGGGGCTGCCTGCTGGCGCGCGGGCTCGGCCTGCTGCTCGTCCTCGTAGTCGAGTTCCTCATCGGCGAGGCCGAGGTAGACCATCGTCTTCTTCAGCGGGTTGGCCATGGTTCCTCCGGGGTTCGTGCTCGTGGTGCCCTGCAACGAGGCTAGGGTGCGGGCGGCCGGTTTCCCGTGATTGCGGTGCCGATCCGCAGGTGTGTCGCGCCCTCGAGGATCGCCTCGGCGTAGTCCCCGCTCATGCCGGCCGAGATGTCGGTCGCAGCGGGTTCGAGCGCCACGACCCGTTCGGAGATCGAGCGGAGTCGGGCGAAGGCGGCTCGGGGCTCCTCGTCCAGTGGCGCGACCGCCATGACACCCCGCAGTCGGATCGTCCCGGTGTCCAGCACGCGCGACACCATGGCCTCGACGTCGCCCGGCTGCACCCCGCCACGGCCGGGGTCGTCGGTGAGGTTCACCTGCACGAACCCGTCGATGACCGGGGGTTCCGGCTCGGCCTCGGTCGGGGCGAACGCGTCGACGACGGACCCACGGTCGAGCGACTGCACCACGTGGGCGTACCGCCGGGCCTGCCGGGCCTTCTTCGACTGCAGCTGCCCGACGAAGTGCCAGGTCAGGCCGAGGTCCGCCAGCTCGGCGGCCTTCGCCTGCGCCTCCTGGTGGCGGTTCTCCCCCACGTCCGTCACGCCGAGTGCGGCGAGCTCGCGGACGAGCGACGCCGGGTGGTACTTCGTGATGACGACGAGCGTCAGCTCGTCGGGCGAGCGCCCTGCGGCGCGCGCCGCGTCGGCGATGCCGCTCCTGACGGACGCGAGACGCGCCTCCGGTCCGTCGTCGGGTGACGAGGCGGACGGGAGGCGCGTGTCGGCTACCAAGGGTGGGTTACTTCAGGAAGTCGGGGACGTCGAGCTCGTCGTCGTCGTCGAACGCCGGGTCGGCGGCGCGCTGCACCGGCGGCTGGTGCTCCTGCGAGGCCCAGGACGGGCTCGACGTGGTCGAGTCCTCGATCGCGCCGGTCGAGGCGGCGACGGGCGCCGCGGCGCTCGACTCCGGGTCGACGTAGCTCGAGCGGCGTTCCTTCTGCTGCTGCGCCGGCTCGCCGCCGTCGAAGCCCGCGGCGATGACGGTCACGCGGACCTCGTCGCCCAGGGTGTCGTCGATGACCGCACCGAAGATAATGTTCGCCTCGGGGTGCACGGCTTCCTGCACCAGACGCGCGGCGTCGTTGATCTCGAAGATGCCGAGGTTCGAGCCACCCTGGATCGACAGCAGCACGCCGTGCGCACCGTCGATCGAGGCCTCGAGCAGCGGCGACGCGACGGCGAGCTCGGCCGCCTTGATCGCACGGTCGGCACCGCGGGACGAGCCGATGCCCATGAGTGCGGAACCCGCACCCTGCATGACGCTCTTGACGTCGGCGAAGTCGAGGTTGATCAGACCCGGGGTGGTGATGAGGTCGGTGATGCCCTGCACACCGGCGAGGAGCACCTGGTCGGCCGTGGCGAAGGCCTCGACCATGGAGATGCCACGGTCGCTGATCTCGAGCAGGCGGTCGTTCGGGACGACGATGAGCGTGTCGACCTCGTCCTTGAGGCCCGCGACGCCGTTCTCGGCCTGCGACTGGCGACGCTTGCCCTCGAAGCTGAAGGGCTTCGTGACGACACCGATGGTCAGTGCGCCGATGGACTTCGCGATGCGTGCGACGACCGGTGCGCCACCGGTGCCGGTGCCGCCGCCCTCGCCCGCGGTGACGAACACCATGTCGGCGCCGGCCAGGGCCTCTTCGATCTCCTCGGCGTGGTCCTCGGCGGCACGACGGCCGACCTCGGGGTCCGCGCCGGCACCGAGGCCGCGGGTGATCTCGCGGCCGACGTCGAGCTTGACGTCGGCGTCGCTGAGCAGCAGGGCCTGGGCGTCGGTGTTGATCGCGATGAACTCAACGCCACGGAGACCGAGCTCGATCATGCGGTTGACGGCGTTGACGCCGCCGCCGCCGACACCGACGACCTTGATGACGGCGAGGTAGTTGTGGTTCGTGGTCACGTCAGTCAGGCCTCCGGTCGAACCCTCAACCTCTACTTGAAGTTCAGGGGCAATGCTGGTAGATGTGGTGCTGTCTTCGACGCTACGGGTGCGTTCGGCGCGCTGTCGCCCCGCCACGCCGCGTGTCGCCGATCAGGTCCGGCAATTCAGTCCTTGGCGCGGATCACGCCGTTGTCCGGCGCCGAGACGTCGTACTCGACGACGACGCCGGGGTTCCGCGCCGCGTGGTCCTTGACCAGCGCGGCGAGCAGTTCGGCCTTCGCCACCGAGTCGTCCGGGCTCCCCCACACGACGGTCGAGCCGTCCTTGAGGGTCAGGGTGACGTCGTCGGCCGTCGACCCGGCGACACGCGTCACCTGGGTACGAACGGTCGACGGCAGCGCCAGCACGACCTCGGTCATCGTTCGGAAGCTCGCGGAACCGAGGCGCGCTCGGCCGATGTCGGCGAGCGGCATCGTGGCGGGACGCTTCGGCGACGACTGCACGACGATGCCCGCGGGGTCGACGAGGTCGAACGTGCTGCCGGACTGCACCGCGACCACCGGCGTGCGCTCGGTCACCGTGACGACGAGCGTGTGCGGCGGAGCCTCCTCGGTCACGTAGCTCTCGATGAGCGGGAAGCCGGCGACGTCCCGCTTGATCGCGTCGAAGTCGAGCCGGGCCAGGGGCGTGCCGATCTGGTCGGACAGCGCCTGGCGCAGCGCGGACTCGTCGACGCGGTTGGTGCCCTTGATCTCGATCGTGCGGAGCGCCATCAACGGTGAGAACACCGCGACGAGGATCGAGACCCCGAGCACGAGGACGACGCTCGCCGCCGTGATCCACGCGGCGCGACGGTGCCGGCTGCGCCGGGTGAACCGGCGGACCTCGGCACGCTCGAGCAACCGGCGTCGACGCTTCGCGATGCGTGCCTCACGCGCGGTCTCGGCAGCGCGCACCCGCGCCCCGATGGGCGCCTCGGCGTGCTGGTCGGTCCGGGAGGCACCGGTCGCGTCGAGCACGTCGGTCACGGTCGCGTCGTGGTCGGCTCCACCGCTCGTGGCGGCTCGGCGTTCCGCGTCGCGGCGGTCGGCCTCCGGGTCCCGGTGGTCCTCGTTCGGCGTGTACTCACGCAGGCGGTCCGCCACGGTGGAGAGTCCGGCGCCGAAGCGGCGTCCGGCCGCACCGGCGAAGGCGCCGACGCGGTCCCGCTGGGGACCGGAGGTGTCGGCGTCGGGCTGGACCGCCGGGGTGGGGTCGACCGTCTCGTCGACCGGGGTTTCCGGGGCGGACGCGGGGCGGGCCTCCCGGTCGTCGGCGACGCGTCCGCGGAACGGGAGCCGCGGCTTCGAGGGACCACGACGCTGCCGGGGCGCTTCCGCGGCCTCGGCCGGGGCGTCCCTGCGGGCGTCCCCCTCGTCGAACCCCTCGGGGCGCTTCACCGGGCCGACGCTCCGTCGGCGCCCAGGGCGCCGAGCACCTGCGGGATGATCCGGTACACGTCGCCGCAGCTGAGCGTCATGATGATGTCGCCGTCGCGGGCGACCGCGGCCGCGCGTGCCGCCGCCTCGTCCCAGTCGGGCAGGAACTCGACGCGCGACTGGTCGGCGAAACGCTCCTGCACCAGGGCCCCGGTCACGCCGGGCTCCGGGTCCTCGCGGGCGCCGTAGACGTCGAGCACGACCGTGTGGTCGGCGAGCTCCTCGTACACCTTGGCGAAGTCGCCGGCCATCAGGCGGGTGCGCGAGTACAGGTGCGGCTGGTGGATGGCGATGATGCGGCCGTCGCCGACGACGTTGCGGGCGGCCTTGAGCGCCGCGGCGACCTCGGTCGGGTGGTGGGCGTAGTCGTCGTAGACCGAGACCCCGCGCTCGACGCCGTGCAGCTCGAAGCGGCGCTGGGTGCCGCCGAACGCCTCGAGCCCGCGGATCGCGTCGGCCGGGGCGATGCCGAGACCGGTCAGGACCGCGAAGGCGCCGACGGCGTTGATCGCGTTGTGCCGGCCGGGCACGCGGAGGGTCAGGTGGTACGCCTCGCCACCGGCGCGGAAGTCGACCTCGACGCCGGCCGACTCGGTGATGCCCTCGATGCGGACGTCCGCGTCGACGGCCTCGCCGAACGTGACGATCTCGGGGGCGTCGGCGCGCTGGCGGATGCCGGCCGTGACCGTCTTCGCACCGGCGTCGTCGCTCGAGATGACGACGCGCTCGCTCGCCTTCGCGGCGAACTCGACGAAGGCCTCGGTGAAGGCCTCCTCGCTGCCGTAGTGGTCCAGGTGGTCGGCGTCGACGTTGGTGACCAGGGCCACGGCGACGTCGTAGAGCAGGAACGAGCCGTCGGACTCGTCGGCCTCGACCACGAACAGGTCACTGGATCCCGGGGCCGAACTCGTGCCGAGGGACTGGATGACGCCGCCGTTGACGAAGCTCGGGTCGAGGCCGAGCTCGACCATCGCCGTGACGATCATGCCGGTCGAGGTGGTCTTGCCGTGCGCACCGGCGACCGCGACGAGGCGGTGCTCGGCGATCAGGGCGGCGAGGGCCTGCGAGCGGTGGAGCACCGGCAGACCGCGGCGCTGCGCCTCGAGGAGCTCGGGGTTGTCGGGCCAGAGGGCGCTCGTGACGACGATGGTGTCGGCCTGGCCGACGTTCGCCGCGTCGTGACCGATGTGCACGGTCGCGCCGAGGTCGCGCATCGTGCCGGTCGTCTCCGTCTCGCGGGAGTCGCTGCCCGTCACGCGGTGTCCGGCGGCGAGGAACATCCGCGCGATCCCGCTCATGCCCGCGCCGCCGATGCCGACGAAGTGCACCGTGCCCAGGTCGTCCGGGATCGGCTGGGTCAGGTCCGGCTTGATGGTCATCGTTCCTCCGTGGTGCTGGGGGCCTGCTTCGCGGCGTCGAGGACCAGGTCGGTCATCCGGTCGGCGCCGTCGCGGTGGCCGACGCTGCCCGCCCGCACGGTCATGTCCGCGATGCGGGAGCGGTCCTGCAGGATGCTCAGCAGCTGGAACGTCACCCAGTCCTGGTCGAATTCCCCGTCGGCCACGAGGACGGCTCCCCCGGCGTCGACGACGTCCTTCGCGTTGTGGCGCTGCTCGCCGTTGCCCACCGGGTACGGCACGAGCACGCTCGGCAGCCCGACCGCGGTCAGCTCGCACACCATGCCGGCACCCGAACGCGACACGACGAAGTCGCTCGCCGCGTACGCCAGGTCCATCCGGTCGCAGTAGGGCTGCACGTGGTAGCCCTCGAGCTCGCTCGGGCCGATGTCCGACGCGGCACCCACGACGTGCAGGATCTGCCAGCCGGCGCCCACGATCGTGGCGGCGGACCTGTTGATCGTCCGGTTGATGCTCCGCGCACCCGAGGAGCCACCGGTCACGAGCAGCACGGGCCGCTCCGGGTCGAGCCCGAACTCGGCGAGCCCCTCGGCCCGGACGGCACGGCGGTCGAGTGACTCGATCTCGCGACGGAGCGGCATGCCGACGACGCGGCCGTGGCGCAGGCGGGTGTTCGAGAAGGTCAGGCCGACGTGCTCGGTCAGGAACGCGGCGAGGCGGTTGGCCAGCCCGGGCTTGGCGTTCTGCTCGTGCACGACGATCGGGGTGCCGGTGCGGCGCGCGGCGATGTACGCCGGAGCGGCCGCGTAGCCACCGACGCCGAGGACCACCTCGATCTCGTGGTCGCGGATGATCTGCTCGGTCCGCTTGACCGCCGCCGCGAAGCGCTGCGGGAAGCGCAGGGCCGCGCCGTTGAGCTTCCGCGGGAACGGCAGGCGCGGGATCGTCAGCAGCTCGTAGCCGCGCATCGGGACGAGGCGGGACTCCAGGCCCTCGGCGGTGCCCAGCACGAGCACCTCGGCGCCGGGCTCCCGCTCGGTCAGCCGGTCGGCGACCGCGAGCAGGGGGTTGACGTGGCCGGCGGTGCCGCCGCCGGCGAAGAGGTACTTGCTCACCGCAGTGATCCGTTCGTGGAGGTCCGGCCGAGTGGGGCGTTCGTCAGGCCGGGGTCGTTCTTGCCGGGCAGGTCACGGGCGAAGGAGAGCACGACGCCGATCGCCACCAGGGTCATGATGAGGGCCGAACCACCGGCCGAGATGAGTGGCAGGGGCACACCGAGCACGGGCAGCAGTCCGAGCACGACGGCGATGTTGATGAGCGCCTGGCCGATGATCCACGCGAGGATGCCACCGGTGACCGTCTTCACGAAGGGGTCGCGGGACTGCCGGATGATCTTGATCATGCCGACGGCGAGCACCACGAACAGGCTGAGCACCACGACGGCGCCGATCAGGCCGAGCTCCTCGCCGATGATCGCGAAGATGTAGTCGTTGTCCGCCTCGGGCAACCACGACCACTTCGCCTTCGAGTTGCCGAGGCCGACGCCGAACACGCCGCCGGACGCGAGCGCCCACATGCCGTGCACGGGCTGCCAGCAGATGTCCTGGTACTGGCTGGTGTCGGTGCACCCGGACAGCCAGGCGCTGATGCGGGTCGAGCGAGATGCCGAGGCCATCGTCACGAAGGGCAGCATCACGGCGAACGCACCGAGGCCGACGAGCAGGTGCCGGGCGCGGACGCCGCCGATGTACAGCGCGCCGAACACCAGGATGAGCATGACCATCGCGGTGCCCTGGTCACCGCCGAGGACGACGAGCCCGAGCGAGAGCATCGAGGCGATCCCGATCGGGATGAACACCTCTTTCCAGTCGTCGAGCTTGTCCCGCTTGACGTAGATGATGGCGCCGATGCCGAGCACCAGGCCGAGCTTCACGACCTCGGACGGCTGCGCGGTGAACGACCCGAGCTCGATCCAGTTCCGGTTGCCCTGGATGTCGATGCCGAGCGGGGTGAACACGAGCAGCTGCAGCACGAGCGCCGCACCGAGCAGCCGCATCGCCCACTTCCGCCAGATCCGGGTCGGGACCCGGCTGGCGATGAGCATGAGCGGCACGCCGAGCACGGCGTACAGGCCCTGGCGGGACGCCGCCCCGAAGAAGTCGTGGGTCGCCGCGTACTCCTCGACGCTCGACGAGGACAGCACCATCACGACGCCGAAGACGACGAGGAACAGCGTGACGCCGAGGATCGTGTAGAAGGTGCTGGACTCCGCGACGAAGACGTTCTTGACGGCGACGATCGCGCCGTTGGTCCGTCGTGGGGTCGACGCGGTCCGGCCGTTACGGCTGTTCGGAAGATCCGTCGGTGTCGTCGCCATCGACTTCTCCTCCCAGGTGCTCGTTGACCGCGGCCGCGAAACGCTGCCCCCGGTCGGCGTAGGAGCCGAACTGGTCGAACGACGCCGCCGCCGGGGCGAGGAGGACGGTGTCGCCCGGCCTCGCGACCGATGCGGCATGCCGGACCGCCTCGCGCATGACCTGATCAGTGTCCGTCGTCTCCACCTGGAGCACCGGGACCGTGGACGCGTGTCGCGCGAATGCCTCGAGGACCGGGGTCCGGTCGGTGCCGATCACCACGACGGCGCGGACGCCGGGGCCGAAGCGCTCGACCAGACCGTCGACGTCGACGCCCTTGAACAGGCCACCGACGATCCACACGACGGTGTCGAACGACGCGAGCGACGCGGTGGCGGCGTGCGGGTTCGTGGCCTTGGAGTCGTCGACCCAGGTGATGCCGTCCGCCTGGGCCACGAGCTCGGTGCGGTGGTGGTCGGCGCGGAACGCCCGGACGGCCGACTGGATGGCGCTCGGCTGGACGGTGCCGGCACGGGCCAGTGCAGCGGCGGCCAGGACGTTCATGGTCATGTGCGGGCTGGCGAGCCCGGCGGCCTCGAGGTCGGCGATGGTGGACAGCTCGAGCGCGCTGTTGCGACGGTCCTCGTTGAAGGCACGGTCGCACAGGACGTCCTCGACGATGCCGACGTCGCCGGGAGCGGGGACGCCGGGGGTGAAGCCGACCGCACGGCAGCCCTCCACCACGTCGGCTTCCTGCACCATCTGCCGGGTGGCGTCGTCCGAGGTGTTGTAGACGCACGCCATCACGGTGCGCTCGTAGACCTTGGCCTTCGCCGCGCGGTACGCCTCGGCGGAGCCGTGCCACTCCAGGTGGTCGTCGGCGATGTTCAGGCAGGCGCTCGCGAGCGGCACCACGGCACCGTCGCCGGACGTCGCCGCGTAGTGCAGCTGGTGGCTCGAGAGCTCGACGACGAGCACGTCGTAGCCGACCGGGTCGCGGACGACGTCGAGCACCGGCACGCCGATGTTCCCGCACGCGACGGCACGCAGGCCGCCGGCCTCGTACATCGCGGTCGTGAGCTGTGTCGTCGTGGTCTTGCCGTTCGTGCCCGTGATCGTGATCCAGGGGGCGGCGACCGGGCCGCGGACGACCTTGTCGCGCACGCGCCAGGCGAGCTCGATGTCACCCCAGACGGTGCTGTTCGTCACCGACCACCGCACGGTGGCGTTGTGCGGGGGCAGTCCCGGCGACACGATGACGACGTCGGGTGCCTGCTGCACGAGCGCGTCCGGCACGGTGTCGAGCGGCGTCTGCAGGAATCGGGCACCGATCACGTCGAGCAGCTCGACGCTGTCGGCGGGGGCGTCGGAGGAGTAGACCGTCACCTCGCTGCCGAGCTCCACGAGTGTGTCGGCGACCGAGAACCCGGTGGCTCCGAGGCCGAGGACGGCGACGTTCAGCCCCTTCCACCCCTCGGAGTACCAGCTGTCGAGGGACTGGAGGCGGGACGGCGAGGACACCGGGTCAACCAACGCGTGCGATCCATTCGAGGTAGAAGAGTCCGACCCCCGCCGCGACGAAGAGCCCGGCGATGATCCAGAAGCGGACGACGACGGTCACCTCGGCCCACCCCTTCAGTTCGAAGTGGTGGTGCAGCGGACTCATCAGGAAGATGCGCTTGCCGTGGGTGATCTTGAAGTAGGCCCGCTGCAGGATGACGGAGCCGGTGACGATGAAGAACAGGCCACCGATGAGGATGAGCAGCAGCTCGGTGCGGCTGAGGATCGCGAGGCCGGCCAGGGCGCCGCCGAGGCCGAGCGAACCGGTGTCACCGAGGAAGATCTGCGCCGGCGAGGTGTTGTACCAGAGGAACCCGATGAGCCCACCGCAGACCGCGGCCGCGACCACGGCGAGGTCGAGCGGGTTCGACACGGTGTAGCAGGCGTGTGCGGTGTTCGAGTCGAGGCGGGCGCCGCCGCAGATCTGGTTCGACTGCCAGAAACCGATGATGACGTACGAGCCGATCGCCAGGATGCTCGACCCGGTGGCCAGGCCGTCGAGCCCGTCGGCCACGTTCACGCCGTTCGACGTCGACACCGTCAGCAGGACGATCCAGGCGAGGAACAACACGGTGCCGATCACCGTGCCGAGCGCCATGAAGTCGAGCCACGGCACGTCGCGGATCGCCGAGATCATCGTCGATGCCGGCGGCTTGCCGTTCGACGTCGGCACGACCAGGGCGATCGTGGCGAAGATGACGCCGACGATGACCTGGCCGAGGATCTTGGCCCAGCCGCCGAGCCCGAGGCTCCGCTGACGCCGCACCTTCAGGAAGTCGTCGATGAAGCCGACGAACCCGAGCCCGACCATCAGGAACAGCACGAGCAGGCCGGACAGCGTGATCGAGTCACGCCCGATCAGGTGGCCGACGAAGTACCCGATCACCGCACCGATGATCAGGACGATGCCGCCCATGGTGGCAGTCCCGCGCTTGGTGTGGTGGGACTGCGGACCGTCGTCACGGATGAACTGCCCCCACCCGAGACGGTGGAAGAGCTTGATGAAGAACGGGGTGAGCAGCAACGTGAACACCAGCGACGTGGCGCCGGCGACGAGGAGCGCGATCATTCGGTGACACCTCCGAGGCGGTCGCCGAGGAATCGCAGTTCGGCAGACTTCGAGGACTTGACGAGGACGACGTCGCCGGGGCGGAGCATCTCCTGCATGGCACGGACGGCGTCGTCGACGTCCTCGATGTACACAGACTCGCCGTCCCACGATCCCTCGAGGGTGGCGGCCTGGTGGATGGGCATCGCGCCGCGGCCGACGACCACGAGCTGTCCGATGCCGAGGCGGACGACGAGCCGACCGATGCGGTCGTGCTCCTCGACGGAGAACTCACCGAGCTCGGCCATCTCACCGAGCACGGCGACGGTCCGCTCCCCCGGGCGCACGATCTGCGCCAGGGTCCGCAGCGCCGCCGCGGTGGAGTCGGGCGACGCGTTGTACGCGTCGTTGATGACGGTGACGCCCTCGGGGCCGCCCTGGAGCAGTTCCATGCGCCAGCGCTCGGCGCGCGTCATCGACGCGAGCGCCGCGGCGCCGTCGGCGAGCGGGACGCCCCACAGGTGGGCCACCGTGAGCGCGGCGGACGCGTTCATCGCGTGGTGCTCACCCAGGATCGCGAGGCGCACGTCGACGTGATCCGGGCCTCCAGTCAGGGTCGCGTCCGTCGGACGGTCGCCTTCGGGGCGGCGGGGAGGCGCGGTGAGGGTGAAGCGGGTGCCGCTGCGGTCCGTCTCGATGCCGGTGATGCGGTAGTCGGCCTCCGCCGACGTGCCGAAGCCCACCACGCGCGCGGCCGTCAGGTCGCGCATCGACGCGACGCGGTCGTCGTCGACGTTGAGCAGGGCCGTGGCGGTCTCGGGAAGGTCGGTAACCATCTCGGACTTTGCGCGCTGCGTCGCCTCGATGCCGCCGAACTCGCCGGCGTGCGCGAGGCCCACCTTGAGGACGACACCGAGGTCGGGCTCGGCGATCGACACGAGTTTGGCGATGTGGCCGACGCCGCTCGCGCCCATCTCGACCACCAGGTACCGGGTGTCGTAGGTGATGCGGAGCATCGAGATCGGAGCGCCGACGTGGTTGTTGAACGAGCCCTCGGGCGCGACGGTCGCGCCGTGCTGCTCGAGGATCGTGCGGAGCATGTTCTTCGTGCTCGTCTTGCCGTTCGAGCCGGTGATGCCGACGACCCGCAGGGGTGCCGGGCGACCGTCGGCGTCGACGCGGTCCGCGGTGCTCATCCGGACGCGCGTGACGACCTCGTGCGCGAGCGCGGCGAGGGCCTCGTACCCGTCGGTGACGACGATCTGCGGCGCGGTCGTGTCCACGCGCTCGGGCGTGATCACCAGGGCGGCACCGGCGTCGACGGCCGCGGCCACGAAGCGTCGGCCGTCGGTGACCTCACCGGGCAGGGCGAAGAAGACGCTGCCGGGGCGGACCAGGCGCGAGTCGGTCTCGACCGAGCCCTCGACGACCAGGTCGCCGGGCTCGGCGACGTCGGTCGCCTGCTCGCCGCCGATCAGCTCGCCGCCGACCGCGGTGGCGATCTCGGCGAGGGTCATGGCGATCATCGGACGTCCTCCGCCGGACCGGAGTTCGGCTCCCAGCCGGCCTCGCGCAGGGCCGCGCGGGCCTCGTCGCGGGCGGAGTAGGGCGTGCGGACGCCCTGGATGTCGCGGTAGTCCTGGTGACCCGGGCCGGCCCAGAGGATCGAGTCCCCCTCGCCGACCAGGCTCACGGCCGTGCGGATCGCCGCCTCGGGCGGGCTGACCTCGTGGACCTCGTGGTCCGGGTAGGCGGCACGTGCTGCGTCGACCAGGGTCTTCCGGATCGACGCGGCGTCCTCGAAGCGCGGGTGGTGGTCGGTGACGACCAGGATGTCGCTGCCGGCCGCGGCCACGCGGGCCATGTCGCCGCGCTTCGTGGTGTCGCGGTCGCCGTCGGCGCCGAACAGCATGAGGACCTTGCCGGAGGTGAACTGCCGGACGGCGGCGAGGGTGTTCTCGAACGCGTCGGCGCTGTGGCCGAAGTCGACGTAGACGCTCGGGCCGTGCTCGCCGGAGACGCGCTCCGTGCGGCCGGGCAGGTAGCACTCGATGGCGGAGACACGGTGCGGCTCGCCGTCGCGCTCGCTCGCGTCGTCCTCGTCCGGGTAGCGGCGGTGGCCCGACTCGAGCGCGTGCGCGATGGCACCGAGCTCGAACCCGCCCTCGACGAGCATCACGATCGCGAGTGCCGCGTTCGCCGCCATGTGCCAGCCGATCAGCGGCACACGGGTCGTCAGCTCGCGACCCTCGGGGCCGGTCAGACGGAACTCGGTGTAGGCGGCGTGCGCCTCGACGATGTCGACGTGCCACTCGGCCTCGACGTCGGGGTGCACCGTGATCGTGGTCACGGGGATGCGGGAGTCCTGCACCACGCGGTGGCCCCAGTCGGTGTCCAGCGAGACGACGCCGCGACGGGCGTGCTCGGGCTGGAACAGCGGGAGCTTCGCCTGGTAGTACTCCTCCATGTCGGCGTAGTCGTCGAGGTGGTCGTGCGACAGGTTCGTGAAGGCTGCGACGTCGAAGACGATGCCGTCGACGCGGTGCCGGCTGAGGGCCTGGGCGCTGACCTCGACGGCGACCGCACGGACCTCGCTCTCGCGCATGCGGGCGAGGAGCGCGTGCATCTCGCTGGCCTCGGGCGTGGTCAGGCGGCTCGTCACGCTGAGCGAACCGATGTGGCGCTCGGCGGTCGAGCTCAGGCCGGTGACCAGGCCGAGCTGCTTGAGGATGCCCTCGAGGATGTACGACGTGCTCGTCTTGCCGTTCGTGCCGGTGACGGCGAACAGCTGCGGCAGGTCGGTGGCCTCGTCGGGGTGGGTGCGGTAGACCCACGCCGCGACGTCGCCGAGGGCGGCGCGGGGGTCGTCGACGACGAGCACCGGCAGCCCGGACGGCTCGACCAGTGCGACGCCGTCCTGGTCGGTCAGGACGGCGACGGCGCCGCGCTCGGCGGCCTCCGTCGCGAACTGTGCGCCGTGCCGGTTGGCACCGTGCACGCCGACGAACAGGTCACCCGGCTGCACCTCCGTGGCGCTCAGGGTGACACCGGTGGTCTCGATGCTGTCGACCGAGCCGACGACTCGCAGACCGAACGCGTTGGCGAGTTCGGAGACGGCCCTCGGGGTCGGGTGTTCGGGTCGGAGGACCGGGGGGATCCGTGCGGACAAGTGTTCCTTCTTCCTCACCACGTGGACGGGTAGAGCTTCGCCTCGGACGCGGAGGGGGCTACTCGGTACTTCTCGAGCACCTGGGACATGAGTGTGCGGAACGCCGGAGCCGCTCCGCTGGACCACTTGTTGGTCTGCGGCTTCGTGAACGTCACCGTGACAACATACTGGGGGTCTTCGGCGGGTGCCATTCCGGCCACCGACGTGATGCGCTGACCGCCGTAGCCCTGCGACCCCTCGGCCACCTCGGCGGTCCCCGTCTTCGCGGCGATGTTGTAGCCGGAGATCGGCTTCATGCCCACCAGCGTGCCACCCGTGACGACGCTCTGCAGCATGCCGGTGACCTGGGTGGCGGCGGCTGCGGAGACGACCCGCTGCTTCTGCACGTCGGGCGCGTCGATCGTCTTGCCGTCCTCCGTGGTGCAGCCCTTGACGAAGTGCAGCGGGATCCGGACACCGTCGTTCGCGATGGTCTGGAACACGCTCGCGACCTGCACCGCCGTGGTCGAGATGCCCTGGCCGAACATCGAGTTGATGTTCGTCTGCTGGTCCCAGTTCGGGGTGGTGCCGTAGTCCATCGAGGGCTGGCCCGGGTAGTCGATGGCCGTCTCCGGCTCGAACAGCCCGAACTTCTTCATGTAGTCGAAGCGCTGCTGCGATGTCAGCCGTGCGCCGAGCTCGGTGATGCCGACGTTCGACGAGTTCTGCAGGATGCCCGTCAGCGTGAGGTTCTCGGTGGCGTGGAACTCGGAGTCGTGGATCGTGCCGCCCCAGGGGAACGTGCGCGAGTACGGCACGACGGCCTGGTCGGTGGGGCTCGACTTGCCCTGGTCGAGCAGCGCGGCGGCGATGGCGGCCTTGATCGTGGAGCCCGGCTCGTACGACGCGGTCAGGGCGCGGGAACCGAAGGCGCCCTTGTCGGTCGTGGCGTCGACGTCGTTCGGGTCCACCGTCGGGTAGTCGGCGACCGCCAGCAGCTCACCCGTCTTGACGCTCGTGACCGTCGCCGTCGCGGACTCCGCCTGCAGGGTCTTGGCGGCGGACGCGATGGTCTGCTGCGCCATGTACTGCAGGTCGCTGTCGATGGTGGTCTCGAGCGTGCCGCCGTCCTTGGCCTTCTTCGTGGTCACGGTGCTGCCCGGGAGCTGCACGCCGTCCTCGCCACGCTCGTACGTCTCGGAGCCGTTGGTGCCCGCCAGGCACTGGTTGTAGGAGTACTCCAGACCGGCCTGAGCGCCGTCGGTGCCCATGAACCCGGTGAGGTTGCCCGTCGTCGCACCCGTCGGGTACACCCGCGCCGCCTGTGGCTCCGGGTACAGCCAGGGGATGCCGAGCGCGCGCACGGCCTCGTAGTGCTGCACGTCGAGGCCCTTGACCAGGTACGCGAAGTCGGACTTCGGGTTCGCGGCGATGTTCTTCCGCATGGTCGCGACGTCACCGCCCGAGGCCTTCGCCAGCGCACTCAGGGCGGTGCCGACACTGACGTCCTTGATGCGGGTGCCGCCGAGCTTGCCCTTGAAGCCCTTCACCAGGCGCGGCGAGGTCGTGATGTTGTACCGGGTGACGCTGTCGGCGAGTTCGGTGCCGTTGCGGTCCACGATCGACCCGCGGGTGCCGTAGATCGTCACGGGGATGCTGCGCTTCTGCGCCGACGCCTTGTTCAGCTCCGACGCCTGGACGACCTGGATGTCGACGAGCCGCACCACGAACACCCCGACGAGGGCGATCACGGCGAGCATCACGATGCTGTAGCGCAGGCGTCGGTTGCGGATCGTCTTCGTCACGCGGTGCGGTCCTTCCCGGGCGGTGCTGAGGGTGCGGCGGACCCGCCGGTCACCGGGTGGAGGGCGCCTGGAGCGGGTTCGCGTCGGACTCTACGGACGACTTCGCCGTCCCCTGGTCCGACGCGCTGGCGCCGCTCGTCTTCTCAGACGTGGCGGTGCCGTCCGCGGATCCTGTGGCGCCCGCCGTGTCCTTCGTGCTCGACGTGCCCGTCGTGCCGGTCTCCTTGCTGGTGGAGGTGTCCCCCGGCTTCGTGGCCAGCGGCACGTCGCTCAGCAGTGAGTTCGGCACCTGGTTCTCGGTGGACGCCGTGGCCTCGTCGGGCTTCGCCGGGGTCGGCGTGCCGTACACCCGACCGGTCTTCGGGTCGAGGTACACCGGCGTCGAGTTGGCGATCATGCCGAGCGACTGGGCGTTGCGGGCCAGGTTCTGCGGCGAGTCGAGGACCCGGAGCTGCTCGGACAGCGACTGCTGCGTGCGGGACAGGTTCGTCTGCTCGGCCGACAGCGAGTTGAGCGTGTAGGCGCCTTGGCTGAGCACCATGCTGATGCCGAGCTGGGCCAGCAGCAGGATCCCGAGCGCGGCGACGGCCACCACGGCGTACCCGATGCGGGGGCGTGCGCGCCGCTGGGCCGCGGTCGGGGTGACCTCGACCAGCTCGGGGCGGCGCTGACGGTCGGGGCGCGGGGCCCGCGACGGGACGACCGCAGGGTCGACGAGTGCGAGGTTCGTGCTCATGTCAGTTCCGGATCCGCTCGGCCGCGCGCAGGCGCACGGGCGTTGCTCGGGGGTTGGCGGCGCGTTCGGCCTCGTCGGCCAGCTCGGCGCCCTTGACGATCAGGGAGAAGGTGGCGGCGTGCTCGGGCAGCTCCACCGGCAGGCCTGCGGGGGCGCTCGACTTCGTGCGCGCCACCAGTGCCCGCTTGACGATGCGGTCCTCGAGGGACTGGTACGACTCGACGACGATCCGGCCGCCGACCGCGATGGCGTCGAGCGCCGCCGGGATCGCCCGCTCGAGCACGCTCAGTTCGGCGTTGACCTCGATGCGGAGCGCCTGGAAGACGCGCTTGGCCGGGTGCCCCTGGCGCTGGATGGCAACCGGGGTCGCGTCGTGCAGCACCTGGACCAGGTCGCCGGACATCTCGAACGGCTTCGTCGCGCGCCGCTCGACGATCGCTCGGGCGTAGCGTCCGGCGAGCTTCTCCTCGCCGTAGCGCTGGAAGATGCGGCGGAGTTCGCCCTCGTCGTAGGTGGCCAGGACGTCGGCGGCGGTCTGCCCCTCGGTCCGGTCCATCCGCATGTCGAGCGGGGCGTCCTGGCTGTACGCGAACCCGCGCTCGGCCCGGTCGAGCTGCAGCGAGCTCACGCCGAGGTCGAAGAGCACGCCGTCGACCTTCGTGAAGCCCTCGCCCTCGATCGCGTCGACGATGCCGTCGTACACGGTGTGCACGAGCCGGACGCGGTCACCGAAGCGGGCCAGGCGCTCCCCCGCGATGCCGAGTGCGTCGGTGTCCCGGTCGAGTCCGATGAGCGTGAGCTCCGGGAACCGCTCGAGCAGGCCCTCGGAGTGGCCGCCCATGCCGAGCGTGGCGTCGACGACGACCTTGCCCGGGCCCTCGAGCGTCGGCGTGAACAGGTCGACGATGCGCTGGAGCATCACCGGCGTGTGCGGGAAGCGTGGCGTCTCGTTGTCGTTGTCGGCCATGTGCAGCCCCTCGTCTCCTGGGCCGTGGGTCCGGATCCCCATCCATGCGACCTGACACCGGGGAAGTGGTGTCAGGGCTTCACGGCTGGGAGTCCCGATCCGCGGATCAGAAGATCCCCGGGATCACCTCCTCGTCGTTGTCGGCGAATGCCTCTTCGGCTTCGGCGTAGTAGGCCTCCCACGCGGGGGTGGACCAGATCTCGGCACGGTCACCGCTGCCGATGACCGTGAGGTCCCGCTCGAGCCCCGCGTACTCGCGGAGGTTCTGCGGGATCGTCACGCGGTTCTGCTTGTCGGGCTGTTCGGCGCTGGCCCCCGAGAGGAACAGACGCATGTAGTCCCTGGTGCGCTTCGACGTCATCGGGGCGGTCCGGATGCGCTCGTGGAGTTCCTCGAACGTCCGGGCACTGAAGACCACGACGCAGCGTTCCTGGCCGCGGGTCATCACGAGCCCGCCGGACAGTTCGTCCCGGAACTTGGCGGGGAGGATCACGCGACCCTTCTCGTCGAGCTTCGGGGCATGAGTACCGAGCAGCACGTCGGGCCTCCCCTCCGCTCCACCGGACCGTTGCGAGCCCCACTTTACTCCACTCCCCTCCCCACGCCCAGGATTCCGCTCCCTTTTCGGCCCGCGACACCCCTACTGGGGGCACGCAGACCGGAATGGACCAGGCAGCGACGACCTCCAAGGCCCGGAATCATGCGGTTCGACAGCACCGGGGATGGCGTGGAGGAAAGTGGAGGACTTTCGCAGCCGGTGGAGCACTCCGGGGCGCGCCGCGGGTGCAGGGTCGGCCCCACCACACCCGGCTTCCGGTCAGCGCACGGTCACGACGTGCCGCCGCCGCAACGCCGAGTGGTCACGAACCGTCGCTCGCGCCGGCCCCGGCCGACAGTTCCCGCGCCCTCGGCAACCCGCACGCAGCGTGTCGTGACCACTCGCGCACGCACGCGGCGACGGTCCACCCCCGGCCTGGAGGCCCGCCCCACCCTCGTCGCGTCGCCCACGCGGGCGCACGGTCGGCCCCACCACGCCCGGCTGCCGGCCAGCGCCAGGTCACGACGTGCCGCCGCTGCGACGCCGAGTGGTCACGAACCGTCGCTCGCGCCGGCCCCAGCCGACAGTTCCTGCACCCTCAGCGACCCGCACGCGACGTTTCGTGACCACTCGCGCGGCACGATCCCACCCCCGGAAACACGAAACGGGGCCGACCCGAAGGCCGACCCCGTGGAGGAGTGTGGAGGGAGTCCTGCTGACTCCTGTCAGCTACTGACTCTGGTCGTTTACTAGCCCTGATCGTTGCGCTTGTCCCAGCGCTCGTTCATCCGGTCCATGAAGGACCCGCCGCCACCGGTGGACGGACGCGCCGACCCACCGGACGCGGGCTTGCCCGGTCGAGCGGGCTTCGCCTTCGGGGCACGCATGCCCGGTCGCAGCGCGAACAGGACACCGGCGAGCATCACGACGAAGCCGAGGATGCCCAGCAGCGGCGCCTTGATGACGAGGCCGACGATGACGATGGCGACCCCGGCGAGTGCGCCGAGGACCCCGAGCGTGATGGCTGTGTACGTCGGACGACCCTGTCGACGTGTGACACGAGCCACGAAATCGGAATCGTTCTGGTAGAGGCTGCGCTCCATCTCTTCGAGAAGGCGCTGCTCCTGTTCCGAGAGCGGCATCTTGGTTCCCTCTGTTCCTGGGATCGACGCGGGGTTGAAAAACGCGGGTTGAGTGGACCGATTCTATGCCTCGACCACTCCACTAGGGTAGGGATCGTGGCTGAGAGTACGCGATTAGTGGACCTCGTATCGGCGCGTATCGACCGGGCACTCGACGAGCAGCGTGAACGGCTCCTCGCGATCAGCCCCGACCTCGCGCCGTTCGACCGGTACGCACGAGACCTGTTGTCCGGCGGCAAGCGCTTCCGGGCACTGTTCTGCTACTGGGGATGGCAGTCGGTGGCGGGCCGTTCGGGCTCGTTCGACCCGCTGGCCGAAGGGTCCCGACAGACCACCGCCGAGGCGGTCGTCACGGTCGCCGCCGCGCTCGAGGTCTTCCACGCCGCCGCCCTGGTGCACGACGACATCATGGACCGCTCGGACACCCGCCGCGGGCGTCCGGCCGCGCACCGCCGCTTCGAGTCCCTGCACGAGGAGTCCGGCTTCGTCGGCGACCGCGGGCAGTACGGCACGAACTCCGCGCTGCTCCTCGGCGACCTGCTGCTCTCGCTGAGCGACTCGGTCTTCGACGAGGGCCTCGCACTCCTCGACCCGGTGCGGGCCCGCATCGTCCGCCAGGAGTTCCACGCGATGCGCCTCGACGTCACGGCGGGGCAGTACCTCGACGTGCACGAGGAGACCGCCTGGCCGGTCATCGACGAGTCCGAGCACCTGCTCCGCGCCCAGCGCGTCATCGTCTTCAAGTCGGCGAAGTACTCGATCGAGGCCCCGCTGGTCATCGGTGCCCTCGTCGCCGGCGCGAGCGACTCCCAGCTCGAGGGCCTCCGCGCCTTCGGGCTCCCCCTCGGCGTGGCGTACCAGCTCCGCGACGACATGCTCGGGGTCTTCGGCGATCCCGAGGTCACCGGCAAGCCGGCCGGCGACGACCTGCGCGAGGGCAAGCGCACCGTCCTCATCGCCTCGGCGCGCAAGACGCTGGCGAACGGCCCACGGCAGCTCCTGGACGAGCTCCTCGGAGACCCCGACCTCGACGAGGAGCAGGTGCAGATGCTCCGTGCGACCCTCACCGAGTCGGGCGCCGTGGCCGCCGTGGAGCGGTCGATCGAGCGGCACGTCCAGCGCGCCAAGGCGGCGCTCGACGCCTCGCCGCTGACCCCGTCGGCGCGCGAGCAGCTCGCGTCGCTGGCCGACACGGTCAGCCGCCGGTCGTCCTAGACGCGAGGCCAGGACGGACAGGAGGCCCGTGGCGACGCCGCCACGGGCCTCCTGTCCGTCCGGATGGCGTCTAGAGCAGCGACTGGGCGACGCGACGCACCTCGGCCTTGCGGCCTGCGCGGAGCGCCGCGATCGGCGTGGTGCCCATCGCGTCGTCGACGGTGAGCATCCAGCGCACCGCCTCGTCGTCGGTGAAGCCGTTGTCGCCGAGCACGATCAGCGTGCCGCGGAGCTCGGGCATCGGCTCCCCGTCCTCGAGGAACTCGACCGGCACGCGCAGCACACCGCCGACGCGGGCTGCCAGCAGGGTCTTCTGCTCGAAGAGTCGGTGGATCCGTCCGGGGCTCGTGCTGAACATGTCCACCAGCTCGGGGACGGTCAGCCAGCGTTCGGAGAGGGACAGGTCGTCGGCGGGTGCGGCACTCACACGCCCATGGTGCCAGAGTGACCGCCGGAGTGAATCCGCCTCGTTCGTCACATTCGTCACATCCACCCCATCTGACTCTCTGGTTGACTTGGGAATCAGGCCATGCCAGCGTTGTGGCACCTGTGAGTGCGCGCACGCGTGCGCACGGCTCAGTCGAGATCAGGAGAAACCCGTGGACCACGCTGCAGACGAAGTCGCCCGGCGCGCACGATCCGCCCGGTTCGCCACCATGCCCATCGTCCTCGCGGGCACGATCGCCGTGACCGCCGGCCTGACCGGCCCGATCGCGCACGCCGAGCCGCGGCACGACGACGCCGACGCGAACCACAAGCGCCACGTCGACCAGGACCGCGCCGTGACCGACCGCCCGGTGTTCGGCACCGCCGTCGCCCGGCCGACGCAGACCGTCGTGCGGACGGTCGCCGCCACCACGAAGGCCCCCACCACCTACACCGTCCACCACGGCGACACGGTCTCGGGCATCGCAGCCCGCTTCGGCCTGTCGGCGCAGGAGATCCTCGTGCGCAACGGCCTGGGCTGGAACACGATCATCCACCCCGGGCAGACGCTCCACCTGGCATCGACGCCCGCCGTCACCACCGCATCGGTGCGGACCTCCGGGTCGACCGGCGGCTCCGGCTCGGACACCTCGAGCTACCACGTGAAGCAGGGCGACACCGTCTCCGCCATCGCGTCCCGCGTCGGCGTGTCGACCACTGCGCTCCTCAGCGCGAACAAGCTGTCGCAGCGCAGCGTCATCTACCCCGGGCAGACGCTCCGGGTGCCGCACGGAACGTCATCGACGCCGTCGGCGTCCACCGCCTCGGCTCCGTCGACGAAGACGAGCGTGAAGATCAGCGCCGGAGACACCGTGGCCTCGATCGCCGCCGCGCACCACGTCTCCGTCAAGTCGCTCCTGTCGGCGAACGGCCTGTCGTACACGAGCACGATCTACGCCGGCAAGACGCTCGTGATCCCGTCGTCGAACGCCACCGCCGCACCAGCGGTCTCCGCGAGTGCAGCGGTCAGCGGTGCCGTCGGCCTGAGCGCCGAGCAGCGCCAGAACGCCGCGACCATCGTGGCCGTCGGTCGATCGCTGGGCGTCCCGGACCGCGGCATCGTCGTGGCCCTCGCCGCCGCGATGCAGGAGTCGAGCCTCCGGAACCTGCCGCACGGCGACCGCGACTCGGTCGGCCTGTTCCAGCAGCGTCCGAGCCAGGGTTGGGGCAGCGCGCTGAAGCTGCAGGACCCGGCGCACGCCACCGCGCTGTTCTTCGGCGGGCGACACAACCCGAACGCCGGCAAGACCCGCGGCCTGCTCGACGTGCCCGGTTGGTCCTCGATGAGCATCACCGACGCGGCCCAGGCCGTGCAGCTCTCCGCCTACCCGAAGGCCTACGCCACCTGGGCGAGCGCCGCCCAGGGCTGGCTGGCGACGCTCTGAGCCTCATCCGGAAGATCGAGATTGGGTCACGGGCGGTGCGCCGGTGCGTCCGAGTGCGGTTCCGATTCGTAGAATGCCGCCGATGACCACCAACGCCGCCACGGATCCGATGATCGGTCGCATGATCGATCAGCGGTACCGCGTCCGCTCCCGCATCGCGCGCGGGGGCATGGCGACCGTCTACCTCGCGACCGACGTGCGCCTCGAGCGACGCGTCGCGATCAAGATCATGCACGGGCACCTGGCTGACGACCAGGCCTTCCGTGAGCGCTTCATCCAGGAGGCCCGGTCGGCGGCCCGGCTGTCGCACCCGAACCTGGTGGGCGTGTACGACCAGGGCGCCGAGGGCGAGATCGCCTACATCGTCATGGAGTACATCCCCGGCATCACGCTGCGGGACCTGCTGCAGGAGCACCACGCCCTGACGCCCGAGCAGGCGACCGACATCCTGCGCGCCGTGCTGGCCGGCCTCGCCTCGGCCCACCGCGCCGGGATCGTGCACCGCGACCTGAAGCCCGAGAACGTCCTGCTCGCCGACGACGGCCGCATCAAGCTCGGCGACTTCGGCCTGGCCCGGGCCACGACCGCGAACACGGCGACCGGCGCGGCCCTGCTCGGCACGATCGCCTACCTGTCCCCCGAGCTCGTGACCCGCGGCGCCGCCGACTCGCGCAGCGACATCTACGCGCTCGGCATCATGCTCTACGAGATGCTCACCGGCGAGCAGCCCTACAAGGGCGAGCAGCCGATGCAGATCGCATACCAGCACGCCAACGACTCCGTGCCGGCACCGAGCGCCGCCGTGTCCGGGGTGCCGCCGGAGCTCGACGAGCTGGTCGCCTGGTCGACCGCACGCGACCCCGAGGACCGCCCACGCGACGCCCGCGAGATGCTCGACCACATGTCGGGCAACCAGCAGCGCGCGACCGGCCAGTACCGCACCGCCGTGCTCCGCCCCGAGAACGGCACCGCGATCCTGCCCTCGGGTGGCGCCGGCACGCTCGGTGCCGCAGCGGCCGCAGGAGCCGCAGGTGCGGACGAGACCGCCATCATCGACCGGTCCGGCGACCGGGACACGGGCGACCGCGGTCGAGCACCCGCCCGTGCGCGCGGCAACGCCCCGGGCCCCCGTCGCACCGGGGCACAGCCGGGCGTGCTCTCCCCCGCCGGACAGCGGCTCGCCGACCAGTCGGCGAAGCGTCGGAAGCGCGGCTGGATCCTGCTGTCCGTGGTCGTCGTGCTCGCGCTGATCGGAGCCGGCTTCGGCTGGTACTTCGGCCCGGGGCCGGGTGGCAACGTGCGGATCCCGGAAGTCACGGGCAAGTCGGTCTCGCAGGCCCGGCAGCTGCTCGAAGCACAGGGCCTGCAGGCGGCGTCGAAGACCGGGACACGGTTCGACGCCGTCGTCGCGAAGGGGCAGGTCTCCACGACGAAGCCGGCCCCGAAGCGCGAGGTGCAGAAGGGCACGGCGGTGCAGATCGTCGTGTCGAACGGCCCCCGGATGATCCCGCTGCCGGCGATCGTCGGGCAGCCGCTCTCCACCGTGACGGCCGCACTCGACGACGACTTCGAGCTGCAGGACGACCGGTACGAGTTCTCCGCCGACGCCCCGAAGGACACCGTGGTCGCGGCGACCGGTCGCGCGTCCGGCGGCAAGCCGCTCGACCTCACGACGGTGAAGGCCTACGGCGAGACCGGGCAGGTCACGCTGACCGTCTCGCTCGGCCCCGTGCCCGACGTGGTCGGCAAGACGGTCGACGAGGCCGCCTCCGCACTCGACGACGTCGGACTGCTCCTCGGCGCCCGGACCGAGGAGTACAGCGAGACCGTGCCAGCGGGTCAGATCGTCTCCGCCGCCGTGCAGGGTTCCCCCGCTGTGCGCGGGTCGGCCGTGGACGTCGTCGTGTCGAAGGGTCCGACGCCGATCACCGTGCCCGAGGACGGCGTCGTCGGGGCGACGATCAACGAGGCGACGAAGACCCTCGAGGACCTCGGCCTCAAGGTCTCCGTGCCCGACTGCACGAACATCCTCTGCGGCTTCTACGACTGGAAGTCGAAGCTGCCGGTCACCGGCACCGACCCGGGCGCCGGTGCCACGGTCCACCGCGGCGACACGGTCACCCTGTCCTACGACCAGTAGGGGCCGGGGCGGACGCTGCACGGGCGGTGTGCCGCCAGAGCGACACTCTCTCGTCCGACAGCGCCGACACCGTCGCGAAAGCGACAGTGTGCCGCCACCGTTCGGCAGCACACTGTCGCTTTCGCGAGCAGCAGATGCCGACGCTCCGCACCCTCGGCCGTCGACGCGACCCCGGGACGGACGGGAGGCCCGTGACGGCGCCGTCACGGGCCTCCCGTCCGACACACGAAAGCGACAGAACCCCGCGAACATGCTGCGGGGTTCTGTCGCTTTGGCGACACGGTTCGTGCGTTACGAGCGGTCGGGCTGGTGCGCGCCGAGTTCCTCGGCCACCAGGAAGGCGAGCTCGAGGGACTGCATGTGGTTCAGGCGCGGGTCGCACAGCGACTCGTAGCGGGTGGCGAGGGTGGCCTCGTCGATGTGCTCCGAGCCGCCGAGGCACTCGGTGACGTCGTCACCGGTGAGCTCGACGTGCATGCCACCCGGGTACGTGCCGACCTGGCGGTGCGCCTCGAAGAAGCCGAGGACCTCGTCCACGACGTCGTCGAACCGGCGGGTCTTGTAGCCCGTCGGCGTGGTCAGGCCGTTGCCGTGCATCGGGTCGGTGACCCACAGCGGGTTGGCGTCCATGCCCTTGATCGCCTCGAGCAGCTTGGGCAGCTCGTCGCGGATCTTGCCCGCACCCATCCGCGTGATGAAGGTCAGGCGACCCGGCTCACGGTTCGGGTCGAGCTTGTCGACGAGCGCCTTCATGTCGTCGACGCTCGTCGTCGGGCCGAGCTTCACGCCGATCGGGTTGCGCACCCGCGACAGGAAGTCCACGTGGGCGCCGTCGAGGTCCCGCGTACGCTCACCGATCCAGATGAAGTGACCGGACGTGTCGTACGCCAGGCCGGAGCGCGAGTCGATGCGGGTCATCGGGCGCTCGTAGTCCATCAGCAGCCCCTCGTGCGAGGCGTAGAACTCGACGTGCTTGAGCGCCTCGAAGTCGGCACCGCAGGCGTCCATGAAGCGGATCGCGCGGTCGATCTCCTTGGCGAGGTGCTCGTAGCGGGCGTTCGCGGGGTTCGAGGCGAAGCCCTTGTTCCACGAGTGCACCTGGCGCAGGTCGGCGAAGCCCCCCTGCGTGAAGGCCCGGACGAGGTTCAGCGTCGAAGCAGCGGTGTGGTACCCCTGCACCAGGCGGCGCGGGTCGGCCGTCCGGCTCTCCGGCGTGAAGTCGTAGCCGTTCACGATGTCACCGCGGTAGGCGGGCAGCGTGACGTCGCCACGGGTCTCGAAGTCGCTCGAGCGGGGCTTGGCGAACTGCCCGGCCATGCGCCCCATCTTGATGACGGGCATCGAGGCGCCGTAGGTCAGCACGACGGCCATCTGCAGGATCGTCTTGACCCGGTCGCGGATCGAGTCGGCGGTGGCACCGGCGAAGGTCTCGGCGCAGTCACCGCCCTGCAGCAGGAAGGCCTTGCCCTGGGCGGCGGCGGCGAGCCGCTCACGCAGCTTGTCGACCTCGCCCGCGAACACGAGCGGCGGGAGCGTGGCGATCTCGGCCGAAGCGGCCTCGGCAGCGGCGGCGTCCGGCCAGGTCGGCTGCTGCTTGATCGGGAGCGTCCGCCAATAGTCGAGCCCCTCGATGACGTCCGGATCCTGCAGGGCGACGAAGTCGGTCGACTCGAACAAGGGCGTTACCTCGGTGTTCTGTGCGGGCGGCCCGACGACGCGCTACCGGCACCGGGCCGCACGTCGTCGATGGGCGTCCTGGCGGGGTGCCGGGACCATCAGAGCCTAACGTGCAGGCGTCGACTTCCGTTCCCGCATGACGGCCTCGCGCGCGGAGCTCGCCCGCTCCTTCACGCTGGTGGCGTAGACGTCCACGTACTCCTGTCGGCTCAGACCGGCGAGCTCGTGCATGACCTCGTCCGTGACGCTGCGCAGGATGAAGCGGTCGGTCTCGAACCCCTGGAACCGCGAGAAGTCGAGCGGCTTGCCGAACACGACCCCGACGCGCTTGATCTTCGGGAAGCGCTGCCCGATCTGCTGCACCTCGCGCGTGCCGACCATGGCGACGGGCACGACGAGCACGCGCCCCTCGAGGATCATCCGGGCGATGCCGGTGCGGCCGCGGTAGAGCTTGCCGTCGGGGCTGCGGGTGCCCTCGGGGTAGATGCCGAGCTGCTCACCGCGTGCCAGGACCTGCAGGCCGGTGCGCAGCGATGCCTCGGACGCCTTGCCGCCGGAGCGGTCGATCGGCAGCTGGCCGATGGCGTTGAAGAACGTCTTCGTCGCCCAGCCCTTCAGCCCGCGGCCGGTGAAGTAGTCGCTCTTCGCCAGGAACGAGAGTCGGCGGTCGAGCACCGCCGGCAGGATCACCGAGTCGATGAACGAGATGTGGTTCGACGCGAAGATGACCGGGCCCTTGGCGGGCACGTGCTCACGCCCGACCACCCACGGCCGGAACAGGGTGAGGATGAGCGGGCCGAGCACGAAGTTCTTCAGCAGCCAGTAGGTCATCGACGACTCCAGGTGGTGAGAAGGTGGTGGCCCGGGTGGGTGGCCCGAACCTACGCCGTGCGGGCGTGGATGCGGGCGAGGTCGGCGGCACCGACGACGCCGGCGTCGTTGACGAGCTCGGCGATCACGAAGTCCGGCTCCGGGTGGTACCCGCGGGCCGGCAGGTTGTTGAGGTACGCCTGCTTGATCGGGTCGAGCAGCCGGTCCCCCGCGCTAGCGACGCCGCCGCCGAACACGAAGAGCTGCGGGTCGAGCACCGCGGACAGCGACGCGCACGCCTCGCCGAGGTGTCGACCGAGCCGACGGAGGGCCGCGAGGGCACCCGGGTCGTCGGCCAGGATCAGGTCGCCGACGATCTTGCCGTCGAGCTGGCCGCCGTTGTCGGCGCGGGCGTCGGCCAGCGCCGAACCGATGCCACCGGCGTCGGCGACGTCGTTCGCCATGCGCTGCAGGGCACGACCCGAGCCGTACTGCTCGATGCAGCCGCGGGCACCGCAGCCGCAGGGCAGCCCGTTCGGGACGATGCGCAGGTGGCCGATCTCGCCGCCGGTACCGAAGCCCCCGCGGAACAGACGGTCCTCGGTCACGATGGCGCCGCCGACGCCCGTGCCGATGGTGAGCATCGTCATGTCGGACACGAGCCGACCGGCGCCGAACCGGAACTCGGCCCAGCCCGCGGCGTTCGCGTCGTTGTCCACCGTGATGTGCAGGTCGCCGAGGCGCTGCTGCAGCTTCTGCCGGAGCGGTTCGTTCCGCCACCGGATGTTCGGCGTGTAGTAGACGATCGACTGCGAGGCGTCGATGAACCCGGGGGCGGCGACCCCCACGGCGCCGACCTGGTGGAGCGAGCTGAGTCGCTCGACCATCGAGACGACGTCGTCGAGCATGGCGTTCGGGTCCGCAGCGTTGGTGGCCACGCGGTCCTCGGCGACGATCTCGCCCAGTTCCGTCACGACCGCACCCGCGATCTTGGTGCCCCCGATGTCGATTCCGATGGCGTGCACGAGCAACGAGCCTACCGGTTCGCCGCGAAGTCACGGAACGCCCGGTGACGCGTCCTATGCTGGCGGTGTCGCCTCGGTGTTGAGGCGCACTCGAGTCGAACCGGCAGACAAGGGAGTCACCGTGAACGATCAGCGTCCTGCACGCAGCAGCGCCTCCACCGACACGTCCACCGCTGGCAGCGCCGCCACCGGGACCACACCGTCGGCCGGCAGGCACGCCACACCCGCTGGCGTCGGCACCGGCGCGGCTGCACCAGCCGCCCCGGCCGCACCGACCGCCCCTGCCCAGGACCACCCGGTCTCCGCGGCCCACGGCGGTCCCGTCGCCCCGGACCACGGCTCGGCGGCACGGCTCCTCGGCGACCGCGTCCGCCTGACGCCCGACCGTCCGATCCTGGCCCAGCGCCACGGTGACACCTGGACGACCTTCACCGCGGCGGAGACGCTCGCCCGGGTGCGCGGCATCGCCAAGGGCTTCGTCGCCGCCGGGCTCGAACCGGGCGCGCATGTCGCGATCCTGTCGCGGACGCGGCTCGAGTGGACCCTGGTCGACTTCGCCGTGTGGACAGCCGGCCTCGTGTCTGTGCCCGTGTACGAGACGAGCTCCCCCGACCAGGTGCGCTGGATCCTGTCCGACTCCGAGTCGGTCGCGATCGTCGTCGAGCAGGAGGAGCACGCGCGCCGCGTCGCCTCCATCGCGCCCGACCTGCCCTCCCTGGGTCAACACTGGACGATCGACGGCGGCGGCCTCGACGACCTGACCCGGCTCGGCGAGGACGTCACCGACGACGAACTCGACGCCCGGACCGCGAACGTGCACGGCCACGACGACGCCACGATCATCTACACCTCGGGCAGCACCGGCCGACCGAAGGGCTGCGTCCTGCGGCACGACAACTTCACCGCCACGGTCGAGGGCGCGAGCGAGGCGATGCCCGAGGTCGTCGCCGACGGCGCCTCGACCCTGCTGTTCATCCCGCTCGCCCACGTCTTCGCCCGGTTCATCGCCGCGATGTCGGTGTCCGCCGGCGTCCTCGTCGGCCACGAGCCGGACACCAAGGACCTGATGCGCGCGGTGTCGACCTTCAAGCCGACGTTCCTGCTCGCGGTCCCCCGGGTGTTCGAGAAGATCTACAACTCAGCGGAGCAGAAGGCCGACCTCGGTGGCAAGGGCAGGATCTTCCGCGCGGCCGCAGACACCGCGGTCGCCCACTCCGAGGCCCTCGCAGCCGGCAGGGTGCCGTTCCTGCTCGGCCTGAAGTTCAAGCTGTTCGACCGGCTCGTGTACGCCAAGCTCCGCGACGCCCTCGGCGGCCGGGTCGGGTACGCCGTCAGCGGTTCGGCACCCCTCTCCCCGCGGCTCTCGCACTTCTTCCGCTCGATCGGAGTGCTCATCCTCGAGGGCTACGGCCTGACCGAGACCACGGCACCCGCCACGGTCAACCGCGCCCGCGAACTCCGCATCGGGACCGTCGGCCGCGCGCTGCCCGGCATCGAGGTCCGGATCGCCGACGACGGCGAGATCCTGATCCACGGCGTCGACGTCTTCGACCGGTACTGGCGGAACGACGAGGCGACCGAGCACGCCTTCGCCGACGGCTGGTTCCGCACCGGTGACCTCGGCCGGCTCGACGCCGACGGGGTCCTCACCGTCACCGGACGTGCCAAGGAGCTCATCGTCACCGCGAGCGGCAAGAACGTCGCCCCGGCACCGCTCGAGGACGGCATCCGCGAGCACCCGCTCATCGGCCAGGTCGTGGTCGTCGGCGAGGGCAAGCCGTTCGTCGCCGCGCTCGTGACGCTCGATCGCGAGATGCTGCCCGGCTGGTGCGAGTCCCGCGGGATCACCCCGGCACTGAGCGGGCACGAGGCCGCGTACGACGAGCGCGTGCTCTCCGCCGTCCAGGAGGCCATCGACGCCGCCAACGGACGGGTCTCCCGCGCCGAGTCGGTCCGGTCGTTCACGATCCTCGACACGGACCTGACGGAGGCCTCCGGGCACCTCACGCCGAAGCTGACGATCAAGCGGTCGGTCATCCTGAAGGACTTCGCCGCCGACATCGACCACATCTACTCCGGGTCGAAGGTGCAGACGACGGCGACCCCGGTGATCGAGGGTCGGCGGCGCAACCGCGCGTAGCGCCCGTCGGGCGTACCGGGTCGATTCGGGCGTACCGGATCGGTTCTTCTGACCAGGTACGCCCGATTCCGCTAGGTGGGCGCAGGTCGGAGACGCGACCGCCTGGAGGCCCGGCGCCGGTCCGCCGGACTGGCGCCGGGCCTCCAGGCGGTTGCCGCGCGGTCGGCTGGCAGCTTTCGGTCGTACCGGGCCGATTCGGGCGTACCGGGTCGTTTCTTCCGACCAGGAACGCCCGATTCCGCCAGGCACACGCGGGGCCGACCCTTAACCGACCGGCTACGGGCGTACCGGGCCGACTCGGGCGTACCGGGCCGACTCGGGCGTACCGGGTCGATTCGGGCGTACCGGATCGTTTCTTTCGACCAGGTACGCCCGAATCCGCCAGGTACGCGCGGGTGTGGACGCAACAGCCTGGAGGCCCGGATCACGTCCGTCGGACGTGATCCGGGCCTCCAGGCCGTACAGCGGGCGCCGGGGCGCCTGCGGGGCTCAGGCCTCCTGCGACTGCTCCGTCGCGGGGGCGTCGAGGACGGCGGTCGAACCGGTCGTGACGGTGGTCTCGGCTGGCCGACGGTTGGTGCGGGTGCGGTGCGAGCTGAGCTCGTCGTTCTGACTGGTCATGCGGGAGTCCTGGGGGGATGGGATGGTCGTCGGTGGGAGGCCGACAGCAGCACGGTACCCCCTCGTCAGGACAAAGCGACAATTCCCCGTGGGGGTGTCAGACCACTGTTCACAGCCGGCGAACGCGGGCCTGTGCAGGCACTCAGTGGAACCAGTCCTGCGCACGGATGTCGCGCAGCGCCTGTCGGCGGATCTCGGGGTCGAGCGTCATCACGTAGACGGTCCCGTCGAGGTGGTCGCACTCGTGCTGGAGCGCCTCGGCCATCAGGCCCGTGCCCTCGAGGACGACCTCGTCGCCGTCGACGTCGACACCCCGCACCTTCGCGTACGGGGAGCGACGCGTCGGGTAGCCGAGCCCCGGGACGGAGAGGCACCCTTCTTCCATGAGCTCGGGCTCCCCGGAGACCTCGACGATCTCGGGGTTGAGGACGTAGCCGACCTCGCCGTCCACGTTGTACGAGAACGCACGGAGTCCGACGCCGATCTGGGGCGCGGCCACTCCGGCACGTCCGGGTTCCTTGACGGTGTCGATGAGGTCCTGCACGAGGTCACGGACCCCGGCGCTCCCGAGCAGTTCGGGGCGGATCGGGTCGGCCGGCGAACGGAGGACGGGGTCGCCGAACAGGCGGATGGGACGAACGGTCAATTTACTGCAGCACCACCAGGAGGTCGCCGGCGTCCACCTGCTGGGTCACCGGGATCGCGAGTCGGCCGACGGTGCCCGACACGGGCGCCGTGATGGCCGCTTCCATCTTCATCGCCTCGATGCTCGCCACCGGCGTACCGGCCTCGACGACGTCACCGACGGCGACCTTGAGCGTCACCACGCCGGAGAACGGCGCGGCCACGTGCTTGGGGTCGGACGCGTCGGCCTTCTCGGCCGCCTTCGTCTCGACCTCGACCGAACGGTCGCGGACGGCGACCGGGCGGAGCTGCCCGTTCATCGTCGCCATGACCGTGCGGATGCCCTTGGCGTCCACCTCGCCGATCGCCTCGAGCCCGACGAACAGGTCGACGCCCTTCCCGAGCGGAACGCTGTGCTCCTGTCCGGGGCGCAACCCGTACAGGTAGTCGACGGTCGGCACGACGGACAGGTCGCCGTACTGCTCCCGCACGCGCTGGAACTGCTGCGTCGGCTGCGGGAAGAGCAGGCGGTTGAGGGCCTGCTGGCGCGCGGGTCCGGGGGTCTCGAGGTGCGCACGCTCGTCCGCGGGCACGGGGGTGATCTCGAGTCGGACCTCGCGACCGGCCAAGACCTTGGAGCGGAACGGCTCGGGCCAGCCGCCGGGCAGGTCGCCCAGCTCGCCAGCCATGAACCCGACCACGGAGTCCGGGATGTCGTACTTGTCGGGGTTCTGCTCGAAGTCGACCGGGTCGGCACCGACCGCGGCGAGCTGCAACGCGAGGTCACCGACGACCTTCGACGACGGCGTGACCTTGGTCGGGCGCCCGAGGATCCGGTTCGCCTCGGCGTACCAGTCCTCGACCTGCTCGAACCGGTCGCCGAGCCCGAGGGCGATCGCCTGCTGCCGGAGGTTCGACAGTTGGCCGCCGGGGATCTCGTGCTTGTAGACACGCCCGGTCGGACCGGCGAGCCCGGACTCGAACGGGGCGTACACGCGACGGACCGATTCCCAGTACGGCTCGAGGTCACCGACGGCGTCGAGGGACAGACCGGTGTCGCGCTCGGTGTGGGCCAGTGCGGCGACCAGGGCGGACATGCTCGGCTGGCTGGTCGTGCCGGCCATGGGTGCTGCGGCCACGTCGACGGCGTCGGCCCCGGCGCGCGAGGCGGCGAGCAGGGTCGCGAGCTGGCCGCCGGCGGTGTCGTGGGTGTGCACGTGCACGGGCTGGTCGAAGCGCTCGCGCAGGGCGGTGACGAGCTTCTCGGCTGCACCGGCACGGAGGAGCCCGGCCATGTCCTTGATGCCGATGACGTGCGCGCCGGCCTCGACCATCTGCTCCGCCAAGCGGAGGTAGTAGTCGAGCGTGTAGAGCTCCTCGGCGGGGTCGAGGAGGTCGGCGGTGTAGCAGAGCGCCGCCTCGGCGACGGCCGTACCGGTCGCGAGCACCGCCTCCAGGGCTGGACGCAGCTGGCTGACGTCGTTCAGCGCGTCGAACACGCGGAAGACGTCGACGCCGGACCGAGCCGCCTCGTCGACGAAGGCGTCGGTGACCTCGGTCGGGTACGGCGTGTACCCGACGGTGTTGCGGCCGCGCAGCAGCATCTGGATCGGGATGTTCGGCATCGCTTCGCGCAGCGAGGACAGGCGCTCCCAGGGGTCTTCACCGAGGAACCGGAGTGCCACGTCGTACGTGGCACCACCCCAGGCCTCGACGCTGAGCAGCTGCGGGGTGAGCCTTGCCACGTGCGGTGCGACGGCGACGAGGTCCTTCGTGCGGACCCGGGTCGCGAGGAGCGACTGGTGGGCGTCCCGCATCGTCGTCTCGGTCACCGCGAGGGCCGTCTGGGCGCGCAGTGCCTTCGACCACTCGGCCGGACCCATCGCCAGCAGGCGGTCGCGCTGCCCCTCGGGCACCGGGGCCGTCAGGTCGGTGGCCGGGAGCTTGTCGGCCGGGTCGGTGATCAGCGGCGACCGCTCACCGTTCGGCTTGTTCACCGTGACGTCGGCGAGCCAGGTGAGCACCTTCGTGCCGCGGTCCTTCGAGACGTGACCGCCGAAGAGCTGCGGGCGTTCCTCGATGAACTTCGTCGAGACGTCGCCGCGGGCGAAGTCCGGGTCCTCGAGCACGGCCTGCAGGAACGGGATGTTCGTGCTGACGCCGCGGATGCGGAACTCGGCGAGGGCACGCTTGGCCCGGGACACCGCCGCCGGGAAGTCCCGGCCGCGGCACGTCATCTTCGCGAGCATGGAGTCGAAGTGCGGGCTGATCTGCGCGCCGGTGGCGACCGTGCCGCCGTCGAGCCGGACGCCGGCGCCGCCGGGGCTGCGGTAGGTGCTGATCCGGCCGGTGTCCGGACGGAAGCCCTGCGTCGGGTCCTCGGTCGTGATGCGGGTCTGCAGCGCGGCGCCGTGCACGGCGACGGTGTCCTGCGACAGGCCGAGGTCGGCGAGGGTCTCCCCCGCCGCGATGCGCATCTGCGACTGCACCAGGTCGACGTCGGTGACCTCTTCGGTGACCGTGTGCTCGACCTGGATGCGCGGGTTCATCTCGATGAAGACGTGCTGCCCCTCGCGCTCGCCCTCGGTGTCGAGCAGGAACTCCACGGTGCCGGCGTTGACGTACCCGATCGACCGGGCGAAGGCCACGGCGTCGCGGTGCAGTGCCTGCGCGACCGCGGGGTCGAGGTTCGGCGCCGGCGCGATCTCGACGACCTTCTGGTTGCGCCGCTGCACCGAGCAGTCCCGCTCGAACAGGTGGATCGTGCCCGCGTCGGTGCCGGTCGCATCGGCGAGGATCTGCACCTCGATGTGGCGCGGACGGATGACGGCCTGCTCGAGGAACATCGTCGGGTCGCCGAACGCACTGTCGGCCTCGCGCATCGCTGCTTCGAGGGCGTCGCGCAGCTCGGGCTTCGTCTCCACGCGGCGCATGCCACGGCCACCACCACCGGCGACGGCCTTGGCGAAGACCGGGAACCCGATCGCGTCGGCGCCGGCGATCAGTTCGTCGATGTCGCGGCTCGCCGGGGTGCTCGCGAGGACCGGGACGCCGGCCGCGATCGCGTGCTCCTTCGCGGTGACCTTGTTGCCGGCCATCTCGAGCACGTGCTCGCCCGGACCGATGAAGGTGATGCCGTTCGCGGCTGCTGCGGCGGCGAGCTCGGGGTTCTCGGACAGGAACCCGTACCCCGGGTAGATCGCGTCGGCCCCCGACTCGCGGGCGACGCGGATGATCTCGGAGACGTCCAGGTACGCCCGGACCGGGTGGCCCCGCTCCCCGATCAGGTAGGCCTCGTCGGCCTTGAGGCGGTGCAGGGAGTTCCGGTCTTCGTACGGGTAGACGGCCACCGTACGGGCCCCCAACTCGTAGGCGGCACGGAACGCGCGGATGGCGATCTCGCCACGGTTCGCAACGAGGATCTTCGTGAACACGACGTCCCTTTCAGCCCGGGTTGAGGTGAGACAACCCTAGTGGCGGTAACGTTGCTCAACGTGCATGTACTCAGCGTGAGCTCCCTCAAGGGTGGTGTCGGCAAGACGACGGTGACGCTCGGCCTGACCTCGGCCGCGTTCGCCAAGGGACTGCGCACGCTGGTGGTGGATCTGGACCCGCAGTCCGACGTCTCCACGGGCCTCGACATCAACCTCGCCGGCCACCTCAACGTCGCCGACGTCCTCGAGAACCCGAAGGAGAAGATCGTCCGTCAGGCGATCGCCCCCTCGGGCTGGACGAAGGGGTCGCAGGGCAAGATCGACGTCATGGTCGGCTCGCCCTCCGCCATCAACTTCGACGGGCCGCACCCGTCGATCCGCGACATCTGGAAGCTCGAAGAGGCCCTGGCCAACGTCGAGCAGGACTACGAACTCGTCCTCATCGACTGTGCGCCGTCACTGAACGCCCTGACGCGCACCGCGTGGGCCGCGTCCGACCGCGTCACCGTCGTCACCGAGCCCGGCCTGTTCTCCGTCGCCGCCGCCGACCGTGCGCTGCGCGCCATCGAGGAGATCCGCCGCGGACTCTCCCCGCGCCTGCAGCCCCTCGGCATCATCGTGAACCGTGCCCGGGTGCAGTCCCTCGAGCACCAGTTCCGCATCAAGGAACTCCGCGACATGTTCGGCCCGCTCGTGCTCTCCCCGCAGCTACCGGAGCGCACGTCGCTGCAGCAGGCGCAGGGTGCCGCGAAGCCGCTGCACGTCTGGCCCGGCGAGTCCGCGCAGGAGATGGCGAAGAACTTCGACCAGCTGCTCGAGCGCATCATGCGCACCGGCAAGATCGGTCCGTACGCCGAGGGTGGCGCCGCGTAGGTCGGTGCTCGTGCGGTCGCGGCGCGGTCGCGGTCGCGTGACGTGCCGCTCACGTCCGCCGAGTGGTCACCACCTGTCGGCCGACAGCGTCGCAGCCGACGGTTCGTGACCACTCGACGACACGCACACGGCAGTTCGGGACCAAGCGCAGACCGCCGGGAGGCCGACCCGGGCTCCGGCAGACACGCCCGGCCCCGGCTCGCCGCGCGGTCACAACACACCGCTCACGTCCGCCGAGCGGTCACCAACTGTCGCCCGGCAGCGTCGCAGCCGACAGCTCGTGACCACTCGGCGAGGCACACACGACGGTTCGCGACCACGCGCACACCGCCGGGAGGCTCGCCCCGGCCCCGGTAGACACGCCCGGCCCCGGCTCGCCGCGCGGTCACAACACACCGCTCACGGCCGCCGACCGGTCACCAACTGTCGCCCGGCAGCGTCGCAGGCGACAGCTCGTGACTACTCGGCGACGCGCTCACGACGGTGCGCGACCACGCGCAAACCGCCGGGAGGCACGCCCCGGTCCCGGTAGACACGCCCGGCCCCGGCTCGCCGCGCGGTCACAACACACCGCTCACGTCCGCCGAGCGGCCAACAACTGTCAGTTGGGAGCGCCGCAAGCGACGGTTCGTGACCACTCGGCGACGCGCACACGGCGATTCGCGACCGTTGGACCCGAACCCGAACCCGAACCCGAACCCGAGCCCGAACCCGGGCCCGAACCCGAACGCGAAAGGTCAGGAAGCGCGGGAAGCGCGACGAGCGGCGAGCTCGTCCGAGGGGTCGGCCGCAGCGGTGGCGTCGAGCTCGACCAGGGAGCTCTCGACCTCGCGCAGGACCTTGCCGACCGCGATGCCGAAGACACCCTGGCCGCGTGACACGAGGTCGATGACCTCGTCGTCGGAGGTACACAGGTACACCGAGGCGCCGTCGGACATCAGCGTGGTCTGCGCCAGGTCGGACACGCCGGACTCACGGAGCTGGTTGACCGCGGTGCGGATCTGCTGCAGCGAGATGCCGGTGTCGAGGAGGCGCTTCACGAGCTTGAGCACGAGGATGTCGCGGAACCCGTACAGGCGCTGCGACCCGGAGCCGGCGGCCCCGCGGATCGTCGGCTGCACGAGTTCGGTGCGGGCCCAGTAGTCGAGCTGTCGGTACGAGATGCCGGCCGCCCGTGCGGCGACGGTGCCGCGGTAGCCGTTCTGCTCGTCGTGCTCGGGCAGACCATCGGTGAAGAGCAGCCCGAGGTCGTACCGGGTCACATCAGACTCGGTGCCAGGGGTGTCGTTCCCACTCATGAGCTTGCCTTCCACGACGATCGAGCTCCCACCCGAAGCTTCAACGACGGGTTGAGAGTTGTTCCGAGGTCCACGGTAGCGACTCCGACCGCTCCCGCGCGGGACATCCGACCCGGCGCGTCCGGCGTGTCGAGGATACGCCTCGGCCACTGACACACAAGCCCCGTCGGAGCACCGGACGGTGTCATGCGTCGAGACGACCGATGGCCTGGCGGATGAGGTTCGACCGGATGATCTCGAGGTGCCCGGCGATCTCACGCGCGAGTTCGGTGGCCTTGGCCCGCGAGGTGGCGTCGCCCCGGCGGGAGACCGGCATGAGGGCGGACTCGATGAGACCGACCTCGCGCTCGGCGGTGCTGCGCAGCGTGCGGAGGTGTCGCGGTTCGATACCCGTGCGCTGCAGTTCGACCAGGGCCTTCAGCACGGAGACGCCGTCGTCGCCGTAGGTGTCGGTGGCTGGGAGCAGCGAAGCCGAGACCGCGTCGGCGAGGAGCATCGGGGAGGCTCCGGCTGCCCGGACCGTCTCGTCGCGGGTGTACCGACGCTCGCGTCCGAGGATCGACGGCTTCGGCGCGTCGCCTCCGCCGGGCAACACGGGTTCGCGCCCGGCATCGAGGTCGGCGAGGTACTCCTTGATGACCTTGAGCGGCAGGTAGTGGTCGCGCTGCAGTCCGAGGATCACCCGGAGCCGCTCGAGGTCGGCAGCGGAGAACTTGCGGTACCCACTGGCCGTGCGGATCGGGGTGACGAGCTCGCGCTCTTCGAGGAACCGCAGCTTGGAGCTCGACAGGTCCGGGAACTCGGGCTTGAGGCGAGCGAGGACCTGCCCGATGGTGAGCAGGTCCGGTGCCGCGGACCCCGCCCGGGCCGCAGCGGACCGTGCGGCCACTACGCGTTCGCCAGGCGCGCCAGGTCGACCCGAGATGCGTAGAACGTCAGGCGGAACTTGCCGACCTGGACCTCGGCCCCGTCGGTGAGCAGCGCTTCGTCGATGCGGACACCGTCGAAGTACGTGCCGTTCAGGGAACCGTTGTCCTTGACGCTGAAGCTCGTGCCGTGGCGCAGGAACTGCGCGTGCTTGCGCGACACGGTGACGTCGTCGAGGAAGATGTCGGCGTCGGGGTGCCGACCGGCCGTCGTGACGTCGGAGTCGAGGAGGAACCGCGCACCCACGTTGGGGCCGCGACGGACCACGAGCAACGCCGAGCCGGAGGGCAGGGCGTTGACGGCTTCACGTTCTTCGGTCGAGACACCGGACTCGGCGGTGAGCGCCGCGCCCATGTCCATGCTGAAGGTCAGCGTGGTGTCGACCAGCCGCTGCTCCGGGGTCTTCTGACCGCCCGGCTGCGGGACCACTGGATCTGGCATCGGTGGACCTCCTCCTCTTGGCCCACCAGCGTATCGGAAACGAAGGCCCGAGCGGCAGCCCCGATCTGGGACTGTGGAGGGACTTCCGCGATCCGCGAACGCACGAGCCGCGTCAGAGACCCGTGGAACCCGAAATCATCGACTCGTGCGACCCGTCGTCACCGGCCCCGCGCGAGCAACCAGAGCAGGTACGGCGCCCCCACGACGCCCGTCACGACCCCCACCGGCAGCGCGTTGCCGGGGATCACGAACTGGGCGAGCAGGTCGCTGCCGAGCGTGATCGCGGCACCGACGGCTGCGGCCGGCGCGAGTGCGACCCGTCCACCGCCGACCAGGCGTCTGGCGATCGGCGCGGCCATCAGCGCCACGAACGAGACCGGCCCGGCCGTGGCGACGGCTGCGGCGGTCAGGCACACGGCGGTGAGGAGCAGGAGCACCTTCGCCCGGTCCGGCCGGAGTCCGAGCGCGGCGGCGACCTCGTCCCCGAGGCTCAGCACCTGGAGGCGTGCGGACTGCAGCAGTGCGAGCACGCCGAGCACGACGAATGCGACGCCGAGCACCCCGACCAGGTCGCGGTCGACGGCGTTCAGGCTGCCGGAGAGCCAGAGCAGCGCGGTGCCGGCCTGGGTGACGGTGCCGCTCGTGAGCATCCAGCCGGTGATGCTCAGGCAGATCGCCGCGACGCCGATCCCGACGAGGATCACCCGGTTGCCGGTGATCCCCCGTCGCCAGGCGAGCCCGGCGATGACGATCGAGACCACCACGGCGCCGACGAGCACGACCGAGAAGAGCGTGCCACCGCTGGCACCGAACAGCACGATGGCGGTGAGTCCCGCGGCACTGGCCCCCGAGGTGATCCCGATGACGTCGGGGCTCGCGATCGGGTTCCGCACGACGCTCTGCACGATCGCGCCCGCGACGCCGAGACTGGCCCCGACGAGGACGGCACCGAGCACCCGCGGCCCGCGGAGCTGCCCGATGACGAAGTCCGAGATCCGGTCCCCCTGGCCGAACAGGGCGGCGAGCACCTGGCCCGGGGTGAGCGGGATCGAACCGGCGCCGAGCCCGACCAGGACGAGCACCACGACGACCACGAGCACGGCGACGAGCACCGCGACCTCACGACGCAGGCCGGCCGAGCGGCGCAGACCGCCGGACCGCGGGCGGCCGGAGCCGAACAACTGCCTCACAGTCCCCGCACCACCCTCGACCGCACGAGCGCGATGAACACCGGCGCCCCGATGAGCGCCGTGACGATGCCGACCTGCAGCTCCCCCGGGTACGCCACGACGCGGCCGATGACGTCGGCGACGAGCAGCAGTGCGGGGGCGACGATCGCCGACAGCAGGATGGTCCAGCGGTGGTCGGGGCCGCTCAGCCGACGGACGGCGTGCGGCACGGCGAGCCCGACGAAGGCGATCGGCCCGGCGGCGGCCACCGCGGACCCGGCCAGCAGCACCGCGACCAGACCGCCGACGGCGCGGACGAGCACGACCCGCTGCCCGAGCGACGCCGCGAGTTCATCCCCGAGCGCGAGGGTGTTGAGCGACCGACCGAGGCCGAACGCGATCGCCAGCCCGACGAGCACCGGCGCCGTGATGATCCCCGCCGTGCCGAGGTCCTTGCCCGCGAGGGCACCGACCTGCCAGAACCGCAGCTGGTCGAGCAGGCTCTGGTCGGTCACGAGGACCGCGGTGGTGACCGACGACAGCGCTGCGGCGACCACGGCTCCGGCGAGGGCGAGTCCGACGGGTGAGAGGCCGCGACGGGCGACGGTCGCGATCCCGTACACGAGCAGTGCGGCGAGGGCTGCCCCGACGAACGCGAACGGCAGGTAGGCCGCCGTGCCGCTCACGCCGAAGAGCGCGATCCCGGCCACCACGGCCAGGGTCGCTCCGGAGTTGATGCCGAGGACGCTCGGGTCGGCGAGCGGGTTGCGCGTCACGCCCTGCATGACCGCCCCGGCCACCCCGAGCGCGGCCCCGGCGAGCAGTCCGACGACGGTGCGGGGCACGCGGTTGCCGAGCACGATGAGCCCGACCTCGTCGCTCCGACCGGGGTGCATCACCGTGTCGAGGACGGTGCCGAGCGGGATCGGCCGCGAGCCGTACGCGATCGACAGCGCACACGCCACGGCGAGGACGACGACCGCCAGCACGGTCGCACCGACGAGTCGGGGGACGGAGCTGGGAGCCGGGGGCGTGGACGTCGACGGAGGCATGGAAGTAAGGCCACCCTAACGCCGGAGCCCCACTCGGCGTCCCCCGAGCAAGCCCGGAGCGTGCGCAGGGTTCGTTCATAGGCTCGTCATGGGGAAGCGCTCTGTACTGGTCTCCATCGACGCCCGACCGGGTTGTCGAGGGACGACCGGAGAGCACCGATGAACGAGACCCCGAACCCCGCAGCCGCCGACCACGACGAGAACGGCACCCCCGCCGCGCAGCAGCAGGCTCCCGGGATGCACTGGGAGGCGCCGCACGCCGACCCGGCCTCCCTGCGCCCGGCGTACGCGTTCGACGGCTCCGGTCCCTACCTCTACGGCCCCGACGGCTCCGGTCCCTACGCCTACACGCCGGACGGCCGCGGCCCCTACCTGATCGGCAGCCCGGCCCTCGCCGGCGCGAACCACGCCTGGGCGTACTCAGCGGCGACCGCGAACCACCCCGGTACGACGAAGCGACCGCGTCGGCTCGGGCTGGTGATCGGCTCCGGCATCGCCGCGCTCGCCATCGTCGGTGCGGCCGGTGGTACCGCCCTCGGCCTGTCCTCGCAGGGGACGACCACGACGTCGAGCCAGTCGCAGGGCACCACCACGCTGCCCGGCACCGGATCCGGCACCGACGGCACCGGCGGCACGGGCAGCAGCGACGGCACGAACGGCTTCACGGTGCCCGGCGACGGCACCGGGAGCGGCAGCGACACCGGCACCGGCACGACCCAGTCCCCCGCCACGGCGGCGACGGCCGCCGACAAGAAGGGCGTCGTGACCATCAACACAGTCCTGAACTACGACGAGTCGTCGCAGGCGGCCGGCACCGGCATGGTCCTGACCTCCGACGGCACGATCCTGACGAACAACCACGTGATCCAGGGTGCGACGAGCATCACCGTCACCGACGAGACCACCGGCAAGGAGTACAAGGCCGACGTGGTCGGGGCGGACGCCACCAACGACGTCGCCGTGCTGAAGCTCGAGAACGCCTCCGGGCTGTCCACGGTCACGCTCGACGACGACGGTGAGCCGAGCACCGGCGACACCGTCAAGGACGTCGGGAACGCCGAGGGCACCGGCAACCTCGTCGCCGCCGAGGGCACCGTCACCGCGACCGACCAGGACATCCAGGTGCAGAGCGAGTCCGGCACCGGCACCGAGTCCCTGACCGGGCTGATCGAGATCTCGGCGGACATCGTCTCCGGTGACTCCGGCGGGCCGGTGCTGGACAGCGAGGGCGAGGTCGTCGGCATGGCCACGGCAGCGTCCTCGGGCACGGCCGACGTCACCGGCTACGCCATCCCGATCACCACCGCGAAGACGATCGCCGAGAAGATCCTCGCCGGGGAGTCGTCGAGCACGATCACCATCGGGCTGCCCGCGTTCCTCGGGGTCCAGGTCAGCAACACCACCGGCACCACGGGCGGCGTCACCGTCGCCGGCACGGTCGAGGGCTCCGGCGCCGCGAGCGCCGGCCTGACCGCCGGGGACACCATCACGAGCGTCGACGGCACCGCCGTGACGAGCTCGGACCAGCTGACCAAGGTCGTCCAGTCGCACTCCGTGGGCGACAAGGTGAGTGTCCGCTACACCGACAGCACCGGCGCCGCGAAGACGGTCACGATCACCCTGACCGCCGGCCCCGCCGCGTAGCGGGAGAACCCAGGCGCGCTCAGCCCAGCAGCGCCCGCACCACCGACCGGTAGACGTTGGCCGGGGAGTCCGTCCGGAAGGCGGTCTCCCCGGCCTTCGTCGTGCCCACGCGCGCGAAACCGTGCCCCTCGGCCCGCACGATCGTGATCGGCTTCGGCTTGCCCGGCCGACGCAGGTACGAGACGGTCCACGGCGCAGCCCAGAACCGCGCGAGGCGCGGGTCCGCCTCGACGAGGGCCTCCGGCAGGTCCGGTGCGTCCGGACCGCCGGCCAGCTTGCGGCCGAGCAGGTGCCCTGGGAGCGACCCCGTGCGGAACGGGAAGGTCCACGTCGGACCGATGCCGAGCCTCCCGGCCAGCAGCGCGACGGCGCGGTCGGGCGTGACGGACGCGACCACGGCGCCCGCCGCGTCGGTCCCGTCGACGACGGTCTGCGACCAGGCCTGGAGGCGCGACTCGCCACCGTCGGGCAGGTGCTGTTCCAGCGTGACCGGCTGGGCATCGCCCTGCCAGGGTTCGAGGAGGGTCTGGGTCGACTCCGGCAGCGTGCCGAGCCGGCCGACGAGGCCCGCCTCGATGAGTTCGCGGCCCGCCGCGGTGCGGAGGAGCGTGGGGTTCCACCGGCGTCCGGCGAGGCTCTGCAGGGTGCCGATCGCGTCCGTGCTGAGCCGGGGGCCCTCGAGCGGTGTCGTCGGGGCGGGGGCCGGCAGGGGTTCGAGGTCGCGCTCGGGGCGGACCGGGACCGTCTCGGTGGCGCGGACGCTCTCGAGGACGGCGAGCACGAGGTCGTCGGTCTCGAGCAGCCGGGCGAGCGGGCGTTCGATCGTCAGGTCGACGCGGTGCCGGCCGGTGACGAAGAGCAGGTGGGTGCCGGCGACGTCGCCGTGTTCGTCGGGCCGGACGTACTCGACCAGCCGGGCCGGGGCGCCGGCGGTGGTCCACGGGTCGCAGCCGACGAGCAGCAGGCCCTCGACCGAGCCGGGCAGCCGCGCGAGCAGACCGGTGTTCTCGTCGCCGATCGCGCGGTCGCTGGGTCGGGATCGAACGGTGAGGACGACGTCGTCGCCGGTGACGCGCAGGTCCGCCTGGGCTGTGTCCTCGCGGCGCCAGGAGTCCGGGCGGCGGAGGGTGAGGCGGGCGGTGCGGTCCTCGGTGCCGAGCGGGACGGGGACTGCCATGGGATGAGCGTATGTCGGGAGCGGGGCGCGGGGGTGTGCGGCTCGCCGGGCTGGCTCGCACGGTGCGAGGTGCTGGGCGAGTGGTGCGAGGTGCTGGGCTCGCACCGTGCGAGGTGCTGGGCGAGCGGTGCGAGGTTCCGTCTTCCGTGCGACCGCTCGTGGGTCGCACGGAAGACGGAACCTCGCACCAGACGCGCCGAGCGCGTCAGCGCCGAGCAGGCCGCGCGGGCGGGGGCGGCGGGACGGGCTTCGCGGCGACGACGTCGGCGAGCCGGACCTCGACCGGGCCGCGGCGGGTCGCGATCGTCACGGCGGCGGGCGTCCGGGCGACCAGGTCGCCGAGGGCGTCCTGCGCACCCTCCCCGTGGTGCGCCCGGACCACCAGGCGGTCCCCGATCGCGGCGTCGTGCAGCACCCCGAGCGCACGGGCCCGGGCGATCGCCGCCTGTTCGTCCGCATGCACCGCCCCAGGGTACGGGCCGCCTAGAGTGTCGGCATGGAGAAGGCCCGGGTCGACAGCTGGATCTGGGCCGTCCGGATCACCAAGACCCGGTCGGCCGCAACTGCCGCGTGCAAGGCCGGGCACGTCCGGGTGAACGGGGAGCGGGCGAAGCCAGCGCAGCCGATCGGCCCCGGTGACGAGGTGCGGGTGCGCCAGAACGGCTTCGACCGCATCGTCGTGGTGACCGGCATCATCCTGAAGCGGACGAGCGCCCCCGAGGCCGCGAAGCACTTCGAGGACAAGACCCCGCCGCGGCTGTCGAAGGAAGAGGCCGGGTTCGTCCCGATGCGCGACCGCGGGGCCGGACGGCCGAGCAAGCGGGAGCGCCGCGACCTCGAGAAGCTCCGCGGCTACTGACGCTTCGGCTCGCCGTACGGGTCGATGACGACTTCGAACTCCGTCTCGCCGTCAAACTCGACGGTGACCGGCTGCCCGGTCCAGCGGGCCTCGAGGTGACCGTCGTCGTCCTCGTCGGAACCGCACAGGGCCGAACCGCTCGGCACCCGCTCGATCGCCACCCGTCCGGCACGGCCGACCGCGTACAGCTCGACCACCCGTCCACGGATCGACTGCGTCCGCGCCGAGTCGTGTCGGACCTCGCCGAACCGCCGTGCTCCGTCCGCGGAGACGACCCAGTACTCCACGACGTCGCCGATCTCCACGGCCGGGCCACAGCACTCGTGCTCCCAGCCGCCGATCTCGATCACGACGTGCGACGCGGACATCAGACGAAGCGGACGGTCTGCTGCAGGCGGTCGCGGATCTCGAACACGTCGACGGAGCCGGCCGGCGACCAGACGCCGCCCAGCACCTGGGCGAGCGCACTGCGACGGACGACGAGCGCGGTGGGCTTCTTCGGGGAGCCCACGAGCTGCACGTCCTCGGTGACGGCGGCGTCCGGCACGACGAGCAGCCGCCCGGAGAACCGAACCCGGGTCTGCTTCTGCACGGCGCGGGCGGCGCGGACGAGTTCCTTGACAGGTCGCTCCCCCGGTGCGAGCGTCTCGCCGACGATCTCGCCGTGCTCGACGCGGACCGGAGCGCCCCAGTCGATGGACTCGACGGCCCAGAGTCCGCTCGGGGTCAGGACGGCGTGGTCGAGCTTGCCCTCGGCCCCGGCGTCGAGGTCGTGCCACACCGTGACGCCGATCCCCATGTCGGAGACGATCAGGGCGGTCGCCTCTTCGGCCAGGGCTTCGGCGAGCAGCCGTCGGATGTGCCGGGGTGCGGAGCGGATGAGCGTGGGGTCGTAGGGGTCCTCGACGGGGTCGCCGAGGCCGACCCACTCGCGCTCGGCCTGCAGGAAGACCTCGCGCGATCGACCACCGGGGTGTCCGTGGGACCGTGCCCGGGGGCGGGTGTCGCGACGCGCTGCCGGGGGTGCGTAGGCGTCGCGACCGGTGTCACCCCTGCCGCTCGAGCCGGGAGCACCGAAGGAAGCCGATGCTCGGGACCCGATGTCGTACGCGCGCCGGGCTTCCGGCGTGCCGATGCGCTCCCATGCGAGCTGGACCTGGCGGAAGCGCTGGGCGTCGCCGCCGAGGTCGGGGTGCGTCTCGCGGGCCGCCCGCCGGTAGGCGCGGCGGAGCGCGTCGTCGTCAGCCGTCGCGGGGACGCCGAGGACTTCGTAGGGGGTGGCGTCGGCCGGGCTGTCCGTCATGGCCCTGCGACATTACCGGAGGCAGTGTCGGAGTCCGCCGCATGGTTGCTGGGTACGGTCTGGGCCCACGCCGCCGGTTCCGCACCGACGCGCCAGCGGCGGGGCGGCCGTGCCGGTGGGGAGAGGGGCGGTGCAGTCTCGGACCGTCGGCACACGGTCCGCAGGTGGTCGCGTCAGACCACCGTGGTCACGACCGGCGCTCCGAGGAACGCCGCGTACCGCGCGGCCGCAGCATCGAGTGCACGGACGGACGATGCGTCGAGGGTGCCGAAGGGTGTGACGGTGACGAGGTGCTCGGCCCGGCGCTCGGTGCGCTTCCAGGTGCCGACGACGCGACCCCGGACGACGGCCATCGGCAGGAACACGCCGTTGGCCCCGGGGACGACCCGGTCGGCGTGGGCGGGGTCGAGCTGCGCAGACCGGTCGGCGTACCCGAGCAGGTACTCGTCGAAGCCGGGGAGCAGGTGCCCGGTGGGGACGCGCGCGGCTGCCGGCCGGTCGGCGAGGGCGAGGAGCCCGTCGCCGAGGTCTTCGACCGCGTCCCCCGCCACGGCTCGGGCCCGGCGGAGGTCACCGAGCGGCAGTTTCGTCCAGCTCGCGGCGTCGGCCTCGGTCGCGGGGCCACGGCCACGCAGGTACCCGAGCAGGACCCGGCGGAGGGCTTCGTCGCGGTCCGGCGGGTCAGCGGTGGCGGGTGCCCACTCGTCGAGCAGCACGAGCCCCTGCCCGACGCGGGCGGTGGGGCCCCAGGCGACGAGGCGTTCCTGCGCGAGCTGCAGGACCAGGTGGTAGCCGCGACCTCCGGCCGGGTCGATGCCGGCAGCGCGGTACGCGGCGAACAGGTCGTCCCGGACCAGCGCACGGCCGCCCTCGAGGGCCGCGACCGTCGCGTCACGTGCCCGGCCGAGCAGGGCGTCGTCGATGCCGAGCTCGGCGGCGCGTCGGGCGATCGTGCGGAGCGTCCGTTCGGCGGTGAGCGAGAGCAGCAGTCGCAGGTCGTCGGGGCGCAGGGCGTGCAGGGTGCCGCGCATCGGCCACGAGCGGACGAGTTCCCCGCGGTCGAACGCCTCGCGGACGTCGTCCCGCGTCGCTCCGGGAGCGCGGACCCCGATGGCCCAGAGCACTTGACCGAGGTCCTGCCCCTGCACCGCCAGCATCCGCTCGACGACCTCGGTGGGGCCCAGCCCGGGCGCCGCGATGCCCTGCGCCGCGAACCGCGCCGTGCGGAGCCGCGCGGGGCTGGTGGTCACGCGACGGCGGCGGTGACGGCGTCGGCGTGCTGCTCCAGGTAGGCGACGTCGGCGCGGTACAGGTCGGCGTGACCGTGCTGCAGGTCGCTGACGAACTTCGGGTTGCCGGCGGCGGCCTCGTGCTCGATCGTCGTGACGAGGGCGACGAGGGACGCGATCATCGTCTCGGCCAGGACGCTGCGGGAGCGGTCGTCGAGGGCGTAGGCGCGGCAGAACTCAGCGGCCCGTGCGAGCCGCTCGTCGAGGTCGGGGGCGGTCGATCCCTCGACGGCGCCGGTGGTGAACGGCGCGAACCGGTAGACCGCACTCGCGACGTCCCAGACGCGGGGCCCGGGGTGCGCGGTGTCGAAGTCGATCAGGCCGACGGCGGCGATGCCGTCGTAGACGCAGTTGTACGGGGCGAAGTCACCGTGCACGATCGTCTCGACCGGGGCACGGTCGGCCTGGGACCAGAGGTCGTCGGTGGCGCTGCGCGGGAAGCTGGCGGCGGCGTCGTGGAACTGGCGGAGCAGGCGGGCGCTGGTGACGAGGGCTGCTTCGCTGGCGATGTCCTCGGTCCAGGGGTACTCCCCCGCGACGCCCGGGACGAACGAGACCGTCTCGAGGGTGTCACCGAGGGCGATCGGTTCGGGGGCTGCGACGAACCCCTGCTCGTGCAGGTGGGCGAGCAGCCGGTGCACCGTGGGGGTCCACGGCCCGGCGGGGCGGTGGACTCGGTCGTCGGCCCTGGTGATGCGCTCCAAGGGGAACCTCCTGCGTGTTGCGTCTCCGTTGACGGAGGGCCAGCGTACCGGCAGCGACCGACGGCCGCTCCGCGACCATCCGGAACACGGCGGTCCGAGTGTCGGCTACAGCTGGTCGCGCAACCAGGACGGCCCGTGGACGACCGCGCCGAGGGCCTCGACGCGGTCGCGGAGCTCGCGGTCGGCCGTCACGACGACGACCGGCCCGTCGCCGGCCTGCACCGCGGCCCGCGCGGACTCGACGATCGCGTCGTCGCCGGAGGCCGGAGCACGGACGACGTCGACAGCACCGGTGGCGGCGCCGTCCGCAGCGGCCCGGGCCTCCCCCTCGAGCACCACGGTCCACCGCGGCCACCACCGCGCGAACGGCAGGTCGAGCAACGACGCGGACACCCCGCCCGCGGCGAGCGCCGACACCTGTGCGAGCAGGCGTGACGCGGCGCCGGCTCGGTCCTTCCACCAGCCGTCGGGCACGCTGCCGACGACGTTCGCCGCATCGACGACGACGTGCGGCGTGGTCGAGACCGTGGCGCGGAGCGCCGGCCACGACCTGCCGAAGCCGGGGTGCAGGGGCAGGTCGTCGACCTGGTCGATCGGGATCCACGACAGGGCGAGGCTCTCGCGGTCGGCGATGACGGGTTCGAAGGGTCGGGAGGCGCGCCCCACGACGGTCGTGTAGGTCCAGAATCCCAGGTCGAGCAGTGCCGTGTGGCGCAGGGCGATCGCGTCGTCGGGCAAACCGGCTTCCTCGGCGGATTCGCGGAGGGCGGCGGTCACGGCTGCTTCGCCCTGGTGCCGTGCGCCGCCGGGGATGCCCCAGGTGCCGCCGTGGTGGCTCCACTCGACGCGGTGCTGCAGGAGCACGCGGCCGGCGCCGTCGTCGACGAGCAGGCCGGCGGCGCCGAAGCGTCCCCACGCCTTGGTGCCGTCGGGGCCGACCGCCCAGGCGTCGCCGGGGTCGCGGGGGCCGGGTGGGGGCCCGGGGGGCGTTGCATCTGGCACGGTCCAACCCTGGCACACGGTGCCCGGAGCGGGCCTCGAAGTGGTCACCGGGCGTCGTGTACGGTGTCGCTCGAGACACGGGGTGCCGCATCCAGCGGCTGAGATCACACCCGTCGAACCTGCTCGAGTTCGTACTCGCGAAGGGATCGTCCATGGAGACCGCTGCGCCCTCCCCTGCCTGGGCCCACCGAACCGCCGAACTGCTCGAGGCCGTGCGTGCCCGGGCCCCGCTGGTGCAGTGCATCACGAACACCGTCGTGCAGAACGTCACTGCGAACGTGCTGCTGGCACTCGGGGCCTCGCCCGCGATGGTCGACGTGGCGACCGAGGCGGGGCCGTTCGCCCGCGTCGCGGATGCTCTGCTGGTGAACACCGGCACCCCGCACGCCGAACCGCGGGTCGCCGCGCTCGAGGCCGTGCACGCGGCCCGTGACGCGGGCACCCCGTGGGTCATGGACCCGGTGGCCGTCGGTTCGCTGCCGGTGCGGACCGCCTTGGCGCGTGACCTGCTCGCGCTGCGCCCGACGGTGCTGCGGGGCAACGCGTCCGAGGTACTCGCCCTGCTCGGCGACTCGGCCGGTGGCCGCGGGGTCGACAGCACCGTGGGCACGGAGGACGCCCGGGTCGCGTCCGTCGCTGCTTCGGACGGGAGGCTCGTGGCCGCGGTGGCCGTGTCGGGTGCGGTCGATCTGCTGGTCGCGCCCGGCATCGGTGTGGTCCGGGTCGCGAACGGGACCGACCTGCTGACGCGGATCACCGGTGGCGGGTGCGCGCTCGGCGCGGTCGTCGCCGCGTTCACGTCGGTCGCGCCGGAGGACGCGGGGGCCGCTGCCGTCGCCGCCACCGCGGTGCACACGATCGCCGCCGAGCTCGCGGCACGGGAGGCCGGCGGGCCGGGGACCTTCCAGCCGCTGTTCCTCGACCGGCTGGCGTCGCTGACCCCGGAGGACGTCGTCCGCGAGGCCCGGATCACCCTCGAGGCCGCTCCTGCGGTCGACGCCCGGGCGGTGTCGGCGTGAGCGGGCTGCAGTCTGCGGGGTTCGGCGTCTACCTGGTGACCGACGGTGCCCTGGCCGACCGGCACGGCATCGGGGTGCTCGGGGTCGTCCGCGCCGCCGTGCACGCCGGGGTCCGGATCGTGCAGGTGCGGGACAAGGACGCCTCGGCGCGTGACCTGCTCGCCCTGACCGCCGCGGTCGCCGACGCCGTCGGGGACCGCGCGAGGGTGGTGGTCGACGACCGGCTCGACGTCGTCCTCGCCGCACGGCACGCGGGACACCGGGTCGCGGGCGTGCACCTCGGCCAGTCCGACGTCCCCGTCACGGCCGCCCGTGCCCTGCTCGGAGCGGACGCCCACGTGGGCCTCACGGCGAACACGTTCGCGCACCTGGCTGCCGTCGAACGACTCCCCCGCGGCACCGTGGACCTGCTCGGCGTCGGGGTCGTGCACCCCACGGCGACGAAGGCCGACCACCCGCCGGCCCTCGGCCACGACGGGTTCGCCCGGTTGGCCGCCGCCACCGACCTGCCGTGCGTGGCGATCGGCGGTGTGACCCTCGACGACGTCGTGCCGCTCCGGGCAGCCGGTGCCGCAGGGGTCGCGATCGTGTCGGGCATCTGCGCCGCGGCCGACCCCGGGTCCGCCGCGGCGGCGTACGTTGCCGCGTGGGGCCCTGGACCCGGCCACGCGGTGGAGGCGGGGCGGCCCGCAGAAGGTGCACCGGTCCTCCCGGCCTCCACCTCCACGCGCCGCGGGGCGGACGCATGAGCGTCCCACGGGTGCTGAGCATCGCCGGGACCGACCCGACGGGCGGGGCCGGGATGCAGGCGGACCTCAAGGCGATCGCCGCGCACGACGGGTACGGGATGGGGGTCGTGGCGGCGCTCGTCGCGCAGAACACGCACGGGGTGCGGTCGGTGCACGTGCCGGACGTCGGGTTCCTGCGGGAGCAGCTCGACGCGGTGTCGGACGACGTCGTGGTCGACGCGGTGAAGATCGGGATGCTCGGCACCGCCGACGTCGTGCGGACCGTGACGGACTGGCTGCGGGAGCACCGGCCGCCCGTGGTCGTCGTGGACCCGGTGATGGTGGCGACGAGCGGGGACCGGCTGCTCGACGAGGACGCGGCGTCGGCCATGGGGGCGCTGTTCGCGCTCGCCGACCTGGTGACGCCGAACCGGGCCGAGCTCGTGGTGCTGGCGGAGCTGGCGGAGTCTGGTGCGGCTGGTTCCGGTTCGTCTGCATCGTCGTCGGCTTCGTCGCTGGATGCCGCGCGTGCGGTGGCGGCGCGGTGGGACGTCCTGGTGCTGGCGAAGGGCGGCCACGACGAGGGACCGACCTCCGACGACGTGCTCGTGGCACCGGACGGCACCGTGCGGGTGTTCACCGGCCCCAGGGTCGCGACGACGAACACGCACGGCACCGGGTGCTCGCTCTCCAGCGCGATCGCGACGCTCGCCGCACGGCACGGCGACTGGGAGCTCGCGGTCGGGGTGGCGAAGGAGTGGCTGACGGCGGCGCTCCGCGGGGCCGACGCCCTGACGGTCGGGAGCGGCAACGGCCCGGTCGACCACGGGGCGCAGGCGCGGGCGGCCCTGCCGGCGCTGTCGTACACGGACGTGTGGTGGGCGGATGCGGCATCGATGCTGCAGGAGACGATCGACTGCGCGTTCCTGGTGGCGCTCCGGGACGGGACGCTCGAGCCGGAGGTGTTCGCGGGCTACCTGGCGCAGGACGTCCACTACCTGCGGGCGTACGAGCGGCACCTGGCGGCGCTCGGGGTCGGTGCGCCAGGTGCCGGTTCGGATGCGGGTGCTGCCGCTGCTGCTGCGTTCTGGGCGGCTGCTGCGCAGGGGTGTGCCGACGAGGCCCGCGACCTGCACCACCGTCGGCTGGCCGGTTCGCACGCCGACGATCCCGTGCACCCCACGTGCGCCGGGTACCTCGCACACCTGCAGCAGGCGGCGGACTCCGGCTCCGCGGCGGTCCTCGCAGCCGCGGTGCTGCCCTGCTTCCGGGTCTACGCCTGGGTCGGGTCGCAGCTCGGGGTAGCTCCGGACGGGCACGCTTTCGCCGACTGGATCACGGCGTATGGGGACCCGGGGTTCGCGGCGTCGAGTGCCGAGGCGACCCGGCTCGTCGAGGAGCTGGCCCGTGCCGCGACGCCCGACGAGCGAGGGCGGATGGCGCGGGCGTTCCGGCGTTCGACGGAGTGGGAGCTCGCGTTCTTCCGGATGCCGACGGAGGCACGCGACCGGGGCGAGCGGGCAACCGGGGCTAGCGGGCGACCGGCGGCAGCCGCACCAGTTCGACGGACAGCTCGGCGCCGGTGACCGTGCCGCGCATCCACGTGTGGTCGGGCTGGCGACGGCGGTCGGTCGGCGAACCAGGGTTCAGCAGGCGCATCCCCGACGGCGCCACGGTGTCCCACGGGATGTGCGAGTGACCGAAGACGAGCACGTCGGTGTCCGGGTACTCGGCGTCCATCCGCCGCTCCCGACCGGTCGACGCCCCGGTCTCGTGCACCAGGGCGAAGCGCAGGTCCTCGACGCCGAACCGAGCGACGAGCGGCAGCCGGTCGTCGAACTCCGGGCCGTCGTTGTTTCCCCGCACCCCCGCGAAGCGGCTGGACCGCGCCTGCACGGCGTCGAGGGTGGCGAGGTCGACCCAGTCCCCCGCGTGCACCACGAGGTCGGCCGCGTCGACGTCGGCCCACAGCCCGGGCGGCAGGTCCCTCGCGCGCTTCGGCAGGTGCGTGTCGGACAGCAGGACGAACGACGTCGTCACGACTCGGTGGGTGCCGGCATCGGGAGCCCGGCCTCGTCCGAGGCGCCGAGGCGCTCCAGCAGCCCGGCGAGCAGCGCGATGTCGTCGTCCGACCAGTCGGCGAGCCGTTCGTCGAGCGCGTCCCGGTGCAGCTGCACCGACCGCTCGAGCGCTGCGCGGCCGGCGTCGGTCGCCTCGAGCGGCTTCGCGTTGCCGCTGCCGCCGTCGGTGGTCCGCACCAGCCCGGTCGCGAGGAGCCCGGACAGCTGCCGCGAGATCGTCGAACGGTTCAGCCGCAGGTAGCGGGCGATGTCGATGGCCATGCAGCCCGGGTGCTGCACGACAAAGTCGACGAGGGACTGGTCGACGACGCTCAACACCTGGTCCGAGCCCCGGGCACGGATGCTCGCCCGACGGGTGATGCGGGCGAGCTCGGTGTACGCCCGGCTGATGTCGCTGTTGCGGACCCTCGAACTCGGGTGGTCCATGGTGGCTCCAGCCTGTCTGTGCCGGCGCCGGCCGGCGGTCTTCTCGTCCGGTCACACTACCGGCGGGCCGGCGGAGAGTGGGGTCAGTGACCGGAGGCCGCGGCCTGCAGCGCGGGGATGTCGAGCTTGACCATCTGCATCATGGCCTCGAACACGCGGGCGTTGGCCTCCGGGTCGCCCGATCCGCTCATCAGCTCTCCCAGCATCGACGGGGTCACCTGCCACGCCAGACCCCAGCGGTCGGTCAACCACCCGCACGCCATCGGGCTCCCGCCGTCGGCGAGCAGGGCGTCCCACAGCCGGTCGAGCTCGTCCTGGGTGTCCACGTCGATCTGGAACGAGACCGCGTCGGTGTGCGGGTGCCCGGGGCCGCCGTTCATCGCGCGGTACGGAGCACCGAGCAACGTGAACTCCACGACGAGGGCACGGCCGTCGGGCATCCGGCTGACGCTGTTGACGCGACTGTCGGGGAACAGTCCGACGTAGTACTCGGCGGCCTGTTCGGCCTGGTCGTCGTACCAGAGGAACGGGGTGATGGTGGGCACGGGAGCCCCTTCGTTCGGTGCTCAGTCCGCGGCGCTGCGGCTGAGCAGGTCGGCTTTCTCGGGGTGTTCGTCGAACCACTTGCCGACGAACCAGCACATCGGCACGATGCGCTTCGTGGTCGACGACTCGACGTCGGCGACGGCGTACTCGACGAGTTGCGCCGCGTAGCCGTGGCCGCGGTGCTTCGGGACCGTGTAGGTGTGCGGGAACGCCACCGCGTCACCGTTCACCCGGTAGTCGAGCACGCTCACGAGCTCGCCACCGACGTACATCGCGTAGCGGTCCTGGTCGGTCTCGTCGCGGAACTCGTGGTCCATGCCGCCATCATGCTCCCGGCGGGGCGTCCGTGTCCCCGGGGAATGCACGACGGCGGGCAGCGTTGCAGGGACACCATGACAACCATCGGAATCATCGGCGCCGGCAACATCGGATCCCAGCTCGCACGACTCGCGGTACGGAACGGCCACCAGGTCGTCATCGCGAACTCCCGCGGCCCGGAGACCCTGACCGACCTGGTCACGGAACTCGGCGACGGCGCACGCGCAGCGACCCGCGACGAGGCAGCCGCAGCGGGCGAGCTCGTCGTCGTGACGGTGCCGCTCGCCGCGATCGAGACGATCCCCGTCGAGCCCCTCGTCGGCAAGGTCGTCATCGACACGAACAACTACTACTGGGAGCGCGACGGCCACATCGCCGCCCTCGACGACCAGTCCACGACCACCGCCGAGCTGCTGCAGGACCACCTGCCCGGCGCCCGTGTCGTGAAGGCGTTCAACCACATCGGCGCCGACGACCTGACCGGCCACGCGACGCCGGCCGGCACCCCGGACCGTCGTGCCCTCGTCATCGCCGGCGACGACGACTCCGCCAAGCAGACCGTCGCCGAGCTCATCGACGCGTTCGGCTTCGACGTCGTCGACGCCGGGCCGCTCGCCGAGGGCTGGCGCATCCAGCGGGACACCCCCGGCTACGGCCCGCGGATGACCGCCGCCGAGCTGCGCGAAGCCCTGGCCGCCGCGACGCGCTAGTCCTCGGCTCCGCGCAGCCCGCCGCGCCACGCCGCCGTTTTGCGCTGAGCGACACCTCACGGGCTCCGCACCCCGTGACCTGTCGCTCAGCGCGAAACGGGCCGGCGCGAAACGACCCGGCGCGAAACGGCGCGAAGCGCCCGCTCAGGCCCGGTCGAAGATCGTCGTCATGTCGGCGATGTCGTCCTCGGTCGGCGTCCACGTCGTGCCGGCCTCGACGTTCTGCGTGATCTGCTCCGGCTTCGTCGCCCCCGCGATGACGCTCGACAGCCCCGGCTGCGCCAGGAGCCACGCGAACGTCGCCTGCAGCATCGTCACACCCCGGTGGTCGCAGAACCGCTGGTAGTCGTCGAGAACGTCCCACGGGGCGTCCTCGAGCACCTGCGGCTTCGAGGTCGTCAGCCGTCCGTCGGCCGGGCCACCCGCCTTCGTGTACTTGCCGGTGAGCAGTCCGTTGTACAGCGGGAAGAACGGCAGGAACCCGAGCGCGTACGCCCGCACCGCCGGCAGGACCTCGTCCTCGGCACCGCGGGCGAGCGGGCTGTACTCGTTCTGTGCGGACACGAACGCGGTGGTGCCGGCGATCGACGCCGTGAGCTCGGCCTCGGCGATCTGCCACCCCGCGAAGTTCGAGTGGCCGACGTAGCGGATCTTGCCCTCGCGGACCAGGTCGTCGAGGACCGACAGGGTCTCCTCGATCGGCGTCACGTCGTCGGGCCGGTGCATCTGGTACAGGTCGATCCAGTCCGTGCCGAGGCGGCGCAGCGACGACTCGACCGCGAGCCGCACGTACCGACGGGATCCGCGGACGCCCCAGTCCGGGCCGTTCGCGCCCTGCATGTCCATGCCGAACTTCGTCGCGAGGACGATCTCGTCGCGCCGGCCGCGGATCGAGCGACCGAGCATCTCCTCGGACATGCCCGGCACGCCGCCGTAGATGTCGGCGGTGTCGAAGAGCGTCACCCCGGCGTCCAGGGCCGCAGCGACGACGGCGTCGGTGCCCTCCTGCGTCTCGGACGCGGTTCCCCGCCGCCCGAAGTTGTTGCAGCCGAGGCCGACGGTGGAGACGACGAGCCCCGAGGGGCCCAGGGGACGGTGTTCGATTCCGGTCATCACCCGAACGTACCGGCGACCCCGAACTGGGGCTGCGATCCACACAGCGGTTGCCGCTACAACTGAGCATGGATCAGTCGACGGAAGGAGCGCCGCAGTGGCAGCGCATCGCATGCCCGAATCGGACCGGCCCCGTCGGCCCGTCCCGGCCTGGGTGACCGCGCCGCCCGTCGACGAGGTCGCGCCCGAGCGGGTCGCCGCCGCCGGTCACGTGAACGCCTCCGGCCGGGAGGCCCGCCCCACCCCCGCCTCGTCACGCGCCGCCCACGCGGCGCCGGTCCCACCGACCACGGTCGCCCCCGCCGGGAACGCGCCCGCCGCGCACGCGCTCGCACCGACCGACGAGCCCGTGTCGATCGCCGCCCTGGTCGAGGCCGACGCCCCCGTGCCGGACTTCCCGCCGCAGCAGGAACTGCTGCCCCCGGCCCCGACGTCGCCGAACGTGCACACCGTGCCGTTCGAGACCCCCGCGGTGCCGCCGTCGTCGGTCGTCCCCGCGTCCGGGCTCGTGGTGCCGGTCTCCCCGGTCGCCGCCGCACCCACCTCGGCGGACGCCGCACCGCTCACCACCCCGTCGCCGGAGGCCGCCCCGGCACCGCCGACCGCTGCGCCCGCGGTGCCCGTCGCCGGACAGCCGCGGTTCTCGGTGCCCGGCCTGGAACACGTGGTCGTCGAGGGCACCGAACCCGAGCCCGTCGGCCCGATCGGCTACCGGACGCCCCGACGCTTCGCCCACCAGCAGGCAGCCGCACGGTCGGCCGCACCGGCGCCCGCACCCGCACCCGCACGATCCTTCGACGCCGTCCTGCACGCGGCGCCGGCCTCCGCCGCTCCGGGCAGCCCCGCCGTCGTGACCCCGAACGTCGACGCGACCACGGCCGTGGTCGCACCCACCCCGGTGCCGCAGGGTGCTCGCGGGGGCGAGGCGGGCCTCCCGACCGAACTGCTCGACCAGCCCGTGGCAGCAGCCGCCGTGCCGGAGCCGCGCCGTGCGCTCGGCGCGACCGCCGGTGCGGTGCTCGGCGCCGTCGCCGGGATCGCGACGATCGGTCTGGCGGCCTGGTGGTTCACCGCTCCCGCGACCGTGCACGGTGTCGGCGTGGTGCTCGGACTGCTCGCGCTGGTGCTCTCGATCGTGACGCTGCGCGACCGGACGGCCACGTGGCAGCGGCCGGTCGCGGTGCTCGGCGCCGTGCTCGGTGGTGTCGGTACGGTCGTGCTGCTGTGGGCCGTCGCGGCGGCGCTGCTGCCGCTCGCGGGGGTGACGCTGCCGGACGTCACCGGCACCGGCACGACCCCGACGCTCGCTCCGTAGCGCCGCGCGGCCCGCGAGCGCTCGGACGCCGGCGTCTCGGCAGGACGCCGCGTCGACGTCGAGACGCCCCCGAAAGTCGAGGCGTCTCGGCGGCTCGGCGGCGGCGGGACAACACGACGGCGTCTCGTCGCGTTCACCATCCCGGAACACGACGGCGTCTCGGCGCCGATGCGCGCGCTCAGACGGCGCGGACGACCCCGCGGGACAGGATCGCGTTCGTCAGCGCGTCGATCGGCTCCCGCTGCACCGTCGGGTTGGCGATGAGGACGTAGTCCACCGCCGGCAGGTCCGGCAACCCGAGCCGCTGCGACACCTTCACCAGGTCGGCCGGGATCAGCGAGTGCGGGAACACCGCGACGCCGATGCCCGCGCGCACCGCGGCGAGCACCCCGTTGACATCGCGGGTGTTGCAGGTGATCCGCCAGGTGCGGCCGGCGGCCTCGAGGGCGTCGATCGCCATCTGCCGGCTGATGCTCGGCGCCTGGTACGCGATGAGCGGGACGGGTTCGCCGGGTTCCAGGGCGATGCCGTCCTGCGCCATCCACACCATCTGGTCGGTGGCGACCCGGGTTCCCTCGGCGGACTCCCCCGCCGTCTGCTTGATGAACACCAGGTCGAGCTGGCCGGCGTGCACCCGGCGGAGCAGCGGTGACGACTGGTTCACCGTGAGCTCGAGGTTCACCTGCGGGTGCAGTCGTCGGAAGTCCCGCAGGATCCGCGGCAGCTGCGTGATGGCGAGGTCGTCCGCCGCCCCGAACCGCAGCCGTCCGCGGGTGGCTGCGCCCGAGAAGTAGGCGTCGGCGGTGGCGTGCGCGGCGAGGATCGTCCGCGCGAACCCGGCCATCGCGTCTCCGTTGTCGGTCAGGGCGACGCCGCGGGTGTCCCGGGCGACCAGAGTGCGCGCCACCGCGGTCTCCAGGCGCCGGACGTGCTGGGACACCGTCGGCTGGCTGATGCCGAGCCGGGTGCCGGCCTGCGTGAAGCTGCCGGTCTCCGCCACGGCCAGGAACGTCTGCAACAGGACCGGATCGAGCACGGGGCACCTCGTTCGTTCGCGCGGCGTTCGCGCGGTCGTTCGCGCGGTCGTTCGCGCGGCCATTCGACATCGCAATGGAGTGATAGCCACCATAGGGGTATCGAATGGGCGGGCGCCACGTAGTTTCGTTGGGGTACCAGATCCACACCGACGTCCGGAGAACCCCGCACCGTGAGCGCGTCACCGACGACCCTCCCCCCGCCCACCGAACCGCTCCCGATCCAGGCCACGCGACCGCCGTGGCGCCACACGCTCATCGCCCTGTCCGTGCCGAACTTCCGGCTGTTCACGGCGACCAACCTGGTGGCGATGACCGCCGGCTGGATGCAGCGCATCGCACAGGACTGGCTCGTCCTGCAGCTCACCGGGTCGGTCGCGCAGGTCGGCATCACGGTCGCCTGTCAGTTCGCACCGATGCTGCTGTTCGGGCTGCTCGGCGGCGTCCTGGTCGACCGGTTCTCGAAGCGCGCGCTCATGATGATCACGCAGGGAGCGTTTGCGGTGCTGTCCGCGCTGCTCGCCGTCCTGACGCTGGCCGGCGTCGTCGAGGCGTGGCACATCTGGGTGATCGCGTTCCTGGTCGGCATGGTCACCGTGATCGACAATCCGGCACGGCAGGTGTTCGTCACCGAGATCGTCGGCCACAAGCACCTGCGGAACGCCATCAGCGTGAACTCGTCGGTGTTCCAGCTCGGCGGCATGATCGGTCCGGCGCTGTCCGGGGCCCTGCTCGTGGCGGTCGGCGCGGGGTGGTCGTTCGGGGTGAACGCGATCGCCTGCATCGCCGTCGTCGTGACGCTCGGGTTCCTGAAGGTCTCGGAGCTGCACCGCACACCCCCGGCGCCCCGCGGCAAGGGGCAGCTCGTGGAGGGCCTCCGCTACGCCGTGCACAAGCCGACGATCATCGTGCCGGTGATCCTCGTCGCGTTCTTCTCGGTGTTCGCACTGACGATGCCCGTGCTGCTCTCCGCCTTCGCGTCACAGGTGTACGACGTCGGTGCCGGCGGTTACGGGGTCTTCAACTCCGCCGTGGCGATCGGCGCCCTGGTCGGCGCGCTGCTGTCCACCCGCCGGGCCGTCGTCCGGCTCCGCACCATCGTCGGCGGGGTGTTCTGGACGGGCGTGCTGCTCGTCGTCTCGGGGTCGATCCCGGCGATCGCACCGTTCACCGTCGCGCTCGTGGCGGTGGGGATGTCGCAGCTGCTGTTCCAGACCGCGTCGAACTCGCTCGTGCAGCTGTCGTCGAACGTGGCGATCCGCGGCCGGGTGATGTCGCTCTACGTCCTGGTGCTGCTCGGTGGGCAGGCGATCGGCGGGCCACTGATGGGACAGATCGTCGACCACTACGGCGCGCACGTGGGGATGATGGTCGCCGGTGGCGTGCCGGCAGCGGCCGCCGCGGTGATCGCGCTCGTGCTCGCCCGCCGGGGCGGCCTGCACCTGGCGGTGCGGATGCGCCACCACCTGCCGGTGCCGGCGATCGTCGCCCACTAGCGGGGGCCCTGGCGGTGACCACCCGCCGGCCTGGAGGCCCGTGGCGGCCCCGCCCCGCGCCTCCCGTCCGCCCGTTGGTCGCGCCGGGCAGTACGCAAAACACCGGTGTTCACGCTCGACGCCGCGGGATCCCGCGGTGTGTTGTGTGAACACCGGTGTCTTGCGAGGGGCAGTGCCTCAGTAGGCGACGCCGAAACGCGTCTGGTGGTGCGCCGGGGTGACGATCTCGTCGACGAACGCGATCGCGTAGTCGGCGCCGGAGATGTCCGAGTTGCCCTCGGCGTCGGCGAGCAGGACCTCGTCCGAGGCGCGGTAGGTGCCGCGACGCTCGCCCGGGTTGTAGTCGCCGAAGGCCGCGGCGGGGCTCACGTAGAACCAGTCGACCTGGGTGTCCGAGGCGCGCAGGGCGTCGAGGATCTGCGCGTGGCTCTTCGCCTCGCCCTTGAAGGCGTCCGGGAAGCCGTCGGTGTCGAAGAGGCGGGGGCCGTCCTCGGACACGCGCATCGAACCGGCACCGCCGACGATGCCGAGACGCGCACCCGCTGCGGCGGCGGCGTCGACGAAGTGCTGGAACTTGTCCTTCAGCTCGCTGCCGTCCGCCTGCACGGCGTGGAGCGAGACGACGACGACGTCGGCACCCTTCGTGACCTCGGACACGAAGTCGGCGTCGAACGCGTCACCCTGCGCCAGGGTGAGGCCCTCGGCCGGCTCGAGCTTGCTCGTGTCGCGGGCGACCGCGGTGACGGTGATGCCGCGGGAGAGTGCCTCGTGGGTGATGGCGGAGCCGGCGTAGCCGGTGCCTCCGAAGACGACGATGTTGGTCATGGTGTTCCCTTCGTGGACGTGCTGGGCGTCAGTGACGTTGACAGTCACCGTACAAGAGTTACTCTCTTTGAGTAAGTAGGCACCTGGCGGTGCGTTGCGGAGGACACCATGTCAGCACTCGAGTACAGCCCCTATGCGGCGGACTGCCCCAGTCGGCAGCTGCTCGACCGCATCGGCGACCGGTGGAGCGTGCTGACGATCGGCGCCCTCTCCGACGGTCCCGCACGGTACTCGGCGGTGGCGGCCCGGGTGCAGGGGGTCTCGCAGAAGATGCTCACCCAGACGCTGCGGGCCCTCGAACGCGACGGCATGGTGACGCGGACGGTGTTCCCCGAGATCCCGCCGCACGTGGAGTACGAACTGACCGAGCTCGGCCGATCGCTGCGCACGGTGCTCGTGCCGCTGGAGGACTGGGCCACCTCGCACATGCCCGACGTCGCCGAGGCGCGCGAGGGGTACGACGCGCGCTGAGCACCGGCGCACTCGGAATCCCCGACGGCGACGAGTGGTTGCCTGGGGACATGCGATCGATCGTCTACACGAAGCCCGGTGCCAGCAGCGTTCTCGAACTCGTCGAGCGGGAGATCCCGGAGCCCGGAGCCGGTGAGGTCCGCGTCCGCGTCGTCGCCTCCGGCGTCAACCCGACCGACTGGAAGGCCCGCGCCGGCGGGACCTACGGCGACGGGCTGCCGTTCCCCGAGATCACGCCGAACCAGGACGGCGCAGGTGTCGTCGACGCCGTCGGTGCCGGAGTCGACGGACTGGCCGTCGGCGACCGTGTCTGGCTGTTCATGGCGGCCGCGTCGCGTCCGACCGGCACCGCGCAGGAGTACACGGTCGTGCCCGAGTCGCGCGTGGTCCCGCTCCCCGACGGCGTCTCGTTCGACGTCGGCGCCTCGCTCGGCGTCCCCGCCATGACGGCGCACCGAGCGCTCACCACCCACGAGGACGGCCCCGCACGCCTGGGCCCCGGCGCCCTGGACGGCTTCACCGTGCTCGTCGCCGGCGGTGCCGGTGCCGTGGGACACGCCGCGATCCAGCTCGCCCGCTGGGCCGGCGCGACCGTCATCACGACGATCAGCTCGGACGCGAAGGCAGCACTGGCGACTGCGGCCGGTGCCCACCACGTCGTGAACTACCGCGAGGAGGACGCCGCCGAGCGCATCCGGTCGATCGCGCCGGACGGTGTCGACATCGTCGTCGAGGTGTCGATCCCGCAGAACGCCGCGCTGGTCGCCGACGTGCTGGCGAACCACGGCGTCGTGTCGATCTACGCGAACAACGGCGGTGACGAGGCGAGCCTGCCGATCCGCCCGAACATGAGCGTGAACGCCCGCTACCAGTTCCTGCTGCTCTACACGATCGGCGATGAGGCGCTGTCCGCGGCGGCCGAGGACCTCACCGAGGCGCTGCACGACGGTGTGCTGCCGGTCGGCGAGGACGCCGGTCTCCCGCTCACCCGGTTCGCGCTCGAGCAGACCGCCCAGGCGCACGACGCCGTCGAGCAGGACACGGTCGGCAAGGTGCTCATCGACGTGACCGAAGCGCGGTAGCCGCGGCACCGGCACCGGCTCCGGCTCCGGCTCCGCAGACGATGAACGGCCCCCACGCACGCGTGGGGGCCGTTCATCGTGGACGATGCGGGAGGGGTCAGCGACCCAGACGCGCGGCGATGGCTGCGGTGACCCGGAGCCGGGCTGCAACGCGCTCGCGTTCGATGTTGGCGGCGATGACGTCGAGGTCTTCGTAGTCGGCGTCGGTGGTGGTGTCGTTCCAGTTCGGCGAAGAGATCCGGGCGCGCCCGAACGACGGCGGAGCAGGGTTCACGGTCGTCATGGGGGCATCGTACGTCGAGCGTCCGACAGAGCGTGTGAGCATCACGGGCCTTTCCTTGGATTGCGGTCGCGCTCAGGGAACGAGTAGGTCAGCGAGAACGCGACGGCCATGAACGACGCCATCATCGCGATGTTCTTGGCGTCGAGTTCGGTGAAGGCGTCGGGGACCGGGGAGTCGACGGTGAGCATGCCGAACGAGTACTGGTCGGACCGGATCACCACCGAGACGTACGAGGTGTACCGCGGTTCGAAGCCCGGCTGGTCCTGGTCGACGTCCACGTCGGCCGAGCGGTCACCGACGATCCGGGGTGATCCCCCGACCAGCACCCACTCGAGGTTGCGGTCGCCGTAGGGCGTGCCCGCTCGGAAGACCCCGGCGGTGTCGCCGGCGCCACCGTGACCGATCGGCTCGAGCGCCCGCAGATCGGTGGACAGCTGGTACACGTTGGCGCGGACGTCGGGCACCTTCGGCAGCAGGTAGAACGCCAGGGCCACGGCGACGCGGTCGGCGACGACCGAGAGTTCGCCGTGGCGATCGGACCGGGGCAGCTCGGTGAACCGGACGAGCCGGGTGGCGATCTGGCCGAACGCGTACCGGACCGCCGTCGACTGCTCGAGCTCGGCCGCGGTGGCGTTGTCCTCGGCCACGGACCGTGCGGCGTCGCTGCGCCGGGTCCGAACGACCTGCACGGTCACGGCACCGACGAGCACGACGAGCCCGAACGCGACGAGCGACAGTCGGACCGCCGGCGTGACGAACAGGTTCGGCAGCTGGAACGCCGCGGTGGGCGCAGCAGCCACCACGATCGGCCACACGACCGTGCCGACCCGTCCTGAACGCTGGTTCCCCATGACCACGACGCTAGGTCACGCCACCGACGCGGACGGAGTTGTCCACAGGCGGGTTCTCCACAGGATCCATCGGCCTCCACCGGCCCGTCGCACGCAGCTGGTAAGCAGGACCCATGACCGACGTCAGCACGCCCGTTCCCGGATCCAGAGCCCTCGTCCTCGGTGGCGGAGGTGTCGCCGGCATCGCGTGGGAAGTCGGTGTCCTCGTCGCCCTGCAGGAAGCCGGCGTCGACCTCGACGCCGCCGACCTCGTCGTCGGCACCAGCGCCGGCAGCGTCGTCGGCGCGTTCGTCCGGAACGGCGCCGTCCAGCAGGCCTACGACCAGCAGCACACCCCTGCGCCCACCACCTACGAAGAGCCGGCGCCCATCGACGTCGAAGCCGTGCAGCAGCACATCGGCGCAGCACTGCAGGGTGCGACCGGCGAGCAGGACGCCCGCGCTCGACTCGGCCAGGCCGCCCAGCAGGTCGTCGGCGGGCAGAGCGACGACGAGCGCACGGCGACCTTCGGCGAGACGCTCCCGTCCACCGAGTGGCCGGAGAAGCCGCTCGCCGTCACCGCGGTCGACGCCACCGACGGCACCTTCCGCCTGCTGACGGCGGCCGACGGTGTGCCGCTCCCCCGTGCGGTCGCGGCCAGCTGCTCGGTGCCCTTCGTCTGGACACCGGTCGCCGTCGACGGCCGCCCGTACGTCGACGGTGGCGTCCGCTCGGGCACCAACGCCGACGCGGCCGCCGGGTACGAGCGGGTGCTCGTCATCGCCTGCGGCCCCGAGGGCCCGTCACCGTGCGGGCCATGGCTCGACGTCGCCGTCGAGGCGCTGCGCGCCGGCGGTTCGTCGGTCGAGGTCGTCGTGGCGGACAGCGCGTCCCAGCAGGCCTTCGGCACGAACTCGCTCTCGCTCGCCACGCAGGCGCCGTCGGCCGAGGCCGGTCACGCCCAGGGCACCGCGGTCGCCGAGCAGGTCGCTGCCTTCTGGGCCGAGGACCTGGCGAGCGTGCACGCATGAGCACCCCGTTCTCCGACCTCGACCAGTACATCGCGCTCCCCCGCGTCGACGGCATCGACGTCAGCCCCGACGGCACCCGCGTCGCGCTGACGGTCAGTGCGCTCGACCCGGACGCCACCGGGTACCGCCGATCGATCTGGCAGGTGCCCGCGACGCCGACCGCCGACACCGCCGCGCGCCCGGTCCGCCTGACACGCTCCGCCAAGGGCGAGGGCGGCATCGCCTTCACCCGCACCGGTGACCTGCTCTTCGTCTCCGCCCGGCCCGACGCCGACGCCACCGACCTCGAGGCCGCCCAGCTCTGGGTGCTGCCCGCGACCGGTGGCGAGGCCCGTCCGCTCACCCGCCTGGCCGGGGGCGTCGGTGGGGTCCTGGCCACCGCGGCGTCGTCGGACGTCGTCGCGCTGACGGCCGACCTGCTGCCGGGGGCCGGCTCCGACCCGGCGACCGTGCTCGAAGCCGACGCGGAGCTCCGGAAGACCCGGAAGGACAAGCACGTCCGCGCGATCCTGCACGAGACCTACCCGGTCCGGTACTGGGACCACGACCTCGGCCCGGCACAGACGCACGTCCTGACCCTCGACACGGCGGGCATCGACACCGACAGCGACGGCGACGCCGCCGGCGTGAGCGCCGAACCCGTCCCGCCCGTCGACCGCACACCGGCCCCCGGCCGTTCGCTCGACCACGTCGGCGGAGCGCTCACGCCCGACGGCTCGGTCCTGTTGGCATCCGTCGGTGTCCGGGAGGCCCGTGGGGACCGCTCGACGCTCGTCACCATCGACCTGTCCAGCGGCCACCGCACAGTGCTGTTCGACGACGTCGACGTCGACCACGAGATGCCGGCGCTCAGCCACGACGGCCGGACGATCGCCTGGGTCCGCACCGTCCGCTCCACCCCGGCCGGCGCGAACCAGCAGGAGGTCTGGGTCGCCGGCATCGACGGCTCCGACGCCCGCCGCGTCGCGACCGACTGGGACCGCTGGCCGAGCGAGCTCGTGTTCGAACACGGCGACCGCGCGCTCCTGGCGGTCGCCGACCAGGACGGCCGCGCGCCGGTCTTCCGCATCCCCCTCGACGGCGGAGCCGTCGAGCAGCTGACGCACGACGACTGGGCGTACTCGAGCCTGCGCGTGGCGGCGGCGACGAGCGTGGTCGTGGCGCTCCGGGCCTCCTGGGCGGCCCCGCTGCACTGGTGCGGATCGCGACGGACGGCACGGTGACCCCGTTGGCGACGCCGGCGTCCCTGCCGGACGTGCCCGCCCACCTGGAAGAGGTCGAGACGACCGCAGCCGACGGCACCCGCGTGCGCGGCTGGCTCGTCGTACCCGAGGGCGACGGGCCGCACCCGCTGGTCCTGTGGATCCACGGCGGACCGCTCAACTCGTGGAACCAGTGGTCCTGGCGCTGGAACCCGATGCTGCTCGCAGCCCGGGGCTACGCCGTGCTGCTGCCGGACCCCGCGCTCTCGACCGGTTACGGACTCGACTTCGTGAACCGCGGCTGGAACGCCTGGGGGCAGGCGCCGTACACCGACCTGATGGCGATCACCGACGTGGTCGAAGCGCGGGCGGACATCGACGCGACCCGGACCGCAGCGATGGGCGGGTCGTTCGGCGGGTACATGGCGAACTGGGTCGCCGGGCACACCGACCGGTTTCGGGCGATCGTCACCCACGCGAGCCTGTGGGCGCTCGACCAGTTCAACGGCACGACGGACTCGTCGCAGTACTGGTCGTCGATCTTCGACGCCGACGGGATCGCGGCGAACGACCCGCACCGGTTCGTGGCCGAGATCACGTCACCGATGCTCGTGATCCACGGCGACAAGGACTACCGGGTGCCGATCGGCGAGGGGCTGCGGCTCTGGTCCGAACTCGCGGAGCACCACGCGGCACCGGACGGCTCGATGCCGCACCGGTTCCTGTACTTCCCGGACGAGAACCACTGGGTCCTCGCTCCGCAGCACGCCGTGGTCTGGTACGAGACGGTGTTCGCGTTCCTCGGGCAGCACGTGCTCGACCAGGAGTGGGAGCGGCCGGCCCTGCTCGGGTAGCGCTCGCGCCCGGCGGGCGGGCGCGAGCCGGGCGGGCCGCTAGACGAACGCGGCCTGCCCGGTGATCGCCCGCCCGACGATCAGGGTGTTGACCTCGCGCGTGCCCTCGTACGAGTAGATCGCCTCGGCATCGGCGAAGAACCGGGCAACGCCCTTGTCGAGCACGATGCCGTTGCCGCCCTGCACCTCGCGGCACCAGGCGACGGTCTCCCGCATCTTCGCGGTCGCGAACGCCTTGGCCATCGCGGAGTGCTCGTCGCCACCGACCCCGGCGTCCTGCATGGCCGAGGCCTGCGTGCACAGTGCGATCGAGGCCGTGATGTTCGACAGCGACTTGACGAGCAGGTCCTGCACGAGCTGGTGCGCGGCGATCGGCTTGCCGAACTGGATCCGCTCGCGGGCGTAGGCCAGCGCGGCCTCGTATGCTCCGACCGCGATGCCGACGGCCTGCCAGGCGACCTCGGTGCGGGTCAGTCGGAGCACCTCGGCGGTCGAGCGGAACGACGTCGCGTTCTGCAGCCGACGCGACTCGGGCACCCGGACGTCCTGCATGACGATGTCGGCGTTCTGCACCCCGCGCAGGGCGATCTTGTCCTCGATCTTGGTCGCGGTGAAGCCCGCGGTGTCGGTGGTGACCAGGAAGCCCTTGACCTGACCGTCGGCGACGTCCTTCGCCCAGATCACGACGACGTCGGCGAAGGTGGCGTTGCCGATCCAGCGCTTCTCGCCGTCGAGCACCCACTCGTCGCCCTCGCGCCGGGCGGTGGTGCGCAGGCCCTTCGCCGAGTCACTGCCCGAGTACGGCTCGGTGAGCCCGAACGCCCCGACGATCTCGCCCGTGGCCATCCGCGGCAGCCACTCACGCTGCTGTTCGTCGCTACCGGCGACCGCGATCGAGTTCATCGCCAGGCCGGACTGCACGCCGATGAAGGTGGCGACGCTCGCGTCCACGCGTCCGAGTTCGAGGGCCGCCCAGCCGCGGTACACGGCCGAGTTCTCGAACTGCCGCACGAGCGGGACGCCGGGCCCGTACATGCCGAGCTCGGCCAGCGGCGCGATCACCTGCATCGGGAACTCGGCGCGCGCCCAGTACGCGTCGGCGATCGGCGCGACCTCGCGCTCGAGGTACTGCCGGAGCCGCCCGAGCGACGCGCGCTCCTCGACCGTGAGCTGCTGCTGGAAGCCGTAGAAGTCCGATTCGAGCAGGGGCGTCGCGGGCATGGTCGTTGACATGGGAACCACGATGCATCATTCTCGAAAACGTTGCAAGAGAGGATCGCGTGTACACATCGGATTCAGCGCTGCGCGCCTTCCGGGAGGCCCGTCACACCTTCATCGCCGGCTCACGGATCGACATGGGGGCGTTGGCTGCCGCACTCGGCGTCGACCGCACGTCGCTGTTCCGGTGGGTCGGCAACCGTGACCGGTTGCTGTCCGAGATCCTGTGGTCCCTCGCAGTCCCGACCCTCGACGGGGCGACCCACGCCGCCGACGAGATCGGGGCGACCGGAGCAGCCCGGCTCGTCGTCGTGCTCGACCGGTTCACCGCCGACCTGATCGACGCCCCGTACTTCCGGGCGTTCCTGACCCGCGAACCCGCTCGGGCGATGCGTCTGCTCACCACCTCGGACAGCGACGTGCAGAGCCGGTTCGTCGCCCGGGTGACCGCACTCATCGAGCAGCAGGAGTCGTCCGGTACGTTCGATCCGGCACCGTTGTCGGCTGAGGAGCTCGCACGGCTGCTCGTCCGGATCTCCGAGTCGTTCACCTACGCCGAGTTCATCTCCGGTGAGATCTCTGATCCCGACCGGGCACGTGCGGCGTTCGAGTACGTCCTGCGGCCCGACGCGGTGCACGCCACACCCGCACCACCGATCGGAGACCGATGACCATCGACGAGTACCCGTTCCGCCGGACCTACCCCACCAGGTGGAACGACAACGACATGTTCGGGCACGTCAACAACACGATCTACTACTCGGCGATGGACAACGCGTCGACGTACTGGTTCCGCGAGGTCGCCGGGCTCGACCCGTTCTCGTCGGAGTGGATCGCCGTGCTGGTGTCGTCGAGCTGCCGGTTCGTCGAGTCCGCCGTCTGGCCGGACGTCATCGAGGTCGGGATGCGCTCGAAGCACCTCGGCACCACGAGCCTGTCGTGGGAGTTCGGCCTGTTCCGCCAGTCCGACGGCGCCCTGCTCGCCACGGGTGAGTTCGTGCACGTCATCATCGACCGCGAGGGCGCCCGCCGACCGATCCCGCTGCCCGCCGAACTCCGCGAGCTCGTGACCGGCTCGATGGTCGCGCAGCAGCCCGCCGTCGCCGACTGACCAGCCGCGCGGCGCACGTCCCGCCCGACCTGGCGCACGTCCCGCCCGACCCGGCGCACGTCCCGCCCGACCCGGCGCACGTCCCGCCCGGAGCCCCGCGCACAACCAAAGTGCTCCCGAACCGCGCATTCGCGTGGTTCGGGAGCACTTTGGTTGCGCCGATCGGATCGGCACCGGGTTCCGGCCGAGGGCGGCGCGGACTGCTCAGGACTTGAGGGCTGCGAGCTCGAGGTTGATGTCGTCGGGGTCCTGCACGGACAGGATCACCATGCCGGCGTCGCCCAGGTCGGTGACCTCGCCGTGCTCGACACCCGCGGCATCGAGTCGGGCGGCCGCCTCGTGCAGCTCATCGACCGAACCCACGACGAAGCTCACGTGGTCGAGGCCGACGGTGTCCGGATCGAACGTCTGCCCTGCGGGAGCGACCGGACGGAGCCCGAACACCTGGTCACCGAGCCGGAACACCGATCCGCCGTAGAAACGCTCGCGATCCTCGCGGACACCCGGCTCGTCGACCTGGTCGCTGAAGTCGATCGCCGGATCCGTGCCGAGCAGCAGCTGGTAGAAGGCCTTGCTCCGGTGGATGTCGGTCACGGTGACACGGACGTGGGCCAGGGCGGTCGGGCGTGCGAACGGCTCGGTCATGGTGGAGCTCCTCAGGGTTGCGCGCCGTGGTTGCGACGCGCACCCGAGGCAACGCTCGGTCCCTCCGAAGCACCCGAGGCCGTGCGGCGACCGGACAGCCCCGGACACGACGTTCCGCACGCCGCACAACCGAAGTGCCCCCGAACCACGCGATCGCGTGGTTCGGGGGCACTTCGGTTCTGCAAGCGGCGCTGGACCCGAACGCCAGCGCCGCAGTCCGGGGTCAGATCAGGTCGTCGGTCAGGTGGTTCGGCGTGCCGAAGCGGTGCGCCGTGATCGACACCGCCTGCTCGCGGACGAACGGCAGGACCTCGAGCCGCCCGGCCTCGGTCACCGGGCCGCCGTACACCGCGACGTCCGGACGACCACCGACGGCCGAGTACAGCGCCGAGGTGTCCCCACCGATGAGCCGCACCCGGGTCGACGGCCCTGAGGCGACCGAACTGGCGAAGGCCTCGTCGGACACCGTCTGCGACAGGGAGCGGACGATCGGCAGCGAACGGATCGCCGCGGCGACGGACGACGGCAGCGTCGCGGCCGTGGAGACCTCGATCGTCGTGCCGGCACGGAGCGCAGCGGCGACGACGCGGACGAGCTCGACCACCGAGGCGTCGGGGTCCGTGTCCGAGCCGGCACCCGCGGCCAGCCGCACCTGCACCGACGGGAACGGCAGGTGCCGGGCGATGTTCCGCTCGGCGGAGAGCGCCGAGACGTCGGTCGCGGTGCCGAACAGCGTCGACCACGCCTGCTCGTCGGACGCGAGCGAACGGTCCAGCACCGGCGAGGACACCTCGGCCGCCCGGACGAACGCCGAGACCGGACCCGAAACGGCGACACCGGACGCAGCGACCGCCGGTGCAGGCGTCCACGACCCGAGCCCGAGCAGGTAGTTCAGCCCACCCGCCTTCGTGCCGGCACCCACGGCCGACTTCTTCCACCCGCCGAACGGCTGACGCCGGACGATGGCACCCGTGATGCCGCGGTTGACGTAGAGGTTGCCTGCCTGGATCCGCGACAGCCACGTGCCGATCTCACCCGGGTCGAGCGAGTGCAGGCCCGAGGTCAGGCCGTAGTCGACCTCGTTCACGATGTCGATCGCCTCGTCGAGGGAGTCGGCGGTCATCATGCCGAGGATCGGGCCGAAGTACTCCGTGCGGTGGAACTCCGAACCACGGCGCACGCCCTGTCGGACGCCCGGGCTCCAGAGCTTGCCGGTCTCGTCGAGCTGCTTCGGCTCGACGGCCCAGGACTCCCCCGCGCCGAGCTTCGTCAGCCCGTCGAGCAGCTTGCCCGAGGCCGGCTCGATGACCGGGCCCATCTGCGTCGCGGCGTCGGTCGGGTACCCCACGGTGAGCGAGGACACCGCGTCGAGCAGCTGGTTGCGGAAGCGCTTCGACCTGGCGACCGAGCCGACCATGACGACGAGGGACGCGGCCGAGCACTTCTGGCCGGCGTGCCCGAACGCGGACGCGACGACGTCCTTCACGGCGAGGTCGAGGTCGGACGACGGCGTGACGATCACGGCGTTCTTGCCCGAGGTCTCGGCGAGCAGCGGCAGGTCGGGGCGGAACGAACGGAACAGCTCGGCCGTCTCGTAGGCACCGGTGAGGATGACCTGGTCGACCATCGGTGACGCGATGAGCTGCTGCCCGAGGTCGTTCTCCGACACCTGCAGGAACGCGAGCACGTCGGCCGGGGCCCCGTGGGCGTCGAGCGCGGTCTCGATGATCGAGGCGAGCACGGCGCCGGAGCGCTCGGCAGGCGGCGCGGGCTTCAGCACGACCGCAGACCCGGCCGCCAGCGCAGCGAGGGTCGATCCGGCGGGGATCGCGACCGGGAAGTTCCACGGCGGCGCGACCAGGGTCAGCGCCGCGGGCGTGAAGGTCGCACCGTCGACGTCGTCGAGCGAGGACGCCAGGGTGCCGTAGAAGTGCGCGAAGTCGATCGCCTCGGACACCTCGGGGTCGGCCTGGTCGATGGTCTTGCCGGTCTCGGACGCCATGACCTCGACGAGGGCGGCGCGGTTCGCCTCGAGTGCGTCGCCGACGGCGTGCAGCACGGCGCCACGTGCACCACCGGACCAGGTCCCCCAGACCGCACCCGCGGCCTTGGCGCGACCGAGCGCGGTGTCGAGCGCCGTGGCGGAGCCGACCCGGGCCTCCTGGACGGCACGGACGCCGAGCGTCGACGAGGCGACGCGTGCGGTGATGGCGTCGCCCCAGGCGCGGACGGCGCCGACGGAGGGGTCGCTGTCCGGGGTGTTCTCGAAGTGACCGGGGCCGGGGCGGCCGACCGCGGCGTAGCGGTCGGCGACACGGTGTGATGCCGGTGCTGCGAGCCCCTCGGGCGTCGCGAGCGGCACGAGGGACGCGCGGAAGCGCTCCTCTTCGCGGGCGAACAGCGGCGGCGAGGACACCAGCGAGAAGACCGCGGACATGAAGTTGTCCTGCGACGCGCCCTCCTCCAGACGACGGATCAGGTAGGCGATCGCGACGTCGAACTCGCCCGGGTGGACGACCGGCGTGTAGAGCAGGAGCGAACCGACGGTGTTCTTCACTGCCGACGCCTGGCCCTGCGCCATGCCGAGCAGCATCTCGAACTCGATGCCGTCCCGCACCCCGCGTTCGCCGGCGAGCAGCCAGGCGTGCGCGACGTCGAACAGGTTGTGCCCGGCGACCCCGACGCGGACGTTCTCGACGCGCGACGGGGTGAGCGCCCAGTCGAGCACGCGCTTGTAGTTGGTGTCCGAGTCCTGCTTGGTGTGCCAGGTAGCGAGCGGCCAGCCGTGCACCGAGGCCTCGACCTGCTCCATCGGCAGGTTCGCGCCCTTGACCAGACGGACCTTGATGCCCGCGCCACCACGAGCGCGGCGGGCGGCGGACCACTCCTGCAGCTCCTGCATCGCGGCGAGCGCGTCGGGCAGGTACGCCTGCAGCACGATGCCGGCTTCGAGGCCGAGGAACTCCGGCTCGTCGAGGAGCTTCGTGAAGACCGCGATGGTGAGGTCGAGGTCCTTGTACTCCTCCATGTCGAGGTTGATGAACTTGGCCGGGCTGGCGGCTGCGGCGCGCTGGAAGAGCGGTCGGAGCTGTTCGACGATGTCGTCCACCGCGTGGTCGAACGCCCACGGCGAGTGCGGGTGCACCGTCGAGGACACCTTGATGGACACGTAGTCGACGTCGTCGCGGGCCAGGAGCTTGTGCGTGCCCTCGAGACGGCGGGCGGCTTCGCGCTCGCCCAGCACGGCCTCGCCGAGCAGGTTGACGTTGAGGCGGACGCCGTCGCGCTTGATGCCGGCGATGGCCGGGCCGAGCTTGGAGTCGGTGGCGTCGACGATGAGGTGGCCGACCATGTTGCGCAGGACCCGTCGGGCGATGGGGACGACGACGTTCGGCAGCACCGGTGCCATGCCGCCGCCGAGCCGGACGAGTCCGCGGAGCGCGGCGGGCAGGAACCCGGGGGCGTCCGGGGCGATCTGGCGGAGCTTGCGGGCGGCGACGGCGAGGTCCTCCGGTCGCACGACCCCGTCGACGAACCCGACGGCGAAGTCGAGGCCGGCGGGGTCGGCGAGCACGCCGGCGAGCTGCTTCGCGGAGCCGTCGACCGGGTACGACTCGGCCTCGGCGAGCCACTGTCGGACGAGCGCGACGGACTGGTCCGCCAGGGCGTCGTGGTCGATGGCGGAGTCCTCGTGCAGCGTCGTCATGGGTTCAGTGTGGAGGTCCGGGATGCGGTAGCGGAAGTGAGCGTTCCTGATGGATACCGTTCAGTTGCGCTACCGTTCCGGCCGTGACCCGGCTAGCGTCGGACCATGCTCGACGTCCGCCGTCTCGTGCTCCTCCGTGAGCTGTCCATCCGCGGCACGATCGCGGCCGTCGCCGAGGCGGTGAACTTCACTCCGTCGGCGGTCTCGCAGCAGCTGAGTGCCCTGGAGCGGGAGGCCGGCGTGCAGCTCCTCCGCAAGGCCGGTCGACGACTCCAGCTCACCCCGCAGGCCGAGGTGCTGGTGGCCGCGGCGGGCCAGGTGCTCGACGTCCTCGAGCACGCGCAGTCCCAGGTGGAGGAGACCCTGTCGTCCGTGCAGGGCCGGGTGCGGGTCGCCGTGTTCCAGTCGGCGGCCCTCGCCCTGATGCCGAGCGCCCTGCACGAGATGGCCACGGAACACCCTGACGTCCGGGTCGAGATGGTGCAGCGCGAACCGGAGACCGCGCTGAACGAGACGTGGGCTCGCGACTTCGACATGGTCATCGCCGAGCAGTACCCCGCCCATGCCGCTCCGCACCTGCCGGGGCTCGACCGTTCCGACCTGACGACGGACGCGGTTCGGCTCGCCCTGCCCCCGCGCGACACGGCGCTGCGCCCGGTGTCGTCACTCGAGGACGCCCGCACCATGCCCTGGGTGATGGAGCCCCGCGGGACCGCGTCGCGGCACTTCGCCGAGCAGGTCTGCCGACGCTGGGGTTTCGAGCCCGACGTCCGGTACGAGACCGCCGACCTGCAGACGCAGATCCGCCTGGTCGAGTCGGGCAACGCCGTCAGCCTGATGCCCGACCTGATGTGGACCGGTCGGACGACGACCTGCCGGTTGCTCGAGCTGCCCGAGCGCCCCCGTCGGACGATCTTCACGGTGGTCCGCGCCGCTGGCGCATCGTCGCCAGCCGTGCGCGCACTCCGCTCCGCGCTCGAACGTGCCGCGTCCGTCGTCGGAGCGTGACACGGCGGCCTGGAGGCGCGGCGCGGGTCCGGCACGACGGCTGCGGACCTCCGTGCCATCGTGATCGTTCCGTGATCGAGCGATCGTCAGGACTGGTCAGCGGGCGACATTCCCTGAGTAGAGGACGCTGATCCGGCGTCCCACCCAGGCATCCGAGGGGGATCCCGTGAACCAGTCCTGCAAGTACACCTTCCGCCGCAGCGCGGCGATCGGAGCGGCGATCGCGATCGTCACCGCTTCGTCGGCGTTCGGCATCGGGGCGAGCGCCGCCTCCGCAGCGACCGACGAGACGGCTGCACCGAGCACCACCGCGACGTCGGCACCGCAGGACGCGACCACCGCGACCGCCGCAGCCGACACCACGGCGGCTGACACCGGCACCGACACCGACACCGCTCCCGACAACGCGCAGGCCACACCGGACGGCGAGACCGCCGACCCGGCACCGGCGCCTGCACCGGCACCGGCCGACGAGACGGCGACGCCGGACACCACCCCGGCCACGACCACGACGCCCGCCGCGGGCACCGCGCCGACGACCCCCGCCGCCGCCGAACAGCCCGCCCCCGAGGCATCGACGCCCGTCACCTGGGCAGAGCCGTCGACCGAGGACGCGCCGATCGTCCTCACCGCGACCGCCGGTCAGCCGTTCTCGCACACCTTCACGGCCCAGGGCGGTGACGGCCCACTGGAGTACCTGTTCAACCCGCTGAACTTCTACCCGAACAACGACGTCAACGGCTGGTCCTGGAACGAGCAGACCGGCGTCCTGAGCGCCACCCCGAAGAGCACCTTCGACGGGCCCGCACTGTTCGCGGTCACCGCGACCGACCTGCACCAGACCGCCGTACAGTACGTCCAGGTCGACATCGAGCCCGGCGCCCCGGTGGGTGTCACGTTCGGCGTCGACAGCTCGGACTCCGACGTCAGCTGGCAGGTCGACGCCGACGGGACGATCCGGGAGTACGCGCCGGGTGGCACCGGTGAGACCGTGGTGTCGGAGGTCCCCGCCACCGTCGGCTCCTCGATGACCCTCGCGGGTCTGGCCGTCGATGCGCTGGGCAACCCCACCACCCCGGGCGACGAGTACCCGCGCTCGACCGTCACGAGCACCACCGCGTCCGACGGCGTGGTCTGGGACCCGAACTGGTCGGCGAACACGGTGACGTTCTCGGAGCCGGGTACCCGCACGCTGACGGTGTCCGAGGGCGGCGTCTCCACCTCGTTCACGGTCCGCGTCTCCGAGGCCCCCGCTCCCGTCGCCGGCATCACCATCGGGGTGCTCCCGGCGGACGGGACGTCCGGCGACCGGTGGGGCGTCGAGGGCGACGTGATCACCTACTACCCGGAGGACGGCGACCCGCAGCAGGTCGACGCGATCCCGGCCCGACAGGGTGACCGGGTGCAGATCCGCGCCCTGGCCGTGGACGCCGAGGGGCAGCCGGTCGGCGACCACACCGACCTCACCTTCACGAGCGACGTGGCCAGCGACCGCATCGAGTACGACCCCGAGGCTGCTGCCACGTGGGTGACCTTCGAGCACGCGTCGCCGCACACGGTCACCGTCGCGTCCGGAGACGTGACGAGCACCATCCGCTTCGAGGTGCAGCCGACGGCGACGACCACGGTCACGACCACCCACACGCCGACCGCGTCGGGCACGCTCGCGTACACCGGTGCCGACGAGTCCGGCCCGCTCGCGTGGGCCCTCGGTCTCCTGGCGTCGGGTGCCGGCCTGCTCGTCTGGCGCCTGCGTCGCCGACTCGGCTGAGGCACGTCACAGCGACCGCCTGACGGACCGGAGGCGCGGGGCAGGACCGCCCCGCGCCTCCGGTCCGTCTTTGCGCGATTCTGTGAAAAACCCCAGATGAGAGTCGGTAGTACCGAGATGAAACCGTGATCTCCAGTAGGGGTCGGAACGCGTCCGCGAACCGTAACGTCAGCACCGAGGAGCGCGCGGGCACCGTGTGCTCGCCACCAGACTCCCGAGGGGGAACCATGCACCAGTCCACCAAGCCGCCCGTCCGCCGCGCGGCGGCGATCGGCATCGTCGTGGCGGCGACCGCCATCGGCTCGGTCATCGGCGTCGGCGCGCCCGCGACGGCGGCGACGCCGACGGGGACGACGACTCCGACGAGCACCACGGCGACCTCCACGGCCGCCAAGACGCCGAGCGCCAGCCCGACGCCCGGCACCGGCCCCGCCGCGAAGGCCACGGACAGCGCCACCCCGGCGGCGTCACCGGGTGACGGCAGCGACCTCGCGTTCACCGAGCCGTCGACCCAGGCGGCCCCGATCGCCCTCACCGCGACGGTCGGCACGCCGTTCAGCCACACGTTCACCACCACGGGCGGCAACGGCACCGTCGCGTACGCCATCCAGGACGCCCCGTCGGCGGACTACACGGTGAACGTCGAGACCGGCGTGCTGAGCGGCACGCCGACGACCGCCGGCACGTTCGACTTCGAGGTCGTGGCCCTCAGCGGCTCGACACAGGTGACCGAGTACGTCCGCCTGACCGTCTCGCCGTCGCCGGTCGTCTTCACCGAGCCGTCGACGAAGGCGAAGCCGCTCGCCCTCACCGCCACCGCCGGCGCGACCTTCACGCACACGTTCCGCACCACGGGCGGCACGGGGTCGCTGGCGTACGCGATCCAGGACGCACCCTCGTCCGACCTGACCGTCAACGTCGAGACCGGGGTGCTCACCAGCACCGTCACCACCGCTGGCACGTACGACTTCGAGGTCGTCGCCCTCCGTGGCACCGCGACCGCCACGGAGTACGTGCGCCTGACCGTCCTGCCGGCCGCACCCATCGGGGTCCGCGCGATCGTCGACACCGGCACACCCGGCGCAACGGTCTGGTCAGTCGCACCCGGTGGCGTCGTCAGCGCCTTCTCCGGCGGGGGCGAGCCCCTCGGCACCGTCGCGTCGGTCCCCGTCCAGCAGGGCGGTTCGCTCGTGGTGTCCGGCCTCGCCGTCGACCGGTTCGGCAACCCGACCGCGCCGGCTTCCGCGAGCACCGGGTTCGGCACGACGGTGACGAGCTCGGTGGCGTCGGACCGGGTCGTCACCGATCCCCGGGGCGACGCCTCGAAGGTGACGTTCCCGCACGCCTCGGACCACCGTCTCACCATCACCCAGGGCGGTGCCTCGACCACGTTCGTCGTCGCCGTCCGCCCCCTCGCCACGGCCGCGGTCGCGACCACGACGAGCGGCACCGGCGGCACGCTCGCCTACACCGGCGCCGACGAGACCACGCCGTTGGCGTGGGCTCTGGGCCTGCTCGCCGCCGGCGGCGGCCTGCTGGTCCACCGCTTGCGTCGCCGGCGCGCCTGAGACGCGACCGACGAGCGGACGGGAGGCCCGGTGCCGGCTGGCACCGGGCCTCCCGTCCGTTCGCGGTCGCGCCGGTCCCGGCGCAGGTCGTGACCAATCCGTGACCGAAGGATCGTCAGGTCTGCTCCCCACGGGACATTCCCTGAGTAGAGGACGCTGATCCGGCGTCCCGACCTGGTATCCGAGGGGGATCCCCGTGAAGCAGTCCTGCACATCCACGTTCCGACGCAGCGCCGCGGTCGGCGCAGCCGTCGCGATCGTCGCCGCGTCGTCCGCATTCGGCATCGGCGCCACCGCCGCCGTCGCCGACACCGCCGACACCGCCGACACCGCCACGTCCAGCACCACCGAGGTGACACCGACGGCACAGCCAGGGGGCACGACCGACCCGGCAGCGCCGGTCGCCTCCCCCGCTCCCGACGCTCCGGACGGGGCCGCCGTCCCCGGCACGCCGGCAGCGGACCCGGCTCCGACGCCGAGCCCGGATCCCGCAGGGCCGGTCGACCCGATCCCCACGCACACGCCCACGCCGACACCGGCTCCCGCGGCACCGGCCGGAACGGAGTCGACCACGGCGGCCTCGGTTCCGGTCACCTGGTCCGAGTCGTCGAGCCCCGAGGACCGGATCGTCCTGCACGCGACGGCCGGCGAACCGTTCTCGCACACGTTCGTCGCGAACGGCGGCGACCGCCCACTCGAGTACCTGTTCAACCCGCACACCACGCCGCCCGGTCTGCACTGGGACGAGAAGACGGGCGTCCTCAGCGGAACCCTCACCAACCCGGCGGACTCGTTCGACATCGACGTCGCTGCCACCGACCAGTACCAGAGCGCGACCCAGTACGTCCGGGTCGAGATCCAGCCGGGCGCGGCCGCGCACATCGGCGCCCAGGTGTACTCGAACGCCGAGGGGCGCAATCCCTCCTGGTCCGTCGCGGGCGGCCCGGACGGCGGCATCGCCCCGATCGGCGGCGGCGGTCTGATCGACGCGGTGCCGGTCGGACGCGGTGGGTCGCTCTGGGTCAGCGCCGTCGTCACCGACCGGATCGGGACCCCGCTCAACGGCACGGAGATGCCGTCAGAGTCGACCCTGACCAGTGACGACCCCGACGATGTCCTTCGCTACGACGACGAATCCAACACTTGGAAGGCGACCTTCGACGGCACCGGTCCGCGACAGCTCACCCTGCGCTCCGAGGGGCTCTCGCTGTCGATCCCGGTCGACGTCGCCGACACCCCGCTCACGTTCACGGAGCAGTCCTCCTCCGATGCCCCGCTCGACCTGACGGCGACGTCGGGCACGCCGTTCAGCCACCGCTTCTCGGTGCAGGGCGCGACCGGCCCGGTCGAGTACTCGCTCGCCGGCTCTGACGGCGGCGACGTCATCGGTGACGGGGACTTCTTCCGCTCCGAGTTCTCGATCGACCCCGCCACGGGCGTCCTGTCCGGCACGCCGCGCCCCGCGACGCAGTACGACTTCGAGGTGATCGCACGCAGTGGTTCCGAGACCGCGACGGCGCACGTCACCCTGACGGTCGAGCCCGGCGCCCCGGTCGGAGTCCTGGCGTCGGTCTACCACGGCGCTGAGGGCCCGGAGTGGGAGGTCGCACCCGACGGATCGGTCACCGAGTACACGATCGACGCTGCGGGGTCGGTGCAGACGAAGTCGGTCGACAGCGTGCCGGCGGACCAGGGCATCCCGTTGTTCGTGAAGGCCGTCGCCGTCGACGCCAACGGCAACCGCACGACGACCCCGGGCAGCCCGCACCCCGTCGTGACGAGCGACGTGTCCACTGACCGGATCACCTGGGTCGCGGAGGCGGAGTCCAACCAGGTCGACTTCCCGCACGCGTCGATCCACACGCTGACCGTGTCCAACGGAGGGGTCACGACCTCGTTCCGGGTCGATGTCCGAGCGAACGCCGATGCCGCCGGGTCCTCGACGACCCGTCCGGCGTCCGGCACGCTCGCCTACACCGGTGCCGACGAGTCCGGTCCCCTGGCGTGGGCGCTCGGTCTGCTCGCCGCCGGCGGTGGCCTGCTGGTGCACCGTCTGCGCCGTCGACGCGCCTGACACGCGATCCGATGCGGACGGGAGGCGCGGTGCGGGTCCGCACCGCGCCTCCCGTTCGTGAATCGTGCGGGAACCCCCAACCCGGGTCACATTCCGATCAAGCCCGTCGCGCACGTGCGCGGATAACCCCTACGATCCGATCATGCCGAGGATTCTCGGCGAACTCTTACGTTCCGGCACCCGACCGGACTCAAACCCTGGGGGACGAAGTGCGCCGCAGCACCTCCACCGTCCGACGCGCCTGCGCCGTCGGCACCACCGTCGCGCTGATCGGTCTCACGACCGGTCTGGGCGTCATGACCGCGACCGCAGCGACCGCTGCCGAGTCGAACCCGGCCGTCAGCGCTCCTGCGACGGCCGCCGCCGACGGCACCACGCCGAGCGACACCGCCACGGACGGCACGGGCACGCCCGCGACCGGCTCCGAGGCGGACGGCAGCACGCCGCCCGCCGGCGACACCACCGGTGACGACGCCCCCGCGGGCGACGACACCGGCGTGACCGGCCCGGACACCGAGCCGACCGACGCCGGCACCCCCGGCACCGGCTCCACGGCTCCGGCCGGCACCCCCGCCGCCCCGGCCGCGACCAAGCCCACGGAGCCCACCGCCACCGCGACCACCCCGGCCGCCGCAGCCGCCGTGGAGCAGTCGGTCACCATCACCGGCGACCTGTACGTCGGCTCGGACCTCGTCGCACGACAGTCCGGGTTCACCAAGGGCAGCAAGATCTCGTACGTCTGGACCTCCCCGACCGGGGCCGTCCTGTCCGAGAGCGCCACCTACACGATCACGACCGCCGACGCCGGCCAGGAGATCACGGTCACGCTCGAGGGCTCGGTCGCGGGCGAGACCGCCACGGCGACCACCGAGACCGCAGTGGCCCCCGTCTTCGTGGACGAGGACGGCCAGCCGCTCTCCGACGAGGACGGCGACACGTCCATCGAGGCGACCGCCGGCGAGGCTTTCTCGCAGACCTTCCGGGCGCTGAGCACCCCGGCGCCGGAGCTGTCGGCATCGTCGTTCGACGACGACGGCAACGAGCAGTCCACCCTGCCGAAGGGGATCTCCTTCGACGCGGAGACCGGCGTGCTCTCCGGCACCCTGACCGACACCGACCAGTACTACCAGGTCATGATCACGGCGACGTCGACGAGCCCGAGCGGCACCGTCTCGAACCAGCAGTTCGTCGACATCGACGTCCAGGCCGGTGCCCCCGTCGGCATCGAGGTCGTCACGCTCAACCAGAACGCGCTCGAGGACGCCAGCGACACCACGGCGTGGATCATCCACCCGAACGGTGACGTCTACACGGGTGACCTGCTCAGCGACTCCGAGCCGGTCAAGGGCGGCAAGGTGACCGTCAAGCAGGGCGGCACGCTGCTCGTCTCCGGTGCCCAGGTCGACCGCTTCGGCAACCAGATCATGCCCGACTTCGACGAGGAGACCGGCGAGCCGGAGTTCTTCACGCCGACCGTCACCTCGGACGTCGCGACCGACGTCATCGCCGCGGACTCCGACCTGGGCGGGGTCGGCCTGGTGTCCGTCACGTTCCCGCACGCCTCGACGCACACCCTGACCGTCTCCGGTGCCGCGGTGCCGAGCACGGTCTTCGCGGTGGACGTGCAGCCGACGATCGCCCCGGCCGCCGTCATCAAGCCGATCGTCCCCGCGGCGGTCGCCACGCACCACACCGGCTCCGGTCGGCTCGCCTACACCGGAACCGATGCGACGGGTGCCCTCCCCTGGGCGCTCGGCCTGCTCGTCGCCGGTGCCGGTCTGATCGGCGCCCGCACCCTGCGCCGTCGCCGCGCTCAGCGCTGACGGTCGCCGTCGTCTCCCGTCCGTCGCGCGCCCGCGTGACGGACGGGAGGCCCGGCTCGGCCCCGCCTGTCCCCGCACGGGGCGGCGGGGCCGTTTCCGTCCCACCGTCGGTAGCGTGGGCACCATGCCCACGCTGCTGCACATCGACTCCTCGGCCGACCTCACCCACTCCCGCTCGCGCGCACTGACCGCGGCCTTCGCCGACGCCTGGCGCGCCCGCGGCCCGGAGTACACGGTCGTCCGGCGGGACCTGCACGTCGACCAGCTCCCCCACCTGGAGAGCTCGGCGCTGCACTGGGCCGCCGCCGACCGCACGGCCGAGGAGACCGTGGCGCCCGAGGCCGAGGCCCTGCGCCAGCAGGTCATCGACGAGCTCCTGGCCGCCGACGTCGTCGTGGTGGGTGCGCCGCTGTACAACTACACCGTGCCGTCGACCCTGAAGGCCTGGATCGACCGCATCCACGTCCCCGGCATCCTGACCGGCGGCGTGCAGCCCCTGGCCGGACGACCCGTCGTCACCGTGGTGAGCCGCGGCGCGACCTACGACGCCGGCACCCCGACGGAGGGCTGGGACCACGGCTCCCCCGTCCTGCACATCGTGCTCGGCACCGCGCTCGGCATGAAGCTGTACCCGATCACCGTCAGCGCGACCCTGGCCGACCGGCTGCCGGACCTCGCACCGCTGGCCGACCACGCCGCCGCGGAGTTCGCCGACGCGAAGACGACGATCGAGCGCCTCGCGACCACTCTCGGCTGAGGTCAGGCGGGCCGGATCTCGCCGGCCCGCCCGAGCAGCTCCGCGTGGAAGGCCGTCTGCGTCAGCGCGCTCGCGAGCAGGAACCCGGTCATCGACTCGATCCCGCCGCTGAAGGGCACCCGGGCCGCGACCTCGAACAGCGTGGGACGGTCCAGCGCATCGAGGGCCGCGGCGACGTGACGCGAGCGCTCCTCCCGGTGCCGGGCCAGGGTCTCGGCGCGGGTGACGACGTCACGGAACCGGTACTCGTGCCCCGGGCAGACCTCGAGCTCGGCGTACGGGTCGAGCCGCTCGAGCGACGCCAGGTAGTCCCCGAGCGGGTTCGTGCCGGTCCGGCCGCCGAGCCCGATGCCGGAGTTGATCCGCGGCAGCACGTGGTCGCCGGAGAACAGCAGCCCGTCGGCCTCGTCCAGGAAGCACACGTGCCCGGTCGTGTGGCCCGGGGTCCAGAGCGTCCGGATCGTCCGACCGGGGATCGGCAGCAGGTCGCCGTCCTCGAGCAGCACGTCCGCGTACGGCGCCTCGATCCGGCCCATCCCGATCCGGCGTCCGCTGCCCCACGCCTCGACGACCCCGGGGCGAAGGTGCTCGGGCAGCCCCCACGTCGCGATGTCCGCGTCGTTCCGCTCGGCGTCGATCCGCTCCCGTTCGAGCGCGCTGACCTCGAGGCCGTGCATCGCCACCCGGGCCCCCGTCGACCGGCGGATGGCAGCCGCCGCCCCCAGGTGATCGGCGTGCAGGTGCGTCACGGCGACGAGCGACACCTCGTCCAGGGAACGGCCGATCCCAGCGAGCCCGTCCCGCAGCTCGGCGAGTCCGCCGTCGGCCGACCACCCGGGGTCGATCACCGCGAGCGAGCCGTCCGACCCCTCGACGACGTACACGAGGGTCGCGTCAGGCACCCCGAACCGGAACGGCACCGCGAGGGTCCAGATGCCCGCCCGGACCTGCTCGACGGGTGGCAGGACGCCGTCGCGGAGCGCGGCGGCCTGCACGGGGCTGATCGGTTCCGGGGCCGGCGCTGCCGGCGGGGGCACGGTCGTCACGCCGGCCACCCTACCGACGCGTGTCTGGCCCGTGACGGCCCTGCTCCCGACGCATGGTGAGCAGAAATGGTCGGGTGCGGGCCGTGGACCCGACCATTTCTGCTCACCGAACGCACGTGCCGGGCGGAGCACGGGCCTCCAGGCAGACGGCGCAGGCCGCGCCGACAGCCCCGCCCACGTGCGCGAGTAGACAGGACCCATGGAGATCGCACCGATGCTCGCCAAGGCCGTCGCCACCGTCCCCGAGCCGGACAGCACGAAGGGCGGGCTGCGGTACGAACCGAAGTGGGACGGCTTCCGGGGCATCGTGACCATCGACGGTGACGACGTCGAGATCGGCAGCCGCGGCGCCAAGCCGCTCACCCGGTACTTCCCCGAGCTCGTCGCGGCGTTCCGCGCGCAGTTCGGCGGCCGCGACCACCCGGTCGTCCTGGACGGCGAGGTGATCCTGCGTTCCGGCGAGCCCGGTGCCGAGCGCCTCGACTGGGAGGCCCTGTCGCAGCGCATCCACCCGGCGGCCTCGCGGATCGCCAAGCTCAGCGTCGACACCCCGGCGCAGTTCGTGGCCTTCGACCTGCTGGCCGTCGACGGGCAGGAGCTCCTCGACCTGCCCTTCGACGAGCGCCGTGAGCGCCTGGAACAGCTCGGTGACGCGATGACCGACCCGCTCTTCGTCACGCGCACCACGCTCGACGTCGAGCAGGCGCGCGAGTGGCTCACCACCTTCGAGGGCGCCGGGCTCGACGGCGTCGTCGCGAAGCCCCGCGCGCGGCCGTACGAGCCGAACAAGCGCTCGATGCTCAAGATCAAGCACCACCGCACCGCCGACGTCGTCGCCATCGGCTACCGCGTGCACAAGAGCGGCTCCGGCGTCGGGTCACTGCTGGTCGGACTGTACGACGCGGACGGCGAGCTCCGCCAGGTCGGCGGCGTCTCCGCCTTCTCGGACAAGCGGCGGGCCGCGTTGATCGACGAGCTCGAGCCCGTCGTGCTCCGCGAGGCGGACGGGAGGCCCGTCACCGGTGACGGGGAACGGTCGCGGTTCTCGTCGGGTCGCGACACGTCGTTCGTCCGGCTGGCGCCGGAGCTGGTGCTCGAGGTCCGGTACGACCAGATGGAGGGCGACCGGTTCCGGCACACCGTGCAGTTCGAGCGGTGGCGGCCCGACCGTGACGCGACGTCGTGCGGGTTCGAGCAGCTCGAGGTGCCGAGTGCGTACGACCTGAGCGACGTGCTGTCCTGACGCGGAACGCACTGCGGTGTCCGTTTGTCGCTGTTCTGTCACGTTCGGGGAAAAGTAGTTAGCCGAACTAGCGAAGCCGTGCCAGGATGATCTCAGCAGCACGAGGCGTCCAGTCCGGATGCCCTGATCGGAGCGGATCGACATGAGCACCAGCACGCTTGTCCGCCACCCTCGGCGGAGCCCCTTCACAGAAGTCCGAGAGGCACGGCGCCAGCGCGTCCTGCAGCTCAGCGCGGTCATCAGCGCCATCGCCGGCGTGACCGCCACGGCGCTCGCCCTCGTCACTATCGGTCTCGGCTCGTGATCGTCGACGGCATCACCGACGTGCACCGCGGCACCTGGTCGCGGCTCACCCGTCTGCACACCGCCAGCATCGGGCTGCCGACGCACACCACGCGCGTCGAGGACCCGGACCGTCAGCGGGACGTCTCCTCCGCAGCCTGAGGCTCGGTTCGGCTGCTCGGCCTCAGCTCGGCTTCTTCGCCCGTGAGGGCTGCACGCGCGGCGGCTCCCCGGGCATCTTCGGGAAGTCCGGCGGGAACGGCAGCTCACCCTCGCCGTTCGCCAGGTCCCGCTCCCACCACTCGAGCAACGGTGTGATGCTGCCCGGCTGCTCCCCCATCGACTCCCACGGGTCGCCGGTGGTGCGCAGCCGCTCCGGCACCGTCCGGATCGTGAAGGCCGTCGGGTCGGCGGTCCGCAGTTCCTCCCACGTGATCGGCGTCGACACCGAGGCGTGCGCGAGGGCCCGGGGGCTGTAGGCACCGGCCATCGTGCGGTCGCGGTTCGCCTGGTTGAAGTCGACGAAGATCCGTTGCCCCCGCTCTTCCTTCCACCACGCCGTCGTGACCCGGTCGGGCATCCGTCGTTCGAGTTCGCGCGCCGCGGCGATCACCGCGTGCCGCACCTCGAGGAACTCGTGCTCGGGGCGGATCGGCGCGAACACGTGCAGGCCGCGGTTGCCGCTCGTCTTGATCCAGGTGGTCAGGCCGACCTCGTCGAGGACCTTCCGCAGCTCCTCGGCCACCGGCACCGTGTCACCGAAGTCCGTGCCGGGCTGCGGGTCGAGGTCGATGCGGAGCTGGTCCGGGTGGTCGCTGTCCTCGGCACGAGAGGCCCACGGGTGGAACACCACCGTGTTCATCTGGGCGGCCCACACCGCCACGGCCGGCTCGTCGATCACGAGCTGCGGGTGCGACCGGGCACTCGGGTAGGTCACCGTGACCGAGCGGACGTAGTCGGGCGCCCCCTTCGGCGGGTTCTTCGAGAAGAACTGCTCGCCGTCGACACCGCCCGGGAACCGCTGCAGCGAGATCGGCCGGTCGCCGTTCGCCCGGAGGAAAGCATCGCCCACCGTCACGAGGTACTCCGCCAGGTCGAGCTTCGTGATGCCCGCCTCGGGCCAGAGCACCCGCGAGGGACTGCTGATCCGGACCTCGCGGTCACCGTCGGGCCCGGGCACCCGCACCGTCGTCGCTTCGCTCGCCATGCAGCGGACCGTACACGCGTGCCGGCCGCCCGCCCGCAGCCGAGTGCGCGCCGCCGAGCTCTCGCAAGACACCGGTGTTCCCTGGTCGAACACACGCACGCCGGTGTTCAGCGCGCGAACACCGGTGTCTTGCGGGCACGGCAGGATGGGCGGGTGAACGCGTACCTCGGCATCGACCTCGCGTGGGGGCTCGGCTCCGAGCGCAAGGCCGCGAACGAGACCGGGCTGGTCGCGATGGACCACGACGGCACGATCACCGACGCCGGGTGGGCCCGCGGGGTCGACGCCGTCACCGACTGGATCGCCGAGCACCTCGGGCCACGATCCCTGATCGCCGTGGACGCCTCGCTCGTCGTGACGAACCCCACGGGCATCCGCGAGTCCGAGCGGCAGGTCGGGCAGCGCTACGGCCGGTGGAAGGTCGCGGCGAACCCGACGAACCAGGCATCGGCGGCGAGCGCCGGCTCAGCGCTGCTCGACCGGCTGACCGCGCTGGGCGTGGGGTACGTCTCCGACACGGACTCGATGCGCCGACGCACCGGTCCGGCGATGTTCGAGTGCTACCCCTACACGACGCTGGTCGGGGTCGAGGAGCTCGGCTACGACGTGGAACGACCCCGGTACAAGCGGCTCGACCTCCGGATCCCCGCCGCCGAGGCACGTGCCCGTCGCGCCGAGGCCTTCGACGAGCTGGTCCGGCGGCTGCGCGAGACCCCGCTCGACCCGCCGCTGCTGCTCGACTCCCATCCGCTGACGCGGCGGCTCGCCGACCCGTCGGTGCTGCACGGTCCGACGCACAAGCACCGCGAGGACCTGCTCGACGGGGCCCTGTGCGCGTGGACGGCGGCGTTCTGGGAGCGACACGGCGACCAGCGCGTGCAGATCCTGGGAGGTGATCGGGGCCTCCCATCCGACCCGCTGGACGAGGCGGGCCGCCGGCCCGTCGTGGTGGCACCCGCACGCCCGTCGCAGCGGAGGCCGCGCGGCTAGGGTTGAGCGGTGAGCACGACGACCGAACCCCTGCACATCGGGCTGGTGTCGCTGCACACCTCCCCCGGAGACGAACCCGGTTCGGGCGAGGTCGGCGGCATGAACGTCGTCGTCCGGCACCAGGCCGAGGCGCTGGCCGACCTGGGCCACCACGTGGACATCATCACGCGCCGGTCCGCTCCGACGCAGCCGGACTCGGTGTCGCTCGTGCCGGGCGTGTGCCTGCGGTTCCTGTCCGCGGGGCCGGCCGAGCCGGTGCCGAAGGGTGAGCACGACGCGTTCATCGAACCGTTCCGTCACGAGCTGCAGCAGCTCGGGCCGTTCGACGTCCTGCACTCGCACCACTGGTTCTCCGGCGCCGCCGCACTGCCCGTCGCCCGCGAGCGCGGCATCCCCCACGTGCAGTCGTTCCACTCCATCGCCGCCGACCCGGCCACGCCGCTGTCCGAGGGCGAACGCCCCGAGTCCGCCGGCCGCATCGCCGGCGAGGAACTGCTGGCCCGCGAGTCGGACGCCGTCGTCGTGGTGTCCGAGGCCGAGGCGTCGACCGTGCGCACCCGGCTCGGCGGCGACGACGCCCGCATCTGGATCGTGCCGCCGGGGGTCGACGGGTCCGTCTTCCGGCCCGCCGCGGTCGGTGCGCGCCGCGCCGCCACCCCCTACGTGGTCGCGGCGGCGCGCGTGCAACCGCTCAAGGGCCTGGACCTGGCGATCGAGGCGATCGCGGACATCAGCCTGGAGGCCCGCCCCACGTTGGTCATCGCGGGCGACGTCTCGAGTGAGGCGGGCGACTACGTGGACGAACTGCGTCGGCTCGCCGACGCGCGGGGCATCGCCGACCACGTCACCTTCGTCGGGCCGCAGTCGCGTGCCGACCTGGCGTTCCTGTTCCGTGGCGCGGCAGCCGTGCTCGTGCCGTCCCACTCCGAGACCTACGGGCTCGTCGCGCTCGAGGGCTCCGCTTCCGGGGTGCCGGTCGTGGCCGCGGCTGCCGGGGGCCTGCGTGAGGCCGTGGTAGACGGGGAGACGGGCGTCGTGCTCGAATCTCGCGACCCCCAGGCGTGGGCGGACGAGATCGAGCGGATCCTGACGGATGCGCCGTACGCCGCCGGGCTCGCCGCTGCGGGTCGGGAGCACGCGGAGCGCCTGAGCTGGGAGCGGTCGGCCGCGGGGCTCGAGGACGTCTACCGCCGGGTGCTCGGACGATCGTGAGCGGGACGGGTGGTCGGTTCGCCGCGTTCTGGGCGGCGCTCGACGCCGTGCCCGTCGAGTCGGACGCCGAGGCGCTCTACGACGTCGGATCGGCCGAGGGACGGCTGCGGCGCGCGAACCTGGCGCGGTACCTGGAGCAGTCCGGGGCAGGGGCCGACACGTTGCTCGTGGCCGAGGCCCCGGGGTGGCGCGGCATGACGAACACGGGTGTGCCGTTCACGAGCATGCGCGAGCTCGCGTCCGGGTACTCGGTGCCACCGGAGCCGACGGCACCGTGGGAGGCCTCGTCCCGCGTCGTGCACGCTGCACTAGAGGGCTGGCGCGGTGCGCTCCCGGTCGCATGGGCGATCTTCCCGCACCACCCCTTCGTGGCACCGGACCGGCTGACGAACCGGACGCCACGGCCCGCCGAGGTCCGCTCGGGCGCGCCCGTCGCGCTCGCGCTGCTGGAGGCCCTCGGCGGCGCGGACCGGCTCCGCGTGGTCGCGGTCGGTCGGAAGGCGCAGGGAGCGCTCGCCCTGGCCGGCATCGAGGCGATCGCCGTGCGGCACCCGGCGCAGGGCGGCGCGAAGCAGTTCACCGAGCAGCTGCGGGCGCTGGACCGCTAGCCAGCTGTTCGATCGCGTGGGCGTCCCGGTCGCGCCCTGGTCGCGTCCCGCTCAGGCGGAGCGGACCTCGACGCCCTTGGCCGCGAGCCGCTCGGCGACGTGGGCGGGCAGTGGAGCGGCGGCGTACACGGTCCGGAGCTCCGGCAGGTCGAGCAGGTCGTCCCAGTTCTGCGGGTCGAAGCGGTCGTCCGAGCCGTCCCAGCCGGGGTGGACGTCCCGCAGCACCTCGAGGTCGGAGTCCACGGTGATCTCGGTGACGAGCGACAGGTGCGACGGCAGCAGGTCGAGGTCGTCGTAGTACTCGCGCGCCCGGTCGTCCTGCCCGTCGACGTCGAGGTCCTCGTCGGTCTCGTCCTCGGCGTCCGGGTCGTAGGGGTCGAGGACGTCGAGGTCGTAGCAGAGGACGTCGAGCACCAGGAGCTTCGCGTTGAAGTCCGCGAACTCGATGGGCTCCTCGGTGGTGTTCGACTGCTGGTCCATGGCCGGAGCGTATCCGTCGCCGAGCGACCGTGTTGCGATCGCGAGAAACCTTCCTGTGGGACTGGACAGGAAGGCATCTCGCGCGCAAGGGTGACGCATGGCCACCACCAAGACGGACCGCCCACAGCAGGAGCAGCACGAGCTCCGCCGGGTCATCGGTCCCAAGCTCCTGCTGCTCTTCATCGTCGGCGACATCCTCGGCACGGGTGTCTACGCGCTCACCGGCCAGGTCGCGGCCGAGGTCGGCGGGGCAGCGTGGCTCCCCTTCCTCATCGCGTTCGCGGTCGCGCTGCTGACGGCGTTCTCGTACCTCGAACTCGTGACGAAGTACCCGCAGACCGCCGGTGCCGCCCTCTACGTGCACAAGGCATTCGGCATCCACTTCGTCACCTTCATCGTGACGTTCATCGTGATGTGTTCCGGGATCACGTCGGCGTCGACGGCATCGCGGGCGTTCGCGGCGAACCTCGGCGCCGGGTTCGGCATCGAGCTGCCGAACGGCGTGGTGATGCTCATCGCGATGGGCTTCATGCTCGCGGTGATGTTCATCAACTTCCGCGGGGTGAGCGAGAGCGTCAAGACGAACGTCGTGCTGACGCTCGTCGAGCTGTCCGGTCTCGTCATGGTGATCCTGATCGGGTTCTGGGCGATCGCGGGCGGCAACGCGGACTTCTCGCGGGTCGTGATGTTCGAGACGCCGGAGGACAAGTCCCTGCTGCTGTCGATCAGCACCGCGACGTCGCTGGCGTTCTTCGCGATGGTCGGGTTCGAGGACTCGGTCAACATGGCCGAGGAGACCAAGGACCCATCGCGCATCTTCCCGAAGATCATGCTCACCGGCCTCGGCATCACCGCCGTGATCTACGTGCTCGTGTCGATCTGCGCCGTGGCCGTCGTGCCGATCGGTGAGCTTGCCGGCAACGAGACCCCGCTCGTCACCGTCGTGCAGACCGCCGCGCCGGACTTCCCGATCGCCGACCTGCTGCCCTTCATCTCGATGTTCGCCGTCGCCAACACGGCCCTGATCAACATGATGATGGCGTCGCGCCTGCTCTACGGCATGAGCAAGCAGGGCGTGCTGCCGGGCTTCCTGTCCCGCATCTCCCCCGCCCGTCGCACCCCGTCGACCGCGATCGTCTTCACCACGCTCATCTCGCTGCTGCTGATCGGGTGGGTCTCGCTCGACCCGGACTCCCCCATCGTCGTCGTCCTCGGTGGCACCACCTCGCTGTTGCTGCTGACGGTGTTCGCCGTCGTCAACGTGACCGTGCTCGTGCTGCGCCGCGACAAGGTCGACCACAAGCACTTCCGAGCCGGCGTCGTCATCCCGGTCATCGGCATCGTCACGTGCCTGTGGCTCGTCATGCCGTTCTCGTCCGGCCGCGACCCGCAGCAGTACCAGATCGCCGGCGCACTGCTGGCCCTGGGCGTGCTGCTCTGGGTCCTGACCTGGTTCACGCACGGACGGAAGCAGGCCGAGAAGGCCCCGACCGGACTCGTGACGGAGCCGACGAAGGTGCAGCGCCCGCCGCACGACCACCGCGACGTCTGATGGACGCGACGAGCGTCATCTGGACCGTCGCCGTCGTGGCGATCGCCGCACTGTCCCTGTCCGCCGGAGGCTGGCGCCTTCGTCGGGGTCGCCGGGACGACCGACGCGACCGGTGACCGCCGCGCACGGATGACCCGTGACGGTTCTGGTTCGCGAAGCCCTGCGCTTCGTGAACCAGAACCGTCACTCGTTGCCGGGAACGCACCTGCCCCGGAGCGAGCAACCGACGGCGAACCCAGAACCGCGGAGCGCGGAGCGTGCGATCACGGCGGGCCGCCGCACGCTTCCCAGGAGGCGCCCGTACGCTCGTGCTGCTCTTCCTGCTCCGCCCGCCCAGCCCGTCGAGAGGTCCCGTCATGCGCCGCGTCGGCATCACCCTCGCCTCGGTGTTCGGCGCCGGGATCGTGGCGGTCGGCATCGGTGTGGTCGTCCTCGTCGTGATCGCGGTCAACTCGCTCGCCGGCATCGCGAAGTCGAGCGCCGCCACCCCGACTCCCGCGTGCCCGGCCGTCGCCTCGAAGACGATCGGCGGGATGGTCGTGCCGGCCGGACCCGTCGGCGGCTTCTGCCAGGACCGCCTGGTGAACGCCGCGCACGTGATCGAAGCCGCCCAGGCGCTCGGCATCGGCCCGCACACGCAGGCCGTCGGGGTGATGACCGCGATCGGCGAGTCGAGCCTGGTGAACCTGGACCACGGCGACGCCGCGGGCCCGGACAGCCGCGGCCTGTTCCAGCAGCGTGACAACGGCGCCTGGGGCACGTACGAGCAGCGGATGGACCCGTACACGGCCGCGTCGATGTTCTACGCGAAGCTGGTGAAGGTGCCCGGCTGGAAGACGATGAGCCCGACGCAGATGGCGCACGCGGTGCAGATCAACTCGGACCCGGACCACTACGCGAAGTCGTGGCCGCAGGCGAAGGCGATCGTCGAGGAGCTCACCGGCCAGGACGTGCCGGACGCCGCTCCCCAGGGCTGACCACTCACGAGGCCACCGGCTGCGTGTCCTCGTCGAACTCGACGATCGCGGCTCCGCCGGAGTGCACGACGACCTGGGCGCGGAGCCGGATCGAGTGCTCGTCGAGGGCACACGCACAGGCGTCGACCCACTCCCAGTCCACCGGGTAGAGCCGGTCGGCGTCAGGGCGCTCCCACACGAGCACGACGTCGACGGCGCCGAGCTGCGCCACGATGTCCGCGATCAGGGCCGCGAAGTCGTCGACGTGCTCGTCCGGGGAGTACGGCAGATCGGCGATCGGCAGCAGGAACGGGATCGACATCCCACGGTCGTCGAGGAACAGCACCCAGCACTGCCGGCGCAGCGGTCGTTCGACGACGGCTTCGACGAGTCGGACGACGTCGTCGTCGGTGCGGACGGGTTCACGGATCAGGCGGTCGAGCATCTCGGTGTCAGGCATGGCTCCAGCGTGTCGGTCCGACCGCCGCCACCGAGGCGCGCGTCGGCTTCTGTGGAGAGACGTCCGACACTCCCCCACCTGTGGAGGAAGAAGCGCCTAGATGCCGTGCGTGACCGAACTGTCGACGAGCAAGAGCGAGGCGAAGAACGCGGCGACGATCGCCGCCATGCCGACGAGCACCACCGGCCAGGTCAGCCGCCGTCGCACGAGCCGCAGCACGCAGACCGCGATCGTCGCGACCAGGACGGCCGCCACGATGATCGGCCCCACGACGACGACCGAGTCACCCAGCGTCTCGTTGCACGTGTTGCCCGGCGCCCCGCACGACACGAACGCGAGCGACATCAGCCGGATCCCCCACCCCGCTGCCAACGCGCCGACCGTCAGCACGACGAGCAGGGCGGTGGAGGCGACCAGGTCCGCGACGCGGCTGCGACCGGCCAGGGGGTGGCGGGCCTCCCGACCGAAGCGTGACGGGCCGGACCCGAGCGGATCCGGACCCGCGCCGGGGGCCGGACCGCTCTGCCGCGCGGGCGCGCCCATCAGGAGCGCCGGCCGCGCGTCGACCAGAGGGCGAGCGCGATGAGGACGGGCTGACCGAACAGGCGGACGAAGCGCTTCTCGTCGCTGTCCAGACCGAAGGCGTCGCGACGGTTCACCCACTGCGACAGGTTGCCGGGGAAGATGACCGTGAAGAACAGGGCCGCGACCGAGCCGACGAAGCGGCGGGCCGGCTTCGGAGCGAGCACCAGGGCCGAGCCGAGCGTGATCTCCGCGACCCCCGACGCGAGCACCGTCGTGTCGTCGTCCAGGGGGACGAAGTCGGGCACCTGCGCCGTGAACTCCTTGCGCGCGAAGGTGAGGTGGCTCGTGCCCGCGACGACGAGGGCCAGGCCGAGCAGGACGCGGAAGAAGGAACGCATGCCTCCATGGTGCCCGTTCCCGCGATCGGGTGCCCGCGCTGCGCGACCTGGACGTGCTCGAAGCGAGGTTCACTCGCTAACATGCGGTCCATGGGAGCAGTTGCTCGTGACCACGAACCGCCGGCAGCCCCGGCGACCTTCGCGGTGCTGCTCGGACCGGTCGCGTTCTACCTCGGCATCATCGTGCCCGCGCAGTCCACCGTGCGGCACGTGCTGCTCGGTGCGGTGTTCGGGCTCGTGTGCGTGCTGAGCGGCTGGCGGGCGATCCGGATCGCCGGGCGTCGCCGCGCGGTGCAGGTGTGGTCGTGGATCGGCATCGTGATCGGGACCGCGGGACTCGTCATGCTCGTGTGGCAGGTGCTCGTGATCGTGACCGGGGGCGCGTTCCCGCCGCCGTTCTGGTCGCCGTACGCCAACCGCTGACGCGGTCCGGCCGGGAGGCCCGGGTCGGGTCCGCCCCGCCGCGCACGACTCCGGTCGGTCCGGATCAGGACCGCCCCGCGAGACGAGACCGGGTCACCAGCCGAGCGTGCCGGGAGCGCCCTTGAACGGTCCGACGATGTCCGCCGTGATCCAGCCGCCGTAGAAGTCACCGTCCTGCGACTGGACCCGTTCGCCGCCGACCTCGCACGAGTCCATCGCCGACGGGTAGATCGCGACGCGTTCCCGCAGCGACTCGTAGCCGGGCACGGGCGTCGGGTAGTTCCAGGCGGCACGGCTCGCGACCGTCCCGTCGCCGCCGACGACGTCGAAGTAGCGCGCGAGGCCCTTGAACTCGCACATGCTCGATCCGGGTGCCTTCACGAGCGCACCCTCGGCCAGGTCGGCCATCGGCAGGTAGTAGACCGGCGGGTGCGAAGTCTCGAGCACGCGGACGGCGTCGGTCGTGTCGGCGACGACCGAGCCGCCCAGCCGGACGACGACGCGGGCGGTGACCCGCTCGACGGCGGGTGGGCGGGGGTAGTCCCAGACGGACTCCTGGCCGGGGCCGGGCTCGGTCCTCTTCGGGTGGCGCATGCTCCAGGTCTACGCCCGGTGCCTGCGCTGCAGCCGCGTGCGGCGGGGGCGCGTGCGGGCGTGTCGGGCCGTTCTTTCGCGCTGAGCGACAGTTCACGGGCTCGGCGGCGCGAGAAGTGTCGTCCAGCGCGAAACTCCGCCCGGCCCCACCGCCGCGCACGCGCGCAACCCGCCGCCGGAACGCCCACACCCCGCCCGTGCGCACGACCGCCTCCGGGTGCACCATGGGCGGGTGACGACGACGACACGCACCCTGTTCCGACGGAAGCCCATCGACACGATCGATGACGAGGCCGGGGGCGAGGGCGGCCTGAAACGGCACCTCGGTCTGTGGCAGCTCACCGCGATCGGCATCGGCGGCATCATCGGTGCCGGCATCTTCACCCTCGCCGGCACCGTCGCGAACGGCGTCGCAGGCCCCGCGGTGCTGATCAGCTTCCTGGTCGCCGGGGTCGCGAGCGCCGCCGCTGCCCTGTCGTACGCCGAGTTCGCGGGGCTCATCCCGAAGGCCGGCAGCGCGTACACGTACGGCTACGCGGTGCTCGGCGAGATCGTCGGGTGGTTCATCGGCTGGGACCTGCTGCTCGAGTACACGGCGATCGTGGCGGTGGTCGCGATCGGCATCTCCGGCTACGTGGGGTTCCTGGTCGGCCAGTTCGGCATCGACCTGCCCGCATGGATGCTCGGCGCCCCGGGCACCGGTGACGGCCACGTGATCGACGTCTTCGCGATCGCGCTGTGCCTGCTCACCGCGTTCGTGCTGACGCGCGGCATCCGCAGCGCCGCCCGGTTCGAGTTCGTCGCCGTCGGCATCAAGGTGGCGCTCGTCGTGCTCATCGTCGTGCTCGGCGTGTTCCACATCAACAGTGCGAACTACTCCCCGTACTTCCCGTTCGGCTTCGGCGGCGTGATGACCGGCGCCGCCACCGTGTTCTTCGCCGTGTTCGGCTACGACGCCATGTCCACCGCGGCCGAGGAGTCCACCGACGCCCGCAAGCACATGCCGAAGGCGATCCTGCTGTCCCTCGGCATCTCGATGGTGCTGTACGTCCTGGCGACCCTCGTGCTCACCGGGATGCAGAAGTACACCGACATCGACCCGGCGTCGGGCTTCTCGTCGGCGTTCGCGTCCGTCGGCCTCGGCGGTGTCGCCAACGTCATCGCGATCGGTGCCATCGTCGGCATCGTCACGGTTCTGGTGACGTTCATGCTCGGTGCCTCGCGCGTCTGGTTCTCGATGAGCCGCGACGGTCTGATGCCGAAGTGGTTCGCGAAGACCGACCCGAAGCGGCACGTGCCGACACGGGTGACCTGGATCCTCGGCATCGCGTCGGCGATCCTGGCCGGGGTGCTGCCGATCGGTGTGGTCGCCGAGCTCACGAACATCGGCATCCTGCTCGCGTTCGTCGTGGTGTGCTCGGCCGTGGTGGTCCTGCGCTACCGGCAGCCCGACCTGGACCGCCAGTTCCGGCTGCCGTTCATGCCCGTCATCCCGATCATCGGCGTCATCGCGTCGCTGTGGCTCGTCACGTTCCTGCAGTGGGAGACGTGGGTGCGGTTCGCGATCTGGTTCGCGATCGGGCTCGGTGTGTACTTCGGGTACTCGCGACGCCACAGCAAGTTGGCGACGGGCGAGGTGACCGGCGGGAAGCCCCTGCGCGACTGAGCACCCGACGCCTGGGAGGACCTGACGCGTGCTCGCTCGTGAACAACCGGGTGTCGGCACGTTGCGATTCGGTGACGCCTCTCGCTCCCCATCGCGGGAAGTGCCAGAGTTCGAGTGCTCACATAAGCGAAGGGGACTCATGTACCGCACACTCACTCTCGCCGTGCTCGGCACGGCGCTCGTCGTCGGCGCGGGGGTCGCCGCACCAGCAAACGCTTCCAGCGGGTGCACGGACGGCACCGTCACGTCGACCGATCTGGACGCAGGCTGCACCGTCGGCGCCGGCTCGACCGTGGTGGTCGACGGCCGGACGTTCGTCGTCCCCGCGGCCGGAACGGCCGTCAGGGTCGACAGCGTCAGTGCCGCGGGCGCACAGCCGGCGACCGACGTGACCGTCTTCAACACCGACGCCGGCGTCTCCGTGCAGGTCGGGAGCGACTGGCACGGCACGTCGCCGGCAAGGTCCTCAGCACAGCGTGCGACGCAGGGCGCTGCGCAGTCCAGCAGCGGGACCCAGGCGCCCGCCACCGCGCCCGGCACCTCGATCGGCGCTGCGTCCTGCGCTGGTGACTACAACCTCGCGGGCAACACCTGGAGGACGTCCGTCGAGTGGCGCTACAACGAGGCGAACAGCAAGGGGACGTACGCCTACGACGAGCTCAAGGCAGCGGCGAACAAGTGGGGCGGCAACATCTCGGCGTGCGGTGCGTCGGGGATCTCGGGGGCCCGGAACACTCCGCTGGGCGCGACCGGATCAGACCCGGCAGTGACCAGCGCGCTGTCCTGCTCTGCGCAGGACAACAAGAACGTGATCGGGTGGGGCAGCCTGCCGACCGGGACGCTCGCCGCGACCTGCACCTTCTACAACCTGAGCACGCTCGCCTCGACGGAGTCGGACCAGAAGTACTCGACGCGGTACGCGTGGAACTCCGTGCAGGCATCGTGCTCGGGCGATCGGTACGACGTCCGAGGGGTCGCGGTGCACGAGTGGGGCCACACCTTCGGTCTGGACCACGTCGACATCGCGACGCGTCTGGTCATGAAGCCGTCGTCGGACGTCTGCGAGCTGTCGCAGCGCTCCCTCGGCTACGGGGACTTCCTGGGCATCATCCAGGCCTACTGAGGCCGCCGGACCGATCCGACACAGTCGCGCCAACGCCCCACCGTCTCCTCGAACGAGGCGGTGGGGCGTTCCGCGTGCCCGGAGCACCACCGAACACACGCAGACGAGGGGCCTGCCGGATCGCCGGCAGGCCCCTCGTCCGTGCAGTGATCGGTGGTCAGCGCTTGAGCTCGCTGACCAGGCCCGCGCGGTTCTTCTTCGCGACCGCGATGATGCCCTCGACGTTGCCGGCGGCCTGGATGGCGACCGGTTCGCCGTACTGCGCCGCGAGTGCAGCGCGCAGGTTGCCGAGCGAACCCGGGACGTTGTAGGCCGACTTCAGCTCGTTGAGGAAGTCGGTGTCGATCTCGACCGCCGTGAACTCGCCGACGAGCCAGGTGCGTCCGTTGTTGGTGATGAGCTTCATGTCTGTGTCTTCCTGTCGTTCGTTGACGGGCGGTGCTGGTTCTTCCGGCTGGTAGGAGCCGTCGTACTCGAAGTGCCACGGTTCACGGAAGTCGAAACCGTCGCCGACCGGCTGCCAGCCGAAGGTCGGGCCGTTGGCGTTCATCCACGCCTTCTCGGGCGTGCCGTAGCTGTTGACCCCTCCGCTGAAGTCCACGGCTCGACCCAACCCGTGGATCGAGGTCCCGGGGTACGCCGCCTTGTTGAACCCGGGCTTCCCCTGGATGTACCCCTGGTAGAGGTACTCCTGGCGCGCGTAGTCCCGGTACCCCTCGGCCATCGTCATCGGCTTGTTGAGCGCGGCCTGGTAGGCCTTGCCCAGGGCGATGTAGGCCGTGGCGGCGCTCGCCAGCAGGTACTGCTTGCCCAGGTTGTTCGTCGACTCCGCCACGTAGGTCAGCTCGCTGACCGGGATCTTGCCGTTCGCGTACTCTTCGGCCGCTCTGGCCGAGAACGCGCGATCCCGCGTCGAGGTCGACTCGGGGTACGACGGGTACGTCAGGTTGGACGGCTCGACGGCGAACGCCCGGGACGTGCCACTGAGCGTCGCCGCGGTGACTGCTGCCGCGGCAGCGAAGAGCAGGACGGATCGTCTGCTCGTCTCCCCGAGGAAGACGGGCTGGCCGTCGTCCTCGGTCGGACTGGATGGACTGCTCATGGAGCTCCCCTCAGGGGGTACGCCCCTCGCACCCCCTGAGCAGACTGTCAGTTCTACCCCGAATCGAGGGACCCCCAGAACAAGGGGCGCTCACGCTGCCGCGACGAGCCGCCCTCAGCGCCGCAACGTCTCCCGCGGGTACTCCCCGAACCGGTTCGCGTACACCGAGGCGAACCGCCCCATGTGCGCGAAGCCCCACCGCCGGGCGACGTCCGCCACCGAGGTCGCCTGCGGGTCGAGGATCCGCAGTTCCTCGTGCACCCGTCCGAGCCGGACCTCGCGCAGGTACGTCATCGGCGAGCGCTCGAACGCCCGCTGGAACGACTCCTGGATCCCACGGATGCTCAGCCCCGCGGCCTGCGCGATGTCGGCGACGGTGAGCGGCTGGTGGGCGTGCGCCTGGATGAACTCGACCGCGGCCCGGAGTCGTCCGTCGCTGCGGGTGCCGTAGCCCGCGGGGAACCGCTCGGCCTGCAGCGGGTACATGCGGAACAGGGCGCGGGCGACGTCACGCTGCGCCTCGTGCCAGGCGAGGGACTCGTCGCCCTCCTCGCGCAGCGCACGGAGCGCGCCGGACACGGCGGTCCGCCACTGGCCCAGAGCTGCGGAGTCAGGCGTCGTCGTGGTGTCGAACGCCATGGTGCCGTTGACCAGGTGGTCCTCGGCGGCGACGTCGAGCACCAGGTCACGGCGCAGGTGCACCAGGCGCTGGTCCCAGTCCTGGTACTCCATCTCGAACCGGCGCTCGACGGGGAACAGTGTCGGGACGCCGGGCTGCATGCGGACCTCGTCGCGGCCGACGTCGACGCGGGCCTCGCCGCGTTCGAGCCACTGGACGACGACCTCACCCTCGGTGGCGACGTCACCCCGCAGGTACCCGTGCATCTGGGAACGGCGGACACTCAGCCGTTCGTCACCGACACCGACGTACTTGAACCAGTAGTCCTGGTCGAGGGCTCGGGAGTACCAGGCCTTGCCCGCGTACATGCCGGCGAGCGAGCTGATGGCCTCGTCGGTGTCCTGACCGGCCACGGCGACGAGCGAACGCGGCGAGGTGGGGCGTGCAGCAGGATCGGAACCCGGAGCGGGCGCCTGCGACTCGGTCGTGTCGGTCATCGGAACACCTCTCTCTCCTGGAGCAGAGCGGTGTGGTCACCTCCGGGTGGACCCCGGCCTGCCCTCTCACGCTAGGGAGCAGCGGGTGGACGTACAACCGAGTTGCGCTCTGCGGCCTAACGGCCGGTCCAGCGAACCCAGCCGTGCACCTGAGCGGCCGCACTCTCGAAGGACGAGTGCCCGCCGGTCAACGAGTGGTCCGGGGAATCGACGGTGTACGTGTCGGTCCGGGTGATGTCGCACACGACCTCGGCGTCGATCCACCCGTTCCAGTGGTCGGCTGAGTCGCGTACCCACCGCAGTCGGTCCGGCATGAGGTTCCAATCGATTCCGTGGACCGCTGTCGTCGCGCTCCGCGTTGGACGGTAGTCCTGTCAGATGTCCGTCGCACAGGGTGGCGGCGGGGATCGTCGGTGGCGACTGGCACGATGGTCCCGTGCCTGCTGCCCCGATGATCGACGCCGTCGACGTCATCCGCTTCGTCGGGCCGCAGACCTTCGGCCGCGCACGCGACGTCGTCCGCGCCGGCCTGGTCGACGACGCCACCTGGCACGACGACGACGGCACGGTCACCGCGGTCGTGTCCGACACCGCCGACGACCCGTACGAACTCCGCGTCGACACCACCCCGGCGCGCGGCGACTTCGTCCGCCCGGTCCGCAGCACCTGCAGCTGCCCGCTCGGCGGCGACTGCAAGCACGTCGCGGCCGCGCTCCTCACCATCAACGCCCGCGCCCTCGCCGCGAACGCCGGCCCACGTCCGGAAACGCCGGCTCCGCCGCCCTCGGACTGGAGGCACGACCTCGCCCGCCTCGCCGGTGACGACGAGCGGGCGCCCACCCCGCAGGGCACCCGGATGGGGCTGCAGTTCGAGTTGCGTGACGCGGTCCCCGCCAAGCTCGCCTCGCGAGCCCGTGCCGCCGGCCGTGCCCTGCCCGCGCCGTCCCGCAGCGTGCGGCTCGGGGTCCGGCCGGTGACCCGCAGCGACGCCGGCAACTGGGTGCGCGGGCAGCTGACCTGGGGCACGCTCCCCTACTCGCAGAACCGGCTCGGGGTCGGTGCCGAGCAGCACGGCTGGTTCCTGCAGCTCGCCGCCCTGCACCGCGCCGGGCAGCTGGCGGGGCTGCCGGGTGAGAGCGACTGGCTGCACCTCGACGACTTCCGGAGCCCCCTGCTCTGGCCGCTCCTGCAGCAGGCCGCGGCGCTCGACATCGCGTTCGTCACCGGCAAGCGCGAGGGCGGTGCGGTGCTCGGCACGCAGGCCCAGGTGCTGCTCGACGTCGCCCGGCACGACGACGCCGTGGTGATCGGCGCGAGTGCCGTGCTCGACGGCCGGCCCGTGGTACCCGGAGCAGCGCGGATGATCGGCGACCACGGCGTCTACGTGTTCCGCGAGAGCCCCGAGTTCACGGTCGCCGTCGCCCCGACCCCGGCGCCGGTGCCCGACGACCAGCGCCGCATGCTCGTCGAGGGCACCCGGATCACCGTGCCGACCGCCGAGGTCGACGAGTTCCTGGCCGAGTGGTCACCCCGGCTGCGCGGTGCCCTCGGACTCGTCAGCTCCGACGGCTCGGTGGAGCTGCCGGAGCGCACCCCGCCCGAGCTCGTGCTCACCGCGACGTTCGAGCCGGCCCGGGCGCCGCGCACCGACGACCGCGTGCACCTGCACTGGCGCTGGCACGTCGACGGGCGGAAGGACCCGGTGTCCCTGCACGGCCCGCTGCCCGACCTGTCCGGGCTCCGTGCCGCCGACGATCCGGCCGGCACCGACGTTCCTGCCAGTACCGATGACGCCTCCGTGGCGGACCCGGCCGCGGCGGTGCAGCCGACCACGTCGACGACGGCGGACGACGACGCGACGCAGGCCGGGCCTCCCGTCCGCCCTGCCGGACCCGGTGGCGGGCTGGACTGGTTCCAGGACGGCACCGTCGACGGGGCCGACGTCGCGGTGTTCGCGAACGAGTTCCTGCCCGAGCTGCCGTCGCTCGGCGTCCGCACGGTCGTGCAGGGCGAGCGCCTCGACTACGAGCGGTTGAGCGGGCGGCCGCACATCCGTGTCACGACGATGCCGTCGGACAAGCACGACTGGTTCGACCTCGGCATCATCGTCAGCGTCAACGGCAAGCAGATCCCCTTCACGCCGCTGCTCACCGCGCTGGCGGGTCGGCAGCGACGGCTCAAGCTCGTCGACAACTCGTACCTGTCGCTGGCCGACCCCGCGTTCGATCGGCTCAAGGAACTCATCGACGAGGCCCGCGACCTGGACGAGTGGGAGCCCGACCAGCCGATCGCCGTCACGCCCCTGTACGCCGGGCTGTGGTCGGAGTTCGACCTGCTGGCCGACGAGACCTCGCACGACGAGCGGTGGCAGGCGATCGCCTCGGGGCTGCTCGGGGCGACTCCCCCGGGTGACGTCCCCGTGCCGGACACCGTGCACGCCGACCTGCGGCCGTACCAGCACGCCGGGTACGCGTGGCTGTCGTTCCTGGTGACGCACGGCATCGGCGGGGTGCTCGCCGACGACATGGGGCTCGGCAAGACGCTGCAGGTGCTCGCGATGGTCGCTGCCCGTCGTGCCGCGGAGCCCGACGCGCCCCCGTTCCTGGTCGTCGCACCGACCTCGGTCGTCGGCAACTGGGCCTCCGAGGCCGCCAAGTTCGTGCCGTCGCTGCGGGTCGCGACGGTGACCTCGACGTCGCTGAAGGACCCGGGGCTCGTCGCCCGGACCGCCGCTGCGTCGGACATCGTCGTCACCTCGTACGCGCTGCTGCGGCTCGACGCCCGCGCCTGGACCGACCTGCCGTGGTCGGCGCTGGTGCTCGACGAGGCCCAGTTCGTGAAGAACCCGCAGTCCCAGACCCACCGTGTGGCCTCGGAGCTGCAGGCACCGGTGAAGTTCGCGATCACCGGCACGCCGCTCGAGAACGGCCTGACCGACCTGTGGGCACTGTTCCACATCGTCGCGCCCGGGCTGCTGTCCACCTGGACCCGGTTCGGCGACGACTACGTGAAGCCCCTCGCCTCGCCCGAGCTCCGCGGTGAGGCCCGGCAGGAACTCACCGGGCGGCTGCGCCGACGGATCCGGCCGCTCATGCTCCGCCGCACCAAGGAAGCCGTCGCGGCCGACCTGCCACCGAAGCAGGAACAGGTCGTCCGGGTCACGCTCGACCCCGCGCACCGGGAGCTGTACGAGCGCACCCTGAACCGGGAGCGCCTGAAGGTCCTCGACCTGATCGACGACCTGTCGAAGAACCGGATGATCGTGTTCCGGTCGCTGACGCTGCTGCGGATGCTCGCGCTGTCGCCGGCGCTGGTGTCGTCCGGGTCGGCGTCAGCGGACTCGGACGTCACGTCGGGATCGACCCCGATCCCCTCGGCCAAGCTCGACCTGCTGCTCGACGAACTCGAACAGCTCGCGGCAGAGGGCCGTCGCGCCCTGGTGTTCAGCCAGTTCACCTCGTTCCTGCGGATGGTGTCCGACGCCCTCGACGCCCGGGGCATCGGCTACGAGTACCTCGACGGCTCCACCCGCAAGCGCCCGGAGGTCATCGAGCGCTTCCGGCAGGGCACCGCCCCGGCGTTCCTCATCTCGTTGAAGGCCGGCGGGTTCGGGCTCACCCTGACCGAGGCGGACACCGTGTTCGTGCTCGACCCGTGGTGGAACCCCGCCGCCGAGTCCCAGGCCGTCGACCGCACGCACCGCATCGGGCAGACCCGGTCGGTCAGCGTCCAACGGTTCATCGCCGAGGACACCATCGAGGAGAAGGTCCTCGCCCTCGCCGCCCGCAAGGCCGAGCTGTTCGCCACGATGATCGACGACGACGCCCTGTTCGCCGACGACCTGACGGCCGACGACATCCGCTCCCTGCTGACCTGAGCCGCTGCGCACACCGCCGCACCACCGTTCCACCCCGCACCACCGTTCCGCCCGCACCACCGTTCCGCCCCGCACCACCGTTCCGCCCCGCACCACCTGGAGTCCCACCGCATGACGTCCCGCCGACGCCGCAGCCGCATCACCCTGACCTCCGTCCTCGTCGTCCTGGCCCTCGCCGTCGGCGGGTACGCGCTCGACGCGTCCGGCGTCCTCGGGCCGGACGCCGACGCGGCGGGCACGACCGGGGCGGGCGGTCCCACGGCCGGGGAGACGACCACCATCGGACCGCAGCAGGCGTCGTCGGGGGCGACCCCCGCCTCCAGTCCGACCGTCAGCCGCGGAACCGACGCCGACGCGGTCCGCGCACGCACCCAGCTCGCCGACCTGCCCGTCAAGGGCAAGGCAGCCGGCACCGGCTACGACCGCACCGGTGACTTCGGCAGCGCCTGGCTCGACGTCGACCACAACGGGTGCGACACCCGGAACGACGTCCTCGCCCGCGACCTCGCCGGCATCACCCGCGAGGGCCGCTGCAAGGTCCTCACGGGCACCCTCGTCTCGCCGTACACCGGTGCGACGGTGGACTTCGTGCGCGGCAACACGACGTCGACGCTCGTGCAGATCGACCACGTCGTCGCGCTCGAGAACGCTTGGCGCACCGGGGCCCAGCGGCTCACCGAAGCCGAACGGCAGGCGCTGGCGAACGACCCGGTGAACCTGTTCGCCGTCGACGGCCGGTCCAACTCGCAGAAGGGCTCCGGCGATGCGGCGACCTGGCTCCCCGCGAACAAGGCGTTCCGCTGCACCTACATCGAGCACCAGGTCACGGTGAAGGCGAAGTACCGCCTGTGGGTGGCTCCGGCGGAGCGGGACGCGATGGTGCGGGTGCTGGACGCCTGCTGACGTCGGGCGGTCCGGCGCCGCTGGGTTTCAGCGCGGCCGGCGCGGGCGGTCTCCCCGGGCGTGACGAAGCACGCGCCCCTCACGCACCAGCCAGGTGATCGACAGGACGAGCAGCACGAGCGCGAGCCGGGCGAGCCAGAGGAGCGCGGGGTTCGCGGCGTCGCGGAACGGCAGGCCGGCGAGGACCCCCATGGCCTCGAGGAACCTCCCGGCCCGCCCGAGGTACCCGTGGTCGGTGCTCGGGACGGCGACGGTGACCGCGACGGCGAACACCAGGACGGACAGGAACACCGCCCCGGCCGACGCCGCGGTCCTGCTCGATCCCTTCGCGCCGATCAGAGCGCCGACCATCGACACGATCGGCAGCACGACGAACATGTCGACCAGCCAGGCCAGCAGCAACGCGATCGCGGACAGGAAGCCGAACACCAGCGAGAGGAACCACGCGCTCGGGTCGCCCTCGCGGATCGCGAGCACGCCGCCGAAAGGCAAGCCGAGCACGATGAGGACCAGGTCGAGCACCAGCAAGTCGAGGAACGAGCGGCGCGACTCCCGCGACGTCCGCTCCTGCGCGGACCGACGGTTCCGGGTCGCGATGTCGTTCAGCGGGTTGTAGCGCACGCCCACGACGAGCCCGGCGACGGTCATCGCCGCCACCACTCCGGTGATGCCGCGGCCCCAGTCCGGGTCGTGGGACAGCGTCAGCGCAGCCGTCTCCGCGACCGCAGCGAGCACCGGCGCCAGGGCGATCGCGAGCAGCACGCCGTGTCGTCGCGTCCCGTCCCACATCAAACCGCGCATGCCCACGGGACAGCACCTTATCCAGGCATCGAGCGGTCCGGTTCCGCTGGGTGTCGGCTCGGAGGCCCGGCGCCCCTCCGCCCCGCGTGGCAGGCTGCGGGCATGGCTGAGCAACTCACGGTCCCAGAGGCGTTCGCGCTCCTGCAGGTCGAGCCCGACGGACGCCACGCGCTCGACGGTTCGACGCTCGACACGGGTCTCGCGGGGGCGGTCCTCGCCGACCTCGCGCTGCGCGGTGCCGTCTCGCTGCAGGACGGACTCGTCACCGTCGTGAACGGCGCCGCAACGGGCGACCCCGTGCTCGACGGCGTGGTCGGCTCCATCGCGGCGGCCGGTGCACCGCGCAAGGCGAAGTGGTGGGTGAGCCGACTCGGCAAGCGCCAGCTGCGCGACGACGTGTTCGCCGGACTCGTCGAGCGCGGCGTCATCAGCGTCGAGCAGGGCAAGGTGCTCGGCCTCTTCCCCACCACGAAGCACCCGGAGCGGGACGGAGCCCCGGAGGCGCTGCTGCGATCCGGCATCGCGGACGTGCCGGCCGGCCGGGCAGGACCCACGCCGTTCTCCGCCGCGGTCATCGGCCTGCTCGACGCGACGAACACCCTGCGCAAGCAGTTCGGCGCCGTCGACAAGGACCTGGTCAAGGAGATCACCTCGGGCACCTGGGCGAGCCCGGCGGTGAAGGCGGTACTCGAGGAGATCGAGGCCGCGACGATGGTCGTGATCATGGCGGCGACCATGGCAACGACGACCTCGATCGTCACGAGCTGAGGCAGGCAGCGCGATGGTGCGGGTGCTGGACACCTGCTGACCGCGTCGTTAAACGACAGGTGTAGTCTAGAAATCTCGATGCAGATGCATCGATCGGACTCGCTGCCCCACCGCGGACCACGAGCCCTTCACCGTCGAAGACCTCAGGAGGCCTCCCCCATGCCCGAAACCAGCACCGTCACCACCCGCTTCGCCGACCGCGTCGTCCTCATCACCGGCGGCGGCTCCGGCCTCGGCCGCGCGACCGCCGTCCGCCTGGCCGCCGAGGGCGCTGCGCTCTCCCTGGTCGACGTCTCCGAGCAGGGACTCGAGGCGACGAAGACCGCCGTGCTCGAGGCCACCCCGGACGCGCAGGTCCTGACGACCGTCGCCGATGTGTCTGACGAGGCCCAGGTCGACGCCTACGTCACCGCCACGACCGAGCGCTTCGGCCGCATCGACGGCTTCTTCAACAACGCCGGCATCGAGGGCAAGCAGAACCCCACCGAGTCCTTCACCGCCGCCGAGTTCGACCGCGTCGTGTCGATCAACCTGCGCGGCGTGTTCCTCGGGCTCGAGAAGGTGCTCAAGGTCATGCGTGAGCAGGGCTCCGGCATGGTCGTGAACACGGCGAGCGTCGGCGGCATCCGCGGCATCGGCAACCAGTCCGGGTACGCGGCAGCCAAGCACGGCGTCGTCGGCCTCACCCGCAACTCGGCCGTCGAGTACGGCCGCTACGGCATCCGCATCAACGCCATCGCCCCCGGAGCCATCTGGACGCCCATGGTCGAGAACTCGATGAAGCAGCTCGACGCGGAGAACCCGCGCAAGGCCGCCGAGGAGTTCATCCAGGTCAACCCGACGAAGCGCTACGGCGAGGCCCCCGAGATCGCCGCCGTCGTCGCCTTCCTGCTGTCCGACGACGCGTCCTACGTCAACGCGACGGTCGTCCCGATCGACGGCGGGCAGTCGGCCGCGTACTGAGTCCGGCACCTCCGACGCCCGGCCCACGTCCGCGTGCGCCGGGCATCGGCCTGGAGGCGCGGCTCGGCCCCGCCGTGTCCGCCGACCGTGACAGCATGGTTTGCGTGAGTACCGATGAGACGAACGGATCAGCCTTCGGCCGAGGCGTCGACAAGGCCCCGCCGACCGCTGCTGCCGAACTCCGACGGAGGATGGCGGCCTCGCCCGCGGGCTTCCTGCGCAGCGCGGCGTGGGTCCCCTGGAAGGCGGCGGGTACCCCGGAGGCCGGCAGCGTCGCCCACGTCATGATCCGGGACAAGCCGTTCGTGCCCGTCTTCACCGACCCGGACGAACTCGCCGCCGGCCTGCCCGACGCCGAGGGGCGTCCGGTGCCGATGTCCGAGCTCGTGTCCGCGCTCCCCGAGGAGTTCGGCATCGTGGTCGACCCCACGAGCGCGGCCGAGGCGAACTTCCTGCACGCTGATGTCCTCGCCGAGATGCGGGCGCAGATGCAGGGCGGCGTCCCGACCAGCGACGACTGACCCGCTCCGTCTCACCGTCCGCTCCGGGCGAGTGCGGAGCATTTCCGCTGGGTGACGGTTATGGTTCGCGATCCTCGGGATTCGTGAACCGAAACCGACAGGCGGGAGTCAGGAACCCGACGACGCCCCGATCACCGCGAGCGTCAGTGCGAGAGCAATCGCTACCGCTGCAGCCGTCCCGAGTGCGACGAGCCACCCGAGCGGCCGCTTCCGACGGACCTTCGCTGCGAGGACTCCGCCTCCCGTGCACACGACGATGAGGACGATCGCCTCGACCACTGCGGTCTGGACCCCCATCGATCGGTTGTTACGCGCGTCGAGGACTCCCAGTCGCACCCGTACTGCGACATCGTCCCGAGGACCCAGCCGAACAGCACCGCGAAGCCGCTGAGCATCGCGATGACCACGAACAGGGCGATGGTGACGACGAGGTCGACCGTCCACGCCGCGTTCGGCTTCGGTGCCTCGACCGGGTCCGGCACTGGTCTTCCGGCCGGCAGCGGTCCTTGCGCTCCTGCAGACATCGTCCCCCACTCCTCTGGCCCCCTCGGCCGCCTGCAGCCTAGAGGACTCGGCGTCGCCTCGGTCAGCGAGCCGGTTCGACGAGCTCGATGAAGCGGGACAACAGGGACAAGCCCGCGATCGACGGGGGCAGCCCCGTGGTCAGCGCCGGTGAGTGCACGAGGTACGCCGCCCACTTCGCCCGTGAGATCGCCACGTTCAACCGGTTCGGCATGAGCAGGAAGTCGAGGCCGCGTGGGATGTCCGCCGCACTCGACGCTGCCAGGGACACGATCGACACGACGGCCTCTCGGCCCTGGAACAGGTCGACCGTGCCGACCTGGGTGCCGGTGAAGCCCGCGCGGTCGAGCTCCTGCCGGATCAGTGCCCCCTGTGCGTTGTACGGCGCCACCACGATGACGTCCTCATCGGTCAGGGCGCGGGTGTCGGAACCGTCGGTCCAGGTGCGGCCGACGACGTCACCGACGAGGGCGACGACCCGGGCGGCCTCTTCAGCAGCGGACGTCGTGTTGCCCGCGTGCACGACCGGCATGGGGTGCACACCCGCGGCGATGCCGTCGAGGTGCCGGCCGGAGACCATCGAGGCGAGCTGCCCGTCGTAGGACAGGGCCGAGACGGATTCGGTCAGCGCGGGCTCCATGCGGCGGGTGCGGGCGAGGAAGTACCCGAACTCAGGCGGCAGGACGTGTTGTCCGTCAGCGAGCCAGCCGAGCGCGGACTCGTCGACGGGCTCCGGGTGCGAGCCCTGCGACACCTGGGGCAGCTGCTGGGGGTCCCCGAGCAGCAGGAGCCGGGTCGCGGCGACCGACGAGGCGATGGTCGGAGCGAGGGAGAACTGCCCGGCCTCGTCGACCACGAGCAGGTCGAGGGAACGGCGCTCGATCGTGGACTCGTTCGCGAACGTCCACGCCGTGCCACCGACGACACCGCCAGTGCCCGAAGCCTCGCACGCGGACAGGAACGCGGCGACCGCGGCACCGTTCTTCACGGGGGTCCAGGCTGCGGCGTCGAGCTCGTCCTCGGTCGCGCCGGACTTCGGCACCTTCACGACCCGGTCCGCGGGGACTCCGGCGTTCACGACCGAGGTCAGGAAGTTCTCCGACGTCGCGTGGGACTGCCCGACGACGCCGACGCGCCAGCCGTACTCGCGGACGAGTCGGGCGACGACGTTCGAGCCGACGTAGGTCTTGCCCGTGCCGGGAGGGCCCTGGATCGCCAGGTACGACCGGTCGAGGTGGAGCAGGGTCGAGACGACGGCCGACACCGTGTCGTCGCCCTGCACCGGCACGATCGGGCCACGAGGGGGCACTCGGCGCAGCAGGTCGAGCGCGGGGTCGGGCAGCATCTCGGGCAGCTCGTCGAGTACGGCCTGACCCCACCACGCGATCGCCTCGGGCTGGGGCTTCGCGCGGGGCGGCGCCGACGGGGCGAGGGCCACGGGGAACTCGTGGTGCGGCTCGCCGCCGACGGGCAGGCCCTCTTTCACGAGGACCTCGACGGCATCGCCGTTGTCCCGGACGTCCACGATCACGGCGCGCGACGAAGCGCCCTTCGACCCGGGGCCCGGGGAGGCGACCGATGGCGGAAGTGGGTCGTCGTAGACCAGGTGGGGCGTGCCTCCAGGCCGGAGCCGCGAACCGGGCGCGAGCGTCCCTGACAACCGGAGTTCCCGCGACTGCGACCGGGCACGCGGCAGCGTGTCCCAGTCGCGCTCGACGGACGCCCGCTCCACGACCAGGACGTCACGCGTGTCGGCCCAGTCGTCGACCGGGTTCCGCAGGCGGTCGAAGTGGTCCTGCCAGAAGGTCTTGGCCTCGCGGCGGTGGTAGTCGATCGCGGCCGCGGCGAGCGCCAACGCGGTTTGGTCAGGGGTGCGGTCGAGGGCGTCGACGTCCTCGAGTTGCGCAGTCAGCGCGACGGACACCGGATTGGGCTCGCGCTCGACGGGGATCGGTGGGACCTCGAGCTCGAGCGACGGGTCGGCCGCGTCGGGGTCGTCGGTGCGCAGCGAGCGGAGCCAGTCGCGCAGGCGCAGGGTCGAGCGGCAGTCGTAGGCGTTGTAGTCGGCGACCTGGTCGAGCATCCGCTGTCCCTCGGCGGCGTCGCCGTTCCGGAGCTCCTCGATCGCATCGACGTAGGCGGTGATGCTGTCCGCGGCGTTCGTGACGTCGCTCTCGCGCAGGTCCGCTCCCATGTACAGCGGTTCGAGCTTCTTGATGGAGTAGCTGTGGCTGCCGACGACCAGGGCCTTGCGGACGATCGGGTACAGGTCGACCAGGACCCCGGCTCGCAGCAGGTCGTCGACGGCGTCCTCGCCCACACCGTGCCGGGCGGCGAGTGACAGCAGGTGCGTCCGCTCGTAGGCCGCGTAGTGGTAGATGTGCATGCCCGGGTACTGCTGCCGCCGGGCCTCGATGAACGCGAGGAACTGCTCCAGCGCAACTCGTTCGTCGCGGATGGTGTGCGCCCAGAACGCGGCGAACTCGGCGCGGTCGTCGACCAGGCCGAACAGGTAGTCGAGGCCCCAGTGCACGCCGTCCTCGGTGTGCAGCGGGTCGCCCTCGAAGTCGAAGAACACGTCGCCCGGGTCCGGTGCCGGGATCGCGTCGAGCGCGCGGGCGTCGAGTACCTCGAAGCGCGGCTTGACGGGCTGGTCCGGCCCGTCGGCGCCCTTCCGTCGGGCGTCTTCCGACTCGATCTGGAGGCTCGCCTGACGCACCAGCCGATCCTGCGTCGCGCGCGACAAGCCCGGCACTGCCCGGGTGCGGACCGCCAGGTCGTCGATCGTCCGCACCTCGTGCTTGATCAGCTTCGCCCGTTGGTCGAGGCGCATGCCGGCGACGAGGACGAGGTCGCGGTGCTCGGCGACCTGGGTCGAGCAGACGTCGCATCGGCCACAGCTCGAGTAGCGCGGGTCGCCCCACCGCAGCGGTTCGTCTGCCGCGATGCGCTCGGCGATGACCCGCTGCAGTTCGGCGCGCTGCGTGCGGTACACCGGCGCGATGTCGGCGAGGTCGTGCGTGGTCGTCGTCCGGTCGCCGAGCACCAGGTGCACCTGCTGTCCGGTCGCGATGCCGTGCGCCTGCATCTGCTCGGCGTACGCGGCGAGCTGCAGCAGGGCGCTGATCTTGGCGTGGCGGGCGAGCTTGGTGTCGTAGACCTCGTACTCGCCGCGGTCGTTGCGGATGATGAAGTCCGCGAAGCCGATGAACCCCGGGGCGTCGGCCGTCGGTGGTGCGTGGAACGTCGGCTGGTACAGGACATCAGCACCGTCGGCGAAGGCCTGTCGTGCTTCGGCTGCGGCGCGTGCGTAGTCCGGCGGGGCGGGGCGGTCGAACTCGACGACGTCGCGGGTCTGCTTGAGGATGTCGAGGAAGTCGAGTTCGTGCTGATCCCCCAGCCGTGCGGTGCGTTCGAGCATGTCGTCGTGCACGTCCGGCAGGGCGTCCCCGCGACCGAGCTTGGCGTCGAGGCGGCGAAGGAACGCCCACTCGCAGGCCGACCACGTGCTCAGGTCACTCGGGCTGAGCAGCACGTGCCCGTCGACGCCGATCTGCATGCGCTCCCCCTTGCTCTCCGGTGCGCTGAAAGCCTAGGGGCGAGCGCCGACGTTCACGCTTCACCCTTGCTCGGCAGCCGATCATCTGACATGTTGGTGTGCATCTTCGGTCCGGAGGTCGCTCAACGGAGGCAGCATGATCATCGAGCACGCCGTCGTCCCGAAACGGTCCGCGCCGCGGTGCATGACGCACTCTCGTATCGAATCGCGTCGCCCGAATGGGTGCCTGTTGCGAGCACGCCTCACCCGCAAGACTGGCTCGTGGCTGATCAGGGACGGGGACCCGGCTGGCCATCGAGCTGTTCGCCCCGTGGAGGGACTGTCAGCATGAGCGTCGCTGGCGCATCGGCCGGAGCACGAGCACGGCACTTGTTGGCGGAAGCGGCTGCCGATCCGGCCGGCGCGCTCGCACTCCGAGCAGAGGCTGCTCGCTTTGCGGTGGCGGAACGCACGGAGGCACAGACCCTGCAGCTCCTCTCGGACTTGACCGCCGACGGTTTCCACTTCCTGACTGATCGACGTTGGCCCGGTTCGAAGAACGCTCAGGTCGACCTCATCCTGGTCGGTCGTGCCGGCGTCTTCATCGTCGACACCAAGGCCTGGCGGGAGTTCTCGATCGAGAACGGTCGGCCACACCGCGGCGATGAAGACGTGGCTGACACCTTCGACTCACTCGGCTCGCTTCTCGACGGGGCTCAGGAGGCGTTTGCCGAGGTCGGCCTTCCTCCGAGCGAGGTGCACTGCATCGCGGCGATGACCCTCCAGCCGACAATCACCGCGCAGGTCGGCGTCATCGAGGTCATCGGTGTCGATCGACTGGTGGACAACATCCGCCGGCGCGGCGCGCGGCTCACGCCGGCCGACGCAGAACGAGTCGCTGCCGTCGCACGCGATTACTTCGCGCTCCTTCCGAGCCCGGACCCCACTCCCTCGGCGCTCCTCATCGAAGAACGACCGGAACAAGCTCCACTCTTCGACCTCGCGACGTTCCACCAAGGCCTCCTTCACCTGGACGATGCACCCATCGAGACGTGGATGTCGTACCTCGATCCGGCCCAAGCACGGATCGCCCGGCGGAGCTTCAACGGACCTGCGCGGATCCGCGGCGCGGCAGGGACGGGCAAGACAGTCGTCGGCTTACACCGCACCGCCCACCTTGCGCGCCGGAGCCGGAAGAGGGTCCTGGTCACGACCTACGTCAGAACGTTCCCGGCCGTGCTCGAATCTCTCCTGCAGCGGCTCGAACCGGCACACGCAGCGAAGGTCGAGTTCGCGGGAGTCCACGCATTCGCGCACGGGATCCTGACCGAGCGCAAAGTCCCGTTCCGGGTCGATCAGGGCCTCGTCAACAGCGCTTGGTGGCGCGCCTGGCGAGATCTTCCAGAGTCCCATCCCCTCCGAAGTTCCAAGTTCTCCGTCGACTACTGGCGCGACGAGGTCGACCACGTGATCAAGGGTCGCGGACTGCTCGACTTCGACCAGTACGCAACCGTCGCCAGGGTCGGCCGCAAGTACCGGCTGCCGGTCGAGCTCAGGCAGCACGTCTGGGAGCTCGCGGAGGCGTACGACCGAAACCTGCGAAGCCTTCGGGTCATGGACTGGGCCGACCTCATCCGAACAGCACGAGATGAGCTTCTCGAGCGGCCGCTCGACCGGTACGACGCTGTCCTGATCGATGAAGCGCAGGACCTCACATCCCTCTCCGTCGGCATGCTGCACGCCCTTGTCGGTGATCGTCAGGACGGCCTCACCCTCATCGGCGACGGGCAACAGTCCATCTACCCCGGCGGCTACACGCTCAGCGAGGTCGGGATCTCGTTGGCGGGCCGCGGCGTCGTCCTCGACGTCAATCACCGGAACACACGAGAGATTGCGGAGTTCGCGCGCCGCTTGGTCGCCGACGACATCGTCACCGACATCGAGGGTACAGACGCTCCCGGGGACACCGTGGCGGCGATCACCCGGTCGGGGCCGAAGCCGGTGCTCCGCCGGTCGTCGGACCACCATGAGCTCGACCGGCTCCTGCTCGAGGCGCTCCGTGCAGCGATCGATCGTGGTCGGGCGCGCACCGGCGACATCGGCATCCTGACACCGAGCAACGCCAGCGCCGATCGGCTCCTCAAGATGCTTCGCCGCGACAAACTCGCCGCGATTTCCGTCGAGTCCTACCGCGGGCAGACCTCAGGTGCGATCAAGGTCGGCACGATCAAACGCGCGAAGGGCTTGGAGTTCAAGCACGTGTTCCTCACCGACATCCCCTCGGCGCTGCTGGTCGACCCTCCCGAGGACGCTCCGGACAGCGCGCTCGAACGACGGCGCCTCGATCTCCGGGAGCTCTACGTCGGGATGACCAGGGCACGTGATGAGTTGTGGGTCGGCGTCAGCAACTGAACGCCTTCTCGGCGACGATCACTCGTGTGATGACGGGCGGTGCACGAACCGGGGCCCGTCGTACCCGTCGCGGGTGACGTGCGCGGTGAAGTCGGCGAGCGAGCGCACCCAGTGCCCGCGTTCGCCGTACAGCGCCTGGTACACGACCACGGGCTCCTCGGTTTCCACGTCACGAGCGACGAGCAGCACCTCGTAGTCGTTGCCCTTGAAGTGTCGGTAGCGGCCCGCGGTCACGTCGTCAGTCACCCGACCGAGGGTACGGCCCGAGCGGTGGGACCATGACCGCGCATTCTGCTTGACTGAAGAGCACGGGGAACGAGCACCACGGGGGAACCACATGACAACTCTGAGCACTCGCGAGCGGGACCGTCGCGCACAGCGCGTCTTCTTCGTCGTCATGGCGGTCGTCATGGCGGTCGCGGACGTCTGGCTGCACTTCCACGCCGGCGTCATCCGCCCCTCGGCCTTCTGGGTCCCCACGGTCGTCGGACTCGTGTACGGCGCCGTGGTGTGGCCGCTCGGCCTGCGTCAGGAGTCGAGGTGGTGGCCGAACCTGGTCGCGGCGGGGTTCCTGGGTAGCTTCCTCGTCCTCATCGCGACGAAGACGTTCTCGCCGTACGCATGGTTCCTGGCGGTGGTGATCGGGACGTTGCTGTTCCAGGCCGCCCTCCCGCCGAAACGACCCGCGGCGCGGGTCGCCGCCAGGCTCCCCCTGACCGACGTGCGACCGTGGACCGGCTCGGGAGTCACGGCCACGGCCGTCGAGCACCCCTTCGGCAAGAGTCGGACGAAGCCAGCCGTCGCCCTCACCACGCAGGACGGGGCCACCGCGTTCCTGGTGATGGAGCTCGCCTCGTTCTTCGACGGTGAAGCGGCGATCGCAGAATCGGCGAACGGCGAACAGCTGACCTTCCTCACCAGGAAGGGCGTCGCGGCGAAGTCGTCCATCCTCGACGACGCGACGACGGGGATGGCCGACGGCACGCTGTTCCTGCACTCGGCGAACGACGAGTCGCGGCCTTCCGCCGTCTTCCGCGACGACGACGCCGCCGCGTTCGAGCAGTGGGTCCGCACGCTCCCCGAGGACTGAGTCCCCGCCGAGCCCGGCGCGACGCGCACAGCTCGGCGTCACATCCGGTCACGTTCGACAGCAGTTCGTCGACTGCGCGTACCGTCGCCGTGTGACCTTCGGAACCGCAGTGGCCGTGCTCGTGGGGGTCCTCGCGCTCGCGACGGTCCTCGGTCTCCTGCTCCGCCACCGGACCGGTCGAGCCCGGTCGGCGGGCAGCGCCGCGTCGACGAGGCAGGACGCAGACGGCCTCGCGCTCGACACCGATTACGGCACCGCCGCCACGTTCGTCCAGTTCTCCACGCCGACTTGTGCGCGGTGCCCGGCCACCCGGCGCCAGCTCGCCTCCGTCGCCGATCAACACGAGGGCGTCCGACGCATCGAGATCGACCTCGCCGAGCACCCCGAACTCGCTCGACGCTTCGACGTGATGCAGACGCCGACGGTCCTGCTGCTCGACGCCGACCGCTCGGTCCACACCCGCTTCGGAGGCCCACCCCGCCCACCTGAGCTCACCGCAGCCCTCGACGCCGTCCTGACCGCAGGCAGCACGGACACCACACGCAGCACAGGCACCCCAGGCACCTCAGGCACCACCGGCACCCAGGAGTCCCGATGACCACCACCACCGACATCGACCGCGGCATCGACCCGCGCTCCCCACGCTTCGGCGCCGCCATCACCACGGTGCTGCTCGCCGCGACGATCGTCCTCACGCTGATCCCCGAGACGTGGGTCGCCGGCATCGTGCTGCTCGCGGTCATCGTCGTACTGTTCGCCGTCGGAGGCATCGCCGGCATCCGCCGACACCCCTACGGCGCACTCTTCCGCCGGGTCGTCCGCCCACGCCTCGCCCCGCCCGCCGAACTCGAGGCCCCGGAACCCCCGACCTTCGCCCAGCAGGTCGGCCTGTTCGTGACCGCGGTCGCCCTGCTCCTCGCACTGCTCGGCGTGCCGTACGCCGCCCCGATCGGAGCCGCGGTCGCCCTGGTCGCCGCGTTCCTCAACGCCGTCTTCGACGTCTGCATCGGCTGCCTGCTCTACGTGTGGCTGGTGCGCGCAGGGGTCTTCCGTCCGCGACGCGGCGTCGCCTGACGGCGTCCGGCCTGGAGGCCCGCCGCCGCGCGCACAACCAAAGCGCAACTGCGCCACGCACCTCCGCGGCGCGGACGCACTTTGATTGGGCGAAGCCGAATCGCATCACCCGCACCACTTAACACGCAATTTACTTTCAGCACTGGCGCTCGCTCACGAAAGACGCTTTCATGGCGGGATGACGATCTCCGAGCGGTCTGAACGCGCCGACGCCTTCGCCCTCGTCCGCACCCAGTCGGCGACCATGCCGTCGAGCATGCGCGCCATCGCCGACGCCGTCCTCGACGACCCGGCAGCCGCGGCCTCCACCAACGCCACCGACCTCGCCGGCCGAGCAGGGGTCTCCCCCGCCACCGTCTCCCGCTTCGCCCAGCACCTGGGCTTCGCGAACTTCGCCGCCCTGCAGCGCAGCATGACCCGGGCCGTCGAACGCGGGATCCACGAGCGTGAATCCACCGAGATCCACGCCGGTGTCGCGGTCGACGACGACGTCACCACCGTGATCGCGAAGGTCACCGAGGACGTCCGCGCGGTGATGGCCGATACCCGCGCCGCACTCGACCCACACGCGCTCGAAGCAGCGGCAGCCGCCGTGAGCGACGCCCGCCGCGTCGTCCTGTACGGCGTGGGAGCGAGCGGCATCGTCGCCCGAGACCTGCACCTCAAGCTCGAACGCATCGGGATCGTGAGCTCCATCGCCGACGACCCGCACAACGCCCTGACGCTGGCGAGCGTCATCGGTGAGCACGACGTCCTGGTGCTCGTCAGCCACTCGGGCTCCACCGTCGAGACCCTCGAGGTCGCCCACGCCGCCCGAGCCCAACACGCCACGATCATCGCGATCACCGGCCACGCCTCCGCCCCGCTCGCCACCACCGCCGACCACGTCCTGCTCGGTGTCGCCGGTGCCGAGAGTGCCCTGCGCCCCGCAGCCATGGGCAGCCGGATGAGCCAGCTCGCCATCGTCGACACCCTGTTCATCGTCGTCGCGCAGCGCACCGACGAGCGCTCCCAGCCGCTCCTCGCCCGCAGCCGCGACGCCGTCCGCACCCACCACCGGAACTGAGCACCACCATGAACCAGACGCACGAAACCCACGACGCCCTCCGCGACGAACTCGCCGCCCTCACCACCGAGGCGACCGACCACTCGCTGGACGACATCGACACGATCTCCACGCTGGAAGCTGCCCAGCGCATGAACGCCGGAGACCGCAGCGTGCCTGCGGCACTGGAGCCGTGCCTCCCGGCCATCGCCCTGGCGGCAGACTCGATCGCCGCAGCCTTCGCGCGTGGTGGCCGACTCGTCTACATCGGCGCCGGAACGCCGGGCCGGCTCGGCGTCCTCGACGCCAGCGAGTGCCCGCCCACCTTCGGTACCGACCCGAGCCAGGTGGTCGGCGTGATCGCCGGCGGCGACCCCGCCCTGACCACCGCGGTGGAGGGCGCCGAGGACGACGAAGCAGCCGCCGTCCGCGACCTCGACGCGCTCGGCCTGACGGCCGACGACGTGGTCGTCGGGATCAGCGCGTCCGGCAGGACGCCCTACGTGATCGCAGCCATCCTGGAGGCCCGGCGCCGCTCCGCCCTGTCGGTCTCCGTCGCGTGCAACCCCGACTCGGCCGCGGGGCGGGAGGCCGACATCGCCATCGACGTCGTCGTCGGCCCCGAGTTCATCGCCGGCTCGACCCGCCTGAAGGCGGGCACCGCGCAGAAGCTCGTGCTCAACATGCTCACCACGCTCGCGATGGTGCGCAGCCACAAGACGTACGGCAACCGCATGGTCGACGTGCGCGCGACGAACGCGAAGCTCGTCGCCCGGGCGTTCTCGCTCGTCCAGGACGTCACCGGCGCGCCCCCCGCCGAGGTCCAGGCGGCACTCGACGCCTCGGACGGCGAGGTGAAGACCGCCATCGCCGTGATCCTGACCGGCGCCTCGGCTGCCGATGCCCGCGAGCGCCTCGATGCTGCTGCTGGCTCGTTGCGCGCCGTGCTGTAGACCCCGTTCCCCCTTTTCCGTTTCCTTTCCCCCGAGGAGCACGCCATGCCCGATGCACAGCAACTCGCCCAGCAGATCCTCGACGCCGTCGGCGGTTCCGCGAACATCGCCGACGTCGAGAACTGCATGACCCGCCTGCGGGTCGAGGTCGTGTCCGACTCCGCAGTCGCGCTCGAGGACCTCAAGGCCACCGACGGCGTCATGGCCGCCATCGCGGCCGGCGCGAACCTGCAGATCGTGCTCGGCCCGGGTCTCGTCGACCGCGTGGCCGACGGCCTGGAGGCCCTGCGCGCGGCCGCCCCGCCGGCTGAGGCTGGTGGATCTGGTGCGTCGCCCGAGGAGCTCGCTGCTCGCGGTGCGTCCATCAAGGCGACCGCGCGGTCCCGTTCCGACGGCCGCACCATGCGCGCGATCCGGAAGATCTCTGCGATCTTCATCCCGCTCATCCCCGCGCTGATCGCCTGCGGGCTCATCGCCGGAATCAACGGCATCCTGACGAACCTGGGGTGGGTGCCCGGGGTGACGCCGTTCCTCGGCGTGCTCTCGTCCGGGTTCCTGTCGCTGCTCGCCGTGTTCGTCGGCATGAACGCCGCGAAGGAGTTCGGCGGCACGCCCATCCTCGGTGGTGCGGTCGGCGGCATCATCGTCGCGGCCGGCGTCGCGAACGTCACGGTGTTCGGCGAGACGCTGGCTCCCGGGCAGGGCGGTGTGCTCGGTGCGTTGGCCGGTGGCATCCTCGCCGCCTACGTCGAGCGGTTCATGCGCCGGGTCACGCCGGACGTCATCGCGCTCATCGTGGTGCCGACCGTCACCGTCCTCGTGGCCGGGTCTGTGACGCTCGGGATCCTGATGTCCGTCGCCGGTGTCGTCTCGGTCGCGATCGGTACTGCTGCGACGTGGCTGCTCGCGAACGGCGGAGCCTTCGCCGGCTTCGTGCTCGGAGGCCTCTTCCTGCCGCTCGTCATGACCGGCATGCACCAGGGGCTCATCCCGATCCACACCACCCTGATCGACCAGACCGGGTGGACCGTGCTGCTGCCCGTGCTGGCGATGGGCGGTGCCGGGCAGATCGGTGCGTGCATCGCGCTGTGGGTGCGATTCCGTTCGAATGCCTCGCTGGTGCGGACCATCCGTGGTGCGCTGCCGGCCGGGTTCCTCGGTGTCGGGGAGCCCCTGATCTACGGCGTGACGCTCCCCCTGGGTCGGCCGTTCATCACCGCGTGCATCGGTGGAGCTTTCGGTGGCGGTGTCGTCGGGCTGTTCGACCAGCTCGGGCACTCCGTCGGGGCGATCGCCATCGGCGCCTCGGACCTGTCGCTGATCCCGCTGCTGAACGGGTCGTCCGGGTACGGGTGGGCGCTGCTCGGGTACGGGTCGGGGCTCGTGGTGGCGTACGTCGTGGGGTTCGTTGCGACGTTGTTTTTCGGGGTGTCGGCGTCGGTGCGGGCTGATCTGGAGGCGCAGTCGGCAACTTCGTCGCGGGCCCCTGTAGCTCCGGATGCTCCGCTCGACGTGCCGGTCTCGCCTGTCGGAGCGACCGCGGCCGACTTGCGCTGATCGCCCGTTCCTCCACATCGCGATCCACCGCCGATCGGTTCACAGACCATCGCTCCGATCCTCGCACGAATGGTCGTCAGGCGAGGATCGGAGCGTGGAGACCTGGGAAGCAGACGATGCCCGTCGGCGGCACATGGCTCGCTTCAGTCGGCGAGACACGGCGCCCGAACTCGCCCTGCGTCGTGAGCTGCACCGCCGAGGGCGACGGTTCTTCGTCGACCGGCGCGTGAGCAGTCAGTGCCGCGTTCGGCCCGACCTCGTGTTTCCACGTGCACGGATCGCGGTCTTCGTCGACGGGTGCTTCTGGCACTTCTGCGAGGAGCACACCCACTTGCCGAAGGCGAACGCCGACCTCTGGCACCGAAAGTTGCTGGCGAACCGACAGCGCGATGCTCGCAACGATGGAATTCTGCGGGCGGAAGGCTGGCGGGTGGTGAGAGCGTGGGAGCACGACGACTGGTCCGAGACAGCCGACCGGGTCGAACGTGAGCTGGAGATGTGGCAGTTAATCGCGGCACGAGCAACCTGATCGCGTCAGCCGATGACCACGAGACGTCCGACTGTCGGAGGTCTGTCCCTATGCTCGAGGACGTGCTTCACTTCGGCTACCGCCTCGGTCACGGACACGTGTTCCCAGATGCGAACAACCACCCATCCAGCCGCAACGAGCGCGGTGTTGACCTCACCATCCCGTTCTCGATTGCGCCGAAGCTTCGCGCCCCAGTAGCTCGTGTTGGTCTTGGGCTGGCTACCGTGCAGCGGACAAACATGCCAGAAGCACCCATCCACGAAGACCGCCACCCGAGGCCGCGTGAAGACGACGTCAGCGCGCACGCGCCGACTCGGAACATCGAGCCTGTAGTCCTTCCGGAAGCGGAGACCAGCCCTGTGCAGCCGCGATCTCAGAAGGAGCTCCGGCGCCGTGTCGGTGCGTCGGATCGCACTCATGTTCCGGGATCTGCCCGCCGACGGTCTTGTCTGCCCCTCGGCGCCAGTCACCGACACGGCGCCGCTTCCCAATCTTCGGCCCGTCCTCTTGAGATCATCGATCAGGACGATACTCGCCGACCATCACCATCGAAGGAGACCCGAGCTTGAGCACACTCCGTGCTGTTGAGATCTGTGCAGGCGCGGGCGGACAGGCCATCGGTCTTCATCGCGCGGGCTTCGCTCACGAGCTAGCAATCGAACTCGACGCCAACGCAGCAGCGACACTCCGGATGAACACAGACTGGCCTGTCGCAGAAGGAGACGTTGCAGATCCCTCCGTTTGGGATCCGTCGGCGTACCAAGGTATCGACTTGCTCGCTGGCGGCGTGCCCTGCCCTCCGTTCTCCATCGCCGGAAAACAACTCGGTTCGGCCGACGAACGAGACCTGTTTGCTTGGGCGGTCGAGCAAGTCGGGGTGGTCAAGCCTCGCGCTTTGCTGCTTGAGAATGTCCGAGGTCTTGCCTCCTCGCGATTTGCAGCCTATCGGCAGCGCGTCCTGGACAGACTCGCAGAATTTGGATACGTCGCTGATTGGCGCCTGCTTCATGCCGCCGATTTCGGCGTTGCGCAGCTCCGACCACGCTTCGTCCTCGTAGCGATGGCGCCGGAAGATGCCGCGTACTTCGAGTGGCCGACGCCGGCAACTGAACGCGTGACGGTGGGCGCGGCGCTCCGGGACTTGATGGCCGCAAATGGTTGGCCCTATGCCGACGAGTGGGCCGCGATGGCTGACGGAGTTGGCCCGACTCTTGTGGGCGGCAGCAAGAAGCACGGGGGCGCGGATCTAGGTCCAACCCGCGCAAAGCGAGCATGGGCCGATCTCTACGTCGATGGCAAGGGCGTCGCGGACGACGCGCCAGGACCAGACGCCCCCCATCCCACCGAGAAGATGCCCCGACTGACCGTAGAAATGGTAGCAAAACTCCAGGGTTGGCAGGATTCGTTTGGCTGGACCTTCAGTGGGCGCAAAACGTCGCAGTATCGTCAGATCGGAAACGCGTTCCCCCCGCCGGTCGCCGAAGCCCTCGGCCTGGCTATAGCCAGAGCCCTCCGACATGAAGGGTCCGCACATCCGGTGCCCTCACTTGTTTCAACAGTCCACGACCCCGTCTATCGCATTCTGAGCGAGACCACCGAATTCGTGACCGCCGACGACCTCCTGCACCTGCTTGAAGGACAACGAAACCCTGGATCGAAGCTAGAACAGCGGCTCAAAGTCCTTGAAAACGATTTCCACCTGGACTCGAGAACCGTCAAGGGCATCCTGTCCTACCGGCTCGGAGAGTTCCGTGGATTCGTGGGACAGGACGACCACCAACGCCACGCATTCCTCACGAGCAACCGCTCCAAGGTCAGCTAGTTGGCGGCCGGACGAATGGCCGAGAACCACGCTGTCGACACGGCCCTCGAATCCGTGCTCGACTCCCTACGGATGGCAGATCCGAACGGAAGCCGGGTGGCACAGGTTCTTCGCGATACATTCGACCAGCTCTATGACGGTCAGCGCACTGGTCGGTATCGATGGGATCAACTCTTCAAGACAGAAAAAACGCACTTTGGCACGCTCTTCGAAATCAATCTTCGAAGAGTACTGAGCGACGTCATCTCAGACGGAGTAAAACTCGACTATCGGATAGCCGACCACGAGATCGACTGCAAATACTCGTTTCAGATCGGCGGCTGGATGCTGCCCCCCGAATGTATCGACGAGCTGTTGCTCGTGTGCACGGCAAGCGATACTCAATCCGAATGGGCACTCGGGGTTGTTCGCGCACGACCCGAACTTCTTCGCCCCGGCAAGAATAGAGACCTCAAAACCGGGCTCAGTCTCGAGGGCCGCCAGTCCATTCGATGGATTCAGTGGGGTGCTCCGCTTCCTCCAAATGTACTGCTCGACCTTGATCAGGAAACAATCGAAGCCATCTTCTGTCACTCCTCCGGCCAGAAGCGAATCAACACCCTCTTCCGCCGGGTCACCGACCGGCGGATTGGCCGGAATACAGTAGCCACAGTCGCGCAGCAAGATGACTACATGAAACGCGTCCGTTACAATGGGGGCGCGCGGAGCAGCCTGCGAAACGAGGGATTCATCATCCTTGGAGGAGACTTTTCCAGTCACCAACAAATCGCTAGGGAACTCGGCGTTGATGTACCGGGACCCGGCGAGTTTGTGAGCGTTCGAGTTATCTCAACGGACGGGAAATATCCCTTAGCGGCTACGATCGATGGGTCGTACTGGCGAAGAGCGGCGCCGTCAGACTCCGTTGAGACTGCCCCGCTGCTGACGCATCTCAAAAAGTAGTTTTGGAGTCGCGCTTTGATCCGAAACCCGAAGAAGCTGGGGCTTTGCGTCGATCATGCTGGGCGGACCTCGAGACTCTGTCCAACGGAGGCTCGGGGCATTTTCCAAGCTCGGTGCTGGTATTAGCTTGGCAGCACCGCGAGATTATCAGCCTCTCAGCGCTACTGAGGTTATCGCGTCGGCAAAGGCGCCGCAGGGGCCACATAACGAGCGAGACCGCATACCTGTTGCAGGAGCTCATCGAACGGTCCGCCCAAGTGCGCGGCCGTCGTGTTCACGACCGGACCGGCAATCATTCGAACAGATTTGCCCAGCGAATTGCCGCCTGCGAAAACCAGCCACCCCTCTCGCAACCCAAACCGACGACAATACGCCGCCATCTGATACAAGTCAGCGTTCGGGTACTGCCCGTGCTTTTCCACCTTGTACTTCACATCGATGCACGCCCGTACCTCCCCGTCGACGAGCCACACGAGGTCCGGCGCGATCTTCACCGTGCCGTCGACGTCGAGTGTCGATTGGTACTGCGACACCAGCACTCCCCCGTACGGCCGGAACGCCTCCCGCAGCGCAGCGGTCACGAAGTCCTCGAACACCGACCACATATCGACGAGAAAGCCTGACGCGACGACCGACCCCGCACGCTGCTCGACCGACGACCCCGACAGCACGAGCGATGCCAACGCCAATGCCGACGAATACCGCGCGTTCCGGCGATCCTGGCGAACCACCGGCACCGGCGCTCCGACCGGGATCGCCGATACCCCGTCGAGCACCCGCACGAGCCTTCGCAGTGCCCCGAGCACGTCCGCCGGCACTCCGGGTAGCCGCAGCAACCTCGTCGCAGCGGTCAGCAGCACCTGGTTCTCGGCGATGTCCTCGACGTAGTCGTCGAACGACACCTCGACCGGCAGCGGCTGCCCACCCCGCCGCGTCAGCTGATCCCCGATCCGCCACCGACCACGCACGAGCGGCAGCGCATCCTCGCGCGTGACGTACCCGCGAAGCGGTCCTCCGGCCAACGCCCGCGAGGCCTGCCGCACGAACGCGTGCGCCAACGCCGGCACGAGGTCCTCGTCCTCCTCGAACCCGAAGTCGTCCTCGGTCCAGATCGCACTCTCGGCACGGGCGTACCCCAGCATCGCGAACAGCCGCCGCACCGGCGTCTTCGGCTTCAACCACACCGTGTGTCCGGCGATCCGCACGACGCCGACCTTCCGGACACCACTCACGCGGTACTCGTCAGCACCGAGCGTGGGAGCAACGGTCGCGATGTTCGCCGACGCGAGCCCGACGGCGACCGCCCGCGGCAATCGGTGCACCACCGGCTGGTCCGCTTCCCGCAGCTCAATCGTCGACGGAAGCACCTTCGGCCCCGTCCGCAGAGTCGCGCGTCGCCTGGCGACGCAGCGTTGCCAGGCCGTACCGCGCCTCCAGGTCGACGCCTTCGCCGTAGTGGTGCTCCGCCAGGAGCGGCAGGATCTCGTACCGCCACACGTCCTGCAGACCGGTCCCGGCGAGATCGCGCATCAGGAACGACGGGCCCACCTTGGCATCGTGGTCCTGGATCTGCGCGTTGAGATGCGTCAGCAGCTCGGCACGGTCGTCCTGGAGGCCCTTGGTCGCCGCCCAGCGCGACAGCACGTTCTCCACGGGGGCGCGTTCAGGGTGCAGCTCGACGAATGCGAAGCGGCGCCGCATCGCGGCGTCCAGCATCGCGATCGAGCGATCGGCGGTGTTCATCGTGCCGATGACGAAGATGTTGCTCGGCAGGGTGAACGGCTCATCGCTGTAGAGCAGCGAGATCTCGCTGTCGCGGTACTCGAGCAGGAAGTACAGCTCGCCGAAGACCTTCGCGATGTTGCCGCGGTTGATCTCGTCGATGACCAGGAAGTAGTTCGCCTCGGGGTTGGCCGCAGCCGCGTCAGCGAGGCGGCGGAGCGGGCCCTTCCGGAGGCTGAACGCGAGGTTGCCGCTGTCGTCGTTCGCGACGGGGCGGAAGCCCTCGAAGAAGTCCTCGTACGAGTACGTCGGGTGGAACTGCACGATGGTGGTCTCGCCGTCGGTGCCGTCCGTCACGTGCTTCGAGAGCGCTTGAGCCAGGAAGGTCTTGCCGGTGCCTGGAGGGCCGTAGAGGATCACCTGCTTGCGGCGCTCGATGAGGTCGAGCGTGTTCTGCAGCCACGGAAGCGGCATGTGGACCGAATCGACCAACGACGCATTCGCAGCCGGAAAACCATCGCGCGCCGGGGTCGGCTCGGGATCCGGACCAGGCAACGGTTCAGGGCGGCTTGTGACCTGCCAACGGGACGCAAGTGGCTCGGCGTAGTACAGAGCGGGCCCCTTGGCCTTCTGTTGCAGCGCGATCGTGATCTGTTGGAACGCCGCGTCGGGGTCGTCGTCCATCTGGCCCTCGACCTCGCCCGCGAAGGCGATACGGATGGCCTCACGGTTGTCCGCCGAAACGACCTCGCCGAAAACACCCGGGTGCACGAGGAACAGCAGCTCGTTCCGCTGGATCGGAAGAGCCGTGCCTTCGATCCCGGTGACCACGTCCCGCCAGGCCCACGGGTCCTCAAGGGCTCGAGCGCGAGCCTCATCACTGAGACCGATCCAAGCTGACGCTGCGCGGACGACGACGGAGAGAGCCGAGAAGGTATGGCTTCCCGAGAGGGCCTGGCCAGGGTTGAACGACCACGACCGGAATGCCTCGTCGACCTCGTTCGGAATCGTGACGGGATGTTCCATGAGATCCAGTAGGAACTGAACGCGCTCGCGTTTCTTCCGCTCGCCCGGCGTCTGCAACGGCAGGACTTGCCAGCAGATCAGCTCGGCCATGAGGAGCTTTGCGTCATCGCTCGCGTCTGCGAACTGCGCGCCGATCTTCGTCAGGAAGTCGTCACCGGCGATGTCAGGTCGACTGAGGAACACGCGGTCGAGCTCGACCGCAGTCTCTTCACGCCACACACCGCGGCCGGGTGCGAACACGGAATCGAGCTGACGAAGGCCTCGGTCGACGAAGAGCGCGCTCGAGGTTCGGATGACTTCTGCTCGCCAATCGGGAGGCACGATCTCCGTCGCGAGGCGCAGCGCGACATCCTCCCGCTGCGCCCTCTGGAAGGCACGTTCGCGCTCGTTGAGGATCCGTGTGAAGTCGTCGAGTTCGAGCGCGGCTGCGGCACGGCCGTCGTCGGTCAGGTGCCACTCGCCTCGGTTCTGCTTCGTCAGGTAGCCGGCGTGGACGAGCGCCGTCGTTCCCCAGAGGAAGTCGGACTCACCGTGCGGTCGACGCTTCGAGTTGAGCTCGAGCTCCTCCCCCTCGAGCGGAACTGCCGCCAGCACGTTCTGCCAGACTTCGAGACGCCGCCCCTCGCGGTCGTGATCGAGCTCGACCTGCATGACGACCGAGTGTCCCGAGGCTGGCAGCGGATCTGAGTAAGCGGCCGACGTATTCCGCACGACCGTGCGCGAACCCGCACCCCTCGTTCTGGGCTGCTGTCTGCGTTGCAACCGGCCCATACGATTCGGGGAAGGTAGAGCAGGCAGGCTCACAGGGGTACCTCAACATGAGTCCCCTGCGTCCGCGGCTGGTGAGCGAGCGAAAGCAGGACCATGACTGACAACTCCACTGCGGAAGTCACCCTCGAAGCGGAAGTACCCGCGGACGAGGCAGCAGTCGACATCGCGCGGGCTGTCAGCGGTCGCCGCGCGATCGCGCGCAAGTACGTGAAGTGGGTGCGGAGCCGCAATCCCGAGGCCACGCCTGCAGAAGTGATCCAGCTGCTCGAACGGCACTACACGACGTCGATCACGACTGCCGGTGCAGCGATCTCAGTCGGGTCGATCGCTGCGGACATCGCGATCGCGATGATCCCCGGTGTCGGTCCCGCTGCCGCCGGCGCGAAGAGCATCGGTGCCCAGGCTGCGAAGCGGACCGGTAAGGAGGCCGCGAAGCTCGCCGCGAAGAACCTCGCGAAGAGTGCCGCAAAGACGGGCGCCCAGGGTGCGGTCACGAAGCTCCTACCTGCTGGCGACCAGCAGTTGCAGTTCGAGATCACCGCGGTCTTCGGGCTCGCAGTTGCCGACATCCACGGCATGGACCTCGACAAGGACCAGGCGCAGGCTCTCGTGTACGGGCTCACGAATGAACGCGTCGCGCAGCAGCAGATCGCCACCATGGCGAGCGACGTGGCGGAGATCTCGTCGGACAGCGTGGTCTCCACCGGCCAACGGATCGCGTCGGGACGAGAGGACTGGTCCCACTGGGCGAGCACGCTTTCCGATGCGCTCCCCGGCGGTGCTGCGCAGAGCCTGATCCGAACGATCCAAACGGGCGAACTCGATCCGGTCCGCGAGAACCTGACCGGCAAGCAGCGAACCACGATCGAGTACGGCGTCGGAGCCGTCACCGGAGGCGTCGCGCGGTTCGTGTTCGGACGGGACGTCGTCAAGTCCTCGAGGACGGCGTTCCCGGAGGCACCGGAGTCCTTTCCTGATCACCTCACTGTGACGCTGAAGACAGATGCCACGGATGGCGAGAGTGAAAGTAGGGCCTTCGCAGCGCTGGAAGACGCGGCGAAGTCCACCGGTACCTGGGTCAGCGACGCCGCCGGAGCTGTCGGCGGCGGTGTGGCCAATGCGGCGGGAAGCATCTCCAAGGCGTTCCGCACTGTCGACCTCGACGGCGACGGAGTCCCTGACGAACCGCAGGCGCTGACTTCGGTGAAGAACATCGGCGGTTCCGTCGTCGGGGCTGCCGATGCCGTCGGCGGTCGCGTCGCCGGACTGTTCAAGAAGAAGAACAAGGAGTGAGCGGCTCGCCGACCACGGGTGCAGGAGCGTCAGCGCGGCGCGAGCACGAGCGACGCAAGGCGAGGGACGAAGCAGCCTTGAGAGAGCGGTGGGGTCGTCTCGGGAACGTCGCGGTCGCCCTCAGCGATGAGCGTCAGACCACCACGGCCTGGAGGTCCGGAGCGGTTGGGGAGGAGACCGTGGGAGCCCGTCTCGATCGTTTGGCGACCGAATCGACGCGCGTCCTCCACGATCGCCGGGTGCCCAGATCGCGCGCGAACATCGACCACCTCGTTGTCACCCCATCTGGGGTGTGGGTGATCGACTCGAAGCGGTACCGAGGCAGGCGTCCGTCGCTGCAAGTGGAAGGTGGGCTGTTCCGGCCACGCGTCGAGCACTTGACTGTCGGCGGGCGGAAGAAATCCACCTTGGTCGCAGGTGTTCAGCGACAGTTGGAGCTCGTCCGTGCCACGGTCAGCGCACCCGTGTTCGGTGCCCTCTGTTTCGTTGACGCAGATTGGCCGCTCTTCGGCGGGAGCTTCACTGTGGATGGCATCCACGTGCTGTGGCCGCGAAAGCTCGAAGCGCTCCTCCGCAAGTCAGCCGGTTCGACTCCTGTCGAAGCGACGGCTCAATTGCTCGAGCGACGATTCACGCCGGCCTGACCTTTCTCAGCTGCTGCTCTGAAGCGCAGCGCAAACGCGATCAGGCGTCGCGGGGTCCTTGAACGTGACGGAGTACCTCCGCCCGTCCCGCATCACGATCTGCACAGTGTCGGTTCCACCCACCGCGTACAGCCGGCCACGAGAGCCTCGAGCCGAGCCCTTGATGCCCCATCCGCCGTAGTCTGCGTACGCATCGACCTGGACGACCGCAACATCGACGATGTCGCAACGGAGCAGTCGTGACCTCCAGAACGGCGCGACGCCGACCGTCACCAATTGCGGCGACCACCGCACGAACGCCGCGGCGCGCGAAGCGAGCACCATCGCCGAGATCAGGGACACGAGCACCACGGCGAGCACGATCAGCGATGTGCTGTCGAACCCCTTCGCGGCGGCCCCGGCGAGCGCCATCACGCCGATCGGCGCGAGGATCAGCAGCGTCCCGACGGCGACTCCAGGGTCCGCTGGGCTCCGGTACACGACCTCGCATCGATGAGTCGTCCGAGAAGCCATGAAGGGCACCGTCCTCACTACTGATCCAGCACCGGCGGCGAGGGGCAAGATACCTCTCGACTGACCTGTCGGTGGTACTCAACGGTAATACTTCGGTACGCTCCTCTTCACCGCCAGATCACAAGGGGGATCTCCATGAGCAACGAAGCTCTCGCCGCATGGTTCGGCGTCGCCGTCACACTCGCCATCTCGGTCTACAGTCTCGTCCTCGCGCGGCGCGCCGATCGGACGGCTCGCGCCGATCGCGACGAGCGCGAAGCAGCTCGCGTCAGCGCATGGGTGTCGTTCGTGTTCTCCAACCAGGACCCTGAGGACCGTACGCATTGGAACAACGTGCTCGTCGTCCGGAACGCTTCGGACGCCGCGATCCACAACGTCCGGGCGAAGGCGGTCATGAACGGATCCGAAGAGGTCGAGTTCAGCGCGAAGGTCTGCCCGCCCGGCGAGTCGTACTCGGAGTGGATCCACCCGAAGGACCGGCCCCACAAGGCGCGGGCTTGGGCGCTCCTCTCGAGCTGCTCCGAACTCGTCCGCAGCGATCACGGTATGCGGCCGTTCACCGTCGCCGAGAAGTGGACCCTCGTTTCGATGTCCTTCACGGACGCGCTCGGCAAGCGTTGGGAGTACGAAGCCGGACGCGGCGTGCGTCCCGTGTGAGCGCGCTCTTCGCGGTCGCTGCCGGAGTTGAAGGGGGCGGACTCGCTCGGGGCCCGACGTCCGGAGCGTCCTGACCCGCACCTACCAGGTCAGGACGAACCGCCCCCGCGTCCCCCCGGCTTCCAACCGCTCATGCGCCTCCACAGCCCGAGCAGCCGGCAGCACCTCGGCGACCCGCGGCGTCAACGTCCCACTCTCCACCGCATGCCGCAGCTGCTCGAGCTTGTCGAACGACCGGTACTCCGAGAACACCAACACCTGCACGAACTCGGTCCCCCGAGCCCCGTTGCCCTGCCACCCCCGCACGTCGAAGAAGACCCCCCCGTCGCGAACGGCGTCGACGACCTCGTCGCGCTGCACGGCAGCATCGGCGAGCGCATCGACCCCGTCCGGCACGAGTTCCCGGACAGCGGAGGCGAAGGAGGCGCCTCGCGGCACCACGTGGTCCGGCCCGAGCGACCGGACGAGTGCTTCGTCCGCCGGAGCAGCATCCGCGATCACGGTCAGCCCGGCGGCCTTCGCCAGCTGCACCACGTAGTTCCCGAGCAGCCCAGCGGCCCCGGTCACGGCGAGCGTCTGCCCCGGCGCGAGCGAGGCGTGCGACAGGATCTGCAACGCCGTCAGCCCGTTCATGGGCACGGTCGCCGCAGCCTCGATCGACGTCCCGCGAGGGATCCGCGCGAACGACCCCACCGGCGCGACGAGCTCCTGCACGTAGGCGCCACCGTGGGCGCTGAGCGGCAGCGCCATCGCCATGACCTCGTCGCCGACCTGCCATCCGGTGACGTCGGGCCCGACCTCGTCGATGACGCCGGCGGCGTCCATCCCCGGCACGTACGGCGGTGAGGCCTGCGAGCTGTCCCGCTGCCCGGCGCGCACCCCCGTGTCAGTCGGGTTCACGGCGAACGCCTGCACCCGGATCCGCACGGATCCCGCACCGGCGTGCGGCTCCGGCACCTCGTGGACGGCGAGGGCCTCGGGCCCTCCGAACTGTTCGACTCCGACGACCTGCATCCTCCCGGTCTACGCGCACGTTGCTTGACGCAACCTGACGCGACCACCCCACGGCCTGGAGGCCCGGCACCAGCCCGCCCCGCGCCTCCAGCCCGTCAGGGAGTGCGGTCCGCGGCGAGACGGACGCGCCGAAGACCGCATGGCCCGATCGGGGGGTGGAAATGGTGTTCTACTCCCTGACAGAGTTCCAACGGCCGCCACCGTCGGCGGTCGTGAGGGGAAACACATGAAGAAGATTCTCGCCTTGTCGGCGACGGTTGCCCTGGCAGCCGGATTGAGCCTGATCGCTGTGGTACCAGCACAGGCAGCAACGGGGGATGTCATCGTGCCGGCGTCCGGAACGGTGACGGGGTACGTGGGGGCCCATTGCGATGGCACGCCGCACTCGGGCATCGACATCGCCGCTTCGGGTGGTTCGTCGATCGTCGCGGGCGCGGCCGGTACGGTCCGCACGGTCATCAACAGCTCGGCTACGACCGGCTACGGAACCTACGTGGTGATCGACCACGGCGCGGGCTACCAGACGCTCTACGGACACATGATCAACGGCAGCCCGCTCGTCTCGGTCGGGGAGACCGTCACGAAGGGCGAGCGGATCGGTTCGGTGGGGACCACTGGCAACTCGACCGGCAACCACCTGCACTTCGAGGTGAAGCGTGACGGAACGAGTCAGACCGGACTGAACGACTACTTCACCTGCGGCCGCTCCGTCAGCCAGGGCACACCGATCCCGTGGTCGTTCCCGAACTTCCCGGGCACGATCGTCCAGTCGCACGTCGCTGTCCGAGCGAATACCGGCACGCTGTGGACGTGGACCGGCGAGGCGGGCAGTGAAGGCTTCGCCGCGAACTCCGGGCGAGCCGTGCAGGAGGGCACGTCGCCCGCCATCGCCTCGACCGGCGCGGATTCCGCTGCCGCGTTCGCGGCGCCGGACGGCTCGCTGATCACGTGGCGAGGCAAGGCCGGGCAGACGGGGACCGCGGGTTCGGCGAACGTCGGCATGAAGCTCGGCACGAGCCCGGCGATCGCTTCACTCGGTGGGGGCCAGTACGCGGTCGCGTTCCAGGCCAACACCGGCGAGCTCTGGACCTGGACGGGGACGCCCGGGTCGGCCGGGACGGCGATGTCCACCGGCTACGGCATGAAGGCCGGCACGAACCCGTCGATCACGACGGTCGGCAGCGGCGTCTCCGTGGCGTTCCAGGCGAACAGCGGCAAGCTGCTGACCTGGTACGGCACCGCAGCCCAGAAGGGCACCGCAGCCGACACCGGTCTCGGCATGAAGGACGGCACGAGCCCCTCGGTCACGCGTGTCAACGGCTCGACCATCGCCGTGGCCGCGCAGGCGAACACCGGCAAGCTCTGGGTGTGGAGCGGGACGCCGCGCACTGCGGGTCTCGCGAAGGAGACCGCGCTGGGCATGAAGGCGGGTACGAACCCGTCCATCACCCTCGTCGGTTCCCAGCTCGCCGTTGCGGCGCAGGCGAACACCGGCGACCTGTGGACCTGGCGCGGTGCGCCCGGTGACGCCGGCTTCGCACACACCGCGGGTGTCGGCATGAAGGTCGGCACCAGCCCGGCCGTCGACACCGTCGGCGATGACGTCGCCGTCGCCGTGCAGGCCAACACCGGCTCACTGTGGACGTGGGTCGGAACCGCGGGCACCGACGGCTTCGCCCACACGGGCGATGTCGGGATGACCGCGAGCCCGAGCATCGGCTGATCCCTCTGCCCGACCGTGCCCGCCGATCACCACGATCGGCGGGCACGGTCATGTCGCACCACCCCGCCCCGCGCCTCCAGCCCGTCACGGGGTGTGGTCCACGGCACGTGGTGCGCCATGCTGGCACCGTGCGTTTCGACGAACTCCTCACCCGGTCCGACGGTCCCGTGATCGCCGAGGAGCTCGCCGCCCTCCGCCGACCGGCCCGGTACGTCCTCGAGGGCATCCACCAGGAGCCCAGGCAGAAGTCCTGGCAGTTCCGCGTCGACATCGACGAGCCCGCGCAGACCTGGACCTTGGTCCGACAGCGTGCCAAGCCCGTCTCCTACCGCGACGGCGTGCTGCACGACCCCGACGACGGTCCGGACGAGATCTCGTTCGCCCGGAGCATGGTCTCCGATCCCGTCGTCCGGATGGCCGTGCCCGACCTGATGCTCCGATGGGGTCGCGGCCCCGAGAGCTTCCACCCGATCCTGGTCCAGCACATCGGCGAGCACTCGATCCTGGTGACCTTCGAGCACGGCGAGAACCCGGCGTTCCGCTCGACGCTGGTGATCGACGAGCACGACGGCATCGCTCGCCGTTCGTACGAGCACGGCGAGGCCACGATCATCACGAGCGTGCGGACCGCCGAACCGGACGAGGTCCTGCCCCGCGCCCGCTTCGTGCAACCGACGGACTGGATCCGCCCGCAGTACTGAAGTCGTGACGGTTCCGGTTCACAATCCCCGACGATCGCGAACCAGAACCGTCACGGCCGGAAACCGAACCACCTCCCCCGCCGGCACCATCCCCCGATCGGACGATGCCGACACCACCGCCCCGGCCGATCCCCCACGGCGCCCCGGCGGCGAAGCTGGACCCATGCCCGAGTCCCCCGCCATCGAGGTCCAGCACCTCGGCAAGCAGTACGCCACCGGCAAACGTGCCGTGGAAGACGTCTCCTTCACGATCGACCGGGGCGAGACCTTCGCGCTCCTCGGCCCCAACGGTGCCGGCAAGTCCACGACGGTCGAGATCCTCGAGGGGTACCGCTCCCGCACCGCCGGAGAGGTCCGCGTCCTCGGTCACGACCCGGCACGGACGAGCCGCAGCCACAACGCACGCATCGGCATCGTCCTGCAGACCAGTGCGGAGTCCCCGAACGTCACCGTCGCCGAGCAGCTGAACCACTTCGCGACGCTGTACCCGAAGCACCGCAGCGTCGAGGAGCTCCTCACCGCGACGGGGCTCGAGACGCAGCGCAACGCCCGCATCAGCCGCTTGTCGGGTGGCCAGCGCCGCCGCGTCGACGTCGCCCTCGGCATCATCGGCCGCCCGGAGGTCCTGTTCCTCGACGAACCGACCACGGGCTTCGACCCCGAGGCCCGTCGGCACTTCTGGGATCTCCTGCGCCGGGTGCAGCACGAGGGCACGACGATCCTGCTCACCACGCACTACCTCGACGAAGCCGCCCAGCTCGCCGACCGGGCGGCGGTCATCGCCGACGGGAAGCTCCTCGACCTCGCACCCATCGACGAGATCGGCGGCGCCGAGGCCCGCATGCCCCGGGTCCGCTGGCGTGACGACGACGGCGGACACCACGACGAGCGCACGACCGACCCGACGGCGCTGATCCGCAGCAGCACCTCGCCCATGCACGACCTCGAAGTCATCCGTCCGTCCCTCGAGGACGCCTACCTCGACATGGTGGGACAGAAGTGAAGACAGCGACCAGCCGCATCTCGTACGAGATCCGCACCTACTTCCGCGCTCCCGACGCGGTCTTCTTCACGTTCCTGTTCCCGATCATCATGCTGGCGCTGTTCTCGGTGGCGTTCTCCGGCGCCGCCGACATCCAGGCCGGTCCCGACGTCAGCGTCGACTACGCCACCTACTACCTGCCCGGCCTGGTCGCGACGGGCATCCTGCTCTCCGGCACGCAGTCGCTCGGCGTCGACATCGCCACCGAGCGCAGCGACGGCACGTTGAAGCGCCTCGGCGGCACACCGCTGCCCGTCCTGTCGTACTTCGTCGGCAAGATCGGCATGGTCCTCGTCACCACGCTCGTGCAGACGGCCCTGCTGCTGGCGATCGCGAGCCTGGTGTTCGGCGTCGACCTGCCGACCGACGCGAGCAACTGGGGTGTCTTCGCCGGGGTGATGGTCCTCGGCATCGCCACCAGCTGCGTCCTCGGCATCGCGGTCTCGGCGGTCCCCCGCGAGGGCCGGCGCGCCACCGCCACCATCGTCCCGATCGTCCTGGTGCTGCAGTTCATCTCCGGCGTCTACCTGCCCTTCACGCAGCTCCCCACCTGGTTGCAGGACGTCGCGTCCGTCTTCCCCCTGCGCTGGATGGCGTCCGGCATGCGCTCCGTCTTCCTGCCCGGTGCGTTCGAGTCGGGTGAGCCGGGAGGCGCGTGGCACCTCGGCCTCGGAGCCCTCGTGTTGGCAGCGTGGCTGGTCCTGGGCACGGTGGCCTGCCTGCTGACGTTCCGTTGGAACCGCAAGGACGCCTGATGGCGCCCCGCTGGTGGGATGCTGGGCACATGAGCGGCGAGACGTGGATGCGCAACCGGTGGTTGCACGTCTTCTTCGCGGGCACGATGCTCCTCACCGCCGTGATCACCGTGTTCGGGTGGTCGCCGTGGGGTGCCCGCTGGCCGGCGTTCACCGCGGTCGTCGTGCTCGTCGTCGCCTACGCCGTGTTCGGGCACCGCGGCTACGACAGCCCCCGTGCCGCCGCGGCCTTCCTCCCGCTGGTCCTCGTCGCCGCCCTGGTGCTGCCCGCCGTCGTGCCGAGCACCGCGTTCGTGCAGTGCATCGCGTTCCCGCTCGTCTGGGTGCAGTCCGAACGAGTCCGCACCGCCGTCCTGCTCTCGGTCGCGGTCGGCGTCGCGAGCGGCATCGGCCTGCAGGTCTCCGGCGGGCCGGCCGCCCTCGTCAGCACCGTGCTCATCGAGGGCATCAGCGTGATCGGTGCCTGCGCGATGGGCGTGTGGATCTCGAGCGTCGCCGGCCTGTCCGAGGAGCGCCGCCAGCTCCTCGACGAACTCCGCGCCACCCAGCAGTCCCTCGCCGATGCCCACCGCAGCGCGGGCGTCGCGAGCGAACGGGAGCGCCTGGCCCGCGAGATCCACGACACCGTCGCGCAGAACCTCGCCGGCATCGTCATGCTCACCGAACGTGCCCGCAAGGACCTGGCGAACGACCGCGGTACCGCGCTCGACGAACGGCTGGCGGTCCTCGAAGAGTCGGCACGAGCGGCACTCGAGGACTCCCGCGCCCTCATCGCCGCCGGGGTCGCCGGTGCCACGAGCGGCAGCCTGGCTGGGGCCCTGCACCGCCTGGCCGAGCGGTACACCCGCGAGACCGGCACGCCCGTCGCCGTGGACGCGACCGACGGCCCGCTCGACCGCGACGCCCAGGTCGTGCTGCTCCGGGTCGTCCAGGAATCTCTTGCGAACATCCGTGCCCACGCCGATGCCGGCTCCGTCCGCATCGTGTTGCAGCACGCGTCCGAACGCGTCGGCGTCCGCGTGACCGACGACGGCATCGGCTTCGACACGGGCGTCTCGACGGCCGGGCACGGTCTCCGGGGCCTCCACGAACGGTTGTCGCTCTCCGGCGGTGCCTGCACGATCACGAGCAGCCCTGGCGGCGGCACCGTCGTCGACGCGAGCCTGCCCACCGGAGCCGAGCCGGGCCTCCCGGCCGTCGACCGTGACCCCGTGGCGGAGGTGACCCGGTGATCCGCGTCGTGGTCGCCGATGACCACCCGATCGTCCGGTCGGGCATCGTGGCCCTGCTGCAGGACGCCGACGACGTCGAGGTCGTCGGCCAGGCCAGCGACGGCCGCGCCGCGGTGACGGTGGCACTGGCAGAACGGCCCGACGTCGTGCTCATGGACCTCCGGATGCCCGTGCTCGACGGCGATGCGGCGACGGCGCAGATCCTCGCCGCCGACCCCGGCGTCCGCGTCCTGATCCTGACCACGTACGAGTCCGACGACCAGATCCTCGCGGCCATCGAAGCAGGCGCCACCGGCTACCTGCTCAAGGCCGCCCCGGAGTCCGAGATCCTCGCCGGCGTCCGGGCGACCGCACGGGGCGAGACCGCGCTCGCGCCCTCCGCGGCCGCAGCGCTCGTCCGCCGAGCGACAGGCTCGCTCCCCGCCGCGGCCGGCCCGTCGCTGACCCCGCGCGAACTCGACGTCCTGCGCCTCGTCGCCCAGGGCAACAGCAACCCGGCGATCGGCCGCGCGCTGTTCCTCAGCGAGGCCACGGTGAAGACGCACCTCGGCCACGTCTTCGAGAAGCTCGGCGTGAACGACCGCACCCGTGCGGTGACCCGGGCGATGGAGCTCGGTCTGCTCCGCTGACACCTCGTCGATCTATTCGCTCTTGACGAAGCTGAGTTCGAACGGCGAGGATCCGCCCGGACTACTGAGCCTTCGACCCGTCCGGCGCGCGGAAGACCGCCAGCACGGATCGGAGGACGGACCCGGACGGCATCGGCTCCAGCCGCACCCGTCCGTCGTCCAGCACGTCGCGGCGGAACCATCCAGCAGCACCGGCAGCGATGACGTCCAGCCCGTACGGCGTCCGGTCTCCCCACAGACGGAGGCGGATCCAGACGGGCTCACGCCACAGGCGATCTGCCACGAACCCGGAGATCGGGGCGGCACCGTCGGGCATCCCGACTGATGCGATCCGTGCGTCGACGACCTCCGCCGGCAGGACGAGTTCGTCGTCGCTGGCGATCGCCCAGGCCGGCGAGACCCGGGCCCAGGCGAGCAGGTGCCCGACGGCGCGGCCCGCGGGCACCACGTCGTACTGCGCGATGGTGTCGTCGCGCAGCCGGTCGTCGACCAGGTCGGCGACGTTGCCTCGTGCGCGCACCAGCGCGGTGTCGCCGCCGAGCCACATGCTCCACTCGACCGAGCGACCAGCGTGGTCCGCCGCGGCTCCGTACCGGTAGCCGGGTCGTTCGAGCAGGTTCGCGATCCGCTGCCCGTCGCCGACGAGCGCACCGAGCGCGCCGGTGAGACCTGCCTCGGCGAGTTCGACTCCCTCGGGCGACCGGCGCTTCCCGCGCGAGATGATGCCCCGGCCCCGTAGCGACCACAGGTGCTGGAGCGCTTCGTCGCTGAGCATCCAGCGGCCCACCGGGCGGGGCTGGGCGAGGACGACACCGTCGAGGGCTTCGAGTGTCGCGCCGATCCGGCCCGATGCGCCCGGATCGATCCGTGGCGACGCCGACGGGTTGTCGTCGGGGACGTCGGAGTGGTCGATGCGTCCGGTCGAGGGGTCGTCGTCCGCCCCGGTGTCGGCGATCGATGCCGCTGCCAGCACACTCCGGAAGAACGGGACGAAGTCGATGAACTCCTCGACCGCACAGCTGCCGGTGACGTGCACCTGGTGTCGACCGATCACGGCGATCCACTGGCGCACCAGCACCGTGGTGTGCTCCGCTTCGTAGCCCCACTCGACGGTCCGGGACGGCACGCCGAGCACGTCGTCGAGGTCGTTCGGTTCGACCGCGAACACCTGTGCGCGAGGCTGCAGCGCGAGGATCGACGCGATCGCGTTCGACGACACCACGTGGAGGGGCGCATCGGCGAGCGCCGTGGTCAGCACGATGTTGGGGCGGAACCTCGCACCGGGGACCTCGGGCGCGGCGAGGACGACGACGTTGTCGGACGACTCGATCCGTTCCCAGTTCGACGGCGATGGCAGGCTCAGCGGCCCGACTTCGGTCGGGGCGCTCACCGTTCACGCTCCACGCGGTACCAGCGGGGCTGAAGCCGTCGCGGCACGCCGGACAGCAGGCTCCACAGGCCGAGCGCACCGGTCACGGCTGCGGCGACCGCGAACACGAAGGAGAACCCGAAGACCGGCGTCCGGATGAAGCTCGCCGCGAGTCCCATCGACAGCACCGCGAGTCCCAACCAGAACCACCCGAAGACGACGTTCTGGTGGAGCCGACCGATCCACGAACGCCAGACGCCGACGTAGGCCAGCGCTCCGAGGCCGCCGAAGAGGAGCCCGATGGCGAACAGCACGACGACGAACCCGAGCGGGGTCATCCGAACACCTTCTTCCACGTGTCTCGCACCCATCGCTGGGCTTCGGACCCATCGTAGAAGTTCTCCTTGCCCCAGGTGCCGAGTGCTTCGCCTGCTTCGCCGCCCGCCCAACCTCCGGCAGCACCGCCGACGACCCCGCCGACGGCTCCACCGAGTGCGCCCACACCGATCGTCCCGATGACCGGCAGGACGACCGTGCCCCCGCCCGCTCCCACTGCCGCACCGGCAGCGGCACCGACCGATGCGCCGACGGACGCTCCGATGGTTCCGAGGATGACCGAGGACCCGCCGACGATGACGACGTTCTCGAGGCTGCTCTCGATGCGCTGTGAGGTCGACCACTCCGGGTGTTCTTCCTCGTCCTCGACCCACTGCTCCTGGCCAGCGGAGTAGAGGGTGAGCGCGGCGCCACCGATGCCGAGCGCTTTCCCGAGGTGCTTCGCCCAGGTCGGGAGCGCTCCGCGCGACACCTCGGGATCGGTGACGACCGTGCTGTGACTCGACGTCGGTCCGGTGAGCCGAAGTTCGGGCGGCGTCGGAGGATGCGGCGACAGCACACCGCTCGGCGTCTTCCAGTACTTGACGCCGTTCTCCATCTCGTCCCACATGGGGATCGTCAGCTGCACGTTGATCGACGATTCCGGCACGATGTGGATGCGTCGCCACCGCTCGAGCGCGCCCTCCGCGACCGACGATCCGACACCGACACCGGTGCCGACGACACCGGATCCGCCGACGACTTCGACGAAGGACTGCACGGCGGTCTTGCTGTACTTCTCGAGCCGACCGAGTGCGTCGGCGCAGTCCTGGTCGGCCTGCTGCGCGTTCGCGTTGAAGGTCGCGATGAGCTCTCGGACGTGACTCGACGACGTCGCGGGATCAGGGCCGGGGGTCGGGGACGGTGTGGGTTCCGCGCTGTTCGAATCGGGCTGCTGCGCCGCTTGCCGCTCCGCCTCGTTGGCATCGGCGATGTCCGTGAGGATCGAGGCCCGTCGGGTCTGCAGCCCGGACACGGTCGACGCGTAGGTCTGCAACGCCGTCGCCGCGAAGTCCGCGTTCTGCTTGATCATCTCGGCGATGAGTGCAGGGTTGTTCATCGCGTCGAGCACGATGTCACGTTCGGGCGTCTGGTAGACGTCGGCGGCGGCGAGTCCCTTCCACTCGGTCGACACCGCTTCGACCCGCGCGACGACGTGTGATCCGAAGGCACCGAGCGCGGTGGCCGCCGATTCGAGTGCAGCAGGGTCGGGCAGTTCCTGCAGGTCGCTCGTGGAGATCACTGCGGGATACCGTTCTCGTAGGTCGCCGCCATCTGCTCGTCGCCGGCCTCGTAGGCGCCGATCGCTTGCCGCGTGGCACTGATCGCCCGCTCGATGTGCTGCTGGGCGGCGAGCAGGTCGATCTCGAACGGGTTCGACTGGATCGATGCGAGCTTCGCCGCGGTCGAGGGCCCGTGTCCGCCGAGCGCCGCGAGGGCGTCGCTCAAGGCCGACACGAGGTCCGTCTCGAGGGTCGGGAACTCCTGGGTCTGCCCTTCCGCGTTGTCGATGGCGCCGCGCGCGGGTCCCGGGTCGATTCGCCAACCATCAGTCACGTTCTGCTCCCCCTGTCGTGATGCCCGTCCACGATAACGAGTCCGGCGCGCGCGGGCGAGTTTCTGTCGCTCACCGCTGGTCGTCCCCGGGATCATCCAGAGGACACAGTCCGCGTTCACGTGACTCCCCGTCTTGCAAGGCCGATGTCCTCCATTGCACGGTCGATCGGAAGGCGGCATCGTCCTGATCCTGACCACGTACGAGTCCGACGACCAGGTCCTCGCCGCCATGGAGGCCGGCGCCACCGGCTACCTGCTCAAGGCCGCCCCCGAGTCCGAGATCCTCGCCGGCGTCCGGGCCACCGCACGGGGCAACAGCAACCCGGCGATCGGCCGCGCGCTGTTCCTCAGTGAGGCCACGGTGAAGACGCACCTCGGCCACGTCTTCGAGAAGCTCGGCGTGAACGACCGCACCCGCGCGGTGACCCGGGCGATGGAGCTCCAGCTCCTGCCGCGAGTCCCCGGTCCGCCCGTCACCGGAAGCGGGTGTACCGTCAGGTCGTCAGCATGCTGATCATCTGAGAGAAACCACCGGAATGAGCGCTCCCGCCGCAGCACCACCCACCACGCCGGACCGTCGTCGTTGGCTCGGCCTGGTCGTGATCAGCCTCGCCGTGGCGCTCATCATCGTCGACTCCACGATCGTCAACGTCGCGATCCCGAGCATCGTCGCCGACCTCGACATCGGCTCGACCCTGGTGCAGTGGGTGCAGGAGAGCTACACGCTCGTGTTCGCCGCCCTGCTGCTCGTCTTCGGGTCCGTGGCCGACCGGTTCGGCCGCCGACGCCTGCTCACCACCGGCGTCATCGTGTTCGCGGTGGCCTCGGTGCTCGCCGCGCTCTCGCCGACCGGTGAGCTCCTCGTCGTGTCCCGCGTGCTGCAGGGCATCGGCGGCGCGATGGTCCTCCCCACCACGCTCTCGATCCTCAACGCGACGTTCACCGGCCGGGAGCGTGGCATCGCCTTCGCCGTGTGGGGCTCGACGATCGGCGGTATGGTCGCGGTCGGCCCCCTGCTCGGCGGCTGGCTGACGACGGACTTCTCGTGGCGGTGGGCCTTCGGCATCAACGTCCCGATCGTCGCGGTCATCCTCGTCGGGCTCGCCGTCGCCGTACGGGAGTCGCGAGAAGCCCGGCACACCGGCCGCATCGACCTCGTCGGAGCGCTGCTGTCCGTGATCGCGAGTGCCGCCCTGGTGTTCGGGCTCATCGAGGGCCGCACCTACGGCTGGTGGACCCCGTCGTCGACGTCGCTCACCATCGGCTCGTGGTCGTGGGACGGCCCGATCTCCCCGATCCCCGTCGCGTTCGTCGTGGCCGTCCTCGCCGGAGTCGCCTTGGTGGTCCGTTCCCTGCGCCGGCAGCGGGCCGGACGCTCGACCCTGATCGCACTCGACCTGTTCCGCATCGGCTCGTTCCGGAACGGTTCCGTCGCAGCGCTCATCGTGTCGCTCGGCGAGTTCGGCATCATCCTGTCGCTGCCGCTCTGGCTGCAGAACGTGCTCGGGTACTCCGCCCTGCAGACCGGCTTCGTGCTGCTCGCACTGGCGATCGGGTCGTTCGTCGCGAGTGGGTTCGCCGCCACGGTCGGGCAACGCGTCGGAGCACTGCCGATCGTCCGGATGGGCATCGGCGCCGAGATCGTCGGGGTCGCCGCGATCGGGTTCGTCGTGACGTCGTCGACGCCGTGGTGGGCGATCGTGCCGTGCCTGTTCGTCTACGGGTTCGGCGTCGGGCTCGCGACGGCCCAGCTCACCGGTGTCGTACTGCAGGACGTCCCGGTCGAACGCAGCGGTGAGGCGTCCGGGGCCCAGAGCACCGCGCGCCAGATCGGCTCGGCGCTCGGCATCGCCGTCCTCGGCACCGTCCTGTTCACCTCGACCGGCAGCATCCTGGAGCACCGTCTGCAGGACGCGGGCACCCCGGCCGCCACCGCGACGAAGATCGCCGACGCCGTGGTGCAGTCCTCCGGCGGAGCCATCTCCGGCCTCGACGGGGCCACCCGTGCCGACGCCGCCGACGCGTTCTCCGACGGCACCCGCGCCGCCGCGTTCTCCGCCGCCGGCTTCCTGGTCATCGGCCTCGGCGCCACCCTGCGTCTCCGGGCTCCGCGACGCCCCGACGACGAGGACCAGGCGTGACCGGAGACCCCGTCCTGCAGCGCTCCTGACGGTTCTGGTTCACGATCCCCGAGGATCCGGAACCGTCACCGCGCGGACACGAACCCGCGTGCCCCGCGCCGTGGACGCGACCACCGACGAAACGGGAGGCACGGTGCCTGCCCGCACCGTGCCTCCCGTCCGCTCCGGCGCGCGCCCTGCCATCGCGACGCGCGCCCGCTCAGGCCCCCGCGTCCGCCTCCTGCGACCGGACGCGGAGTACCCGCGCTGTGGGGGTCGATCCGCCGTTCGTGACCTCGAGCGAGCCCGAAGTGGCGTCCCACGCCACGGACCACGACCCGAGTGCCGTCGGGAACAGCGGCTCGACGACCACCGTCTGCCCGGCGAACGCCGGCAGCGGCAACGACACCGACGCCGACGCACCGGGTAGCGACCACACCGACAGGTACAGGTCGCCCGAGGCGGTGTGCAGGCCGAGTGCGACCCACGGGTCTTCCCAGGCGGGCAGCCCGAGGGGCCAGACCGGCACGGACGCCTCGACGGCGTCGAGGACCTGCCGGTGCGCAGTGATGGCGTCACCGACCACCGCCCGCTGCGACGACGTCATCTCGTTGAGGTACCCGGACAGGTACATCCGCCCGAGCACCCCGTTGACGAGCGACAGCGTGAACAGCTCCGGGTCCATCGTCGGCGCCGGGTACGCCCAGTTCCCCGCCTGCTCGGGCAGCATCGCGGCGGGAGCGGCGGCGGCGATCGTGGCCGACAACACCGGGTCCTGCTGGTCCGACGTCGACTGCATGTGCAGGCGGGACAGCATGGCCCAGTCGGCGCGCATCGCTCCCGAGGCGCAGTTCTCGATGAGCAGTGCCGGGTACCGCTCCTGCACCGCGTCGAGCCAGTCGAGCAGCGCCCGCTGGTGGTCGAGAATCCCGGCGAACGGCCCCGTCATGGTGTTGTTGTCCATCTTGAAGAACGTCACCCCGAGCTCCCCGACGAGCCGGTCGACCACCGCGTCGAGGTGCGCGCGGGCCTCCGGCGAGCGCAGGTCGAGCAGGTGCCGCCCGTGCTCCGCGACCCGGACTCCGTGGTGCTCGACGAACGCGGACGGCGGCAGGGTCGAAGCCAGCGGCGAGTGGATGCCGATGACCTCGGGTTCGAGCCAGAGGCCGGCCTGCATGCCGCGCGCACGGATGTGGTCGATGACGGCCCCGAGCCCCGTCGGGAACCGCGATGCCGCTTCCTCCCACGCTCCGACGGTGTCCCACCAGTGCCCCTCGGCGTACCAGCCGGCGTCGATGCAGAACAGGTCCGCTCCGGCGTCGGCGGCCGCGTCGATGAGCGGCAGGAGCTTCTCGGTGGTCGGGTCGCCCATGAGCGTGTTCATGTAGTCGTTGAACACCAGGGGCAGGGCACGGTCGGCCTCCCGCACGTGCCGGAACGCCCGACGCTGCCGGGTGAGCACCCCGAAGGCGTCGTCGATCGACGCGGCGATGCCGACGGACACCGGCACCGAGGTGAACGGCTGCTCGGGCGTGACGACGGTGGTCCAGTGGTGTTCCTGGTCGGTGGGGCCGCTCACCAGCAGGTACGCGTGCCGCCGGGTCTCCCCGAGCTCGTACAGCCACGGCCCGTTGTGCTCGACCTGCCAGACGAGCGCGTACGGAAGCGACACAGCGTCCTCCGCCCGCAGCACCCCGATCGGCAGCGCTTCACCGGTCGACCACGAGCCGCGGTTCTGCAGGACGGCGCGGCTGCGGGGCGGGTGGTGCTGGGCCTCCCGGTCGATCGCCGCGAGCCCGATCGACCGCAGCGGATCGGTCCGCCAACGGCTCTCCGCTGCCCAGTCGTTGTGGGCGTGCACGAGGGCGAGCTCGTCGACGGTGGCGCCCGAGTCGGTCAGGAACGCCCCGGTCGCGAACGACGAGACGAAGTCGACGACGTGCTCACCGTGCTCGGCGGACACCTCGGTCCACGTCTGGAACGCGGGCACGCCGGCGCGCGCCCGGAACACCGACTCGGCCTGGAGGCCCGTGGCCGCGTCCGCCTGCACGATCCGGAACCACAGGTCGGTCCCGTCGTCGTGCACGTAGTGCGACACGGGGCGCAGTCGCGCCCCGATGGTGGAGTCCACGTGCCGGAACCCGCCCGGGAACCGCCCGTGCGCGATCGTCGTCAGCTCGACGAGCGGCTGCGGGTCGTCCGGCCCGTCGGCGAGCGCTCTGCCGGCCGACGCTCCGCCGGTCGGCACGAACGACACGAGCGCCGCGGGCTGGTCCGCACCGACCCGGAACCGTGCCGCGAACCCGTCGGTGACCCAGTCGACGAACGTCGGCCCGTTGCTCATCGCGCCCCGACCGGTGCGGCCTCGCTCGACACCCAGTCCCCGATCGTGTGGTCGTAGCAGGTGGTGTTGTCGATCTTCGTCCGGTCGAGCGGCGGCCCCGCGGTGATCCGGCGCTCGGTGCGCTCCGGGTCGGGGGCGGCCTCGGCGAGCAGCCGGGTGTAGTCGTGGTGCGGGTCGAGGATGACCGCGTCCGACGGACCCCGCTCGACGACCCGGCCGCGGTAGAGGACGAGGATCTCGTCGGAGAAGTGCCGCGCGGTCGCCAGGTCGTGCGTGATGTAGAGCACGGCGAGTTCGTCCTCGCGCTGCAGCCGGCCGAGCAGGTTGAGCACGCTCAGGCGGATCGAGACGTCGAGCATCGACACGGGTTCGTCGGCGATGAGCACCTGGGCGCCGGGGGCGAGTGCGCGGGCGATGGCGACGCGCTGCCGCTGCCCGCCGGAGAGCTCGTGCGGTCGCCGCGACGCAAAGTCCTCGTCGAGGTTCACCCGGCCGAGCAGTTCTCGTACCTTGTCGGCGGTCTCGTCGGCGCCGCGGGCCCGGTGGTGCAGCTGCAGCGGCCGGGCGATGTGGTGCTCGATCGAGTGGAACGGGTTGAGCGAGGCGAACGGGTCCTGGAACACCATCTGCACGTGCCGCCGGTACATGCTGCCCTCGACGGGGGTGCCGTCCTCGAGCCGCACGTCGATCGAGCCGCGCGTCCTGGTCTCGAGCTTGGCGAGCATCCGCGCGATGGTGGACTTGCCCGAGCCGGACTCCCCCACCAGCGCGACGGTCCGGCCGGGCAGCAGGTCGAACGACACGTCGTCGACGGCCCGCAGCGTGGTGCGCTTCAGGCCCTTGCGGGTGTGGAAGTCCTTGCCGAGGTGGCTGACGGTCACACTGGTCATCGGTCCGTCTCCTGTGCTGCCTGGACCACGACGGCCCGGGTGTCGGTCTCGGGTTCGGCGCCGTCCTCGACCCCGGTGCGGATGAACGCGCCGCGGGCTCCGGACAGGCTCGGGAACGACTGCAGCAGCTTCCGCGTGTACGGGTGCTGCGGGTCGTGCTGGATCACGCTGGCGCGGTCGCACTCGACGACCTCGCCGCGGAGCATGATCGCGATCCGGTCGCTGATCTCGAGCAGCAGCGGCAGGTCGTGGGTGATGAACACGACGGCGAACCCGAGCTCGTCGCGCAGTCGGACGATCTCGCGCAGGATCTCCCGCTGCACCACGACGTCGAGTGCGGTGGTCGGTTCGTCCATGATCATGATCTGCGGTTCGAGCAGCATCGCCATCGCGATCATCACGCGCTGCCGCATGCCGCCGGACAGTTCGTGCGGGTACGCGGTGATGCGGGACGGGTCGACGCCGACGCGGCGCAGGGCGTCCTCGGCGATGGCCCGACGTTCCTTGCGGGGCAGGCCCTTCCGGTGTTCGACCAGGGCGTCGTCGAGCTGGGCGCGGATCGTGGTGACCGGGTTGAGCGCGTTCATCGCCCCCTGGAACACCATCGACAGTTTCGACCACCGCACGGCCCGGAGCTGCTCGTGCGGCAGGCCGAGCAGGTCGACGTCGGTGCCGTCGCGGTCGTGGAACGTGATGCTGCCCGACGTGACCTTCGCCGGCGGCCGGTGCAGCCGGGTGATGGCGTACGCCAGGGTCGTCTTGCCGCAGCCCGACTCCCCCGCGAGCCCGAGGATCTCGCCGGGCGCCAGGGTGAGCGAGACGTCCTTGACGGCGTGCACGGGGTGCTCGGTCTCGTAGACCACGTCGAGGTGGTCGATGGTCAGCACGGCCGGCCGGCGGCCGTCGCCCGTGGCGTCGGAGGTGACCGGTCGTGCGGTGTCGGTGGCGCTCATCGGGCGACCCCCTTCGTGTCGTGACCGGCGGTGGCGACGCGGGCCGGGCCTCCCGAGCGGGCCGCACGCTTCGCACGACGGTCGCGCCGTCGCTGCGCACGCACGTTCGCGAGTCGCGGGTTGATGACCTCGTCGATCGAGAAGTTCACCAGGGACAGGCCCATGCCGAGCAGGGCGATGAGCAGGCCCGGCGGCACGAACCACCACCAGGCGCCGTTCGCCAGCGCGAAACCGTTCTGGGCGTAGAAGAGCATGGTGCCGAGCGTCGAGGAGTTCGACGCCCCGAGCCCGAGGAACGACAGCCCCGCCTCCCCGAGGATCGCGGCGATCACCGCGAACACGAACTGCGACGCGAGCACCGGCAGCAGGTTCGGCAGGATCTCGACGGCGATGACCCGCCAAGGCCGTTCGCCGGCGACCCGGGCGGCGGACACGTAGTCGCGGTTGCGGATCGACATCGTCTGCGCCCGCAGCACCCGGGCGGACCCCGCCCACGACGTGATCGCCAGGACGACCGCGATGGTCCACAGCCCGCGGGCCTCACGCGGCACCAGGCCGGAGATGACGATGACGAGCGGCAGGCCGGGGATGACGAGGAACACGTTCGAGAACAGCGAGAACGCCTCGTCCATGATCCCGCCCAGGTAGGCGCCGAGGATGCCGAAGAACGCGGACAGCACCGTGGCGAGGACGCCGACGATGAGCCCGATCTGCAGGCTGCCCCGGGTGGCGAAGGCGAGCTGCGCCAGGACGTCCTGACCGGTCTGGGTGGTGCCGAGGACGTTCGAGCCGCTCGGTCCCTGCAGCCCGGAGTCGCGGATGGTGGTGGGGTCGCCGACGAGCAGCGGCCCGATCACCCCGAACAGCGTGACGCCGGCGACGAGCGCGATGCCCGTGACGAGCCACGGGGTGAGGGTCGGGAGGAACCGACGGATGCCGCCCTTCGACGCGCGCCGGGTGGCGATCGACGTGGTGCTGTCGGCTTCCTCGGTCAGCGCGCCGATGGTGGGCTCGGTCTCCTGCTGGATGTTGGTCATGGTCGTCTCCTCCCCTAGCTTCGGGCCCGCGTGCGCGGGTCGATCAGTCCGTACAGCAGGTCGACGACGAGGTTCGCGCCGAGGACCGCCAGGGTGATGAACAGGAAGATGCCCTGCATGAGCGCGTAGTCGTTGTTCGTCACGGCGGACAGCAGCTTCGACCCGATGCCCGGGTACGAGAACACCTGCTCGGTGACGACGGACCCGGACACGATGAACCCGAGGGAGATCGCGAACCCGGCGACGGACGGCAGCACGGCGTTCCGGGCGGCGTAGTTCCGCAGGATCTTGCCGTCGGACAGGCCCTTCGCCTGCGCGGTGGTGATGTAGTCCTCGGACAGCGTCGACACCATCATGTTGCGCATGCCGAGCAGCCAGCCGCCGAGCGATGCGAGCACGATCGTCACCGCCGGCAGCACCCCGTACTGCACCGCCGAGACGATGAAGTCCCAGTTGAACCCGGGCGTCAGGATGACGTCGTAGCCGCCCTGCGCCGGGAACAGGTGGAGCCCGGTGGCGAAGAAGTACACCAGGATCAGCGCGAGCCAGAAGTACGGCACCGCGGCGAGCAGGGTGGTGGCCGGCACGAACGAGTCGAGCCAGGTGCCGGGCCGCCACCCGACGAAGGCCCCGAGGCCGACGCCGATGATCGCGGCCACGATGGTGGCGATCCCGACCAGGGCGATGGTCCACGGCAGCGAACTGCCGATCACCTCGGTGACGGGTGCCGGGAAGTAACTGACGGACACGCCGAGGTCACCGCGGAACACGTTGACCAGGTAGTGGCCGTACTGGGAGATGAGCGGCTCCGAGGAATCGCCACCGAGGAGCAGCTCGTACGCCTCCCGGGTCGCCGGGGTCACCTGGCCGCCGCGCTGCTGGAGCTTGGCGAGCAGGATGTCCACCGGGTTGCCGGGCAGGAGCCTGGGGATGATGAAGTTCAGCGTCAGGGCCGCCCACAGTGCGACGACGTAGAAACCGATCTTGCGCAGGAAGTAGATCATCGTCGAGTGCCCCTCGGTCGCGATCCCATCGGTGTCAGCCCTTCGCCGGCTTGAGCGCCTTGAAGATCTCGGCGTTGTCCGGGCTCGCCCAGACCGCCGGGAACGCGTACAGGTCGTCCTTCGTCGGCCAGCCGGTGAACTTCGCCGCGTGGAACTCGCTCGTCGTGCCGCCGGTCATCACGGGGATGTAGGGCAGGTCCTCGACGATGTGCTCCTGGATCGTGTCGAGCTCGGGCTGGGTCGCCGCGGTGTCCTCGGGGTTGATCGTGGCGAGCTTCGCGATGGCCTTGTCCACGTCGGGGTTGCTGTACCGCGAGATGTTCATCGGGGCCGCTTCACCGACCTTCGCGGTGTTGGCCGTCGTGAAGTAGTTGTTGTACAGGTAGTACGGGTTCGCCGTCGGGCCCTGGCCGAGCGAGTCGATCGCGAGCTCGAAGTTGCCCTTGGTCTTCTTGTCGGTCCACTCGTTCCACGACGACTGCTGCGCCTTGAGCTCGATACCCGCGGCCTTGAGCTGCTGCGTCATCGTGTCGATCGCGGTGATGTAGTCGGTCCACCCGGTGACGACCTCGACCGTCAGGGACAGCTTCTTGCCGTCCTTGGCGTAGATGCCGTCGGAGCCCTTCTCCCACCCGGCGTCCTCAAGGGTCGAGGCGGCCGCGTCGGTGTCGGCGGTCTCCGGCATCACGGCCGGCTCGATGTCCTTCGAGATGGTGTCCTTCTGCGTCGTGGTGAGCGCGAAGGTCGGCGAGATCTCGCTCGCGGTGTTCTCGAACGCCAGCGAGTTGAGCTGCTTGCGGTTGATGGCGTCGGCGATCGCGTGGCGGACGGCCGGGTCGGTCTGCGGGCCGGCGCAGCCCAGGTCGGTGTTCGCGCAGGTCAGCAGCGCCATCTGGTTCTGGCCGACGGTGATGCCGTCGTAGCCGTTGTAGTTGGCGGGGATGTCGTCCATGTTCGGCACCGGGCCGGTCTGCCAGTCGATCGACCCCTGCTTCAGTGCGTCGGCGCCGGCGGTGTTGCCGGAGAGCGACAGGTAGCGGATGGTCTTCACGGCCGGGGCGCCGTCCCAGTACTTCTTGTTCGCCTCGAGGGTGAACGCCTGCGCCTTGAAGGTGCCGAGCGTGTACGGGCCGGTGCCGACGGGCTCGCGCACGACGTCGGTGGTCGGGTCGATGTCCTTCCACAGGTGCTCGGGCACGATCCAGGTCTTGCCGAGCAGGTTCGGGCCGAGCACGAACGACGGCTTGTCGAACGAGACGACGACCTTGTCGTCACCCTCGGCCTTCGCGGTGCCGTCGTAGCCGATTGAGTTCAGGGCCTTCTGCTTCTTGAGCATGTCGAGCGTGAACACGACGTCCTTCGAGGTGAAGGGTTCGCCGTCGCTCCAGGTGGCCCCGTCGCGCAGCGTGATGGTGAGCTGCGTGCCGTCGTCGTTCCACTCGTAGGACTTGCCGAGCAGCGGCTTCGGGTCCTTCGTGTTGACGTTGGTGATGAAGAAGAGCGACTCGTAGATCGTGCCGACGCCGCCGATGTTGGACGGCGACCACGGGTTGAAGTTGATCTGGTAGTCGCCGGACTGGCCGGTGTACGCCACCAGGGTCGAGGCAGCGGCGTCGTTCGTGCTGGCGGTGCCGCTGGAGCTGCAGCCGCTGAGCGCGAGGCCGGCTGCGAGGAGAACGGCGCCGCCGATGGCGAGCCGTGAACGGGTTGGGTTGAACATCGTTGTCCTCTCGGTCTGCGTCGTCGCAGGGTCCACGTTGTGAGCGTGATTGTTACACGCGTAAACTAAGGCGGTCAAGGGGTCGGGTCACGGCCCCGTAACGATGAGGAGACGCAATGGAGCGGACCACCCTGGACGGCACGTGGACCCTCGAGGCGGTGACCGGGCCCGAGCAGTCGGCGGAGCACCGCGAACCGGTCGACGCGCAGGTCCCTGGCTGCGTGCACACCGACCTGCTGCGGGCCGGCCGGATCCCCGACCCGTTCGACGGCGACGGTGAGGCCGCTACCCAGTGGATCGGCGACACCGTCTGGCGCTACCGCCGCACGTTCGAGTGGACCGCGCCGGACGAGACCCGCCACGACCTCGTCGCCGAGGGCCTCGACACCCTCGCCACGATCGAGCTCAACGGCATCGTCGTCGCGACCACCGCCAACCAGCACCGCTCGTACCGGTTCCCCGTCGGGCACCTGCTCCGACCGGGCACGAACGAGCTCGTCGTCACGTTCGACGCGCCCGTCCCCGCAGCCGAGCGTCTGTCCGCACTGCACGGCGGCGAGCTGCCCCACGTCAACCACCACCCCTACAACGCGCTCCGCAAGAACGCGTCGAACTTCGGGTGGGACTGGGGCGTCGACGTCGCCACGAGCGGCGTCTGGAAGTCGGTCGGCATCGAGTCCTGGAGCGGCGTCCGCATCGCGGCCGTCCGCCCGCTCGTCGACCTCGACGGCACCACCGGGGTGCTGACGGCCCACGTCGACGTCGAGCACGCCGGTTCCACCGGCTCCTTCTCGCAGGCGATCGGCAGCGCGCCCGTCGCGTCCGCGGACGGTTCCGCGGGCAGCGGCCTGGAGGCCCGGATCACCCTGGCCCCGCACACCGCGTCCGCAGGGCACCCGGGTTCCGACACCGCCGGCCGGGTGGTCGGCGCGCGCCCCGTCGTCGACGGCGCGGCGACCGTCCGCCTCGAGGTCCCCGACGTCGCCGTCTGGTGGCCCCGCGGCGAGGGCGACCAGCCGCTGTACGACGTCCGGGTCGAGGTCGGTGACGACGTGTGGACCGGCCGCGTGGGCTTCCGCACGGTCACGCTCGACACCGCTGCCGATGCCGGCGGCGCGCCGTTCCTGCTCCGCGTCAACGGCCGTCCGGTCATGGTGCGCGGGGCGAACTGGATCCCCGACCACGCCTACCTGACCGAGATGACGCCCGAGCGGTACGCGGACCGGATCCAGGACGCGATCGACGCGAACATGAACCTGCTCCGCATCTGGGGCGGCGGGATCTACGAGTCCGACGACCTGTACGACCGGTGCGACGAGCTCGGCGTCCTGGTGTGGCAGGACTTCCTGTTCGCCTGTGCCGCCTACGCCGAGGAGCCCTGGCTCGCCGACGAGGTCGAGCCCGAGGTCCGCGAGGCCGTCACCCGCCTCAGCCCGCACCCCTCGCTCGTGGTGTGGAACGGCAACAACGAGAACCTCGTCGCCTACGCCGAGTGGGGCTGGCGGCCGTCGCTCGTCGGCCGGACCTGGGGCAACGGCTACTACCGTTCCCTGCTGCCGTCGGTCGTCGCCGAGCTGGACCCGACCCGGCCGTACACGCCGGGCAGCCCGTTCTCGTTCGACGAGTACCTGACGCCGAACGACCAGCGGAACGGCAGCGTGCACATCTGGGACGTCTGGAACCGGCTCGACTACCGCGCCTACGCCGACTGGGAGCCGCGGTTCGTCGCCGAGTTCGGGTTCCAGGGCCCGCCGGCGTGGTCGACCCTGACCGCGGTGGTGCACGACGAGCCCCTCGACCCGGACGGCCACGAGATGCTCGTGCACCAGAAGGCCGACCAGGGCAACCGGAAGCTCGCCGACGGCATGCGCGGGCACCTGCCCGAGCCGAAGACCATCGAGGACTGGCACTTCGCCGCGCAGCTCAACCAGGCGCACGCGATCCGCTTCGGCATGGAGTGGTTCCGCTCCCGCACGCCCGACAACACCGGCATGGTCGTCTGGCAGCTCAACGACGACTGGCCCGTGGTGTCCTGGGCCCTCGTCGACCACGCCGGCATCCGGAAGCCCGTCTGGTACGCCGTCCGGCAGGCCTACCAGCCCGTGCTGCTCACCGTGCAGCCGTCGTCCGGTGGCCAGGGCGGTCTCGACGTCGTCCTCGTCAACGCGTCAGGGGCGTCGGTCGCCGAGGAGGTCGCGGTCTCCCGCGTCGCCTTCGACGGCACCGTGCTCGAGTCGTCGTCGTTCACGCTCGCGGCCGATCCTGCCGATGCCGCCCGGGTGCAGCTGCCGTCGTCGCTCGCGGTACCGGGCGACCCCGGTTCCGAGGTCCTCGTCGTCACGGGAGCCGGCACCCGCACGGTGCACGACTTCGCCGAGGTCGTCGACCAGGCGCTCGAGCCCTCACCCCTGTCGACGGTCGTGTCGGCGACGGACGACGGCGCGACGGTCACCGTGACGGCGACGGCGTACGCGCGCGACGTCTCGCTGTTCCCCGACCGCGTGGATGCGGCCGCCCGCGTCGACGACGGGTTGGTGTCCCTGCTCCCCGGCGAGTCGGTGACCTTCACGGTGACGGGAGCGCCGGGCATCGCTGCACAGGAGCTCGACCACCGGCTCGTCCTCCGCCACGCGGGTTCGCTCCTGCCCTGACCGGGGCGTCGCGCTGACGGTTCCGGTTCACGATCCCCCGGGTTCGCGAACCGGAACCGTCGGTCGAACGTGCTCAGTCGAGGGCGCGGAGCTCCAGCACGATCGCGGTCGCGGGGGCGAGCAGCGGGAGCCGTGCGCCGACGTCCTCGAACACGGCGCCGGTCAGTTCCAGGTGCCCGCGCACGAGCCACTCCGGCGGCACCATGTCGAGCCCGTGCGGCACGGCGAGCCCGGCCACCGGGGCGAGCCGGTAGCGCCGCGACCGGTCGAGTCCGCGCACCCGGAGCGGCACCGGCAACGACCTCGGCCCGGTCTCCGTCCGCGCCACCCGCACCAGCGCCCGCGAACGGTCGGTGGCCACGACCGACGTCGCCACCGTTCCCGGGTCCCCGAGGTCCAGGTGCCGCAGCCGCCCGGAGTGCAGCAGCCCGCGCTCCCGTCGGTACAGCGCCGTCCAGGCCCGGAGGCGGTCGAGCTCCTCGGGCGACAGCTTCGTGATGTCGGTCTCGATGCCGGCCGACCCGAACAGCGACACCGCCATCCGGAAGTCCAGGTCGAGGTGCCGGCCGGTGGTGTGCGAGATCTCCGGCCCGACGTGCGAGCCGATCAGCTCGAGCGGGAGCAGCGCCTCGGTCCAGCGCTGGATCGGCAGTCGCTCGAAGGCGTCGTTCGAGTCCGACGGCCACACCCGGTCGGTCCGCTCGAGCACGCCGAGGTCGATCCGGGCACCGCCGCTCGCGCACGCCTCGATCTCGAGCCACGGGTGCCGCGCACGCAGCTCGTCCATCAGCGCGTACACGCCGCGGGTGTGCGCGTCGATGCCGGCGCGACCCGCGTGCACCGCGTGCACGATGTCCCGGTTCTGGTCCCACTTCACGAAGTCGACGTGGTGCGCACCGATCACGCGGGACATGCTCTCGAGCACGTGGTGCCGGGCCAGTGGGTTCGCCATGTCGAGCACGTACTGGTTCCGCCACGTGCGGACGTCGTCCTCGGGGCGCTGCAGCATCCACTCGGGGTGGGCCTCCGCCAGCTCGGACACCGGGCTGACCATCTCGGGCTCGAACCACAGGCCGAACTCCATGCCGAGCGCACGCACCCGGTCGACGAGCGGTGCCAGCCCGTCCGGCCACACCGTCGGGTCGACGCGCCAGTCCCCGAGCGAGGTCGAGTCCGACCGCCGGCCGAGGAACCACCCGTCGTCGAGCACGAACCGCTCGACGCCGATGTCCGCCGCCGTCTCCGCCAGTGCCACCAAGGGATCGAGCTCCTGCCGGTAGTAGACGGCCTCCCACGTGTTCAGCACCACGGGCCGGGGTCGTCGCGGGTGCCCCGGACGGCTGCGCAACGAGTCGTGCAGGCGGTCGGACAGCCCGTCGATCCCGGTGTCGCTCCACACGAACACGGCGTCGGGGGCGGTGAACGACTCCCCCTCGCCGAGCACGACCTCGCCGGCGCGCAGCAGTTCCCCGGCACCGAGCAGCGGTCGCGCCTCGGCGAGCTGGTCGTACCGGTACACGGAGTCGGCGCTCCAGGCCAGGTGCACCGCCCACAGCTCGCCCTCGGCATCCGAGAACCCGGGCGTCCCGAGCACGAGCAACGTCGGCGAGTCGTGTCCGGTCCGCCCGCGACGGCTCTCGCGCGCGTGGCTCCCGGCGGTCGCTGCCCGGCGCTGCGGGGTGCGCTCACGGGTCCACCGTCCGCCCAGGTCGAGCACCTCGGTGATCCGCTCCCCCACCGGCAGCGTCGCCTCGAGCGCCTGCACGTGCACGGGTTCGGCGTGCGTGTTCGTCACCGTGTGCCGCACCCGCAGCACCCCGGCGGTGTCGAGCGCGAACTCGCTCCGGAGCGCCACCGAGTCCGACTCGGCGGTCACGACGATCCGCTGTTCGTCCGCGACGGAGACGACAGCCGTGGCGACGTCACGCCACCGCGGCACGAGCGGCAGTCCGTCCACGTGGCCCGCGATCCCTGGTCGCCCCTCCCACCCGTCGCGCTCGGTCGGCAGCACCGTGAGGGGCCACCGCGCGTCGAGCGCACTCGGTCCGAGCGGCCGGCCGAGTGCGAGCAGCAGGTCGGCCGTGTCGTCCGGCGCGACGGGCCCGACGTCCCGACCCCAGTGCAGCACCTCGGGCAGCCCGTCCGCCGCGGAGGCCAGCACCAGCGACACCCCGGCTGATCGCAGCACCTGCACCCGTCGATCGCCTGCACCGACGGCTGTCGACTCGCGCTCCACGACGGTCACGAGACCCGCTCCTCGCGCAGCACGCGGACGCGTCCGGCCGGCACGACGGTGTCCGGCCCGTGGCCGGACCCGTCGAGCAGGTCCGTCCCGGACGCGACGACCGTGACGTCGCCAGCACGGTGGTTGACGAGGAACAGGAAGGCGGAACCGTCGTCGCCGACGCGACGCACCGCCTCCAGGCCGGGAGGCCCGGTGACCGTCCGCAGGATCCCCCGCTCCGCGATCACCCCGTCCACGAGCCGTTGGATGCTGTCGTCCGCGAGCATCGCGGACACGTACCAGGCGCCGCCGCCGACGGCGCGGCGCGTGACGGCGGGCCGGCCCGCGAGCGGGCCGTCGGTGTACCGGAGCACGGACTCGGCGTCCTCGAGCACGACCGCTTCGGCCCAGTCGGTGACGACCTCGCCGTCGTCGAGGGTCCAGCGTTCGTCGCGCTGCAGCGGGGTGAACTCCTCGCTCCAGGCGCCGAGCACCTGGCGGAACGCTCCCGGGTAGCCCCCGGTGCGGATGCGCGCGGTCTCGTCGGCGACGCCGGACAGGTACGTGACGACCAGGGTGGCGCCGCGGTCCACCACGGCGGACAACCGCGCGGCGGTCGCGTCGTCGACGATGAGCATCGTCGGCACGACGACCACGTCGTAGCCGTCCAGGTCGGCGTCCGCGGGGACCACGTCCGTCAGCACCTGCCGGTCGTGGAACGCGCGGTGCCAGGCGCGGAGCTCCCGACCGTAGCGCAGGCCCCGGTGCGGCTTGAGCCCCGACTGCACGGCCCACCCGGAAGCCTCGTCCACGACGATCGCGACCCGGGCCGGCTCGACTCGGGTGCCCTGCACGGGTGCGAGGTCCTGCAGCGCCCGGCCGAGGGCGAGCACCTCGCGCCAGATGCGTGTGCGGGTGCCGGCGTGCGGGAGCATCGCCGAGTGGAACTGCTCCGCGCCCGCGGTCGAGGCCCGCCACTGGAAGAACAGCGCTCCGTCGGACCCGTGCGCGACGTGCGCCACGGCGTTCCGGACGAGCTCCGCGGGTTCCTTGGCGCGGTTGCGCTGCTGCCAGCTCGGGCCGCCCGTCGAGTGCTCCATCAGCAGCCAGGGACGGCGGTCCGCCGACATCCCGCGCATCCGGTCACCGGCCAGCGCGAGGTCCTGCTCGCGGCGGGCGTCGTCGACGAGCGTGTAGTGGTCGTTCGCGACGATCGCCACGTGCTTGGCCCACCCGGCGTAGTCGACGACCTGCGACCCGGCACCCACCATGAAGTTCGTCGTGACCGGCACGTCCGAGTGCTGCTCGATGACGGCTTTCTCAGCGTCGTACTGGCGGAGCAGCGCGTCGGACGAGTACCGCTCGAAGTCCAGCGCGAGCCCGGGGTTCGGCGCTCCGCCCACACCGCGCGGCGGCGAGACCTCGTCGAACGAGGTGTAGGTGTGCCCCCAGAAGGCCGTGCCCCACGCGTCGTTCGCGGCCTCGACGTCGCCGTACTCCGCGACGAGCCAGTGCCGGAAGTCCGCTGCCGACTCCTCGCAGTAGCACCGGCCGTTGCCGCCGCCGAGCTCGTTGCTCACGTGCCAGAGCCGCACCGCCGGGTGCCGGCCGTACCGCTCGGCCAGCGCGCCGACCATGCGGAGCGCGTGTTCCCGGAACAGCTCGGAGGCCGGGCACCACCCGAGTCGCCCGCCCGGTCGTTCCCGCCGCTCCGTGGCGTCCACGGGGAGGATCTCCGGGTGTGCGGTCAGCAGCCAGTTCGGTGGTGCAGCGGTCGGCGTCGCGAGGTCCACCGCGATGCCGTGCTCGTGCAGCAGCGCGAGCACGTCGTCGAGCCACTCCCACGTGAAGTCCCCCGGCGACCGCTCGAGCAGTGCCCACGAGAACACCCCGACGGTGACCAGGTTCACCCCGGCCTCACGCATCAGTCGGACGTCCTCGAGCCAGGTCTCCCGGGGCCACTGCTCGGGGCTGTAGTCGCCGCCGAACGACAGGCCGTCGGTCGGCCACGGGACGGTGGGGGCAGCGGTCACGGCATCTCCTTCGATGGTGTGGACCGCTCAAGCCTCCCGTCTGCGTCCGCGTTTGTCAACGTGCGTAACTAACGCGGCGACACCTCTACCGGTTCCCTCGGCCGATCACTCCCCCAGCAGCCGACGGATGGCGAGGACCGCCCCGGCGCGTGCCCACTCCGAGAACTCGAACGGCTGTACCTCCACCGTGACCGGCTCGGTGTACGGCGCCAGGGCGGCCCGCATCGACTCGTCGACGGTCGCCCGCGCCAGGTCGTACACGGGCAGCCCGTCGCCCGTCAGCACGATCGCTGCGGGGTCGGCGATGTGCACCGCGGTGGCGAGCAGGACCCCGAGAGCACGGCCGGCATCCTCGAACGCAGCGAGGGCTGCCTCGTCGCCGTCCCGGGCGAGCTCGACCACCTGGTCGTAGGTCTTCCCCTCGTGGCCGGCGTTCCGCACGATGACCGGGCTGGGCAGGTAGCTCGAGGCACACCCGGCGTGACCGAGGCCGCAGTCCGGGCCTCCCCCGAGGACCGGCAGGTGCCCGATGCGCCCCAGTCGCCCGTGCTCCCCGGTGGAGACCTGACCGTTCGCGATGAGCCCGAGGCCCAGGCCCTCACCGACCGTCACGAGCACCATGGACCCGCGGCCGGCACCCGCACCGAACCAGTGCTCCTTCGCCGTGAGCGCGTGGACGTCGTTCGCGGTGAACGTGGCGATCCCCGTCCGCTCCTCGAGCATCCGGGCGAACGGCACCTCGTGCCACCCGAGGAACACCGACGCCGCGACGACGGACTCCCCCGCGCGGACCATGACGTCGCCGGGCAGGGAGACGCCGATCGCGCAGATGGCCGGGTGCGCAGCACGGAGTCGGCCGAGCACCGCCGTGATCTGCTCCGCGAGCGACTCGGCGGCGGTGTCGTCGATGCCTTCTTCGTGCAGGGCGAGGACCCGCCCACCCAGGTCCGTGACCGCGGCGTACAGGCGGTCCTTCGTGAGCTTGATGCCGAGGAACTCCCACTGCCCGCTGCTCACCTGCAGGAGCTCCGACGGCCGGCCGGTGGCGCCGCGCACATCAGTGCCGACCTCGACCACCAGCCGCTGTGACACGAGGATGCGCATCGCCCGCGTGAGGCTCGCCCGTGAGAGCCCGAGTGACCGAGCGATCTCGGCACGGGAGAGCACCCCGTGGATGAGGATCTCCCGCAGCGCCAGTCGGGAGCCGTCGGGCAGGGCCGGCCAGGCTTCGGTCATCGTTCCTCCGTCGTCGGCTGATCCTACGGCCTGACCGGGCCCCGTCGACAAGGACCCAGAACGGGCCGTGAACGCAGAAAACCCCTGACCATGAATGGTCAGGGGTTCCCTGGTTCTTCTACGTTAAGTCCGGCGGCGTCCTACTCTCCCACAAGGT
>NZ_JMLI01000009.1:0-1102 GCF_000686685.1 Curtobacterium sp. UNCCL17 | reverse complement strand
TTTGGGCGAAGCTCTGAATTTAAGCCCCAGTAAACGGCGGTGGTAACTATAACCATCCTAAGGTAGCGAAATTCCTTGTCGGGTAAGTTCCGACCTGCACGAATGGCGTAACGACTTCCCAGCTGTCTCAACCGCGAACTCGGCGAAATTGCACTACGAGTAAAGATGCTCGTTACGCGCAGCAGGACGGAAAGACCCCGTGACCTTTACTACAGTTTGGTATTGGTGTTCGGAGTGGCTTGTGTAGGATAGGTGGGAGACTGTGAAGCGGGCACGCTAGTGTTCGTGGAGTCATTGTTGAAATACCACTCTGGTCACTTTGGATGTCTAACGTAGGACCCTGATCGGGTTCATGGACAGTGCCTGATGGGTAGTTTAACTGGGGCGGTTGCCTCCCAAAGAGTAACGGAGGCGCCCAAAGGTTCCCTCAACCTGGTTGGCAATCAGGTGGCGAGTGTAAGTGCACAAGGGAGCTTGACTGTGAGACTGACAGGTCGAGCAGGGACGAAAGTCGGGACTAGTGATCCGGCAGTGGCTTGTGGAAGCGCTGTCGCTCAACGGATAAAAGGTACCTCGGGGATAACAGGCTGATCTTGCCCAAGAGTCCATATCGACGGCATGGTTTGGCACCTCGATGTCGGCTCGTCGCATCCTGGGGCTGGAGTAGGTCCCAAGGGTTGGGCTGTTCGCCCATTAAAGCGGTACGCGAGCTGGGTTTAGAACGTCGTGAGACAGTTCGGTCCCTATCCGCTGCGCGCGTTGGAAATTTGAGAAGATCTATCCCTAGTACGAGAGGACCGGGATGGACGAACCTCTGGTGTGTCAGTTGTTCTGCCAAGGGCACCGCTGATTAGCTACGTTCGGACCGGATAACCGCTGAAAGCATCTAAGCGGGAAGCCGTCTTCGAGATGAGATTTCCATGCACCTTGAGTGTGAGAGGCTCCCAGCAGACTACTGGGTTGATAGGCCGGATGTGGAAGCGGGGACTAACGACCCGTGGAGCTGACCGGTACTAATAAGCCGAAGACTTGATAACACACTGATTTCCGTGCACTTGTTGCACGGGCTCGCGTCCACTTTGTGGTTCCCGACAGACGATCG
>NZ_JMLI01000008.1:0-2096 GCF_000686685.1 Curtobacterium sp. UNCCL17 | reverse complement strand
AGTGCGTCTGGTCCTTGAGAACTCAACAGCGTGCACATTGTCAATGCCAATTTATTGATTGACCTCGTGCCTGGTCGGCTTGCTGACTGGGTCATGAAGCAATTCCTTTTGGATTGAAGATTGTCAGTAGACAGTCAACAGTCAGAATCAACTCGGTCTGATGCCTTCGGGTGTTGGGTCTGTATTTTTTTACGGAGAGTTTGATCCTGGCTCAGGACGAACGCTGGCGGCGTGCTTAACACATGCAAGTCGAACGATGATGCCCAGCTTGCTGGGTGGATTAGTGGCGAACGGGTGAGTAACACGTGAGTAACCTGCCCCTGACTCTGGGATAAGCGTTGGAAACGACGTCTAATACTGGATATGATCACTGGCCGCATGGTCTGGTGGTGGAAAGATTTTTTGGTTGGGGATGGACTCGCGGCCTATCAGCTTGTTGGTGAGGTAATGGCTCACCAAGGCGACGACGGGTAGCCGGCCTGAGAGGGTGACCGGCCACACTGGGACTGAGACACGGCCCAGACTCCTACGGGAGGCAGCAGTGGGGAATATTGCACAATGGGCGAAAGCCTGATGCAGCAACGCCGCGTGAGGGATGACGGCCTTCGGGTTGTAAACCTCTTTTAGTAGGGAAGAAGCGAAAGTGACGGTACCTGCAGAAAAAGCACCGGCTAACTACGTGCCAGCAGCCGCGGTAATACGTAGGGTGCAAGCGTTGTCCGGAATTATTGGGCGTAAAGAGCTCGTAGGCGGTTTGTCGCGTCTGCTGTGAAATCCCGAGGCTCAACCTCGGGCTTGCAGTGGGTACGGGCAGACTAGAGTGCGGTAGGGGAGATTGGAATTCCTGGTGTAGCGGTGGAATGCGCAGATATCAGGAGGAACACCGATGGCGAAGGCAGATCTCTGGGCCGTAACTGACGCTGAGGAGCGAAAGCATGGGGAGCGAACAGGATTAGATACCCTGGTAGTCCATGCCGTAAACGTTGGGCGCTAGATGTAGGGACCTTTCCACGGTTTCTGTGTCGTAGCTAACGCATTAAGCGCCCCGCCTGGGGAGTACGGCCGCAAGGCTAAAACTCAAAGGAATTGACGGGGGCCCGCACAAGCGGCGGAGCATGCGGATTAATTCGATGCAACGCGAAGAACCTTACCAAGGCTTGACATACACCGGAAACGGCCAGAGATGGTCGCCCCCTTGTGGTCGGTGTACAGGTGGTGCATGGTTGTCGTCAGCTCGTGTCGTGAGATGTTGGGTTAAGTCCCGCAACGAGCGCAACCCTCGTTCTATGTTGCCAGCGGGTTATGCCGGGGACTCATAGGAGACTGCCGGGGTCAACTCGGAGGAAGGTGGGGATGACGTCAAATCATCATGCCCCTTATGTCTTGGGCTTCACGCATGCTACAATGGCCGGTACAAAGGGCTGCGATACCGTAAGGTGGAGCGAATCCCAAAAAGCCGGTCTCAGTTCGGATTGAGGTCTGCAACTCGACCTCATGAAGTCGGAGTCGCTAGTAATCGCAGATCAGCAACGCTGCGGTGAATACGTTCCCGGGCCTTGTACACACCGCCCGTCAAGTCATGAAAGTCGGTAACACCCGAAGCCGGTGGCCTAACCCTTGTGGAAGGAGCCGTCGAAGGTGGGATCGGTGATTAGGACTAAGTCGTAACAAGGTAGCCGTACCGGAAGGTGCGGCTGGATCACCTCCTTTCTAAGGAGCATCTGGCCTCGTGTTGTCCCTTATCGGGGCACGCATGGTCCAGGCGCCTGATTCGGACCGAACGTGTCCGACGGGTAGCTCATGGGTGGAACATTGACAGTGCAGTTGGGAGTGATGCTTCCGACCTCAGTACGCTCTGCTTGCAGGGTTGGGACGGGTCGGGGTGGAGCTGCTGGCTGGTGCACGTTGTTGGGTCCTGAGGGACCAGGCTTCCTGTCGTCACGTGAGTGGTGGTGGGGGTTGGGCCTACGGGTCCTTCGTCGGGCCAGGGTGAACCTACCGTTGTGGTGGGGGAGTGCTGGTGCCGATCGTATGTTGAGAACTACACAGTGGACGCGAGCATCTTTGATTCGCGTCATCCATGATCAGCCTTCGGG
>NZ_JMLI01000007.1:0-2129 GCF_000686685.1 Curtobacterium sp. UNCCL17 | reverse complement strand
TGTTGATTGGTGACGTTGGATCGCAATTTTAATCTTTGTGGTCAAGTTTCTAAGAGCAAACGGTGGATGCCTTGGCATCTGGAGCCGATGAAGGACGTAGAAATCTGCGATAAGCCTCGGGGAGCTGATAATCGAGCCTCGATCCGAGGATTTCCGAATGGGGAAACCCCGCCAGGCGTTTTGCGACCTGGTGACTCCCGCCTGAATATATAGGGCGGGTAGAGGGAACGTGGGGAAGTGAAACATCTCAGTACCCACAGGAAGAGAAAACAACATGTGATTCCGTGAGTAGTGGCGAGCGAAAGCGGATGAGGCTAAACCGATCATGTGTGATAGCCGGCGGGCGTTGCATGGTCGGGGTTGTGGGACACGTCACTCAGTTCTGCCGGACTGGGACGGTTACAGCGCATCATAGTCGAACCGGTTTGAAAGCCGGGCCGTAGTGGGTGCCAGCCCCGTAGACGAAATGGTGTTATGGCCGGATGTGTATCCCAAGTAGCACGGGGCCCGAGAAATCCCGTGTGAATCTGTCAGGACCACCTGATAAGCCTAAATACTCCCAGATGACCGATAGCGGACAAGTACCGTGAGGGAAAGGTGAAAAGTACCCCGGGAGGGGAGTGAAATAGTACCTGAAACCGTTTGCTTACAAACCGTCGGAGCCTCCTTAGTAGGGGTGACGGCGTGCCTTTTGAAGAATGAGCCTGCGAGTTAGTGATATGTGGCGAGGTTAACCCGTGAGGGGCAGCCGTAGCGAAAGCGAGTCTGAATAGGGCGTTTGAGTCGCATGTTCTAGACCCGAAGCGAAGTGATCTATCCATGGCCAGGTTGAAGCGACGGTAAGACGTCGTGGAGGACCGAACCCACTTCAGTTGAAAATGGAGGGGATGAGCTGTGGATAGGGGTGAAAGGCCAATCAAACTTCGTGATAGCTGGTTCTCTCCGAAATGCATTTAGGTGCAGCGTTGCGTGTTTCTCGCCGGAGGTAGAGCTACTGGATGGCCGATGGGCCTCAACAGGTTACTGACGTCAGCCAAACTCCGAATGCCGGTGAGTGAGAGCGCAGCAGTGAGACGGTGGGGGATAAGCTTCATCGTCGAGAGGGAAACAACCCAGACTACCAACTAAGGTCCCTAAGCGTGTGCTAAGTGGGAAAGGATGTGGAGTTGCACAGACAACCAGGAGGTTGGCTTAGAAGCAGCCACCCTTGAAAGAGTGCGTAATAGCTCACTGGTCAAGTGATTCCGCGCCGACAATGTAACGGGGCTCAAGCACACCACCGAAGTTGTAGATTTCGCACTATAGACAAGCCTTCGTGGTTCAGTCGTGCGGAGTGGTAGGAGAGCGTCGTGTGGCGAGTGAAGCGGCGGAGTGATCCAGCCGTGGACGCTACACGAGTGAGAATGCAGGCATGAGTAGCGAAAGACGGGTGAGAAACCCGTCCTCCGAAAGACCAAGGGTTCCAGGGCCAGGTTAATCCGCCCTGGGTAAGTCGGGACCTAAGGCGAGGCCGACAGGCGTAGTCGATGGACAACGGGTTGATATTCCCGTACCGGCGAACAACCGCCCAAGCTAATCCAGTGGTGCTAAGAGTCCTAACCCGGTACAACCGGATCCCTTCGGGGTGATGGTGGCCGGTCTAACGCTCGACCCCATGCTGGTGCGGTTAGCGTATGAACAGGTGTGACGCAGGAAGGTAGCTGAGCCAGGCGATGGTATCCGTAAGGTGAACCTGGTGTAAGGATGTAGGGCTGACGATAGGCAAATCCGTCGTCTGTGTGCCTGAGATCCGACGCGTACCCGTAAGGGGAAATCAGTGATCCTATGCTGCCGAGAAAAGCATCGACGCGAGGTTGCAGCCGCCCGTACCCGAAACCGACTCAGGTGGTCAGGTAGAGAATACCAAGGAGATCGAGAGAATCGTGGTTAAGGAACTCGGCAAAATGCCCCCGTAACTTCGGGAGAAGGGGGGCCGGACACGTGACCGGATTTACTCCGTGAGCGTTGAAGGCCGCAGAGACCAGTGGGAAGCGACTGTTTACTAAAAACACAGGTCCGTGCGAAGTCGCAAGACGATGTATACGGACTGACGCCTGCCCGGTGCTGGAAGGTTAAGAGGAAGGGTTAGC
>NZ_JMLI01000006.1:0-2768 GCF_000686685.1 Curtobacterium sp. UNCCL17 | reverse complement strand
GGAACCGCTCCGACGTCGTCGACGGGAGCATCCACCTCGAGCACGGTGACCACGGCGCCGGCGACCGAGGCTCTGCGGGATCTCCGTGCACTGCCGGTCTCCGACGCGTACGTGCCGGCGCCCTACGACCGCGCCGCGTTCGGGCAGGCGTGGGCCGACGTCGACCGAAACGGCTGCGACACCCGCAACGATGTGCTCCGGCGCGACCTCACGGCCGTCGTGGTGAAGCCGGGCACCAACGAGTGCGTCGTGCTCTCTGGGACGCTCCACGACCCGTACACGGGCCGCACGATCGCCTTTCAGCGTGGGGACACGTCGAGCCTGGCCGTGCAGATCGACCACCGCGTCCCGTTGTCCTACGCATGGCGGCACGGCGCCGCCTCTTGGACGCCGGCGCAGCGGGAGCTGTTCGCCAACGACCAGGCGACGAACCTCGTCGCCGTCGACGGACCCGCGAACGAAGAGAAGTCCGACTCCGGGCCCGCGGAGTGGATGCCGGCGAACACCGGAGACGCCTGCGGCTACGCGGCGTCGTTCGTGACCGTGGCCACGAAGTGGCACCTGTCGATCGCCACCGACGACAAGCACGCACTCGAACGCACCCTCACCGGATGCACGAGCAAGGGAAGCAACTGATGAAGACGACGACACCCGACCCATTCCAGACCGCGATCGAGCAGCTGCAGTGGCCCTGGTGGGGCACGCCGCTGATCATTGCCGTTGTCGTGCTCGCACTCGCCGGCGGGATCTTCGTCCTCGTGCGATCGGCGGGCGGGAACGACGTCGACAAGAAGCAGCGCCACCTGCGCAAGGGGAACCGGCTGGGGCCGCTGCTGTACCCGGCTCGCAGGAAGGAAGCCAAGCGGCTGCACCCGAACGCGGTGGACCTGGCGCCCGGACAGCGGATCGGGACGCTCGTCGGCACCCGTGCGGCCTGGGTATGGCAGGGATGGCGTGAGGTTGCGACGTACATCTTCGGTACCGGTCGAGGGAAGACCAGCGCCCTCGTGATCCGGCACATGCTCGAAGCTCCCGGCGCAGCGGTGATGACCACGAACAAGGTCGACGGGGTCCGCGAGGTCCTCGCCGGCCGCAAGCGTGCCGGCGAGCAGTGGCTGTACGACCCGACTCAGGTGTACCGGCACGACAAGCGGCCCGACTTCGTCTACGACCCACTGACGGACGTTGGCGACCTCGTCGACGCGCAAGAGCTCGCCGCGATCTTCGAGGCCAGCACGAAGGACGCCGACAGCAAGAAGGACGCCCAGTTCGACTCGCAGGGTCTGGACCTGTTCGCGTACGCCCTCCTCGCCGCGAAGCTCGAGGGGCTGACGCTGCGGCAGGTCTACGAGTGGATCGTCAACCAGGAGCACGAGGAAATGGCGGCGATCATGAGCCGTCACGGGCAGATCGGCCCGAAGCTCGCTCTGGAGGGGTTCCCGAACCAGCCCGACAAGACCCGCGGCAGCGTGTACGCGACCGCGCAGCGCATGGCGTCCGCGATCGCGAACGACAAGCTGCTCGCCTGGGCCACCACACCCGGCGTGCGGCGGTTCAACCCGGAAGCGTTCGTTCGCAGCAACGACACCGCCGTGCTGATCTCCCGCAACGGTCCCGGCTCCGGTGGTGCGTTCGTGGCGTCGTTGGTCCGGTCGATCGCCAGGGCGGGCGAGCGGGCAGCGTCCGCGGACGGTGGCCGCATCACCGTCCCGGTGGTGTTCGAGCTCGACGAGGCAGCGAACGTGGTTCGGTGGCCGGAACTGCCGGACCTGGTGTCGTTCTACGGCTCGCTCGGGCTCATCCTCAGCGTGTACTTCCAGGGCTGGTCGCAGATGGTCCGCGTGTTCGGGGAGGCTGGCGCGGGACAGCTGTGGACGACGTCGCCGATCCGCGTCTACGGCGGCGGTGAGGATCCGCAGTCGCCGTTCCTCAAGCGGTTCAGTGAAGGCATTGGCGATTACGACGAGTGGACCACGACCACGTCCTACGGCCCTGGTGGCAGCACGAAGTCCAGGACACCGAAGCCGAAGCCGATCCTCCCTGTCGGCGACCTCGCGAACCTGCCGGAGTGGCGTGCGGTGGTCACCTCCGCGGCGGCGAAGCCGATCCTGATCCAGACCCGACCGTGGTTTAAGGACAAGGTGCTCCGGGCGATGGTCGACGGCCAGGAAGTCAAGAACGGGAAGATCGTGAAGCAGCCGCGCCGTGCGAGCGCAGCGGGTGCGAAGGGGGGCGCTCGTGTCGAGTCCGTTTAACCCTGATGAGTGGCCCGCTGGCTACGGCTCCCGTGACGTCGACGCGCCACCGCCGGATGACGACGCGCCGCCGCCAGCGGATCCGGCCACCGGGGAGGTCGAGCCCTCACCTGCGGACCTGGACATGACAGCGTTCCTGGCGTGGGTGAAGCAGCAGCTCGGCCGCGTCGAGGCGTACGGTGACGCCCGCGCCGCCGACAAGCCGCCGTGGTGTGCCCAGTGGTGGCTGCACCCTGAGGTCGTGGAGCGCCTGGTCGTGGCGTTCCAGGCGTACACGAAGTCGTTGAAGTCGCAGAACGAGGGCGACACCCTCGCCCTGTCGGCCTGGTGGGTGCAGCACTGGGACCACCACGCACGCATCATCTTCGACCGAGCGTCTGGTCCGTTCCGCGCCTGCGGCACGGACGGGCACCTCAGCAAAGCCAAGGGACGCGACAGCCTCGTGATCGTGCCCGCGGATCCACCAGCGGGCTGGGAAGCCTGACGCACGAGGAAGGGGCGGACACCGGATGG
>NZ_JMLI01000005.1:0-2770 GCF_000686685.1 Curtobacterium sp. UNCCL17 | reverse complement strand
CCCGCCGCTTCACCACCTACGCGGACACGACGGAAGAGGAGCACTTCGGGTGATCCAAAGCGTATGTCTCCTGGTCCTCATCGCGGTCGTCGCGATCCGGCACCGATCCTGGCGAAAGCCCGCATGGTGGGCCACCGTCTTCGCAGCGGTGTCGCTCGCAACCTACGGAGTCATCGGCGCTCCGCCCCTGGTGCTCGACGGCCTCCTCGGTTCCCGGAACCTCCTGACGCTCGTCCGTGACGCCTCGGCCGTCGCGGCACTGGCGCTGTTCCACAACGCCGTCGCTGCCGAACGCGGGTTCCAACGCCGGCGGCTGCCGTGGTGGGCGATCGTCGCGGCGATCGTCGCGTTCTCGGTCCCGTTCCTGCTCATTACAGCACCCGCAGGGGACGCCTCACGCTTCGTACTCGACCGTCTCGACCAGTCAGCCGTGTGGCTGTTCGCGACGTTGTACACGGCGATCATGGGCGCCCTCAGCGCCCACACGATCCGAATGCTGGCGGAGCGGCGAACGATCCCGACAGTGTTCTGGGTGATCGGGCTGTCCCTGATGCTTGTCAGCGACGTCATCGAGGTGATCTACCTCGGCATCGCGCACTTCGCGCCCGTCACAGCCGCATTGCGAGAGCACTACTACTACGTGGCCCAGACGCCGTTCTTCTCCGGCATCATCATCGCCGTCGGCGGGTTCTTCTGGATCCTCGGCGCCCGCAGCTTCTGGCGGGCAGCTGCTCGATGGACGGTCCGGATCGACGCCCGCGGCCACGGCCCTAGCTACCGAGAGGGCCGGCTGGCGCTCGTGCGTCCGGGCGGGTGGTCGAACAAGCAGCTCGCGTTCGACTCGGCCGCGAACGTCCGGGACCGCGTCAGGGTCGGGATCCAGGAGCTCTCGGCGACCGAACGCATCGTGTTCGGGCTCATCGAACGAACGCTGTCCAAGAAGCTCGGAGAGGTCACCCCCTGATGCTCGCCCTCATCATCATCGTCATCGCGGTCGTCGTTCTCGCCGCGGCGTACGCGGCGGCCGTGCTGTTCCTCGCCCGGGCGGTGGTCTTCCCGCAACGGGCTCGGCCGACCAAGATCGTGAGCGTCGACGATGACGGCCAGCGCGTCATCCTCTCGAGCAACCCGCTGACGAGCTTCGACGGGATCCTCGGGCTGCTGTACGACAACGAGACGAAGCTGACCGTGCTGGCCCCCGGTGCGAAGGTCGCCGCCGACGGCAGCACCGTGACGCGGCACCTGGCCGAACGCGCACCGCTCGAGCGAGGCACCGAAGGCCGTGCCGCGGGGAACGTGTTCACCGCCACGAACGTCGCCGAGAGCGGACCGGTGGACGTCGCGATAGACACCGACCACGCGACGCAGCCAGCGTGGCTGTACGCCGGCGTCGGCACGAATTCGTCGACGTGGGTGCTCCACGTGCACGGCATGCTCGCCGGCCGCGACTCCGCCCTCCGAAGCGTCCGCGCCCTCGCCGGCACGGGCTACACATCGCTCGTGGTCTCGTACCGCGGCGACCGTGAGGCGGCAGGGGAGGGACGTGCACCCTCGACACTCGGGCAGACGGAGTGGCGCGATCTTGACGCCGCAATCGCGTACGCGCGATCGCAGGGAGCAGCGCGCATCGTCGTCGTGGGCTGGTCGCTGGGCGCGACCGTGGCGCTCGAGGAAACGGTGCACGGGCCGCAGGGCGCCTCAATCGACGCACTGGTACTCGTGTCACCGGTCGTCAGCTGGGCACGAACCATCCACTACGGCATGGCCCGCCAGCGCGTCCCGCGCTGGCTCGCATCGTCAGCGATCGCGTTCCTGTCGTCGCGGATCGGCGCACGCCTGCTCGGCCTCCCGGTGACGCTGCGTCTGTCCGAGGCGCTGCCGGTCACAGATGTACCGGCGTTGGTCATCCACTCGGACGGCGACTTGACCACCCCCTTCGCCGCGTCCCGGGCCTTCGCCGCGAGCTCGGCCCACGTCGACCTGGTGCAGTTCCCAGCGAGCCCGCACGCGATGGAATGGAACGCAGATCCGGAGCGCTTCGCCGCCACCGCCGGTGACTGGATCGTTGCGACTCTGCGACAGGTGGGCGCAAAAACGGAGAAGTAACCCGAACTGGGGCCAGTTCGTTGCGATGAACTTGCAAATCTGCAACACTCGCAGTCATGAGTGGTGCAGTGAACGCGCATGTCGGAGGCGAACCGACCGACGCCCGCCGCGCTTGCCCCGCATGTGGCAGCGAGAAGGTCGGTAGCCGGTTCTGCACCGAGTGCTCGACTGAACTGGTTCCCCCGGTCGCAGTGACGCATGCGTTCGGCCCGATGTGGGCAGTTAACGGCCACGTTCTGACCGTCCCCGCGGGACAGGACGTCCGACGGGCAGTCCTCGATGCGGTCACCAACCTCGTTGACGCGACTGCGCCCGTACGTGTCGTCGTGACAGACGGCGAACTCGTGACCAAGGTGGTCCTCCGGCTCGACGGCAGCTCCGTCGCCGAGGGCGCCGATGCTGCCTCGTGGGCTGGCCCCGGCCGGGCAGTCGTCCCGCCGACCGTCGCCGCTCGGCAGACGTCGATCGTGGGCGTGCACCCCGGCGCCGGTGTGAGCACCTGGGCACAACTGCTCGACCTTCCCGAAGCGCAGCTCACCAACGAGCTGCAGGGCCCGGTCGTGCTGGTCTGCCGGTCGACACCCGCAGGCATCAACGCGACCAAGGCCGCGATCCACTCGCTCGGCACCGCCGCGGTGGACGCGGTTCTCGTCGTCGCCGATGC
>NZ_JMLI01000004.1:0-3046 GCF_000686685.1 Curtobacterium sp. UNCCL17 | reverse complement strand
CCCCGCACGGCGCGTTCAAGCCACTCACCCGCTCGAATGGTGAGTCGGTGTTCGATCACAAGGGCAAGACCGTCTACACGTCCGGCGGGATCCTCGCCGCCGAGGACCGGCTCCTCGACGCCGCCCGGACCCGGACGATGGCGCCGGTGTCGATCGACGTGTTCGAGCGCGTCGCGGTCGCCTACACCGGCCCGCTCGACCAGGGGCAGCGGGATCTCGCGAAAGCGTTCGCGACCTCGGACCGGGAACTGCTCATGGGCATCGGTCCCGCCGGCGCCGGCAAGACCACCGCGCTCAAGCTCGCCAACGACGCCCTGCAGGCGGGCGGTGTCCGCATGATCGGACTCGCCCCCTCCGCCCCTGCAGCGTCCGTGCTGTCCGAGGCCGTGGGGATCGACGCGACGACGATCCACGGGTTCATCGTCGCCCACCAGCAGGACGAGGTGGTCGAGAAGTTCGCGCTGCAGCCGGGTGACGTGATCGTGGTTGACGAGGCCGGCATGGCTGGCACGTTCCGCCTCGACGACGTCCGCCGGATCGCCGCCGAGTACGGCGCCGTCGTTCGCGGGATCGGTGACGACCGGCAGCTCTCCGCCGTCGAAGCCGGCGGCGTGCTCCGACTCATCGACCGCGAGGTGGGGTCTGTGCAGCTCGAGCACGTCCACCGCTTCGCAGACGCCGACGAAGCGGAAGCCTCCCTCCGACTCCGCGACCCGATGCGCCCAGGCGACCCGTTCGCTTGGTACCAGGACAACAGCCGCGTCGTCGGTGGTGACAGCGAGCGGATGACCGCCGCGGTGTTCGAGGGGTGGCAGCACGACACCCTCGCCGGCACCCGCTCCCTGATGCTTGCCCCGACGTCGACGGCCGTCGCGGATCTCAACGCCCGCGCGCAGGCGTTCCGGATCTCCACCGGAGACCTCGACACGTCCCGGTCCGTCCCCTTGCGAGATGGGCTCGCCGCGCACGTCGGCGACACCATCGTCACCCGCCGCAACGACTCCGACCTGCGGATCCAGGGCGGCCGCGACCGCGTCAAGAACGGCGACCTCTGGACCGTCACCGGGATCCGCGACAACGGCACCCTCGACGTCGCGCACGCCGAGCACGGCGCCGTGATCCAGCTGCCCGCCGGCTACGTCGCCCAGCACGTCGAGGTCGGCTACGCCCGCACCATCAGCCGCTCCCAGGGCCTCACCACCGACCGCACCCACGTCCTCGGCGACGCGACCATGAGCCGCGAGGACGCCTACACGGCCCTGTCTCGCGGGAAGGAAAGCAACCGGCTCTACCTCGCCCTCGACGACGCCGCGACCGTCCCCGACGCGCTCGAGCAGATCGCCGCCCGCTCCGAACGGATGCTCTCTGCACACGAGACGATCCGCCTCGAGCAGGACCGCGTCGAGGACCTGGTCACCCTCATCGACCAGCACGCCGACGTTGCCGTACACGCCGACGAGCTCCGCGCCGGCGCGATCGTCACGAAGGCCCTCGGCGCAGAGCTTGCCACGTCCCTCGAGGGGCAGGAGTCGTGGGGTGCCCTCGCCGCGTCACTGCGTCACGCGGAGGACTACGGCCACGATCCGATCGCGACGCTGCAGGACGCGTACAAGCAGCGTGAGCTCGGCACCGCCGAGGACGTGCCGGCGGTGCTGCACTGGCGCATCGAAAAGGCGCTCGAGGGCATCGACCAGCCCGTTGTCCGCGTCGTCGATCGCGAACCCGTCGACGGGGTGCCGGCCTGGATCGCTGACGGCCGCCGCCACCAGGACGAGCTCCTCCCGGCCGAGTGGCGCGACCACCTCGCCGAGCGGCACCACTACATCGGCGTGCGCCTGAAGGAGCGGGGCGCGGCCCTCGCCCTCGAGCAGCCGGCGTGGACGCAGGATCTCGGACGGCTCCCGTCCGAGCCGTGGCGGATGTTCGACTGGCACCGCACAGCGGCGGAGGTCGACGTGCTCCGCACCAAGTACCGCATCGACCCGTCCGAGCCGCAGGCCATCCCGGACAAGCTCCGCGGGAACCCGGTCGCCGACCACCTGCAGGAGCGCGTGACCGCGCTCCACAAGGCGGCTGCGCTGTCGACCGCGCCGGAGGTCACTGCGTCGACGCGCGAGCACTACGCCACCCGCGCCGCCGAGCAGACCGCGGTTGCCCGCACCGCCCTGGTCGCGGCCGCGGAGGGCGTGCAGCAGGTGACGTCGACGGCGGTGGCCACCGCGTCCGACGTCGTCGCAGAGCCGACCACACAGACCCGTCCTGAGACCGCCACGGAGCTTGCTCCGCAGGCGTCCACCGCCGAGGCCGCACCCGCGACCCCGACCGGTACCCCGACCACTCCCGTGGCCGCGGTGCCGCCGCGCACTGTCCCGCAGCAGGAAGGAACCATCATGAGCGACCCCATCGACGACACCCTCGACCACGTCGGCCGGCACGCCGGCCGCGCAGCGCAGAACGTCACCTCCGAGTTCACTCGGCAGCTGCAGCGCTCTGCTGACGAACGCCGCCGTGCCCTGCAGGAGGCCGAGCGCAAGGCGCAGCGCGACCGTGACGCTGCAGCCCGCGACGCGCAGCGGAAGGCCGACCGTGACCGGGAGCGTGCCGAGCAGCAGGCCGCGCGGGACAAGGAGCGCACCGACCGAATCGCCGCCCGCTACCCGAACCCCGAGGAACGCGACGCTGCTGCGGTCGCCGAGGGCACCGCCGTGGGTGCGGCAGCCGCGGCCGCGGTTGAGAGCCAGACCAACACCGACACTGCAGCGATCACGACCGACGGCCGCGACGCGGCCGCGGCCGAGACGTCAGCGATCGCTGCGGAGGGGCACACGGACGTCGAAGAGGCGGCGGCGCCGCGGATCTCGTCGTCCCGCTCCGAGCGGAACCGGGCAACGCTCGAGGGAGCCGGCTACGACCCCGACGAGCGCGCCAGCGACGCTGACAACGGCGCCGCAGAGCAGGCACGACGCGACGAGTACCGCGCGCCGGAGATCAGCCGCGGCGACGACGGCATCGAACGCTGACACGCACGCACGAGGAAGGGGCGGAC
>NZ_JMLI01000003.1:0-5638 GCF_000686685.1 Curtobacterium sp. UNCCL17 | reverse complement strand
CAATGAGATCGAGGAGTGCAGGGCAGTCTTCGCGACCTGCTGCACAAGCGGTTCCGCGATCGTCTGGTCCGGGATGATCTGCGCGAGCTGACGGCGGGCCTCGGCCTCGATCACGCCGGCACCCCACACCGAGTACCGCTCCTCGACGGCCGCGAGGACGAGGGCTGCGCGCTCGTCGACGTCGACCGCGGGCGTGCCGAATCCGTCGCGGGCGCGGGTCTCGGCGATGCGCTGCGCGGCGGGGAGGACCTGGGCTGCGCGGTCCTGCCCGACGCGGGCAACGGCGTCGTCGTGGGTGGCCTGCGGGGAGCGGCCGTGTTCCTTCTGCGGCCGCGTTTCGAGGGTCGCCTGCTGGGCGATCTTGATCTGCGTCTTGGTGTCGGGGGCGCGGCCGTGGTCGCGCTGGTACTCCGCGGTGAGGCGTTCCACCTCGACGCGGATCGACGCTGAGCGGGAGGAGAACGTCTCCAGCAGGTCGGTGTCGACGCCGGCGATCTCCATCACCGGGCGCTTCCCCGCACCCATGCCGCGAGCCTCGGTGGTGACGTCGAGCGTCTTCGTGACCTCGGACATGATGGCCGCGTTGTAGAACTCCGAGATGGGCACGTTCATGCGGTGCAGCAGCTTGGAGTCGATGGTGCGCCACTTGCCGTCGGAGCCCTTGACCTTGTTCGCGACCACCAGGTGATCGTGCAGCTGGGGGTCGCCGTTGCGGGACTCGAAGTGCCGGAACGCGGTCACGGCGACGCCGCCCTCGACCTCGATCTGCTCGACACCGTTCGTGCCGGCACGGGTCGCCAACGCCTCCCGCTCGAGGTACGCGATCGTCGACGCGACGGCGCGGTCCTGCGCCTGCTCGATGCTCTTCCGGGTGTCGTCGTCACCGAGCGCCCAGAGCACGGACACGCTCTTCGCTGGTGAGCAGACCAGGTCGAACCCGGCGACGGCCTGCTGGTCAGGGCGGGTCGCTGCGGTGATGTAGCGGCCGAGTTCTTCCTTGTCGGCGGGCTCGCGTCCCTTCGCGTCGCGGAACGCCTGCGCGCCCTCACGGGAGCGAATCAGGCGGCGTTCCTCGGTGTTGGGCTCGTGCCCCTGGATGCGCTGGAACGTCGCGTACCCGGCCTGAATGCGGCCCTGCAGGGAGTTCTCGTCCGCCTTGTAGACGTAGTACGACCGGCCCAGTTTCGCGGCCTCCTGCGCCTGCTTACCGGTCTTCCCCTCGGCGATCGCCTCGGCGATGATGCGGTCCGCGTTCGGGTGCAGCCCCTCACCGAAGAGGGCCTTCATCTGTTCCTCGGTGACGGTCCCGGAGACGCCGAGGACGGCGGCGCCGCCGCCCATCCACCGTCCGGGAGGGTTCCCGTCGGCGGTGTAGTAGTCGCCGAGCTCACGGTCGTGATCGCGGCGCGCGTCCCCGGTTGCGACCTCGGACGTGTAGTACGTGTACCCGTCGCCGGCGGACAGGACGTGCATGGTCATCATGCGCCGTCGCCGCCTCGCTGGGGGCCGTTCAGGCCGCACGCGACCCAGCCGTGGTGCGGGCTGGTGACGGAGCGCATGGGGCGAGTCTATCCTCATTCATTTGTAATGCCTGAGGTGTGACGCGTTGATGACCGGAGGGCTGGGTGAGGAACGAGCACAGCGTGGAGGGAGAGAGGCGGGGCCGGTCGGTTTACCGACCGCGGTAGACAGGGGGAGACCGGGAGCGGCGGCCAGCGACGAGGAACGAGGAGCGTCGGGCCGTCAGCATCCGGGTCGATGACTGTCACAGGCCGCGCCTCAGGTGCGAGCTACACTGGGCGACAACAGGAGCGCCGCATGCACCGCCGGCAGGGCGGTGCCGCCCGGACCGGACGGGTGGTGGCCGTTAGGGATTGGGGAATCGCATGGCTCAGGTTCGAACGTCAGGAAAGCAGGCCGCGGCGCGCAAGGCCGCACGCGAGCGGGCCGTGGAGCGGGCGGCAGAGTTCCGCCGCCGACAGGAACAGCTCGAAGAGCTCGCCGCGGAATACTTCGTCGCAGCGGACGCCGTCGACGGGATCAATGAAGACGCCGAAGCACGCATCCAGAAGATCCGCGACGCGGCCGCCGCCGCGGTCGCTGACGCGGAAGAACGTGCGCAGGCGATCATCGGTCGGATGCTCGACACCAAGGTCACCCGCGACGAAGTCGCCGAGCGTCTCGGGATCCCCGTCCGCGACGTGAAGCGAGTCAAGAACAAGGTCGCACCCGCCGCCGAGGCGAGCGGCGACGACGTCGCCGATGAGGCGCAGGACGACGACGGCGGCAGTCCGGTTGAGGCCGGCGCCGAGTCGTACGCGGCGTAACGATCACCCCCACGACTCGAACAAACGAAGCAGCCCCCGACCACATGGTCGGGGGCTGCTTCGTTGTTGTGGCCGTTAGATTCGGCTGGTTGCCCACCACCACACGCACAGCGCGATGAAGCCGCCCCAGAACGTCAAGCACGACCAGCCGAGCACGATGCCGGCGGTGGCGCGGCCGGGCACGTCAGTGCCGCGGGCGAGGCCGACGATGCCGAACACGATCGCGAGGATCGGGATGGGGATGATGAGGCCGAACAGGATGGACTGGATGCCCAGGAGCACGCTCCACCGCGACAATGTCGTCCCACGTCGCGGCACGTACACCGGCGGTGCCTGCTGCCACTGCTGCTGCGCGTAGTTGGTCATGATCCTGCCCCCGTTCGTTGGTTGCGGCGACCGTACTGCCGGCATCCGACACCGACGCTCACCAGAGCGACGGTGTGCCCGCCGCGATCCCCGTCTTGCACGCCCGCACCGCGGCGCCATCCCACCCGTTGTCGCGGAACGCCTCGCGGAGCTCACGCGACAGGCGCACGCGTTCGGACCGGGGGAAGCTGATCGTGCGAAGCGCGGTCGATGCGTTCCGGTGGCGGCCGCGCTGCACCCGCTCGAGCATGTTCCCCCGATGCGTACCCGGCGCCAGATGCGACACAGACAGGTCAGCCTCGACGTGGACACACAGCGGCACGTCACACGCGTGCAGCAGCAACGTCGACGGCTGCAGGGTCGTCCCGGTCAGGTGCTCGTAGAACCACCGCTGCGGACGCATCGCCCGCTGTCCCCCATCGGGCTGCGGCACCCAGAACCGGCCGTAGCCGTCGTCGCCGATCGCGCCCGTCCAGATCCAACAGTCCGATGGCGCTGGCCCCTGCACCACGTGCTTCCAGAAGCGTTCTTCCGCGCTGACGGCGACGCGGCCACTCATCGTTCGATGCCGTCCCGGCCGCGCGGCTCTGTCGTCCGCGGTTCCTGCCGACGCTGCTGTTCCCGCGCTCGGTTCTGATCGTCGTGGCCCGCGGACGTCAGGTGGTCGACGTCATAGCCGGCGCCACGAAGCGTGTTGCGGTCCTGCTCAGCTCGACGCGTCGCGATCCTCGGACCGGGAGCTTCCGGGGTCGCGTTCGTCTCGGTCCCCTCGAGCAGGTGCGCCCGAAGATACGCGGCGAGGGGCCGGTCGTTGCCGGCGACAGCCTGCAGCCGAACGGTGCGGAGCTCGTCGACATCGACGCGCTCCCAATCGATCGGGTGGCCGGCACGCTCCGCGATCGCTGACACATAGGTGCTCTGGGACCTGGTGTTCCCGTCGCGGTACGGGTGGATTGCCGATAGCTCTCCCCACCGGTCTGCGAGGCGGTCCGCGAACGTGTCCGCGTCGAGGCCGGTGAGGTAGTCCTCCCGCTCGAGCTTGCCGAACAGCGTCGTCAGGTTCGCGTCGATGTACTCCGGACGGCAGTACGGGATCCCGGTCCCTGTGGCCTGCACGTCGACGTCACGGATCTCCCCGGCGATGGCCGGCACAAGGTCGCCGAACATGCGCTCGTGGATGCTCCGCAGGTACGCGTAGTCAGGGCGATCGGGGACGCGCTCGGCGCGGACTTCCGCCATCGTGATCGACGCGACGTCGTTCATCGCCTCGTCGAGCTGGCGCTGATCGCGGATCCCGGCAGCGTTCACCAACACCCCACCGCTACCCGGGTAGGTGTACTTGTCGTCGACGCTCATCCGCTCCCCCGCAGGACGCCGGCGCTCAGCGCTGGCGGAGCGGAAACCCGTGCTTCGCCGCGACCTCCGCACGCGCATCCTCCGGCGACAGCGTCCCCTCGAGGATGCGACGAGCACGGCCAAGAGCCTCGGCGTCGGGGAAGTGGCCAGCGAGCTGCTGGCCCTTCTCGACCAGCGCCATCTCCTGCTCGACGTCGACGGTCCGTGCGGTCTTGTGCTCGGTCTTGATGCTCATGGGGACTCCCCTGCTCGAACTCAATTCTACCAACCACGATGGTCGCGGGCTGGGTGGATCTAGCGGTGCTTCCGGTTCCGACGGACCACGTACACGGCGGTGGCCACGGGCAGCAGGAACGCCACGGCACCGGAAAGCGATCGGCCAACGTGGCCGTGCATGGCGCCGTCGACGATCAGGAACACCTGTCCGATCGCGAACAGGCCAAGCCCGATGAACACCGCACCCCACGGCTCACTCCCGCGAGGGATGCGCCCATCGGCGTCCGTCGCACGGCGAGCACCAACGATGATCGTCGCAACGCCCGCGGCGAGGAACAGCAACCACAACCAGGTCAGCACCTACTCCCCCAGGCCCGGAACGGGAAACTCGGGGACGTGGATGAGGCCCGCCAACGCCAGGTAGACGAAGCTCGCGGCGACCATCAGCATGAGGCTGAGACCGAAGACCGTCACACCCGACGTAGACGAGTCCTGCGGGATGCCGCCGGTTCTGCGTTCCCAGCGGCTGAACATGGTCCGTGCCGCGGCGATCGCGGCACGGGTTTCGTCGTTGAGATCGCCCCGACGGGTGAGCTGGCGGCCGTAGGTTTCCAGCTGCATGAAGAAGAAGCCGGGCATGGCGTGCTTGCGGGTCTCGGCGGCGTACTCGTCGCGGAGGATCTGCACTCGCATGTCCGCCGGCAGCGCCCCGCACAGGGCGAGGGCTGCACGCACCCGGTACCCGTTTCCTGGCCGCGACGCGAGGGCGAGAACTTCTACCGGCGGGACGGCAGGGTCGAGGATCCCGGCCGCGCGGTCGTCTTCCTGGTCGGAGTGCAGCAACGCCACGACGTCGTCGACGGTGCGTGTGCGCTCGTGTCGTGTGAGCCAAGCCATGACTCATCCTTTCGATCGTGATGTGCCGGAACAACCGGCCTCATGAGTAGCAGACGGGACAGACACCGTTCCGTCCGGCGCTCACGGCTTCCCGCCCCGGTCACGTGCTTGGCGGAGCTCGGTCCATCCGAGTGCCGCGAGGAACAGGACGGTCAGCACTTGCACGAAGACGACCGTGATCACCCACGCGGACGGGTCTCCGAACGGGCCCCGCACGATCGTGTTGACGGTCGCCGCCGTCATCGCGACAGCCAGGACGATGAAACCGATGCCTCGGAGCACGTGACGCCTGCGATCCGTCACGGCGTCGCCTTCCTCTCTCTCCATCGCTCCAGTGTCCTCGATCACCCGCGGGCGCCGGCGTACTGGGGGAACATGCGGTCCATCGTTGCTTCGTGGCGGGCGGCGCGGTCGTGTTCGCCGCGGAGGCGGGAGATCTCCGCGAACGTCGGGCCCGATGCGGTCGGTTCGGCGGG
>NZ_JMLI01000002.1:0-6795 GCF_000686685.1 Curtobacterium sp. UNCCL17 | reverse complement strand
GAACATGCGCGCCATCTCCTCCACGATCAACTCTTCTCGGACCGACTCAGCGTCGCCCGACTCTGAGCTGTTCCGTGGGCACAGGCGGAGGAACATCCGAGACTCGGGATCCGGCTGCCGCGGCCGGGTGGTGCCTGGCGGGAACCACGTCGCTGGGGCGCTCCGGACGATCAGGTGGCAGAGCTCGTGCATGCGGCTCAGGAAGCTGTAGTAGTCGCTGTCCTGGGCCGCGACGATGATCCCGGTGAAGGTCTTCGCCTCGAACAAGACGCCGGTGGTTGCCCGGAGCGGGGCGTCGGTCTCGGCGAAGACAAGCCGCCGACCGTAGATATCGGAGACAGCGGCACACAGGTGCTCGAAGGACGCTTCTTCGGGCAGAGGCGTGTTCCACACCAGGGCCGCAGCGATCGCCGCGACCGGCTCGTGGGCGGCTTGCCCCCTGCGGCGTCCTAGCATCATGTCTCCCGTCCAGCACTCCCCCTCAGAGAGCACTCACTTGTCTAGGATCGGGGACCCTCTTCTTTGTCGATCAGCGCGCGGATCGCAGACTCCACCGTCGCCATCTCCTCCGGCTCCAACTCGTCGAGCGAGCGAGCCGCGATCTGTGTGACGCCGAACGATCGCATCGACTTCGCGAACCCCAGCTGGGCGTCGATCCGCTGTGCCTCATCCTCGGGTGTCTGCCCCAGGAGGTAGTCCGCCGGCACCTCGAGGAAGTCAGCGAGTGCGACGACCAATGAGTGCGAGCCGGCGCCGTCGACGAACGCTCGCCACTCGCGCAGCGACAGCAAGTGCCCCGTCTTGCTCAGCGCAGCACGTGCCTTCGTGTACGACTCATCGAGGTTGCCCCAAAGCCCTGCAGCTTCGAGTGCGAGCCGCGCCCTGTCCGAACGGACGACCTCGTCAACGTCGTCGACCAGGTCGAGGCCGGCGCGCTTGGCGGCACGGCCCAAGAGCTCGAGTGGATCGTCGTCGATTGCCCGGCACAACGTGACCAGCTCAACGACCGTCACCGGACGCTTCCCGTTGAGGATCCGGTAGATCGTGTCGTGGGTGATCGACGAGCGTTCTGCCCATGCGCGCACGTTGACATGCGCGACGCCTTGCGCTGCCCGCAGCTCGGCGGCAAGCGCTCCGTGCAGGGCTTGTGCGGAGGTTTCGCTCATTGGGTCCACTCAAAAACGCTAGCAGGCGTCGGGTCTGCGCGCCTCCTTGCAAAGATACAGCAGTGTTGCTAATTTGCAACCGTGCCGACCGCTCCGCAACCTATCCCCTGAGAGCGATGGCTACCACGTTGATGACTCCGACCGCGACCGCTCCGGCCAAGATGATCCAGACCCATGCCCGACCAGCGCGCGGCTTAATGGATCGCTCGGTCCCGCTGGGTTGGGGCGGGTTGGTCGCCAGGGTGGAACGCTCGGTCTGCACAAGGACCACTCTTGCGCTATCTGGCTGGCACCCAGCCGAGAACTCGTCCCGTGAGGTGAGAAGCCCCGGAATCCGACACACCGGGAGCAGTGACGGACCTAAGTACGGCGTTAACACCAGACTCGTGTCTATGGCCGGATCTAACGCAGGTGTGAAGCGCAATCGCCTCCCGCGCGGACAGAAGACTGTCCGTCCTGGACTCGCTCTTGCTTCCGATACCGCGGCCGCCTACGAGCGTGCCGCTCGAGCATCCGGCGACCTGTCCTTCTCGCTCTACCTCGAAAAGCTGCGTCGTCAGTTCGAGGACGAGCGGGGTGCGCTGCCGATCCTTGGTACCGCTGCAGTCGACCACCAGGAGGTCGCTGACCCAGCCGCTTAAACGACAGAACCCCCGCACGAGGCGGGGGTCCGGGGCCTAGCCCCAAGTCATGTTCACAACCTGCTACGTCGGCAAACAGATCAGGTTGTGAGAGTTCCGAAGAAGAAGCCCGGTTGGAGCCGGGAGCCTTCGTCGTACCGCCACCCCGAGAGGAGGAGGTGTCGCCATCGTAACGCACGTTGCTGCGCCCGGTACAGATCAATCTGCCCGCGTGTCCTCTCCGGATAGCGCCTGGGATCTGACGCGATCGATCGCGCCTCGTCGGTACGTGAACCGCATGATCGCGGAGGCGGACGGGACGATCCGGTCGAACAGCTACCCGTCGAAGTTCCCGACTGCAGGGCACACTCCCCCCTCGACGCCGTGGACGATCGATCTCACCGACCTTGACGGACGGTTCTGGTTCGCCGCGTTCGACCTCGACGCGAAGACCCCGGAGGACTTCGACCAGGCGGCCGAGGACCTCGGCGTGCTGGTCCGGATCCTCCGCGACGCACAGGTGCCGCACGTGGTGTGCCGCTCGAGCCCCACGGGCGGGTTCCACGTCTGGGTGCCGCTCGCCGGCGTCGACAAGGCCACGATGGTGCAGCTCGCCGGCGCCGCACGCGCCGTGCTCCCGTCTCTTGACCACGGGCTGCTCTGCAACGACCGCACCGGCGCCGTCCGCCCACCGCTGACCCCGCACGCACGTGGTGGCGCGTCCGAGGTGATGGCCGGCGCTGACGACGTCGACGTGCTCCGCACCCCGACCGTCACCGCCGGCGATCTCCTCCGCGTCACGGCCGCGTTCCGTGAGCTCCGCCCCACCGTGGATCCTGCCGACTCCTCCCCCACCGGCCCCGTCGACGCCCGCCACCGGGTGCACCGGTCCCTGCCGGCGTGGGGTGAGGCGCACATGGGAACCGTCGCCGGCGGCCGCGACCCGTCCCGCACCGGCTACCTGTGCCTGCTCGCGGCCGCGGTGTCCGGGTGGACCCTCGCCGACGTCGAGCACGCCGCGAAGACCGCACCCGGCATGGAGCACTACCGCACCCGCAACCGCCCCACCGGCGGCCGCGAGCCCCGCACCGCGGCCGAGGCTGCAGCGCGCCTCGAGCGGCAGTGGGCAAAGGCGCAGGAGCGGGCGGTGCTGTACCGGTACGCGCCCGAGGAACGCGAACAACGAGACCTGACGCAGCTGACTGGGATCGTCGACGTCGTCGAGGCCATGCTGCAGGCGTTCACCGCCTCCCCCGGCCGCTGGAGCCGCACCGAGGCAGACCTGCACGACAGCACCGTCCTGACCTACCTCGCCTGGCTCTCCCTGCGCTCAGGCTCCCGCGACGTCGGCGCCGCACTCCGGTCCGTGGCGATCGCCACCGGGATCCCCTCGAGCACCGTCGACCGCTCACTTCGCCGGCTCCACGCCGCCGGATGGATCACCCGCCGGCGCCAGGCAGATGGCCCCAATGCTGCCGTCTGGCGGCTCACAGACCGGTTTTCCACACCCTCCGTACATGTCGGGCCACTTCACGATGTGACCGCCCGCCCCCCGGCCGAGCTCTTCGACGTGAGAGTCACCCTTCTCGACGCTCTGCAGGACCGACTTGACGCCGGACGACACGACGTCTTTACCCGCGCAGGACTTGGACCCACAGCCCGCCGCGTCTACGAGAGCCTGACCACCGACGAGCACGCTCCCGATGTCGTCGCCGATCGTGCAGGACTCCCCCGCGGCCGAGCACGGGCAGCACTCGCACGGATGCGCCGCTGGACCCTCGCCATCGCCACACCCACGGGCTGGCGACGCCGACTCCAGGACTTCCGCACACACGTAGCCAAGCAGCTCGGCGTCGACGGGATCCTTCAGCGACGGGAACAGCAGTACGTCGACGAGCGAGACCTCTGGGCATGGTGGCAGAACCACCTGATCCGCAAGGCCGGCCGACGCGGCCGCGACCGCACCCCCACCGCCCAGGTCGTCATGTTCCGATCCGTCGACGACCACGGTGGCCCAGAGGCGTACCCGGGATACCCGTGCTCGAGCGACGGCCGAGCCGACCACCAAGAGGCCATGCGGTTCGTGCGACGCGGACTCCTGCAGCAGCTCCGAGATCTCGAGCTAGCCGCGTGAGGACCAGCATGCATGGTTGCTTTCCTTCTTTCTTTCATGCATGAATGCAAGCATGCAAGATTGCTTGACAGACAGCATGCATGCTGACATGCTTTCTGGCATGCAGACAGTCATGGTGTACAGCGAGTCCGGTGGGGTGTCGAAGACGACGACCGCAGTGTCCATCGCGATGATCGCTGCAGAACGAGGCCTCAGGACACTCCTTGTCGACTTGGATCCACGGGCCGCTTCAACGAAGTGGCTTGACGTCGAACCATCGGGGGAGGGGCTGCACGTTGGTGCGATCCTCGGCAACGAGGAACCGGAGGGATGGGCTGAAGACCTGGCAGTGTCTACGGCCTGGTCGCCGAACCTCCGTGTTCTGCCGAGCGCGCGCAACGTATCGAACCGCGAGGCTGACCGGGCCGACCACGCCGAGCTCCGCCTTCGCATGTCACTCGAGGGCGTGCAGGCTGATCTCGTTGTGATCGACTGCCCCAACCGCCAGGGTGGCCCCTTGACCCTGGCAGCCCTCAACGCCGCCGACACCGTCATCTACGCCGCTACCGCTACGAACGACGGTGTGGACGGCTTCAGCGGCGCCCGGAAGACTGTGCAGCAGTTCCGACACAGTCGAGAGCGCATCGGTGCTCCCGTGACTTTGACCGAAGCAGGCATCGTCGTCGGGGGAGTACGGGAGACGATCATGTCCCGGCCGGCCGTGGCGAGCATCGACGAACTCCGCGACACAGGCATGCTCTTGGTGCCCCTCGTCCCAGAACGAGCGATCGTGCAGGAAGTACGCCTCACGGGTGAGTGGTACGGCAACTACAGGAAGGGTGCACCAGTGCTCGACGCGTACACGGCCATCGTGGATCAGGTGATCCGATGACCGACCAGAAGCCAGAGCGCCCCGGCGACCTCAGGACCCGACGCCGACCCCAAGCCGCCGCAGACGAGCGCGTCGACCCGGTCGACTACCGCCAGACTGAGCCTGCTCCGACTCCTGTTCCGGCCCCAGCCCCGGCGTCGCCGAATGCGACTCCGCCGGCGCCGCGCCGAGGCCGCGCTCGGCGCGAGGTGACGGTCCCGTTCAGCACCCGTCTCGCGCTCGACGTGCAGGACCTGATCGATGCAGCGGTCGACGGCGGCGAGGGGACGATCCGCAACGTCGTCGAAGAGGCGATCCGCGAGAAGTACGGACAGCAGTACGGCACGGAGGCGAAGGACCGGTAGGAGTTCAGCGTCACCGAACGCAGCGTTCGGGTGGCTGTACACGAGAACGGGCGGGACAACCGTGGTTGTCCCGCCCGTTCTACGCAGGCCTACGCCAGACCCGCAGCGTTCAACACTGCGAGCATCACCGGTGCAACTTCGTGTACGAGACACGCGTACGCGAGAACCACAGCAGCCTTCCCGTACGTGGATCCATTACGGCCCATGTTGGACATGCCAGTCCCCGCGGCGGTACTGTTGACTAGTCCGGTCAACACTTCGAGTATCGTTTTCATGTTCTCAATTCTTGTTCCGGTGTTTATTTGAAAATTGATTCGGCCTCCCCGGCGTGCTCTAACACGTCGATTCCGGGAGGTCGTTTCATGTCCCTAGAGGGGGACCTTCTCATTCTACCGGTGACCCCCCACACCTGAGGGTGGGTGTGGAAAAGTTCTGGCTCTCCCGCGTGTCGTGATCCCATACGCTTTCGCCGTGGATCCGCGTAAACAAGCCGATCTGAAGCGCAAACCCACTGATAAAACTCGGCCAAAAAAGTGTTACAGCCGTGTAGTTATCCACAGGGAAAACGCGACATCGAGGGCGTTCCGCGGCCTGATGGCACCGTTCTCCCGACGTCGGCAGCGAGAGTCAGCCCCGCCTCCAAGCGCTGGCCGGACAGGCGTGATGGGGCACGGCGGCGGCGGCCGTCGGCGCAGGTAGCGCTGAGTCGTGGGGCTGGCAGCCCAATTGATGCCGGTTCAGGCGCCTGCCGTCGCGCGCGAGCCTCTAGACGCGCCGACCAATTCGCCGCACGCGACCGTGGGCAAGGACCTGCTGGATCCGCAGAGCCAGTTCGTCGCGGACCTGCCGCTCCTCCTCGAGCGCCGTGGCGAACGGAACGGGACTGATATCGATGCCGCCCTCAAAGTACGAAGCCTCCACGCTGAGCTCAGCGGCAGCGATCTGCTCGAGCGATCGTTCCCACCCGCGCCATGCTCGATCGATTTCCCGGGAGCCATATGCGGCAACGAGGGCGGCTCCTTCTGCCAATTCGTCACGCGAAAGCTTGTGAGCTTCACGGGGAAGCGGAGCGTATGGGTCGGGAGTCGTCCCCGTCACCGGATCTCGACCCAGTCCATGTTGTCGACGCGCCTCAGTCAGATTAAAAATCCGATCCTGCTCACCCTGCCCGTTGAGGTGTGCAATATGTACGATCCGCACAAGGGCCTTTGCCCGGTCGGCGACCCGCTGCGCATCCAGAGCGGTGCGCCGATTGAGTAGGGCTGCACCGACGCCGACGACAAGCGCGACCCCTGAGGCAATCGACGGGCCGACGATCGACGCGGTACCCGGGTCGATCATGCTTCGACTCTCGGGAGGACCAGATCCGGTGCCTCAGACACGGGGTGCCGATCGATCGCCCTGTACACAGTCGCTCGGCCGATGCCGAACAACTCGACGAGCTCAGCGATCGAGTGGTCGCCGGCGCGGTGCAGCGCGACGAGGTGACGTTCCTGCGCGGGGGAGAGCTTCGGCTTTCGACCCTTGAGCTTGCCGCGGACCTTCGCGGTGGCCATGCCCTCTCGGGTTCGGGCCCGGATCAGATCAGATTCGAACTCAGCGACCATGCCGAGCACGTTGAACAACAGCCGGCCCACGGGGTCGGTCGGGTCGTACACAG
>NZ_JMLI01000001.1:0-9607 GCF_000686685.1 Curtobacterium sp. UNCCL17 | reverse complement strand
GGCATCGATCTTCCTCGGGTCTGTGTCGGCGAACTGCAAGCAGATCCCCGGCGCCTAACCGACACCAACCCCGGGAGGCCGTCATGGCACCGTCCAACCGCAACACCAACCGTCGAGGCTTCGGCGCAGCGCTCAAGCGCGGCTGGAACTCCAAGCCCGCAGGCATCGCCGCGATCGTCGTCATTGTCCTGGTCATCATCGTCGTGCTGATCTCCACCCTGCTCGGCGTGTTCGCACCCGCGAACACCGACGACCAAGGGACCGCGAGTAAGCCTGCTCCGACCTCGAGCGCGGCGGCGGACGGTCCGTGCAACGTGAAGGTCGCCGACGCGTCGTCGACGCCGAAGGTCCCATCTGACCTCACCTGGAAGACCGGAGCGGCCGGACTGACCTGGCCGGTGTCGAAGTCGGTCGGCCCCACGAAGACAGTCGACGGGTTCGACGCCTGCTTCGCCCGCTCGCCCCTCGGAGCCGCCCTCGCAGCGCAGACGGCCACGTACAGCCAGTACGACGGTAAGCACTCGGTGTCGTCGGCACTCGGGTTCTACATCGCCGACTCTGCCGGCAAGCAGAAGAGCATCGAGACGAGCGAGAAGCAGCCGGGTGCGGCCGACACGCGCGCCGCGGGGATCAACCCCGCGGGCTTCACGGTGGATGCGTTCACCAAGGACCGCGCCGAGGTGACGCTCGTGTACTCGTACCCGTCCTCGTCGACGGGCTACATCGGGATGCCCACCTCCCTCGTCTGGACCGATGACGACTGGAAGATCTCGGTCCTCGACAACGGCGAGCTCTTCACCGGCAACCTCACCAATCCGAGCGAGAACGACTTCATCCCGTGGACAGGAGCTGACCAATGAACCCCGGAGATGCAGCGCTGTGCGCAGCCAGCCTCGTCGGCTGCGCGGTGAAGAAGGGGACCGAGGGCGCCGTCTCATCCGCAGCGTCGAACGGCTTCAAGCAGGCCGCGGAGACGATGTTCGCCGCGTACGACGACATCATGAAGCAGTTCCTGACCAGCTGGGTCGGGGCGAGCTTCAAGGTGGACCTCGACAACAAGGCCACGTCCTGGTTCCAGGACACGACGCTGCCGATTACGATCATGCTGCTCACCCTGGGCCTGGTCGTCGCCGGCGCACGGGTGATGTACTCCCACCGCGGAGAGCCGTTCCAAGAGGCGATGGCCGCCCTCGGCAAGGCCGTGGCCGTCATCACGCTCGGGACCGCGGCGATCCAGATCTTCGTCTGGGGCGGGGATGCGTACGGGCAGTGGATCCTCAAGGTCTCCGGGATCTCCGCGAAGGCCGGCTACGTCGACGCGGCGTTCGCGACGACGTCGCCAGGGCTGGCACTGATCCTCGGCCTCATCGGCGTGCTCGCCGTGGGCATCCAGTGGGTGATCATGTTCGTCCGGCAGGCGCTGATGCTGCTGCTGAACGCGTTCTGGCAGGTCAGCGCCGCGTACGCGGTGCTCCGCCGGGGTGAGCAGGCGTTCGAGAAGATCACTGCCTGGATCATCGCGTTCATCATCTACAGCCCCCTCGCCGCATCGATCTACGCATTCGCCTGGCGGTTGAAGAACGGCCAGGACGGTGCCGGCGGTGTCATCTACGGGCTCATGCTGATCGGCCTCGCCGTGATCGCGCTACCGGCGATCATGCGCCTGCTCGTCCCGGCATCGGGCGCTCTCGGATCCGCGATCGGCGGGGCGATGGCGATGGGCGTCGCCGCAGGTGTCGTGCAGGCCGGTGTCGCCGCAGGCGCGGCCGTGGCCACGGGCGGCGCATCCGCGGGCGCATCGGGTGCTGGCGCAGCCGGCGCAGGTGCCGGTGCCGGTGCTGGCAGTGCTGGTGGCGGTGTTGCGGGAGGCGGCGAAGTTGCGGCCTCCGGCGGCTCAGGCAGCGGCGGGAGCTCGAGCCCGGTCGCGGGCGGTGGCAGCAGTGACGCCGGATCGTCCGGTGCTGATGGTGCGGCCGGGATGGTCGGCGGGGACAGCGCCTTGGGCGCGGCCGCGGACAGCGGCAATAGCGCCGGCGCCGCGACTGCGAGCAGCGGCGCCGGGGCGAGCGAGGGCGGGTCGGTCGCGGCCGGTTCGTCGCCGGACTCGGGGCAGTCGTCCGGGTCGAAGGCTTCATTGGCGGCCACTCAGGTCGTCGCGAGTGGCGCGGGCGATGCACCGTCCACGGCGGAAGGAATGATCAGTGAGTGAGACAGCGCAGAAGGAACGCATCCGGTTCGGGAACTGGTTGCCGTCCACGAAGGGCACCCTCGGCGGGCTGACATTCTTCGGCTGGGCGATGCTGCTCGGCGGCATCATGATCGGCGTCGTCTGCGTGAGCGTGGGCTGGTGGGCCGCCGCGGTCTTCGCCCCGCTCGCGGGCATCGCGTTGAACGCCGTGTTCATCGTCCGGTGGGGCGACCCGACCTCGGGCCGCACCGCGGCGGCGACGCTGTGGGACCGGCACGTCAACGCCAAGCGTGGCCGCGCCGGCTCGAACACGTACAAGACAGGCCCGTTCACGACGCTGCCCGCCGAGTCGATGACGGCGCTGCCCGGGATGCTCGCCGACCTCGAGGAGATCGCCGGCACCGACGGTGAGGGGGAGGAGTACGTGCTCCTGCACCACCGGAAGAACTCCCGGAAGCCGCTGCTGTCCGCGACGTTCTCCTGCCACCCCGATGGCACCGCGCTGCTGCCGCAGGACAGCATCGATTCGCAGGTGTCCTCGTTCGGCGGGTGGATCGCGTCACTGTCGCAGGACACCGCGATCGAGGGTGCCGTGATCGTGGTCGACTCCGCGCAGGAGTCCATCGAACCGCTCGTGCAGAAGATCGACAACGAGGTCTCCCCGAACGCACCGGAAGCCGCGCAACGCCAGCTCCGGGAAGGCGCCCGGGCGCTCTCGGGCACGTACGCGGACGTGGAGGTGTTCGCCTCCGTGGTGTGGAACGTGAACGAGCTCGCCGACGACGTCGAGGAAGCAGCGGCCGATATCGCCGCGAAGCTGCCCTACCACCGGGAAGGGCTCGCCGAAGCCGGCGCCGGCTCCCCGGTCGTGGCCACCAGCAGCGAACTGGCCCGTGCAGTGCGGGTCGCGTACCGGCCGGAGCGGGCCCGTGAGTACGGCTCCGACGAGCTCGCCGGCAACCCGTTCCACCTGCGCGTCACCCAGGCGGGTCCGGACGAGTTCGACGACAGCGCCCGGCGGATCTGCTACCACGACGGGGTCGCATCGATCACGGCCATGATGGTCGCCCCGCCGCAGGCGCTGATCACGGAAGACCTGATGAATCGGTTGTTCCAGCCGAACGGGAAGTTCCTCCGCAAGCGCGCCGCGGTGTTCTACGGCCCCGTGGATCCCGGGAAGGCGTTCAAGCTCGCGAAGAAGATGCGCGGCAACGCCAAGCGCAACAGCAGCGGCATCCGCGGAGAAGACAACGAGATCGAGAAGCGCCGGGAGCAGCTGGCGCAGAAGACCGAAGTCGACCTGATGACCGGTGCGGCGATGACGGCGTTCGCGATCGAGGTCACCGTCACCTTCGACCCCACCAAGCGCGGCACGAACAACGCCATCGGGGAGCTGAAGCAGATCTTCAACGGCACGAACATCTCGTACCGGTTCATCGAAACCGACACCTCCGCGGCGTTCCACTCCACCCTTCCGCTGGGCGTGCTGCCGTGGGAGTACGCCACCGCGATGCAGACCGTCACCGACCGGACCGAATGATGAGACGAGCATCGATGAAGACGCAGACACTGACCCCGTCAGGGTTCTTCGGCCCCGGCGGTGGCGGGTGGGAGCAGATCCCGCAGCCACCACGGTGGTTCGCAACGAGCGTGCAGGTGTGCGGGATCTACCCCTTCGGGGCAGGCACAGGCCGGCCGATCAACGGGTCCCCGCTCGGTCGCGACATGAACACCCACTCGGCGGTCTGCACCGACCACGACGCCCTCTACCGGGCGAACGTGATCTCCTCCCCGTCAGCGATGCTGTTCGGGTTGAACGGGCTGGGCAAGTCCAGCACCGCGCAGACGCTCCTCGGCGGCCAGGTCGGCCGTGGCCTCACTCCAGCGGTGTTCGACCCGATCAAGGGTGAGCACGTGCCGTGGATCGAAGAGCTCGGCGGAACCGTGTTCTCGATGGGTCCCCGTGCCCGCCACCAACTGAACCTGCTCTCGCCCGGCCCCCTCGGCTACGCGGCCCGCCAGATCGGCGGACAGGTCGGCGAGGAACTGCTGATCCTGGCGCGGGCGAAGACGATCAACCTGGTGAAGCTGGTCGTGCGAATCAGCCGCGGCCGCGATGAGCCGGTGAAGGACTTCGAGAAGACCGCGCTCGAGGCGCTGGTGGACACCATCCTGCGTGCCGCCGGCCCGAACGACGTGCCGGTGACTGCGGACCTGATCCGCGTCTTCGACCACCCGTCGGACCTGGTGCTGCAGCGGACCGGCACCACCACGGCGGACGAGTTCCACGTCGAGTACAAGCGGCTCGGACAGACCCTCCGGTCGCTGATGACCGGGGAGATGGGGCAGATGCTCTCCGGCACGAACTCGGTGGAGTTCACCCCCGGCAATCCCGGCGGGTTTTGCTTCGACACGTCCTCGATCCACGAGTCCGACACCGAACTGCTCTCCGCGGCGATGCTGTCGACCTGGTCGCTCGGCATGGACGCCATCGACGCGCACTGGGAGCTCGCGCAGCATGAGAAGCGCAAGCAGCAGGAAGCTGCCGACGAGGGCCAGCAGTACACGCCGGCGATCACCTGGGGCGGCTACACGACCCTGATGGACGAGTTCTGGTACCCGCTGCGCGCCTGCGAAGGGATGGTCGACCTCGTCGACTCCCTCTCCCGCACGAACCGCAGCGTCGGCACCGCGGAGCTGAAGATCACCCACTCGCCGAAGGACCTGCTCTCGCTACCGAACGCGTACGACCGGGAGAAGGCCAAGGGCTTCATCGAACGCTCCGGCCTGCTGCTGCTGATGGGCCTCAGCCGCGACGACCTGCTCGAGCTGAACAAGGTGCGGCCGTTGACGCCGAAGGAGATCAGCATGGTCGCCTCGTTCTCCCAGTCCAAGGACTGGATCGGCTCCCGCCGGCAGAAGGGCGCCAAGGGTGCCCCTCCCGGCGCCGGGAAGGTGCTGCTGAAGATCTCCGAGCGCGTCGGGATCCCCGTCAAGATGCTCCGCACCGCCACCCAGATGGCCGTCCACGACACCGACAACCGCTACCAGCAGTAACGACCGAAGAGACAGGACGACCGATCATGCCCAACAGCACCGTGCACGTCGACTACACCCTCGTCGCCGACCAGGGCGCCCTCACCATCGGTGACGTCGCCTTCACCGGCGACACTGCCTACCCGGACGCGATGGACTGGCTCCGCGACGTCGCAGCGCAGCTCGGCAACGCCGTGGTGGTGCGCAGCCACGACCGCGGTACCGGACAGGACACCCTGTTCAGCATCGACGGCCACGGCGCGATCGCACCCGTCACCGGCCCCGTCGAGGGCAGCAGCACCGTGCCCTCACCGTGGGAAGCCTCCGGCACCACCACCACCACCGCGGCGGCGGCGGCGGCCAGCGTGCCGGCGGCGCCGCAGAGCCCGCTCGCCGGGGGCACTGCCCCCGTCGTGGTGCCGGCAGTACCAGCGTCCGTCCAGGCGGTCCCGGCCACGGCAACGGCGGACGTGCCGCCGACGCGTCGGGAGGCGCGGCAGTCGTTTCTCACGCAGGAGCAGGTGGAAGAACCCGCGACGACCGGGTTCCGCGGGTTCCTGACCCGGGCGGGCATCCGTATGGCGCCCTCGGCCGCGGAGCGACGGCACCGTGAGCAGGTGCACCTGGTCAGCCAGCACCACGTCGGCCCCCGCACGATCATGCTCGCCAACGGCAAGGGCGGGGCAGGAAAGACCCTCGCCACAGTGTGCCTGTCGACCGTGCTGACTCGGCACTCCGGTGCGGCAACCGTGGCGTGGGACAACAACCAGACCCGTGGCACGCTCGGGTGGTCGACCGAGGCCGCCCGTCACGACGCGTCCGTGCTGGACCTGCTGCCGGAGATCGACCGGCTCCTGGGTACCGAGGCTCGGTCCGCGGACATGGCCGAGTACGTGCACCACCAGACCCGTGACCGGTACGACGTCCTGAAGTCCAAGCCCGACATCCTCGCGGCCGAGCAGCGGTTCGGCGCCGAGACCGTGGACCGGGTGCACAAGGTGTTGACGAAGTTCTACCGCCTGGTGCTCATCGACTCCGGCAACGACGAGACCGACCCGATGTGGCTCGCGGGCCTGGACCGCACGGACCAGCTCGTCGTCCCGACCACCACCGACGACAAGTGGTGTGAGTCCGCAGCGCTATTGCTCGAGCAGCTCGTCAACGCCGGCGGCCGCTACCGCGAGCTCGCCGAGAACGCCGTCGTGATCGTCGGCGTGGAGACCAGCGATGTGAAGCCCGAGAAGGTGACCGAGCAGGTGCGCCGCTTCAAGGACGCCGGCCTTGGCCGCGACGTCCTGACGATCCCGTACGACGCGGGGCTGAAGGCGCGGATCATCAACTTCGACGCCCTGCAGGAGTCCACCAAGCTCGCCTGGCTCGCCGCCGGCGCCGCGGTCGCGAAGGGGCTCTGAACCTCCCATGACCCGCAAGCGACTCCTGATCGCGTTCGCCGCCATCGCCGTGCTCGCGATCGCCGCGGCAGTGATCGTGATCGCTGCCCGCCTGCCCCACCGTGGGGGCGAAGCAGCCCCGACGTCGACGCCGATCCCGACGCGCTCGGCCGCCCCGACGTCGAAGGAAATCGCGCACGCCGTCGCCGACCGGTTCTGCCAGCCCGACGAGACGAAGAACGCGTGGCAGCGCTCCCTCACCCCGTACCTGACGCCGGAGGCGTGGCAGCTGTACTCGGCCGTGCGACCGGGCAACGTACCCTGCGCCGGCATCCACGACGACGGCCAGCCCGTCGGCGACCAGCAGACGTCAACGGACCAGGCGTTCCAGTTCACCGCGTCGACGGGCGGCCCCGTCACGGTGACCCTGCACCGCGACACCAAGGCAGATCCCTGGCTGGCGTCCTACATCAACGCCGGCGGGCAGGAGTAGGTCATGGGCAAGGGCGGGATGCTCGCGATGGTCGCGCTGGCACCGATCATCGGCGTCGTCATGATCGTCGTGTTGCTGTTCACGATCATCACCGGCGCGGGCGATGACGACCAGGCCGCGGCCGCCACCTGCGGTGCCGCCGGCACCGTGTCCGGCACCGCCGTGTCCGTGCAGAAGGGCACCCTGCCGGCGAAGGTCGGCCCGTACTCCGGCGACCAGGTCAAGAACGCCGCGGCGATCATCTCCATCGGCAAGGAGCGGGGCCTGACCCGGCACGCGCAGCAGACCGCGCTGATGGCCGCGATGACGGAGTCCACCCTCAACAACCTCTCCGGCGGTGACCGCGACTCCGCCGGCCTGTTCCAGATGCGGCCATCTCAGGGCTGGGGGACGCAAGCGCAGGTCACGGACATCGACTACGCGATCAACCTGTTCTACGAGCGCCTGGTGAAAGTGCCCGGGTGGGACAGCATGGCCCCTGGTGAGGCCGCGCAGGCGGTCGAGGGGTCGGCGTTCCCCGATGCGTACGCGACGAAGTCGGCGTACGCGGTCGAGATGTTGAACGCCCTGTCCGGCGTCACCGTCTCCACGGTCTCGCAGACCAACGAGGGCCCCAGCTGCACCGCCGGCGCGGGGGCTGCGGCCGGGGGTGCCGCCGGCGGGACGAAGAACGTTCTCGCCGCGGGTGAGCAGCCCGCGACCGGGCCGCACGCGGCGAAGATCAACCAGGTCATCGCGTTCGCGAAGGAGCAGCTGGGCGAGGACTACGTCCTCGGCGGAGCCGGCCCGAACGTATGGGACTGCTCCGGACTGACGAAGGTCGCCTACGCCGGCATCGGCATCAACATCGACGCCGGCCACTCCGCGACCACCCAGTGGCGCAACGGCGTCGCTCGAGGGCAGATGCACCCCCTCTCCGAAGCGCAGCCCGGCGACCTCATCTTCTGGGGCGGCAACGACGCCTGGCACGTCGGCATCAGCCTCGGCGGCGACATGATGATCGCCGCTCCCAAGGCCGGCGACGTCGTGAAGATCCAGAAGGTGTGGGGCACCCCCAACGACCAGGTCTGGCGCCCCGTCGACGGCCTCTAACCCACCCGCCAGACAACACACCGATCCCGCGAAGGAGCACACCATGAGCACCGGATCCCTGCACCAGAACCCGCCCCGGTCCCCGTGGCCACGACGTCTACGGTTCCTTGGCCGGAACACCGCCATCGGATTCGCCGCCGGGGTCGCCATGTGGGTGTTCGCGCTGCTGTTCGCCGCTGCAGTCAGCCGTGCCTTCATCGGTGCACACGCGGCCGCCGGCGCATGGCAGGCCGCCTGGACGCCGTCCGGGTACCTCTACGCCGGCGCCCTTGTCGCCGTCGCCGCGGCGCTCCTTACGGCGGGCATCTGGGCGGCCATCGACCAGCGGGACGGAGCGGCGTCGTGACCGTGCAGGCCCAGGTCGAAGCGGCCGCGGTGACGCTCGAGGACCTCCGCTCGCTCGAGGCAGGAACGTCAGTGCTGTTGAACGGCCTGACCGCCGCACACGAAGCCACCTGGTCCCCGACTCGCAACGAAGTGCCGGCGGACTACTGCGTGTTCGCCGACGACGCGGATCCCGCCCTGGTGCAGGTCATGCACTACGCCCCGCGGGGGATCCTCACCGAGGCCCCCTTCCCGGTGTCCGTGGCTGCGTCGACCGTGGCGGGGATCGTCGACGCGATCGCCGAGCGTGGCGCACCGGTGTGCCGGTTCGCGACCGGGATGGAACTCAGCAACGACGGCTGGGACGTCGTGCCGTGCGTCTCCGTTTGGACAGGACCCGTCACTGACGCGGCGGAGATCCCGGCTGCCGGGATGAGCCCGGACCTGCACAGCGGCCGCGTGCGGTTCCGCGGCCTGCTGTCCCACCGGGTCAACGCCGTCGAGGATGCCGGGGTCGACCCGTGGGAGCGGCTGCGCCTGCAGCAGCTCCCCGGCACGGGCGAATGGGTGCTGCAGTCGGGAGCGCATGTCAGCGAGCTCGTTCACGAACACACCCGCAACGTGCACACGCTCGAAGATGTGCTGCTCTGGGCACAAGGCTGGCTCCACATCGCGTACGACGCCGACGGCCCGGTGGCTCCGACTGGCTTCACGGTCAGTGCCGTCGAGCCCGGCGCTCCCCTCACGGTGAGGATCTGGTGACGATGGCAGGGATGAGCCACACCATGTCCGGTGTCGCGGAGACCGTGCGCGACGTCGTCGACACCTACAAGGAAGCTCGGCGGGACCGGGATGCCACGATCGTGGCCGCCGTCGAGGTGCTTGGGCAGAAGGGCGCCGCGGAGGCATCGGGCCTGTCCCGGCGCCGGGTCCGGCAGATCCTCGCCGAAGCAGCCGCCCGGGAAGGGGACCCCCAGTGAGACGCCGCACGCAGCAGCAGCTCGTCACCGCGGCGGCCCTCGTCGCGGCCGCCGGCATCGCCGCGATCGTCGCGCCCTACATGCATCCGGAGCTCGCGGCGGG